>NZ_WNJL01000023.1 GCF_010378095.1 Acidithiobacillus ferrianus | reverse complement strand
TCATGCCGTTTCCGGACCAAATGATAACAGGACGTGGAATAACGACCCACCATTGCACCGCTTGACGTGGTAAAATATCCCACTATACTACCTGTGGCAAGAGAGGAGCTCAACCTTTCACCCGCCATTCGGAAATGGAGTGGTGGCGGTCAGAACGACCGCATGCCGTTCAGTCTGATGGAGCCCACCGGAGGTATGGGTCAGAGTCGCATCGAAAAGCAGTGGCATATCCCAGCACGCACTTAAACCCCATTGACTGTGGGAAATATTACCACATATACTGTTTTCTCGTGTCACACCCGCGGCATTCCCGAGAGATGGAGAGTTAAAGGAGGATATTATGGCAACCACGTATGAGCAGCAGAACGTTCTACAGGATGAACCCCCCCTGACGATGGGAGCTTGGCGCTTCGTAGCGAAATCGGAACGGATGGAGGATGTCGGCACCACCATTACCACCATTTGCGGCCATCAAAATCCACATGCGGTACGGATCTTCCTCAACGGCGCATGGGCGACGTTCTGCATGGATTGCTGGCGCAGAAATCGCCGTACTTATCGCCGCCCGGGGGCATTCCCCTCTCAGGCCGAATCCCTCGCTGAACACGACGCGCCAGCGACCATCCGGAAGGCGTTTGGCACCCCCTCTCCCAAAACACTCCCGTCCAGGGGGCGATAATGAAACCCCTCATGGAACGGGGTACGGAACGATACGGGCGCCTGCCGATGGTATGGGCGGCGGATCTCCAGTCCACCA
Organism: Acidithiobacillus ferrianus; assembly: GCF_010378095.1. Lineage (GTDB taxonomy): Bacteria > Pseudomonadota > Gammaproteobacteria > Acidithiobacillales > Acidithiobacillaceae > Acidithiobacillus > Acidithiobacillus ferrianus. The sequence continues at coordinate 222,149 of NZ_WNJL01000023.1, read as the reverse complement.
ACCCACGGCGTGCGGACCCGGAAGTTCCGCAGAGCCGGTTGTTCGCCGGTGATTCCGAGCCGGCTTCCAAAGTTGTACCGAGGGGACGCCCGGCATCAAGCGCAGCCTTGCGTCCATGGTCCACCAAAGATCATGAGGGTTCATCGCGACGAATACTTTTCTACTCCCATGACACCTTCGGTCTTGGGCACCTGCGCCGCAATTTGGCCATCATCGAACATCTGATGCAACGTAGTCCTCCCTTTTCGGGCATGCTGCTGACCGGTTTTCCCATGGTCAGCTCCTGGCCGATGCCGGATGGCCTGGAGGTGCGGGCCCTCCCGCCCGTCGTCAAGGTGGGCGCCGAGGAATATGCGGCCCGGGATCTTTCCTCCAGCTTCGCGGCCGTCAAGGCACTGCGCGAAACCGCCATTCTGAACGCCCTGATCTCCTATCAACCAGACGCGCTCCTGGTCGACCATGCGCCAGCGGGAATGAAGGGGGAACTGTTGCCGTCGCTACGATTCATTCGAAAAGAAATGCCGGCGACCCGCACCGTACTGGGATTGAGAGATGTCATCGACAGTCCCGAGACCGTGCGTCAGATTTGGCAGGCGCAAGATATTTACGCGCTGCTGGAAACCGAATACGACCAGATTCTGGTTTACGGCAGCCGCCATCTGTTCGACGTGGTGGACGCGTACCACCTCTCCCCGAGCGTGGCGGCCAAAGTACGGTACTGCGGTTATGTCGCCCGCACGGGCGCGCAGGACGTCCCGGTGGCCCGGTCAGATGTGCCGGTGGTGCTCGTCACCGTCGGTGGCGGCGGCGATGGATATGCCCTGATCGAGGCCTATCTTGAAGCCTTGCGCCGGATCCCGCCGAACACCGCGCACAGCATCATCGTTCCCGGGCCACTCATGCCCGAGGGTCAATATCAAACGCTGGTCGAACTGGCCGCCCAGCGAGCGGACATACAAATCATTCCCTATACCACCGAACTCGTGGCCCTGCTGCACACGGCCGATCTCGTCGTGGCCATGGGAGGGTACAACACCACAGCGGAAATCCTCGCCGCCCGGAAGCCGGCCATCCTGGTCCCCCGATCGACTCCCCGCATGGAACAATGGCTTCGCGCAACGATGTTGGGTCAACTCGGGCTCGTGTGGGTGATCTCCCCCGAGGAGGATCTGGTGCATCGGCTGGCGACACTGGTGGCAGCCGCCGTCGCCGGCGCCCGGCCGCCAGGAAACCAGTGGGACACCGTGGACCTGGGCGGCGTTCATCGCATCGGTGAGGCACTGGAGGAGATGCTCCACCCCGGAACGGTCACCATGGAGGCCCCCCTATGATGATCACGGCGGCCCCGACGGTGGGTTACATTTTAAAACGCTATCCGCGCCTTTCGGAAACCTTCATCCTCAACGAGATGCGCGCCTTGGAGCGATTGGACACGCCTTTGCACATCTTCTCGCTCCTGCAGCCCGATGACGCGCCCCGGCATCCCACGGTTTCGGAAGTCCGGGCCACCGTGACCTATTTCCCTCCCGCATGGCCCCAGGCCGTGTTCGCGGTAGCCAGGAGTCACGCCGTCGTGGCGGCCCAGGCGCCGCTACGCTACCTGCATGCCACCGGGCTCGCGTTGTGGTGGTCCATCCGCACGCGCCGGCCATGGAGCGTCGGGAAACAGTTCCTGCGTTCCGGTTATGTGGCGCATGGCTGTCTGCAACACAACATCCAGCACCTCCACGCCCATTTCGCCAATGCGCCCGCCACCGTCGCCCGCCTGGCGGGTGTCATGTGCAACATTCCCCACAGTTTCACCACGCACGCCAAGGATCTCTACCTGACCCCCCCCAAAGTGATGCGCAGGCGGATCGAGTCGGCGCATTTCGTCCTGACCTGCACCCACTACAATGTCGAGTATCTGCGCGGTTTTCTACCCCGGCAAGACTGGGACAAGATCCATCTCATCTACCACGGTATCGATCTCTCGGCCTTTCCCCAGGACGAGACTTTCGCGGGTACGCCATCCGGGGAAGACGCCGATCTGCCATTGATCCTTTCGGTAGGCCGTCTGGTCCCCAAAAAGGGGATGCGGGATTTGCTCAACGCCTGCCACCTGTTGCACCACCGCGGGGTTGCCTTTCGTTGTATCATCGTGGGCGAAGGTCCACTGCGACAGGAACTGGAAGCCCACATCGCCGAACTCGGCCTGGCGGCGGTAGTGACCCTGCCGGGCGCCATGGCGCACGACCGTCTCCTGGCCTTTTACCGGCGGGCGACCCTCTTCGCCCTCGCCCCGCAGGTAACGGAAGACGGAGACCGGGACGGTATTCCCAATGTCCTGGCGGAAGCGATGGCGGCCGGCACGCCCGTGGTCTCCACCTCGGTTTCGGGTATTCCTGAATTGATCGAGGACGGCCGCACCGGGTTGCTGGTACCTCCGCAGGACCCGGCGGCGCTGGCCGCCGCCCTGGAACGGGTACTCTCCGAGGCACCGCTGAGGCATCGCTTCGCGGCGGCGAGCCGGGCCAAAATAGAGGAACGCTTCGAGTGCTGGGAGACCGCCAAGGCCTTGCGCACTCTTTTTGTGCAGAGTGTCCAGCCATGAATATCGTGTACCTGTGCGCGGATCGCGGCATCCCCATCCTGGGGGACAAAGGGGCGTCGGTGCATGTGCGGGAATTCACCACGGCACTCGCCCGCGTCGGACACGACATCACCCTGCTTTGCGCCAAGCAGGGATATGGAAATCCTTCTCCTCCGGCGCGGCTCATCGAGTTGCCGCCCGACACCGACGCCGCCGAAATTCGCGGCGAGGGGGAGTCTCTGGGTATCGGACAAGAAGCATGGGACCACACCGTGCATCGTGAAATCGACAAACTGGTCTGTGACCGCCGGCTGGCATCGCGTGCCCTGGACGCCTTGAGAACGGCGCATGTGCAGCCGGACGCGCTCTATGAACGGTATGCGCTCTTCCATCGCTCCGGCGGCGACCTCGCCGACGCCCTGGGCATCCCTTACGTGCTAGAAGTGAACGCGCCTCTGGTTTATGAACAGGCGCGTTTCCGGGGATTGCGGCTCACGACCCTGGCGGAGGAAACGGAGATCGCGACCTTCCGGCGCGCCGATCATATCGTGGCCGTGTCAGAGGCCGTACGTGCCCATGTGCTGTCCCGGCAAGTGCCGGAAGATCGCGTGACCGTGCTGCCCAATGGGGTGGATATCAGCCGCTTTCATCCCCAGGTGGACGGACAGGAAGTCCGCACACGCCACGGGCTTGACGGGCGACTGGTCATCGGTTTCGTGGGCAGCCTGAAACCCTGGCACGGTTTGGATTTTCTGCTCGACGCCTTTATGCGCGTCAGCCAGCAGCAGCCGGAGGCGGTGCTGTTGGTGGTGGGCGAAGGCCCCGGCAGCACCGGGCTTCAGTCCCGTGCGACGGAAAACGGGCTCGGTGGCAAGGTCATCATGACGGGGCGCGTGCCCCATGAAGAGATCCCCAATTATCTCGCTGCCATGGACCTCACGGTGGCCCCCTATCTCCCGCAGGACGGTTTTTACTTTTCACCGCTCAAGGTGGTGGAATCGCTGGCGATTGGGCGGCCCGTGGTGGCACCCCGGCTTGGCCAGCTGCCCAGTTTGATCGAGGACGGCGTGACCGGCCGACTGTTCCCGCCCGGAGACCTCGCGGGCTGTGTCGAATGCATCCTCTCCCTGCTCAACGAACCGTCGCAGCGGCAACACATGGGACACCGCGCGGGTATCGCGGCGCAGGGCATTTTCGACTGGAACCAGACCGCCCGACAGGTGGCAGAAATCATCACCACTTTGCGGTCAGGAACATCTTAATGGCACGGTCCGCGAATCAGAGCCCCTCCCCCTTCTCCCTGTGGGGACTGCGACGTTTTCTGCGCCCGCACTCGGTGGCGCTGTCCGGCGCCGCCCTGGCGATGACGATGCGGGCCATGGTGCTGCTGGTTCTTCCATGGCCCTTGAAGTTCGTGGTCGATAGCGTGATTTCCCAGAAGCCTCTGCCCATCTGGCTCGCCGGATTCCTGCCGGACCCCATCGTCCATCGCGTGGCACTGCTGGATGTCCTGGGAATCACCATGCTTCTGTTCGCCGTGGCCGACTCCGCGCTGGCCTACATCGGCGGGCGCTGGTTATTGCGGGTGGGGCAGCGTGCCGTTTTCGACATTCGGCGCCTGCTCTTCGCCCACCTGCAACGGCTCTCTCTGGCCTTCCACCGCCGTCAGAAGAGCGGGGATCTCATGGCCCGGCTCGGAGGCGACATTCAAACGCTTCAGGATTTTGTCGTGTCGATGGGAACCGGCCTCTTCGCCCATTTACTCACCATCGTCGGCATGGCCGGGATCATGCTCGCCATCGATTGGCGCTACGCGCTGGTCGTGATAGCCGCGGTTCCCCTGCTGCTGGTGATTACCCAGCGCCACACCAGACGCCTCAAGCAGGCATTCCGCCTGGCGCGACGAAAAGAAGGCGAGCTCTGGAGCATGGCGCAGGAAATCATTGTCGGCATTCCCGTCGTCCAGGCATATGGCCGTGAATCCTTTGAGGAAGGCCGCTTCCGCGAGCATGCCGAAGAGAGCCTGGATGCGGCCCTGGAAGCCAACGAATTGCAAATGCGTTTTACCCCCCTGATCGGTGGCCTGGTGGCCGCGGCCGTGGGAGTCGCCGTCTGGTACGGCGCCTCTCAAGTGCTGGCCGGACACATCACGACGGGTGAATTGCTGGTTTTTCTCGCCTACCTGCGCGGCATGGCGGCTCCCCTGCGCCAATTCGCCAAACTGGCTGGAACCTTCAGCAAGGCAACCGTGGCGGCCGAACGCCTCGGGGATATCTTCGCCGAAGAGCCCGACATCCGGGATGCTCCCGATGCCATCCATCTCTCCTCCTGTGCCGGCGCACTGGAGTTTCGCTCGGTTTCCTTCGGATATCGCCCCAATGAAAGCGTGCTGAAAGATATCTCGTTTCGCGTCGATCCCGGCCAAACGGTCGCCCTGGTCGGCACCACGGGCGCGGGCAAGAGCACGCTGGTGAGTCTCGTTCCGCGTTTTCATGATCCTGTCGAGGGCCGGGTTCTGTTGGACGGGCACGATCTGCGCGATCTCCAACTCACCTCCCTCCGGAACCGGATAGCCCTGGTCCTGCAGGAAGCGCTTCTCTTCCACGGCACCGTCTGGGAGAACATCGCCTACGGCCGCGCCGGGGCGGGGCGGGAAGAGGCCATCACCGCGGCGCGGGCGGTGGGCATCCACGACCTCGTCGAGGGATTACGCGACGGTTATGACACGCGGATCGGGGAGCGGGGGGGAGGGCTCTCCGGCGGACAGCGGCAATGCCTCTCCATCGCCCGGGCCATGTTACGGGACGCGTCCATCGTCATCCTCGACGAACCCACCAGCGGGCTGGATGCATTTTCCGAACGTCGCGTGCTGGAAGCGTTGAATCGTCTCACCATCGGCCGCACCACCCTGGTCATCGCCCATCGCCTGGCGACCATCGCCAAGGCCGACCGGATCCTGGTTGTCGACCATGGGCGCATCGTCCAAGACGGCCCCCATGCGCAGCTTCTCGCCCAGGGGGGCCACTATGCCGAGCTCTGGCAACAGGGCTATCACACACCATCCATGAGCACCACGCAGGAGGCGGTATGAAGCACATCGCGGTAATCGGTGTCGGTTATGTAGGATTGACGACCGCGGCCTGCCTGGCCGAATTAGGGCATCACGTCGTGGGAGTGGACATGGACGAAGGGAAAATCTCCATGCTGCGGCAGGGCCGGATTCCCTTCAGCGAACCGGAGCTTCCCGAACTGGTGGAACGGAACCACCAGGCCGGGCGTCTTGACTTCACCACCGCTTACCCCGAAGCCATGCAGCAGGCGGACATGGTTTTCATCTGCGTCGGCACACCGCCAACCCCCAGCGGACATGCCGATATGAGTCAAGTGGAAGAAGCCGCCCGGCAGGTCGCCCTCTCAGCGCGGCACCCCCTCATCGTCATCCTCAAGAGCACCACCCCGCCCGGCGGGAACGCGGAACGCGTGGCCGCCATCCTGGCCAGCCACCTACCCCTGGGGATCAATGCCCCGCTGGTCGTCAACCCGGAGTTTCTCCGCGAAGGATCGGCGGTGTACGACACCTTCCACCCGGACCGCGCCGTCATCGGCGCCTGGGATGCCTCGGCCGCGGAGGAGGTGGCGGCACTGTATGCCCCCTTGCGCTGCCCCGTTCTTCTCACGGACCCGGTCAGCGCGCAGTTTACCAAGTACGCCTCCAACGCCTTCCTGGCCACCAAAATCTCTTTCATCAACGAAATATCCCGCATTGCCGAGCGCGTGGGGGCCAACATCCATGCCGTTGCCCAAGGCATGGGCTTCGACGATCGCATTGGCGCTGAATTCCTCGAGGCCGGCCTTGGCTACGGGGGCTCCTGCTTCCCCAAGGACGTCCTGGCCTTGTCCGCCATCGCGGAACAGCATGGATATTATTCACAATTCCTGCACGCGGTCATGGACATCAACGCCGGCCAACGCAGCCTTACCGTCGCGAAGCTGGACGAGGCGTTGGGGGGTCTCCACGGCAAGAGGGTATGCGTCCTCGGTCTGGCCTTCAAATCACATACCGACGATGTGCGTGAATCACCCGCGTTATCCGTGATCTCCATGCTGTGTCAGCAGGGCGCATATGTTCAAGCCCATGATCCCGTCGCCATGCCCACCGCGCAGAAAGTGCAACCGTCCCACGATACCCTCAAGTATTGCCCTGATGCCTACACGGCGGCCCTGGGCTGTCACGCGGTCTTGATCGCCACCAACTGGCCGGAATTCCGCAGTCTCGACTGGTCACGCATCCACACCTCGATGCCGGGCAAGGTGGTCTTGGACGGTCGTGGACTGCTCTCTCCAGATGAGATCCGAGCCATGGGGTTCGAATACCTGGCCTTCGCCAACTGAATCTCATGCACCAGACCAGCATGCCTACAGGGAAGACCCCCATGGATACCCATCGCAAGAATCTTCTGATCCTCACCCTGGTGTTGGTGTCCATCTGTTGCGCGGGGTGGGTTCGACACGCCCATGCCCAGCCGTGGATTCCCGCCGCGGGGTCAGGAAAAGTCAAAGCCACGGTGCGGTTTTATCATTCCGACCGCCTCTTTCCACAGACCTCGTTCAGCGCCAACACGCATCCGACCCATTCAAGGCTTTCGGAGACACAGATCCGCCTGGACGGCGAACAAGGGCTCGGACACGGTTGGGCGTTCGTGTACGAATTGCGCGCCGCCCGGCTCATCAAATCCAAACCGAAGGCAACCTACTCCGCGACGGGGTTGCAGGATCAGCAGATCGGCCTCTCCTACGGATTGCGGCAACGCGCGCACTTCGCCGACGCCATTACCGTCAATGCGATTGTCCCTACAGGGCGTACATCGACCACGCCCCAACTGGGGGTCGGCGCCCTGGCCGTCGAGCCGGATTACGATGTGGGCATCGTGCATCATTTCGGCCCGCGACTGGTATACGCCAGCCTTTCAGTCGGCCCGCGCATCTATGTCAGAAATGGCGTGACACAGGCGCGCGCCTCGGCGGTGGTGGGCGTGAGCCCCATTCAGCGGATCACCATCATGGGCACCCTGTTTTTTTCCAAGACACTGGCCAGCAACGCGCTGGCCATCAGCACGACCCCCAACGCCTCGGAGTTTTACAATATATTGCGTGGCGGCGTGGGGCTAGAATACGCCGTCACCAAAAACATCCGGCCGCTCATCGCCTACGAAATAGATCTGGCCGGTCAGAGCATCCATGCCGGCAGCAGACTGGTGGCGGGCGTTTCCTGGCGTTATTAAACATCCCGCGCATGGAGACCGTCCTGATCTTGTTGCGGCACGGTGAAACCGAGTGGAATCGCAGCGGACGTTACCAGGGCCGTAGCGACGACCCGGAACTCACGTCCCACGGCGAGGCACAAGCGCGGCGGGCTGCGGAACATCTCGCCCACCTGGGCCTCACCGCCATCGTGGCCAGCCCACTGAAGCGCGCCCATGCCAGTGCCGGCATCGTCGCGGAACATCTGGGTCTGCCCGTCGCCACGGACGAGCGGCTCGTGGAGATGGGGTATGGAGACTGGGAGGGTTTGCAGCAAGCGGAGATCAAAACGCGGTGGCCCGGGCTGTTGCGCCGCTGGAAACAAAACCCTGCCGAGGTGGCGCCTCCGGGTGGGGAGTTCCTTTCCGATCTTCAGCGCCGCGTACGCTCTTTCCTCATGGAGATCAGCACCCGGCCCGGACCGATCCTGGCCGTTACCCACGCAGGGGTAATCCGGGTCGCCATTCTCGAAATCCGGGACGAACCACTGGTCCGATTCCGCGAGGTGCCCATCGCGAACGGCTCCCTCACCACCATCCGTTGGCGGGACGGCCACCGCAGCCTCACCCATGGCCCGGTGGTCTGTGAATAGGTCCTCATTCCGGACGCTGTACCCGGTCCGGGCCCGCATCAAAAAACGACTTGAGCGCCCAGACCAACCCCGTAATTCGCACTGCCGTTGGACAGCCCTTTGTCCGCATAGAGTTGAAAGCCGCTGCCGGCGCGCGTGACATTGTAATTCCAGGCAAGGATGACGTCCGCTGGACCAGCGTAACCCGGCTGCTCGGAACCGGAACCGGAAAACATCGCCGTGAATATGTTGCGCGACGTGGCGATAAAGCTGGAACCCACGTCATAGGTCCAGATATTGCGCAGATTGCCACCCACGGGATTGCCCACAAAGCGGTAACCCAGATGGGCGAACGGAAAAATGCGGGTGCCGATGATTTCGTCCAGACCCATGCCAACCTCGTAGTCGTTGCGCCCCGTACCCAATCCGTTGGTGACGGAAGCCGTGCCAAATTTGACCTTGGTATAGGGCACGACGGCCGGCAGGAGGCCGCTTCCCTGGTAAACCGTGTAGTGCGCGGAGAGCCAAATGTCACCGAGACCACTGGCACTCCGGGTTTGTGTGGTGCCCGTCCGCCGAGCGACCCCTCCGCCCGTCAATTGTGCCCCTCTGGGTAATCCGGACACAGAGAGGTAGGGCACCATCAATTTGAGACGCCAACTCCGATTTCGAAACTGGAGGTAGCTGGCATCGTAGAAGATGCTGATATGACTGGCCGTTCCGAAACTCCCCTGATAGTACGATGGTACATTACCCACGGTGAAACGGGGGGCGGCATAGGCAACCCCCATCGTTGCCCACAGAGACAGAACGCCCATTTCCGCCAGCGATCGAAACCGCATGCAATCCTCCTTTTTCCTTTGTAATGAGGGTGAGAGCGAACCAGAGCGCCGGAACCACCCACCCTTTAAGGATAGGCGGGAATTATGCCCACAAATTCGGCGAGGAACAAGAATGACCATATCTTCGATATGGTCGGTTCTTCGTCTGCATGAATCTGGCACATATATTTGGTCAGCGTGGGCCGGCCCTGGCGACGGACCCTTGCACTGCACGTCCTCAATGGCTAATGTATGCTCCCTGCCTTAATATCTTCTGTAGAGGTGAAATTTCTGCCATGTCCGCCGCCCCCGAGGAAGTCGATGACAGCCCCTACTGCTGCTGTTCGGCCGCCACTTTTCAGGAAATTCTTGCGCGTCAGCGCGCCAACCCCCTGCCCTTCATGGAACTGCTCATGGTCCACGCCGGCTGTGGCGGGGGTTGCGGCAGTTGCATCGACGAACTCGAAGCCTATTTACGCGATCACGACGCCCATATAGAGGATTGAATCCGTTCTGCACCTTTCATCCGCCCTGGTGGTCGCGGGACGGGCATGTTCAGACCATTTGGGCGCCTTTTTTTGCCCGATCTGGAAACGCGGACTTTCGCCGCGAGATCTGGCAGACTCCCGATGCGGATCGACTCGCGGTGGACTGGGTGGACGCCCCTGCCGGGGCGCCGGTCGTCATCCTCTTCCACGGCCTGGGGAGCAGTTCGCGAGGGCACTATGCCCGGGCGCTCGCCGAAGCCCTGCGACAGCGGGAGTGGGCCGGGTGTTTCATCAATTTCCGCGGCTGTGGTGGCATGGATAATCTTTTGCCCCGCAGTTATCACGCCGGAGACAGCGCGGAAATCCGTTGGATGCTGGAGCGCGCGGCGGCGTTGATGCCAGAACGTCCGCGCTATGCCGTCGGCGTCTCTCTCGGCGGGAATGCTTTGCTCAAATATCTGGGGGAGGCTGGTGACACGGCCCTCGAAGTCCTGCGCCGTGCGGCCGCGGTTTGCGCGCCCATTGACCTGGCGGCAACGGCGGCCCATCTGCAGAAAGGCCCCATTCATCTTTACGGGCGCTATTTTCTGAAAAACATGAAAACGAGCGTTCGCCGCTACCGGACACGTTATCCGGATCTCGTGCATTGGCCCCGTGTATTCTCCGCCAAGAGCCTGTATGATTTCGATCAATACTTTACCGCTCCGGTGCACGGTTTTTCAGCGGCGCGGCAGTTTTGGGCAGAAGGCTCCGCCGCTCCGCTGCTCTCCCGAATCCGGGTGCCTACACTGCTCCTGCACAGCGCGGATGACCCGATCGTGCCCATCGACGTGGTGCGCCGCGTCCGGATCAGTGCCTCCGTGACACGCTGTATTACCCGGCAAGGCGGACATGTCGGCTTTGTGGACGGCCCATTTCCCGGTCATCTGCGCTGGCTACCGAATACGCTGCTGGATTATTTTGAGAGGAAAATCGTCCCATGACCGACTACCCGCAACCCCGTCTCCGGGTTCTGCTCGCGGAAGCGATCGCCATAGGCCCCGGCAAGGCAGAACTGCTCCGCCATATTCGCGCCGAGGGTTCCATCTCCGCCGCGGCACGGGCCATGCACATGAGCTACCGGCGCGCCTGGTTGCTCGTGGACACGATGAACCGCTGTTTCCTGGCGCCCGTGGTCAGCACCGCCACCGGCGGCAGCCACGGTGGCGGCGCGCATCTGACTGAAATGGGCGAGGACGTCTTGCAGCGTTATGAAGCCATGGAAACCAAGGCGCACGCCACGCTCGCCCCCGACATCGCGGAATTCCGGAAAATCATGCGACCGCACCCACTTGAAGAAAACGCCTCGTGAAGAACCTGCTCCGCGAGGTACTCTGTAGCCGCGTCTATGACGTGGCGCGGGAAACCCCCTTGGAGGCGGCCCCCAGACTCAGCGCGCGCCTGCAGCGGGAAGTGCTGTTCAAACGCGAAGATCTGCAACCGGTCTTCAGTTTCAAGCTGCGCGGCGCGTACAACAAGATCGTGCAGCTCTCGGCCCAGGAAAAGGCGCGCGGCGTCATTACCGCAAGCGCGGGGAATCACGCCCAGGGTGTTGCCTATGCCGCGCAGAAACTGGGCATTCGCGCCGTCATCGTCATGCCCCGCACCACCCCGGAAATCAAGGTCGCCGCCGTGCGCGCGCGGGGCGCCGAAGTCATCCTGCAGGGCGACAGCTATTCCGATGCCCAAGCCCATTGCAACGCATTGATCGGCGCATCCGGCATGGCGTTCATCCCGCCCTTCGACGACCCCCTGGTCATCGCCGGACAAGGCACGGTGGGGGCCGAGATCCTCCGTCAACGGGGGGCCGGCCTAGAAGCCATTTTCATTCCCGTGGGCGGCGGGGGTCTCATTGCCGGGGTGGCGGCCTATCTGAAATCCATTGTCCCCGAGATCCGTATCATTGGCGTCGAGCCCTTCGAGGCCGATGCCATGTATCAGTCCCTGGCGGCCGGAAAACGGGTTATCCTGCCTCAGGTCGGGATATTTGCCGACGGTGTGGCCGTGCGCCAGGTGGGGGAGCATCCATTCGCCCTCTGCCAGAAATACGTCGACGCGATCGTGCGGGTGAATAATGACGAAATATGCGCGGCGATCAAAGATGTCTTCGACGAAACCCGCTCCATCATGGAGCCGGCCGGGGCACTGGCGGTGGCGGGCCTGAAGCGGATGGCGGCAATGGAGGATGGCCGGGGAGGGGCCTGGGTCGCCCTCCTCTCCGGCGCTAACATGAACTTCGACCGCCTGCGCTTCATCGCCGAACGCGCGGAACTCGGCGAAGCGCGCGAGGCGCTGTTTGCGGTCACCATTCCCGAACGGCCCGGCGCTTTTCGCGCCTTCTGCGCCGCCATCGGCCAGAGGGTCGTGACAGAATTCAACTATCGCCTGCACCGCCGGGACCGCGCCCACATTTTTGTGGGTGTCGCCATCCGCGATCGGAAAGACGCCAGCGCATTACTGGAGCAGTTACGCGCGACCGGCCATGAAGCACTGGACCTGAGTGATGACGAGATGGCCAAACTGCATATCCGGCACATGGTCGGTGGCCATGCGGCCGCCGCGCAGAACGAACGGATCTACCGTTTTGAATTTCCGGAACGTCCCGGCGCATTGATGGATTTCCTCGACAAGCTGGGAGGATGCTGGAACATCAGTCTCTTCCACTATCGCAACAATGGCGTTGACTTGGGGCGCGTGCTGGCGGGTTTTGAGGTGCCGGACCCCGAGATGGGGGCATTCGAATCCTTGCTGTCCCGGCTGGATTATCCGCATGTGGCGGAAACGACCAATCCCGCCTACCAATTCTTCCTCGATCCAGGTCAGTATCGACCTGACGGTAGTCCTTGAATCACATCAAGCGGTTCTCTTCCGTGATGCCGGTATGGTTCCCGATACAGCCAAGAAATAGTGTATCCAGCCCTCGCGACTTTGCCGTCAGATTCAGGAATCACCCCATGTCCATCCTTTTATCATTGATCTATTTCACTATTTCCATCAGCGCCGCCATACGGGTCATCATGACCAAGCGCAACCCGTTGGCGGCGGCGTTATGGTTGGTAACAATCTGGTTTGCGCCGTATCTAGGACCCTTGCTTTATTATTTGCTTGGCATCAATCGGGTGAAACGCAAGGCAATCCACTTGCGCAGGGGTATCGACCATTATCGATATCCCGTTTTAAATCAGTATCAAGTGGATGCGCACGCTTTGCGCGAACACGGAATTCCGGATCATTTCAAACCTCTGGTGAAATCCGTGCACAATCTCACTGAACAACATCTGTTGGCCGGAAACAGAATCGTTCCGCTCTTCTCCGGAGAAACGGCCTACAGTGCCATGATCGCGGAGATAACGGCCGCCAAGCAATCTATTGCATTGATGACTTACATCTTTCATGCGGATGGAATTGGTGAAAAATTCATCGCGGCATTGCGACAAGCACATGTCCGGGGAGTAGAGATCCGGGTATTGCTGGACGGCGTCATGGCACATCTCGCACAACCATCCATCACCCAGGCGTTACGTGCCGCGAATATCCCTTACGCCCTGTTCAATTCACCCCTGCTGGCACATCGAGTTTTCTTCCTGAATTTACGCAGCCATAGAAAGATATGCGTGATTGATGGCCGTATCGGTTTTACGGGTGGTTTCAACATTCACCGTGATTACTGGTCTCCGGACCCGGAAAAACGCGTCTTCCAGGACACCCATTTTCGCCTGACGGGACCCATTGTGACACACCTGTCCAATGTATTTGTGGATGAATGGCTATACAGTTCAGGGGAAACGCTGCGCGGTGATCCCTGGTTCTCGGAAACGCCCGAATTTCCGGAAACCGGCAGCGTGCTGGCGCGGGGCATCGCCGCGGGGCCTGACGAACGCTGGGAGCGTTTGCGGGGGTCCTACCTGACCGCCCTGAATGTCGCGACACAATCCGTCCGCATCATGTCTCCCTACTTCATCCCGGATGAAGTGTTGCTGGCGGCCATTGATGACGCCATCAACCGGCAAGTCGCCGTGGACATCCTCATTCCAGAGAGCGGCAGCAAGGTGTTGCTTGCCGCCACTATGGGACGGATCAACGAAACACTGAAACACGGCGCCCGCCTTTGGCTATGCCCACCGCCTTTTAACCATTCAAAGCTCATGATCGTGGACGATCAGTGGTTATTGATGGGTTCTGGAAATTGGGATGAGCGCAGTCTGCGGTTGAACTATGAGTTCGATGTGGAATGTTATGATTCCGTTCTCGTGGAAAACATCAATAACTTATTCATCGCCCATCAGAAGGCCGCGAGGCAGCTCACTTACGAGGTCTATAGGCATCGTCCATTTCACGATCGCCTGTTTGACGGCTGCGCGCGTCTTCTCTCACCCTTCCTGTAGCTCCATCTCCGCATACATCAACACGCCCTATGAATAAAATAAATAATACCAATTTGAACTATAAAATGGATGGTCGCATGATGGGCACAGATTTTCCAAGGATCAAGCAAGCCGACCGGTGACCACTGCATCCGTAAAAACCTCCGTTGATTCGCCCCCCCTCAGTACCCCCATGTTGCTCACGCTCAATCTGGCCATCGGGCTGGGCCATTTTCTGGTGTTGTTCAATACGGGTGCTTATCTGCCCATGATTCCGCAGGTGGCGGGAGGGCTTGGCGTCAATCCAAGTTATGTGGACTGGACACAAGCCAATTTCTTCCTGTCCATGGCCCTGGCTTTTCCCACGGCAGCGTGGTTTCTGAATCGGTGGGGTGAGAGGCGTAGCCTGTTGGGCGCCTTCTTTGCTTTCGCGCTCGCCTCGGCGGTTTGCGCGGTGTCCCATGACTACGGATGGTTCCTGGCCGCGCGTATGCTGCAGGGTTATGCGGGAGGCATCACCATACCGATCTCCCTTGGCGTGCTGCTGAGGCATTACCTGCCACCCCGCCGCAATATGGGCCTCACGCTATGGGGATTGGCAGCCATCACGCCCTTCACTTTCGGCCCGGTCATAGGCGGCTGGATCACCGATACGTGGGGTTGGCGCTGGCTCTTCTACTTCAATGTGCCCATAGCGGTCACCGCCGCCCTCATCATTGCGATCCTGCTGGCGGGACGGGAGGCAGAACATCGTCACCCTGCGCTGGACTGGCCGGGTTTGCTGTTCCTTCTCATTGGAACGGGCGCGCTTCAGTGCGCCCTCAATCTGGGTGAGATGGACGACTGGCTACGATCAACGACCATCCTCTGGCTTTCGCTCACCGCCGCAAGCGCCCTCCTCTGTTTCTGGGCGTGGGAGTGGAACAGTCCACACCCGTTGCTGGAATTGCGCTTCCTGCGGCGCCGCAATTTTCTGATCGGTGGACTGGGTCTCTTTCTCACGATGCTCTGTTTTCAGGGCACCATGGCACTCTACGTCGTGCAGTTTCAATTGACGCTGGGTTACAGCGCCTGGTTGGCGGGACTGTTACTGCTACCCATGGCCATTTTTTCCAAACTGGCCGCCATGCTGACACAATATTATGTGCGCCGGATAGATCCGCGCGTCATCGGTTTTGTCGCCCTGCTCGGTTTCTCCGTCTCCAGTTTCTGGATCTCCTCCTATAACCATCCGGCTTCACTGGACGAACTCCTGTGGCCGCAAGCGATGGCGGGACTCTTTCTCGGCGCGCTCTTTCCCCCGTTCGCCAGTATCGCCCTCTCCGGCCTCCGGGACACCGCCGAAATGCGGGGCGGCGCCTTCTTGAACTTCCTGCGTGTTTCAGGACAAGCCATGGGTATACCCGTAATAGCGGCCCTGTGGGATCGCCGCCGGATATTGCACCGTCATTTTCTGGGGGAAGGCAATGCGATGGTCCAAGAACCACTCCGCTCCGCGCGACACGTGCTCCAGGAGCGGAACATCACGCCTGGGGCAGCGCACCAATTGCTTGTCACGGGCATCGATCATCAGGCGGCGCTCTTGGCCTTCAACGAAATTTTTTACGGTGCCGGCTGGACTTTTCTCGCGCTGGGCGCCGTGCTGCTGTTGGCGAAACATGTGGTTTTCGCGGAACCCGACGCGCGCACCCGCCTGGCCCTGGAACAGATGGTAGAACCTTGAACAACTGGCGGATTATCATCATTTCCGTGGCACTATCGCTCACCGCTTGCGCGCGGCTGCCCCATCATTTGCCTGAGCATAAGATGGGCCAGAACACGGATATGAGCCGTACCCTCGCCCAATACACGGGTTCGTCGGGGGTGACGACGGGCACCTGGCCACGGGACGACTGGTGGAAAACGGCCGGCATCCCTGCCCTGAACGCCTTAGAGGAAGCGTCGCTACGCGCCAATCCCGGTTTGCTGGCAGTCGGCACGCGAATACTGATGGCCCGCGCCGCCGCGGCGCATCAACGCGCCACCTTATGGCCACACCTCTCGGCAGGCGCTTCGACGACCCAGGAATACTTCTCCAAGCAAGGACTGCATACCACCGCCAACGGCAGCAGTGTGCTGTATACCGAACTGAACCCCCTGGAGATTCGATACCACGTGGATCTATGGGGCCGAGAAAGCGATCACATCCGGGCAAGCCTGGGAAACGTGCGCGTCTCCCAGGCGGATTTTGCCGAAGCGCGTCTGCTGTTATCCACACAGGTGGCTTCACACTATTTTTTGCTGATCGGCGACCTCCAGCGGCGGGCCCTGATGCTCCGGGAGGAGCAGCTGCATCAGGCGCTCCTGCGTTTGGATCGGCAGCGCTTGCAATCGGGTTTGACGGGGGCCGAGGCCGTATATTCGCAAGAGGCGGCCTGTGCCGCGGCACGGCAGGCCGTTGCGAATATCACGGACCGGATCGCCGTGCAGCGTCACGCTCTCGCCGCATTGGCAGGGCAGGGCCCCGACTGGGGACGGAACATTCAGGCAGCGCCCCTGCCGTCTTTGTCGGTCATCCCGCTCCCTAAGGATTTACCCTTACGGATCATTGTCCATCGGCCGGATATCGTGGCCGCGCGATGGGAAATCGAGATGGCCGCGCAAGAAGTGGGTGCGGCACGCGCGGCATTCTATCCGGATGTCAACATCGCCCTTTTCGCCGGTTGGAACAGTATCCACCTGGGGGATCTGCTCAGTCCCGGAAATCTGGCGCACGCGGTAGGACCGGTGGTTTCCCTGCCCATCTTCGAGGGTGGTGCATTGCGCGCGCGACTACGGGAAAAGAACGCCCTCTACATGGGCACGGAAGAGCACTACCGCCTCACCATCCTCCAAGCCGTGCGCCAGATCGCCGATCGCCTCAGTCACTGGCGGCGGATCCGGCACAAACTCTCTGCGCAGCAGGAAATCATATCAGCGGCACAGCGCACGAGCCGGTTGGAATATGCGGCGTTTCAAGCGGGAATCCGCAACAAGCTTGGAGCAGTGACAGCGCGTATAAATGAGGTGCATGCCCAGGATCGGTTGAATGCGCTACGGATCGCCGATGCCGTTTCCTGGGTACGTCTCAACTCGGCACTCGGTGGTGGATACCCCTTGCCCGGAAACCGCTCATGACGCGCAAGACGGACATCATCCACCACCCGCCACCCGCCCCTGAACGGCGTCTGCGTCACATCGCCACGATCGTCGCCCTTTTGCTCGTCGCTGCGCTGACGTGGGCGGCATGGTGGTTCTTTCACGGGCGGTTCCGCGTAGTCACCAACGACGCCTACATCACCGGCAATATCGTTCCCGTGGAGGATCAAGTCCCCGGGACCATCAGCAAGGTGCTGGTGGAAAATACGGAATTTGTGCATACCGGCCAAGTCATGGCCATTCTGCAGGGAGATCAGTCACGATTACAACGTCTTCGGGCAGAAGCACACCTGGGGGCCGAGGTTCGGCGCGTGCGGAGGGCCTTTGCCGTGGTGACGCAACTGCGGCACATCGTGGCGAGCAAAAATGTGGAATTGAAACAATTGCAGGACGATCTGCGTCGTTTGGTCGCGGCCTTCCCCAGTGGCGCCACTTCCGCCATCCGCCTGCAGGATACCCAAAGAAAAATTCAGGCGCTGCAAGCGCAGGTAGCCGCCGAACAGGCGGCCCTGGCGGGGGCCGAAGCCATCGTCGCCGGGACGACCCTCAGCGCCAACCCCCTGGTACGACAGGCCGCTGCGCAGGTGGAAACCGCTGACATCCGGTGGCAACGACGGATCATTCGCGCGCCGATCTCCGGT
This sequence comes from Acidithiobacillus ferrianus, assembly GCF_010378095.1. Classification (GTDB taxonomy): domain Bacteria; phylum Pseudomonadota; class Gammaproteobacteria; order Acidithiobacillales; family Acidithiobacillaceae; genus Acidithiobacillus; species Acidithiobacillus ferrianus. The sequence continues at coordinate 204,175 of NZ_WNJL01000023.1, read as the reverse complement.
TTTGTGGCAGAGCGCGCGGCTTATCCCGGCATCCGTGCCCACCCGGGTCAGCACCTTTTTTCGGTGGTCCCCCTGAACACGGTGTGGGTGGTGGCCAATGTCAAGGAAACGGACATGAAAGGAGTGCATCCCGGACAATCGGTAACACTCACCAGCTACTATTACGGCCATGCGGTGCATTATCACGGTATCGTCCAGGGACTGCTGCCGGGAGCGGGGAGCGCCTTCAGCATTCTGCCGCCCGAAAATGCCACCGGGAACTACATCCACATCGTGGAGCGGATCCCGGTGCGCATCGCCCTGCCCCCCAAGGAACTCGTCGCGCACCCTTTGCGCCCAGGGTTGTCGATGGTCGCGGAGATTCACCTGAATGCGCACCCGCACTCGGTGCTGCGACCGCTCACGCGCACCCCGATTCAGGGCTATCAGACCACGATCTATGACAACGAATTGGCGCGGGCCAAGGCATGCGCCGCCCGGATCATCCGAGCGAACTCATGAACGCATTCATTTGACGTCTTCTCGTCCGATCGCGGAAAGAGGAACGCCGGCGTCATCAGGCGCCGAGCAGTTTCAGCACCTCGCCCAACGGCTGCACGCCCACCGTCTTCAAAGTGCCGTCCACCACCACGGCGGGTACGGTTTTGATGCGCAATCGACTGACCACCTCGCGGCCATTTCGCTCGGCGACATCCAGGACTTCCAGATCCATCGGCACCTTTTGCGCGGCTTCGGTCCAGATCCGCTCCGCTTGTGGACACACGGGGCACCATTTGGATACCAGGAGTTGCACTTTCATTCTCGACCTCACAAACGCTTTCAGGCTGAGCGTATCCGAGCGGCCCGGAAAATGCCAGCATCAGCCTTGTCCAACGACACATGAGTCTGAACGGGGTAGCGTGTTTCCACGCTGAGATGAGTCTGAAAGCGGACTGGGGTCTGGGATCATCCGGAGATGATCGTGACTCTACATACCGACAAGCTCAGCACCCTGGAGCAACTGCGTGCCTTCGTCGATGTCACCCAGGCCAGATCCTTCCAGGCGTCCAGCCGCCAGGAAGCCTATGACTGTATCGCCGACACCCTGCGCCGTTTCCACTACGAGCAGCGCCGCAAGGCCGACAAGGGACTTATCACCCGCTTCCTCTGCCAAGTGACAGGGCTATCCCGTCAGCAAGTGGTCCGGCATATCCGCCAGTTCCGCCAGACCCGCCAGGTCCAGGACCGGCGCGGGGCACCCGCCAAGCCGTTTGCGCGGCGCTACACGGACGAGGACGTGCACCTGCTGGCCGAGCTGGACCGTCTGCACGGCACGCTCTCCGGTCCTGCCACACGCAAGCTCGCCGAGCGTGCGTTCCAGGTGTTCGGCGAGGCCCGTTACGAACGCCTGGCCGCTATCTCCAACGGCCACCTCTACAACCTTATATGGATGTCTCCGTTTGTGCAAGTCGACTTTTGATTTTTGGCTTCTAAGATCGAGTTACAGCCTTATATCCGGCCTGTGGCGCAGGTTATTACCCTGCTGGCCTTGATGAAATCCGCTGGAAGGGTCCTTATCTGCGCAGCGTCCTCAAAGGACCAGGCTCATTCAGGCTCTCCCTTCCCCGGTCTGACCTATTCTGCCATCAATCGCTTGTCTACCTGCGCAACTCTTTCTGCTGAACTTCGGTAATAATCACCTTTTGGGGTCAGGCAGCCGCCACGACCCCTTGGTACTGTGGATCGTAGCTCCGCCCCTTAGCCAGCAGCGCCCAGATCATGCGGGCCATCTTATTGGCCAATGCCACCACAGCCACATTGTGGGGCCGTCGACTCAGCAATTTATCAATCCATGGGTTCCGGTTCTTGATCTGGAAGTTCACCACGACCCTGGCTCCATGAGTTAGTAATGTTCGGAGATAGACGTCTCCCCGTTTACTGATGCCCAGCAGGCGGACCTTGCCACCGGTCCCACTCTGGCGGGGAACCAACCCCAGAAACGCCGCAAACTCCCGCCCTGAACGGAAAGATTTCATGTCCCCCACGGTGGCGATGATGGCGGTGGCCGTCAGTAGCCCCACGCCGGGAATAGCCATCAATCGAGTCACCGCCACCTGGTCTTTCTTCCACAGCATCAAACGCTTTTCGATATCCGCAATATCCTTGTCCATCCCTTCAAGGCGCTTTAATTGCTGGTGAACGGTGTCCAGCAGCATGGGCGATATGGATTTTTCCAGATCAGCCAAAGCATCAGGAACTTCTTTCAGTCCCCTCTGGCGACCTTGCGGAAGATCGGCACCAAATTCATAGAGTAGCCCCCGGATCTGGTTCACCTGCATCGTACGCATTTTGATCAGTTGCTCCCGAATACGGTGTAGTGACAGGATGGATTGCTGTTCCTCGCTCTTGACGGCCACGAAGCGCATATCAGGCCGCTGTACGGCTTCCCAGATCGCTGCCGCATCCGCCGCATCGTTCTTGTTGGTCTTCACGAAGGGACGCACAAACTGGGCGGCGATCAAGCGAACCTCATGCCCCAGTTTACGCAATTCCCGAGCCCAATAATGGGCACTACCACACGCTTCCATCGCCACGATACCCGGTTGGCGGTTGGCGAAAAACTCCAGAAGCGCTCGGCGCTTCAACTGTTTGCGATGAATCTCTCCGGTCTCCATGTTTACCCAGTGCAACTGCATGACTGATTTTGCCAAATCTAATCCATATGTTGTAACCTGCATGATGAGTCCTCCTTGTCCTTCTCGTGGATAAATTTCCACCTTGGCACCTTGATGCCGTCCGGTTCAAGCGAGGACTCTCTCAAGAAACTCCCCGCTGCCGGTCCTGTGTAGGGGGAGGCATCCATTACATCTGCGCAAGAGCACCGGCTATCAGCGCCTGCGCACCGTCCAGGACAAGACCCGCCCGCTGCGCAACGCCATTGGCGAGCGGCGCAAGCCTCGTCCCGGCGGCCGCCCCGGCTGGCTGCGCGTCGACTCCGTGCACCAGGGCGACCTGGACGGTATCAAGGGCCTCTACCTCATCAACGCCGTCGACGAAGTCACCCAGTTCCAGTTTGTCTGCGCCGTCGAACGCATCAGCGAGCGCTTCCTCCTCCCTATCCTGGAGCACCTCATCCAGGCCTTCCCCTTCACTATCCACGGTTTCCACAGCGACAACGGTTCCGAGTACATCAACCACCGCGTCGCCAAACTGCTCAACAAACTCCACGTCGAGGAATTCACCAAGTCGCGCTCTCGTCAATCCAACGACAATGCCCTAGCCGAGAGCAAGAACGGCTCGGTGCTACGCAAACACCTGGGCTATAGCCACATTCCCGGACGCTTTGCCCAGCGGGTCAACGACTTCACCCTCACCGTCCTCTCGCCCTACCTAAACTTCCACCGACCCTGCTTCTTCCCGGAGGAATACCTCGACGCCAAGGGCCGCCTGCGCAAACGTTACCGCTACGAGGCCATGATGACGCCCTACGACAAGCTCAAGTCCCTGCCCGAGGCCAGCCAGTTCCTCAGACCCGCTATCCGCTTCGCCGATCTGGATGCACAAGCCCACCAGTTCAGCGATAATGAAGCCGCCCGTCGCCTCAACACGGCACGGGATAAACTGTTCCGTACCATTAACAAAGCCCTGATCCCGGTCGCTTGAGTAGACTCACTCAGCTTGCCTGTTCAGACTCATTTGTGAATTGGAAAGGACTGCATCACCCGGAGATGGACCCGGGGCATCTCCCCCGGCTCCCTCCCCACCGGGGAAACCACGGGTGGAGGTCGCCCCCATACTTTGCTAAGGTGGGCGCTCGGCCCCAGGACAGGATCTCCCCACCATGACGCTCTCGAGCATCCTCATTTTTCTCATTATCGGCGCGGTGGCGGGCTGGCTGGCCGGAATATTGATCAAGGGACGCGGCTTTGGTCTGATTGGCGACGTCATCGTCGGTATCGCCGGCGCCTTTATCGGCGGTTTCGTACTGACTTTTTTCGGGCTCGCCAGCCTGATCGGTGCCGGGGTCATCGGCGCGATCCTCGTCGCCACCATTGGTGCCGTCATTCTGCTGAGCGTGATCACCCTCCTCAAAAAACTCTAGCCCCCTCCCGCGCCCGCCATGAAGGGAAAGAGGCGCGCCTCGCTCAGAACCGTTCGGGGCGGTACGGGGTGGGGTCGATGAACGGTGTTTCTCCCGCCATCATCTCCGTCAGCAAGCGTCCGGTAGTCGGCCCCATCGTCAAGCCCTGATGGCAATGTCCAAAGGCATACCACAGACCAGGCTGACCAGGGGCTCGACCAATGATGGGCAGCATGTCCGCCACGCAAGGGCGCACCCCCATCCAGGGCTGGGGGTCCAGACGCGCACCCAGGCCCGGCAACAGGCGCCGGGCCTGTCGTTCGGCGCGTTCCAGGGGAATCGTACAAGGTGGTGCATCCCGGCGCGCGAACTCTGCGCCAGTGGTAAGCCGTATGCCTCGGCGCATCGGTGCCAGCACATATCCCGCTTCGGCATCCAGCACAGGGCTGGTCAGGGCCGCCTCAACGGGCGGCGCATAGTGTTGGTGGTAACCCCGCTTGCCAAAAAGCGGGGGGGTATAACCCAAAGTACGGGTCACATCCATCGACCAGGCCCCCATCGCAACGACCGCCTGCGCCGCCTCGACAGGACCGGCGGCACTGGATACTTGCCAACCTGATCCGGTTCGGCGGAGCGATCGGGCGTCTCCCGTCTGATAGACGCCGCCGAGTTTCAGAAACAGACCCAGATAGGCCTGAGTCAGGGCATACGGGTCGGACACCGCCCAGGGCTGCGTCCAATGGATCGCGCCGGCCAGCGGCCCCGCCAGGGACGGTTCGCGCCGCATCAACTCCGCGGCATCCAAGACGGTATGGGTCACGCCAAAGGCCTCCGCCTTATACACCGCTTCCGCCAGGGCACGGGCCAGGGAATCAGACCGCCGATGCACCTGCAACCAGCCGCCCGGGCGCAGCAGATCCATCGCATCAGCGGCCATGGCCAGGGTCGTATGGTCCTCCACGCAAGGACGTAGCAAGGCGCCGTAGTGCTGGGCGATCACGCGGTAGCGGTCCTTTTGGGAGTAATATCGGTAGCGCAGAAAGGGAATCGCCAGTGCTGGAAGGGCGCTGGGGTGGTAATACATCTCCGTCGACTGATTGCGGGCATAATGCAGCAGTTCCGGCAGGGATCGGGGAAAAGGGTGCGGTAACACGGCTTCCCGCTGAATGAGCCCGGCATTACCGAGGGACGTGCCGCTTCCAGGAAGCTGAAGATCCACCAGCGCCGTCGAAAAACCCCGCCTTTGGAGTTGGAGCGCGATGGATACGCCCACGATGCCTGCGCCCAACACCATCGCCGTACCCTGTGGCATTTACGCACCCTCGTGGAACCCGCGGAATCGCGATGGATTCCGTCGGGAACATAAAATGCCACCCGCAGCGGTGGTTCGGCAAAATACATTCCTCAACGCACGGCCCTACCGCGCGCGCCACGGTGGCCGCGGCAGGATTCCAGACGATTCTTGCGCAATCCGCGCGGCAAAGGCTGTCCTTCCTGGAGCAATGACAGGAACTGCAAGGTGGCCGAACCCGCCAGCGCGATCAGCTTGATACCCCTGCCCTTCGGCAGATTTTTGACTTCCGCCGCCGGAAACACCAGTCCATGTCCGTCCGAGGACAGACAAAACAATTCTGCATGGGTATCCGTCACTGACACCAAAGGCAGCGGGCGTTCCTCCGCGCTCAATGTCAGAAATGCCTTGCCCGCCCGGTTCCTGCTGGTGATGTTTTCCAGGGATGTCAGAAAACCATACCCTCCCGTTCCCGCCACCAGCCACAGACTGTCACCGGCGCCGCAGGCCACGGACACCAAAAAACCCCCTGCCTGAAAATCCACCTGACTCGACGCGGGAATGCCGTCACCACGCCCACCGGGTATTTGCGCCACGGGAATGGAGTAGGCACGTCCGGAGTGGTCCAGCAAGGCCAGCGTGTCCGTGGATCGCACCTCAAAGGTTCGGAGCAGGGCATCGCCTTCCTTGAAACCCAAGACCGTCGTATCCAGGCCATGGCCGGAGCGGGTGCGCAGCCAGCCTTTTTGCGAGACGATCACCGTGACGGGTTCGTCCGTGACGGCGGCGGCAATGGTCTGGATGGATTTGCTGGTAGTCGCGGTATCGGCTTCCAGAAGGGTGCGACGGTCATCCCCGAACTTTCTCGCATCGGCGGTGATTTCTTCGGCAATCAGGGCCCGCAGGCGGGTTTCATCCTGCAGGAGCAGGGTGAAGGCATCGGCGGCTTCCCGCTGATCGGCCAACTCCTTTTGCAATTCGATGCCCGCCAGCCGCGCCAGTTGCCGCAGGCGAATCTCCAGGATGTCTTCCGCTTGAATCTCACTGAGATCGAAATGGGTTCTGAGGTCGGCCTTGGGATCGTCGGATGCGCGAATCACGCGGATCACCGCATCGATATCCAGGAGCACCCGCAAGCGGCCTTCGAGAATGTGGATGCGGGCCAGCGCCTTGTCGAGGCGAAACCGGCTACGCCGGCGCACGGTCGTCACCCGGTAGCTCACCCACTGCCGCAATATCCGGGTAAGCGGCAGGCATGGTGCCCTGCCCTCCACATCCAACACGGTGAGGTTTATCGACTGGTTGGACTCCAACGAAGTACGGGCCAGCAGATAAGTCATCAGACTGTGCGCGTCTTGGTTGCGCGAGCGCGGCTCGATGACGATACGCACGGCGTGGGCTTTGCCCGACTCATCCCGCACCATATCGATCTGGGACAGCATGGCGGTTTTGGTCGCCTGCTGCTCCGGAGTGAGCGCCTTTTTCTTACCCTCCCCCCTGGGTTGCGGGTTGGAAAGGGTTTCTATTTCCGAGAGGATTTGCGCGGTGGATACCCCCGGCGGCAGTTCCTGCACGACGATCCGCCACTCTCCGCGCGCCAATTTTTCGACCACCCAGCGCGCGCGCACCCGGATGCTGCCGCGTCCCGACTGATAGGCCTCGCGGATTTGCTCGGGTGTTGAAATGATCTGGCCACCGCCGGGGAAGTCGGGACCGGGGATCTGGTGCAGAATCTCGTCATCGGCCATGTCCGGGCGTCGCACCAGCGCCGCGCAGACCTGCGCCAGCTCCCGCAAGTTGTGGGGTGGAATTTCCGTAGCCATGCCGACCGCAATGCCGGAAGCGCCGTTCATGAGCAGGAAAGGCAGGCGGGCGGGCAAGGTGACCGGCTCTTCCAGGGTACCGTCATAGTTGCCGCGGAAATCGACCGTACCCTCGTCCATTTCCGCCAACAGAAGCTCGGAGATGGGCGTCAGATTCGCCTCGGTGTAACGCATGGCCGCGGCCGAGTCGCCATCCAGGGAGCCGAAATTGCCCTGCCCATCCACCACGGGGTAACGCAGGGTAAAGCGCTGGGCCATGCGCACCATGGCGTCATACACTGAGGTGTCCCCATGCGGATGCCATTTGCCGATGACCTCGCCCACCACGCGCGCCGACTTTACATGTTTGGGAGAACGCTGCAAGCCCATGTCACGCATGGCGTAGAGAATTCGCCGCTGTACCGGCTTCTGGCCGTCAGCCAGCGCGGGGATGGCCCGGCCGGTCACCACACTCATGGCGTAGGCCAGGTAGGCACGCGCGGCGTATTCCGCGAGGGGTGGCTCCGAAGCTTGGGGGAGGTCCGGTCCCGCAGCTCCGGGCGGCGGAGGCGGTAGGGATACATCACCTTCCCGAGCGGCCGTGGATTCTTCCGGCGGAGAGGGACTAGCCGCGACCGCCCCCTCCAGGAGATCCCCGCCATCGGTGAGATCAAAAAGATCACGGGTGTTCGTCATGTTCGAAACTCCTCGCGCTAAATGTCGATCTCCGCTGTCCAGCCATCCCGTTCCATCCATTCGCGGCGCCCGCCGGAAGATTGTTTGGCCATCAGCAGACTGAAACGAGCGTGCAGGGCGGCCTGATCGGCAGCCGTCATGGATAGCGGAACGAGGACGCGTGTATCCGGGCACATGGCGGTTTCCCAGAGCTGATCCGGGTTCATCTCGCCCAATCCTTTGAAACGCTGTACCGAGATGGCGCTTTCCTTGACCCCTTCGGTGCGTAAACGATCTATCGCCGCATCCCGCTCCGCCTCGGCCTCGCAGTAGATTTTGCGGGCCTTGCCACGCCAAGTGGCATCGACCCGGTATAGTGGCGGTTTGACCACGAAGACGTGACCCCGTTGTAACAACGCCGGGAAGTGCCGCAAGAAGAGCGTCAGGATCAGCACCTGTATATGGCTACCGTCCACGTCGGCATCGGAGAGAATCATGATTTTGCCGTAGCGCAAGCCAGCGAGCGCCAGATCCGGGTTCGCCTGAAAATCGTGCGCCTCGATGCCCAAGGCCACCGCCATATTGTGAACCTCCTGATTTTTGAAGATCAGGTCGGCATCCACTTCCCAGGTGTTCAGCACCTTGCCCCGCAACGGGAGCAATGCCTGAAACTCCTTGTCACGCGCCGCCTTGGCCGAGCCACCGGCGGAGTCCCCTTCCACCAGAAATAACTCATTCCGCTGGACGTCCTCACTTTCGCAGTCCGTCAGCTTGCCGGGCAACGTCGCCAGACCGGAACCCTTCCTACGCGCAATCTTCTGTGCGGCGCGGGTCCGCGCCTGGGCATTCTGGATCGCCAAATCCGCGATCGCCTTGCCGACATCCGGGTGGTGATTGAGCCAGAGTTCCAACGGATCACGCACGGTCTGGGCCACCAGCTTATGGGCATCGCGGCTGGTGAGCTTCTCTTTGGTCTGCCCCTGAAACTGCGGATCGAGGATACGGGTGGAGAGCACCGACGCCGTCTTCCCGGTGACGTCGTCCTGCACCAGTTTGAGCTTGGCGGGGACCAGACTGTGATGCTCCATGAAACTGCGCACCGCCTCAAAAACCCCGGCCCGGAAACCCGATTCGTGGGTGCCTCCATCCAACGTCGGAATCAAATTGACGTAGCTTTCCGAAATGGGAGCGGCGCCACCGCCCCAACACATGGCCCAGGCCGCGCCTTCTCCTTTGGCGAAACCGTTGCCTTCCCCGTCCTGGTAGAAAGCCCCGGCAAAAATCGGCGTGGCCAATTCGAGATCACCCACGATTTCCGCGAGATACTCCGTCAGTCCTTCACTATATTTCCAAAGAACGGGTTCCTGTTCCGGGAGCATGAGGGTCACCTGCAAACCGGGGAGCAGAATAGCCTTGGCGCGCAACAGGTGGGTGAGTTCCCGCACGTTGACCTTCGCGGTATCAAAGTACTGCGCATCCGGCCATACTTGAACCCGCGTGCCATGGGCGCGCGGACCGCAACCTTCCAGTCGCGTCAGCGCTTCGCTGAGGTCGCCATTGACGAAAACCAGGCGATAACGGCCATTCCCCGGTCCCTGGGGATCACGGGTTTTGATCTCGACTTCCACCCGCCGCGACAAGGCATTGGTCACCGCCACACCCACCCCGTGCAGGCCACCCGAAAAGCGGTACGCCGACTCACCATCCGTCTTGTCAAACTTGCCGCCCGCGTGCAGGGTCGTGAAGGCCAATTCCGCGGCCGGCCGGGATTCGCCAGGCGGGAGCCCCACCGGAATGCCCCGGCCGTTGTCCTCGACGATCACCGAACCATCGCCGCAGACCGTCACCTCGATACGGGTGGCGTGCCCGGCCAAGGCCTCGTCGGCGGCATTGTCGATCACTTCCTGGATGATGTGGGTCGGGCAAGTCGTGCGCGTATACATCCCCGGCCGCAATTTGACCGGCTCCAATCCTTTGAGGACCGTAAACTGTTTGGCGCTGTAGCTCAAATGCAAGTCCTTTTCTGCTCGTTCCTCCCATCATAAAACCGAATCGACCGAATTGGCAGTCCCCGGGCCTCCTCAGTGGCGCAACCAGAACGGCGGACAACACGCAGCACCAGCGATTGCGTGTTGTCCGCCGAGAATAGAGGGAGATGGATAGTTAGAACTTTACCGCGATACTTCCGTATACCGTCAACGGAGCACCGGGCAAGGCCAGAACTTGTCCTGCCGAGTTACCACCCAGAAGCCCTCCAGAGGTAATATACTGGAACTCATTGTAGTGGTTGTTCGCGAGATTCAGGATATCCAGGCTCAGTTGAACATCCTTCAATCCCGGAAGACCGCCGTGAGTCGGGATGGTGCTGTCGAAACCCAGATTCACCGTACCATAGCCCGGCATTTTCCGCCGACTGGGGGCACCCGTATTGTTGTTAAACATATTTTGCGCGCCCGTGTACTGATACCAGATCCGCGGCTCCAGCAAAACCCCTGAAAGATAATAGCTGTACGCCGTGCCGATATTAAAGGTGCTGCTCGGCACATTGGACACCGGCAACCCATCGTAACTGGTTCCGCCGGTCATGTAGTGTGCGAAGGTCGCCTTTTCGAAATTGACATTCGCAAAGACATGCAGGTCATAAAAGGGATCATCCTCTACCGCCATATTCACACCTTGATAAATGGAATCACCATTGGCATCACCCAGATAATTCCCATTGGCATCATAAAGCGGGATATACTGGTTGGTGTAGTGCAGGTGGTAAAAACTCGCCGACAGCAGGAAATGATGCAGATAGGCGGCATTCCTGAAATGCACCTTTACACCCGCATTGTAATCCGCGCTTTTCTCCAGATTATAGATGGGCGCTGTGCTTTGGTACAAACCGCCACCACCACCCACCTGCGGCTCTTTATAGGCCTGCGCATAGCTGGCAAATACCGCGAGCCATTTCATGGGTTGCCAGTTGAAATCCACCGAGGGCTCCACCGTGGTGAAGCTGTTGCTGGCGGCCGGGAGCTGACCTTGATCATGCTGCGGATACAGGGCATAGGCGGCAACGAAATCCGACTGTCCGGCCGGTGTATAACTGGTCTGGTAGTTGATGAAGCGCACACCGGGCGTGATCTGCAGGTTTTTCATCGGACTGATTTTATCCTGAATGAACGCAGCAACGTCCGTCTGATCAAAATAATCGCTCCGATAGTGTGCATTGGGCACGGATAATGAGCCATTATACGGCGGATTGGTATTATAGAATGCATTCCGCGAGTTGTAATGACTATTCAGAAAGAATCCGCCCACGTTCACATCGTTATAGGGCAACGCCACTGAAAACCAGAGCTTGTCGCCATATACCTTGTCATAGGGATTATTGTATTCATATAGATTACCAGGATTAGACAGCCCATAGTTGTTGTAGTGGAAGTGCAGGCGATGACCATAACGATACCAGACCATGTTATGCAGACCCACCATGCTGTCCAGGGCGACATTCAATTTGCTGTAAATCAACCAAGTGCTGTTGCTGTCCTGCTTGAACCAGACATTTTCCGGCAGTGAGGCGTAATATCCCGAGGTCGTCTGGCTATACAGCGGTGCGTTCGCCGTACCATTCATGGTCACGCCGGCAATAGGGTCAACCGGGATCGCCACGGGGCGGTAACCGGAACCCTTCGCCAGGTAAGCACCGAGCGAAACGTCACCGTTGCCGAAGGTTTTTCTGGTTTTCATGAACCAGGCGTAATTATAACTGGGGTTGGCAAAACCATTCGAATTTTTCCGGTAGCTGTTGCCGGAGCCGGCACCACCCGCCAGGATGGTGGACCATCCATCTATGCTCCCGGTGCGCATATTAAAAACTATGTTCTTGGCATTGTAACTGCCGTAGCTCATCTTGACGGAGGCACCCGCCGTTTGAGTGGGTTGCAATGGCACGAAATCAATCTGACCACCTATATTGTTGTACCAGCGGTCCAATGGATTGCCCGGACCATAGGTAATACCTATGCCCTGCAAAATTCCATTCTGAGGCACTTGCGGACTTTCCCAGAGACCCGTGGACGGATTCACCATGGGCACACCATCAAAGGTGACGGACAAACTGCCATCATCGATCTGACCGCCGGAGAAACCACCCCAACCCTGCTTGATGCCATTCACGCTGATGGAGTTTTTGGTGGCGCCGGTATATCCATAACTGGACACGCTGACGCCCGGCGCGTAGGCCAACGCTTGCGCGCTACCCCCTACCGGACCAGCCGCCGCTAATTCATGCTTCCCCAGCACTTTCACCGACTGTCCGGAGTTAAAGCGGCTCTTCTGGCTCAGGGACTGTGCCTCCTGACTCCCGAGGTAAGAGGCTCCTTGCGCCGCGGCGCTGACCTGACCAAGGTCGATTGCGCTATTTTGGGCACTTGCGGTACTGGCGGTAACACCACCGGCCAAGGCCGGCGCGCTCGGCAGCAGCATCCCCGATGTCATGAGCGCGACAATGACTGGACGTAAATTCACGGTACTACGCATGTTGAAGTACTCCCTTATTTATTAGTGGTGGTTTACGGTTTACGGCCACGGGACAAATCCACCCCCCCGTAACGATGGGTGGTTTGCCGCGGCGCGGCTTTACAGGCGACTGCCAGTGGATCGATCTCGTCCACAAGGAAGAGCCCTGCTTTTTTCAAGGAGAGTTATCTTAACGAACCAATATGACAGTAATGCGACAACGGGATGAACTTTTTATGACACTTCAGGTGGTTTTAGTATAAAAATATATTTTGCGATCCGGCCATATACGATAAAGGGCCAGCGCCTTGCGCGCCGGCCGGATGGACGAAACCTTGTTGATTCGCTGCGGTCGCGGGGTGGCAGCCCGGACCAGGATGGCACCCCTTATCTCGCGCTGTCTTTGCGCTGCGGGCCGAGATAAATCCAGACCGCCAGGAATAGAAAGGCGATGACATAGATATTGGTGGTACCCAGGACGTCCCCTTTATTCGCCGTCGCTCCGGGCAGATAGGGGCCACCCCAGCCTTCCGCCGTGGTCCAGACCCCTAGGCTGTAGGCGATACCGATGGGGACCATCCAACGCAGGCCACGTCCGGTGAGGAGGGACAGGGCGATGATGGTTTCCGCAACCGCCGCGAAAACGCCGAAGAGCTCCGGTCCCGCCAGGGTGATTACGTCAATGAAAAAGCGGATATAAGCGGCAATCCATTCCGGTTCTCCCGGCAAGGCCTGCTGCAGGTAGGTGACCGCGTGCGTGAGGAAATAGGGCTGCCATTTCCAGAAGGTGTCGACCGCCCAGAGCAGGCCGAATAAAATGCGCGCGGCATGCATGGCGGGTGCATAGATGGGACGATGCGGCGCTGTGCTGAGGCTCAGGCCCTCCCAACTCCGGGTCCAGATCACGTAAAGGAAACAAAGCGCATAGATAACAGCGGTGCCGGGATCGGTCGTCCCCTGGATGTAGGGGCCGCCAAAACCACCCACGGTGCTCCACAGCCAGAGGTTATAGACCACACCCACCCAGGCCAGCCAGGGCAGGCCCATTCCCGTGATCAGGGAAGCGGTCAGGAGCGCGTCCAGCGCAATGGTGGCGCCCGCCACGCGTTGCGCACCGAGTTGCTGGACCATCTGCGCCATCCAGTGGCCGTAGCTCGCGATCCAGGCCGGTTGCCCGGCGACCCAGTCCGCATTGAAGGTGCTCAAAAAATGAGCGCTATACGCTGGGTTGAGCTGCAACCAGGTATTGATCAACCAGATCAGACCGAAAAGGATGCGGACGGCCCCGAAGGCTTGTTCACTGCTTATGCCCAAACGATGAGAGGTTTTCATCCTGCCTCGACTTGTGTCATTAATAACCCGTTTATTCTTCAGGAAATCGCTACGAAGGTCAAAGATCGGGGACCCTGTTGTCATTCCCGCTTCCCTATCGGGATCTATTTTAGTGGCATGAACCCCTGTTTGTTTGTATCTGCTGTAACGCTTACATAGCTTTTTACTCTGGTGATAGAACGCACAAAACACCATGAAAATACTGGTCATTGAAGATGAGCCGAAAACCGCCACCTTTTTAAAGAAAGGCTTTATGGAGGAGGGCGATGTCGTGGATATCGCCACCGATGGCATCGACGGACAGCACCTGGCGACGACGGGAGACTATGACGTCATCGTGCTGGACGTCATGCTGCCACAGCGGGACGGCTGGTGGGTCCTGCAGGAAATCCGCAAACGGCGGACGGACCAGCCGGTGATCCTGCTGACGGCACTGGATGCCGTCTCTCAACGGGTGAAGGGCCTGCAACTCGGTGCCGATGATTACCTGGTCAAGCCCTTCGCCTTTTCAGAACTACTGGCGCGGGTGCGCAACGTCCTGCGTCGCTGCAACGTGCGTTCCGAGGATGTGCTTCGCTATGCGGATCTGGAGGTCGACCTGCTGCGACACAAGGTCTGGCGGATGGGAGGAGCCGTCAGCCTCGCTCCTCAGGAATACCGGTTGCTGGCGTATCTGATGCGCTTTCCCGGGGAAGTGCTGACCCGTACCCGGATCGCCGAACAGGTCTGGGACATGGGTTTTGACGGGGACAGCAACGTGGTGGACGCGGCGATCCGCCGACTGCGCAGAAAGATCGACGACCCCTATTCCGGTAAACTGATTCATACCTTGCGAGGCGTCGGTTATGTCCTTGAAACTCGCGACTGAAGCCCTCCGCCGCGTTACCGGTTCGATAGCCGTACGGCTAACGCTGTGGTACGCCTTGCTCAGCGTTTTCTTGATTGCCGCCGCTGGCAGTGCCTTGTACTGGGTGCTCGCGGAGCAATTGCGGCAAGTCGACAGCAAAATTTTATCCAGCAAGATCAATGCTATACATAGCATACTGAGTCGATATACCGGGAACATAGAGGCGCTACGACACGAAACACAACTAGAGGCGAGTACGATTCGCGGCGTATTCATCTGGGTCAGCCGCCCCCCTGACGGCATTATTGCCCGCGGTCGTGACTTCAACCCGCTTCTGGACAATCCGCGACCATTCACGAAATCGCCCAAGACCCTGAAAAAAACGGAGTGGAAATGGAAAATACACGATCACGATCATTATCTGGTCATGGCACAACGCCTTGCAGGTAATCCGCCCACAACAATTTATGTCGCCGTCAGCACCACGCAGAATGTGCAATTTTTGGCACTTTATCGGCAGGCGCTGCTGCTGGCGACTACCCTCGTCCTGCTAGCGGCGGTGGCGGCAGGCTATCTGATTGCCCGGCGGGCCATGCGACCGGTCGCACGGTTGGCGGAGATCGTCGATGAGCTGGGTGCGGGGCAGTTGCATCGGCGCGTTGGCGACGAACCTTGGCCAAGCGAGCTGCGTACCCTGGCGGCCAACTTTGACCGCCTGCTGGGTCGGCTGGAGACATCTTTCAACCGTATCTCGCGCTTCTCCGCGGATATCGCCCATGAACTGCGCACGCCCCTGCATATCCTGCGCGGCGAGGCGGAAATCGCACTTTCCAGAGGCCGCAGTCCGGCGGACTATCAGGCGTGTATCGAGTCGGCCATGGATGAATACGGACGGCTTTCGCGCATGGTGGACGCCCTCCTCTTTCTCGCCCGCGCGGAGCAGCCAGATGCCCAACTCGACACACCCTTACTGGACAGCCGGGAGGAAGTAGCGGCGGTCTGCGCCTTTTATCAGGCGATGGCCGACGAGTTGGACGTCGTGCTGGTCAACGACGCCAGTGGGGCAGTGGCGGCGAATCCCGGTTTGTTGCGGCGCGCGCTGGGCAATCTACTCGGCAACGCGCTACGCCATACCCCTGCAGGCGGGGAGGTCAACATCCGGACCGCCATCCAGCCAGCGCGGCTGCAGATCAGCGTCAGCGATAGCGGTTCCGGGATAGCGCCCGAGGACCTGCCGCATGTGTTTGACCGCTTCTACTGCGCGGATGCGGCGCGTCTGCGCCAGGGTCAGGGCACCGGGCTGGGGCTCGCCATCGTGCGGTCCATCATGCAGTTGCATGGCGGCGAGGTCGCACTGCAGAGTGAATTGGGGATGGGCACCACCGTCACCTTGTCTTTTCCGATTATCCCGCCCGGAACTTCGGCACCCCATCAAAAATGACGGATTCGTCAGGCTATGGTCATCTTCCGGTTTTCTGCTTTTGCGATACTGCGCCGATGGTCGCAGCAGTTATGGGGGTATTTATCCTGTGCGGAGACAAAATGGTAGTGGCTGATTATCGGAAACCCCCAGAAAAGCACCGAAACGATTCCGCGTTTTTAACCATAAAAGTCAGTGCATGATGCACAAAACCGCAACACGGCGGATAGCGGCTGCGCTCGGAATCGGCGCCTGTCTGCTTTCGGGTGCCGCCTCGGCGGACGATCTCACTTTACAGAACGCCATTCAGCGGGCGCTGGCCAATCAGGCGATGGTGCGGCAGGCGCAACATGTGATCGCGGAGCGCCAGGATCAGAGTCGCGCGGCCCATGCCGATCTGCTACCCGCCCTCTCGCTGAGCACCGGAGGCATCTGGACCCAGACCCAGAACGGCCAGCCGCGCTTTGTCAGTGCCAATGGCGCACGGGAACTGATCGGACAGGTTCGCCTGCAGATCCCATTGTATGCACCGCAAGCCTATGCCTTATCGGCGCTGGCCCGCGACCGCTCGGCCATCGCCCGTTACCGGCTGCAGCAGACGCGGCTTGCGGTCGCCGCGCAGGTGACCATGGCTTATTACCAGATGGCGCTGGACGATAACGAACTGGCCGTGTGGCGCAAGGCGCTGGCGGCCGCGCGCCGGATGTTCACGGCGACACGGGAAGGATACCGGGCGGGGACCCGCTCGCGCCTGGATCTGAATCAGTCCAAGTTGACCCTGGTGCGCATCCGGATGGGACTCGACCAGGCACGGCCGCGGGCGCAGGCGGCGCGCCAGATGCTCGCACTGCAAATCGGCTATACGGCGGCGGCCTTGCCTACGCTGGCGCGCGTCGCCGTTCCACGCACGGCCTTGCCGGACACCCACACGCTCCGCCAGCAGGCCGACCAATCGCAACCGCTGCTGCGCGTCGCCAGTGGAGAAATTCAATCGGCACGCTCGCTGCTGCGCTATCGGCGGGCGGCGCGGCTGCCGGTCGTCGCCGCCACCGGCGCCTATGGAGTGGATACCTCGGTACTGCCGCAAAACCGGCAGTTGGGCTGGCAGGCGATCCTTAGCCTGCAGATGCCCATTTTCGGCTTTGGCCGCAATCGGGATCGGGTCGCCGCGGCGCAGGAGCAGGTGGCCGCCATGCAAGCCGCCAAGGCGGCGCTGCAACTGCAGATCCGCAGCCGTCTGGCGGCCGATTACGGGGCGGCGCAGGCGGCAGCAAACGCCTTGCAGGATGCGCAGACGCTGGCACGGACCGCACGGACGGTCTATACCATGACCCGCAAGGGTTACCTCGCCGGCGCCGAGAGCGCACTGGCGTTACAACAGGCGGAGAACGGCTGGGTGCAGACCCAGTTGCAGGCCGCGGGCGCCGCCATCCGCGCCCGCCTGACACGCGCGCAACTGGCCTTGGATAGTGGCCTGTTACCCGGCCAAAGGAAGCTGTCATGACATTTCGGAAACCTCCAGTGATCCGTCTTGCCTCACACGGACCCGCCGTCATCGGCCTCACGATCCTGTTCTGGCTGACCGGCATGGGCGCGGCCTGGGCCCTGCCGGTACGCGTGGCCATCGTCGCCGCCGCCCCCACCCAACAGGAGAACACCGTCCTCGCCACCGTCGAGAGCAACGGTCGAGTGACCCTGACCGCCGCGGCGACCGGCCGGGTGCTCGGCCCGCTGCTGCCGGCCGGACAAGTCCCTGCCGGCGCCCTGGTGGCGCGCATCGCGCCGCCCGGCCTGCGGGCGAGCATCAGTGCCGCTCAGGCGCGGGTCGCTTTCAGCCATAGTCAGTGGCTCCGCGACCGACAGCTCTATACCGATGGCGTCCTCTCCCGGCAGGATGTGGAGCGGACGAAGCTGGCGCTGGACGAATCCCGCTCCGCCCTCCGCGTCTTGCAGGCGCAATCGGACCAGCAGCAACTGACCGCCCCCTTCGCCGGGAGCCTGCACTATCTGGTGCCTGCCGGCGCGGTAGTCAACGCCGGCCAGCCCATCGCCACCCTCGCCGGTCGCGGAGCGCCCTGGGCGCACGCCTACGTCACGCCTGCCGTGGCGCAGCGGCTGCGGACGGGAATGGTAGTGGGGCTTGAGGGGAGTAGCTGGCGGGGGCACGGCAAGATTCGTTCCGTCGGGCAAAGCGCGCGGCATCTGGGTCTGGTGTCCGTCTACATCGACCTGTCCCCCCGCAGCCCGCTACTGCCGGGTGAATGGCTCCAAGTAAGACTATCCGCGCCAGGGGCGGAGGCCTTCGTCTTACCGACCGCCGGCGTCGTCATGCGTGGCGCTCGCGCCGAAGTATTCGCCGTCCGCCACGGGCGGGCGGTCGTGATACCCGTCCGCGTCGTCGCCGCCCGTGGCGATCGCACCTGGGTGACCGGTAACCTCTGGGTAGGAGAACCCGTCGTACGCTCCGGCAACGCCCGCCTCGTCGCCGGTACTCCCGTGCAGATCCGGGCACCATGACATGAAGCGTTATCTGGATGGTCTCTGGGAAAACCGCTTCAGCGTGATCCTCGCCGCCTTGTTCCTGCTCGCGGCGGGCTGGTTCGCCCTGAAAGGCCTGCCGGAAAGCGTGTTTCCCAATGTCGATTTCCCACGCGTGGCGGTGCTGGTCAACGACGGCAGCCTGCCGGTCAAGTTCATGGAAGTCGAGATCACCCGTCCGCTGGAGGCATTGGCCAAGGGCCAGCCGGGCGTCCGGCTGGTGCGCTCGCAGACCGGCAACGGACTGACCAAGCTCAATGTCTACTTCAATCCCGGCGTCAATCCGCAGACCGCTTATCTCATGCTGCAGGCGCGTCTCTCACAGGTTCGCTTGCCTGTCGGCGCGCAGATGCGGGTGACGCGCATGGCACCCTACACCTACCCTTTCGCCGAGTATGCGCTGGTCTCCAATCAACAGGACAGCTCGGCGATGATGCCGACTTTCGCCTTCCAGGTTCGCCCCGCCCTGCTGGCGATTCCCGGCGTCTATCAGGTGCAGGGCACCGGCCGCGGCTGGCCGCAGGTGCGTATCGATCTGAACCCGGTGCGCCTGGCGCAATATCACCTGACGGCACAGCAGGTGATCGACACCCTCCGCCGCGCCCAAGGACCTTTTTTCTCCGGCATCCTGCACGCCTATCACCAGCAATTTATCGTCGCCACCACGCCGCGGCCGGTGGACACGGCGCATCTGGCCACCCTGACCCTGCCTCTCGGCCCGGCCAATGCCGGAGGCGTCCGTGCCCCCCTGGCGCTGGGCGCGCTGGGACAGGTGCGCGTCGGTCCGCCGCCCTTGCTCACCGATGCCGCCGTCCCCGGCTACCGTCATGCCCTGATCGTCGACGTGCTATCGCAATCGAGAGCCAACGATGTGGATGTCGCCCGTGCCGTACAGCACCGGCTGGCGGCATTGCGGGCGCACCTGCCACCCGGCGTGCAACTCGTGCCGATCTATGACTTGAGCCATCTGATCAGTGGCAGCCTGCGCGATGTCTGGATCGCCCTCGGGCTCGGCAGCCTGATCGCCTGGCTGGTGGTCTTCGCCTTTCTCGGCCGTTTCGATGGAGCGCTGGCGACCCTGGTGGTCGTCCCGCTGGCCCTGGCGGCTACTTTTCTGGTGCTGCATGCGTTGGGCTACGGACTCAATATCATGACGCTCGGCGGCCTGACAGCGGCGATTGGTGCCTTGGTGGATCATGCCATCGTGGTGATCGAACGCGGGATCCATGGTCTGCACGGTGACCGCACGGCGCGGCGACGGCAGGCCTTGCGCCGCGCTGCCGAAATTCTGCCACTAATGACCCTGGCCACCCTCACCTCCTGCATGATCTTTCTGCCGCTGATCTTTTTGTCCGGCACGCTGGGGCTCTTGTTCAGGCATATGGCATTGGCCATCGTCATTGCGCTGCTGACTTCGCAAATCGTTGCCCTGCTGGTGACGCCGGTGCTGGCCGCCTGGCTCGCCGGGCGCCCGCAGCAGAACCGGCGAAATGGCGCTGAACGCTGGTTACGCCGACATTTCAGCCGTTGGCTGATTTTCGGCATGCGCCGCCCGTGGTGGGCCATTCCGGTGGTCTTGCTCCTCGCGGTCGCGGGGTGGCGGGCGCTGACCACCTTGCCCACCGCCTTCCTGCCCCATTGGGACGAGGGCGTGATTTCGGTGCCCTTCCGTACCCCGGTCGGCAGCAGCGTGGCGGAAACCACCCGCGTGGGGCGGGATTTCATGCGGGTGGCGCTGGAGAATCCCAATGTGGAGCGGGCATCGCTGATGGTCGGGCGCGGCTTCCAGTTCCTCCATGCGCCGGCCAACAAGGGGGCTATCGCCATCGTCCTCAAGCCCGATCACGCGCAGAGCACCGAGACGGTGATGCACACGCTGCGGGCACAGTTCCGTCAGATGGCGCCCAATCTGCTCTCCTTGACACTCCATCAAACAATGATTGTACGCCTGGGCAATCTCTCGGGTGCCCACGCGCCGCTAGTGGTTTATCTCTTCGGCTCGGATTCCGCCACCTTGCGCACGCAGGGAGCGCGTCTGGCGGCGGCATTGCGCCAGAGCCATGCCTTTGAGTCCGTGAACTTCAAGTCACCTTCCGCCGGTCCCGAACTGGAGATCACGCCATCGCCACTGGCCGCCATCTACGGCATCACTCCACCGGTGCTGGCGGGCCAAATCAAAGCGCGCTTCTGGGGACGGCAGGCGGGCTTCCTCCTGCACGGCGAGCAGATCCTGCCGATTCGCGTCAGCCTCGCCGGCCACGATTTCACCCCCCGCGAGATGGACAGCCTTCCCATTCACCTGCCGGACGGGAGTTTTACACCGCTGGCCAGCATCGCCGGCGTGCATGTGCAGGGCGCGATACCCTTCGTGACCCATCAAAATCTGGTGCCCGATGCCTATGTCTGGCTGCAGCCGAAGCCCGGTGAGGGACTGGCGCAGGCCGCCGCTAAAGCACGTGTGGTGGTAGCGAACCTGCATCTGCCGACCAACGTGACGACCTTGCTGGGCGGCTATTATCGCCAGCAGTCGCAGAGCTTTCAGCAGATGGCGCTGATTCTCGGCGGGGCGCTGGCCTTGCTCCTGATCCTGCTCGGTTTTCAGTTCAGTAGCCAGCGGGCCGCCATTTCCGCCCTGCTGGCGATTGCGCTGGCGGCACCGGGGGCACTGCTGGCGCTGCTGTTGCTCGGCATCGACCTCGATAGCACCGCTTTCCTCGGCGTGCTGCTGGTCTTTGCCATTGCCGTCAACAATGTGATTCTGATTTTTGCGCGCGCCCGGCAACTCGGTGGCCCGCTGCCGCGCCCCGCCGTGGTCGCCCTTGCCGCCCGCCAGCGCCTGCGTCCCATCCTGATGACCATGCTCGCCGATGTCTTCGGCTTTCTGCCGCTGGCCATCGGTATCGGCCACGGCACCGACCTGCTCAAGCCCCTCGCGGTAGCGGTCATGGGCGGTCTGGTGTTGTCCGTGTTCATGTCTTTATGGCTGGCGCCGGTAATGTATAGCGCCTTGAGCGCGAAGGTGGCGCGCCCACGGTAATACCCCGGACACCCCCTTTCCCGGCGGCGGTGCTTTTTGCGCCTGCCATAGTGATCCGCTTGTTGTATCATGGCGGCTGATCGGCAGCCTTTCTCGCCTACAGGAGGCCCATGTCCTTTCTCCGCGCCCTACGCCACCCCGGCATCCAGGCCGCCCTGCTGTCCGCGTTGCTCTTTGGGGCGAGTACGCCGCTGGCCAAAGCCCTGCTGGCATCGGTCAGTCCCTGGATGTTGGCGGGTCTGCTCTATCTGGGCTCCGGTCTGGGGCTGACCCTCTACCGCTGGCTGCGCCGCGCCGAACGGGTACGGCTGTCGCGCCGGGATGCGTTCTGGTTTGGGGCTTCCGTGCTGGCGGGTGGAATCCTGGCGCCGGTGCTGTTCATGATCGGTCTGCAGGGTGCCGCCGCTTCGACGGCCTCCTTGCTCTTAAATGCGGAGACCGTGTTTACGACGCTACTGGCGTGGTGGGTATTCAAAGAGAGTTTCGACCGGCGCATTGCCTGGGGAATGGTAGCCATTGTGCTGGGGATGGTGCTCCTCAGTTGGCCGGGACAGATGCATTTCGACCACCTCTGGTCCGCCGCCGCCATCATCGGTGCCTGCTTTTCCTGGGGAGTGGACAACAATCTGACCCGCAAGGTCTCCCTGACCGATACCAGTTGGATCGCCGCCAACAAGGGTTGGGTGGCGGGCAGCGTCAATCTCGGGCTGGCCCTGCTGCTCGGCGACCACCTGCCTGCCCTTCCGGATGTGGCGGCGGCGATGCTGCTCGGATTTTTCGCCTATGGCGTCAGTCTTGCCCTTTTTGTGGTCGGCCTGCGTCATCTCGGCAGTGCACGGACAGGGGCATACTTTTCCAGCGCTCCTTTTGTCGGTGCCGTACTCAGCGTGATGCTCGGCGCTCCGGTCACTCCGCTCCTACTGATCGCTGGCGCGCTGATGGGTTGGGGCATCTGGATGCATCTCACCGAAAGCCACGCACATGAACATACCCATACGCGCATGGAACACGATCATGTCCATGTGCATGACGCACACCATCAGCACACACACCCTCATCCCGTGGCGCCCGGTGTTCGCCATCGCCACCCCCATGAGCACGAACCGGTAACTCATGACCATACCCACGCCCCGGACATGCACCATTTGCATGAGCACTGAGCCATGCACCCCGTCAGTGTAGTGTACCGTGAACCCGGAACGGAACGAGCGCGCTAGTCCTTTTTGAGGTGACCCAGCATATTGAGCAAGGTCTTGCGCAGTCGTTCGGCCGCTGTTTGGAGGATGCCGATTTCATTCGTTTCCGACTGCTCTACCGCTTGTTCCAATCGCTCCCCCAAAGAAATGGCCCGCAGCCGCTTCGCCAACTCCACTACCGGGGCAAGTATACGCCGCTCGACAAAGTGTTTCAGATCGAGTCCGATCAAGAGGAATACCAAGGCGCTCAAAATCAGGGACGCACCGAGCGTGATCGCCGCGATACGTAGCGTGTTCGTTACGTTGTAGCCAAACACGGCGAGGCCCAGAGGCTTCTTGTCATATCCCGTCAAAGGGATCACGAAGAGATGGTAAAACTCCCCATCCTTGAACCTGGCGATGCCACTGTAGTCCGCCTGCAATACATGGGGATGCTTGTCAATATATTCCTGAATGTCTGGCGAGCTGACGTAGCTGAATACATTGTTTCCTACCACTTTTCCCTGAGGATTATCGGGAGTGCCGTCCTGGTGGATCAAGACGGCGATACGGCTCCCGGGAATATCATGCAATATGCGGCCATATAGCGAAGCAATGGGCAAGCTGACCTGCGCGATTCCGATCGTACCGCCATCACTGGAAAGCACGGGAGCAACACCGCTTACAGAATAACCAACCAGCTTCAGCAGTCCCAGATTGGCCACCGGCAAACCCGTCTTTATTACCTGAGAGATATCTGGACGAGGAATGATATGATCCCCGAAGAACGCTGGTTTATTCGCACGATACAATACATGCTGGTTGGCGATGAACACCACGACGGCATGGCCATATTGTGCCTTGAGTGCGCGATACAAGCTATCGGACTCCGCGCCAAGTTGGGCACGTTGACTTGCGGAAGGTGCGGTGGCGAAGGCACTCATCACGCCTGGGTTACCTGCCAGGGCGCTGGCGTCACCGAGAACCTGCTGCGCATAAACCGCTGTCAACTGGTGAAATTCATTGCGTATGGCGGAAAGCTCCTGGTCCTCCGCCTGGTGAATCAACAGGTATTGCCCCAATGCGAGAATACCGAGCACCAGCACCGCATTAATCAATACCGCGGGGATGAAGTGCCGTAAAAATTCCCGGGTCAACGTGTTTTCGCGCGCCATCTGATTCTCCATCCAAAAATATGCTCAGTCATGATCAAGAAATATCTGGGAAAACGTGTCGTCATCCAGGCCATAGCGTCCGCGTTTCGCGGCCGGTGATGGTGATGGTGATGGTGATGGTGATGGCGGTGTCACCGGCTGCCGAGACACGGAAGCCGCCGCCTCTTGGCTGGCGCGGCCCTCCCGAAAGTGCTGCAGTTGAATGATCGGGTCCGGGCCGAGCAAAGCCTCGCCGGCGGTCAATAGCGAAAAAATTTCCTGTATCAGAACCTTGCGTTCACCCTCCGGGAGGGTCGAACCAATCTCCTTACGTACGAATTCAATAGTCGTCGTGGTCGGTGTGCGCAGGGCGCCTCCCATGTAAGCGCTTTCCCAGCGAA
Source organism: Acidithiobacillus ferrianus (assembly GCF_010378095.1). Taxonomy (GTDB): domain Bacteria; phylum Pseudomonadota; class Gammaproteobacteria; order Acidithiobacillales; family Acidithiobacillaceae; genus Acidithiobacillus; species Acidithiobacillus ferrianus. The sequence continues at coordinate 179,937 of NZ_WNJL01000023.1, read as the reverse complement.
GCAGCAAGGCCAGAGACTCGTCCCGATCAAACCGGGCTCCTAGGGTGCTCCATAGAATGCGCCGCATGCGTGACTGATTATCCATAACTTTTCATACGCTCCATATCAGAGTGCTTACCACTGGAAAACCCGCCATGACATTCATATGCGCTGGAAGACATACATATGCGCTGGAAGACATATCGAAGTTTGATGCGCTTGACACTGGAACCCTACGCCCTTGATAATAATAATACAATAACACGTCATTATAAACTACCCGTCCTGATGATTCTTTTCCGTTGACACCGTATTTGTCCGCGCCACCTTCGACACCAAACAGACCCATCATCATCTCCGATCCAAAAAGCCGCGCGCTACTATACCCCTGGTCGTATGTTCGGCTAACCTATGTTATGTAGCGGTATGCATGAAATCACCAGGATATGCACTTATGGGTAAAGCTACTCTATTGTTACCATTCGATAATACCTACGCGCACGACCTGGAGGGCTTTTACGCTCCCTGGCGGCCCGCCACCGTACCCGCGCCGCGATTGCTCCTGTTCAATCAGGCACTGGCGGAAGAATTGGGTCTCGATAGCGCCGCTCTGGATACCGATCTCGGCGCCAGGATTTTTTCCGGCAACCAAATTCCCGAGGAAGCGCATCCCCTCGCCCAGGTTTATGCCGGACATCAATTCGGCCAATTCTCCCCCCAATTGGGGGATGGCCGCGCCCTGTTGCTGGGCGAGATGATAGACCGCCATGGTCGGCGTCGGGATATGCAACTGAAAGGCTCCGGCCGTACCCCTTTTTCGCGGGGCGGCGACGGCAAGGCGGCGCTGGGGCCGGTGCTGCGCGAATACGTGATTGGCGAAGCCATGCACGCGCTGGGCATTCCCACGACCCGCGCACTGGCCGCCGTGGCGACGGGAGAAATAATCCACCGTGAAACACCGCTCCCCGGCGCCATTCTCACCCGTATCGCCGCCAGCCATATTCGCATTGGCACCTTTCAGTACTTTGCCGCGCGCAACGAAAACGCCAAGATCAAACAGCTCGCCGACTATACCATCGCTCGCCACTACCCCGCCCTGGAAAATACCGGCAATCCCTATCTCGACCTCTTTGCCGCGGTGTCCGCCGCCCAGGCCGCATTGATCGCGCGTTGGATGCTGGTCGGGTTCATTCACGGCGTCATGAACACCGACAACATGAGCATCGCCGGAGAAACCATTGACTATGGTCCCTGCGCCTTCATGGATGCTTACGACCCCGATACCGTTTTCAGCTCTATCGATGTTCAGGGCCGCTACGCCTATGCCCGTCAGCCACAGATTGCGCAATGGAATCTCACGCGTTTCGCCGAAACCCTGATCGGCCTGGTCAGCCCCGACCCGGAGGAAGCTGTTCGCCTGCTGACCGAACAGGTCAACGCGTTCCCCAAGCTCTACGCACACCACTGGCTGAAGGGCATGCGCGCCAAGATAGGGTTGAGCACGGTGGAAGAGGACGATCTTGCCCTGGTGCAGACCCTCCTCTCCGCCATGGAAGATCAGAGGGCCGACTACACCCTGGTCTTCCGTCACCTGTCGGCGGCGTTACGCGGTGATGCGGCCCAGGTCCGGGCCCACTTTGCCGATCCGACACGATTCGATCTCTGGTTACCCCAATGGAAAGCCCGTCTGGCGCGCGAAAGCATCACCGCGGAACTGTGCGCCGAGGCCATGGATCGGGTCAATCCGATCTATATTCCGCGCAACCACAAAGTTGAGGAAGCCCTGACCGCCGCTACGAATGCGCAGGATTTCGCTCCGTTCAAAACGCTGCTCGACGTGCTTGCACAGCCGTTCGAGGAACGTCCGGAGTGGGCAGACCATGCCCAACCCGCTCCCGAGAGTTTCGGCCCGTTCAAAACATTCTGCGGCACCTGAAGGCATCTCGTTTGGCTGGACCCGCAGCAGCCTTTACCCGATGACGATGCTCTCGCCGTTTTGTAGCAGCACCGCAAGACCATGCCCAACAGTGGGTGTCCGCCCTCAAAGGCCCGGTATCAATCCCGCGTATCGGTATAGATCCGCCCGATATTCATAATAATTGGCGAGTTCCGACGCACGGGTGGTGCGTGCCTGAATAAGATTCTGTTCCGCCGTGATTAACTCCAAGATGTTCGCCAGACCGATACGGTACTCGGTACGGATGCCGGACAGGGCGTTTTTCGCGCTGATTACCTGCTGCTGCGCGTTCACGTAGGCGCCCATGGCGCTTTTCAGCCCGGCATAAGCCTGCCAGACCTCCAACAGGATCGTGTCCGTTTCCTGCCGGGCCTGCGCGTGCGCCTGGTGATAGAGCGCACGATCCTCCTGTACTTGGTATTCAGTAGTAAAATTGGTATCGAAAGGGATATTGAGTTGTAATCCAATACTGTAGCTTTTCACGTTGGGTTGCTGGCTTTGATACTGATTTTGCCCGAGGTTTCCCACCAGGGAAATGGAGGGCAGCCCTTGTGCCTCCGCCTGGAAAATGGCTTGGCGCGCTTCCCGGATTGTGGCGAGATCGCTGAGAATTGAAGGATTTTTCCTGACCGCGCACCGTAACCAGCGGCGGATGCCGATGGACAATCTTTGCCGCGGCGATTGTAACGTACCGATGGGAAGGTGGATGGCCACCGGCAAGCCTGCGGCCTGGGCCAGCGCACCCCGGTCGGATTGCTCGGTACCCTGCGCGATGACCAACTGCTCCCGTGCCTGAGACCGTTCCGTCTGGGCCTGATACATATCCGTGATGGGTTTGAGATGCGCGCGGTATTGCAGGCGCGTGTTTGCATAGATGGTTTGCGCCTCCTTTACGCCTTGGCGGTATACGCGCACTCGGGCTTCCGCTCCAGCGAGGGCGTAGTAGGCGTTGGCAACCGTGAGGGCCACCTGCTGGATTGCTGCGTTGGCCTCGTAGCGTGCGACGAGTACAGCCGATTCTGCTTTGCTGATGGCGGCGGCACGTTGCCCGAAGTCATACAATACTTCGTTGAGGCTGAGCGTGGCGTTCATGGTGTTGGCGAGCGGCGGGTTGAAGCCGCGGCTCAGTATGTCGCCGCTGCGCTGACCGCCGATCCCGACGCTCACGGTCGGTAGCCACAGCCCTTTGGCGATACCCAGGGCGGCCGCTTGTGCCCCCAGACCAGCCCAAGCCGAAGCGGTTTGCGGGTTGTGCAGCAACGCCCAGTTGGTGAGCGCGGGCAAGGAGCGCAGACGCGCGAGTACTTTCGATCCCGGGGTTCCAGGCAAGACTGGTGCGGGGAGTCCGTGACGCCCGGTGGTGTAAGCGCCGAGGGTTGGCAACCCTTCCCGTGTGCCCCAGGGGTCAGAAAAAAAGCCATGTGCCGGATACAGAAAATCTCTGGCCAACCCCGGATCCGACCAGGACAGACACAAAACCAGGAACAATACGAGGCAGGAAGAAAACCCCTTTGGGGTAGGCCCGCGAACCAGGGGCAAGCGCAAAACGTTCAATATCGCCACGTTCAATATTGCCGAACACATGGGGTACCTGCGACCCCAAATCTGGAACTTTGCTTTTTCATGAGACAGCGGAGGGTGTTGATTGAATGACCGCCACACTTTCCTTGAACTGCTCTGGCGTGATTGCATGCAAGGTTCCGCCCGCGAGACCATAGATGAGCTGACACTGCAAAATCGTCTCGGGACGATGGGCGATGACGATGCGGGTGATACTCAGGTGACTGACGGTGTCGTTGATGTATCTTTCCCGCACCACATCCAAGTGGCTGGTGGCCTCATCGAGGATCAATACCCTGGGTTTTTTGAACAAGGCGCGTGCCAGAATGATACGTTGTTTCTCCCCGCCGGAGAGGGCCGATCCCATATCTCCGACCAGGGTGCGGTAGCCCATGGGCATGGCGGCGATCTGCTCGTGGATCCCGGCCATCCGGGCGGCCTGTTCGATTTCACTGGGGTGGGCTTCGGGAGATGCGAGTGCGATATTGTCGGCAATACTACCCGCGAACAATTGATCCGATTGCATGACCGCCGCCACCATGGCACGGTAGCGGCGTAACCCGAGCTTGTGAATATCAATGCCGCCCATGCGGACATCTCCCTCTTCCGGGGCGATCAGTCCCAGAAGCAATTTCACCAAGGTGGTCTTGCCGCAACCGGATGGGCCGACAATGGCCACCGACTGGCCCGTTTTCACGGCGAGTTGGCATCCTTTCAGGATCCATGGATCCTCTGTGGTATAGCGAAAGCTGACCTGCCGCAGTTCCAGGTTGGGCTCCGGGTCCGATCCCTCATAAACCGGCAGGAGATGCGCCTCGGGCGGGGTCAGGGCAATATCCGCCAGTCTTTCACCATAGAGACGGAGCATTTTGAAGTCTATCCAGGCGTTGACGAGACCGTCGCCCCGACTCAGGAACTGGCTGGCAAAAGTCGCGTAGGCGACGAGCATGCCGATGGTGAACTGATTTTTCATGACCATCAGGGCGGCGAGCCAGATGATGACGATGTGCCCTACGCCACCCAGCAATTTCTGGGCTGACCCAAACAGCGCGGAAAGCTGCTGTACACGAACATCCTGGTTGGTCGTCTCGACGATCAGATTGGCATAGCGGGCGGTGCGGTCTTCCTCCAGGTTGAACAGCTTGAGGGTTTGGACGCCGCGGATGGCTTCCAATAAGTAGGTCTGTTGTTTAGCCGCAGCGAAGATATGCCGTTCGGTCACCGCGCGCAGAGGAAGGTAGGCGACTTGGCGCAGGAGCAGGTACAGTACGAATACCCCCACAACGATGGCCGTTAATCGAAAACTGTAGATGGCGATGACGATGAGGACGGCGACAGCCATGATGCCATCGAGCACGGCGGACACGAGATTGGTGGTGATGGTGCGACGGATGTTCTGGATGGCGCCGTAACGCGACACCACGTCCCCAATATGACGTTTCTCGAAAAAATCCAGAGGCAAGCGCAAAAGATGAGAAAACACGTTCGTTGCCCACTGGATGCCCAGGGTGGCATTGATGTGGATCACGACCCACGAGCGCAGCGCGAAGAAGAGTGTCGAAAAGGCCGTGACGAAGAGATAGGCGATGCCCAGCAGGGTCAACAAGGAGTGGTCGTTGACCACCAGGACCTCATCAATGATCCATTGCATGTAGAACGGACCGAGGACACCCAACACCTCCAATACCAGGGCGAGCAGGAAAATCCGGAGCAGCGCCCCACGCAAGCCCTGGATGGGGCCGGTCAAGGCGCGCAGAGAGATTGCCGGCTTATGGCGCGCGGGCTCGAAATTTGCGGCGGGCAGGAGTTCCAGCGCCACGCCGGTAAACGAAGCGGATACTTCCGACCAGGGTACGCGCCGCACACCGCAGGCGGGATCGTGAATCGTAATTCCCTGAGTACCGACTTTGATCAGGACAACAAAATGCTTCATCTCCCAGTGGAGAATACAGGGCAAGATCAGGCGAGAGAGATCGGCAATTTTCAGGCGCAAGGGACGGCCGTCGAGGTGCAGGTTCCCGGCGATCTGGAGGAGTTGTGCCAGGGTTGCGCCCTTCAGGGAAATCGCGTGCTGACGCCGTAGGGTGAAGAGGTCGATCTGTAAGCCATGGTAACCGGCGATCATGGCCAGACAGGCGAGACCGCACTCCGACGCTTCGGACTGTAGGATCACCGGGACGCGGCGAGCAAAGCCAAACCGCAGGCCATCGAGAAGAGTAGTGGAAAATTTCATGGCAGGGATGGCTGGGCAATGATCGGCGAAGGTGCTGCTGCGGAATGATCCGCATGCCGCGAATTCGGAAAGAGATCGTGACCGAGACCATACAGGGGTTCAAAGACCCATTGAATAAGGCGCAGTCGATTGAGGGTGACTTCTGCATGGAGTTGCATGCCCGCACGCAGCGATTTTTGATGGCTATGGACTTCCACGGTGGTACGGTGCAATTGGACCATGACCCGATAGAGCGGGACCGTGGAATGGGCACCGGTGAGGGTGGTTATTTCCTCGGGCGTTAGTGCACTACCAGAAATGCTGCGCACGGTGCCATGGAAAGTGCCAAAATCCCGGTAGGGAAAGGCCGCATAATGCAATGCAACTGTCCTCCCCACGGTCACGAAGCCGATGGCTTGGCTCGACACAAGCAACTGGGCGCGCAGGGGATCCCCGGCCGGCATGACGGATAAGACGGGTTGTCCGGCGGCGATGGCCTGGCCGGGGTTGACGGTCATGGCGGAAACAATGCCGTTGGCGGGGGCGCGTACGAGGAGGACATTGCCACCGGCGGTTTTGGCCAGTTCCTGACGAAGCGTTTCCAGTTTGCTGCGAATGGTGTTTTCCTGGTTCAAGGACGTCAATGGCAACTCCCCCAGTTGATGGGTCGCGCTACTGATGCTCTGCGCAAGTTCCGTCCGCTGGCGTTCAAGGCCTTCCAGTTGCGTCTCGGCGCTATAGACCGTGAGATGCTGCTGCTGGAGTTCGGGATCCGAAACCAATCCTCTGCCCCGCACGCTCATAAATTCCCGCAACACCTTCTCGGTGCTGGCAATATCCTGATGCTGGATAGCGATCTCGGCGCTCGTTTCCACCAGTTGGGCCTGCAAAAGTTGCAGTTTGTCCCGCAAGGCCATCTGCTGCATGCGGGAAACAGAACGCGCCGCGGAAAGGCTGCCGCTCAGAACCCGTTTTTCCGCATTGATGGATTGTTCGATGATGGTCGCCACTAATCCCACGGAAGGATTGTCCGGGTTGCTGGCGATTTCCAGCAATGGGGCACCGGCGCGAACCTTTTCGCCAGAATGCACCAACACTTTTTCAACCGTGCCGGAAATAGGGGCGGATATCGTTAACAGGCCTTGTGACGGGACCAGTATGCCGGTGACGGCCAGGTGTCTCGTGTAATGACCGAAAATAAGGAGCAGGATGATCGCCAGCGTGACAAATAGCGCTATGACCGCGTAGACATGATGATGGACGGGCGAACCCAGGCGGATAGGACCGAGCCAGGATGCCCCGGAGCTTTGGATCGCATCTGGGCGAAATAATGTTTGATCGTCACGTGTTGGCATGCTGTTTTTCACGAATTTAGATTGCTCTTTTGTCATAGAGGGCCGTATCATAATATGATATTATGACAACAATATAAAAAACACCATAATAACCAATCTTCTACCAATTGTTAACATTTATTTCTCCAAAGTTTACCAATAACTTGCCATGGCTAACCTTCACGTATCTTCCGATGGTCACTTGTGGGAGATCAGAGCGTATATGGTAACCGTGTTATTCAACCGGCTTGACAGGCATGAAAATGGATTACCGTTCTTTTGGAACGTCACCATGATCATTCCTAAAAAGCAAATGACGTCGCAGCCGATATAGCAACAATAATGGACCTGTCACCGCTATTGAGGCACCCTCTGCGTTGTCAAAAACCACTTGCCCGTATGTACACATCTTTAGCCCACTTTTTGCTTTTGGATGAAACACCCGGATCGTTCCCGTGGTTAATTCTTTTTCGTATAATCCAAGTTGTGCCAATATCGCATCCACATGGTCACCCCAATAAACCTTTGGCAATTCAGTACCAATTGTCATTTTAACCGGGAATGTCATGAATACAGCCACTGGAGCATATACAAAAAGCACGAAAATTACCAAAACAAAAAGAACAGCAGAATATTGCGAAACAACTGCTAACAGCAAGTCATGGAGATGGCCAGTAACCACTTCTGTAATAACAACTAACAAGAATAATCCACCTAACACGGCTATTGGACAAGCGGCAGTTTTTAGTACGCTATAGATGCTATTGACGCTCCAAATCGGTTTGAGTCGAGATATCTGCACTTTTTCCATACTGCTCTCCTTGATTATAGGTGGCCGCACGGCAGTATATCGGCGGGTTGTTTAGCAAAATCCACCGGGGATTGTGAAAATTTAGCGGTTTTCCCAGACAACCAACAAAAACTAATTTTGGCAATGGTTTTCGGACTGTGCAACATGCACTATTTAATTATATATAATTTGAGTTAGCACGTAGACTAGGGAGCAAACAGCAATAAACATAAGCTCCAAGTACCTCCAATTTACCCTCCTTTTAAGTAGTGTGGCATCGCAGCTATTGACTTTTAAGGCTTTTGTAGCAAAAAAAAACGCGTCACATATAATAAGTGTCATTATTGAAGACGCGAAAAATGATAAATAAATAGTTGAATAACTATATATTTTTAAATACCTAGGGCTGTCAAGCATGTGCATAACTATGCTTGACAAAGACATAAATAATATAAATGGCAATAAATTAAAGAACCGATAATATCTCTTTCTTACCGCAATATATGCGGAACCGTATATGGTATCTATTTGAATGCATTCCTTATCCATGTGTCCCCCGTTCCTGATCTAACACATTAATGATTAATGCGTGCTTATCCGGTTATCTCCCAAAACAATTCCCATCGCACAACACCTATGCTCTGGAACATAGTGATTAATCACAGATAGTAACTGTATGAGAGCCAAGCGGATAAGCACGCATTCACAGACCGCAATACCTCCCTAATTGTAGGGCAATATTGTGTCTGTGTGCCTTAATAATCAGCGAACATGGCGGCTCCAAAACCAAAAACGGCGGATCCAACCCCGTATACAGCAGCGCCCAGTACCAACTCCGGCCCACCTATAATAGCTGTCGCCGCACCAAGCCCGGCGGCACCAATGGCCATTATAGCGGAACCAGCTCCCAGTATGAAACTAACTGGTGCAAGGCCACCCGAAATACCGTTAACCTCTTCTATCGTCAACTCGCGCATAATCATCTCCTTTTGACTTAAGTTAATCGCAGGAAAAATTGCTGCCTGCGCACCAGCATCCTGTTGTCGCCAATATTGCGCGATTCACAGAATTAAAAAACACTCGTAATAAACCATCTTCATGGGATCCAATAGTTTTATAAAATATCCTGTGACTAATTTTATCATCATCGGGTGCCTAAACCATCCAGAAGCTGATCGCATACGGCTCTCTCGATTTCCATGGCAACGTCCTCTGGTCCAACATCCTGCGGAATGGATAGAACAAATACGGGTACAGTAGATATAAGTGATTTAACTAAGGCTATCATTTTTTCGGAACCCAATATGGCCTTACCTATCTCGATACGACACATTTGTGGCTCTAATGCCGCAATTGCGACTTCGTCCGAACATCTTCCCCATTCCAATCGGCTGGTTGATGCTGGCCTATTCAAGATTATAATCCTAGTTGGTGCACGCTGCTTGAGCGCCATTCGCTCAGGAGTATAGTAGAACTTGTCTCGTTCGGTTGCTGCTGGCCGTAGCACAGTAGTGTCAATTTCCAGGCGATTGCATGTGTCAGCAGTCAATTGAATAGCAGTATATCCATGATGAACAAATAAGTTAATTTCAGATTTTGCTTCTGGAAGGACTGAAATCCTACAAATGTCATCAGCAAGGATTGACCACCCCCTCAAACAAAGTATGGCACTTATGGAAGACTTGCCAACACCTGACTTTCCACTAAATATTGTTGCGCCGGATTCATTCCTGGAAACAATCGCGGTGCCTCGAATTGGGATCTCGTGTCTTTGATGAACAATCGAACTAAACAAAGCGCGACTGATAAATGCTTGCATCGCTATAGGATCAGCATTATTTATTAGAGAATAGTCTATCTGTATGCCGCCCTTAACGTGGAAATGCCCTAGTTTAGGCATGGATATATAAATTTCGCCGCCTCTTACCTCCCACCAGAAATAGTCTTTAGGCACTTTTACAGGTGGCTGCCACTCCCTTAATGTCTCCCGCTCTGAAAGGGTTATATTATCAATCGGAATGTTGAAATTCGGCTGATGTAATGGTAGTACTTGTTCTTTCAAGATGTAGCCCTCACTGCAAATCCCCCCTGCTCCAAAGCCATCGCTTCACTGACCAGCTTATAGAGATCGGGATAGGCTTCGGGGCTATACACCATATGATCCAGATGCATGGAACTGGTCACTTGCAGCTTGTCCGGGGCCAGCAGGTGTATTTTTTCATCAAAAACACCCGCACTGTTTTTGACCTGATGGTCTGCATCTTTGACGTCCCAAGAGTAGCCTTTGGGCAAATCCAGGGTGCTGCTCCACCGTGCATGGCCATAGGGCATGAAAACAGGGTAGTGCACCGTGGCACTGGTCAGGCGCGCGGTCAGATTGCGCAGAGAGGCGGTGTTCAGTCCGTAGTGCAGATGAACCCGGCTGATCGCCGTCAATGGCACGCCCGGTGCGGTTTTCCAAGTGGACTGCAGGATAAAAGGGTCACTCAGGGTATGGGCAGGTGATGCCTTCAGATGGACGCTTTGCGTCATTAGCCCGGCCTGCGCCATCACATGATGAAGCAGCGCGCCATACTCGCTCATCGGAATCCGCGCCAGCAGATCTTTCCAGAACCAGGCTCCGTATCCGGTTAAATGAAGGGTTTCCTGGGCTTTCAAACTGCCGTCTTTGGTGATGGATACCGTCTCCATGCCGGTCATGCCACTGGCTTCCGGTGCATCCCCCGGCGTTCTGGCGATTTCAGAGTGGGCGCCGACGAAAATCACCGGATGATTGGCGTCGGGGAGCGGTATGGTGCCCGCTGGTGCGTACCCGGAGGTCGCATCCAGATAAAGATGATAAGCGGGTACATGCACGATGACGTGGTTGATCTGCTGCAGGCTGGCCACGTTCTGCCATTCAAAATCATTGCCTGCACCTAACAGTACCGGTTGGGCAGCGATGCCTTTGGCGTGCAGCAAGGCAACCAGGAGTGCGGCGGCGGCTTTGCAGTCGCCATAGCGCTGGCTGAGCGTCGTGGCGGCTGGATAAGGCTTGTAACCGCTCAGCCCGGTTTCAATACCCACCCAACGAATGTGATGCACGGTCCAGTCATAAAGGGCCTGCACGGTGGCCTCACCGGTCTTTCCTTCGGTGATCTTATCTGCCAGCGCTTTGATCTCCGGGGTCACCACTTCGGCAGGCTCGGCATATTTCCAGTAGGCATCGCCAACCGCCTGCCAGTTCGGGAAGGTGCTCAGGATGAAGGTCGGGCTAACCTGATGAAAATCCACCGCATTGATTTGAAGGGGTTGCGCGGTGGGTTGATGCAGGGTCGCGGTAATGGTTTGCACCCCGTTGGCGACCGTGTGGGTGACCGCATAACCATCGCTCCCCGCCCAGTGCAGGGCCATCGCGGTCGGCGCGTGGACGATGATATGCACGTTGTCGGCCTGCAAAAAATACGGCACGGCATGGGAAAGAGAAATGGCATCCGGAAAATAAGGTTTCAGAAAATCGATTTTCCAGTCCGCCACCAGTTCATCGCCCACGGCCACATGGGGAAAGACCACCGTGGTGGTCTTGGCGTCACTGAACTCCGGGGCGTTTTGCGCGACCGGCAATGTACGCGTGAATATCTTCTTCTCAGGCACCGGATATCGCTTTCCCGATGGGCTCAGGGTGTAGGCGTCGGCGACGCTCACATGCTCCATCTTGGCGGAGAACCGCTTTTGCGCCTGTCCGTACTTCTGTACCCCATAGTGGCTGAGCGGGACGACGACCTCATGAATGGTGCCGGTATAGGTCCCGTTGTGGTGGAGGTCGTATACGGCGTCGTAAGCGAGGATTTTAATCGGCAGCCCTTCGCTGGCGGCCTGGGCCAATGGGATACAGAAAAATAGCGCCAAGGCTGCTTGCAGGGCGATCGCGTTAGAGCGTTGCATTGCGGTTCCTTCCTTTCTGTTATGGTCAGTCATTGTCGGCAGGCTGCTTACAATCCCTCTACCGCAGAGGACTATATCAGGGTAATATTGCACTTTTATGAATCTCAGGTGATGGAAACATGACAATGTGAGCCTGGGTCAGTACGTTATTTCCACGGGGTAATCCCCCCTTGCAGGCGTTGCTCCTGCTGCTGGACGGCAAAAATCCGGGCGATGCGCGGACCATCGCGGCAGGAAGGGGTAACAGGGTGCGATCACGTCCACCAGACGCTTCCAGGGAACCACCCGGTCCATCTCTCGCAGAAAACTTTCCCGCTTCTTCTCCTTGCGCATTCGTGACAACCCCGGTTCCTCCGCAAAACATCATCTGCCCAGACATGCCCGCTTCCTGTCCCCAGCCCACCTACCCATCCTGACAAATGGGGTTATACAGAGCCACCTTAGGAGTCGTAAGATACGGTTGCGGTCGTTGAAACATGTATCGGCCTATTGCTGGGCTAGCGCGTTTATACTTTATACTTCCGTGCCACGGAGGATTTATGCCAACACGCGCCGCGCTATGGAACGACTTGCTGGATTCCTTACTCGCCCTCCGCGACCGCGTCTTGGACGAAAGCGAAAAGCGCCTCGCCGCCCTGGATCATCAGGACCCCGGTTTGCGCTTGCATCCCGGAGTGCGCAACGTGGTCCATTACCTGGTCCTGCGCAGTGTCGATATTCGACCCCTCCAGGAGGCATTGGCCCGGGAAGGCCTGTCTTCACTGGGGCGGTGTGAAAGTCATGTCTTGGACAGCATAGAGCGCATCATCGCGGTGCTCCGGGCAGCCACCGGGAAAGCCCGGGGGCGCGCTTCAGATGCCTCGACAACCCGCGATGACGAGGACGCGTCCACGCTCCGGAGCAATACCGAGATACTCCTGGGACCAGCCCCCGGCAAGCGGAATACCCGTATCATGGTGACCTTGCCCGGCGAGCGGGCCACCGATCTTGCCTTCATGAAAGAACTGCTGACTTCGGGCATGGACATCGCCCGGATCAATTGCGCCCATGATAGCCCGGTGGAATGGGCGGCAATGGCGCGCACGCTGCGCGTTGCGCGGCAGGAGACGGAGCGACCATGCAAGATCCTCGCCGATCTGGCCGGCCACAAGATTCGCACCGGCCCTTTGGCCACGGAGGAAGGCGTCCTGCACCTGCGGCCCATGCGGGACCATCGGGGGCGAGTGGTTCTTCCAGCACATTGTCGGGCGGCGTGGAAAGGGAATGCACAAAGCCCGTTGCCCCCGGTGGATTGCCAACTCCTGCCGCTCGAGACCAACCGTCCTCCGGAAGTCGGGGAAGTATTGCGCTGCATGGATGCGCGAGGCAAAGAGCGCCGCCTGGAGGTGGAATCCGTGACCGATGCGGGGGTAACCCTGAGTTGCCCGCAAAGCGTCTATCTCATGAACGGGACCCCGTGGCAAAGTGACCAGCACCGCCGCCGTCATGGACACATCGCCGGTATTCCCGAAACACCTACCGCCATCCTGCTCGCCGTAGGGGATCACCTCTTGCTGACCCGGGATGCCTTGCCCGGCGCGGCCGCAGAGCCGGATCACCATCAGCCCGCCCGTATTTCCTGTACGATCCCCTCCCTGGTGGAACGCCTACCGCTGGGCCAGAAGGTATGGATGGATGACGGTAAGTTCGGTGCGGAAGTGGTTTCCCAGTCTCCCGATGGCGCTCTGCTCCAGATCACGGTTGCCAAACCCGGCGGGGACCGCCTCTTCCCCGACCGGGGCTTGAATTTCCCGGGACTACCCCTAGACCTCCCCCCTTTGAGCGACAAGGACCGCGCGGATTTGGACGTGATCGTTCCGTTGGTAGACATGATCGGCTTTTCTTTTGTGGAAAGCGCCGCGCACATGCGCGCACTGCGTGATGCCCTCAGTCAACGTCAGGCCACGCACCTCGGCATTATCGCCAAGATTGAAACCGCCCAGGCCTTCCATCGTCTACCGGAAATCCTCCTCGCCGCCATCGGTCGCCAACCATTGGGCGTCATGGTGGCTCGCGGCGATCTCGCCATGGAGGTGGGGCCAGAACGGCTCACTGAAGTGCAGGAGGAAATCCTGTGGCTTGCCGATGCCGCCCATCTGCCGGTGGTCTGGGCCACCCAGGTTTTGGAGAGCCTTGCCAAGAGGGGGATGATCTCACGTCCCGAACTGACCGATGCGGCCATGGATGAACGGGCGGAGTGCGTGATGCTCAATAAAGGACCGTATATTGGCCAGGCCGTGCACACCCTGGATGATATCCTGACCCGCATGCAGGGCCATCAGCGTAAAAAATTTGCCCTCATGCGCGCCTTGCATTGGTCATGAATATGCCAACACCGGATTAAATATGATCAAGGCCAAAACACCGCCGCCAGACCCACATTTCCGATTTTCTGAGCGGTGCGCCTTGACAATATGTATCTTGGCTTTGTTTTTTGCCATGGTCATGGGTTGAACTGCTCCGATCGCTTTGGGCAAGACGGGATAAATTTTTCACTATGTTCATAGGGAGAAGTGCATTACGTCGACCACACCGGAAATCTCCTCGCCAACCACGGAGGCGGATCTCCTGTAGCATCTGCCCGAGGATGAGCGTCGGCATACCTTGGCATCCGAGTGGGCACGATTAGGATGGACCAGACCTCTTGCAACTTCAAAGGTCGTCTTTGACCAATGATTTTGTCTTTGTTCCACCGGATTTATGGACGCTGGGTATGGCTGATTGCTGCTTGCATGATACGTTTCCAGGAGGGGGTGAGAGAACCCTTGTCGAGCAAAATGTAAGCCAGCGGGCGCTGATCTTGTTGAAACGACCAAGGATAAACCAGGACGCTGGATAATGGGCCGCTTCCCGGCCAAGGAACTTACGCTGTTTCCCGCACGTCAATACGATGTAGGATAAAGCGATATCGCTACTGAACATAGGAGCCGATCGGCCATGTCCACCACGCTGGAAACCGCCCGCATCAATCTGCGGGCAATCACTGAGATCAAGGCGTTCATTGCGCGGGCGACCGCGCTCATGGGTACGACGGCCTCCAGTTTCATGTTGCAGAATGTTCATGACGCGGTGCGCAAGGTGGTGACGGAGCATGAGACCTTGCGGCTCTCCCAATCGGTTTTTCAGGCTTTTATCCGCATCAGCGAACAATCACCCGCCCCCAACGCTGCCCTGCAGTCCTTGATGGCCCGTCGCTGAATGGCGGTACGTATCGCCCTGCTGGAGCATCAGCAGGGCCGTGATCACTTTGATTGCGGCAATGATGTGCTGAATGATTTTCTGAAGCGCCACGCGGACCAGCACCACCACCGGGGCTTCGGCAAAACTTATGTGGCACTGCGCGACAACTTTCTGACATCTGGGTTGGTATGCCGTGATGGTCGATGCCAAACACAATTCTGCCGCACGGTTTTATCAGCGGCTGGGCTTTACGGCCTCATTAGACGACCCGTTATGCCTATTCGCACCCGTGCCTCAGTGATAGCGGCGAGAAAGCCATGAATCCCATCTTGCGTATTCTCACCTACACCGGATTTAGTGCCCATGGCGTGGAACGACCTTACGCCAAGGTGGCTGAAGCGCTGGCCCAGGGGGACTTTCGCGCGGCACAGGTCAAAAAGCTGCAGCACGTCACCTATGGCAAACTTTACCGGGCGCGGCTGAACGACGCCGACCGCCTGCTGTTCTCGCTGGTGCGTCATCATGATGAGATGGCACTGCTCATGCTGGAGGTCATCCGCCATCACAGCTATGCCGGATCCCGCTTTTTGCGGGGCGCCGAGGTGATCTCCGAAAAAATCCAGGATGCCAATCTGGATGAGGCCCGTAAAGACGCCGCGCCCTTACGCTATCTGCCGGAGACCCGGACCAGTATTCATATCCTCGATAAGCCCCTGTCCTTTGACGACACCCAGGCGGCGCTGTATAGCGCTCCCGCACCGCTGATTCTGGTGGGGGGTGCCGGGAGCGGTAAAACCGCCCTCCTGCTGGAAAAACTCAAGACCATCGCCGGGGATGTGCTCTACATCACCCACTCGGCCTATCTCGCCGAACATGCCAAGGAACTCTTTTATGCCCACGACTTCGTGCGGGAGGATCAGGAAGTCGCTTTTCTGTCCTACCGCGAATATCTCGAAACTTGGCGCATCCCCGAAGGCCGCGAGGCGCAATGGCGCGATTTTGCTAGCTGGTTCGCGCGCATGCGGCAGAATTACAAAGGGATCGAGGCACACCAGGCGTTTGAAGAAATCCGTGGTGTGATCGCTGCGCGTGCAGAAGGCATAATGGATGTTGCCGCCTACCGGCAACTTGGGGTCCGTCAGTCCATCTTCGCGCCGGAACAGCGCGACATGGTCTATGACCTGTTCACCCGCTATCAGGATTGGCTGAACACTGCAGGGCTGTACGATCTGAATCTCGTGGCCCAGGCCTGGAAGCCCCTGGTGTCCCCCCGCCATGACTTCGTCGTGATTGATGAGGTCCAGGATCTCACCCCCACGCAACTGTCCCTGATTCTTGCTGCGCTGCGCACGCCGGGGGCTTTTGTGTTGGGTGGCGACGCCAACCAGATCGTCCACCCCAATTTTTTCTCCTGGGCGCAAATCAAAAGTCTCTTCTGGGCCGACCCGCGTATTACCAGTGGGCAGGACCTACAGGTACTCACCCATAACTTCCGCAATGGCCGCAACGTGACTCGCACGGCCAATCGTCTGCTGGAAATCAAACAGCAGCGTTTCGGCTCCATCGACCGGGAGAGTAATTTTCTGGTGGAGCCGGTCGGAGACAAGGCGGGTCAGGTCCGTTTACTGGACGCGGAACCGCAATCTTTGCAAGCGCTGAACCGGCAAATCTCCCAGTCCACCCAGTTCGCTGTGCTGGTTCTGCGCGAAGAGGAGAAGGCCGTAGCGCGGGCGGTGTTTTCCACCCCCTTGCTCTTCTCTGTGCAGGAAGCCAAGGGACTGGAATATCCCCATATCGTCCTCTATCGCTTTCTGTCGGATCACCGCGCGCCTTTCACCGCCCTCTGTGAGGGCGTCAGCAAGGCAGATCTCGGGGCCGACGCGCTGACCTTTCGACGCGCCAAAGATAAGGGGGACAAATCCCTGGAGGTCTATAAATTCTTCGTGAATGCCCTCTATGTCGCCATCACCCGCGCCGTCGATAGTGTGCTGCTGGTGGAGTCGGATCATCATCCGCTCCTGGAGCTGCTGGAAATTCATGCCGGTGCAGACGAGGCCGTGCAGGTAAAAGCCTCTTCCCGGGAGGATTGGCAAAAGGAAGCCCGCAAGCTGGAACTGCAGGGCAAAGTCGAACAGGCGGAAGCCATCCGCAGCCGCATTCTCCGTGATCAAACCCCGCCCTGGCCGGTTTTTAATGAACGAGGTGTCGAGGATCTGATCCAGAAAATCTTTACCGAGCAGGCTTATGTCTTGGAGCCAGTCAGTATGTACTGGTACCCTTCGGCTGATCCCCGGAGCGAGGCAAGATAGATTGTTAGTAGGCCAAGGAATTGATCCTGTCCGACAGATTAATCACTTGCCTCAACTTTGCCACCCAGTTCGGACGGTATCCGAGGCCTGCATTGCGCATGAGCCTGCACAGATAAGGATGAACCGGCATGGTCCGTAGATCGCCATTATGCTAGGCAAGGAGGCTTATGATGATGGATCCCGTTTCCTGTGTTGGTATTGACGTAGCCAAAGCTAAATTCGATGTTGCCCTGCTGAAACCCCATGGTAAATATCGCAGCAAGGTCTTTCCCAATAATTCTGAGGGGTTCCGGCAATTCCGGGATTGGTTGGAGAAGCAGGAGGCCCTCAAGGCTCACATCTGCATGGAAACGACTGGCGCCTATGGCCGAAGCCTGGCGCGCTTTCTGGCGCAACAACAGTTACTGATCAGTGTGATGAATCCTGCCTTGATTCACGCCTTTGGTAAAACCGAGCTGTCCCGGGCCAAAACAGACAAAGCGGACGCCCGGCTCATTGCCCGCTATTGCCAGATGCACAGACCTGCCCCATGGGTACCGCCGACAGAAGCAATCGTTACCCTCCAGGCTTTGGTACAGCGTCTGGATGATCTTCTGGGTATGCAGAACATGGAAAACAATCGCCTCGAAATGGCAGAGCCTGCCGCTCGCGCGTCCATTGAAGCCCTTTTGCTCACCATCCATCAGCAAATTGA
Organism: Acidithiobacillus ferrianus; assembly: GCF_010378095.1. Lineage (GTDB taxonomy): Bacteria > Pseudomonadota > Gammaproteobacteria > Acidithiobacillales > Acidithiobacillaceae > Acidithiobacillus > Acidithiobacillus ferrianus. Next base: position 161,959 of record NZ_WNJL01000023.1, on the reverse strand, counting down.
TACCGTCCGCAGACAAATCCAGGATCATATGGACCATCACCCGGACCTGAAATCCCAAAAGGCGCTCCTGCTGAGTATTCCCGGCATCGGCGAGGCCACCGCAGCCATGCTGCTGGCTTTCCTCAGTCCGCTCACGCGCTTTCATTCCGCTAAACAGGTCGTCGCCTATGCGGGACTCAACCCGCGTATTCGTGAGTCGGGCCAGTGGGCCGGTAAAAGCCATATTGCCAAGGCAGGCAATGTTCTTCTACGCAAGGCGCTGTACCTGCCAGCCGTAGTAGCCAAACGGTACAATCCAGTGATCGCCGCCTTTTGCGACCGGTTGCTGGCACGGGGTAAATGCCCTATGCAGGTCATTGTGGCTGCCATGCGCAGGCTGCTGCATATCGCCTTCGGTGTGCTCAAATCGGGGCAACCATTCAATCCCAATCATGCCCTTGCATAAACCGGTTCAAGACGGTATCTGTCGGGATGGCTATCATGTGCTCTACCAGCGCCTGCCCAGGCTGCTCTCCGATCTCGAAATCGCCCATGCGGACGGTCGCTATCCCAAGCTCCTCCAACGCCTGGCCAAGATCAATGTGCTCGTGCTGGACGATTGGGGGCTGGAAACCCTGACTGATCGGAGCCGACATGGCCTCCTGGAGATCCTGGATGACCGTTACCAAACCGGTCCCACCCTGGTCACCAGTCAATTACCTGTCGATCACTGGCATGACAGCATTGGCGATCCCACCTTGGCGGACGCCATTCTCGATCGCCTGATCCACAACGCCTACAGGCTGACTATAAACGGAGAATCCATGCGGAAGAGACAGCGGTTGACCCCATCGGCCCAGTCGGCGTAACGTCCTTTTACTCGCGTCGCTACGCTCCGCCTGCCCCGGCCGAATGGCCGTGGACAGGGTGGCCGGATCATCGTGGAACCAGTGGCCGAATGCCGATGGATTGAGTGGCCGCATGGCGCGGAATACGCATTCGAGGGGGTTTACCCCCAGCCCCTCACGCTACGTGACCGTCAGCGTATCCAAAACCATCAATATCTTTGACCGTACTCAGTCAAACGGAGGCACTTGTGAAGAAACAGATTGACATTCCGATGAAGAAGGCGGCAGAGCCGCATCAACATGAGACGTTCGTACACAAGCTGGAACAGTGCGATCCGGGAATAGTGTGGCTTGACACATCCAATCACATTGTTGCGTTGAATAACGTAGCGTTGGAGATACTAGGACCGGCTGCGGAGCAATCACTGGGCGTGAGTTCGGATAAGCTTCTGGGGATTGATGTGTTGCAGATGCACCCGGACAAGAGTCGGAACAAACTTCGTTTGCTATTACAGTCTGATGATGCTGTAGGCTGTCCCGTCAAATCCCCACCGCCGGTTACGATGTTGATCAGTATCCCCGACAGGGTGCTGGTGATCAGGGTCTCGAAGATGGTGGGCGCCAAAGGAGTTAGTGGCATGTGTATGATTTTTTACGATCTTACGGATTTGACGACTTCGCCTCCTGAAGGTGTCGGGTCTGAGGCTATGACGACGCCCCGTCGTTTGTTCAAGATTCCCATATACCGCAGAGATCGGATAGTTTTGATAGATCTAAAGGATGTCGTGCATTTCCATGCTGAAGGGCACTACACGACAGTTGTGACCACGGATGATAATTATCTTTCCAATCTCTCTCTCAGCGATCTGGCAAGTCGACTGGATTCCAACATCTATTTCCGTGTTCATAGGAGCCACATTGTGAGTCTCCAATATGCGGTCGAGTTGGTTCGGGAGGACGAGTCGGTCAGTCTCATGATGGCCGACAGCGGAAACACCTTGATTCCTGTGAGCCGGTCGAGGGTTTCACAAATTAGGGAGTTGCTTGGAATCACCTAATTTTAACTTTCAGTATAAATGGATTGTAATACCTGGTTAAATCCTGTGAGGTTCATTGGAACGGAAACCAGGTTAAGAGATTATCCTTAAATAATCATGTATTCTTTACTCCCGTGCGCAAGCGCGCGTGACATGACGGGAGGGCGAGATGGGGAAAGCACGGGTTGATGCATGGGAAGTCTCCGAGGAGTTCTGGAAACGCGTGGCTCCGCTGATTCCGCAGCGAGCGCCACGGCCGGTGCAGCGCGAGTATGTGCGCAAGCCCGGCGGCGGGCGCAAGCCGAAGGATTCGAGGTTGGTATTCGAAGCGATCGTGTATGTACTGCGCACGGGATGTCAGTGGAAGGCCCTGCCGCGCGAACGCTTCGGCAGCGCGAGCGCGGTTCACAAGCGGTTTCTGGAGTGGGAGCGCGGCGGATTCTTCCTGGCGCTGTGGCAGGCGGGCTTGGCCGAATACGACGATCTGGAAGGCATTGCCTGGCGCTGGCAGAGCGTCGATGGGGCGATGATGAAAGCCCCGCTGGCGCAGGAAGCCACGGGTCCGAACCCGACGGATCGGGGAAAAAAATGGCAGCAAGCGTCACCTGCTGGTCGACGGGCGTGGCGTCCCGTTGTCGCTCATCGTGACCGGGGCCAACCGGCATGACGTCTCGCAACTGGAAGCGGTGCTTGATGCGATCAGGGTCAAGCGGCCGACACCGCCTCAGCGCCGCCACAAACACCTGTGTGCCGATGCAGGTTACACCGGTGCCTCGGCATTGCAGACCATCGAAGCCCACGGATATATTCCCCATGTCAAAAGCCGCGGCCAAGAAGTCACCGAGATCCGACTTCTCCCCCACAAGCGCGCCAGGAGATGGATCGTCGAGGTCGCGCACAGTTGGTTCAATCGCTTCCGCAAGCTGCTGGTGCGCTACGAGAAGCTCGAACGAAGTTTCCTGGCCCTCAATCATCTGGCCGCCGCCATCATTGCGTTTAGAAAAGTGCCGCTCGATATCAACATTATTTACGGATAAGTTCTTAGTCCCGTTGGACCAGATCCAAAGGACAAGGAGTCAGAGGGTCAGGAATCGTCGTATGTTGCCGCTTGTCCCGCCGAACCCCTTGCCAACCTTGAGATCGCATCAGGCGTTCTACGGTACAACGGGACACCGGCAAGACCCTGCAGACGGGCTCGACCCCTAAACTAGCCTTCCAAAGGTCCATCTACCCGGACACAGAACCGGACTTTAAAGCGGCCTGACAGGGTGGTTTCTCAGAACCAATACATTGTTATATAATGAGATATGACCAATAAGAAACCGGACATAGAAGCGGACACAAAAGCGGCCAAGGACCGGGGCGAGACGATCTCGGCCATGGAGCCGCTGCTGATCGGCGCCGACTCCAAGCACCGGGCGGCACTGACCGATTTGGCGGTCGAACTGGCCGCCCGGAGTGCTGGCTTTCGCCGCTCCCTGCCCGACAGCTTGTTCGGCTCGCTTGCCACCCTCGTGCGGGCGATGAACTGCTACTACAGCAACCTGATCGAGGGCCACGACACGCACCCGATCGACATTGAGCGCGCGCTCAAGGACGATTACAGCCAGGACGCCAAGAAGCGCGACCTCCAGCTTGAGGCCAAGGCCCATATCGCCGTTCAGCACTGGATCGACACCGGCGGGCTCAAGGCTCCGGCCACGACAACCGATGCGATCCTCGAAATCCACCGGCGCTTTTGCGAACTGCTGCCCGAAGAACTGCTGTGGGTCGAAGACCCACAAACCAAAGAGAAGATCAGGGTCATCCCCGGTGAACTGCGCCAGCGCAACGTGCAGGTCGGCCGGCATATCCCGGTCAGCGCACCGGCCGTGCCGTGCTTCCTCAAGCGCTACGAGGAAGTTTATGCGAAGCTCGGCAAGACGGAGACCATTATCGCAACGGCCGCGTCGCACCATCGCCTGGCATGGATTCACCCGTTCTTGGACGGCAACGGCCGCGTCGCACGCCTCGTCTCGCATGCCACGCTGTTGGACGCGCTCGATACCGGCGCGGTCTGGTCGATTGCGCGCGGGCTCGCGTGCAACGTCAACGAATACAAACGCCACCTCGCCGCCTGCGACGAGACGCGCCGCAACGATCTTGACGGGCGGGGCAACCTAAGCGAAGAAAACCTCGCCGCCTTCACGAAATTCTTCCTGACCACCTGCCTCGATCAGGTGAAATTCATGGAAGGGCTGATGCAGCCCGACCAGCTTCGCACGCGCATCCTCACATGGGCCGAGGAGGAAATGCGCCTGAACAAACTGCCGCCCAAGGCCAACAACATCCTCGAAGCGCTGCTCTATCGCGGCGAGCTGCCGCGCGGCGATGCCGCCACCATCGTCGGGACCGGCGAGCGTCAGGCCCGCCGCGTCGTTTCCGCCCTTATCGACCATGGCGTGGTCACATCCGAGAGCACGCGCGCACCGCTGCACCTCACCTTCCCCGCAACGCTCGCTTCACGCTGGATGCCCGGACTGTTTCCAGAGAAGACAGGTTGAGGGACGAGAATGCTCCAAAGGAAATACATCGCCCGGGTATTGTGGAGATGTAATGGATGCCTCCCCCTACAGGACCGGCAGCGGGGCGCTTCAGAAGGGAGTCCCCGCTTGATCCGGACGGCATCAAAGTGCCAACGTGGAAATTTATCCACGGTAAGGACAAGGGGGACTCATTATGCAGGTTACAACATATGGATTGGATTTGGCAAAAAGGGTCATGCAGTTGCACTGGGTAAACATGGAGACCGGTGAGATTCATCGCAAACAGTTGAAGCGCCGGGTGCTCCTGGAGTTTTTCGCCAACCGCCAACCGGGCATCGTGGCGATGGAGGCTTGCGGTAGCGCCCATTATTGGGGCCGGGAATTGCGTAAACTGGGGCATGAGGTCCGTTTGATCGCCGCCCAGTTTGTGCGTCCCTTCGTGAAGACCAACAAGAACGATGCGGCGGATGCGGCAGCGATCTGGGAAGCCGTACAGCGGCCTGATATGCGCTTCGTGGCCGTCAAGAGCGAGGAACAGCAATCCATCCTGTCACTACACCGTATTCGGGAGCAACTGATCAAAATGCGTACGATGCAGGTGAACCAGATCCGGGGGCTACTCTATGAATTTGGTGCCGATCTTCCGCAAGGTCGCCAGAGGGGACTGAAAGAAGTTCCTGATGCTTTGGCTGATCTGGAAAAATCCATATCGCCCATGCTGCTGGACACCGTTCACCAGCAATTAAAGCGCCTTGAAGGGATGGACAAGGATATTGCGGATATCGAAAAGCGTTTGATGCTGTGGAAGAAAGACCAGGTGGCGGTGACTCGATTGATGGCTATTCCCGGCGTGGGGCTACTGACGGCCACCGCCATCATCGCCACCGTGGGGGACATGAAATCTTTCCGTTCAGGGCGGGAGTTTGCGGCGTTTCTGGGGTTGGTTCCCCGCCAGAGTGGGACCGGTGGCAAGGTCCGCCTGCTGGGCATCAGTAAACGGGGAGACGTCTATCTCCGAACATTACTAACTCATGGAGCCAGGGTCGTGGTGAACTTCCAGATCAAGAACCGGAACCCATGGATTGATAAATTGCTGAGTCGACGGCCCCACAATGTGGCTGTGGTGGCATTGGCCAATAAGATGGCCCGCATGATCTGGGCGCTGCTGGCTAAGGGGCGGAGCTACGATCCACAGTACCAAGGGGTCGTGGCGGCTGCCTGACCCCAAAAGGTGATTATTACCGAAGTTCAGCAGAAAGAGTTGCGCAGGTAGACAAGCGATTGATGGCAGAATAGGTCAGACCGGGGAAGGGAGAGCCTGAATGAGCCTGGTCCTTTGAGGACGCTGCGCAGATAAGGACCCTTCCAGCGGATTTCATCAAGGCCAGCAGGGTAATAACCTGCGCCACAGGCCGGATATAAGGCTGTAACTCGATCTTAGAAGCCAAAAATCAAAAGTCGACTTGCACAAACGGAGACATCCATATAAGGCTGTTCGATGCAAGCTGATCCCGGCGGAAAAGCGGAAGACGTGGCGGCTGAACCGGTGGCGCGCACGGTTTGGCGTTTCGGGGGCTTTGAGGTCGTTATAGAGACGATGCCGGACGGGACCATCTTAGTGAACGGATCTCCGGTCGAGCCGATAGAAATTACAAAAGACAAGCTGCGGTCGCAAGGCCGCTAATTTACAGACTACCGAATCGTTAAATGATACCTACGTAAGAGCATTAATGCGCTATCTATCGACATTACTGCATACGAAATATCATTTTTTTCTGGTGAAATATTGAAATTTAGGACATCGGTCATGTCCGCATGGTTAAGTTTGCATTCTTCAAACTCGGCATGGAAGAGATCGCTTCCATAAAACGACGAACGAGTGAGATCGCAATTCTGGAAAAATGCATCTCGAAGGAGGCACTGTATAAATTCAAGGCCTGAGAGGTTGTTGTTGCTAAAAACATTATAGTCAAGCCTGCATTTGTTGAATGCTAGTTTTAATGGAGATGAGACATCAACCCAGTTGAGGCCAAGCAGTTTGCATTCAATGAAACGTGCATCAATGAAATGGGAATACCCCAACGTTACATTGCTCGCATCGCACTCAACGAATTCGCAAGAATCGAATTGACACTGACGCAGTTTTGCTCCTAAGAAATTGCACTTAATAAATTTACAGGAAAAAAACTCCAATCGACGATCTTCTTCTCGGCAAGGTCCAGCTCGAAAATCTCCCGGTGTTCAAGATGGCGAATTCTTTTCATAGGTGACGCTCTGAGCGCATCGGATATTCACTGACGGTACACATTTTTCCGGTGGGCGATTTTTAGGACGAGAATACGCATATTCTGGTCCTCGATGTTCGCAATAATACGATAGTTCCCTGAACGATAACGCCAAAGGCCGCTAAAACTCCCTGTGAGGGGCTTTCCCAAAGTGCGCGGGTCATCCAGGTTCGCTATCTTAATCTCGATGAACTCCCGGATGCGTTCACGCTCTTGTGCATCGAGCTTCCGTACGTCTTTCTGAACAGATTCTGCGTACTCAATCCTCCAAGCCACGCCAGAATTCCTCGCCGCTCAATGCGCGCTCATCTCCACGCCGGATACGCTCCAAGGTGGCTTCGGCCAAATAAGCCTCTTCCATGTCATCCAAGTGCTCCAAAATAGCCTCGCGGACGTAATAGGTCTTAGTGCGTCCAGTTGCCTTTGCCAAGGCATCCAGACGCTTTTCGATATCGCTGGAAAGACGAACTCCAATCATAATTACCCCATGATGAACATGTTTAACACGTTCATCATTCTACTCCAAATCCGAACGAAGAGGAAACGTCCGTCTTCTGCATCATCCCCTAGAACCAAAAATTCGTGTCCACCGTGATCGAAATGCGCGTCAAACCTCGCCGTTCAGGGCGGGGAAGGATAGCGCGGCGGATGGCCATTATTGCGCGCCATGCAGGAAGCGGATGATCTGGATCTGGCGGGCTTCCTGCTCCTGAATCCGGTACACCACGATGAGCGGCGTACCGGGCACCACCAGCTCACGGGTTCCGCGCCTGCGGCCGGGTCGGCCCACACGGGGATAGTCCGCCAATCCACCTGCGGCTTGACGGACAAGATTGCCTTGTTCGATGGCGATGGCCGGTCTTTCTGCTGCGATGTACCGCACGGCGCTCAGGTATTCGGCATGAGCCCTTGGGGTCCAAATGACCGGCCAGGAGTGCTTCGATTCCATTATGGCGAGATTTGTTTACGCAACTCCTCGCGCAGTTGCCCAAACTGCCGCTCGACCTCCTCATGCGGTATCCACCTGGTCGCCGGGTCGTCGGCCTCCTGCAAGCCGATTTCCACCTGTTCGCGGAACCAGCGGTCATGCTCGGCGGCCGCGAAGGCGTTTCTCATCCGCTCGGCGGCATCGGGTCGGGACTTGCCCGCCAAATTCGCGGCGCTGTGCTGGGTGGCGTCCACCAGGTCGATGCGGTCGATATGCAACTCTTTCTTGAGATAGTCCACACAGGTATCGAGGCTGCGCCAGAGACGCGGGCGGTCAGCGCGCTGGATTCCCAGCGGCCGTTCCTCCATGCCGTACTTGAGCAAAACCGACCAGCCGCCGGGCTGGCCGATGATGGCCGCGCCGCGAAGGGCGCGCGCTTCCACCAGGCGCTTGACGGTGGCGGTGTCGATGGTATGCGTGCTCATAACGGAACCTCCGGAATTGACGCTGCGTTACTGGGTCTATCATCGCCATGACTGAGCGATTATGCAATCAAGTCTGCCGGACGGTAGGCGATTGCTTGACATAACACGACTTACGCGCCATTTTTGCCGTCTGCAATCCCCCCACTTTTGGGGGATAACCCGGTGCATAATCACCACGGCAGGGAAGGGCGACGGCTGCCGTCGCCCATGCCTCAAAAAGCGGCAAGGCACAAACCTCGCCGCTTGCCCTTTCAGCGCCTCGTCGCCATACTGCGCAATATGGATATGCAAGAAACCATCGACAGTCTCCGTACCGTGCTGGAAAGCGTCATCGCGCCCGGCGTCAAAGAGTTGCGGACGCGGCTCGATGGTGTTGAAAAGAGCGTCCAGGAAGTCGGCCAGCGTGTGGATCGTCTCGATGGTCGCGTGGAGCATCTGACGGAACGTATGGAAGAGGGGTTTGCGCGCGCTGACGCTCGGATAGATAGCGTCAGCACACGTATGGAACAGGGCTTTGCCCGCGTAGATGCGCGTATGGACGAGGGCTTTGCCCGCATGGATTCAAAGTTTGACAACCTCGCCGAACGCATGGACTCTCGCTTGGATGCACTGATGAGCGTGATCGTCACCACTCGCACTTATCCCGACGCAATCACTGCGCGCCTGGAGCGCCTGGAGCGCGAGGTTCAGGAATTGCGGAAGGCCTAGCGATGACTGACAACACCGAAAACCTCATGCTGGAGCACCTGAAACGGTTTCAGGCCGTGCTGGATCGCGTCGAGCGCAAGCTGGACGATCTGACCCGCCGCGTCGGCAATCTGGAAGTGAGCGTGGCAGGCATTCGCCGTGATCTGGCGCACCTCGAAGAAAACGACGCCATCATGAGCGTCCGCATGGACCGCCTCAACGAGCGGGTTGAGCGCATCGAGCGGCGTTTAGAACTCGCCTAAAAAATCGCAAAAGCCCTAGCTGCCGCGCAACGCCCGGCGCGACTGCGCCAGGGCGGCATTCATCACTGACTCATCGGCCGGTTTGTGTAAACGCGGTAACTTTTCCTCTGGTGGCAAGGCCACGCCGAGAGCGCGCGCTACATTCAGCGGATATGGTCGCCGATTGCCTGGCAGGGCGGCGATAGTCGCCCGCGCCGCCGTCTCGCCGACCTCCCGGCACAACCATTGCCATTCGCGCCGGGCGCGATCATTCGTGAGTTCGGGTTCCATTTTTCGGCCGTCCGTCATAGATGGTCACATCCACCGGCGCGCCATCCGGGTCTTCACCAGCCACCCGAACGCGGCCGCCGCATTGGTGAGCCAGCTTCGTAAGCGTTTCAACAATATCCTCGAATTGATCGGAGCGTGGGCCAACGCTGCGCCATCCACTGCCGAAAATTTGCTCCACAGCGCACGCTAACGGTCTGTGCAATGTTCTGTTCTCTGTTCCTATAAAGCGTGACGCTGAGGAGGACGGGCCTGGACGGCATGGGTATGGCCCATCCGCGGGAAATGCACTATGATCCTGTCTGAATATTCGCAGCAATGGACCCTGGAACAGGCCGATGCCATTGCAAACCTGCTCATTGGGGGTGTATCCAGCATGATGCCGAAAGAGGCTACCACAGCCACACCCACCATTCAGGCTGAGCCTATTGAAATAAGTGTGCTGGCGGCCTTGGAACTAAAGCGCCTGAATCTAGCATGCCTAATTGATGTCAGGCAAAGGTTCGAGCTTGAAATAGAAGGAGAGATAGATGGAGCATACTCTCTCCCATTGTTTAAGTTTAAACATCTTCTTGGGCATGAGCTCACGCAGGAAGAGCAGGAAATTCTGGATGAAGATTCTCCTGGGATGGAAGATATCCAAAACTTTCTCACCATGATAAACGATCTGCATAATGCTAAAGATTGTATTGTCGTATGTGTTTGCAACAGCGGAAAGCGCAGTATCAACGCCGCACGCTTGCTGCGATTGCTGGGATATAATCGTGCTTTTTCTTTAATTGGCGGATACCGCGCCATACAGGAAGCAATGGTTACTGGGCTAGCACGGGCTAAAGCTGGTGATTCAACGCAGTAAAGCTTAGTGGCCATCTTGCAATAGGTTATCCCCTGCCGCCGCAGGGGGGATAACGGGTGAGGCCGTCCCCGGTTGGCTGAGTGCACGAGGTGGGGGAGAACTGGTCCCGTGCTTGCTTGACGCTTCTCCGGTGAGGTTCTAGCATCGCTACCATGCAGATTTTCGTGAATGGCGTGGCCCGCGAGGTGCCGGAGTGGACAACGGTGCTGGCGTTGCTGGCGGATCTCGGTTGGGCGGAGCGCCGGGTGGCCGTGGAATGCAATGGTGAAATCGTGCCGCGCGGCACGCACGCCACGGCGGCTCTGGCGGCAGGTGATCGTCTGGAGATCATCCAGGCGGTAGGTGGCGGCTGAGTATTCTGTGGGGACTCCCTTTTTTGAGGTTTATAGAAGACAAATACGATGCATAAAGATTCTTTGGTGATCGCGGGGCGGGAGTATCAATCCCGTCTGCTGGTGGGTACGGGCAAATACAAGGATTTTGCCGAGACGCGCGCGGCCGTGGATGCGGCGGGGGCGGAGATCGTCACTGTCGCGTTGCGTCGCGTAAATCTGGGGCAGAATACGGACGAACCCAGTCTGCTGGAGGTCTTGCCAGCGGATCGCTTCACCATTCTGCCCAACACCGCGGGCTGCTATACCGCCGAGGAGGCGGTGCGCACCTGTCGCCTGGCTCGTGAACTGGGCGACTGGAAACTGGTCAAGCTGGAAGTCATCGGTGATGCGCGGACCTTGTACCCGGACATGCGGCAGACCTACGAGGCCGCCAAGACCCTCATTGCCGAGGGCTTTGAGGTGATGGTGTACAGTGTGGACGATCCGGTGGCCTGCAAGGCCTTCGCGGAGATGGGCTGCGTGGCGGTGATGCCGCTGGCGGCGCCCATTGGTTCGGGATTGGGGATTCGGAATCCCTACAATCTGCGGATTATTCTGGAGCAGGCGACGGTGCCGATTCTGGTGGATGCGGGTGTGGGCACGGCGTCCGACGTGGCGGTGGCGCTGGAGTTGGGTTGCGATGGCGTCCTACTGAATACGGCGATCGCCGCCGCCAAAGACCCCGTGCTCATGGCGGAGGCCATGCGCCTGGGCGTGGAGGCGGGGCGCAAGGCCTTTCGGGCCGGGCGCATGGCGCGCCAACTCTACGCCAGCGCCAGCAGCCCTGTGGATGGTCTCTTTTTTGAGTAGCAATGACGCCCTGGAATACGCTCGTGCGGCACCCCTCGACCAAGCGTATGTGGAGATGGTGGAGCGCTTGGTCATGGGTGCCGCGCCCGGTGGGGTGTTGCCCGACTATGCGGAAGACTGGGACGAGGCGGAACGCCTGATTGCCCGACTGAACGATCAGGGCGTGGGGGTGCGTCTGGAGTTCATGGCGGATGAGAACGGCCAGCGCTGGCACGTCTACATGGACTGGCAGGAACCGGTCAGTCATGAATGGCAGTTGACCGAGGCCGAAGAGGCGACGGCGGCGCAGGCGGTGACGCGGGCGGCGCTGGTCTGGTACTACCAGCAGGAAATGGCGGCGGCCAGTGCCCAGCCGCCGGACGGTTGGGCCTATTTTGAGGTGGTGGAGCGCCTGGGGATGGTCCGGGATATGCTGGCGCGCTCTCTGGACGATCATCCGGTGCTGGCCGAAGAGGCGGAGATGATGGCGCGTTATCAAGAGTTGCTGGAGAAGTTCAGCGCCCTTTACGAACTGGCCAACCAGGCGTTGGACCAACGCCTCGGTCCGCCCACCCGCGGCACCATGCACTAGGCCCGCCGCCGCATGCATATTCACGTCCTCGGGGTCTGCGGGACTTTCATGGGGGGCGTCGCGTTGTTGGCGCGGGCGGCGGGACATCGGGTGACGGGTTCGGATATCCACACTTACCCGCCCATGAGCGACTTGTTGGCGCGTGAAGGGATCATGGTGCACGAGGGTTACGATCCGGATCAATTGGACCCGGCGCCCGATCTCGTCCTCATCGGCAATGCCCTGTCGCGGGGCAATCCCTGCGTGGAGGCCGTGTTGGATCGGCAGATGCCTTATGACTCCGGTCCGGCCTGGCTGTCCCGGGAGATTCTGCAAGGCCGTTGGGTGCTGGCGGTGGCGGGCACCCACGGCAAGACCACGACCACCGCCATCCTGACCTGGATATTGCAGGAGGCCGGGTTGAATCCGGGGTTTCTCATCGGCGGCGAGGCGCGCAACTTTGGCGTGTCCGCACGGCTGACGGACAGTTCTTTTTTTGTGATCGAGGCGGATGAATACGATACCGCCTTTTTCGATAAACGCTCCAAGTTTGTCCACTATCATCCACGCACCTTGATCCTGAATAATTTGGAGTACGATCACGCGGATATCTTCCCGGACCTGGAGGCGATCATTACCCAGTTTCATCACCTGCTGCGGACCGTCCCGGCCACGGGGGAGATCGTCGTCCATGACGCGGTACCCGCGTTGACGCGGGTGCTGGAGCGGGGTTGCTGGACGCCTCTGCGGCGCTTTGCGGGAGCGGGCGCATGGCAGGTGCGGCTCGATACCGTGGACGGCCGACATTTTACCGTGCTGGAGGGGGGCGAGGTGCGCGGACGGGTCTGTTGGGAGATGGGGGGTGGCTTTAATGCTGAGAATGCCTTGGCCGCGTTGTTGGCCGCTCGGCACGCCGGAGTGCCGCTGACGGCCGGTTGCGCGGCTCTGCGGCGCTTTCAAGGCGTGCGGCGGCGCTTGGAGTTGCGGGGGGCGGCGGCGGGTGTCGCGGTGTATGACGATTTTGCGCATCATCCTACGGCCATTGCCGCGACCATTGCGGCCTTGCGCGCACGGATGGCGGTCGGCGGACGCCTGGTGGCCGTGCTGGAACCTCGCTCCAACACGATGAAGATGGGGGTGCACCGTCAGACGCTGGGGGAGAGTTTGCGGGGTGCCGATCTCGCCGTGGTCTATGCCCCGGCGGACGTGGGTTGGGATGTGGCGACCGCGGTACAGGCTACGGCGCGGGTGTATGCGGATATGGACGCGCTGTTGCAGGCCCTGGACGCGGAGTTGCGATCCGGCGATCAGGTGCTCATCATGAGCAACGGCGCCTTTGGCGGGATACACGAGCGTTTGCTGGAACGTCTTGCCCGGCGGGACGCTTCGGCGGAAACATCATCCGGAATTTGACTCGGTTCAAGGAGTGGCAATGGGAGATCGGCGACGGCGGGATCGGGTCTGTGTGGCCATCACGGGGGCTTCCGGGGCGGCCTATGGCCTGCGCTTGGTGGAGGTGTTGCTGACGGCCGGGACGCAGGTCTACCTGATCCTGTCCGATGCCGCGCGGGTTGTGTGCCGGGAAGAACTGGGTCTGGAATTGCCGCCTTCGGCGGCGGACGTCACCGGTTTTCTCAACGCCCGCTTTGGCGTCGAGCGGGATTTGTTGTCCGTTTATGCCCAGAATGACTGGTTTGCCCCCATGGCTTCCGGTTCCAACGCGCCGCGGGCCATGGTGGTTTGCCCGTGTTCGGGGGGCACGTTGTCGGCCATCGCCCACGGGCTGTCGGAAAACCTGATCGAGCGGGCCGCCGATGTGATGCTCAAAGAAGGTCTGAAGCTCATTTTGGTGCCTCGCGAAAGTCCCGTCTCCACGATTCATTTGGAAAACATGCTGACGCTGGCGCGGATGGGGGTGCGTATTTTGCCGGCCAGCCCCGGCTTTTATCAACGTCCGCAAAAAGTGGAGGATCTGGTGGATTTCATCGTCGCCCGGATCCTGGATCAGTTGGGCGTGCCCAACCGGATCGGGCAGCGCTGGGGAGATTGAGGACCGACTTTGGGGGACCCCCTCAGTATTTTCCGGTGGCGCGCAGGGCGGTCAGCAGCCTTTCGCCGCGTTCCCCGTGAAAAAAGGCGCGAATATAGGGGTGGTCCACGCGCGCCACTTCCGCCAGCGGTCCCACCGTCAATACGCGATGGTCGGCGAGCACGGCGACCCGGCTGGCGGTGGCGGCGAGACTGTCGAGGTCGTGGCTGACCATGACGACCGTGAAGCCGATATCGCCATGTATCTGGCGGAGCAGGGCGTCGAATTCGGCGGCGGCGATGGGGTCGAGCCCGGAGGTGGGTTCGTCGAGGAAAAGAATCTCCGCTTCCATGGCCAGCGCGCGGGCCAGGGCGACCCGCTTGACCATGCCTCCCGATAATTCGGCGGGCAATTTCCAGGCATCGGAGGGCTTCAGACCCACCATCTGCAACTTCAGCGCGACCAGATCACTGATCTCGCCGCGGGTCAGATGCCCCCATTCGCGCAAGGGGAAGGCGATGTTTTCAAACACCGTCAGGGCGCTGAACAGGGCGCCCTGCTGAAAGAGCACCCCCCAGCGCTGACGCAGGTCGATCTGCTCGCGCAGGTTGAGCGTCTGCGGGTTTTTACCCAGAATGGTCATCTGTCCTTCGGCAATGGGGACGAGGCCCATCATGGCGCGCAGCAGAGTGGTCTTGCCGGTGCCGCTGCCGCCGACAATGGCGAGTATCTCGCCACAATGCACGGTCAAATCGAGATGCCGCTGAACCCAGTGGGTGTCAAACCGGGTCGCGATATCCGTCAGGATAATGGCGTCGGGGCGCGCCATCAGTTGGTGATCCCCGTGTGGGCGAAGACCAACGCCAGGAGGGCGTCGATGAGGATGACCAGGGTGATGGACACGACCACCGAATTGGTGGTTTCACGGCTGAGGCTGGTGGTGTTGGGTTTTGCCTTGAGGCCGTGAAAGCCCGCGATCCAGGCGATGAGGATGCCGAAGAGCGCGCCTTTGGCGATGCCCAGCCACAGGTTGAAGCTGGGAACGGCCACGGGCATTTGCTGAACGAAAAGGCGCATGCTGATGCCGAGATCCGTCTTGGCGACGAGCATGGCGCCGAAGAGCCCCACCAGGTCCGTCCAGAGGACGAGGAGCGGCACCACCAGCGCCAGGGCGATGACCTTGGGCAGGATCAGGCGGCGGACCGGGGGGATGCCGAAGGTGCGCAGGGCGTCCAGTTCTTCGGTGACAGACATGGCGCCAATCTGCGCGGTGAACGCCGAGCCCGAACGGCCGGAGAGGATGATCGCGGTGATCAGCGGGCCGAATTCGCGCAGGATGCTGAGGCCCGCGATGTTGATGATGTAGATGTTGGCCCCATAGGTGGCCAGCGTGGATGCCGACTGAAAAGAAATCACCACGCCAATCAGAAAGCCGATCACGGTGAGGATGGGCAAGGAGCCCGGTCCGGTGTTGACGATGGTGGCGGAGATTTCGCGCCATGGAAAGCCGCGTGGATGGCGCAGGCCGCGCCCGAATTCCAGCAGGAGGGCGCCCATGAGTAGAAAGAGGCCCCAGAGGTCGTGCGCGGTCTCGATCAGGAAACCGCCGAGCTGATCCAGAAATTGCCAGGGACGCCGGGGCGGCGCCGTGATCGGCTGAATCTGCGCCAGGCGGGCGAAGATGCGGTGGTGCGCGTCCTCCATCTGGAGATGCGCGGGGAGTTGGTTGCCCCAGGCCTGCCAGAGCAGGAGCGCTCCCGCGCTGTCGAGCGCCTCGATGGCGGAGAGGTCCCAGAGCAGTTCCGGATCGACCTGCCGCAGCGCCCGCTCCAGCGTGGCAACATTGCCACCGAGACGGCGCAGCGTCCAGCGCCCGCTGAGGTGCAGGGTTTGGCCGTCGTGCTCCCAATGGGGGTTGCGTGCGGGGTGGTTCGTCGGGCGCGGGTCTGAGCTTTTTTCGGTCATTCCTTGGGTTATACTCGGCGACTGATGTTTGCGGGAGTACACGAATGCGCATTGTTGCACGAAGTACCGGCTTCACCCAATGGTTTCGACGCTGGTCCGTCCTGCTGCTGGCCGCGCTGCCGCTCAGCGCCTGCAACGCCTTCCCGGCGCGGCATCCGGAAGTGCAGTTATTGAGTATCCAGCCGGAGTCGGTGGGGCTGGTTTCTCAGACCTTCCTCTTGTCGCTCAAGATCAGCAATCCGAATGACGGTGCGCTCCATGCCAAGGCGGGTGAGGCACGTCTGTATGTCCAGGATCGTCGGGTCGCCTACGGTTTGCTCGACACGCCCGTCGATGTGCCCGCCTATGGCAGCACCACCGTGCAGATACCGGTTACGGGCAATTTCTTGCCTCTGCTGGGGGATCTGGGCAACACCCGCACCGCGGCGGGGCTCCCTTACGCGGTCAAGGGCTATCTGGTGATGGGTCTGTTCGATATGCGGGTACCCTTCGAGGTCAAGGGGGCGTTGCATGTGCCATTATCGCCGCGCCCCAGCGCAGTTTTGCCTTGAGGGCCAGGTGATCGGACAGGGGTTCGCCGATCGTTTCAATCGCCGTCAGCTCCAGATCCGGGCTGCACAGGATGTGGTCGAAGGAAAAGCGTGGTGACCAGCTGGGAAAGGTGGGCGGACTCCAGGGGGGGGGGCGCAGGCCGCTCTCCGTAAGGAGCAGGCGCATTTCCGGGGAACGTGCCGTGCAGTTGAAGTCACCCATCAGAATGAGATGGGGGCGGCCGCGCAGGCGTTGCGCGAGGTCGCGTATCTGGCTGAAGCGCGCGTGGCGGCTGAGGCCGAGGTGGGTAATGATGACCGTCAAGGGTCTTCCGTGGACGTCGAGATGGGTTTCCAGCATCCCGCGCCCTTTCATGAAACTGGGCAGGGCATGGCGGTTGGTTTGGGCAATGGGCCAGTGGGAGAGGATGCTGTTGCTGTGCTGGGCAAAATCGCCGAAATCGCGGGTGCGCTGTTGCTCCCAGTGGGCGAAATGTGCGCGTTCGGCGAGAAAGCCCGCCTGATTGACGTACTGGCTGCGGAACGAACCGGCGTCGACCTCGTTGAGCCCGACGATATCGGCCTCCCGCAGGATATCGGCGATCCGCTCCAGGTTACGCAGACTCTGACCGTGGGGCATCACATATTTCCAGCCGTGCAGGACCATGTGCCGGGCACGGCTGGAGCCGATGCCCACCTGAATGTTGAAGGACATGACCGTTATCTCCGGTGTGTCAGTCATGATCCAGCTCGATGTCCAGCTCCCGCCAGGCGGCGGCGTCCTCCGAACGCTGGAAGGCGCGCAGGAGGATCACCCCTTTGGTGTCGGCGGCCAGCAGGATCTGGTAGGGGATTTCCGCCGGGACCGGCCCCGCGTCGGGCTCTGCCGCGTGGCTATAACAGGCGAAGGGAGCCTCTCCCCGAGACCGTATCACCGCGAGCGTCGCTGCGAAGTCCGCCGGCGCGCAAGGATAGACGGATCTGGGTGCCCCGGAGGCCGCGCCTACGACCCCTGCGCCGGTGCCGGATTGCAGGTCACCGAGGAGGGCGTTGGCGAGGGTGCGCGGCAGCTTCAGACGGCTCATGCGCAGACGCTGCAAGCCGGATCACGGCGCAGCGCGATCTGTCGCCACTGCCAGTAGCGGGCGTCCACCAGCAGGAGTTGCCCGGCCAGTGGCGATCCGCCGGTGCAGAGCAGGCGGATCGCCTCCGCCGCTTGCATGCCGCCGAGCACGCCCAGCAGGGGGCCGAGCACGCCGCTACGGGTACAACTGTCTTCAGTGTCCTCCATGCCGTCGGGGTAGAGACAGGCGTAGCAGGCGACCCCGGGCGAGCGAAAATCGAAGACGGCGAGCTGACCTTCCCAGCGGATGGCTGCCGCACTGATGAGGGGCTTGCCGGCACTGCGGCAGGCCCGGTTGATCTGGTGGCGGCTGCCGAAGTTGTCGGTGCAGTCCAGCACCAGATCGTGAGCGTCCAGCGCGGTGGTCAGCGATTCGGGCTGGGCCATTTCCGCCCAGGCATTGACTTGGATCTGGCTATTCATGGCGCGCAGCCGGTCACGCGCCGCCAGTGCCTTGGGCCGCCCCAGATCGGCTTCGCTGTAGAGCGTTTGGCGTTGCAGGTTGCTGATCTCCACCCGATCGCCATCGCAGAGGGTCAGCGTACCCACCCCCGCACTTGCCAGATACTGGGCCGCCGGGCAGCCCAGCCCACCCATTCCGAGGATCAGCACCCGGCTTGCCGCCAGGGCCCGTTGTCCGGCGATGTCTATTTCCGGCAGCAGAATTTGCCGGGCATAGCGCAGCAATGCCTGATCGTCGAGGGGGTCAGCCGTTGTGGAAATCATAATCGATGCGGTTGTCCTGCACGGGCATGCCCATGATGACCGGGTAATGGCCTTGTTGTCGATCGAGGCGGGCATGATAGCGTTCGCGGATGGAGTCCAGCATCCAAAGGATTTCGCTGGGGTGCCCGACATGGTCGCCCTGCATGAGATGCCGCAGGTAGAGCGCGTCGGCATCCACTTGGATGAGTATAGGCAAGGGCAGGGAGAGCGGAAGCACAAAGCGATGCACCACCCACTCGATGGGGGTGGGCGGCACGCTTTCCGCGATGCGGGCATCCATGCGGAAATGCCCGCCGCCGCCCGGCTGTTCCAGCAGTCCACGGAGGAATGTTCCCGGAAAGCCGCGATGCACGATGATGGCGCGTCCGGTAAAGCGTTCCAGAAACTGTCGTTGCAGCAGCAGACAGGAGGTTGGGTTGGGCATGCTCCCAGTGTAGCAACGCGGGTGTCATTGCTCCAGTTGCGGAACGTGTTGGTGAAGCCCTATGGACCCAGGGTGAGACGCCCGCCGTAGCCGGTGAGTTCCAGATAACCCTTCCCTACGGTCCGCTTACCCGCCACGGCGCGTATTGCACCTTCCCAATAGACGGTGCCGCTGCTGCGGCGGGCATCGAATTCCTGATCGTCCATCCGCGGGACGATGACAAGGCGCGAGTTTCCCACCTGTACCCGCCAACGCACGGGGTAGCGTATGCCGGTTTGTGGTGAACGCCACCACCCCTCGGGATGCATGTGGATATCTTTGGCCGGAATGTAGCGTACCCGACCCCGCGCATCGCGCTGAGTGGCGGCCAGCCAGAGAGGCGAGCCATCGGTGCGGCGCATCATGAAGACCATGAGGGCACCGCCATCGTCCAGATTGACGCCCAGCCAGTCCCAGCCGACGGCCGCTTTGGGCAAATAGGCGGCTGACCACTCGTGATCCAGCCACGCCGACCCGCTGACCTGGGCAGATTGGCCTTTGATGTCCACCGACCCGCTGACCCGCAAATGGGGAATGCTGTAGTAGTAACTCGCATTTTGCGGATCGGGTCCTTTCTGGCTGACGCCTTGGGGACCTTCCAGCATGGCGGGCTGCGTGGGCGTGAAGCGTAACCGGTAGCGGAGATCCTTGCCGCGGATGCGCGCCTCGTAGTCCTGACCTTGCTGGCGCAGGTACCAGTGGCGGATCCAGACATCGGTGCGATTCCTGACCGCTCCGGCAAGACCGAGCCCCGCCCGCGCGCGCCGTTGCGCGGTGAGCAGATGTCCGACGTGGAGGTCACTCACCGCCGCCTCGGCGAAAATCAATGTGCGGGGATTGAAGGCGCTGGGATTCGCCCAGACCCGGGCGGGCCGGACCCGGAAAAAGGTCACCTGGAAACCCAGGGGTTGTCCCGTGGAGGTGTGCAGCCAACCGGTCACATACCACCACTCCATGGGAAAGTCCGGATGACTCCCCAGGGCGTTGGGGAATTGCAGGGGCATCTGACGGCTGACCTTGACCGTTGGGGTGGGCTGTAACGGCAGAGGATGGGCGGGCGGGGCGTCGGCCAGCGCCCGTGTCCAGAAACCAGCGAGAAGAATCGCCGCTCCGGCGATCACGCCCCCGCCCGTGTGGCCGCGCAACCTTGCCCTAATCATCGTGGATCACCGTCCTATCCGACCGGAGTGTCCGCCGCCCTGCCCACATCATGGTGGCCGTGCTGGTCAGCCAGAGGAGGATGCCCAGGGTCGACAACAGTCGCCAGGACGGATGAAAACCCATGTGCCAGTGGAAGGACTGGGGGTTGACCACGTGAATCAGGATGAGGCTGATAGCCATCCCCAGCGCGCCGCCGATGAGTATGCCAAAGAGCGAAAGGAGACTGCCCTCGGCGAAGAGCAGGGCGAGCAGATCCCGGCGGCGCAAGCCCAGATGCCGCAGCATGGCGAATTCGTTACGGCGCATCAGGGTCTGGGCGCCAAAGCCGCTACTGACTCCCAGCAACCCGATCACCATCGCCACCGCCTCCAGCGCATAGGTGGCGACAAAGCTCTGGTTGAAGATGCGCAGACTCTTGCGGCGAATCTGCTTGGGGGTTGCGATGAGCAATTGCCCGCCTTCGGGCACCCCCCGGCGCAGGTCACGGATGACCGCCGGTATGACCGCGCCGGGACGCAGCCAGAGTGCGACATCGTTGATCGCATCATCTCCCGACCAGGCGCGGTATTGCTGAATGGGCATGGACACGGACCCCTCTTGATAAGCATAGTCCCGATAAACGCCGGCGATGGTTGCCGCGTGCTCCTGGCCGCCGAGGGGCAGGTGAATGACCTGCCCCGCATGCCAGCCGCTGATCCCCGCCAGAATCTCTGAAATCCATACCGGCGGCGGTTGTCGCGGTCCGACGGGCGCCGCGCGGAGTATTTGCAGTTCCCGTCCCGGATGGGCGGGGTCCATGCCTCGCGCCAACAGCATGACGGGCGGCCGTCCCGGCAACAGGTTCAGGAGAACCCGCCGCAGCGGCGAACAGGCGCGCACTGCCGGCAATCCGCAAAACTGTTCTGCGGCGCCCCGGGGGAGGACGGAATCCCCGCTTGCCCCCGCTTGCACATAGAGATCGGCACGGAGGATGTCCATCAGCCAGTGGGCTACCGAATCCCGGAACGAATCCACCATCACCGCCATGGCCACCACCAGACTGAAGGCGACCACGACGGCCGCCAGGCTATGCGCCGCCCGCCCAGGCGAACCGCGCAATTGTTCCAGGGTCAGACGCCAGATCGGGGCGTGAGGCATCGGCACGAGCCGGGTCAGCCAGCGCAGGAGGGGTGCCAACAAAAAGAGCAGGGCGAAAAGCAGGCAGGCTATCGCACCGTAGGCCAGATAGGGCATGCCGTGAATAGCGGGCGCGCAAGCGCCCGCCACCGCCAGCACGAGCAGCAGCAATCCCACCCAAGGATGCTGACGCTGTTGGTGCCCTTGTTCCTCCGCGCCCGCGCGCAGTGCGAGGGCGGGGATGGCCTGGCTGGTTTCCCAGGCGGGCAGAAAGGCGCCCATCAGCGCCGCACCCCAGCCCGCCCCGAAGAAGATCAGCATCAGTTCCGGGTGCCATTGCAGGTGCAGAGCCGCGGTACTGAAATATCCCGCGCCGAGATCCCCGCCCATATGCGCCAAGGCCAGCCAGGCAACCAGCACGCCCAGCGGCAGACCCAGTAGCGCGCCGGGCAGACCCAGCACCGCCCCCTGCAACAGGACGGCCAGCACCACTTCGCCGCGGCGCAGACCCAGCACCCGGAGTAAGGCCAATTGCTGACGTTGCCGTACCACGCCCATGGCCAGGATGGAATAAACCAGGAAAGCCCCGGTGAACAAGGCGACCAGGGAAAGCACCAGGAGGTTCACCCGATAGGCACGCGAAGCGTCCGCAGCCACCCGTCCCTGCTGTGCCGGGCTTTGCAGGACGGCCCCCGCTGGCAGGCGGCCCCGCCACCGCGCCTGGAAATCACCGGCGCTTTCGCCGGAGCGCAGGCGCAGATCCACCTGGTTCAGGGTGCCCAGACGTCCCCACAGCCACTGTACCGCGGCGATATCCATTACGCCGAACGACCCGCCGTCACGCACGCCGGGCAGCACACCGATGATGCGCAAGGTGGTTGCGTGCCCCTCTGTCTCCAGCGTCAGCACGTCGCCAACCCGCAAACCCAGATGGGACAATGCCGCCGGACTCAGGACGATATGGTTCGGAGCCAGCAAGGCCAGGGGGTCATGCAGTGCCAGCGGCACCAGTGGCTGTCCCATGCGCGTGGCCTGAAAAAGATCGATACCCAGAATATGCAGCACTCCCCGGCCTGTGGGATACAGCACCGGGGCTTGCAAGCGGATTTCCGGCGCCGCCACGGCCACGCCTTTAGCCAAGCTCAGGCGAGCGTACCATTGTTGTGAAAAGCCCCGACCGGGCGCGGTCAATGTCAGGTCGGCCTGCCCGGACAGGCGCCGCAGTCCGGCGGAAAAGTCGCTCACGGCCTGAATATTGATGAGGGTGATGGCCAGCCCCAGCGCCACTCCCAGGGCTATGCCGATGACGCCCAACACGCTCGCACCGGGTCTGTGGCGCAAGGGACGCCACACGGCCGCCTGCCACGGAATCCGGGTAATCACAGGGGATGAAAGCCCTGCGCATCGAAGCGCAAGCGCCGTCGCGCCCGGCCCGCCGCCGTTGGCGAATGAGTCACCAGCAGAATGGCCGCCCCTTCGGCCTCTCCGGACTCCCGCAACAGGTCGAGCACCGTTTCCGCGGATTCGGCATCCAGGCTGCCCGTAGGTTCGTCGGCGAGAATCAGCGCGGGGCGATGTACCACCGCCCGCGCCACCGCCACCCGCTGCATCTCGCCGCCGGATAACTCCCGGGGCCAGGCCGACAACCGTTTACTGATTCCGAGGCGCTCCGCGAGCGTGCCGATCCGCGGGCGCATGTCGTGGCGGGGGAGGGCGTTCAGGCGCCAGGGCAGGGCGATATTTTCCTCCACGGTCAACTGCGGGATCAGATGAAAGGCCTGAAAGACAAAACCCATGTGCCGTCGCCGCAACAGCGTCCGGGCGTCGTCATCCAGGAGGTCGAGCGACTGGTCCCGAAAGGTCATGTGCCCGGCGTCGGGACGCTCCAGTCCGGCAATGATATGCAACAGGGTGCTTTTGCCGACCCCGCTTTCCCCCATGATGGCCACGAAATCCGCTGGCGCGAGGCTGAGGCTTGCCGCGCGGAACAACCAGCGCTCCGAATCCCCGGCAAGTCGTTTTGCGAGATGGTCCAGAACCAGAAGTGCCGTCACGCCCCTCCCTTCCCAGTTGCGCCCAATATCGTATTGTCTACCATACCCCAATGGTACCAAGGCGACCACACCAGGCTGGTACGTACGCTGGGGTTCCGGTTCGGTTTTGACCTGCCCCCGGCAACAGGTTAGAATTCGTCGACCGGAGAGATGGCCGAGCGGCTGAAGGCGCTCCCCTGCTAAGGGAGTATGGGGCTAAACACTCCATCGAGGGTTCGAATCCCTCTCTCTCCGCCACACCCAATCCCTCTTGATGCGGTCAACAGTGAAAGTCCATAGTTCTTGCATCCCAATTTTATCGTGCTATTCTTCGCTAACCGTCTTGACTAAAAGCGACAATCGTCTGACGCCATCCGGCGCACGTGGTCTTGAGTACAATCCCTCGCCCCAGAAAAATCACATGAATATCCACCATAGCGTATTACCTAACTGAAACTGAGGAGCTACCTCCAATGAGTGACGCCATTCTTTACGTGTCTGATGACAGCTTTGAAACGGATGTACTGAAGTCCTCCAAACCGGTTTTGGTGGATTTTTGGGCCGAGTGGTGCGGGCCTTGTAAAATGATCGCCCCCATTCTGGAAGAAGTCGCCGGTGAATATGGCGATCGGCTTCGGATCGCCAAGTTCAACATCGACGAAAATCCCGCAACCCCCCCTCAGTACGGCATTCGCGGTATCCCCACCCTGCTTCTCTTCAAATCAGGCAAGCTTGAAGCGACCAAAGTGGGTGCCCTGAGTAAAGCTCAACTGACCGCATTCCTGGACAGCCAACTTTGAATACACCACGTCCCCGCCGTAAATCCCCCCGAACTCCCAAGTCCTTTCCCAACGAAGATATCCTGGTTGACGACGACGAGAGCGTGCTGTGTCCGGCGCCCGGCGCGTCGGCGATGAATCTGACCGATCTCAAACGTAAAACGGCCGCCGAGCTGGCGCTGATCTGTCAGGACATGGGATTGGATGGCACCGCCCGTCAGAAGAAGCAGGAAATTATCTTCAATATCCTCAAGGCGCATGCGCGCAACGGGGATGCCATTTACGGCGAGGGCGTATTAGAGATCTTGCAGGATGGCTTCGGCTTCTTGCGCGCGGCATCCGGCTCCTATATGGCTGGGCCCGATGATATTTACGTTTCCCCTTCCCAGGTGCGGCGCTTCCATCTGCAGAACGGAGATACCGTTTCCGGACAGATTCGTCCTCCTAAGGAGGGCGAACGCTATTTCGCGCTCCTCAAGGTGGAAAGCATCAATTTTGAGGTGCCGGAAGCGACCCGGAACAAGGTGAATTTTGACGACCTGACGCCGCTTTTCCCGGATAAGCGGCTGCGTCTGGAGTCGGAGAACATCCCTTACGGCGAGCTGGCGCCGCGCATCATCGATCTGGTGTCGCCCATCGGCAAAGGCCAGCGCGGCCTCATCGTGGCGCCGCCAAAAACCGGTAAGACCGTGCTGCTTCAACAGATCGCCCATGCGATCACCGCCAATCACCCCGAGTGTTATCTGATTGTGCTGCTCATCGATGAGCGGCCCGAAGAGGTGACTGAAATGCAGCGTTCGGTGAAAGGCGAAGTGGTGTCGTCCACCTTTGACGAGCCGGCGACACGCCACACGCAAGTGGCCGAGATCGTGTTGGAAAAGGCCAAGCGCCTGGTGGAACACAAGCACGACGTCGTGATTCTGCTGGATTCGATTACCCGCCTGGCGCGCGCCTTCAATACCGTGGTGCCCTCCTCGGGCAAGGTGCTGACCGGCGGCGTGGACGCCAATGCGCTGCAGAAACCCAAGCGTTTTTTCGGCGCCGCGCGGAATATCGAAGAAGGTGGCAGCCTGACCATCATCGCCACGGCCCTGGTGGAAACCGGCTCGAAGATGGACGAAGTCATCTTCGAGGAGTTCAAGGGCACCGGCAACATGGAAGTGCACCTCGACCGCCGTCTCGCCGAGAAGCGTACCTATCCGGCCATTAACCTCAACAAATCCGGCACCCGTCGTGAAGAACTGTTGGTGCCGGCCGACATGCTCAGCAAAATGTGGGTGT
Organism: Acidithiobacillus ferrianus; assembly: GCF_010378095.1. Classification (GTDB taxonomy): domain Bacteria; phylum Pseudomonadota; class Gammaproteobacteria; order Acidithiobacillales; family Acidithiobacillaceae; genus Acidithiobacillus; species Acidithiobacillus ferrianus. The sequence goes on along the minus strand of NZ_WNJL01000023.1, from coordinate 136,859 downwards.
TGCGAAAACTGCTGGCGCCCATGGATCCGGTGGAGTCCATGGAGTTCTTGCTCGACAAGGTCCGTGGCACGAAAAACAACGCGGAATTCTTTGATTCCATGAATCGTTGAACGGGCTTGCTGGACGCCCGCCCTGTCCATCCCTATAATCCGCCCTTTGATCGAGGCCCCGAGAATAGCCACCATGAAAACCGATATTCATCCCAAGTATGAAGAGATCACCGTCACCTGCAGTTGCGGCAACGTCTTCAAGACGCGCTCCACCGCCAACCGCGATCTGCATATCGATCTTTGCTCCGAGTGTCATCCCTTCTACACGGGCAAGCAGCGTGCCGTTTCCGCCGCTGGTCAGGTAGAGAAGTTCCGCAAGCGGTACGGCGGTCAATAAGAGCTTCATGGCGGAGGCCGATCCCCAGGAAGACTTGAAACGGCGGGCGCTGGAGTATCACGCCCGTGCACCAGCGGGGAAACTTTCGGTCATCCCGAGCAAACCCTGCATCAGTCAGGAAGATCTGTCACTGGCCTATACGCCCGGCGTGGCCGCGCCGGTGCGGGAAATCGCCGCGGATCCCGACAAAGCTTACGACTATACCGCCAAGGGAAATCTGGTGGCCGTGGTGAGCAATGGTACGGCGGTGCTCGGCCTCGGCAATGTCGGGCCGCTGGCGGGGAAGCCGGTCATGGAGGGCAAGGCGTTGCTCTTCAAACGTTTCGCGGATATCGATGCCTTTGATATTGAAGTGCAGGCGCGCGATGCCGAACATTTCATCGACGTGGTGGCGGCTATCGCCCCCGGGTTCGGCGGCATCAATTTGGAAGACATCGCTGCTCCGGTCTGCTTTCAGGTGGAAGAAGCCCTGCAGACCCGGCTGGAGATCCCTGTCTTCCACGATGACCAGCACGGTACGGCGGTGATTGTCGCGGCGGCTTTGCGGAATGCGTTGGAGTTGCAGGGCAAAGAGTTGGGTCGTGTCAAGGTCGCCATTGTCGGTGCCGGCGCGGCCGGTCTGGCGATTGCCCGGATGCTGCGGACGCTGGGCGTGACCGAGGTTTTTCTGAGTGACCTGCATGGCGTGCTGCACAGCGGACGTGCGGACCTCAGCGCATGGCACCAGCCCTTCGCGGTGGCGCCTCAGGATTGGGATCTGGCGGCGATGTTGCGCGGTGCCGATGTGGTCATCGGGGTTTCGGTGCGTGGTGCCATACCCGAAGCGGCATTGTCGACGCTGGCATCCAAGCCCGTGATTTTCGCCCTCGCCAATCCCGATCCTGAAGTAGACCCCGCGGTGGCGCGGCGCCTGTGTCCTGACGCCATCATCGCCACGGGCCGTTCGGACCTGCCGAATCAGGTGAACAATGTCCTGGGCTTTCCTTTCCTCTTCCGCGGCGCCCTGGATTGCCGGGCGCGGCGGATCAATCCGCCCATGCTGCTGGCGGCGGTGGACGCCTTGGCGCGACTGGCGCGGGAGCCGGTGCCTGATATGGTACGGGCCGCATACGGCTTGACCGCGACGCAAGGTCTGGCCTTTGGCCCCGAATACATCATTCCCAAGCCTCTGGACCCGCGTTTGCGGCAGTGGGTCTCTGGTGCAGTGACCGTCGCCGCGCGGGAAAGCGGCGTCGCACGGCGTTAAGTCATGGTGCGTCTCGCGGATCTGACGGTTCGCGATCTGCGGCTCGCCCTGGGCCAACTGCTCGCAGCGATACTTTTTTTTGCCCTGATCTGGAAAATCCTCTCGCCTTTTTTGCCGGCCTTGGTCTGGGCGGCCATCCTCGTCTATGCCACCTGGCCACTGGTGGAACCCATGCGGCGTCGCTGGCCGCCTCTGCTGGCGGCGCTGGGGGCTACCCTCCTGCTGGCGCTGATTTTCATCCTCCCCGTACTTTTTCTGAGCGTCACGCTGGGCGCGGAGTTGTACCATGTGCTGACGCAGCTCGGCAGTCTGGATGCCCACTCCATGCTGGAGGCGCGGCTCAGTCAGATTCCCTGGATACATGGTCTGCTCGCACAAATCCCCGCCACCTGGAAGGCGAAGCTGCTGCCCGGTGCCCTGTCTCCCGACCTCTCCGCCTGGGCGGGACGGTTGGGCAATGTCGCGGGCGGGATCGGGCGTTTCGGCGCTTTGCTGGTGCTCGTCCTCATTACGGCCTTTTTCTTCTACCGGCATGGTGAACTGCTGCTGGATCAGTTGCGCCGTTTTGCCGATCAGGTGTTGGGGCAGCGGGGTGACGCTTATTTGCGGACGGCGGCCAATACCATCCACGCGGTGATTTACGGCATTCTGGCGACGGCGGTGGCGCAAGGCACCCTCGCGGGGCTGGGTTACGCGGTGGCCGGGCTACCCGCGCCTGTCCTGTTGGCCATCGTTACCCTGCTGTTTTCCTTTATTCCTTTCGGTACGCCTCTGGTTTGGGGCGCCGCGAGCCTCTGGCTGCTTTTTCAGGGCGATATTTGGGCGGGAATGGGGTTGGCCCTGTGGGGTGCGCTGGTGGTGAGCTGGATCGATAATCTGATTCGCCCGCTGGTGATTTCCAACGCGGTACGGATTCCGTTTCTGCTGGTCCTCTTCGGGGTATTGGGCGGCATTCTCGCCTTCGGTTTCCTGGGACTGTTCCTGGGACCGGTGCTGCTGGCCGTATTGCTGGCGATATGGGATGAGTGGTTGCGGCCAGCGACGCCTGCTGCGCCGCCGGGTTGAATGTCCGCTTGATCGTTGGTCATAGCGCCCGTGGCGGGTTTCGCCTCTCAAAAACCCTTATATGGATGCCCCCGTTTGTGCAAGCCGACTTTTGATCGTTGGCGGTTGAGGTCGAGTTACTGCCTTATATCCGGCCTGTAGCGCAGATTATCTCTGCTGGCCTTGATGAAATCCGCTGGAAGGGTCCTCATCTCTGTCGCGTCCTTAAAGGACTGGAGTTTGCCAGGTTCTCCCTTCCCCGGTCTGACCTATTCTGCCATCAATCGTCTTTCTGCCTGCGCAACTCTTTACTGCGGAACTCTGCTACTACCCCTCTGGGATCAGGCGGCTGTTACGCTCCTCTGGTGCAGAGGATCGTAGCTCCGGTCCCTGGTCAGCAATGCCCAGATCGTTCGGGCCATCTTGTTGGCCAGAGCCACAACGGCCACATTGTGCGGCCGGCGACTGAGTAACCGGTCGATCCAGGGATTGCGGTTATGGATCTGTCGATTCACTACCGCCCGCGCCCCATGGGTCAGCAAGGACCGAAGATAGGTGTCTCCCCGTTTGCTGATCCCTAGTAACCGGACCCGGCCACCTGTGCCACTCTGTCGAGGGACCAAGCCCAGGAAGGACGCAAACTCCCGACCAGAACGAAAGGTCTTCATGTCGCCCACGGTAGCCACAATCGCCGTTGCCGTCAGCAAGCCCACGCCGGGGATGGCCATCAGTCGGGATACAGCTTCCTGATCCTTTTTCCAGAAGGTCAGCGATTTCTCAATGTCGGCAATATTCTGATCCAGCGCTTTCAGTCGCTCCAGCTGCCCGCGCATCGCGTCCAACGTCATCTTGGAGATTTGCTCTTCCAGTTGCTCCAAGACCTGGGGAATCGTCTGTTCCCCCTTCTGGCGCCCTTGGGGAATATCGGCACCGAACTCGTACAAAAGTCCCCGAATCGCGTTGATCTGCATGGTGCGGATCTTGACCAACTGCTCCCGCATTCGGTGCAGGGCCAAGACGGATTGCTGCTCTACGCTCTTGACGGTCACGAAGCGCATGTCTGGCCGCTGGGCTGCCTCCCAGATCGCCGCCGCGTCCGCCGCGTCGGTTTTGTTGGTCTTGACGAAGGGCCGCACAAACTGCGCGGCGATCAAGCGGACCTCGTGCCCCAGCTTGCGCAGCTCCCGGGCCCAGTGGTGCGCACTGCCGCAGGCTTCCATAGCAACGATGCCAGGTTCCCGGTTGGCAAAAAACTCCAGGAGCGCCCGCCGCTGTAATTGCTTGCGGTGGATTTCACCGGTACCCATGTCCACCCAGTGTAGTTGCATCACCCGCTTTGCCAAATCCAAACCGTAAATTGTAGAATCCATGGTGAGTCCTCCTTGACCTATTCGTGGATGAAATGTCCACCTTGGCACTTCGATGCCGTCCGGTTCAAGCGAGGACTCCCTTTTCTAGGAGCACTCCCCGCTGTGTCCGTCCTACCATAGGAGGAGGCATCCATTACATCTCTGTTGCGAGATATTGTCACAGCGGCAGCCACAGATTAGACCTTGCCGGCTGGTATGGCGTTGAAGCTGGCCCGGCCTGACCCTTCCAGACTATGGAGGCTACCCTTTGCAAACAACAACCCTGAAACGCGATGCGCCACCACTGTGCATCGCACCATTTTAGTACCCCATTTCTGGGCGTTGTGGTCAGCCCTATCTATTTCTGAATCGCCGGAAATCAGATTAACTGTTTGTTTTTACGTTATTAAGAAGTTCACCATCCTATGTCTTATTCCTTGTAGCGTGCTTGGTATATTAATTGCGTAAACCTAATCGTAGTACCAATTTTTTCACTCTATATAGGAGATATGACATGAAGCCCAAAGACTCCAAAGAAACGATCAAAGTTCTGGATGCGAAAAAAGCGGTTGAAGCCCTGGTAACGAAAGCCAAGGGAACCATGAGCGAGGATTCCAAGCGCGTCGTCATGGTGGCGGCGGCCTGGTGACCGTTGTGACGAGGGGGTACACCCTCCTCGTTCTTTTGGGGTAACTATATGGGTTTTTATGGAAAATTCGACCACCATCATTTCGGCACAGACATCGGCTTCGGGCCGGAAATCCCTGAAGTCCAGTTCAGAGAAAGGGACGGTCATGGATGTGGATTTGGCCGACGACCTTTCTCCTTATTCCGCTGTACGCGCTGCATTGGCTGTAATTGCAGAAGAATGCCCCGAATATAAATCGGATGTGACACGCGAGCTTGGAAAGCTCGATTTAGTGCTGAAGCGAGAAGCCTCGGACTACGGTTTTGGCACAAAATCGACCGATGGCAGTTCCGTCGCATTTGCTGTGCTGCGCCGTGTAAGCCGTGAAAGCGTTTATACGGCGCGATACATCGACAGTTTTGCGACAACGGTTGCGAAATATATCGGCCGACTCGCAGGAGAAGGGGCGGTAACGATCACCGGGCTGTCAGGCGTTGATCGGCTGAGCGCAAAAACGCTCGTTCGTGCGGTCGCAAAACTCCCGAAAAACATCGCAAGCCGTGTGACGATATTCGAGAGCGGGGCAGGCCAGGGCGACGCCCAGTCTCTCTCACGTGAGAATATGATCAAGCGAATGTCAACAAAGCTCATCGGAAAGGAGTTGCAAATTGGCCTGACGCGCACCAACAGTCTGAGCGGATCAGATATAGTCGAAATTGCACAGAATATAGTGTTGCAAAACTTTGACAGACGGATAACAAACGCGCAGGACGACCCCGAGGTTTATCGTCTCCAGGCGATCGCTCAAGTGAATACTGGACAGTATGACGAGGCGCTTGCGCTGCTGGACCATGCGCGGAATTTCAGTGACCGGGAAACCTACAAAGCGCATCTCGACTATCTGTCTGGGTTGGTGACGCGAAGCGATTTTATGATCCGGCTCGATCGGAGGCCTTTTTCGACTGTGGCATTAGTCGGATCGCTTCTATGCAGGATGCTCCTGGCGCCCCCTTGGAACATGCCTGGTTGATGAACGGCAAGGCCTTGAACGCAGCCCTTGCGTATCGCCGAAATCACCTCGAAGCAACCTGGGACGTGGCACGTGAATACGCGTTTAACGCTTTCGGCTTGATCGATGGAGTTCCCGGGCGCTCGTATGACTATCTTCGGTTCAACCTGCTAGCCAATATCGCACTGCTCTTCGAGATGAAGGGTGAGTTCGAGGTGGCATTGGAGGTGTTTGAGCAGACGTTCGGAAGCGCCCGTTCGGAGGAAATGAAAGACGATCCGGTGGGAGCACATTTTTGTTACCGGGTGGCACTCCTGAAGTCGAAGCTCGGTCAATTTGACGAGGCGGATCGCTGGCTAGAAAGCCGCGCGGGACAATGCGCGCGACCTGGGATGCCCTTTCAGTGAGGAGCGCATCATCACAGTCGAGTTGGTACTTGCCGAGCACCGTCGACGTCGGATCGGGCGTGGTCCCGACCGTGATGAGATCCTGGCCCGTGTGCTCGATCTCACCCGGATGATCACGTTGACAGCGCTTCCCAGCACATTCGCCGTTTTCGTCGGATCCACACTTTTGTTCCTCTGGGTAGGTGTGGCTCCGAGACTGGCGATCACGCTGGGGGTGGTCATCGACGGTGCTCTCATCGCGGCACTTCTTCTATGGTTGGTCCAGCGTACGCTGTGCCAGGAGGTACCGGACCTTCGCCCCGGAAGGTGCATAGCTGGGCTGGAAAGCATCAAGGAGAAAGTCGATTGAAAATATTGATTATTCTTGGGTCAATTCGTCAACCGTCACTGACCCGCATACTCGCCGAGCGCGCCGCTACCGCCTATGCTGATCGGGGAATGAGCGTCGACTGGGTCGATCCCCGCGCGCGTCCGCTTCCTATCGCCGACCCGAATTATCACCACGATGTGGCGGACACGCCGGATGCTAACGTGCGCACCATGGTCCGCCAGGTGGCCGAAGCGAACGGGATAGTTCTGGCCAGCCCGCTGTATCACGGCTCTTTCTCCGGGGTTTTGAAAAATGCAATCGATAGTCTTAGCTTTGACGCCTTTCGGGACAAGCCGGTGGGGCTATTGTCACACGGCAACCAAAGCAAACGCTGTGCGCAGCCCTGTGAGCACCTCCTGCCCGTCGTGCGTACCATCTATGGAATCGCCCTGCAAACCCAAGTCGCCTCCTGCAAGGGCGATTTCTCAAAGAATTCGGTGTCGGGAGAGATTACCCTGATCGACGGCGACACCACACTGCGCTGCGAAAGGCAGGCTGACGAGATGATTGCCTATCTGATTGCACAGAAAGTCGGAGCGTGAAGAAGTCGGATGATCGGCGCCGATATCTTGTTGTGGGGGGCACAGGTATGCTTGCTCCCTTCTGTCGAACACTGCCCGGCGAGGAAGTAATCGTCGCTGCCCGCTTTCGCTCAAACAAAGAGCGCGTCCGGTCGCTGGATCTGCGTATCGAGCGTGTATCGCTCGATTATTTGGATGAGGCATCGGGCACGGCGTTTCTTGATCGGCTGCGCGACTGGCACAAGCTGACTCATTGCGTTCTGTGGGTGCATTCGGTCGGGCACGGGTTTTCACAACGCCTTATCAAAGCGCTCGCCAACCGCCGCGACCCGCCACTGATCGTGCATCTGTTCGGTTCCAACGCCGATTCGGACCGATTGATTGAGGCTGCCTTGGCGGCGAAAGTGCCGTTCTCGCCCGTTCGCCTCGGTCATGTCAATACACCGACCGGTTGGCGCTGGATGACCGATGACGAGATCAGCACCTTGACCGCCAAGGCCCTGATGGGGCCGGCAGGGACTGACCTTTCCCCCGAGATTCGCGCCAGGAGTTAGACGACTTCCCAAATTTTGCAGAGACCCTCGTCATTGCCACAAGTGGGTAGCCTGAGATCTCGCTTACTCACAATCGGACAAGCCATGTTGATCGGTTGCGCGGCAAACCTCCCCGTTCAGGGGGAAGTCAAGAGCGCGGCGAGGGAGGTGGCTCGATGCCACCTTTTCCGCCCTTGCAGGGCACAAGCCTAATCCGGTGTTTGTTGCTGCTCGATGTATTGGCGAATAATGGATATGGGCGCACCTCCGCAGCTTCCGGCAAAGTAGGATGGTGACCAGAGCGCTCCACCCCATAATTTTTTGCGGATGCTGGGATAGTTCTTTTTACGGATCATGCGACTGGAGACGCCCTTGAGGCTGTTCACCAGTGCCGAAACGGACACCCTGGGCGGATAGTTCACCAGCAGATGCACATGGTCATCCTCCCCGTCGAACTCCACCAGCTCCGCGCTGAAATCCTCGCAGACGGCGGCGAAGATGCCGCGCAGATCGGCCAGAACCTCGCCAGTGAATACGCCGCGGCGATATTTGGTCACAAAGACCAAGTGAATATGCAGGTTAAAAACGCAATGTCTGCCGTGTCTTATTTCAGTTGCATCAGTCATCGGCCAAACATACAATAAACGTATGATGCTTCGCAAAGCCGTGCGCTACCGACTGGAACCGTTGCCTGAACAGGAGCATCTCCTGTCTCGCGCGGTCGGCTGCGTGCGCTTCGTCTGGAACCGGGCGCTGGCCGTGCAAAAGAGTTATCTGGATCACCAGTGCGGCATCTTGTCCTACGTGGACATGGCCAAGTGCCTGACCACCTGGCGGAACGGGGAATCGTTCGGCTTTCTGTCCGAATCCCCTGTCCACCCCCAGCAATGGGCGCTGAAGTTTCTGGACCGGGCGCTCAAGGATGCCTTTGACAAGAGCAACCCCAAGCGATTCCCGGTCTTCAAGAAGAAGGGTTTGCACGACAGCATGCGCTATCCCGACCCGGAGCAGATCAAAATCGACCTCCGGCCCCAGGATGCTGATGGGAGGACGCAGTTCCCCAAAATCTTCCTGCCGCGCATTGGCTGGGTGAAGTTCCGCAAGTCCTGCGTCATCGGTGGTGAAATCCGCAATGTCACCGTCAGTCACTCAGGTGGGCACTGGCATGTCGCCATTCAGACCGAAAAGGAAGTGCCGGATCCCGTTCACCCATCCACTACAGCGGTGGGCGGTGACCGGGGTGTGGCGAATCTGCTCACGTTGTCCGACGGTACCATGTTCCTGCCGGTGACTACCTATCGGGATTTGCAAAAGCGACTCGCCAAAGAACAAAAGAGACTGGCGCATAAAGTGAAGTTTTCGGCCAACTGGAAGCAACAGAAGGCCAAAATCACGCGGCTGCATCAGCGCATCGCGGAGATTCGCAAGACCGTACTGCATCAGGTCAGCGCCGCCATCAGCAAAAACCACGCGGTCGTGGTGCTGGAAGACCTGAAAGTACGGAACATGACTGGCTCCGCAAGGGGCACAGCGGAGGAATCCGGACGCAACATCCGGCAAAAGGCGGGACTGAACAAATCCATCCTCGACCAGGGATGGGGCATGCTCAAACGGATGATGGGCTACAAGCTCCAGTGGACAGGCGGCATGCTGCTTTTGGTGGACCCGGCCTATACCTCGCAAATCTGTCCGGTTTGCGGTGTGGTGGATGCCGGAAATCGCCAGACACAAGCCGAGTTCCATTGTCTGCACTGTGGGCATGAGGCGCACGCCGATGTGAACGCGGCACAGAACATCCTCGCAAGAGGACTAACAACCTCGTATGAGGTTGCGTCAACGGCGGGGCACGCCGGGGTAGTCTGTTTCGCGGCGTAAGCCGTGAAGTTGGCCCAGACCAAAGGGAATGAGTCAATCAAAGTGGCTGAAGTAAGGCCGCTGTTGGCAGAAAGGAATCCTCGTCCTTCCCGCTCTCAAAAGCGGCAGCCATAGGCTGAGGGCGAGGAGGATGTCAAGAAGTGTTGTGAGCGAGTTGCGGATTCCAGTCACACTTGCGGTTTGTGCAATCCGGCCAGGCATATTCCTTGATATATTCCATAACCAGGCATATATTTCGGTATCTATCGTGGTAAGAGGATGCAGTCATGAGCCAAGTAGCCAAACTATTCACCAATGGCCGCAGCCAAGCGGTACGTTTGCCAGCCGCTTATCGGTTCGATACCAAGGAAGTTTTTATCCGCCAGGACTCAGAAACGGGCGACGTGATATTGTCGCGCAAGCCGGCTACCTGGGATGACTTCTTCATTGCGCTCAAGGGTGCCAATGTGCCAGCCGATTTCCTGGACGAGAAGGAGCGCCACCAGGGGATGCAGGATCGTGACCCCTTTGAGGGGTATAGCGAGTGAAGTGGTACATGCTGGATACCAATACGGTAAGCCACCTGCTCAGAGAACATCCGGTCGTGGCTAAGCGCATAGTGGCGGTACCAATGGCATCCCTTTGCATCTCTGCCATCACCGGAGGCGAGCTGCTTTTTGGTCTGGCAAAACGTCCGGTCGCCAAACGGCTTCACGTTGCCGTGCGGGAGTTTCTCCGGCGCGTCGATGTGCTGCCTTGGGACAGCTCCACGGCAGGGCATTACGGGATGGTGCGGGCTGATATGGAGAAGCGAGGCAGGATACTGGCGTCACTTGACTTGCTGATTGCTACGCACGCGCTCAGCGTGGATGCGGTACTGGTGACAAACGACAGAGCTTTCAGCCAGATGGCCGATCTGAAAGTCGAAGATTGGACAGTATAACTTTCTCGCTGTTCTGATAGGTAACGTCCGCTTCTTGGCCTGTCTCGCACTTGGCCCTATACTCTAAAGGCTAGCCAGGCGATCGATGTGTTTTTACGCTGTAACCTGCCGCGCCGCTATCTAGGGTGCCATCCACGCGATGCATCCCCCCAACTGTACTTGCCACGAGGATCTCATGCGCTCCGATATGATCAAAAAAGGCTTTGAACGCACCCCCCATCGCGCCCTGCTCAAGGCTTGCGGGGTGACGGATCAGGATATGGATAAACCCTTCATCGGAGTGGCTAATTCCTTCATCGACATCATTCCCGGTCATGTGCATTTGCAGGAGTTCGGACGCATCGTCAAGGAGCACATCCGGGCGGCGGGGGGTGTCCCCTTTGAATTCAACACCATCGGTGTGGATGACGGCATCATCATGGGGCACGATGGCATGCGTTACTCGCTGCCGAGCCGTGAACTGATTGCGGACGCCATCGAGACCGTGGTGCAGGCGCACCACCTGGATGCGCTCATCTGTATCCCCAACTGCGACAAGATCGTGCCCGGTATGATCATGGGCGCGCTACGCTGTGACGTGCCCACGGTATTCGTTTCCGGTGGCCCCATGGAAGCCGGACACCTGTCTGACGGAACGGCTATTGATCTGGTGACGGCCTTCGAGGCGGTCGGACAGTTCAAACGCGGGCAAATCACGCAAATCCGTCTCAAGGAAATTGAAGATAACGCCTGCCCGACCTGTGGTTCCTGCTCCGGCATGTTCACGGCCAACAGTATGAACTGCCTGATGGAGGTTCTCGGGATTGCACTGCCTGGCAACGGCACCATTCTGGCGACGGCGGCCGAACGGCGTGATCTGGTGCGCCAGGCGGCGGATCGCGTGGTGGCGCTGGCCATGGCGGGCGGCCCGACCATGCGGCAACTGGTGGATTTCGAGGCGATCGACAACGCGTTCATCCTCGATATGGCCATGGGCGGCTCCACCAACACGGTGCTGCATACCCTGGCTATCGCCCGGGAGGCCGGCCTGGAGTATCCGCTGGCGCGGTTGAACGACCTGGCGCAGCAGGTGGCCTACCTCGCCAAGGTGTCTCCGGCCCTGTCGACGGTGCATATCGAGGATATCGGCCGCGCTGGCGGCGTTCCCGCCATTTTGCATGAAGTGCACGTGCGTAATCCCGATGTGCTGCATCTGGACAAGCCGACGGTCAGCGGCCAGAGCCTGCGCGAGATCGTGGCGGCGGCGGCGGTGAAGGACAGCAAGATCATCCATCTGGCCAGCGATCCCTTCTCCCCTACCGGCGGCCTGCGAGTGGTCTTCGGCAATCTCGCGCCCGAAGGCGGCATTGTCAAAATTGGCGCGGTGCTGCCCGACATGCGGAAGTTTTCGGGGCCCGCGAAGATTTTTGAGAGTATGGAAACGGCGGCGGACGGTATTCTCGCCGGCGCGGTCAAGCCCGGTGATGTGGTGGTGATCCGCTATGAAGGCCCGAAGGGCGGCCCCGGCATGCCGGAAATGCTGACGCCTACCGCCAATATCATGGGCATGGGGCTGGGCGAAAGCGTCGCCTTGATTACCGATGGCCGTTTCAGTGGGGCGACCCGCGGGGCCTGTATCGGCCATATCTCTCCGGAGGCCGCCGAGGGCGGTCCGATCGCGTTGCTCGAGGACGGCGACCTGATTTCTCTGGATCTGGATGCCGGAAAAATCCATGTCGACCTGAGTGAGGCGCAGTTCGCCGAACGCCGCAGGCGCTGGGAGCCGGTGGAAAAGCCGCTGAAGTCCCCGTGGTTGCGCCGCTATCGCAAGCTGGTGACCAATGCCGCGAACGGCGCGATCCTGGAGTCCTGAGCACTGATGAGCAATGGTGAACTACATATTGGTGTTTATGTGGATGCCGAAAACATCCGCTACAACGGCGGTTATGCCATGCGTTATGACGTGTTGCGGCGTTTCGCCGGACGGGAAGACGAGGCGCGCCTCCTGCGCCTGAATACCTATATGGCGGTGGATGACGAACGTATGAAGCGCGACCGTGAATACCGGGAACCGATTCGCGGATATCAGCAGGCGGTGCGCGATCTGGGCTGGAAAATTATCGAAAAGCCGGTGCGCTGGTTCGTGGACGAAGAAGGCAACACGATGTCCAAGGCCAATGCCGATCTCGATCTGGCCGTGGACGTGATGCTGCAGTCGGAGCGGCTGGACCAGGTGCTGCTGGTTACTGGCGATGGGGACTTTTTGCAGGTGGTCCGTGCCTTGCAGAACAAAGGATGCCGGGTGGAAGTGCTGGCCTTCCGCAATGTTTCCCGGGAACTGCAGCATGAGGCCGACGCCTTTTATTCGGGTTATCTGGTACCGGGGCTGATTCCCTCGCGCGGTGATGGACGCGTGCCGTGGGGGGAACTGGGCTCACGCGTCCGCGGCATCTGCAGCCGCTGGGAAGCGGATCGCGGCTTCGGCTTCATCCGTTTTCTGACCGCCATCTCCGCCCATTTGTGGGTGACGGATACCCGGCAGGAGGACTCTCCTTACGCGTCCGCCTTTGTCCACATTTCTGACTTGCCGCGTGAGCTGGATCCGGACGATCTCCCGAGCCGGGACATCATCCTGGAGTTCGATCTCGAGTCCAGCGAGACGGAAAAGGGTGGTTTCATCGCCCGCCGCTGCACGGTGGTCAATCGCTATGATGGCCGCACCGGGGGCTTGTCCAAGGGGGTCGACCCCTCCTTGGAAGGTGAACGAGAGGCGCGTGAAACGATCGCCGAATCCTCCTGAACCCCGGCGTCAGGTGATCAGGCTGCGAAAAAATACCTGGCTGCGGCGTTGGAAGTTGTAGAGATGTTGTCGCGGTACCGGCAAATCTTCCAGAACGCCGGGATGAAAGCCGCGTTCCAGAAACCATTGGGCCGTCTGGGTGCTGAGCACGAACATCTGTGCGAGCTTCTGTTCCCGCGCCCGTTTCTGACAGTAGTCGAGTAGCCGCTCGCCGCGCCCCTGGCGGCGGTAGCGATTGTCCACCGCGAGACAGGCGACCTCGGCCATTCCCTGATCCGGGTAGGGGTACAGGGCCGCACAGCCGATGATCTTGCCGTCCCGTTCCATGACCACGAAGTGATCTGCTTCCATTTCGAGGCGTTCCCGGCTGCGCCGCACCAGCACGCCACGCTCTTCCATGGGACTGATCAGATCAAGGATGCCGGGAATGTCGGCGACGGTGGCGGTCCGCAGGTGTTCAAAAGGGTCTTGAGAGATGAGGGTGCCAAGGCCGTCGCGGGTGAAGAGTTCGCGCAGCAGCGCGCCATCCACCTGCCGCGATATGAGGTGGACACGATCCACCGTTCCGGCGCAGGCGATGGCGGCGCTGTGCAGATGCTCGCGCAGGTCACCCTGAATATCCTCCCGTGTGAGTAATTCCGGCAGTTCGGACAGGGTAACCTGGCGCAGGAGTCGACCCTGGACATCGGTCACACCCTCCTCGTCCATGAAAAAAATCAGTTTGGCGGCGTGCAAGGCCATGGCGGCGGCCACGGCCACTTCCTCCGCGCGGATGTTGAACAGGGTACCTGTCGGCGAGACGCCGATGGGAGAGAGCAGGACGACCTCGTCGGCGGCAAGATGACGTTGGATGGCCTCTGTCGCCACCCTCCGCACCTGCCCGGTATACTGGTAATCCACCCCCTCCAGCACCCCGAGGGGCTGGGCGATGATGAAGTTGCCGCTGACCACCTGCAATCCGGCATGGGCCATGGGCGAACCCATTTGTCCCTCGGACAATGCCGCCTCCACCACCAGGCGGGCGCCGCCCACCGCCTCGCGGAGTACCTGCATGGCCGCCAGGTCGGTGATGCGCTTGCCGTTGACCCGCTCGGTGCGCAGTTGGTGAGCGCGCAGTGCCGCATCGATCTGCGGCCCGGCCCCGTGCACCAGGACGACATCGATGCCCAGGCTGTTGAGCAGGGCGATATCGTGGGCGAGGTTGCGGATGCTGCCATCCGCCAGGGCGTCGCCACCGAAGTTGATGACAAAGGTCTGCCCCCGAAAGCGATGGATGTAGGGCGAGGACTCGCGAAAACTGCGGACGAAGCTATCGGTCGACATCAGATCCGCCTGCTTGGCGGGAGTCCGGTGCGGCTTTGCGGACTCTCTGAAAAGGAGCCGTTCCCGAGACTGCGCCGTTCGTGAAAAACACGGCCAGGCCAGTCTTAAAGGACATTCAGGGGGATGGCTGGACGCCCAGTGGGGGACTGGTTCTGGGCGGCGAACTCTTCTGGGGTATATGCCTTGACCGTCAGCGCGTGTATCTCCTGCCGCACCGGGTCGGTGGCCGTATTGACCAAACGGTGACGTGCCAGCGGGGCCAGGCCCTCGAACCGACTGCTGACGATACGTACCGCGTAGTGCCCGCCGCCACCGGATGACGCATGGCCGCTGTGTGCTTCCGTCCGGTCCTCGATTTCCAGGAACTCCGGACTCAGTGCGTTACGCAGCAATTCTTCAAGGACTTCTTTATTCATGGCAAAAATACTCCTTTATAGGGGCGAACGCTGACATCCACATAAACGCCGGCACTGAGATAAGGCTCGGCGGCGGCCCAGGCGCGAGCGTCCTCCAGCGAATCAAAACGGGCAACGATCAGGCTGCCGGTAAAGCCCGCCTCGCCCGGTTCTTCGCTATCCACGGCGGGGAAGGGGCCCGCCGTCAGCAGGCGCCCCTCGGATTGCAACTGATGCAGGCGCGCCAGATGATCACCCCGCGCCGTCTGGCGCTTGCTCAGGGAGTCGGGATTGTCCGTGCCGATGATGCAGTAATACATGGGCCTTTACATCCTGTCGGTGAGATTTATGCGCTAAAACTGCCCCATTTGCAGCGATTTGGCAACCACCCCCGCCGCCGATCGGGGGTTATGTCGGCGAATCGCCATCCTTCGCCTCTTGCGGCAAGGCGCGCGAGATCAACACCGCTTGAAAGAGCACGAAAATGACGGTGATGGCGAGCATGCCGAAGAGCTTGAAATCCACCCAGATACCCGTCGAAAATGCGTAGGCCACGATCAGATTCAAGGCCGCCCCGAAGAGAAAGAAGGTGATCCAGTAGCCATTGAGGCGCTGCCAGAAAGAGCGGGGGAGGGCTGCGGGCAGTTGCCCGCCCATCAGGCGTTGCAGGAGCGGCTCCTCGCGCCAGTGGGTAAAGAGCAGGGCTGCCGCGAACAGCGCGTAGAGAATGCTGGGTTTGATCTTGATGAAGGTGTCGTTATGGAAGTACAGAGTCAGGCCGCCGAAGGCGAGGATCAGCAGTGTGGAGACCCAGGTCATGGTTTCGACCCGGCCGTGCCGCCACCACTGCCAGGCCATCAGCACGACGGCGGCGACGATGAGCACCTCGGTGGCCGTGTAGATGCCATGCATCTTGTAGGCGATGAAAAAGAGAATGATGGGGAGGAAGTCGGTAAGCAGTTTCATGACGCGTCGCAGTAAATGGGGTTAAACTCCAGACTATCTAATCACAGAAAGGAGTTCGTGGACAGTGGAACGTCAACAGATCATCCAGAGTTTGGCCGCGCTTTTGGGGGATGGCGGCAGCCATCCTCTGCCCGATTTTACCGAGGTGAAGGCCGCGCGCTGGCGCCACCTGCCCCTGGGCGGCCGTCTGGAAGGGGTGGCGCGCGTGGACTTGCCGGAGATGGACGAACTGCTCGGTATCGAAGACACCAAGGCCGCACTGGACCTGAACACCCGCCAGTTTGTCGCGGGTTTTCCCGCCAATGACGCCTTGCTCTGGGGCGGGCGGGGCACGGGCAAATCTTCGCTGGTCAAGGCGCTCTTGCGTCGCTATGCGGATCAGGGGCTGCGGGTGATTGAAATCGACCCGGACGGCATCCTCGACCTGCCGGAGATTCTGGCGGCGCTGCAGGCGGCCGATCCCCAGCAGGCCTGTTACTTCGTGCTCTTCTGCGATGACCTGTCTTTCGGCGCCGATGACCCCGGCTACAAGGCCCTTAAATCTCTGCTGGACGGCGGTGTGGAGGCGCGTCCGGACAACGTGCTGCTCTACGCCACCAGCAACCGGCGCCATCTGATGCCGCGCCATTTCGCCGACAATGAGGAATATCACCGCCACGGTGAGGAGATCATCCCCGGCGAGACGGCGGAAGAAAAAATCAGCCTCTCCGAGCGCTTCGGTTTATGGCTGGGCTTTTATCCCTTCGATCAGGCCATGTATCTGGATATTTGCACCATCCATCTGCAGCGTCTGGGGGTACGGACGCCGCTGGCGGAATGGCGGGAGGAAGCCCTGCGCTGGGCCTTGCAGCGCGGCTCGCGCAGTGGCCGGGTGGCGCGGCAGTTCGCCCGCCACTGGGCCGGATCCCGGGCGCTGGTTGCGGTGTTAACCGAATAGGTACGGTTTATTGACGTGTCTGTCGTCTGGACCACCATCGCTGCTGTGGTTATGCATTTCGCGGTAGGTCATTGAGGTATAAAAAGCGATTAATGATATCAACAATATTCCGAGCATGGGTGACCATAAAAGAAGAGGTAGTCGGCGACTTACTTCCGCTGAGCACTGTGAACAGTTTATCGAGTCTATGGCATGAAAATAGCCTACCACAATGAGCACGTATGACACCGCCGCAGCTAAAATTCTTGTGCTGCGCAGAATAAAAATAATTGCCCGGTTTTTCGTCTGATGTTTGCCGAGTATGGTCAGTAGCGCGCCGGTTACTGCAAAAAAGGCTATGAAGGACAAAAGAATCAGGCCATTGTATTCCAACAATCGGTATCCGGCCTTGTTGTATTCCGAAATGCTCTGCAGGCTGGAGTGCATCGTTTGTCCTACCCCTATGTTCAAGTGCGCATCTGAGTACCCATCCAGCGCCGCAGCGGAATTTACATATTTTTCTACAGTGGCTTTGTTGGCATCACTCGAAAGTTTCGTGCTGTCAACCATCTGTGCCACCTTGGGCGTCAGTCCCGTGATCGACCATTCGCCAACATGTGCGGTGGTTGCAAGCGCAACCTCTGAGAATAATGATATTATCATAATAGATGCCACTATATGAAACTGGCGTTTAACAAAGTGACGCAAATGATCTGTGATGCGTGAATAGGTAATAAACATTTTACACCTCAACCGTTATGTGCCGGCGTATTCGATATATCGCCTACCGCAAATGTCAGCTCTTTGTGATCATCATTATTTGAAGATAAAAGTTCTTTATATTCTGCCTCCGTAAACTCCTTGTAGCCATGGATCATGGCGGACGTTATGTTATTTTTGCCATTTATCTCGCGTGCGACAACCGCTGCCAAATGAATAACAACAAAAGCTATCAATGCAAAGAATAGATATTTGTGAACCGTCATCCATGGAGAGTTCATCTGTGTTGTGCCGCCGGGCATGAACGATAAAAAAATACCTATGGCGACTTGGGCTGCGGCAACAAGAAAGAAACCAATATAGACGGGTCCGGCAAAAGTGTTGTGCCCAAGGCTTGGAGGGCAGGGGTGGCGAAACAGGGTTATATAATAGAGGAAAGTTTTCTGCCAATTGCGGCGTTGGGTTGGTTTAAGAGGCAGGAGATCGCGCCAGCGTGACCTCGGAGGTCCCACAAAGAGCAGGGTGATTCGCAGCGCCAGGGCAGTGGCAAACGCATATCCTATATAAAAATGAGGTGCATTTACGCTAAACATCATGGCATTGGATAAATCATCACCCCAAATCCAGAAAATCGTCCCGGTGGCGAATTGTGCCATCAGAGTGATGGCCAGCCACCAATGCAGGATACGCAGAAATGGGTCCCATATTTTTACTGATACAACATCTTTATTGTGTGTTACATTTGCCACTCAGACCACCTCCTTGCTCGTAAAGGTCAATTTACGCCACATTCTATGTGGTCGATCATGTTTATCAAGACCAAACACCTATTTAAATTTTATATGGAATAGTTGAATTATATGCTGATATTTTTTAATCACCCAACGCAAAAGAAATGCTCCGTTGCGTTATTGACGCGCCCTGGGTGGTCAGGCAGCATCGACGGATATCACTATACTCAAAGTTGATTAAACATACACTGCGGCAAATTGTCGCACCCTGAGCGGGTTGACTGAACGGTCGTCACGGGAGATTTTATCGCCGACCTTCGCGCACAGTGCCGGACGGCACGATAAACATGAAGTGTGATTTATCCATCTTATCCATGGATCACTGACGAAACCATCCGTCAACTAATAAACACGGTGAAAAGGTGGGCATGAAACAGAAGGGTTTGCTGGATCCCGGGTGTTGGGTTTCGCTTTTTTCATCACTCCAGATGATTTGTCTTTGACCCCCTCAGGAAGCGGGCGAGTTGATTTCCTGGCTGATGATATGCAGCATTTGGGCATGAACCCGCAGGTTGCCGGCGACGATATTGCCGTTTTGCAGGTAACCCTGATCACCTTGGAAGTCGGTGGCGATACCGCCCGCCTCCTGCACCAGGAGCGCGCCGGCCGCGACGTCCCAGGGCTTGAGATTGAACTCCCAGAAGCCGTCATAGCGCCCCGCGGCGACGTAGGCGAGATCCAGCGCCGCCGAGCCGGGACGACGAACACCCGCCGTCTTCAGCATGAAGGCTCTGAAGGTGGCCAGGTAGGTATCCAGATAGGAAAAATCCCGGAAGGGGAAACCGGTGCCGAGCAGGGCTCCGTCCAGGTCTTTACGCTGGGCGACGCGCAGGCGGCGATCATTGAGGTAGGCGCCGCCGCCGCGGCTGGCGGTGAAGAGCTCGTCATGCACCGGGTTATACACGACGGCGTGCTCCAGGCGATCGAAATGGCGGACGCCAATGGAGACGCAGAGCTGCGGCATGCCGTGGATGAAGTTGGTGGTGCCATCGAGGGGGTCGATGATCCACTCGAAGTCCTTATCGGAAACGCGGCTACCTTCTTCGGCGAGGATGCCGTGATCCGGGTAGGCGCGGTGGATGATCTCGACGATGGCGGCCTCGGCGCGCTGGTCGACATCGGTGACGAAATCATTGTGCGCCTTGCAGGTGATGTTGACTTCATTGACCCGATTGAAGCTGCGGTTGATGATATCGCCCGCTTTGCGGGCCGCGCGAATAGCGGTGACGAGAATAGGATGCTGCATGGAAACCTTGTGCGAGGATGAGTCGGAATTGGACCAGTATAAAGGAGAATGGCGATGGCCGCACGAACGGCGTGTCGCGGCGCCGTGCGGGCGCCGCGGGGCACGGTGTGCATGGCGATGACCGGGGCCTCTTTGCAGGGTTTGCGTATCGTGCTTGTCGAACCCAGTCATCCCGGCAACATCGGCGCGGCGGCACGGGCCATGAAAGTGATGGGCCTGCGCCAACTGGTGCTCGTCAATCCGCGTTTCTTCCCCGATCCCGAGGCCACGGCGCTCGCTTCCGGGGCGGAAGACATTCTGGAATCCGCGCAGGTCTGTGCTGACCTGGACGCGGCCCTGCGGGGTTGCCACAAGGTCTATGGCACCAGTGCCCGCGATCGTCGCATCCATTGGCCGGTTTGCACCGCGCGGGAGGCGGCGGGAGAGATACTGGAGGCGCTGGGCACCGGTGATTGCGCTCTGCTGTTTGGTCGGGAGCGGACAGGTCTGAGTAACGCCGAACTGGATCGTTGCCAGGTGCTGGTCCATATCCCCACGGTGGATGAATATCACTCGCTGAACCTGGGGCAGGCGGTGCAGGTTCTGGCTTATGAACTCCATCTGGCTGTCCTCGCCCTTCACCCGGCGCGGATACCCCAGACGGTGCGTGAAAAACCTGCCCCCGTGGAGGAAATGGAGGGCTTTTACGGTCACCTGCAGCAGGTGCTGCGCCGCACGGGGTTTCTCCAACCCGTGCGTGAAATCCGCCTGATGCGTCGCTTGCGCCGTCTCTTTGATCGCGCCGCGCCCAGTCAGAACGAAGTGAATATTCTGCGTGGCATGCTCACGGAAATGACGCGCTGGGCCACTAAAGTGGACAAAAAGGATCGGGATAGTTTCTAATGCGGGGCTTGGCGGTGGTCGGGGCAGATACCAGGGAGGAAGCTATGGGCGGACGCGGGCGGAGTGACTTCGACGCCATCTTTGCGCGTGATCCCGCGGCGCGTACCCGCCTGGAGATCCTGCTCACCTATCCCGGTGTTCACGCCTTGTTCCTGCATCGGATCGCCCATGCCCTGTGGCGTCACCGCTGGCGCCTGTTGGCGCGCGGTCTGGCGGCCTTTTCGCGGTTTTGGACCGGTATCGAGATTCATCCGGGGGCGCGGATCGGTAAGGGCTTCTTCATTGATCATGGCATGGGGGTGGTGATTGGCGAGACGGCGGAGATCGGTGACAACTGCACGCTCTATCATGGGGTGACTCTGGGCGGGACCTCCTGGCAGCCGGGCAAGCGTCATCCGACTTTGGGCCAGGGCGTCATTGTCGGCGCCGGCGCCAAGGTGCTGGGACCCATCACCATCGGCGATAATGCGCGGATCGGCTCCAACGCCGTGGTGGTCAAGTCGGTGCCGGAGGGCGCCACCGTGGTGGGTATCCCTGGACGCATCGTCAACAAGGGCGAGCATAGCGATAATTTCGAGGCCTATGGCTTGACCGGGCAGATGCCGGACCCGGTGGCGCGGGCGGTGGAGTGCATGCTGGAGCACATGCATCGCCAGGATGCGGAGATCGCGCAACTGCGGGATGCCGTGCAGCGCTTGCAACCACTGGAGACGATGATGCCGGTGGAGGAGATCGCCTGTGCGCTGGAGGAAGACGCGCCGGAAGGCGGGGGAACTCGTGCGGGGAATACTTGACTAATTTAGTACGGATAGTAGGATGTCGGGCAGAGGGACACTGAACATGAAACTGACGACGAAGGGACGCTACGCAGTGACCGCCATGCTGGATCTGGCCCTCCATCAGCACGGCGGAGTGGTGACGGTAGCCGACATATCGCAGCGTCAGCGGATTTCCGTGGCCTATCTGGAGCAGCTCTTCGGACGCTTGCGGCGTTATGGCCTGGTGGAAAGCGTGCGTGGACCGGGTGGGGGGTATCGACTGGCTCTCCCGGATTCGGAGATTCCGCTGACGCATATTGTCGAGGCGGTCAATGAGTCCATCAGCACGACCCAGTGCGGGGGCGATCCACAGCAATGTTGCAAAGGAGATGGGCAGCAGTGTCTCACCCATGACCTGTGGGAAGAATTGGGGGATCGTATTGCTCAGTTTCTCGGGGGGATCACCCTCGGGCAACTGGTGGAACAGCAGTTGCGTAAAGAGGTGACGCCGATGGCACCGATCCGAATGACGGACCGGACATCCATGCGCTCGCCGCACAAAACCGCTTAAGTGTGAGGTGTAACACAATGAGTCAACCCAATATCATCGAACTGAACAGCACCCGGCCCTTGCTGAGCAATCCGGAGCGTCCCATTTATATGGATTATCAGGCGACAACGCCGGTGGACCCGCTGGTTCTGGAGCAGATGTTGCCTTTTCTGACCCATGATTTTGGCAATGCGGCCAGTCGTTCCCATCCTTACGGCTGGACGGCGGAGAAAGCGGTGGAGAAGGCGCGTCGGCAGGTGGCCGACGCGATCCACGCCGATCCTCGCGAGATTGTCTGGACCTCGGGCGCGACAGAGGCCACCAATCTGGCCCTCAAGGGGGCGGCGCATTTTTACGCCGGCAAGGGCAAGCACCTGATCACCCTGCGGACCGAACACAAGGCGACTCTGGACACCTGTCGCCAGTTGGAGCGCGAAGGGTTTGAAGTCACCTACCTGCAAGTGCGGGAGGACGGTCTGGTCGATCTCCAGGCCTTTGCGGCGGCGATTCGTCCGGACACCATCATCGCCTCCGTGCTCTATGTGAACAACGAGATCGGCGTCATCCAGCCCGTGGAAGAGATCGGTAAGATGTTGCGCGCCCACCAGGTATTGTTCCATGTGGATGCGGTGCAGGCATTGGGCAAGATTCCGGTCGATGTGGAAGCCCTCCAGGCGGACATGATGAGCCTGTCTGGGCACAAGGTTTACGGGCCCAAGGGGATCGGCGCCCTCTACGTGCGGCGCAAGCCCCGGGTGCGGGTCGAAGCCCAGGTGCATGGGGGGGGGCATGAGCGTGGCATGCGTTCCGGGACGTTGCCCACGCACCAGATTGTCGGCATGGGTGCGGCCACCGAACTGGCTGTGCAGTCGATGGAGAGTGATGCCAGGCGTATCCGTCAGTTGCGTGACCGTCTGCTCAAGGGTATCCAGGAACGGGTGGAAGAAACCTACGTCAACGGCAGCATGAAGCACCGGGTGCCCCACAACCTCAACATCAGCTTCGCCTTCGTGGAAGGCGAGTCGCTGATCATGGCGCTGAAGGGCGTTGCCGTATCCAGCGGATCGGCTTGTACCTCGGCCAGCCTGGAGCCCTCTTATGTGCTCCGCGCCCTGGGTAAGTCCGATGAACTGGCGCACAGCTCCATCCGCTTTGGCATTGGTCGCTACACGACGGAAGAGGAAATTGACGCTACTATCGCACTCATTGCCGCGAAGGTGGATAAGCTGCGGGAGTTGTCTCCCCTCTGGGAGATGCATCAGGAAGGGATCGATCTCAACAGCATTCAGTGGGCTGCGCACTAAGGCCCTTAACAAGAGGAGAACTGTCATGGCATATAGTGAAAAGGTCATTGAGCATTATGAAAACCCCCGCAACGTGGGGGCGATGGACAAGAACGACAGCGGCGTTGGTACCGGCATGGTCGGCGCGCCGGCCTGCGGCGATGTGATGCGTCTGCAGATCAAAGTAAATGGCCAGGGCATCATCGAGGATGCCAAGTTCAAGACCTATGGTTGCGGTTCGGCCATCGCCTCCAGCTCGCTGGTGACGGAGTGGGTCAAGGGCAAGACCCTCGAGGAGGCGATGACCATCAAGAACAGCCAGATCGCCGAAGAGTTGGAACTGCCCCCGGTCAAGATTCATTGCTCCGTGCTGGCGGAAGACGCCATCAAAGCGGCGGTGGAGGACTACCGGAAAAAGCAGGGGGGTGTTTCAGTGGCCGCGCCAGCGGAAATGGCCAGTGTCCAGGCGGCACACTAGGACACCGTCATGGCTCTGACGTTATCGGAAAGCGCGGCGCGGCAGGTGCGCAGAAGTATTGCCAAGCGTGGCAAGGGCTTGGGCATCCGTATTGGCGTGAAAACCAGCGGTTGCTCCGGGTTGTCCTATGTCATGGAGTTTGTGGACGTCCCCAATCCGGAGGATCTGGTGTTTCCCCATGATGACGTAAGTCTTTTTGTGGATCCCAAAAGTCTCATTTATCTGGATGGCACCGAACTGGACTTTGCCCGCGAGGGGCTGAATGAGGGATTTCGTTTCAATAATCCCAATGTCAAAGATGCCTGCGGCTGCGGCGAGAGCTTTACGACCTGATGGCGGATTCCTGCTTCCAGTGCGGGGCGGAGCTGGGTGCTCCCCCCGCACTTTGCGCTTCCTGCGGGGCGGTGCAGCCTTTTCGTGCTGATTTGTCGCTCTTCGCGGTGGCGGGCCTGCCAGAAACCTATGATCTGGACGTGCAGGCATTGCGGGCGCGGGTGCTGGCGTTGCAAAAAGGCCTGCATCCCGATCGCTTCGCCCAGGCGGAGCCGACGGTGAGACGCCATTCGCTGGAATGGAGCACCCGCCTCAACGAGGCCTTGGCCATATTGCGGGATCCCCTGCGGCGCGCTGATTATCTCTTGCAGCGTCAGGGCGTGGATGCGCTGGGTGAGCGGGTGAAGGTCGCCGATCCCACGCTGCTGATGACGCAGATGATCTATCGCGAACGTCTGGAAGATCTCGTGGCGGCACGCGATATGACGGGTATGGAGGCTTTGCGTCAGGAAGCGGATACGGCAGGGGCACACCTGGTGCAACGGCTCCGGGGATTGCTCGCGACCTTGCCTTGCACCGAGCCGGAAGCTGCCGGATCGGCAGTGCGCGAACTGCAGTTTCTCGATAAACTCCTCGGCGAGATAGACCGCAGCGCAGAGTCTTTGCAGAATGCCTGAGTGGCGAAACCTCTACAATCAAGGCGATATATCATGGCGTTAATGCAAATTGCGGAACCGGGCATGGCCGCCGAACCGCATCAGCGGCGGCTGGCTATCGGCATCGACCTGGGGACCACCCACTCGCTGGTGGCCTCCGTATTGTCGGCGGTGCCCACCGTCATGCGCGATCATGAGGGTCAGTATCTGCTGCCCTCGGTGGTGCGCTACCTCGGTGGTGGCAGTGTGCATGTCGGCTATCCCGCGGCCGCAGCCGCCGGGCAGGACCCGCACAATACCATCGCCTCGGTGAAACGCCTCATGGGGCGCGGCCATGGTGATGTGCAGACCCTCGCCGGGCACCTACCCTACGACCTTGTTCCTGGGGAGGGTATGGTGCGCCTGCGTACGGTGGCGGGTGAAAAATCCCCCGTGGAGGTGTCCGCCGAAATATTGCGGGTACTCAAAGAGCGGGCGGTGGAAACCCTGGGTGGCGAACCGGAGGGTGCGGTGATCACGGTGCCCGCTTATTTCGACGAGGCCCAGCGTCAGGCCACCAAAGATGCGGCCCGTCTGGCGGGGCTGAATGTGCTGCGCCTGCTGGCGGAGCCGACCGCCGCGGCGGTGGCCTATGGTCTGGACAAGGGCAGCGAAGGCATCTTTGCCATCTACGACCTGGGCGGCGGAACCTTCGACATTTCCATATTGCACCTGCAGGCGGGGGTTTTTGAGGTGCTGGCGACCGCCGGCGACTCCGCCCTGGGCGGCGACGATATGGATCATGCGTTGGCCGAATGGCTGATGCGGGAGGCGGGAGGGAATGCGTCCGATCCCCTCTGGCGGCGGCGGGTGCTGCAGCAGGCGCGCACCGCCAAAGAGGCGCTCAGCGCGGTCGACGAAACGCTGATAGTGCTGGCACCGTCCGGCCGCGCGGCGCACGAGATAATACTGTCGCGTGGCCAGTTGGAGTCCCTGATGCAGCCGGTTATTCAGCGGACCCTCCCGGCCTGCCGACGGGCGCTGCGGGATGCCGGTTTAAAGCTGGATGAGATTGACGGCGTGGTGCTGGTGGGCGGCGCCACCCGTGTTCCCGCCGTGCGCGCGATGGTGGAGGAATTCTTTCGGCAAACGCCCCTGACGGACATCGATCCCGATCAGGTGGTGGCCCTGGGCGCTGCCATTCAGGCCGATGCCCTGGTGGGCAATCAGCGCGAAGATTTGCTGCTCATGGACGTGCTGCCGCTGTCCCTCGGTCTGGAAACCATGGGCGGGCTGGTGGAAAAAATCATTCCCCGCAACACCCCCATTCCGGTGGCACGGGCGCAGGAGTTCACCACCTTCAAGGATGGTCAGACGGCCATGAGCATCCACGTCTTGCAAGGGGAGCGCGATTTGGTGCAGGACTGCCGTTCGCTGGCGCGCTTCAGTCTGCGCGGCATTCCGCCCATGGTGGCCGGCGCGGCGCGGATTCTGGTGACTTTTCAGGTGGATGCCGATGGCCTGCTGGCCGTGCGCGCCGAGGAGGTGAGCACTGGGGTGCGTTCGGAGGTTGTCGTCAAGCCGTCTTATGGTCTGGATGACGAAGCAATCGCCAGGATGCTGCAGGACTCGTTCGCCCATGGCGCCGAAGATGTGGTCAGGCGACGTCTGTCGGAAGCCAAAGTGGAGGGTGAGCGGGTGCGCGAAGCCTTGCGTACGGCTTTGGCCGCCGACGCCGATCTGCTGGAACCGGCGGAGCGGGAAGCCTTGGACAAAGCCGGCGCCGCGCTCGCCGCGGCGCTTTCTGGCACGGATGCGGACGCCATCACGCACGCCGCCGAAGCGGTGGAAGCGGCCGCCGAACCTCTGGTGCAGCGGCGCATGGACAGTGCTTTGCGCCGCGCCATCGCCGGCCGTTCCATCGATGATCTGGGAGACTGAATGACCAAAATACGTGTCCTGCCCAACCCGGAAATCTGTCCCGAGGGAGCGGAGTTCGAGGCCGACCCAGGGGAAACCATTATCGCCGCGGCACTGCGCAATGACATTCCCATCGAGCACGCCTGCGAGATGTCCTGCGCCTGCACGACCTGCCATGTGATTTTGCGCGAGGGCTTTGATAGCCTGGAGGCGGCGGAAGAAAAGGAAGAAGACCTGCTCGATAAGGCTTGGGGTCTGGAGCCTACTTCCCGCCTCAGTTGTCAGGCCAAAGTGGCCGATACCGAATTGGTCATTGAAATCCCCAAATACACCATCAATCTGGAAAAGGAGCGGCACTGATGCGCTGGACCGACACCATGGAACTGGCCATTGCGCTGGATGAAGCCCACCCGGACGTCGACGTGGCCCATCTGCGTTTCACCGATCTGCATCGCTGGATACTGGAATTACCCGATTTTGAGGGCGAACCGGAACAATCCAGTGAAGGCATTCTCGAAGCCATCCAGATGGCCTGGCTGGCGGAGCGGAACTGAGCCGGGCGGCGCCATGGCGGATCAAAAAGCCCTTATCGCGCTTTCCGGCGGGGTCGACTCCGCCGTCGCGGCCATTCTCATGCGGGAGCAGGGCTACACACTCACCGGCGTAACCATGCGCCTGTGGCCCAAGAGCCGCTGCTGCGATGAAAAAGATATTGAAGACGCCGCCGAGATCTGTGCCCGCCTGGATATTCCCTACACCGTGCTGGACTATCGCGAAGCGTTCCGTCGCCAGGTCGTCGATGTCTTCGTTGCCGAATATCAGGCCGGGCGCACGCCCAACCCCTGTGCCCGTTGCAATCAGTTTCTGAAGTTCGATGCCTTGTTGGCGGAAGGCGAAAAGTTGGGCGCCTCATTGCTGGCGACGGGCCATTATGCGCGCCTGGCGGAAACGTCCTCGGGGACGGCTCTGCTGCGCGGTCAGGATGCGGCCAAGGACCAATCCTACTTTCTTTTCGCTCTCGGCGC
Organism: Acidithiobacillus ferrianus; assembly: GCF_010378095.1. Classification (GTDB taxonomy): domain Bacteria; phylum Pseudomonadota; class Gammaproteobacteria; order Acidithiobacillales; family Acidithiobacillaceae; genus Acidithiobacillus; species Acidithiobacillus ferrianus. The sequence goes on along the minus strand of NZ_WNJL01000023.1, from coordinate 109,628 downwards.
GGCATCCCTGCCCCGTCTGCGCTTTCCCGTGGGCAGCATGAACAAGGACGCGGTGCGCGCCCTTGCCCGCAAGCACGGTCTGTCCGTGGCCGCCAAGCAGGATTCTCAGGATATCTGCTTCGTCCCGGATGGCGACTACCGCCGTTTTCTGGAAGACTATGCCGGGCTGGACATGGCACGGGAAGGAGAGATGGTGGACAGCGCCGGGCGAACCATCGGCCATCATCCAGGTACCTTGCATTTCACCGTCGGGCAGCGGCGCGGTCTGGGCGGTGGCGGCGGCCAGCCGCGTTATGTGCTGGCGCTGGACCCGATCCGGAACCGGGTGGTGGTCGGCGATGAGGCTGAACTTTATCGCCGTGAGACCGCCCTGGACGAGTGCAACTGGTTGGCGGCGTTAAACCCCGGGGAAGAACACCGCGTCACCGTGAAACTGCGCTACCGTTCTCCCGCCGAGCCCGCTGTGTTGCGCCTGCTTCCCGATGGCAAGGCGACCCTCCGCTTTCCCGAGCCGCAACGCGCCATCACCCCCGGACAGGCCGCCGTCTGCTATCAGGGTGAGCGCCTGCTGGGTGGTGGTTGGATTCAGAACGCCGGATAGAGGGCAAGGCTTTACAAAGCTATACCATTGGTCCCGCAAGCTTGCATGGTTTCAAAGCACACGATCTGGACGACCGCGACGTCCACACCTTTTTGCGTTTGCCGACGGACCTGTTTTATGCTCAGGGTGTGAAGGCGAATGTGCCATTCTTCGGTGCGTTTGCGGGAAATGGCGGGAGACTTTGGAGGTGAAGCACATGTCTGAATCGGTACCATACCCCATGACCTATCGTCGCCTCGGCCGTAGCGGGTTGCAGGTCAGCCTGTTTTCCCTGGGGTCCTGGGTAACTTTCCACAATCAGATGGATATCTCCGGCGTGCGCCAGATGATGGCCGTGGCGCGGGACGCGGGCGTGAACTTTTTCGACAACGCCGAGGTGTACGCCAACGGGGAGAGTGAAATTCTGATGGGCCAGGCGCTGAAGCAACTGGGCTGGAAGCGTCTGGATTACATCATTTCCAGCAAATTTTTCTGGGGACTGGACCGGGGTGGTGCCGAGCAGCCCCACATCAACGGTCAGAATACCCTCAATCGCAAGTATCTGATGCAGGCCGTCGACGGCAGCCTGCAACGCCTCGGTCTGGAGCACCTGGATCTGATTTTCTGTCATCGCGCCGACCCCCATACGCCCATAGAAGAAACCGTCTGGGCCATGCATGACATCATCGAGCGAGGCAAGGCGCTGTACTGGGGCACCAGCGAGTGGAGCGCCGATGAAATCCGCGCGGCATGGGAGATTGCGGACCGGCATCATTTGCACAAACCGGTCATGGAGCAACCGCAATATCATCTCTTTCACCGGCGCAAGGTCGAACAGGAGTACGCTCGCCTTTATGCGGACATCGGTTTGGGCCTCACCACCTGGAGTCCCCTCGCGTCTGGACTGCTCACCGGCAAATACCGGCGGGGGGTGCCTGAAGGCAGCCGGGGCGCCATGGGCCATTTGTCTTTCCTGCATGGCGAACTCCTGGACAAGCGCAAAAACGCGGCCGTGGATGCTCTGGAAGAGATCGCTCGATCAATGCGCTGTACGATGGCCCAACTGGCGCTCGCCTGGGTGGCCTCTAATCCCAAGGTAAGCACCGTGATCCTCGGCGCGTCCCGCCTCGCGCAGCTTCAGGAGAACCTGGGTGCGCTGGAGGTGCTGGCAAAGCTGACGCCCGAACGGCTTGGTCGCATCGAGGAGCTTACCGCGGAATACGCCGACTGAGGGTTTGGCCGGTCTCGCGTTTGTCCCTGGAGAATATCCCTCGCATTTGTGCGCGCGTTCCGTTAGAGTACGCTCGCCGTCAGGCTCCAGTCTGCAGGACGCGCGTCGCACGGGTTCCCACCTTGATGAAGCGTCTGCCATAGACTGGCGCCCTTGTGGCGAGGCCGGTGTTTTCGGAGTAAAAATTTATGTCATCTTTTGAATCCCTAGGGCTTTCCGAGCCTATTTGGCGTGCCGCCGCCGAGCGCGGTTACACCACCCCCACCCCCATTCAGGCACAGGCCATCCCGGTGGTCTTGTCTGGTGTCGATCTGTTGGCCGGCGCGCAGACGGGCACGGGCAAGACCGCCGCGTTTGCCATGCCCATTCTGCACCAGCTCTCCGCCACCGTGGATACCGCTCCGCGTGGTCCTTCCCGGGTGCGGGCGCTGATTCTGGTCCCCACCCGTGAGTTGGCGGCGCAGGTGGAGGAGAGCGTGCAACTGTACGGACGCTATCTTTCCTTGCGTGCGCTGATGCTCATCGGAGGGGTCAAGATCAACCCGCAGATGCAGAAGCTGCGCCGCGGTGTGGATGTATTGGTCGCCACCCCCGGTCGTCTGCTGGACCATGTTCAACAGCGCAGCGTCGATCTCTCCCATGTCGAAATCTTGGTGCTCGATGAGGCCGACCGCATGCTCGACATGGGTTTTATTCGTGACATTCGGCGTATCCTGGCCCTGTTGCCGAAAAAGCGTCAAAACCTGCTGTTCTCGGCGACGTTTTCGCCGGAGATCCGCGGACTGGCCGACGGCCTGCTGAACGACCCGGTCAGGGTCGAGGTCGCGGCACGCAACGCCACCGCCGATACGGTCGCCCAGCGGATCTTTGCCGTGGATCAGGACCGTAAACGCGACCTCCTGGCGCATCTTATCGCCACCCATCAATGGGGGCAGGTGCTGGTCTTCACCCGCACCAAGCATGGTGCGGATCGGCTGGCGAAACATCTGTCTCAGGACGGTGTGCAGGCGATGGCCATTCATGGCGACAAGAGTCAGGGCGCACGCACCCGAGCGCTCGCGGAGTTTAAGGAAGGCAAGGTGCGGGTGCTGGTAGCCACCGATATTGCCGCCCGTGGCATCGATATCACGGAACTTCCCCATGTGGTCAACTTTGAACTGCCCCACGTCCCTGAAGATTATGTCCACCGCATCGGTCGCACGGGCCGCGCCGGAAACAGCGGGCAGGCGGTATCCCTGGTCTGCAGCGAAGAACACAAGCAGTTACAGGATGTGGAGAAATTGTTGCGTCGCTCGTTCACGCGCGAGGTGGTCGTGGGTTTCGAGCCGCGTCGCGTCGTACCCGGTCGTGCGCCCGCTTCGGCGCCGCGCCGTCCTGCCCAGTCGGCGGGACGTGGCAAGCCGGGCACCGGAAATCCCTTTTCTGGACGGGCCCGCCGCGCCTGATCCAGGGGCTTCCCAACGGCGTCGCGCCCGGGAAGCCGGTCAGCCTATATCACCGGGATGTTGCTTATTCAGTGCCGGCTTTGGCGGGTGGAGTTCTTCCCATTCCGTGCTGGCCGGGTTATCTTGACGGGTGAGTTCTGGCGTTCCGCCCAGGCTCGCATACCCATTTACGGATAAGGCGCCTGTTCCGGGCAAAAGGCAGATATGGACGAAGGCAAGGCATCTTCCCGGGTCCTGGTGGTGGAAGATGAGGAGGGCATTCAGGAACTGCTGCGCGTCACTCTGCAGCGCCAGGGGTTTGACGTGCGCTGCGAGGGGAGTGTCGAATCGGCCGAGGACACGCTCCTCACCTGGGGGCCGCAATTGCTCGTGCTGGACTGGATGCTGCCCGGCGAGAACGGGCTCGCTTGGTGCCGGGCCTTGCGCCGTCGTGAAGAGACGCAGAAGTTGCCCATCATTCTGCTGACCGCGCGCGGGGAGGAGGGGGACCGGGTACACGGCCTCGAATCCGGCGCCGACGACTATCTCGCCAAACCTTTTTCCCCACGCGAGTTGGTGGCGCGGGTGAATGCCTTGCTGCGCCGCAGTTATGGCAGTACGACGGCCAGCCGGGTGCGTCTCGGCAACCTGCATGTGGACCTGCGCGCGCACCGGGTCTATGCCGGCGAGGTGCAGATCCACCTCGGTCCCACGGAGTTTCGTCTGTTGCGTCTCTTTGTGACCAATCCGGAACGGGTCTTCTCGCGGGACATGCTGTTGGACCAAATCTGGGGACGCCAGAGCTTTATCGAAGAGCGCACGGTGGATGTCCACATCCGGCGCCTGCGGCGGGGGTTGGACCATCATGGCTACGCGCACATCATCGAAACGGTCCGTGGCGAAGGCTACCGCTGCAGCGCTTTGGGCTTTGAACGGGGAGTGGCGGATGGGTGACAGCACACCCCGCACCGGTGGGCAGGGCACTCTTCCAGGGTGAGATATTTGCGGGCCTGGTTCTCTCCCATCGCGCTCTGGGCGCTCATCCCGATTTTTCTTGCCGCCGATGATCTGCGTGCCTGGTCGTACCTGCCCCTGGTCGTCATTGCCTTCCTGCTGGCGCTGTGGGTCGGTTGGCATCGTCAGCAGTCCCAGAGTTTCAGTGCCTGGTTCCGCAACCCGAATACACTCTTGCCGCCATTGGCGGGAGGGATGTGGGAGGAAACTTTCGCCGAGGGGTATCACTGGCGGCGCGATCAGGAGGCGCAACATCGCCAGTTAAGCGCCCAGATCGTGCAATTACGCGATGCCCTGCAAGCCATGCCCGACGTCGTCGTGCTCATGGATGAACGCGGCCAGTTGCTCTGGGTCAATCCGTCCGGTATCCGTCTGCTGCAGTTGCAATGGCCGGATGACGCGGGCAAGCCGCTGGCGTTCTGGTTGCGAACCCCGCATCTGCGCGCGTTTCTGGCCGGCGAGGGGCCGCCCACTCTGCAGCTCCCGGCTCCGGCGGATGCGCAACAAATATTGGAGGGCATGCGCTACCCCCTTGCCGACGCCGGCGCTCTGGTCATTTTCCGGGACGTGACCCGCATCCGCCAGCTCGAGCAGGTCCGCCAGGACTTCGTGGCCAATGTGTCCCACGAGTTGCGTAGCCCGCTGACGGTGGTGCGGGGTTTTTTGGAGAACATGCTGGACAGTCCCCTTGCCGCCGATGACGAGGTCGGCAGCCAGCTTCGTCTCATGGAACAACAGGCCCTGCGGATGCAATCCCTGGTCGAGGATCTGCTGTCTCTGGCGCGTATGGAAGCCGCCGAGGCCAACCCGGAGCACTGCGAAACCCTGATGCTTGCGGATATGGTCCATAACACCCTGGACGCCATGTCCCCGGCCGTTGTCCAGAAGCGCTTGCAGATCGACACAGCGCTGGATGCCAACCTGGGTATCGTTGCCGAAACCATAGACCTCACCAGCATCGTCCGCAATCTGCTGGAGAATGCCGTCAAATATTCCCCGGCGGAGCGGGCTATCCGGGTGCGATGGGAGCGGTGTTCGGACCACCTGCGCTTCGTGGTACAGGACACGGGTGACGGCATCGCCGCGGAACACCTGCAGCGTATTACCGAGCGTTTTTATCGGGTGGACAAGGGCCGTTCCCGGCGTGTGGGCGGCACCGGGCTGGGATTGGCCATTGTGCGTCACGCGGTCGAACGTTATCAGGGGCACCTGGAGGTCACCAGTGAAGTGGGTAAGGGGTCCACTTTTACCGTAGTGTTTCCGCTCCATCTCGCTCGCAGCATTCCTCCGAACCCGGCGGCGTCATAAAAGTGACATAAGTACTTGCTATAGTTTCTGTGCGGCGTTTCACTCAACCTGTGCGGGGGCGTATGATGACGAAGATCAAGAGCGTGATATGGATATCGGGTGCGATGGGCCTGGGTCTGGGCCTGGCTGGGCTGGCGCAGGCGGAAACCATTTCCGCCGCGGGTGGCACGGCCATTTATCCCGTCCTGTCCAAATGGGCAGAAACCTACAAGCAGAAAACGGGCACCAGGGTGAATTATCAGGCCATCGGTTCTGGTGGCGGGATTGCCCAAATCAAGGCCAAGACCGTCGCGTTCGCCAACAGCGACATGCCTCTCAAGCCTGAATATCTCAGCAAGGACCAGCTCGTCCAGTTTCCGGCAGTGATTATTGGCATTACCCCCGTCGTGAATGTCCCCGGTATAAAGCCCGGTGAGCTGACCTTCAACGGCACCGTGCTCACCGATATTTACCTGGGCAAGATCAAAAAGTGGAACGACGCGGCCATCGCCGCCCTCAATAAAGGGATCAGGCTGCCGGATATGAGTATCACCGTGGTCCATCGTTCCGACGGCTCCGGCACCACCTTCAACTTTACCAATTATCTGGCCAAGGTCAGCCCGGAATGGAAGCAACGGGTGGGCGATAACACCGCCGTTTCCTGGCCTGTCGGTGTGGGTGGCAAGGGTAATGCGGGCGTCGCTGCCTATGTACAGCGGATTCCCGGTGCCATCGGCTATGTGGAATATGCCTATGCCAAGGAAAATCACATGGCCTACGGCAAAATGATCAATGCTGCGGGCACAGTGGTGGCCCCTGATCTGGCCACTTTCCAGGCCGCTGCGGCGAATGCGGACTTTACCAAGGTAGAGGATTTCTACATGATTCTCACCAACCAGCCGGGTGCCCGGAGTTGGCCCATTGCCGCTGCGACTTACATCCTTATGCGCAAGGACGCCGATAAGCCGGCTAATGCCGGAGTCCTGAAGTTTGCGCGCTGGTTCCTGACAGCCCCGCAGGCGCAAGCAGAAGCCAGGCGCCTGGATTATGTGCCATTACCAAAAACTACGGTGACGCAGATTGAGGCGTACTGGAACAGGAATCTGGGCCAGTGAACTAAGATATGGACGATACCCGCGACGCGGAATTGGGAGTGCGGAAGGCGGCGGCGCCGTCCCCCGCTGTGCCATCTCGTATCTGCCCCGCGCGATCACGACGCCTGCATGCCATGGACCGGGGCTTCCGCTGGCTGACGGGGGGGCTCGCCTTTTTGGTCCTGCTCCTGCTGGTCGGGGTGGCGTTGTCCCTTTTTTTGCGCGGGTGGGAAGCTTTTCATCATTTTGGTTTCGCTTTTTTCTGGAGCGATGCCTGGGATCCGGTTACGGAGAACTTCGGCGCTCTGGTACCGATTTACGGAACTTTGGTCAGCTCCCTGATCGCCCTGCTGATCGCCGTGCCCATCAGTTTCGGCATCGCGTTATTTATCAGTGAACTCGCACCCGAATGGTTGCGCCAACCGGTCGGCAGCGCCATTGAACTGCTGGCGGGTATCCCCAGTATCATCTTCGGCATGTGGGGTCTTTTCGTCTTTGCGCCGGTTTTGGGCAGCGCAGAGCCTTGGCTCAATGACCATCTGGGTGCTCTGCCCGGTATCGGTGCGCTGTTTCGCGGCCCGCCAATGGGCATTGGTATGCTGACTGCCGGTATTATTCTGGCCATCATGGTGATCCCCTTTATTTCCGCGATCATGCGCGATGTTTTTCTGGTGGTGCCAGCGATGCTCAAAGAGTCGGCGTATGGCCTGGGGGCCACGACTTGGGAGATGGCACGTCATGTGGTTCTCCCTTATACCCGTACGGCGGTAGTCGGCGGGGTGTTCCTCGGTCTGGGCCGTGCCCTCGGTGAAACCATGGCGGTAACCTTTGTGATCGGTAATGCCCACGACCTCCACATCTCTTTGCTCGACGTCGGAAACTCCATCGCTGCAGCGCTGGCGAACGAGTTTGCCGAGGCCTTCTCACCTCTGTACAAATCGGCGCTCATGGCCTTGGGTTTCATTCTCTTCATCATTACCTTCATGGTGCTGGTGCTGGCCAAACTGATGCTCTGGCGTCTCGGTCAGGGACAAGGAAAGGCGGGTTTATGAAGGCGGCCGGGAACGCCCGTTATCTGCGCCGCCGTGTCTGGAATATCTTCAATCTGGGTATGGCCATGGCCACGACGCTGTTTGGCCTCTTCTGGCTGGTCTGGATTCTCTGGACCACCCTTTCTTATGGCGCCACCGCTTTCAACCTGGAACTGTTTACAGGTGACACGCCGGCGCCTGGTAGTATCGGGGGTTTGCGTAACGCCTTCGTGGGCAGCCTGCTGATGATTGGCGTGGCGGTGCTGATCGGCACGCCTGTGGGCATTCTGGCCGGCACCTATCTCGCCGAGTTTGCGCAAGGCCGCCGCCTGGCGGGGGCCATCCGTTTTTTTAATGATATCCTGCTCAGCGCGCCTTCCATCGTGATCGGCCTGTTTATTTACGCGGTCGTGGTGGTGCCCATGGGGCACTTCTCGGGTCTTGCCGGGGCTTTGTCGCTGGCTATTTTGTTTTTGCCCGTCGTCCTGCGCACCACGGATGAGATGCTGGGCTTGGTCCCCAGTACCATGCGCGAGGCGGCCCTGGCCCTGGGAGCGCCCCACTGGAAGATGATCGTTCAGGTGAGTTATCGGGCCGCACGTTCTGGTATACTCACCGGGGTTCTGCTGGCGGTGGCGAGAATCAGCGGCGAGACCGCACCGCTGCTGTTCACGGCACTCAGTAATCAGTTTTTCAGCACGAATCTGGACCAGCCGATTGCCAATGTCCCCGTAGTTATTTTTCAATTTGCCATGAGCCCTTATCCGGAATGGCAGCATCTGGCCTGGGCGGGCGCGTTGATAGCCGCCATGGCTGTGCTAGTCTTGAGCCTTGTTTCCCGCTTCCTTATCAAAGACAGGAGCCCGCGTTAATGCCGGAACCCCAGAAAACCAAAATATCCGTCCGCCACCTGGATTTCTTCTATGGCAGCAATCACTCTCTCAGGGATATCAATCTGGATGTGCCAGAACGCCAGGTGACCGCATTCATCGGACCTTCGGGTTGTGGAAAATCCACGCTCCTGCGGGTATTCAATCGCATGTATTCCTTGTACCCCGGTCAACGGGCTACGGGCGAAGTCTTGCTCGATGGCGACAATGTGCTCGCCCTCGGTATGGATGTGAATTTGCTGCGTGCCAAAGTCGGTATGGTTTTTCAGAAGCCGACCCCTTTCCCCATGTCCATCTATGATAATATTGCCTTCGGCATCAAGCTCTATGAGCGGTTGCGCAAGGTGGAGATGGATGAGCGGGTGGAACAGGCCCTGCGCCAGGCGGCCCTCTGGGAAGAGGTCAAGGACAAACTCAAGACCAGCGGTTTGGGCCTGTCCGGCGGACAGCAGCAGCGTTTGTGCATCGCGCGGGCCGTGGCGGTGAAGCCGGAAGTGATCCTGCTGGACGAGCCCACTTCGGCGCTGGACCCTATAGCCACCTTGAAAATTGAGGAATTGGTCAGTGAACTGCGTAATCATTTCACCATTCTGATCGTCACCCACAATATGCAGCAGGCGGCGCGTGTCTCGGATTACACGGCATTCATGTATATCGGGGAAATGGTGGAATTCGGGCCCACCAATCAGTTGTTCACCAACCCGAGCAAGAAACAGACGGAAGACTACATTACCGGTCGTTATGGTTAAGGAGCGCAGCTATGGACAAGGAACCACATATTTCCCAGCGGTTTGATGAGGAACTGAATGCAGTCCATGCCCTGGTGCTGGCCATGGGGGGCGTGGTCGAAGAGCAGATCAGCAATGCGGTGAAGGCGTTGCAGGATGCGGATGCCGATCTGGCCCGGGAGGTGGTTGCCCGTGACCACGAGGTCAACGGCTACGAGGTGCAGATTGAAGAGGAGTGCATCAATATCCTGGCTATGCGTCAGCCCGCCGCCGGCGATCTGCGGTTGGTGATGACCCTGATCAAGAGCATCGCCGATCTGGAGCGCATGGGCGATAAAGCCAGTAAAATCGCTGATATGGTCCTGGCCATGGGACATGGGACGCGCAATGCCAATCCGGCCTTCCTGCGTGATGTCGGGGTCATGGCGGACTATGCCCTGAACATGCTGCGGCGGGCCATGGATGCCCTGGCCCGCGCGGATGCGGAACAGGCTGTCGCCGTGGCCAAAGGCGACGAGGTGTTGAACCAGGAATACCGTTCGGCCCTGCGCCGTTTGATTACCTATATGATGGAAGACCCGCGGACCATCACCCCGGCCATTGACGCGCTGTTCATTGCCAAGGCGATCGAGCGCATCGGCGATCATGCCCGGAACATCTGCGAATATGTCATTTACCTCGCTAAAGGAAAAAACGTCCGGCATCTTCCCTTGGACGAGGTGGTAAAAAGCATTCAGGGGAAATAGTGATGGCGGAGCCAACGGCCCCGGCGGTGCTTGAAAACTTTCTGGCGGCGGTGGATTTGGGCTCCAATTCCTTTCACATGGTCGTTGCCGAGGAAAGCGGCTCCGAGATCCGGCTGCTGGATCGCCTGCGCGATGGTGTGCGCCTGGCGGAAGGCTTGCGCGACGACGGTAGCCTCGATCCCGAGGTAGAGCAGCGTGCCCTGGCTTGTCTAGCCCGTTTCGGGCAGCGCCTGCGGGGTATCCACCCGGATCGGGTACGCGTGATCGGCACCAATACATTGCGCCAGGCGAGTGCCGCGGAAGGATTCATTCGCGCCATCGAAGAAACGCTGGGATATCCGGTGGAGGTAGTGGCGGGGCGTGAAGAGGCGCGTCTGGTGTATTTGGGGGTGGCCCATAGTCTGGCGGTGGACGCCTGCGAGCGCCGCCTGGTGATAGATATCGGTGGTGGAAGTACGGAACTGATCGCCGGCAAAGGCTTCACGCCTAATTTGCGGGAGAGCCTGCATTTTGGTTGTGTGGCCTCCACCCGCGCTTTTTTCCCCCATGATGCGATTACCTTGACGGCCTGCGAGCAACTCGAAAGGCGGGTGCGCATGGCCGTGGAACCCATGCTCGACGAGTTCTCCCGCCACGGCTGGGATCAGGTGGTGGGTTCCTCCGGCACCGTCAAGGCCATCGCCCGGATTCTCGCCGAAAATGGCCAGGGCTTGCGGATCACCCGGAGTGGCATGCATTGGCTGCGTGAGCAGATCATCCGCCTGGGTTCGGTGCGTGCGCTCAGCCAGATCAAAGGACTGAAGGCGGATCGCGCACCCGTTTTCCCCGGCGGGTTCGTCATTCTTCATGGGCTGTTCGAGTCGTTGTGCTTGCAGGAAATGCGGTTTTCCGAGGGGGCCCTGCGCGAGGGCGCGATCTACGATCTGCTCGGTCGCATCCATCAGGAAGATACCCGGGAAATGAGTATCCGCAGCCTGCAAGAGCGTTTTCATAGTCAGACTTCCCGTAATGCGAGGGTGGCCCAGTGGACGGATCACTTTTACGCGGTTGCGGCCGCGGCGTGGCATCTTCACGATGGGCATCGGCAATGGTTGCGTTGGGCGGCGCTGACCTATGATATCGGTCTCGATATCGCTCATTCCGGATTCCACAAGCATGGCGAGTATATCTGGCGGAATGGGGACATCGCGGGTTTCTCGCGGCGAGAGCAAGGGGTGGTGGCGGCGTTGATTCGCGCCCAGCGCAAACGGCTGCCTAGCCCTGCCCAGTTGCGGGACCTGGAAATCGGCGTGGAAGATATCGCGCCCCTGCAAAAACTCGCTGTGCTGTTACGGCTCGCGATCCTCTTTCATCGCGGCGCGACGCCGCCGATGGCGCCGCCGGGACTCACCGTGACCGGAACGCACTTGACCCTGTCCCTGGCAGCGTCATGGGAGGCGGGGATGCCGCTGCTGGCCGCCGATCTGGAGCAGGAACAGGAATGGATCATGCCCGATTTCCACTTGCGATGGTGATCCACCAGGCGACTGGCATTGTCGAGGCGGGACGCGGGGCGCGCGATGGCTGAAGGTTTCTCCCATCTGGCCCTCATCACGGAAACCTATCCACCAGAAGTGAATGGTGTGGCGCATACGTTACAGTGCCTGACCAGTCATCTGCGGCAGCGCGGCTATCGGGTCTCCGTGCTGCGACCGCGGCAGAGCGGTGACGGGGCAGGGGCGGACCTTTTCCCGGCACTGTCCCTGCCTTTTTACCCGCAGGTCCGGATGGGTTACAGCGTAACGCACCGTATGCGGCGACGGCTGCGGGTTTTGCGCCCCGATCTGATCCACATCGCCACAGAAGGTCCCCTGGGCCTCGCCGGGCTCCTGGCGGCGCGCTATCTGAGAATCCCCGTGGTCAGCAGTTTTCACACCAATTTTGACGGCTATGCCCGGCACTATCGCCTGCAATTCCTGCAAGGACTGGCGCTACTTTATCTGCGTGGTTTTCATAACGCCACCCGCAAAACCCTGGTACCGAGCCAGGGGACGTTTGCCCATCTGACGGCCCACGGCTTTCGCAATCTGGCCATGTGGCGCCGTGGGGTGGATACGGTCAGATTCGATCCCCGCTGGCGTAGTGACACCTTGCGCGCCGGGCTTGGTCTGGGGCAGGACGATGGACTGCTGCTTTATGTCGGGCGATTGGCCCATGAAAAGAACCTGCCCGCCCTGGTGGTTGCCTATAGGCGTTTGCGGGAGATCTGGCGGGGACCGGGTAAACTGCATCTTGCCCTGATTGGTGATGGGCCGCTGGTCGCTGAACTATCCCGGCAGAAGCTGGCGGGCTTTTCTCTGGAAGGCGTGCAACAAGGGGAGGCTCTGGCCCGATGGTATGCCAGTGCGGACCTGTTTTGTTTCCCTTCCTGCAGCGAGACCTTTGGCAATGTGGTGCTGGAGGCCATGGCCAGCGGCCTGCCGGTACTAGCCTATGACACGCCTGGGGTGAATGAGCATTTCCGGTCTTCTGATGAAGGCGTCCTGCTCCCCGTCGATGGGGACCTTGCCATTGCCATGTGGAGTCTGCTGGGAAATCGCGCGCGGTTGCGGGAAATGGGCCAGCGCGCCCGGCAACGCGCCGAGGGCGAAACCTGGCCCCGGGTCTTCGATACCCTCCTGGATAACTACCGCCAAAGTCTGGACGGGGCTTCATGACACCTCCGCATGGCGGCGGAAGTGGGAGGGGCCCGCCAATAGGCGTCCGTTGCCGCTTTTGTTATTGTTGCGTGTGCCGGTAAATAAGCGCTCGGTGTGACGGGGAGGACGAGACCATTGATGCGATCAATGAGGTGCTGAGCTGGCTGTATCTTCCGCCGATCACGCTGGAGAGGGTCATCGCCTTTCTGCACCAATATGGTTATTGGATACTCTTCGTGGGTACGCTGCTGGAGGGCGAAGCCATCGTGATCATTGCCGGTGCCTTGGCCCATGCCGGCGTGTTCGACCTGCCTGTGGTCATGCTCGTCTCCTGGTTGGGTAGCACGATCAACGATCAGGCGCTTTATCAGTTGGGCTACCATTACGGCGAACGTCTGCTGAACAGTTTGCCGCATTTTCTGCGCCGTCATGTGCATCAGGCGGAAGGTTCGATCCGCCGTTTCGGGGATTGGGTCACGCTGTTGTTCCGGTTTATTTATGGCACTCGCACCATCACGCCCATTCTGCTCGGGGTGCACCGCTATCCGGTCCGTCGCTATCTGTGGATGAACCCTGTGGCGGCGGCGGTATGGGCCATAGTCATCGCGAGCGTTGGTTATCTCCTGGGCGCTTCGTTGCGGAGTCTGCTGCAGGGCGTGCAGCATGTGCAGATCATGCTGCTGCTCTTGTTGATTGCGGGGGGTGGCATGTTTTGGTGGTGGCATCGGCGGCACCGGGAATAAATCGGTATGCCGCTTTTGGGGCCATTTGCCAGTGCGTTCGTTTTATGCTAAAACGCGCTGGGCTTCGGCCTAAATACTCACACGCGCCGACATCAGGCAGTCGGGTGTCCGCAAGGATGACTGCCTGTGGCGCGTGGCGGACCACAACCCTGAAAACTGGAGAATCTCACTCATGAGCAGTAACGTCACCATGCGCGCCCTGCTGGAAGCGGGCGTCCATTTCGGTCACCAATCCCGTTACTGGCACCCCAAGATGGCGCCGTATCTCTTTGGTGAACGCAACCGCATTCACATTATCAACCTGGAATACACCCTGCCGATGCTACGCACGGCGTTGAGTTTCATTGAGCAAGTTTCCCGCAAACACGGTCGGGTGCTTTTTGTCGGCACCAAGCGCCAGGCGCGCGAGGCCGTTGAACTGGAGGCCCGTCGCAGCGGCGCCTTTTTCGTCAATCAGCGTTGGCTGGGCGGTACGCTGACCAACTTCAAAACCATTCGCCAATCCATTCGTCGTCTGGATGAACTGGATCAAATGACCACCGACGGCACGTTGGAAAAACTGACCAAGAAAGAGGCCCTGAATCTGACCCGCGAGCGTGAAAAACTGGAACGTAGCCTGGGTGGTATCAAGGAGATGAGCGGTCTGCCGGATGCCATTTTCGTGATCGATGTCGGCCACGAAAATATCGCCATCGCAGAGGCCCGCAAGCTGGGTATCCCGGTGATCGGTGTGGTGGACAGTAATTGCGATCCGCTGCTCATCGATTATCCCGTTCCCGGTAATGATGACGCGACGCGCGCCATCCGTCTGTATGCCTCGCTGGTGGCTGACGCCATCCTCGATGGCCGCCAGGGTGGTGAGGCTGCGTTGCTCGACGAGTTCGTCGAAGTGGACGAAGACACGATCGAAATCGATGCCGACTGAAGTGTTCCCCAGAATCTAAGGAGTATTCATGGTTATCAGTGCACAGCAGGTCAAGGAATTGCGCGAGCGCACCGGCGCCGGCATGATGGAGTGTAAAACCGTGTTGACCGAGGCTGGCGGCGATATGGAGGCGGCGATCGACCTCCTGCGCAAACGCGGTTTGGCCAAGGCCGACAAGAAGGCGGGTCGGGTGGCGGCCGAGGGCGTCGTGGTCACCGTGCTCAGCGGTGACCAGAAGCGGGGCGTGGTCCTCGAAGTCAACTGCGAAACCGACTTTGTGGCCAAGAATGAAGATTTCCTGGCCTTGGCGAAAGACTGTACCAAACAGGCGTTGGCCCAGGGATTTGATGCAGCGGACGCCTTGTTGGCCGATGCCGCGGTGGAGGAACGGCGCAAAGGCTTGGTCAGTAAACTCGGCGAGAACATCAGTCTGCGCCGCTTGCGGTATCTGCAGGTCGAGGAGGGTGTGGTCGGGGCCTATATCCACGGTGGCCGTATTGGTGTGCTGGTGGCGCTGGAAGGCCAGGCCGCTACCGGTGCATTGGGCCGTGATGTGGCGATGCACGTGGCCGCGGCGCGTCCCGAGGTGATCCATCCCAGCGCCGTGTCGGCCGAGCGTTTGGCCCGTGAAAAGGAAATCCTGATTGCGCAGGCGGCGGACAGCGGTAAGTCGGCCGATATCATCGAGAAGATGATTTCCGGACGTCTGAACAAGCTCCTCAACGAAATCGCCCTGTTGGGACAGCCTTTCGTCAAGGACCCGGACCGCAGTATCGGACAGATGATGAAGGACTTTCCTGGTGTGGAAGTGCGGGAGTTCGTGCGCTTCGAGGTGGGTGAAGGCATCGAGAAGGCCCCCACGGCGGATTTCGCCACCGAGGTCATGGCGCAAGTGCGGGGGTCCTGAGTGACGGCGCCCGTGTATTCCCGCATTCTCCTCAAACTCAGTGGGGAAGCGCTCATGGGCGATGGTCAGTACGGGGTGGACCGTGAGGTCGTACAGCGTATGGCCCGGGAAATCAAGGATGTTTCCGATGCCGGAGTGCAGGTGGCCATCGTGATTGGCGGTGGCAACATCTTTCGGGGTATGGCCAAAGCCGCCGAAGGCATGGATCGCGCAACGGCCGACTACATGGGTATGTTGGCGACGGTCATGAATGCGCTGGCGATACAGGATGCTCTGGAGCACCTGGGTCTGCCGACGCGGGTGCTGTCCGCGTTGCATATCGAGCAAGTGGCGGAGCCCTACATCCGGCGTCGGGCGATCCGTCATCTTGAGAAGGGGCGGGTGGTCATTTTTGGTGCGGGTACCGGCAATCCCTTTTTCACCACGGACACGGCGGCCAGTTTGCGCGCCGTGGAAATCAACGCCGAGGTGGTGCTCAAGGGAACCAAGGTGGACGGTGTCTATACGGATGATCCGGTTACGCATCCCGAGGCCATGCGCTATCGGGAACTCTCCTACAATCAGGTGCTGGAGCAGGGTCTACAGGTGATGGATGCAACGGCCATCACGCTCTGCCGGGACAATGACATGCCCATCATCGTTTTTTCCATGAACAAATCCGGCGCCCTGATGCGGGTGATGCTGGGCGAAGAAGAGGGCACTTCGGTGCGCAGAGAGATCGCATGAGTATTCAAGAGATTAAAAAAGATTCCGAAATCCGGATGAAGAAAAGTATTGAGTCCCTCAAGGGTGAACTCACCCGGCTGCGGACGGGTCGGGCGAGCGCGGGGCTGCTCGACCACGTGCAATTGGACTACTATGGCGCGCCGACCCCGCTGGCGCAGGTGGCCTCGGTTTCGGTGGCGGACGCGCGCTCCCTCCTGGTGACTCCTTGGGAGAAAAATCTGATCCCGAAAATCGATAAGGCTATTCGCGACGCCGATCTGGGGCTCAATCCGGTGGCGGGCTCGGATAATGTGCGCGTGCCTCTGCCCCCCCTGTCGGAAGAGCGACGCAAGGAAATGGTCAAGGTGGTGCGACAGGAAGGAGAGGGCGCGCGCGTGGCTATTCGTAACATTCGGCGCGATAGCCTTTCTCAGGTGAAAGAGCTCCGCAAGCAGAAGACGATTTCCGAAGACGAAGAACGGCGCGCCGAGGAGGAGTTCCAGAAGTTGACCGACCGTTTCATTGATGAAGTGGATGCGGTGGTGGAGGCCAAGGAAGCTGACCTCATGGAGGTCTGATCCCATGTCTTCTGGGCATGAAAACCGGCCTGCCATACCGCGTCATATCGCCGTCATCATGGATGGCAATGGTCGCTGGGCCTACCGTCAGCATCTCCCGCGTGTGGCGGGTCATCGCCGCGGGGCCGAAGTGGTGCGGGAAATGGTGCAATCCTGTGTGGACTTGGGTATCCCCTTTCTGACGCTGTTTGCTTTCAGCACGGAAAACTGGCGCCGCCCGGCCCTGGAAGTGCGGTTGCTGATGAATCTCTTTCGTCTCTTGTTGCGGCGGGAAGTGCGTAAACTGCAGGAAAACGGCGTCCGCTTGCGCATCATCGGTGATCGCGGTGCGCTGGACCGTGACATTCGTCAGCTCATCGAAGAGGCGGAAACCCTGACCCGTGCCAATAATCGCCTCCAACTCAATCTGGCGGTGAATTACGGCGGGCGCTGGGACATCACCCAGGCGGCCCGCGCGGCCATGGCGGCGGTTCAGGCGGGTGAGTTCGCGCCGGAGGATTTGTCTGAAGCGCACATTGCCCGTCATCTCGCCTTGGCGGACATTCCCGAGCCCGATCTGCTGATTCGTACGGGTGGAGAGGAAAGGATCAGCAACTTTCTGATCTGGCAGTTGGCTTACACGGAGTTTTATTTTACCGACACATTATGGCCGGATGTGGATCGGGCGGTTTTGGAACATGCCCTGCATTCCTTCGCGCATCGGCAGCGGCGCTTTGGGCGAACCGGTGATCAGGTGCTGGAGGCCGATTGCTCCGTCAGCGACTGATTACCGCCACGCTGCTGTTTCTGCTGGTTCTTGGGCTGATTTTCTGGGCCTCCTTCTGGATTTTTCTGGTTTTCCTCCTGTTGCTGGCTCTGCTGGCGGGACGGGAGTGGGGCCAGCTCAGCCTGATGGCCCGACCCGGCTGGCTGGCGGTGGCGCTGGCCGTGCTGGTGCTCGTTGCCGCCCTCTCCGGCCTGGTACCATGGCCAACCCTCGCCGCGGGCAGCGTAGTCTGGTGGCTGTCGCTGATGGTGTTGCTGGCCACTCTGTCACCGACACCCTTGCGTGAGGCCTCCGCCTGGCAGCACGTGCTGAGCGCGCTGTGTGTTTTCCCCACGCTGCTGCCCGCCTTGCTGTTGAGCCTGCATCTGCAGCAGCGCGCGCCGTGGCTTCTGCTTTGGGTGATTCTGGTGGTCAGTGCCGGTGATGTGGGGGCGATGACTTTTGGAAAGATCTGGGGGCGCCACCGTCTGGTCCCGCGCATCAGCCCTGGAAAGACCTGGGAAGGCCTGCTGGGTGGCTTGCTTGCCAGCGCCATTATGGGCACACTGGGCGGGTGGGTATGGATGGGCGCAACGGTCTCCATACTTTGTCTCGGTGCCGTTCTGGGATTGATTACCGGGGCTTTTGCGGTCTCAGGGGATCTTTCCGAGAGTTTTCTGAAGCGCCGCGCGGATTGCAAGGAGAGTGGCCAGTTGCTGCCGGGACATGGCGGTTTGCTGGATCGTTTGGACAGCATGAGCGCCGGCATCCCGGTCTTTGTGGCCGGGCTCTATTATCTGGGTTGGTGGAAATGACACGAGGGATTTGCATACTCGGGGCGACGGGCTCCATCGGCAGGAGCACCCTGGATGTGGTGGCACTGCATCCGGATCGTTTCCGGATCGTTGCCCTGACGGGAAATCATCGCGTCGCGGAAATGCAGGAGATTTGTCGTCTCCATCATCCCCAACTGGTGGTCATGGCGGCCCCGGAGGCCGCGCAGCGATTGCGGATGGCCCTGCGCGATGAGGGTCTGAAAGACATCCAGGTGGAGAGTGGTCCGGAGGCCCTGGCGGAAGCCGCGGGTATGTCTGGAGTGGACGAAGTCATGGCCGCCATTGTCGGAGCGGCCGGTCTGCTGCCGACCCTGGCCGCGGTGGAGTCGGGCAAAAGGGTCTACCTGGCCAACAAGGAATGCCTGGTCATGGCCGGGAAGCTGTTCATGGAGCGGGTGCATCAGCGTCAGATAACACTACTTCCCATAGACAGTGAACATAACGCGGTGTTTCAGTGCCTCGCGGAAGGCAAGGGGGTGCGCCGCATTATGCTGACCGCCTCCGGCGGACCCTTCCGCACCTGGCCGGTGGAGCGCCTGGCGGCGGTCACGCCCGACCAGGCTTGCGCGCATCCCAATTGGGTCATGGGGCGCAAGATTTCCGTGGACTCAGCGACCATGATGAACAAAGGTCTGGAAGTCATCGAGGCGCACTGGCTCTTCGATCTGCCGGCCGCGCAGATCGATGTGCTCATTCATCCGCAAAGCATCATTCACTCCATGGTGGAGTATGTGGATGGCTCCGTGCTGGCGCAATTGGGCAACCCCGACATGCGTACCCCCATTGCCCATGCATTGGCCTATCCGGAACGGATGGAGAGCGGGGTCTCTTCGCTGGATTTGGCGCGGGGTCCGGATCTCCGATTCGAGGAGCCGGATTTGCAGCGCTTTCCGTGCCTGGCTTTGGCCTTCAATGCCTTGCGTGCCGGTGGCGCCGCGGCGACCGTGCTGAATGCGGCGAATGAGGTCGCGGTGCAGGCCTTCCTGGACGGGGCCCTGTCCTTCTCCCGGATTGCGGCGGTTGTGGAGGAGACGCTCACGGATTTACAGCCGGCTGCCCCGGATCATCTGGACGGCGTGTTGGAAATCGATCGCTTGGCCCGGGCCAGCGCGGTTCGCCACCTGTCTGGACAGGAGTCGAGCAGGCGGCGGTCTTCCTGAGGGCGAATGCAGACGCTTGAAACCATAGGGGCCTTCATTCTGGCCATAGGCATTCTCGTACTGGTGCACGAATCGGGACATTTCGCCGTCGCCAAGTCCATGGGTGTCAAGGTACTTAAATTCAGCATTGGTTTTGGTCCAACCCTGATCAGCCGCCGCTGGGGGCGCGATCAGACGGAGTATGTGATCGCGGCGCTGCCCCTGGGTGGCTACGTCAAAATGCTGGGCGAACAGGGCGGTGAACCCATCTCCGCGGAAGACAGCAAGCGGGCCTTTGACGCGCTGGCGCCGGGTAGGCGTTTCCTCATCGCGCTGGCGGGGCCGGTGGCGAACCTCTTGCTGGCCGTTTTCGCCTACGCCGGGGTGGCCTGGCTGGGCATTCCCGGATTGGCGCCCATCGTTGGCTTGGTGCAGGATCATTCGCTGGCGGCCAAGGCGCAACTGCAACCGGGTGAACGGATCACGAAGCTGAATGGGCGGCCGGTGTACACCTGGGAGGATATGCGTCTGGGTCTGCTGTCGGCGGCCATCGCGCGCACGCCGGTGACGTTGCAGACCACGCGCAGTGACGGTGCTCGGGTGAGTCACGTGTTGCCCTTGCAAACGCTCCCCGCGGACAGCGTGGGGCCGGGCTTCATCCGTAAATGGGTCGGTATGGAGCCCTATCTGCCGGCCGTCATCGGTGCGGTGGAACCCCATAGTCCCGCACAGCGGGCCGGGTTGCAGCCCGGAGACCGCATTGTTGCGGTGAATGGTCAGCATATTTCCAGTTGGCAGAATCTGGCGCGACAGGTGGTGTCGCACCCGGATACAGTCATCCACCTGCGCTACGTGACCGCGCAGGGGGTGGCCAACGCCGTCAGTCTGACCCCGCAATTATTTTTGGATAAAAGCGGAAAATCGGTGGGACGTATCGGCGTCGTCATGGCGCCGCTGCCCAAAAGTCTGGTGGTGCTGCGTGAACGCGGGCCATGGGAAGGGCTGATCTATGGTGCGCGAACCACCTGGCGGATGTCGTTCATGACGGTGGAAATGATCGTACGGATGGTGCAGGGCTTCGTCTCCCCGGACAACCTCAGCGGAGTGATCACCATAGCGCAATTCGCCGGTCAATCGGCGCAAGCCGGTTTGGCGCCATTTTTATCCTTCCTCGGGCTGGTGAGCATCAGTCTCGGGGTGCTCAATCTCTTGCCTATCCCTATTCTGGATGGCGGGCATCTGGTGTTTTACGCCATAGAGATGGTACGTGGCAAGCCACTCCCCGCGGTGGTGGTGCAAAAAGCGCAGCAGATCGGTATAGTGCTGCTTCTGATGCTCATGTCCTTCGCCTTCTACAATGATATTATGAGACTGCTGAACCCGTGAAAAAATACAGCCTCAGTTTGGCCTCCCCCGTAATTCTCGCCGCTGGTGTGGCTTGCGTCACCGCCGCCTGGGCAATACCCGCCTGGGCATTTACGCCCTTTACGGTCAAAAATATAGAAATTCGCGGCCTGGAGCATATCGCTCCTGGCACGGTCTATAATTACCTGCCCATCCATATTGGCGATCAAGTGGATGACCAGCAGGCGCAGCAGGCCATCAAGGCGCTGTATTCCACAGGTTTCTTCAAGGACGTGACCATCGCTCGTTCCGGTGGCACCCTGCTGGTGATCGTGCAGGAACGGCCCATCATCGCCAGTATCCATTTGAAGGGCATAAAGGCCTTCTCTAAAAGTGAGGTCAATGGCACCCTTAAAGGACTCGGACTGGTGGATCGGCGAATCTTTAATCGTTCGGTGCTCGACCAGGTGGTGCGTGGCCTGCAAGAACAATACGAAGGCATGGGCTACTACAATGCCAAGATTCATGCGCGGGTCGAAAAACTCCCGCGTAACCGGGTGGCGATCCATATCGATGCGCAAGAGGGCGAGCAGGCCACGATCAAGCAGGTGACCATTGTTGGCAATCACGCTTTCAGTGAAAGTCGGTTACGCGGATTGTTCAGTGTCGGTGCGCCGAATGCTTTCTCTTTTTTCACTAAAAATGATCGTTACTCCCGGGAAAAGCTCATGCGAGGCCTCGAAAAGCTGCATAATTTCTATCTGGATCGTGGCTATCTGAATTTCGATGTGGAATCGAGTCAAGTACAGGTGTCTCCGGATCGACGCTTTGTTTATATCACCATCAATGTGCATGAGGGTGATGTCTATCATGTCCAGTCCGTGAATTTGAGCGGTAACTTGATAGTGCCCAAACCGGAACTGGAAAAACTGGTCGAGATCAAGCCAGGGGATTTGTTCTCGCGCGCCAAGATCAACGACACCAATAGTGCCATTGCGAATAAGTTGGGAAACTTGGGCTATGCTTTCGCCAATACCACGCCGGTGCCCAAAGTGAATGCGAAAACCCACGAAGTGGCTCTGAACTTTGAGGTGGACCCGGGTCGCAAGGTCTATATTCGCCGTATTGAGATTACTGGCAACAACAAAAGCCGGGACTATGTGGTGCGGCGTCAATTCCGCCAGATGGAAGGCGCGCTCTATAACGGCGCGCTGATCAAACGTTCCAAGATGCGCCTGCAGCAGACAGGTTTTTACGACAAGATCAACACCAAGACGGTGCCGGTTCCCGGGCATCCTGATCAACTGGATCTGGACGTCCATGTGAGCGAAAGACCGACCGGCAGTTTCAGTATCGGCGTGGGTTATTCCAATGCCTACGGTATCATGTTCAACGGATCTGTCAGCCAGAACAACTTCATGGGGACCGGTAATGCCTTGGCGTTCTCGGCGAATGTGAGTGGTCTGGGGACGGCGTATAACCTTTCCTTCACAGACCCGTATTTTACGCCGGATGGCGTCAGTCTGGGCTTTAATCTGTATATGAACAACACCAATCTGTCCATCCTGTCCGTCGCCCCTTATCAGGAGATCGATTATGGCGGCACCGTAACACTGGGTATTCCGGTGATGCAGTATGTGTATGACTATATGTCGCTGGGATTCAGTAATACGACGATTAATCTGTTTTCTAACTCTCCCTACATCTACCAAAATTATGTCAATACGTTTGGCCGTACCGCCACCGCGTTGACCGTGGGTGATACCCTGACGTATGACAGTCGGAATTCACCCATTTTCCCCACCAAGGGGTTCTATGGAAGCCTGTCGCTCAAGGCGGCGGTCCCCCCCGCGAAGCTGCGTTGGTACAAGACGGAGATCAAAGCCGACTACTACCATCCCATTAATTCCTGGCTGACGGCCGGTGTGGGTGGACGTTACGGATTTATTAACGGCTACGGGGGCAAGCAGGTTCCATTCTTCAATAATTACTATCTGGGTGGTCCGACCACCCTGCCGGGTTATCAAACGTATTCGTTGGGACCACAGGTGGGCGGTTATCCGGTGGGTGGTACCCGTGAACTGCTGTTCAATACCAGTCTGTATTTCCCGCTACCGGGCCTTGCAAGCGATAGCAATTTCCGAATGTCATTGTTTTTGGCCAGCGGGTGGGTTTATGGTGTGGAGGCAAATACCAGTGGCTCGGTCTACAACTACAGCAACAACTACTTCCCAGGTTTGGGCCAAATGCGAACGACGGCCGGTGTCGGTTTTCTGTGGATCAGCCCGATGGGCCCCTTGCGCCTGTCGCTTGCTGTGCCGCTCAACAAGCGGCCGGGTGATTTGACTCAACCCCTGCAGTTCACCGTCGGCAACAATTTTTGACGGGGTGGCGTTAAGGGATGGGCTGGTCATTGCGGACAGGGGTGATCCTGCTGATACTGCTGGCTTCGGGAGTGGCATGGGCCGCCCCCCTGAAGATTGGTTTTGTGGATCTCGATCGCGCGTTGCGCGAACTGCCGGAGGCGCGGGCGGGTGCGATTAACCTTAACAAGCAGGTGGCGGCGAAACAAAGAGAAATCGAGATCAAGCGGCAACAGATCGGTGATGCGCAAAAAACCTTGGAGAAAGATTTTCCCCACCTTACCAATGCGCAACGGCAGGAGCGGGAGGCACGATTGCAGAGCATGATTCTCAATTTGCAACAGTTCCAGCGACAGGCTCAGGACAGCCTGAGTTATCAGCGCAACCAGATTCTTAAAAGGATTCAGGATCAACTGGTCAAGGTGGTGAGCCGGATTGGGCGTGCCGGACACTATACCGTCATTTTGAATGATAAATCGGTGCTTTACGTGAGTGGAGCCATTGATCTCACTTCGCAGGTGGTCGCTGCGATGGCGAATAAACCGATGCCTGGCAAGGCCGGTAGTGGTAAGTAGCGTGACCGGTAAAGGATACTTGCTGGGAGAGCTTGCGGTAGTGGCCGGTGCGGAGTTGCGTGGTGATCCCGCGTATCGAATCCGTGCGCTGGCCCCCCTGGAGACGGCGGGGAGCGGGGATCTGACATTTTATCAGGATGCTCGCCTGCGTGGCCGGTTGATGGCGAATCAGGCCGGAGCGGTGATTCTCACCCCCGCCGCGGCGCAAACGTTTCCTGGGCAGTGTCTGTTGACGGCCAACCCCTATGCGGCATTCGCGCGAGTCATGCAATATCTGTATCCGCCGCTGGTGCCCCGGCCAGGGCTGCACCACACGGCACAACTGGCGCGGGACGCGCAGATAGATCCCAGCGCGCGCGTGGATGCCTACGTGCAAGTAGGGGCCGGGGCGGTGGTCGCGGCGGAGGTCTGGTTGGAGGCGGGCACCTTTATTGGTGCGGCGGTGGAAGTGGGACGCGGGTCACACCTCTATCCTGGGGTCAAGGTCTATGCGGGTTGCAAGCTGGGCGCGCACTGCATCCTCCATGCCGGTGCGGTGATCGGTGCCGATGGTTTCGGTTTTGCCGAGGCGGATGGCCAGTTTCTGAAAATACCGCAGGTGGGTCGTGTGCGCATTGGGGATAACGTGGAGATCGGTGCCAATACGTGTATCGACCGTGGTGTTCTGGACGATACGTGTATCGAGGATGGCGTGAAAATGGATAATCTGGTGCAGATCGGGCACAACGTCCGGATTGGTGCGCATTCGGTGATCGCCGGGCAGACCGGTATTGCGGGGAGTACGCGCATAGGCCGTCATTGCCGCATCGGTGGCCAGGTGGGGATCACCGGACATATCGAAATCGCCGATGGGTGTGTAATCGCCGGGCAGAGTGCAGTCACGCATTCGTTGCGTCGTGCGGGTATTTATTCGGGGGTCATTCCGGCTCAAGAGGTGAGTCGTTGGCGGCGCATCGCGGCGCGTTTCGATGGGTTGGATCTGTTATTTCGGCGCGTGCGGCGTTTGGAGCGCGGCGCGGGCGAGAATTTATCCACAAACGGAGAGTCGTCTGATCGTGAATGAACTGAATATTCAGGATATTCTTAAACGTTTGCCGCATCGCTATCCATTGCTGCTAGTGGATAGGGTGGTGGAAATAGAGGTGGGGAAACGTCTGCGAGCGTTGAAGAATGTGACCATGAATGAACCACATTTCGAGGGGCACTTCCCGAATCTCCCCGTCATGCCAGGTGTGCTCATCATCGAAGCCCTTGCGCAGGCCGCCGCTCTTCTCGCCTTTGTTTCAGAAGATAAATATGGTGAGAACGCGACGGTCTACTTCGCGGGTATCGATAAGGCGCGTTTTCGTAGACCGGTGACTCCCGGCGATCAACTGGAGCTGGTGGCCAATGTGAGTCGGCGGCGTGCCGGCATGTGGCAGATGGAAACGGTGGCACTGGTGGATGGTGTGGAGGTCGCTTCCGCGTTGTTGATGGCGACACTGCGCGAGTATGCGCAATGACGGCGCGGATCCATCCCCAGGCCGTGATCGATGCCTCGGCGCGGATTGGGGACGGCTGCGTGATCGGGCCTTTCGCGGTGATTGGCGCAGGAGTGGAAATCGGCGATCATTCCCGCATCGGGGCCCATGCCGTGATCGAGGGCCCCAGCCGTTTAGGTGTCCACAATCATGTCTTTCAGTTTGCTTCTATCGGCACCGCTCCGCAGGACCTCGGTTATCGGGGGGAGTTCACGGAGCTGCATGTGGGGTCGCATAATACCATCCGGGAATTTGTGACCATCAACCGGGGTACCGTAAAAGGGGGGGGCATCACGCGGATCGGCAACCATAATCTCCTGATGGCTTATTGTCATGTGGCACATGACTGCTGTATTGGTGATCAGGTGGTAATGGCCAATGCGGCAACATTGGCGGGGCATGTGAGTGTGGAGGATCACGCCATTCTCGGTGGGTTGTCGGCGGTGCATCAGTACGCACGGGTGGGCGCACACGCTATTCTGGGAGGCGGCACGATGGCGCCTCTGGACATTCCTCCCTACATGATGGCGGCCGGGAATCATGCCAGTCTGCACGGGATCAATGTGCGCGGTTTGGCGCGGCGCGGTATTTCGCGGGAAACCATCGTACAGATCAAACGTGCTTATCGCCTGTTGTTTCGCTCCGGACAACGTCTGGAAGATGCCATGGACGAAGTGCGGAGACGCGGTTTGAGCGCTCCGGAGATCGCTTATCTGTTGGAGTTCATTCGCAGCAGCAAGCGGGGAATCACCCGGCCATGAAAAGTCTGCGTAGCGGTGTTATCGGTGTGGGTCATCTGGGCCGTTTCCACGCCCAAAAGTATGCGGTGCTTTCGCAACTGGCGGGGGTTTTCGATCAGCATGCCGAGCGGGCCGCGGAGGTGGCCGCGGAGGTGGGCTGCCGCGCTTTTCCCAGCGTCCATGCCCTGTTGGCCGAGGTGGATGTGGTGTCCGTTGTGACCCCCACCTCCACGCATTTTGCGGTGGCGGAAGCCGCGCTCCAGGCGGGGGTGCATTGTCTGGTGGAGAAGCCCTTCACACTGGATACGGAGGAGGCGGACCGCTTGATGGCGATGGCCCTGCAGCGCCAATTGGTGCTGGCAGTCGGACATATCGAGCGGGTGCATCCGGCGGTTCGGTATTTGCTCCAGGCGGGCTTTGGCGCGCCCCGTTACCTGGAAGCGGAACGATTGGCGCCTTTCAAACCCCGTTCGCTGGATATCGATGTCATCATGGATCTGATGATCCACGATCTGGATCTGGCCCTGCTTCTGACGGGCGCGGAACCGGCGGAGGTTCGTGCCGTCGGCGTCGCAGCCGTGACGGACAAGGCGGATATGGCTCATGCCTGGATGACGTTGAGTGATGGCACGGTGGCAAATCTGGCGGCCTCGCGGGTAGTCCGGGAGCCGGCGCGGCGCATGCGTATCTTCTGGCAGGATCGTTACGCTTCCGTGGATTTTTCCAATAACACCCTGCACGTCTATCATCGTGGAGCAGGGACGGTGCCGGGGATTCCCGGGGTGCGGGATGAAACCGTGGACTTACCCAAACGGGATGCCCTGGCGGCGGAAATCGAGGATTTCTTGAGCGCGGTTCTGTCTCGCCACCCCGTGTTTTGCGACGGTGCGGCGGGTCGGCGGGTGTTGGCGGCTGCCCTTCAGGTGCGGGCGGCGGTCGACGCTTTTCTGCAGCACTAGCCGTGTGGCGATGCGCGCGTGATTCTTTGTCTGGACGGTGATGAATGACTCAACATACAGCAATTCCCATGGTCGATTTGCGGGCGCATTTCGCGCCGCTGCGAGAAGAGATTCTGGCGGGGATGGGGAAAATTCTGGATCAGGCCGGTTTCATTCTGGGGGATCAGGGCCGTGCCCTGGAAGCGGAGGTGGCGGATCTCTCGGGTGTGGCCTATGGGGTGGGTTGCGCGTCCGGCACGGATGCCCTGATGCTGGCGTTGCGCGCTCTGGACATCGGCCCTGGCGATGAGGTGATCGTGCCGACTTTCACGTTCATAGCTACTGCGGAAGCCGTGCTGCATGTGGGGGCCACGCCGGTTTTCGTGGATGTGGACGCACGTTTCTACACCATGGAGGTGACCGCTATCGAGGCGGCCATCACCTCCAGGACCAAGGCGATTATTCCGGTGCATCTCTACGGCTTGCCTGCGGATATGCCGGCCATCATGGCGCTGGCGCACCAACATGGATTACGGGTCGTGGAGGATTGCGCCCAGGCCATCGGTGCCGGGATCGGCGGGCAGCGGGTAGGTGGTTTCGGCGATCTCGGCTGCTTTTCCTTCTTTCCCAGCAAAAATCTCGGAGGTGCGGGGGACGGTGGAATGGTGGTTACCGCAGACGCGGCGTTGGCGCGCAAGCTGCACGGATTGCGCAACCATGGTTCCTGGCAGACTTATCACCATGATGTGCTGGGTTATAACAGCCGTCTGGATGAGGTGCAGGCCATGATTCTGCGAACCGAGTTCCCGCACCTCGCGACCTATAACGCGGGGCGGCGGCAAGCGGCGGCCTGGTATGTGCAGCACCTGGGCGACTTGGACCTGCAACTGCCTGAATCGCCGCCTGGTTATCATCATGTCTTTCACCAGTTCACCCTGCGCTTGCACGCACGGGACATCGTGAAGGCCGCCCTCCATGCGGAGGGCATCGCCAGCGCCATTTACTATCCGATTCCGGGTCACCGGCAAAAAATGTTTGCACCCCAATCCCCAGCCTGTTGCCCGGTGGCGGAGGGCTTGGCGGAGCGCGTGCTCTCGCTGCCCATGTTTCCGGAACTGCGTGAGGAGCAGATTGCCCGGATCGCTGCCGTGATCCGTCGTACCCTGCACGGTTAAGGTCTTGGGCAAGGCCTTCATCCTCGCGGTAGAGCGTTCCGGCGAGAATCTGGGGCTGGAAATCCTGGCGAATGCCGTGCAGGCGGGGTTGAATGTAGACTGGTCCGGGGTGGTCGGGCCGCGCCTGCGGAAGGCGGGTGTGAAAAGTATCGCCGATGGTGAAGTGCTGGCCGTGATCGGCCTGGTGGAAGTGTTACGGCACTATGGCCGTTTGCGCCGCCTTTACGCGCGGATTTTGCGCCATCTGCAAACGGAGCGACCGGACTGCGTGGTGCTGATCGACCATCCGGCTTTCAACCTGCGGGTGGCGAAGGCCGCGAAACGGCTGGGTATCCGGGTGCTTTACGTGGTGAGCCCGCAGATTTGGGCTTGGCGCCCGCAGCGCATTCATCGGATCAAGCAAGTGGTGGATCACATGCTGGTCCTGTTCCCCTTCGAAGCGCCCCTCTATGAGCGGGCGGGGGTGCCGGTGCATGTGCTGGCGCATCCCCTGCTGGCAGAGACGGCGGTGGCACCGGATCGCGGTACCGCAAGATCGACGCTGGGTATGGCCGGCGATACCGGTCCGGTGCTCGCCCTTTTGCCGGGTAGCCGATGCGGCGAGTTGGAGAGACTGGCCTCGCGTTACGCCGAGACGGCACGTCTGCTTCGCCAGCGGATGCCTGACCTGCGCATATTGGTCGCTCTGGCCCGGGAAGAACTGCGCCCTCTCTGGGAGCGGGCCTGGGCGCAGGGCGCGGGTCCCGGCGATGCGTGGATCGTGCCGACGCAAACGCAGACGGTGCTGGCGGCAGCGGATGTGGTGCTGGTGGCGTCGGGAACGGCGACATTGGAGACGGCCCTTATGGGCCGTCCGGCGGTGGTCGTCTATGCCTTGAACGCGCTCACCTTTGCCTTTGCCCGGCGCTTGGTCAAGACACCATGCGTGGCCATGCCGAATATCCTGCTGAAAGATTTCGTGTATCCCGAGTTTCTGCAGGATGCCTTTGTGCCGGTTCAGGTGGCGGATGCCCTGGCAATGCTTTTTGGTCCGGCGGGCCTCATGCAGGTGGCGAAACTGCAGAAACTGCGCGGTTTGCTGGAAGGAAGTCCTCCGGAGCAATTGCGGCAAGTGCTTTGCGAGATGCTGGCATGAAGCCGGTGATTGTGTGAAAAGGGCACCGGAACTGGCACACTGGGGACCCCAGTGTGCCGGAGTGGATGAGGCGGGGCGGGGACCGCTGGCGGGGCCGGTGGTGGCTGCTGCGGTCATCCTGCGCGCGCCCCTGCATGGTCTGGATGATTCCAAGAAAATGACGGCGATGGCACGGACGCATTGGGCCGCACGTATTCGTGCGGAGGCGTTGGCCTGGTCGGTGAGCCGGGCTGCCGTCTGGGAGATTGAGCGCTACAATATTTTGCAGGCCAGCCTGCGCGCCATGGCGCGCGCGATCGCGGCTCTGCCCCGGCGGCCCCAACGTATTCTGGTGGACGGGAACCAGGCGCCGCCCGGTTTTCGGGTAGAGACTCTGGTCGGTGGCGACGGTCGGGTGGATGCCATCGCCGCCGCAGGTATTCTGGCCAAGGTGGCACGAGATGAGGAGATGCGGTTGCTCGACAGATATTACCCCGAGTATGGGTTGGCACGACACATGGGTTACGGCACCGTCGCGCATCAACTGGCGCTCCGCCGCTGGGGACCGTGTCCGTTGCACCGCCGTGGCTTCGGTCCGGTGGACCGCGCCTGGGAGGAATGGCGGTGAGCGCTCCCCAGTTTGTCCATTTGCATGTGCATTCCGAGTACTCCCTGGAGGACGGGATCATTCCGGTCAAGGCCCTGGCCAGGCGCTGCGCCGAGCGGGATATGCCGGCGGTGGCCATCACCGACCACGGTAACCTCTTTGCGCTGGTAAAATTTTACAACGCGGCCCGGGGGCAGGGCGTCAAACCGGTGATCGGCAGTGAAATCTGGATTCATGATCCCGTGGAACCGGAGCGTCCGGCCAGCCTGGTGCTGCTTTGCATGAATAAAGTCGGTTATGGCAATCTCAGTCGTCTGCTGAGCCGGGCCTACCTGGAAGGTAATCGAAGCGGGCGTCCGCAGATCGATGCGGCATGGCTGGAAGGGCGGAGTGACGGCCTCATCGCCCTGTCGGCAGCCGGACAGGGCGAAATCGGGCGCGCTCTTCCGCGCGATCCGGAACGGGCCGAAAAGCGTGCGCGGGTGTATGCCGAACTCTTTCCCGAACGCTTTTATCTGGAGATCCAACGTAATGGCGAGACGGACCAGGAAGCGCTGGTACGGGCCACGGTGGCGCTCGCGAGCAGGCTGGAGTTACCGCTCGTAGCCACCAATAACGCGCACTTTCTCGACGCGGAGGATTTTGCGGCCTTCGATGCGCGGCAGTGCATCGCGGCGGGCTATGCCCTCGACGATGCGCGGCGTCCGCGCCGTTTTACGCCGGAGCACCGGTTGCCGGACCCGCAGGAAATGCGATTGCGCTTCGAGGATTTGCCGGAGGCCTGTGAAAACACCGTGGAGATCGCTCGCCGTTGCAATCTGGAACTGATACTTGACCAATATGCCCTCCCGGATTATCCCATCCCCGCAGGTCAGTCCGTGGATGATTATCTGCACGAAGCGGCCCAACAGGGCCTCCACGCGCGTTTGCGGGAGTTGAACATCAGCGGGAAGGCGGTGTTGCCTTATCAGGAACGGCTCTTGCGCGAGGTGAGGGTCATCCAGCAAATGGGTTTTCCCGGTTACTTCCTCATCGTTGCCGACTTTATCCAGTGGGCTAAAAACAATGGCGTCCCCGTAGGTCCCGGGCGCGGTTCCGGCGCCGGATCATTGGTGGCCTATGCACTGCACATCACCGATCTCGATCCCATTGGCAATGGCCTGCTGTTTGAACGCTTTCTGAATCCTGAGCGGGTGTCCATGCCCGACTTCGATGTGGATTTCTGCATGGACCAGCGGGACCGCGTGATTCAATATGTGGCGGACAAATACGGGCGGGACCGGGTCGGGCAGATCATCACCTTCGGGACCATGAAAGCGCGGGCGGTGGTGCGTGACGTGGGACGGGTGCTGGGTTTGCCTTACGGCTTCGTGGACCAGTTGGCCAAACTGGTGCCTGGCGATCTGGGTATGACTCTGGCCAAAGCCCTGGAAGAATCCGAAGAACTGCGGCGGCGGCAGGCCGAAGAAGATGACGTCCGGGAGTTGCTGGATATCGCCCTGCGTCTTGAAGGCCTGCCGCGTCATGCCTCCACCCATGCCGGGGGGGTGGTGATTTCACCGGAGCCCCTGGCCGATCGTCTCCCGCTCTTCAGTGACGGTTCCGAAGGCGGCGGCAATGTCACCCAGCTGGATAAGGATGACGTGGAGAAGATGGGGCTGGTGAAGTTTGATTTCCTTGGGTTGCGGACCCTGACCATCATCGATATGGCGGTCAAACTGATCAATGCGGACGCCGCAGCCTGTGGACGGGAGCCCTTGAACATTCAGCGCTTGCCTTTGAACGACCCGGCCACGTTCGCGTTGCTGAAATCCACGGAGACGGCGGCGGTCTTCCAACTGGAGTCCTCGGGAATGCGCGATCTGGTGCGCCGTCTGCAACCGGATACATTCGAGGATATTGTCGCCCTCGTGGCACTATTCCGGCCCGGACCCCTGCAATCGGGTATGGTGGACGACTTCATCGCCCGCAAACACGGCAAGGCGCAGGTGACCGTTCTCCACCCGGATCTGGCACCGATTCTGAAGGAAACCTACGGGGTGATCGTCTACCAGGAGCAGGTGATGCAGGCCGCGCAGGTGCTGGCGGGTTATTCCCTGGGGAGCGCCGATCTGCTGCGTCGGGCCATGGGCAAGAAAAAACCGGAAGAAATGGCCCAGCAGCGGGCGATTTTTCTGGCCGGCGCCCGCAAAAACGGGCTGGCGGAAGCACAAGCCGGGGCCATCTTCGATCTTATGGAAAAGTTTGCGGAATATGGTTTCAACAAATCCCATTCGGCGGCCTATGCCTTGGTGTCCTATCAGACGGCTTATCTGAAGGCCCACTATCCCCAGTTTTTCATGGCGGCGGTGCTCACCGCCGATATGGACCATACCGACAAGGTGGTGGCGATGATCGCCGAGTGCACGCGGATGGGTTTGCACATCGCACCGCCCAGCATCCAGAGAAGTGTCCTGGAGTTCCGGCCGGAGGGCGAGCGTGATATCCGCTTTGGGCTCGGTGCTGTCAAGGGACTTGGACGCGCGGCCGTTCATGCCATGCTCAGCGCCCGGGAAGAGGGATCCTTTGAAGGTCTTTTCGATTTGCTCTGCCGGGTAGACGCGCAGAAAATCAACCGGCGCGCCCTGGACGCCTTGATTCGCGCGGGGGCCATGGATGACTGGGGCACGTCGAGAGCCAGTCTGGCCGCCTCGGTGGACAGTTGCATCGAGGC
Organism: Acidithiobacillus ferrianus; assembly: GCF_010378095.1. Classification (GTDB taxonomy): domain Bacteria; phylum Pseudomonadota; class Gammaproteobacteria; order Acidithiobacillales; family Acidithiobacillaceae; genus Acidithiobacillus; species Acidithiobacillus ferrianus. The sequence continues at coordinate 77,258 of NZ_WNJL01000023.1, read as the reverse complement.
GGCGGCGCAGTTTCAGAATGGCCAGTTGAGTCAGCAGGAGTCGTTATTCAGTGGACAGGAGGCGCTGCCGGCGGCCCCGCCGCTGGTGCTTTGCGAACCCTGGAGCCTTGCTGAAACCTTGCGTCAGGAACGAGAAACCCTGGGTTTCTACCTGAGTGGTCACCCCATGGATAGTCTGCGGGATGACCTGGCAGCGTTGGGGGCCGTACCCCTGGCGGGCATCCGTGCCGGAACCACCGTGCTGGTGGCTGGGCTGGTGGTGGCACGGCGCAGCACCCGGACCAAGCGCGGCGACCGTATTTATTTTCTGACCCTGGACGATGGTCTGGGCCGCTTGGAAGTGGTGGTTTTTGCGGAGGTCTGGGCACAGGCAGGTAAAGTCGGCGAGGGCGAGGAGCCGGTACTGGTGTTGGGCGAAGCGGGAGAAGACAGCTACTCCGGAGGCTTGCGCCTCAGCGCATTGCGGGTGCTGAACATGACTGCGGCCCGTGCCGAATTGGCCATCCAACTGACCATGGAGTTGGATGCCACGGCCACACTGGCACCGCAAGACCTGCTTGCGGTACTCCGCGCGTATCCCGGCGCCACGGGGCTGCGCCTGCGTCTGCGTATCGGTGACGATGTGATGGCCCAGCTGCGCGTGGGGGAGGGTCTGGGATTCGCCGCTGTCCCCGACTGTGTTGCGGCCTTGACTGCATTGGCGCCCACGGCCCGCTGGAGTTGGGACTACCGACCCGCCTCGATTCTCGTCAATAATGTCACCCCCTTGGAACGCGCCCGGCAATCGGCGCGGCGTCCGGCCTGACCGTCGTGCTTTCCAAGCTGTAAGGAGCCACTGTGAAAAACTACTATCTTGATTTTGAGCAATCGGTATCCGAGCTGGATGCCAAAGTGGAGGAGCTCCATGCGCTCAACCAGCCGGGTATCGCCGAAGAAATTCGTCGGCTGGAGGTCAAGGCGCGTAAGGAGTTGCAGCGTATCTACGGCAAGCTCGGCGCCTGGCAGACGGTGCAGGTGGCCCGTCATCCGCAGAGACCCTACACTTTGGACTATGTGCAGGCCCTTTTTACGGAGGTGCAGGTGCTGGCGGGGGATCGCGCCTTTGCGGACGACCCGGCCATCGTCGGCGGTCTGGCCCGTTTCAACGGTCAGCCTATCGTCTGGATGGGGCACCAGAAGGGCCGCGACACCAAGGAAAAGATTCAGCGCAACTTCGGTATGCCGCGGCCGGAGGGCTATCGCAAGGCGCTGCGTCTGCTGCGTCTTGCCGAGCGGTTTTTGTTGCCGGTCTTCACCTTTATCGATACGCCGGGTGCCTATCCCGGTATTGGCGCGGAGGAACGTGGGCAGAGCGAGGCCATCGCCCGCAACCTCGCGGTGATGTCGGATCTCGCGGTGCCCATCATTTGCACGGTCATTGGCGAAGGAGGGTCCGGTGGAGCATTGGCCATTGGGGTGGGCGACCGGATGCTGATGCTGGAATACAGTGTTTACTCGGTGATTTCTCCCGAAGGTTGCGCCTCGATCCTTTGGAAAGATGCTTCCATGGCGGCCGAAGCCGCGGAAACCTTGGGCATTACCGCACGCCGTCTGCAAGGTTTGGGTCTGGTTGATGAGGTGCTGACGGAGCCTTTGGGGGGCGCGCATCGTGATCCGGAGGCCGTCTTCGCGCTGACAAAAGTGCGCCTCGCCCATCATCTGCAGGAATTGCGAGCCATGGGCACCGGCAAGCTACTTACCGCACGCTATGAACGTCTGATGCACTATGGAGTCGTCGGCGCGGCCTGAACTGGAGCGGCGTCTCCAGGTTCGCCTGTACGGGGATTTGCGCCCGCCCGAGGGCTGCAAGCTCTATGTGGCGTATAGTGGGGGCGGTGACTCCACGGCCCTGCTCGCGGCATTGGCATCCTTGGGATACCCCGTGCATGCCCTGCATGTGGATCACGGCTGGCATCCGGACAGTGGCCGATGGGCGCGGACATGCCAGGTTCTGGCCGCCGCCTTGGAGGTTCCCTGCACCTTGCTGCGTTTGCCGGAACATACCCCGGGGGAAGGACCGGAAGACCAGGCACGGCGGGCCCGTTATGCCCTGATGGCCGCTCAACTGGGGCCGGGTGATTGGTTGTTCACCGCCCAGCACCGGGAGGATCAGGCAGAGACGGTGCTTCTGCAGCTTTTGCGCGGCGCTGGTGTGGCGGGGCTGGCGGCCATGCCCTCGCGGCGGTCTTTGGGCCTGGGATTTCTGGTCCGTCCGCTGCTGGATGTGCCGCGACGGGTACTGCGGGATTATCTGGAACGGCGGCATTTGCCCTTTCTGGACGATCCTGCCAACGCCGATATGCGCTATGACCGTGTGCGTGTGCGCCGCACCCTGTTGCCGCAATTCAGCGCCTTGGGTTGGCCGCATGCGGCGCGGAATATCGCGCGCGCGGCGGATAATCTCGCCGACATGCGGGAAATCGCCACGGAATGGTTGGCTCAGCACTGGCGGCAATATCAGGTGGACTATCCTGGCCACCCCAGGGATATGCTGGCTCTCCCCTATTTGAGGGCTCTATCCACCGCGGCGCAACGCACCTTTGTGCGGGGCTGGCTGCAGATGCTGCGGATCCCCGTCCCCCCGCGTGAGCGTTTGGAGGTGCTGCTGGAGGCGGTGCGGCGGGGACGAGGCGGTGTTCAGATTCAATGGGCGGGGGGATCTGCCTGGTTGCAAGGTGGCCAGTTGCGCGCCTGGGCGCAACCGGCGTTGGATGTCTCGGAGGTAGCGACATGGCGGGAGGGACCATGGCGTGCCGCCGCGGGTATGACCCTGCCTTTCCAGGGTTGGCAGGCCGGCTTGCGGAACCTTGCGCCGGATGATCCCTGCTGCCATGCGCTGGACGTCCGTTATGCGGATGTCCAGCTCACCTGGCGCCGCCGCCGTAATGGAGAACTTTATGCCACCGCACAGGGCCGTCACCGTCCCCTGAAGAAATTGTTGCTGGAGTCGGGAGTTCCCCCGGGTCGGCGCGCTAATGTCCCTGTGCTTTGGGATGACGCGGGGCATGTGTTGCTGATTTTGGGGTACTACACCGCGCCGGAGGCACGCCCTCGCGGCGGCGGCGTGGCGCTTTATCTCTGGAAAACGCACGCATGACGTGAGCGCCCTCGGCCTGGAAAAACTCCCCGTTCAGCTCACCGCCGGCATAGGCGTCGACGCCACATAGTGCAGCGATTGTCCGTGTACATTGGGAAGCACTTCACCCTTGTCAAAAACCACCCGCCCTCCGACAATGGTGGAGATGGGCCAACCGGTCAGGACTCGACCATGGAAAGGACTCCATCCCACCCTGGTGAACATCTCTTCGTTGCGAACGGGCTTTTCACGGGTCATGTCGACCAGGGTAAGGTCCGCGTCCCAGCCGATGGCGATGCGCCCCTTGTTGGCCACGCCGTAGAGCCGTGCCGGGTTATAGCACATCCAGCGCTGCAGCTCGGCCAAACTGCATTGGCCGTCGCGCATGGCTGTAAGCATCAGAGGTAAACTGGTTTCCACGCCGGGCATACCCGAGGGCGCGCGCGGGTAGCCCAAGGCTTTTTCCGTCAGCAGATGGGGGGCATGGTCCGTGGCGATACAATCGATGACACCGCTGCGAAGACCCTCCCAGAGGGCTTGGCGATCGTGCTCACTGCGGATCGGCGGATTCATCTGCGCCAGAGGCCCCATCGTGGCATAGGCGTCAGTGGTCAGGAAAAGGTGGTTGGGAATAGCCTCGCAACTGATGTATGGGGTCTTTTCCCGCCGTAGAAACGCGGTTTCGATCGCCGTGGACAAATGCAGCACGTGCAAACGGCGCTGATATTTTTTCGCCAGTCGCACCGCCCGTGCGGTGGCCATCAAGGCGGATTGCTCATCGCGAATACGGGAGTGATCGGCAGGATCGCAGTTCTCCATAAACTGCGCGCGCCGCTCACGGATGCGCGCTTCGTCTTCCGCATGCACGGCAATCAGTTTGCGTCCATGCGCGAAAATGCGATCCAAATCCTCTTCCTGGTCCACCAGTAGATTACCCGTGCCGGCGCCCATGAAAATCTTGATGCCACAAGCCGCTTCGGCCGCCAGCAGATGATCGAGATTATTCGGGGTCGCACCGATGAAAAAACCGTAATTCACCACGGATTTTTCATCGGCGCGCGCCAGTTTGTCCGTCAGGGCGGCGGGACTGGTTGTTGGCGGATTGGTGTTGGGCATTTCCAGGAAACTGGTAACCCCCCCTTGGCTGCCGCGCGTGAACCGCTGGAGAGGTCTTCCTTGTGTTCATTGCCGGGCTCACGGAAGTGCACCTGCGGGTCCATCACACCGGGCATCAGCACATGGCCTCCGGCCTCGATAACCGTATCCGCATCGCGACCGATATCCCGGTCTATGGCCGCGATGCGACCACCCTCGGCGAAAAGATCGCCATGATAAAGTTCACCGGAGGGCAGGGCAATGCGGGCGTTGCGGACCAGCAGGCGCACGTCAGTCCTGTGCGATCTGCTTTTCGCGTTTTTCCTCCAGTGTCTTGCAATCAATACAGAGGGTGGCCGTGGGGCGGGCTTCGAGACGGCGCAAGCCAATCTCGACACCACAACTTTCGCAATAGCCGTACTCGCCGGCCTTGATACGGTCAAGGGCCTGGGTGATTTTACGGATCAGTTTACGTTCCCGGTCACGGGCGCGCAGTTCGAGGCCCATATCGGTTTCCAGGCTGGCCCGGTCATTGGGGTCGGAATAATTGACGTTCTCCATCTGCATGTGCTGTACGGTACGATCTACTTCGGCCATCAGTTCACGGCGCCAGTCCTCCAGAATCTTTTGAAAATGAGCAATCTGCGCAGGGCTCATGTACTCCTCGCCGGAGGTGGACTCATAGGGGGTGAAGGCGGTGAACTGCTGTGCGGCGCCGGGCGCTGTCTTCGCGGGCTGAAGCGTACTTTGATCCATTGGATGGCTTCCTATCTTCGTGGTAAATCCGCTTACGTTTAACAGAGAATGGCGGTTTTGGCAATCCGTGGCCGGTTGGTTACAATGACGCCCAGTTTTCCTTGGGCACCGGGGGATTGCCCGATGGCCGTGGCTTTTTCACTGTAAAATCAGGAGAAACCTTAATGCCCTTGCGTGCATTGATCTTTGATGTCGACGGAACCTTGGCCGATACCGAACGGGACGCGCATCGGGTCGCTTTCAATCGGGCCTTCGCCGCGGCCGGTCTGCCCTTTTCATGGGATGTGCCTACTTATGGCCACTACCTCAAGGTTACCGGAGGGAAGGAACGCCTGCGCGCCTATCTGAATGCGCATCCGCATCTGCCTCAATTGAGTGATGCCGATATCGTGGCCATCCATCGGCAAAAGACGGACCACTACGTGGAGATGATCAACGCTGGGCTGTTGCCATTGCGTCCAGGTGTGGCGCGTCTCCTGGACGCGGCGCAGGCGCATGGCCTGCTTCTGGCCATCGCCACCACGACCACGCCGGCCAATGTCGAGGCTTTGTTGCGGAGTACTCTGGGCGTTGAGGCAGCGCAGCGCTTTCATACGATTGGCGCGGGGGATATCGTGCCCCGTAAGAAGCCCGCTCCGGACATTTATGCCTATGTGTTGCGGGAGATGGGGCTGCCCGCCACGGAATGTCTGGCCATCGAGGATTCCGCGAATGGTTTGCAGTCTGCCCAAGGCGCCGGGCTTGCGACGATCGTCACGCAGACGGAGTACACCGCGGGACAGGATTTCAGTGCCGCGCTGCGTGTTCTGGATCATTTAGGGGAAGTCGCGGCACCCGCACATGTGTTGCAGGGGAATGGATCGGGAGAAGAGGTGGTGGTGGATATTCCCGGTTTGCACCGGTGGTGGGAGGAGACCCAGCATACCTGATACCCGGGATGACCCCGATCCTAAGCGGTCGCGCATCTGCCGACCGCGCCACCGCCTTGGCGGAGAATGATCAACCGGCAGGATAGGGTTCCCGCGTGGAAAGGCCCAAAGTCCCGGCATGTCGATCTCGCGTGATCGCTGTGACTGGGTTCCAGGCCCGTTTCCTCGGCTTCCTCTCCTGTCTCCGGCGCCCGAGTATCGTTCAGCCTTCCGCGGATGCGGGGTTTTTCCTGAACGCCGGGGACTTCAAATCAGTCGCGCGAGGTGCGTGCGCGAGACATTCCGGGCGGCACTCCGAAGGGGGCACTGCCGAGACAATAAATACCGGTGATGTCCCTAGAGATCGATGGGGATGTTCAGGGCGCGTGTAACACATGCGTTCTCCTCTGGAACTCATGAACAATACAATGTTTATATTAAGTTTTATAGGAAACCCCCCACTTTTTTGTATCATATTTATTGCATATTTATTGCCTGGTCTGGATGAGCAGCACCGACCACTTTGGTAACACCGCAATATTCAACCCATAATCCATTGGTATGATCTTTGCATAGAGCATCGGGGTGAAAGCGCAGTCGCACCGCCTTGCTGTGGGTGATCAGCCGAGTCCGCTCGGATCCTTGGGCTTCAGAGAGTGAATGAGGTGATTCATGGGATTTATTTCTTCAAGCGAGATCCACGCTTCCGTCAGAACCGCCGTGTTCCCAGTGGGGGGAATGGGCACCCGCTTCTTACCCGCGACGAAGGCCACTCCCAAAGAAATGCTGCCCATTGTCGACAAGCCATTGATTCAGTATGCTGTCGAAGAAGCATTGGTGGCAGGCTGTGACCGTCTGGTATTCATTACCGGGCGCGGTAAACGGGCCATCGCGGACCACTTCGATGTGGCTTATGAATTGGAGACGGAATTGGAGCGGCGTGGCAAGACAGCGCTGCTGGAAGAGGTGCGAGAGATAGTTCCGCGGGGAGTCACCACCACCTTTATTCGTCAGCCTTACGCCCTTGGTCTGGGGCATGCCGTGCTTATGGCGCGGGATGTCGTCGGTGCGCATCCCTTTGCCGTATTACTGGCAGATGATCTGATTCTTTCTGAACGTCCCGTATTGCTGCAAATGATCGAACAGTTCAACCATTATCAGGCGGCGATCCTGGCTATCCAGGATGTCGCTCGAGAAGAGACCCATCGCTACGGAATCATTCGTCCGCACAGTCGGGAGGGGCGCATCGCGCGGGTCGCGGACCTTGTCGAAAAGCCAGCGCCATCCGACGCGCCGTCTACCTTGGGCGTGGTGGGTCGTTATGTGCTGCCGCCCAGAATATTCGACTTCCTCGAAGATCTCCCCAGCGGTGCCGGAGGGGAGATTCAGTTGACGGACGCCATTGCGCGTCTGGCCGTGGAGCGGCAAGTGCTGGGTTATGAATTCGAAGGCCGGCGCTTTGATTGTGGCGATAAGCTCGGTTACCTCCAGGCGATTGTCGAATTTGCCCTGCGCCATGCCGGGGTTGGGAAAGACTTTGGGGCGTATCTCTCCGATCGCCTCATGGCGGGATTCCCAGCGGTCGCCGAAAACCAGCAGGACCGTTCGGTGCCGCTCGGCGCGCGTCGCGCTCGCATCAAGGTGGCTTAGTGGCTGGAGGCTGTGTCCCTCCACCGGATAACCGCTGTATCCGTGCGTGATCTGCAAAATAGCGTTTGCTGGCCACGCGTCAACTTTGTCTGTGATTTATCCAATCCGCCGGGACACTTTCCGAACGGCGCATGTTGATGGGCGCAGCGAAAAGCGGGTCACTATTGCACGCTGTTTTACGCGGAGCTACACTCGTGTCGGTGGGATTTGGGGCATGGTGGAGAAGGATGCCGTACCACCATCTGAAGGATACCGAAAGCCATTATAACTGCAGGTAGCGTTACAAAAAAAGGAGGTGCGGAGGAGGGCGGGTGTTTTACGGTGCCTGCCGAGCTACCCACCTGGCGCGAATGCCAGGGACTCCGCGTAACATTATGACTCTATGTAAAATGTCATATATTTCGGCAGCGGTGGCTGTATGTGCATTGGCTTTTACGGCCCCAGCGTTGGCAGCGGCCGAGAATCCAATGCAAACGACCATTCATGAAGGAAGCCAGTTGTTTGCTGCGACTTCCTTGGGTGTCAACGGGAATAGCTGTATGACATGCCACCGAGGTGGCGGGCGCGTGGAAGGCATGTTGCCATCGGGCAAAAAGATTCCAAGTCTTATCGGCGCCGCGGCGACCTTCCCCCGCTATAATAAGCGGGCTGGAAAGGTGATAACGTTGGAGATGCAGGTCAACTCCTGTATAGCCAACGCCCTCCACGGGATGCCGTTATCCTCTGATGGGCCAAGAATGGTGGCGCTGGTGACCTACCTGACCGATCTGTCTCAGGGGAAGCCCATCAAGCTCCAAGGTGCGAGTCAGTAAACGGGGCGAACCTCCACTCCGTAGTGGAGTGGGTCACGAGCGGGTGGTTGGGTGGCCGAAACGTCCCCAAGGGCTGGGGGCCACGGTTGGTCTCAGATCCAGGAAGACCGGGGCAGGCCGCGTATCCCGTCGGTCGGCTGGTCGCTTGAGCGTTCCTGGTGGTCCTGAAGGCGGGGTCAGGCGCTATAACCTCGGCCCACGTCAAGTGGCGGGCTGATTGACCCGTCTGGACAGTTCTTCAGCGGATTCTTTACGTTCGGAATAGCGGTCCAGCAGGTATTCTCCGTGCCCCCGTAACAGCAGGGTGAATTTCATGAGTTCTTCCATCACGTCTACCAGACGATCATAGTAAGGCGAGGGTTTCATCCGTCCGGTATCATCAAATTCCAGAAATGCCTTGGGCACCGAAGACTGGTTGGGTATCGTGACCATCCGCATCCATCGTCCCAATACGCGCATCTGGTTCAAGCTATTGAACGACTGGGAACCGCCGCAGACCTGCAAAATCGCGAGGGTTTTACCCTGCGTGGGGCGTAGCGCTCCGGAATTGAGGGGGATCCAATCGATCTGGGATTTGAATACGCCGGACATGGCACCATGCCGCTCCGGCGAACACCAGACCTGCCCCTCGGACCACGAAACCAAGTCCCGCAATTGCTGCACTTGCGGATGGGTGGCCGGAGCATCGTCGGGCAGGGGTAAACCCGCCGGATGGAAAATCCGTGTTTGCGCACCAAAATGTTGCAGCAGACGCTCGGCCTCCTCCGTGAGCAGGCGGCTGTAGGAGCGCTCCCGGTTGGAGCCATACAGCAGGAGAATGCGCGGCGCATGTGACGCCCCGTCAGTGCCTTGCCAGTGCCGTGGGTCCGGTATCTGTAAAAGACGATCCTCCACATGAGGCAGTTTATCCAACATTTCCTTTTCTCCTTCTGGTTTCAAGCCAAGGGCAACCACCACGCCAGTGCCAGCAGCGTGACCAGCAGTACCGGCGGGGTGATGAGCAGACCCGTTCTCATGTATTGCCCCCAGCTTACGGTCACGCCTTTACGGCCCAGCACATGTAACCACAGCAGGGTTGCGAGGCTGCCGATGGGGGTGAATTTGGGGCCCAGATCACAGCCGATGATGTTGGCGTAGATCATGATTTCCCGCAGTATGGGATCGGCGCCCACCGGCAGTTGATGAATGGCGAGGGCCCCCACCAGTACCGCGGGCATGTTGTTCATGATGGAAGACAAGAAAGCCGCCAGGAAACCGGTCCCCAGAGCCGCCGCCACCGTGCCATGGCTGGTGAACCAGCGCAAGGCCATCGCCACATAATCCGTGAGTCCGGCGTTGCGCAGGCCATAAACCACCAGATACATGCCCAGGCTGAACACCACAATCTGCCAGGGTGCTTCATGCAGCACTTTGCGCACGGAGATTCGCGTTCCCCGCCCCCCCTGCAGCCAGCGCCCGGCCAAGGCCAGCAGGGTCAAGGCGCCGGCACCGGTCACCACGGAAACTGGCACCTGCCATTGGGCGGTAACGAAATAGGCAACGAGGAGTAGGATGAGCACCGGAAAACTGGCCCGGAAAACCAGAGGATCCTTGATGGCGGAGATCGGCTGCGGTAGATCGCGGAGGGGATAGTGGCGGGGTACCGAATGCCGGAAATAAAGCCAGAGCACCGCGAGAGTCGCCGCCAAGGCCACCAGATCCACCGGTACCATGACCCGCGCATAGCGATCGAAGCCGATGTGGAAATAATTGGCGCTGACGATATTGACCAGATTGGAAATCATCAGGGGCAGACTGGTGGTGTCGGCCACGAAACCGGTAGCGATGACGAAGGCGAAGGTGGCGGCTGGGGTGAAATCCAGGCGGAGCAGAATGGCTATGACGATGGGAGTGAGGAGGAGTGCCGCGCCGTCGTTGGCGAACACTGCCGCGATGGCCGCCCCCAGCACGACGATGAGTGGAAACAGCAGGCGTCCATGACCGCCACCCCAGCGAGCCACATGCAAGGCCGCCCAGTGAAAGAAGCCGGCTTCATCCAGGACCAGGGAGATGATGATCAATGCCACGAAGGTGAAGGTGGCATCCCAGACGATATGCCAAACAATGGGAATGTCGCTCCAGGCGATGACCCCGGTAGCCCACGCGAGCGCGGCACCGCCCATGGCGCTCCAACCGATGCTTAATCCCCTGGGTTGCCAGATGACCAGAGTCAGGGTGACGAGAAAGATGAGTAGGGCCAGCATGGATCAGACATCTCCAGAGCAAATGATCAACGCGTAGTCTTGACGAGAGGCGAATACATGTCAATACTACAAATAACGTTCGTGGATTATGTCATGGAAACATCACAAGACCCTGGTCAAATCGTTGCCCGCCTGGAAGCCCTTGCCTCGCCGGTGCGCTTGGAGATTTTTCGTTTATTGGTGGAACAGGAACCCGCGGGGTTGGTTTCCGGGGAGATTGCCGAGCGTCTGGACCAGTCTCATAACGGCATCTCCTTTCATCTGAAGAGCCTGCAGCACGCGGGACTGGTGACGGTACAGCGTGAGGGCCGTTATCAACGCTATCGTGCTGCCATGCCGGTGGTGCGCGCGCTCGTGGCATACCTCACAGAAAACTGCTGTAGCGGCGCCCAAGACTGCGGTTTGTCCACGGCGACCGAATCTATCTCGCCTTTGACCTGACAAGGAACCCAGTGATGAAAATTCCGGAAATTCTTTTTCTCTGCACCGGCAATTCCTGTCGGTCCATTCTGGCCGAGGCTACTTTCAATGCACTCGCCATGCCTGCCCTGCATGCGGGGAGTGCGGGCAGTCATCCGACCGGGTATGTGCACCCGCGTGCCTTGGCGCTGTTGCAGCGCGAGGGAATCCGTACCGAAGGCATGCACAGTAAAGCCTGGGACGATCTCAAAGAAACACCGGATATCGTCATCACCGTCTGTGCCAGCGCCGCCGGTGAAACCTGTCCCGCCTATCTTGGACCCGCCCTGCGGGCGCACTGGGGCGTGGAAGATCCGGCCAAGGCCGAAGGCGGCGAGGTGGAGATTCAGGCTGCTTTCGACATCACCTATCGCATCCTGCGCCACCGCATCGAAGCGATGCTGCGATTACCCGTCGCGGAGTTGCTGGGGAAAGATCCTTCAACGCTGCGTAGAGAACTGGAGCGCATCGGCGCTCTGGAACCGCAGCCCGCCTGACTTTTTTCAGTCCCGTTCGTCGATCGATGGCGCCGCCGGTGGGGCAGTCAACGCCAGGATGCGATCGCCGCTCGCCGGGGCAATGGTCTCGCCCGCCTGCAGCACGTGCAGGCCATGCTCTGCAGTGACCACGAAGAGGGGCAGGAAACCCTGCCTGTTGTGCTGCTCTTGATAGGCGTCCCAGGAAAGGTCATCGTTCAGGAGCGTGGTCTGGATTCGCCAACCGCTCTCCAATAGTTGCGAGAGCCGTGCGTAGGTCACCTCTCCATCAAACAGATAGCGCCCGCGGTAGGGCGCTGCCACCTGCTGTCGGTCGCTCCCGGTCATGGCGCTTTTGTCGGTCAGGATAAAGACATGGTCCAGGCCGAATTCCGGTTTGTAACGCATACTGGCAATGATGTTGAGGGCGTGGTCTTCGGCCAAACCGAGCATGTAGCCAAAGTCGAGCAAATCGAGATGACGATCTGCTTGCACGGAAACAGGGTGGGCGTAAAAGGTGTTGATGCGCGCCGCGCGCGCCGCGCGGATTTGCGTGTAGTCGTTATCTAGCAATAGACAGGCGAAGCCCGCCTGATCCAGGGCCTTGGCAATGGCCCGCGCAACCGAGTTGGCCCCGATGATGAGGATGCTCTGTGGTTCTTTCTCATCCACATTCAATAGCTTGGCCAGAGGTCTGGCAGTGAGGCTGGGCAGAAGAACGCTGGCGATGATGACCGCGAAGGTCAGGGGAACGAAGAGCGCGGCATGGGGATAGCGGATCGCCTGCAAGGTTTGTCCGAGCACCGCCGCAGTGGCTGCGGCGACGATGCCACGCGGTGCAATCCAGGCGACGAGGATACGTTCCCGCCAGTTCAGTTCCGATCCCCAGGAAGCGAGAGCGACCTTGATGGGTTGAGAGACGATTTGAATGACTACGAGTAAGCTGAGCCCGGGTCCGAGCACCGCACGAATCTCCGTGAGATGCAAGCGTGCCGCCAGAATGATGAAGAGCAGGGAGATCAGCAAGATGGAGAGGCTCTTCTTGAAGTCCAGGATATTGTCCAGGGGTACGTCACGCATGTTGGCGAGCACCATGCCGATGAGGGTGACCGCCAGCAGGCCAGAATCTTTGGCCAGGGCATCGGCCAGGGCAAAGATCATGAGCACGCCCGCCAAGACGAGGAGGGGGTGCAGATAATCCGGCACTACCCGGCGCCGCAGTATCCGCCCCAGGGTAAGGCCACCCGCCACTCCCAGGGCAATGCCTACTGCCACAATGCGCAGAAAGCTCAAACCCGCCTCACCCAGGGACACGGTAGCGGCGCTGTGGGCCACTAGCGCTTCAAATACAATTACGCTGAGCAGCGCGCCGATGGGGTCGATGAGAATGCTCTCCCAGCGCAGCACTTTGGCAATATTGGCATTGGGGCGGACGCTACGCAGGATGGGCGCGATGACCGTGGGGCCGGAGACCACGGTGACCGCGCCAAAAAGGATGGCCATGGGCCAGGGGAAATGCGCAAGCCAGTGGGTGGCGACACAGATGATTGCCCAGGTGCTGAACACACCCAAACTCAGCAGGCGCTGGATGACCGTGCCGAGGCCGCGGAGTTCGCTCAGACGCAGCGATAGGGCGCCCTCAAAGAGAATGATGGCCACGCCCAGGGAAATGGCGGGAAAAAGCAACGATCCGAAAACCTCGTCTGGCCGCAACCAGCCGAGAATGGGTCCGAGCAGGATGCCCAGTATCAACAAAAAAAGAATGGCGGGCAGCTTGACCCGCCAGGCGAGCCACTGGCTGAAGAGACCGATGAATACCAGGCTGGCGACGAGAAAGACAATGCCGAAATTCACGATGATCCCTGTATGGCACTTCTCGGCGTGATCATGCAATAAAGCCTATAAAACCCGGCATGCGGGTTAACGCTGGATACCCAGCACATCATACACGCATAAGCGGAGCGCGTTGCCGGCGAGATCCAAAAAGGCGAAACTGTCGCCCTTCTTTTCCGCGCCAGGACTCTTTTCTGCAATGCCAAGTGCCGCCTTGAAATAAAGGTCGTGTGCATTCAAGAGATTATTTTCTGGTCCCTCGGGAACGGACAAAATACGAAGAAACTCGCGAATGGAATTCTCGCTTTCCATCTGAATGGCGGCAATATCGAGCATGGATGGTATTTGTGATAAGGCGCTACGAATTATTCTCTGGCGTACCACCAGCTGGGAATACCAGCCTTGTAACGTATGTGGATATATCGGCTTTTCCGAGAATTCATGGTTTGCCAACCATGGCGCGATCTCCTCATGGGGCATGGGTTTGGCGTAGTGATATCCTTGCAATAAGGGATGCCCCACACTGGCCACCATGTCCGCGATGATCGCGTTTTCCACACCTTCGGCAACACACCGCAAGTGCAAATCGTCGGCCAGATCGACCAAGACCGACACAAAACGTATGACATCGAGATTGGTGTCCAAAGAGCGGATAAAAGACTGATCGATTTTTATCTCATCGATCGGTAACGTCCGTAATCTTCTCAGAGAAGATTCGCCGCTACCCACATCGTCCAGTGCGATGCGAAATCCCGATCGTCTCAGCAGATCGATCTGCTCGTACGCCATGGCCTCGTCCAGTATATCCGTTTCCAGAATTTCCAGGGTGATGTGGACGGGCGTTTGTGGGGGATGCGTGGATGCGGAAGGCAGATGGGTCATCCCCCACGCCGCGAGATGTTGGATGAAATTGGCATCCTGCAAGGCCACCGGCGGCATATTGATGGAAACCCCTTCGGGGAAAATGCCCTCGATGGCCCATCGTTGGGCATCGTGATATACATGATCGAGCCCTTTCTCAAACAGCAAGGCCAACTGGGCACTGCCAAAGGCGGGTAAAAAATGATATGGCGAGACTATTCTGTCGCCATCCCGGAGTCGCGCCAGCGCTTCGACTTTAACAACGCGTTGTGTCGCGGGGTTCACGATGGGCTGATACCACATTTCCAGGCCGTTCCCCTGCAACAATTGGCGGTAACGCTGTCTATCCTTCTGCGGGGTGAGCAGCCTGTCTTTAATCAAGCTGCTTCTTTTGATGAGATCGACCTGGTTTCCGATTTGCCGCTTGAGTGAGTACCAAAAACTTTGTTGTGTACCCGATCTGAAATAACCAGGCCAGGCACTATAGAGGGATAAGAGGAACTGCGGTGCGCCTATGCTGTCCTGAATGGGATAGATGGCCCATGAGCGTATCCCCTTTTTTGCGGCGTAGGTGCGCAGCCGGGGGCTGAGTTCGCCTTCTTTTTGCATGCTGTCCATGCGCACGGGACTTTCGGTTTGCCACGCCCTGAGCAGGGTGCTCTCGGAGTTCGCGCTGCGCGCAGCACGGTGATCTTTTTGTTGGGTCACCTCCACATATAATGATTTTCCAAGACTCAAGGCGCATTCCGTGTGGAGATTGTTGTCGATCGTGATGATCTCGGTGCCAACGATGCCTGGAATGCCGATGATTCTGTCCAGGATGCCTTGGATCAGATCCCCCAGATTGGCCACTTCGTTGAGCATGAGTCCCAAATCTTCCATAGCGGAGGATCGCTGAGATTCCGCTTCCGTGTAGGCCATGAGTTGCCAGGATTGATCGTTATTGAGCCTTTCCATAATGAGGGTACGCAGCATCGTCCGATTTTCGATTTCCGGATACAACATCTTTTCCAAGGTCGTCCGATAGATCTGAAAGGATTGCGAGAGCGTTTCCGCGGGTAGGCCGATATGGTTATGACGGAGACCCGTTTCACGGGCCATGGATGCATGCATTTCACGGGTGAGCGTGGGCGATAACACGAGCCGCAGATAGCTTGCTTGGCTGTGGCGAAGCTGCGCATTCTCCTCTACCGAAAGAAGATCCAGGAGTTGCGCGGAACTGTCGTCCACCATCAGGCTCTGGTAGAACGCCGCAATCACGGCTGCGCTGTAGTGCTGCAGCATACCCTGCACGAGGGTCAGGCACTCCGCATCCTTGCCGTAGGGATCCCAGGAGAGCCCCTTCGACAAATATTTAGCCGACGACGGAGATGTGTTGATCATCTGATGTGGTGTCACGGTGGGTTTTTCCTGTTGGTTTTGACGTGCCAAGGTTTCTTCTCCTGCCTGTCCTGGACAGGCGATCTAGAGATTTCTTCCAATAACATATCGGGACGAGCACGCAGATCCTGTAGCCACGCTGTGCGTGCGGGCCGGCCCCGAATTGCTGTACGGCACCCCTATGCTGTCGGGGATCATCATGCATGCCCTCCTGGGCTTCAAAAGGTCTTGGCAAACCATGCGCATCCATTCTGCATTGTGTGCCGCGAGTGGTGACATCCCGTTGCATGTGCACGAAGTGCGTTATGCGACCTGATGCAGCGTAGACAGTATGGATCGTGAACGTATGCCTCTATGGTGTCCCGCCGCGACGGTCATTCAGCAAATACGCCTTGAAAACTCCTGCCGCTATCGCGCGCTGCGCGGATTGATGCCTTGGTGTCATCACCGATTTCCGTACCCTGGAGGATGGCGCGGTTGGTCCGCGCACGTCATCAAGAGTATAGCCGGTGATACGTGGAAACGCGGTATTGACCGATTCTGGCGAGCGCGCGAGTAAATCCGGGACCACGGTTTTCCTATTCGTCAGGGAAGATACTCCAAAGTTCGGAAACCTCCAAAAAAAACCGATCCTCCGTGAGTCCGGATTATAGGCGAAGAACACATACGCTCAATGTCTTCGCGCCTGTCAGTCCAGGCACCCAAGCTAGATCCCATCCCCCAGCTGTGTTGAACTAAGCGATCAGGAGCGTTGATGGGGCGGCGTGCGCTTTGGCGGAGGGTGGGTATGGGCAAACGGGTATCCAGGTTCCGGGCTCTTTTACTCGTGGTGTTTTTCGCCGCGCCGGCTTGGGGGTCAGGAACGGAGCAACGTGTGCCCATCCTGCTTTATCATCGTTTCGGCCTGGTGGCCCGGAATGCCATGACCGTTCGCACGGCGGTCTTCGCGGAGCAGCTTGGGTACCTCAAAAGCCACGGCTATCGGGTCATTCCCCTCCGGGAGCTTGTGGCGTATATTCGCGGCGTCGGGCCCCCGACACCTCCCCATGCCGTGGTAATTACCGCGGACGATGGACATCAGTCGGTGTATACGGACCTGTTTCCTCTGATAAGGCAGTACCATGTCCCGGTGACCCTTTTCATTTATCCTTCCGCCATATCCCGGGCATCCTATGCGCTGACCTGGAATGAATTGCGCACCATGCACGGCTCGGGGCTCGTGGATATTCAATCCCATACATACTGGCATCCGAACTTCAGGACAGAAAAGAAGCGCCTTCTTCCCCAGGCGTATGCGAAGTTCGTGGCTATGCAATTGGAAAAATCCAAGGCAATGCTCGACAAGAAACTGGGGACCCCGGTGAACATGCTCGCGTGGCCCTACGGGATCTATGACGATGACCTGATAAAAGAGGCCGTGGCGGCGGGGTATGTGGCTGCCTTCACCATGGTCAGTGCGCCAGCGGGTCCGGCGAACAATGCGATGGCGCTCCCGCGTTGTTTGATCACAGATCAGGATACGGGCGGGACCTTCGGAAGACTGCTGAAAAGGAATTCCAGATGAAAGAGGTGAATTGTGGGAAGCTACCAGAAAAGCAAGAATCTATGCGCTTCGTTATTGGCCATCCTGTGGCTTATCCCTGGGAGCGCCGCCGCATACAGCGGGACGGTGGTGGATGCATCGACCTGCAAGCCCATTCCGGGCGCTTTCGTGACCCTGGGAAACACGGTCGTGCGCACCAGTCAGGAGGGCCGTTTCCAGATCGACGGGGAAGGGACGGTACTTGGCCTCAGGGCTTATGGTTACGGGAGAAGTGAGATTCCCGTGGGGGATCTCAAGGACAACGAAACCCTGCCCCTTGCGCCGTTCCGACCCAGGGCCCTGTATTTGTCGGCCTATGGGGTAGCCAACATGCGCCTGCGGGAGTCGGCCCTGGACCTCATCGGGAAAACGGACCTCAACGCCGTGGTGATCGATGTGAAAAATGAACGGGGAAGAATCGCGTACCAGACCGATGTTCCCCTGGCGGCAGAGGACGGAGCCCAAAAAAATGTCACCATCAAACACATCAGGCGGCTGATAGATGCCTTGCATAAAGCAGGTATTTACGTCATTGCCAGGATCGTTGTTTTCAAAGACAATATCCTCGCGCTGGCGAAACCGGGTTGGGCGGTGCGTACCGCGAGTGGGGCCATCTGGAAGGATCGGGAGGGGATCGCCTGGACGGATCCCTTCGTCAAGCAAGTGTGGGACTATAATCTCGATATCGCCGCCGCCGCCGCCGGAGACGGGTTCGACGAGATCCAGTTCGACTACGTCCGTTTTCCCGAGGCCAAGGGCCTGATATTTTCGGAACCGAACACGGAGAAGAACAGGATCGCGGCAATTTCCGGGTTTCTCGCGGCAGCCCGTAAACGGTTGGTCCCTTACAATGTTTTCCTTTCCGCGGACATCTTCGGTTATGTGATCTGGAATCGCAACGATACGGGAATTGGCCAGAGCTTGAAGGAACTGGCCCGAAATGTCGATTATCTCTCCCCCATGCTCTATCCTTCGGGTTTCCAGTATGGTATCCCGGGTTATCCCAACCCCGTCCGTCATCCGCGCCAGGTGGTTTACCTTTCACTGCGCAAGGCCGAGGAGAGGACGGGGCTGCCTGCGGTTCGCTTCCGTCCCTGGCTGCAGGCGTTTCGGGACTACGCTTTTGGTGGGCAACCCTTCGAGGGCGCGGAGATCGCGGCGCAGATCGACGCGGCGCAGACTTTCGGAGCGGATGGCTGGATGCTATGGAATTCCCGCAATGTCTATACGTCGGCAGGACTCCCTCCAAAGTCAGGAAAGGGGATGGATGGGCATGGCGGGGTTCCAAACCGGGGAGGGGTCGGGACGGAAATATGTTCACGCAATGTTGTGGAAGATGTGGCGCCGCGCGCGCAATGATCTGGAGCGCGTCGGCACGCGTGTTGGCCCTGTTGGCCTTGCTGGGTACGGGCACCTTGCCCGCCCAGGCGGGTGGTGATCCGGAAAGGCTCCATCGGGCGGACTTGTCCGGCATCGCGCGGATCGTTCACCAGGAAATCGGGGCAGGCAGAATTCCCGGGGCCGTCGTACTCGTGGGCAACGAAGAGCGGATCGTCTATCGTCAAGCCTTCGGCTTTGCCGCCCTGCGGCCCGAAAGGATCCCCATGACCGTCGGAACGCTGTTCGATCTGGCCTCCCTCACCAAGGTGGTCGCCACCACCACGGCGATAATGCAACTCGTGGAGCAAGGAAAGCTGGATCTGGATGCGCCCGCGGCCAGATACTGGCCGGCCTTTGGGGAGAACGGGAAGCGCGCCATCACGGTGCGGGAGATGCTTACCCATTACTCGGGGCTGGCTCCCGATCTCAACCCGGAAGTCCCATGGGACGGTTATCGGGGGGCGCTTCGGGCGATTGTCGCGGAAAAGCCGGTGGCTACGCCCGGCACCCGCTATGTGTACAGTGACATCAATTTCGAGGCCCTCGGCGAAATCGTGCAGCGGGTGTCCGGCGAGCCTCTCGATGGTTATTGCGCGAAGCACATCTTCGGGCCATTGAACATGCGGAAAACAGGTTTCCGCCCACCCGCCCGGGAACGGTATCGCATTGCGCCCACGGAATACCTGAACGGCCAGTTGCGGTGGGGCGAGGTGCATGATCCCACGGCCTACCGCATGGGAGGGGTTTCGGGTCATGCCGGGTTGTTTTCCACCGCCGATGATCTCGCCACTTTTGCGCAAATGCTTCTCAATGGTGGCATTTTCCACGGCGCCCGGATATTGGATCGCTATTCTGTGGAACGGATGACCGTCCCCCAATCTCCACCCGGGAAAGGGCGATTGCGCGGACTGGGCTGGGATCTGACCGCGCCCTTCGCCGCCAACCGGGACGACTTGCGCCCCGTGGGCGCCTATGATCACACCGGATTCACCGGAACGCTCCTGTGGGTAGATCCGGTATCGAAGACTTACGTGATCGTCCTGACGAATCGCGTCTATCCCTTCGGCCAAGGCAACGCCGGCCCGCTCAGGGAAGCGGTGGTCCATCTGGTTGCCTCTCGTCTCGGTCCTCTGACCGACGCAGAGGTGGTCGCGCGTCGCCCACGCCTCGCGCGTTATTATGCGTTGGTGAGTCGATGCCGAGAGAAAACCCCCGCGGTACTCCACGGAGCGTGTCCATCCCCGCTTTAAGGACACAGTACCTTGGCGAGCTGGTTCGCCAGTTCTGGTACGGTCTCCTGCGAATAATCCTTGTCCAGGCTGGCATGCACCATCGCGCTGGTAGGGGCATCCAGGCTTTCCCGGAGCAGGCCCAGGAAATGCGGCGGTGCCACGAGGATCAAACGCTGGAAGGTCCCCGCCACGCGTCCCGCTTCCAGACGTTCCGCCAACTCCGCGGCAAAGCGCTGCATTTCCGCTTCCTTGGGACTGGTCTTCCATTGGATTGCGGAACGCTCGCCCTGGGCGTCGCTTTGTTGGGTGCGCCCGGCGCTATCCGTGACGAGATCCCCTTCATGCTTGCGGCTGTCGGGATGGACCCAATGATGGATGAGTTGCAAACCCTTGCCACAACCTGCATTGAGGAAGAGACGCGCCTCGGCGGCGTTGCTTACCAATATCCAAGTGCTGGTCATGCCTTTCCTCCTTCAAGTGATGCGTGGATACCGAATGTCCTGCTGATTTGATTCCATCACGCGCTTCGTGAATCTGGAAGTCAAGCGACACGCTCGTTGTCGATCATCGCCGCCACGAACCGGTCTCCACCTTCCGCTGATGCGGCCGAAGACTGCTATCCTGTAAAGACGGGTTGTTGGCATGGATGGGCGTCACTGTTCCCGCAAAGGGACGCACCGTCACGCACAACCCCGACCGTATCCATGTTCTCTTGCGGAGATGAGGTTTTATGATGGCCGTTATTCCCCCGCGTTTTGCCAGTCGGGAAGCCGCAGCGGAATTGCTGGCCCGCAACCTGGCCCCCTATGACGGCAGGCATCCCCTGGTACTCGCCATCCCACGCGGAGCACTGCCCATGGGCCGCATCATCGCCGACGCCCTCCACGGAGACCTCGATGTGGTTTTGGTGCGTAAAATCGGAGCGCCAGGCAATCCCGAGTATGCCATCGGTGCCGTCGATGAGGAGGGGCAGATATGGACCGATCCCCTTGCCGGTCGCCTTGGCATCGACGGCCGGTACATGCGTGACGAGGCGGCACGGCAACTGAAGGTGATCAAGACGAGGCGCGCGCAATACACGCCGATTCACCCCGCCATTGATCCCCGAGGTCGGGTCGTCATCGTGGTGGACGATGGCGTCGCCACCGGTGCCACTTTGGGTGCCGCGTTGCGGCTCCTTCGCCAGCGGCGGCCTGCCCGTTTGGTCGCCGCCTTTGCCGTGGCTCCCCCCGACACCATCGCGCGCTTGCAACCCCTTGCAGATGATCTGGTTTATTTGTCGGCTCCGGAACCGTTTCATGCGGTGGGGGAATTCTTCACGGACTTCCGTGAGGTCAAGGACGAAGAGGTGCTGAGGATTTTGCGTGGAATATCACCACCCCGGCAAGGGTCGGAGCACCCATAAGCCATGCCTATCCTCAATCCGGATATCGCGCGCGCCTTCGATGAAATCGCCGATCTTCTGGAAATCGACAATGCCAACCCGTTCCGGGTCCGGGCCTACCGCAACGCCGCCCGCCTCATACAAGGCATGAGTACCGATCTCCATACCATGGTGGAGGCGGGTGACGACCTCAAGGAACTGCCGGGCATCGGCGAGGATTTGGCCGGGAAGATCGTTGAGATGGTCACCACGGGCCATTGCTCCTTTCTGGAGAAACTGGAAAAGCAGACCCCGCCGGCCTTGACCGAACTGCTCAAAGTGCCGGGCCTCGGCCCCAAGCGGGTCAAAGCCCTTTGGCACGAACTGAACGTGGAAACGGTGGAACACCTCGCCCGTGCCGCGCGCGAGGGGCGCATCCGCGGCATCCCCGGCTTTGGCGAGAAGTCCGAAGCGCGCATCCTTGAAACCCTCCAGGCCCATCTGGCCGCCATTCCCCGCTTTCCCATCGCGATCGCCGCCCCATATGTGGCCGCTCTGGTCCGCTATCTGCAAGGCGTGCCCGGCGTGCATCGAGTGGTGGTGGCAGGCAGCTTTCGGCGTGGCAAGGATACGGTGGGGGATCTGGATGTGCTGGCCACAGCCACCGCCGACAGCTTGGTGATGACCCGTTTTACCACTTACGGGGACGTGTCGGCAGTGCTTTCTCAAGGCCCTACCCGGGCCACCGTGATCTTACGGAACAAACTCCAGGTGGATCTGCGAACTGTGGACACGTCCGCCTACGGTGCCGCTCTACACTATTTCACCGGCTCCAAGACCCACAACATCGCCATCCGCCGCTTGGGCCAGGGGATCGGGTTGAAAGTGAACGAATACGGGCTGTTTCGGGGCAAAGAACGCGTCGCCGGAGAGACGGAGGAATCGGTATACGCCGCCGTGGGTTTGCCTTACATTGAACCGGAACTGCGGGAAAACCGTGGCGAAATCGAAGCCGCCCGCGCCGGGCGTTTGCCCAAGCTGGTGGAAAGGGTCGACCTACGCGGTGATCTGCACAGCCACAGTAGCGCCACCGACGGCCACCACAGCCTGCGAGAAATGGCCGCCGCCGCCCAGGCGGCGGGTCTGGAATATCTGGCCATCACCGAGCACAGCCGCCACCTGACCATCGCCCATGGCCTGGACCCGGTGCGCCTGCGCCGGCAGATGGAGGAGATCGATGCCCTCAATGGGGAACTCCAGGGCATCACCCTGCTCAAGGGGGTTGAGGTGGATATCCTGGAAGACGGCAGCCTGGATTTGCCAGATACTCTCTTGAGTGACCTGGATCTGGTGGTAGGCGCGGTACATTCCCAGTTCGACCTGCCCAGTGACAGGCAGACCGCGCGCATTCTCAGGGCCATGGACAGTCCTTGTTTTACCATTCTCGCCCACCCCAGCGGGCGACTGCTCAGTAGCCGGAAGCCCATGAATGTAGACATGTCCCGTATCATCCGTCATGCGCGTGAGCGGGGCTGCTTTCTCGAGATCAATGCCCAGCCCGAACGTCTGGATCTGGTGGACACGCATATCCGGACGGCCAAGGAGGAAGGTGTACTGTTAGCCGTCAATTCCGACGCCCACAGTACCCAGGGTTTTGCCCATCTACCCTTTGGCATCCAACAGGCACGACGCGGTTGGCTGGAAAAGCAGGAGGTGCTCAACACACGGTCCCTTGCCGAGCTGAAACCCCTGCTGGCGGCAACCATGGTAAAATAAGCATTTATCCGTAAATAATCACATAAATTCCCGTGCGCAAGCCGGGCGGCGGGCGCACGCCGAGGTCCCCACGGCTGGTGTTCGAGGCGATCGTGTATGTGCTGCGCACGGGCCGTCAATGGAAGGGGCTGCCGCGTGAACGCTTCGGCAGTGTCAGCGCGATCATGGTCAAACGGCCAAACCCGGTGCTGCGTCGCAACAAACATCTGTGTGCCGATGGGGTTACACCGGTAAACCGGCATTGGAATGTAACGCCTCTTTTTCTGTTTGATCAATGGCGGTCACACAATACCCCATCAGCGTATCCCACAACAAAAAACAATAGCGTCCGCCTTCTCGATATATCCTTCAGCATGGCCTCGCGTAAAATGACGCTGATTCTGGTTTGGTAGCCCTTTCCTTCTTTGCCATTGGATCTGAGCCACAAGAACACGGCCACCCGCACGGCCGTAGAGGCTTTCATTGGCACCGATGCCGGATACCGGGGAGCGGAGAAACGCCCAGAGCTGCAGGAGGTCACCGCCCAGTGGCATATTGCTGAGCGACCAGGAAAACTCCGGACCCTGAAGCTGAACCCCGACCAGCATCAGCCGCAGATCCAGGTGGAATATCTGAAGGCCAGCATCCGGGCCAAGGTGGAGCATGTCTTTCGGGTCCTCCAATGCCAGTTCGGTTTCACAAAGACGCGCTACCGGGGGATGAAGAAGAACGACAGCCAGTTGGCCGTGCGCTTCACTCTGGCCAATTTCGCCCGTATCGACCCAATGTTGCGGGCCGGATGAGGGGGTGGTCTGTCCAACACTCGAAAATCTCGGGCAAAAGGCAGAGAACGCCGGAAATTTGACCTGAATATGGCCAGGATCACGTCAAATTCACACTGCTGTGATAACTATGCGGGGTTGTTCATACCTCCCCTAAAGAGCTGGAGAAAAATCATACCTCAGTTGGTTGCAAATAGACCGCAACTTATTAGGAATACGATGCCGATTAGTTATCGGCTAGGTCGAGATTGTTTTCTATTTCCTCCAGTGTGCGGCCTTTGGTTTCCGGTACGATCCAGAGAGTGAAGAGAATGGCGAGTGCCGTCATCCCGGCGTAGAGCAGGAAGGTTGGGCCTCGCCCGATGGCTAGCAGCAGGTTGAGAAAGATCCCCGATATCACCATGTTGGACACCCAGTTGGCGACAGTGGCAATACTCATGGCACGACCGCGGATGGCCAGCGGGAAAATTTCAGAAATCAGCAACCAGAAAATTGGGCCGAGACCGATGGCGAAAAAGGCGACGAAGACGGCCACCATGATTACGATGATATAGGCCAGCGCGCCGTGCAGCTGCACCATAAATCCGACACCAATAATGACGAGGCTTACCAGCATGCCCCAGAGACCCCAGAGCAGCAGTCTGCGCCGACCGGACGAGTCCAGAAGACGCATGGCGACGGCAGTCATGATAACATTAACCGCACCGATGCCGACCGTGGCGAGGATGGATGCCGAGGTTGAGGAGAGACCGGCAGCCCGAAAGATGGATGGCGCGAAGTATATGACGACGTTGATGCCGGTGACCTGCTGGAAGATGGCGAGCCCAATGCCGACAATCAGTGGTCTACGCATCTTGTGCTTAAAAAGGAGCGACCATGGTGCTGCCAAGCGGGTTCCTTCCACCACATCGCGGCGGAGGACGCTGAGTTCGACGGAGACGTCCAGCTTGTTACGCAGAAACCGCAGCCCTGCCTCGGCGCGAGTGATCAGATCGCGACCCGCAAGCCAGCGCGGACTCTCCGGCAAAATCGTCATGCTGATCAACAGAATGACACCAGGGATGATACCCAAGCCCAGCATCCAGCGCCATCCATTCGTGGTACCCGAAAGCAGATAATCGGCGATATAAGAGACGAAAATACCGACGGTGATGTAAAACTGATTGATGGTGACGATAGCGCCGCGCCAGTGCGCAGCGGTGATCTCCGAAAGGTATAGTGGCGTGATCATGGAGGAGACACCGATAGCCGCACCAACCATCACCCTGCCGAGGAAAAGGATCGGCACGCTCCAGGCAATGGCGGCCAGCATCGCCCCAGCGGCGAACAGAATGGCCGTGACCATCAGCACGCTGCGGCGGCCGAAGGCATCAGACAGCGCACCGGCGAAGGCAGCACCGAAAGCCGCGGCTGCCAGCGCGATGGCAACGAAGAGGCCTTTCATGCTGGCGCCAAAATGAAAGACATTATGCAAAAAGAGTACAACACCGGCAACAACACCAGTATCGTAACCGAACAACAAGCCACCCAGGCCAGACACTATGGCAATCAGTATAAAGCGCCAGTCGCTTTTTTGGGGAAGGTCGGGGGGGCCGGACGTCGCTGTAGCGCTGTTTTCACCGGTATTCATGGAAGATCACTCCTCTTTGTAATAGGGTATATTTTTATGGAGATGGATTCAGTTATTTCAGAAGCGGTATTTGAAGTAAAAGCGATTGCTGAAATAGGGGTTGTGATATTGCGGATAACGCACTTTATTCTGGGCGATGGAGATATCCGTATAATCGGCCAGATAAAGCCCTTTGAGAACGTGCGACAATCGGTATGAAAAACCGACATCCACGGACCAGAGTTTCTGATTGGGAACCGCAGTGCCTCTGGGAAAGCCATAAGCACCATTATAAGTATAGACACTGCCGCCATAACCGTAGCGGACGAGGTAACGAATGAGATCGGCATTCAGATGTAATTTATTGTCCAAAAAACCAAAATGGGAAGTAATCCCGTACGCATAACCTGGGCCGTAATCGGAGATGCCAGTCTGCATGGTCGTAGTGTACATGGTCCCGCTAAGATCGTTGTAGGGGTGAATCATGCCGCCATGGCGAAAAGAGTTGTAACTTACCGGACTGTAATCGGCCACGAGAGAAACGAGATCATGGTCATGACCGAACTGTAGGCCGATTTTACCCCCATATACATGAGCGTCTACGGAACTGGCGTTGAGGGGCGCAAGATAGCTCTGTCCAGCCCCGGAATCACCCTCGGAAATGATCTGAAAGCCGCCGAAAGCCGACATATTCTTGCCCAGAGGCCGGGTTATATCCGCCTGACCGTAAAACATGCTGGCAAAACCATAGAAATTGTAATACCAGCCTTGTACGGAGAAATGGTTGCCGAGGGAGTGAACCTGATAGCGGGCGCCCAAGGTGTAAAATCCGTTGTTGCGTTCGTTGGTATAGCGATTGGCGGCGGTGAAAGCACTGCTGAAGCGGCTCTCGTAGCTATACATTCTGGCGGCAAAAAAACTGAGGCTGGCTAGCGAGTGATTGATTTCCAGCGGGCCGTTTCCCATCCATGGGTTTTCATCCGAGTGGCCCATCACATTGACGACTGCGCTGACCCCGGTAAAAGCACGGGGGTTAAAGGTGTAGTAATCCATATTGGCGTAGGGGGTGTTGATCCACTGACGACCACCACGGATGACCAAAGGGCCATGGCTATACTGGAGATAGGCCTGACGCAGAGCGGCAATGCCATGGCTCGGATAAGGCCCGGTGAGCTCGGGGTCGGCGTGCAGATAAATCCCCGTCCAAGTAGCGAAGTCGCCACCGATGCCGAGACTGAACCCGGCCAGTGCGGGACTGTGCAAATAGAGATGCCCGCCCAGTGCAAAGGAGTGGGTATCCTGCGCAGTATGAGCGTGATTGAGGTAACTGAAATTGATGATCCCGAGCATCGCCGATATTTTGGTTTGGGAAATCGGGGCATTTTGCGCAGAGGCAGCTTGTGCGATGGAAGCCATGTTTATGGCACATAATGCGCACATGCTGCAGACGATACGGCGCATGTCCGGGCGATAGATATGGATTTTAAGGGGCTGGTTTTGCAATGAATACCTAAATACCAATATTGCACCGGCCCTCACTCCAGGTAATGGAAGGCAACAGTCCCATGGGATAAGCCACGAAAAGCACCGCCGCAGTCTTGGTCAAAATGGCTGACCAGAAGAGTATAGCAGAGGGCCAGGGCTTCCGTGTTCGCGCAATAAACAGTGCTAGATGCCCGGCGATTGCGAGTCTGAGAAAAATCAGGATTTGTAGATGCGCGATGTCCATATGGAAATAATTTTTAGCGATAAATGGAAACATCAGGTGCTCACCTTCACGAGTATCGCCGTCTTGAGTGCCGTTGCTGCAGCACCTCTGACCCACGCCTCTCCCTATGCCGGTACCTCGACATCCCAACAGTCGCACGTGTCCATCGCGCATCTCTGGATCAACGGCCGCTCCGTACCCGCCGCGGCACAGAATCGTGTCATCGACTTCCCGGATGGGGCGATGCAGGTCGCCATAGACCGCGAGATAGCTCGGATGCAGCGCCGGATGCGCGTCTCTTTCAGGCCCTTTGTCATCATGCCGTCGTTCCGCTTGCCGGTGCCGGTCACGCTGCTCTCGTTGTCCCCGGAAACGCCGTTTTCGAAGGCCATTCCTCGGCACTCCATGAACCTGACCGAATTACGAGCACTACCACATGCAGTGAACTATTTGGCGACCCGGTTAAGGATGTGACCGTCCTTGCGGATTTCACCTTCACCGCTGGTAGAGGTCGCCTTCCGCCAAAATCTCGGCATGGCACTTGGGCAAAGCGATCCGAGATATACTTCAGGAAGATGAGTTCCAACACGACATGCTTGTAGTCGGCGTCCAGATACCCGCGCAGCTTGTCGACAGTGGCCCAGAGTTTGGATTCCAGGCTTTGACTGGTTGTGTTTTCGGTCTTCTTCCTGGCATCTTGGCTACTTCGCATCAGGCTTGCTTTTTATCGTTTTGTTCGGTATTCCCCTCGTGGCATACCTCATGTTCGATCTTAATGAAATCGCACTTTCTGGATAGCCTATATACTAACCAGGCCGCTGGGTGCTTCATTCGCGGATTGGACAGATAAACCGGTGCGGTTTGGTGGCCTTGGCACTGGCCCGGTGAGCATCTCGTTGACACTTGTCATTCGATATTGCCGGCTTTTCTGATGATCTCCGAAGCGGACGATCCCAGCCGATCCAAAAAATAGAGACCCACTGACGAGTCTTCGGTAGCTGAGCCTGGCCGGTGCGGGTCGCGGACCACGGTCGTTCCTTGCTCTGGCTAACCGCTTCCATGATGTGTCGATGCAGCGAACAAGTACTCCATAAATGCCTTGACGATTGGAGAAATCTGCTTTCCCGCCGGATACACCGCATACCACTTGCGCTCCAGCGGAAAGCCGCAGACGTCGAGCACTGCTAGCTCCCCGCTGGCGAGTTCTGCACAGATCGTGCTGGCGGACAGCACAGTAATGCCTAAACCGCCGGCCACAGACTGCTTGACGGCCTCATTGCTACCAAACTCCATACGTGTTTTGAGAGTGACACCGTGCCGTCCGAAAAACTTCTCTGCGGCCAGACGTGTTCCCGAACCCCGTTCGCGCAAAATAAATGAGACGTCCCGCAGACGTGATGGTTCGAGGTCTTTTTCCGATGCCAGGGGATGATCTGACCGGGATACCACCACCAAGGGATTATCGGCGAAAGCTTCCGCGACGACATTCATGTGTTCCGGCGGCTGACCGAGGATGTAGAGGTCGTCCTGGTTATGCACGAGCCGCTCCAGCAAGGTCTCCCGATTACCAATAAACAAGGCGGTGTCGACACCGGGATGTTCCGCGCAAAACCCGCCCAATAGGCGTGGGATAAAGTATTTGGTGGTAGAAAGCGTGGCGACCCTCAAGCTGCCTTTCTCCAGCCCCTGGAGAGCGGCCAGCTCCTGGGTGAAATACTCCAGTCGGTCCAGAACATCCTGGCAAGCCGACGTCAGCGCTTCCCCGGCCGCTGTGAGATAGATTTTTTTACCAATCTGGTCAAAAAGCGGCTGGCCGACTGCCTCGGCAAGTTGTCTGACCTGGATGGACAGGGCGGGTGGCGTCAAATGCAACTCTTCAGCGGCACGAGCGAAGCTCATGTGCCGCGCGACGGCAGCGAAGATCCTGAGTTGGTGCAAAGTGGCATGACGGATGGACATGGCTAACAGTAAACCATAGTAAATTGTAATGGTAAATATATTTAACTTTTATAAATTAACAGATCATCCACAATGCCACTCAAGCATTGGAACCTAAGGTGCTCCAATCACCATCGTCTACCATGATACAAGGAGAGCAAGCATGGCCGTAAAAAAGTATGAGGCCGGTGTAAAGGAATACCGGCAGACCTATTGGGCCCCCGAGTACATGCCTTTAGACTCCGACATCCTGGCATGTTTCAAGATCACCCCGCAGCCAGGCGTGGATCGTGAGGAGGCCGCCGCTGCGGTAGCCGCTGAATCATCTACCGGCACTTGGACCACGGTGTGGACCGATTTGTTGACGGACATGGACTATTACAAGGGCCGCGCCTATCGCATCGAAGATGTCCCGGGCGACGATACCAGCTTTTACGCACTCATCGCCTATCCCATAGATTTGTTCGAAGAGGGGTCTGTGGTGAACGTGTTCACTTCTTTGGTGGGCAACGTGTTCGGCTTCAAGGCGGTGCGTGCCCTACGTCTGGAGGATGTACGCTTCCCCCTCGCCTACGTCAAGACTTGCAACGGACCGCCTCACGGCATCCAGGTCGAGCGTGACAAGATGAACAAATATGGCCGCCCGCTGCTCGGCTGTACCATCAAGCCCAAGCTCGGTTTGTCCGCCAAGAATTATGGTCGCGCGGTGTACGAATGCCTGCGCGGCGGCCTGGATTTCACCAAGGATGATGAGAACGTCAACTCGCAACCCTTCATGCGCTGGCGCGACCGTTTTCTCTTCGTGGCCGATGCGATCCAGACTGCTGAGACGGAAACTGGCGAGCGCAAGGGGCATTATCTGAATGTCACAGCGCCTTCGCCCGAGGAAATGTATGAGCGCGCTGAGTTCGCCAAGGAACTCAATATGCCCATCATCATGCACGACTTCCTCACCGGCGGTTTTTGTGCCAATACCGGTCTGGCGCGTTGGTGTCGGAAAAACGGCATATTGCTGCACATCCATCGTGCCATGCACGCGGTGGTGGACCGTAATCCGCATCATGGCATTCATTTCCGTGTGCTGGCCAAGGCGCTCCGTCTGTCGGGCGGCGATCACCTGCATACCGGCACGGTGGTTGGCAAGCTGGAAGGTGACCGCGGCGCCACTCAGGGCTGGGTCGACCTGCTACGCGAATCATTCGTCCCCGAGGACCGCGATCGTGGCATCTTCTTCGATCAGGACTGGGGCTCCATGCCCGGTGTGTTCGCCGTAGCCTCTGGCGGTATCCATGTCTGGCACATGCCGGCGCTGTTAGCGATCTTTGGCGACGACGCGATATTCCAGTTCGGTGGCGGTACGCTGGGGCATCCATGGGGCAACGCTGCCGGAGCCGCTGCCAATCGCGTCGCGCTGGAAGCCTGCGTGGAAGCACGCAATGAAGGGCGGGAGTTGGAGCGCGAGGGCAAAGACATTCTCACCAACGCCGCGAAGGACAGTCCGGAGTTGAAAATTGCTTTGGAAACCTGGAAAGAGATCAAGTTCGAGTTCGATACCGTGGACAAGTTGGATGTGGTGAACCGCTGATTCTGGGGCAGTAATCGCAGAGGTGCAAACGAAAACCCGCGCGGCGTGTGGCTTGATGGCCCGCTCCGCGCGCTAAAGAAAGGGATAGAAAATGGCTGACATTCAAGACTACAACTCAACCCCCAAGTATGAAACCTTCTCTTACCTGCCCGCAATGACGCCGGAGAAAATGCGCCGTCAGATCGCCTATCTCGTAAGCCAAGGCTGGAATCCCGGCATCGAACATGTGGAGCCTGAACGCGCCTCGAAATACTACTGGTACATGTGGAAGCTGCCCATGTTCGGTGAGCAGTCGGTAGACGCCGTTATTACTGAACTGGAGGCATGTCATCGCGCCCATCCCAACCATCATGTACGTCTGGTCGGGTATGACAATTACTCGCAGAGCCAGGGCAGTTCCTTTGTGGTGTTCCGCGGACGATAAACAGGGTGGATGTCGGGCTATCCAGCAAGATGGCCCATGTATAGAGGTTTGATGGATACAGAAGGATCAAGGCATGAGCGACTCTATGGCAAACAATGTGGCATCCCCGCGCTCGGCGCGGGCCGCTGCGCTGGAGCGGCGGCGGGCGTTGTCGCACAACGGTGCCGCCGCGCTGGGGGCGAAACCTTCCGCGTCAGCGCGAGTAGTGGGCAATACGGCTGCCATGGGTGCGGCAGGGGCCACCGGCAAATCGCTTTCCCGTGCGCATCGTGAAGCATTGTCGCAAGGAGGCGCCATAGAGCCGACGCAGACTAACATTGCGGGGCGCACAGGGATTCGGGTGATGGCCTCGGACCAGCCGATTGGTACCGCCCCCGCACCTGTGGAAGCGACCGCTACAGCTACGGGCCAAAGCGTCATTTCTCCTGATAGCTGTGCCTGCACCGGGAAGGACGTCACTGAGCGGGAACAGTTGCTCGAAGCGGTATGCGCGCTGGTAGACGAAGACCCGGCATCAGTGGTCGGGCCAAGCGCTTCCGCGGTGCGCAAACTCTGCCAGGAGCGCCGCCGTGCGCTTTCCCGTCAGGGCAAAACGGCGGTGGCACCATCTTGTAGCCGCGGTTCACATGCATCGCGCAACAGCGGCCGGCCCGGTGCCTTGGCAGGATTGAGCGGGCGTGATGCCGCCCAGGCGCGTCGTGAGGCGCTCTGTCAGCAAGGGCGCGGTGATCATCCCGCGTGCCGGCCCAGTGGCCGGGTACGCCCAAAGTCGGCCACTCCTGCCAAGGTGGAGCAAGGCACCACTCTGAGCGGCATCACCGTGACCGGCACCCAAGTGGAGCGTGGCGCCAGGGTCACGGGTGCCGAGCCGGGCAGCTGCCGTGCCATCACCGGCACCGAATACATCGGCACCGAGCAATATGGCGCGTTGTGCGCGGCCATCCCGGAGCCGGCTCCGGCCAAGGTCAGCGTTGGCACTACCAGCCGAGGACAGCGTGTGAGCGGGGTCGAGTTGGGTCGCAGCGTGAAGGTGACCGGAGACGAACATGGTGCCTGCAGGACGGTGACCGGCACCGAATATCTGAGCGCCGAAAAATTTGAATCGTTTTGTGCAACCCAGCCTGTGCCTGCGCCCGTCAAGGTGGGCGTGAGCGCCACCCAGGCCGGTCAGCGCGTGAGCGGAACCGAGGTTGGGCGCAGTGCCAGGGTGACCGGCGATGAACCCGGCTCCTGTCTCAAACTCACCGGCAGCCAGTATTACCAGCCGGAACAATCCGGCGACCTGTGCCGCGGCGGCAGCGGCGCGCCCCACAAGGTGAGTGTGATGAGCACCCTGCGCGAACGTCCTTTGACCGGTACGGAAATTGCTCCCGGCGCGCGTGTGACGGGCGCGGAGCGTGGTGCGTGCGCCAGTGTGACGGGCACCGAGTCTGCCGGGCTGGCTCAGTACCAGGCGTGCAACCGTAAGCCCCCTCCTGCGCCGGAAAAAGTCGGTGTGATGCGTACCTGGCGCGAGCAGCCGGTGTCGGGCACGGCGATGGAGCGCAGCGCCAAAGTCACCGGAGATGAGTCTGGCGGTTGCCAGCCCGTCTCGGGCACGGAATACGCGGGTCCCGATCAATACGCGGCGTTTTGCGAACCGGACCGACAGGACACCGCGCGCGCGCTGATAACCAGCCGAGGCGGTGAGGTCGGTACGAAGAAGGTGACCGGCATCCGGCTGGGACCGGACAGCAAGGTGACCGGCGCCGCTCGCGGCGAGCGTCAGCTTTTGAGCGGCACGGCCTATAGCGACCGGCGGGTACCCCAGCGCGAGGACATGGCGCCCGGTCCGCATCCACTGACGCGCGGTCCGGCCGACGCTCCCCGCATGGCAGTTACTGCCCCGGAGGTGGCAGATGTCCGCGGAAATTTTAGCGTAACGACCCCTGCGCGCTGCGCGCAGGGGAGCCAGATCAGCCGCGTCACTGGCACCGCCTACGGCGCGGCGGGACGCATCACCGGCCCGGTGAATCTGGCGGCTGGTCTGGTTTCCGGCACCCCCGAGTTCCGTTATCGGGACGAGATCTACGATATCGCTCCGGTGGTTACCGCACCAGAGGCGCCGCGCCGCCGCCTTACCGGTGACGGGCGTGAAGGAGGTTTCGCCATCACGGGTGCCGCTTGGCGGCGTAACGAAGGTATTACCGGCACCGAAGGCGCCTCCACGCGCCGTAATCCGACCTGGCGCGGAGATCAGCGCGGTACGGTGATGGGGGCTTCGCAACGGAAAGACCGCGAGCGGCCGGAACCGCCCGTCAGCCGGATTACCGGCAGCAGCGGCAACGATGCCAAAGGCTCTGTCATCACCTATTCCGGTGGTGCCCGCGGTTGAGCGGGTGATATGAAACAACAGTGATTGAGCAAAAACACCAACGGACCAGGGATCACGATGAACACGAGAAACCGCCCCGGGCGTCATGTCAGCCCTCAACCTGGAGCAAACCGCCCACCTTACGGCCTGGGTACGGCTGCCGGCATCCTGCAGGAGCGCCGCCGGCAGCCGGTATTGGCGCCCCGAGACGCCGCGCTCAAATCGGCCGTGCCAGCCAATCCGGCCTGTTCGACAGACCCGGAGCGGCCGTGCCGGCATCCGCTCACCAACGAGCCGGAGAACCGCCGACTGCTGGCGCACGAGCAGACCGTGAAGAGGCGCTTCGATGCCATCGTTCCGATACTGAAGCGAATTGCCGGTCAGCAGCATGAATCCGATTTCGTCGAGCGTGCCCAGGCCATCGCTCACGCGGATCTCGGTTTCGAGTTGCCCGCCGGAATCCTGGGCGATGCATGGATCGCCAATCTGGATATGCGCGCGCTGTATGGCGAGTGCGTTATGCGCACCATGCGCTTGATGGCGGAGCAGTCACGCACCGCCAATCCGCAGCAGAACGTGGACGATGTAGTCGCATTTTTTCTTGATTGCGGCTACCACGCGGTGGATATCACACCGTGTTCGGACGGGCGTCTGAAGGGGCTGGTGCGCTACGTACTGCGCTTGCCCGATGATGCGGTGCGCAGCCGCAAGGCTTACGCCGGTGCCATGTTCGATGTGGAAGCCAACGTCAATCGCTGGATCGCGACCGAGTTGATGCGCTATCGCGAAGGGCGTCCGGTAACGGCGGATGCGGGGACGCGCTACTTGAAAGTAGCGGTGTACCACTGGAGCAGTTCCGATCCCACCCACGAGGGCTGTGCCGCACATGGCAGCAACGCGACTGACGCGGCGGAAGCGGGTCTGGCGCGGTTGCGCGAGTTTCGCCAGGCCATCGAAAACAGCTTCTGCTGCGGAGCTTCGGTGGATACGTTGTTGATCGGGGTCGACACCGATACCGATGCCATCAAGGTGCATGTGCCCGATGCGAACGGCGAAATGAGTTTGTATCGCGCGGTGGACAACCTGCTGCTGTATCGGCAAACCGTCAACGACGACGCCACCAGGGCCCGGCTCAAGGTATACCAAGCGATCCAGGCCGCCAGCGCCATCACCGGTTGGGGCGCGGGCCAGGGCGATCCGCACGAAGGTATGCGTCGGCTCATTGCCACGCTGCTGATCAACAACCTGTCGCAGATCGAGTACGTATGCGGCAACTGGGGCGGACGCTACCCGGACATCGGCCACAACGAGCGTTTCATCAGCGTGGGTGACGGCTTCGAGGAATTCCAGGTGCGTAACCTGGCCTACTTCGCCCACCTGCACACGGTGGAGGAAGGCGCGCCGGATCTGGATGTGGGCATCCGGATTTTCAGCAAGCTCAACGTCATGCACGGGCTGCCGGTGCCGGTAGCGATACATTTCCGCTACGACAGTCGCGTACCTGGCTGCCGTGAGCGCACCGTGGAGCACTGTCAACGGGTCAGAGCGGCGATCGAGGCGCGCTACGCCGAATTGAGTCGGTCGGGTTTGCTGGTGTGCGGCATGACCGTGCAAGACAAGTGCCCGGGCAGCCCGCTCGAGCCGGTCGAGGCAAATGACGCATCAGTGTTGCGGAGCGAACGATGAAGATTTGTCAGGTGGAAAAAACTTTGGTTTCGACCAACCGGATCAAGGAAATGGGGCACCGTCCGCTACTGGTGGTGAAGGAAAAAGGTGGTGCACGCAGCATTGCGGTGGACGCGGTGGGCTGCATCCCCGGCGACTGGGTGATTTGCGTGGGTTCGTCGGCGGCCCGCGAAGCGGCGGGCAGTAAGGACTTCCCCAGCGATCTTACCATTGTCGGCATTATCGATCATTGGTCGGAAGAGTAGGACGCCTTCCATGGACATTATGCGCGTTCTCTCTGATCTGGTGGCCACGCGGCGTATCCCCGGGCTGAAGAACGCATCCCTTAGGGTGCTCACCGATGCCAAAGGCAGGCTCAGTGTGGCCTGCGACCCGGTGGGGGTGCCCCCGGGCAAATGGGTAATTACCGTGAGCGGTTCGGCAGCCCGTTACGCGGCGGGGGATTACCGGATACTGACCGACCTGACCATCGCCGGGATTATTGACCATTGGGATGTCGGTGACGGCCAGGTGGGTAGGTAGCAGATTTTTTTCAACACGAAAGGAGCAGTGAAAATGGCAAACGTAAGCGGAATTGCACTGGGTATGATCGAGACCCGTGGGCTGGTGCCGGCGATCGAGGCGGCGGATGCGATGACCAAGGCGGCGGAAGTGCGTCTGGTGGGCCGCCAGTTCGTGGGCGGTGGCTATGTCACCGTGCTGGTGCGTGGCGAGACCGGCGCGGTGAACGCGGCGGTGCGGGCGGGGGCGGATGCGTGCGAACGTGTCGGCGACGGTCTGGTGGCCGCGCACATCATCGCCCGCGTGCACTCCGAGGTGGAGAACATTCTGCCGAAGACGCCCGATGCCGGCGACAGCGGGCTGGACGGCGTGGTTAGTCGGTCCCTCAGCTAGCGCAGGCGTGGCCATGGCGACCGATCCACGACGGACGGGTTACCTGATGCGCGCGCTCAGCCACGAGCTGGCTGCGGTGCAGCAGTACCTTGCCCAGGCCAGTCTGACCGCGATGTGGCAGCTGGGCGAGCACAGCGGGCGCTTCCGTAGCGATGCGGAAGAGGAACTTGGGCATGCGCAGCAACTGATCGAGCGCATGCTGCTGCTGGGCATTCCCTCCAATGGTACGCAACTGCCGCCCATCCGTCCGGGACGCTCGCTGGAGGAGATGCTGTTGATTGATCGCGAGTTGGAGATCGAAGCGATCCGCCTGTACGAGGAAGCGGCCCACTACTGCGCCAGAATGCGGGATGGCGAGACGCAAGCATTGTTCGCCGGTCTATTGCAAGATGAACTCGGTCACTTGCGCAGTCTGGACCGCATGCTGGCGGAGATCCGCCAAGGAGCAGCGTCATGAACGATGTCAAGGACCCGAATGCGATTCCCTCCGCGTCCCAGGAGCGTCTGCCCACGTGTAGTTGGCGTTTTGACTTCGCCAGTTACGCCGAGACGCGACACTTTCTGGACCGGCTGGCGGGCTTGTCCGGACGCGAGCATTACTATCCGAATGTGAGTTTCGGTAAAACCTACGTCAACATTGGCATCGATGCCGAGGGTCAGGCTGCGCTGGCCGAACGCAACTCCAGTTTCATCAGCGATATGGAAGCGCTGGCTACGGCGGAGAGAACCTGAATCATCGGTCCGACAAGGTTGACGCCACCTGGGGGCAGGCATGGTTGACAGGATCATTGCGGTAATTCACCAGAAGGGCGGTACCGGCAAGACCACCCTGGCGCTGAATCTGGCGGCGGGCCTGGCGCGACGCGGTTCCACCCATCTGGTGGACGCCGACCCCCAGCGCTCCCTCAGCCAGTGGGTCGAAATGGCCACTGACGGCGCTGGCCTGCCGCCAGTGGCACAGGCTGGCGGTGATCCCTTCGCCACCATTGCGCAACTGGCGCGCGCCCATCGCTATGTGGTGGTGGACTGCCCGCCGGTCCTCCAGGGTGATGTGGTCGCTGCGGTGATGTGTTCGGTTCAGATGGTATTAATTCCGGTGTTGCCCTCCCCGATGGATCTGTGGGCAAGCGTGGGAATGGCGGTAGCGGTGGGTGAGGCCAGGCGGTTGAACCGGGACTTGCGTGCAAGACTGGTACTGAATCAACTGGAATCGCGTAATGCCTTGTCCCGTGCCATGCGCGAGGCTCTGGCGGGGTTCGACATACCGATATTGCAAGCCAGCATGCAGCGGCGTGCGGCTTATCGCAGTGCCGCGGTCGAAGGGACAAGCGTCTACGGATTGGGCAAACGCGCCCAAACGGCCGTGGCGGATATGGAAGCGATCATTGAGGAGGTCTTATGCCTGTGAAGAAGTTGGGATCCAAACTGGCGCAAGGGGTACGCCAGGTTCAATCGCAGCAAGTCGAGACACCGCCGCCGACAGCAGCAGATACGCGTGCGCAGGATGTGTACCCGAAAGACCGCGGTACGGCCTCTCCGGACGAGAAACCTCCGGTATCGCCGAGTGAACCGGGAGACAAACGATCATCCGTACCGCGCTCAGAGGGTCATAAACGTCTGCACCCGCGTCGGGTTTGGCCCGATTAAACGCGTATTTTTGGTTTCAGGAGTGAAAAATGCCAGCAGACATTGAGCAATACCTCGTTCACCAGATGCCTTATTACCGCACGGTAACCGACGAAGTCGACCTGTACGAGGCCGCCTATTCGGTACGCATGCCGATGATGCTGAAAGGACCTACCGGCTGCGGGAAGACCCGTTTTGTCGAATATATGGCATGGAAACTGGGCAAGCCACTGATCACCGTGGCGTGCAACGAAGATATGACGGCGTCCGACCTGGTCGGTCGTTTCCTGCTCGACGCTTCAGGCACTCGCTGGCAGGACGGACCGCTGGCCATTGCCGCGCGTTTTGGAGCTATCTGCTACCTCGACGAAGTGGTGGAAGCCCGTCAGGACACCACCGTGGTGATTCACCCCCTTACCGACGCGCGACGTGTGCTGCCGCTGGAGAAGAAGGGCGAACTGGTGCAGGCCCATCCCGACTTCCAACTGGTGATTTCCTACAACCCGGGTTACCAGAGCTTGATGAAGGATTTGAAACAGTCTACCAAACAGCGTTTCGGTGCACTGGACTTCCATTATCCTGCCCACGACATCGAAACCGAGATCGTCGCCCACGAAACCGGCGTCAGTGCGGAAATCGCCGGCAAGCTGGTATCCATCGCCGAACGTGCACGCAATCTCAAGGGACATGGTCTCGACGAGGGTATTTCCACGCGCATGCTGATCTACGCCGGCAGCCTCATTACCAAGGGCGTGGAGCCGATGGCGGCGTGCCGAATGACGCTGGTGCGCCCGATCACCGATGATTCCGACATGCGCGATGCGCTCGACGCGGCGGTGAGCACGTTCTTCTGACATCCGGAGCCGGGAAATGGCGGTCGAACTCGAAAAATATCAGGACATATTGGATGAACTCGGGGAGCACGCCGGCGAAGTGCTGCGCGCCTCCTGGGATGAGGCGGCGCG
The DNA here is from genome assembly GCF_010378095.1 of Acidithiobacillus ferrianus. GTDB lineage: Bacteria > Pseudomonadota > Gammaproteobacteria > Acidithiobacillales > Acidithiobacillaceae > Acidithiobacillus > Acidithiobacillus ferrianus. The sequence continues at coordinate 38,788 of NZ_WNJL01000023.1, read as the reverse complement.
GGTGTTCAGTCCCCGTGGGCTGGAGAACTACTACCTGCAAGGCGCAATTGGCCTGAAGTCGCTGGGGCGCGGTACCGACTTGGTGGTGTCGTTCATCCAAAGCGCACCGGCGGTGGCGCGCGAGCTGGGCGAAGATGCCGTTCATGAAATGCTGACTGCCGCTATCAAGATGTATTCCAAGACCAGCGCCGCCGTCATTGCCGCGATGTTCTCCACCAGTCCCGTGGCGGCTGCGCGACTGGGTGACCCGGAGCTGTTCCGTGGCTATTTGCACCTGCTCGACACCCTGCTCGCGCAAGCGCCGCGCGGAGTGCGTCCGATGCTGGATCACCTCGGCACACTTTTGAGTCAGCTCACCCTGGGCGGGTTGCGGCGCTGGGCGCTGTGGGGCGCGCAGGCGCACAAGGTCGACTTCAACGGCCAGGCAAAATACTTTGCGCTGGAAAGCCCGGAATCCATCGGGGTGTTACAGAAGGAGCGCAAGGGCACGCTGTTCATCGATGTGCAGCGCCGCATCGGTATGTATTTGCGCGCCTTGTGGGGCCGTGATTTCTTCCTGCGTCCCACCAGCGGCGACTTCGAACAGCGCGAAGGTTACCGCCCCTCCATCGAGGGATACATCATACATCTTCCCGATGCGTATGATGATCTGGTGTGGCAGGTACCGTCAGGTGAAGAAATGCGCGTTTCCGGCATTGAACTATACCGCGCCGGTGCCGCTCACGCGGCTTGCCATCAGGTATACACCACAGATCAATTCGATGGCACGGGGTTGAGTGCATTGCAGAAAGCGCTCATCGGCCTGATCGAGGATGCCCGTGTGGAAGCCATCGCCCTCCAGCAATTTCCTGGGCTCGGGCAAATCTGGTTGCCGCTGCACACGGCAACACCCGCGTCCGGCAATGCGGCAGCACCCTTGATGGCGCGCTTGGCACATGCTCTGCTGGACCCGGAATATGCCGATGACCACCCTTGGGTGGCGATGGGCCGCCAGATGTTCAGCGAGCAGCGGCAACGGCTGACCTCCACCGAATGGTCGCGTGAGCTCGGACTGCGCCTCGCCGCGGAAATGCCGCAGTTCGGGGTGGCCTACTCAAGCGCCACTGATCTGCCGGACATCCCCTACCGCGACGACAATCGTTATCTGTGGGAGTTCGAGGATATCCGCGAAGCCGGGCAGGTGATCGCCGGCGTCACCACGCAGCAAGTCCGCAAGTACGTCAGCGTGATGGAAATGGTCAACGCCATCGATGTCCCCGGCGCGGGGGACGACGCCAACGAAATATGGGTGTTATCCAGCGAGTTTTTCCGCGACGAGGAATCCACCAGTCTGAATCAGCAAGAAGGGCGCTCGCCACCGCCAGATCCCTATCATTACCCGGAGTGGGACTACCAAATGCAGCTGGAGCGTCCGGACTGGTGCACCGTGCTGGAAAAGCGCGCCAAGAATGGCAAGCTGGAGACCATCGAAGAAATCGTGGTCAAGCACAAGCCCATCATCGGTCGACTCAAGTATCTGATCGAAGCCATGCAACCGCAAGGCGTGCAACGTCTGCGCAAACAGGAGGACGGCGACGAGGTCGATCTGAACGCCGCGGTGCGCGCCATGATCGAGATGCGCATGGGCGAGCAGCCCGATCCGCGCATCATGATGCGCAATGTGCGCAAGGTCCGCGATCTCTCGGTACTGCTCCTGATCGACCTGTCCGAATCCACCAATGACCCGGTGCTGGGTTCGGACAGCACCGTGTTACAACTGGCACGTGAGGCCACGGTGCTGCTCGCCGACGCTCTCGACAAGATCGGTGATCCCTTCGCCATTCATGGATTCGATTCAAACGGCCGCCACGATGTGGAATATTTTCGCTACAAGGATTTCGGCGCTGCTTACAATGACCGGGCCAAGGCCCGCCTGGCGGGCATGAGCGGCCAACTATCCACCCGCATGGGCGCGGCGGTCCGTCACGCTGGCTCGATTTTGAAACGTCAACCCAGCAGCAAGAAACTGTTGCTGGTGATCACCGACGGTGAGCCGGCGGATAACGATGTGCGCGATCCCCAATATCTGCGGTATGACGCCAGGAAAGCGGTGGAAGAGTTGACTCAAGCCGGCATTGTTCCTTACTGCCTGAGTCTCGACCCCAGGGCTGACCAGTACGTATCCCGCATTTTTGGTGCGAACAACTATGTGGTTCTGGATCATGTGCAGAGGCTGCCCGAGAAGTTGCCGATCCTCTACATGGGCCTTACGCGATGAAAAAGCAGCCGAACGATGATGGGTGAGCGTCCTGTTCAGAGTCAAGCATTACTGGGAGTGGTTCCCGCGATGCGGCGGTCGGAACGGGAGCGTCCCCGCAACGGATTCATTTAGGAGAAAAACGATGCCTTTGGTGCACATGAAAGATCTGCTGAACCATGCCTATGCGCACGGCTACGCGGTGGGCGCCTTCGACGTCGTGAGCCTGGAGTTCGTCGAGGGTGTCATGGCCGCTGCCGAGCGGTCTCGCGCACCGGTAATCCTCTCTCTGGCCGAGTCGCACTTGGAGCACTATGACTTCGCACTGCTGATGCCCGGGATGGAGGCGGCGGCACGCCATAGCGCGGTGCCGGTGGCCCTTCATCTTGATCATGGAGCGAACCTGGAGGCAGCGGTGCGGGCCATCCGCCTGGGTTGCAACGGCGTGATGGTAGATGCTTCGCGGTCGACTTTCTCCGACAACTTGACGCGTACGAAGGCGGTGGTCGAGATGGCCCATGCCTGTGGTGTGCCGGTAGAGGGGGATTTGGGTTACGTCCCTGGTGTGGCGGACATGGATACCTGGCGGCATCCCGCCACTCGACCTTATACCACCGTGGCCGAAGCGAAAGGCTTTGTCGAACGCACCGGGGTAGACTTCCTGGCGGTATTCATTGGAGCGGAACAAAGCTGTCTCAAAAGCAAGGCCAAACTGGATATCCAGCGCCTGCGCGGCATCAACCAAGCACTGGGCATGCCGCTGGCAATGCACTGCAGGACTCGGCTCGACGATGACCAATTCCGGCGGCTCATTGCCCATGGCGTGGTGAAGATCAACTATTTTACCGCTTTGGCTGAAGCCGCGAACGCAGCGATCCGCGCCCGGGCAAGATCGGCACCGAGTGCTGGCTACCTGGATTTGGTCCAGGGTGTTGGTGCGGCGATCAGTGCCGAGGCTGAGCGCTGTATGCGCGTGTGGGGTGCTGCCGGACGCGCCGCTGAGGTGTTGGCATGCTGTCGACCGTGGGTACCCGTGGAACACCTGATCATCCACGATGTGGTTGGCCTTTCCGAAAAGGAAGTGACCGCGATGATGATCGAGGGGCAGCAGACGCTGAGCGCCATTCCGGGAGTGCGGTCAGTGATCACGGGTAAGGCGATGAGAGAACGCGCTCAATACCGCTACTGCTGGCAGGTGCGTTTTGCGGCACCGGAAGTGATCGATTCCTACCACGGGCACCCTGACTATGTAGCCTTCACCAATCGGCGTTTCCGACCTGTGGCCGACCGAGAAATCAGCATCGACTACGCCATGGAAAGCTTATGAAAATCATTCAACACATTGCTGAATCGGATATAGCAGATCTGAGCGGGCTCTTTGTTACTGGCACTGACACGGGCGTCGGTAAAACTTGGGTGGCGGCAACCCTGACCCGCCTCCTGGTGCAGCGGGGTCTGCGGGCGGTACCGAATCAAAAAATATATTATCAGCGGAAGAAAATACCCATAATGTTTTGATCAAATACAGCTGAAAAACTTGCGGAAAAGAGTGAAAAATCATCGTGGACGTATTCTGTACAAAAAGATCAATCAGAAAACCTTTATCGTGATGATAAGCTCTTTCCGTGGACAGCACCCGCGCTGGATTGGAGCGGTGATTCTTTGGCCGGTGGATAGATCTCAGGTTCGCAAATACGTTATCCCAGCCAGAAAACACTCATTCTTTTGCTGACAGGTGGTGAACCAGCCGATAATGATGTGCATGATCCCCAATATTTGCGCTTCGATACAAAAAACGGTGGAAGATATTAATCGTAAGGGTATCCGCATGTTCTGTTTGTTACTAGATCTTTATGCCGACGAATATTTATTTAGGACTTTCGGTCAACGTAATTATTTGGTTCTGGATCATGTCGATAAAATTCCAGGAAAACTACCACAACTCTATATTTCCATGACCAAATAGATTTATAGGGAGGCGTAAGAGGGCGAGATGGAAATTCTGACAATAATCACACCATTTCTGCTGGTGTTGTCGGCAATCATTATATTCCTTTTCCTGCGTTCAAAACGCAGAATATCTGCACGGGTCAGCGTGATAGCCACATTGGTCACTTTTTTTCTGTCACTGGTCATGCTCGGCTACTATGTGGTCGCTGGCCATTCGCAGGTGGTACATATCGGTATCCATTGGGGCAGCATCTGGTTGGATCCCCTCAGTTTGATCATGTGGGTATTTGTCAGTGGAATTAGTTTGCTAGTACACATGTACTCGGTACGGTACATGGTTGAAGAACCGAACTATACGCGGTTCTTTGCCTTATTGGATTTAATGACTGCGATCATTTTGTTCATGGTTTCTGCGGCAGATTTGGTTACCCTGCTGGTGGCCTGGTTCCTCGTTGGTGTGGTTCTTTATTTTCTCCTCGGCCATGATACCAACCGCCCCGCAGCGGGGCGCTATGCCTTCTGGACACAAATCACTTACCGGGCAGGCGACTTGCCGCTTTGGTTCGCCGCATTTGTGTTGATCAAAACCTACCATTCCATATCCTTGCCGGTTATTTTTGCGCAGATACAGATAAATCCGGATCTTCATGCTTTTTGGGGATTATCTATTCCGGAGCTGGTGGGTTTTCTTCTGGCTTTTGCGGCTTTCGCCCGCTCCGCACAATTTTTACTCCATGGATGGTTGCCTTATACCATGGACGGACCGACCCCGGTTTCCGCATTGATGCACGCAGGTATCGTCAATGCCGGTGGATTTCTTTTTAATCGTTTCGCGCCGGTTTTCGAGTATGCGGGCGGCGCTCTGCACATGGCTTTCATAGTGGGCTTGGTCACGGCGATTATCGGCTCGGCCATGATGCTGATTCAAAATGATGTGAAACGCTCTCTGGGCTATTCCACCATGGGGCAGATGGGTTTCATGGTCATGGAGTGCGGCGTGGGCGCTTTTCCCCTCGCCATTTTCCATTTGATAGCCCATGGTTTTTTCAAGGGCTCGATGTTTCTGAGTGCGGGAAATGTCATCGGTGAAGCACGTGCTCACGATGGTGTACCCCCCGATTCCATTTACACCGCCATTGTTGAGCGACGACCGGCGAAGCCTTCCCGCCTGCCTTGGCTCGCGGCGGCGGCTCTAACCATTCTAGTGCCGGTGGCGGTTTTGAGCTTGTCCCATTTCTTTGTGTCTTCGGAATTGCTTTACGAGCAGGGCGTCATCATTCTTCTGTTTTTCGGCTGGGTAACTGGAGCGCAGGCGCTATTTGCAACTCATAAGATGACACATACTAATCCGTGGCGGCTTATGGGTGGGATATTAGAATCATTCGTGCTCGTTGTGATTGGTTACACTCTGATCAGTCATTATTTTGGTAGTTTTCTCTACCCGCATGGCATCAGCCAAAAGCTTTATGCTGCCGCCAGTATTAATGCATTCGTTTTCGATGCGCTGGTCATTTTTCTTGCCTTTTTATTCGTTGGTGGCTGGGCACTGACCTTCTTTGCCGATTCTTCCGGCTGGTGGGATCGTGTCGATAAGGGACGCTGGCGCGGAGCTTATCTTTCGATGTATGCCCTGCTCTCCAGGGAATTATATGTGAATGATCTTTATGCAAGGCTGACGCGGCTTCTCTTGGTTTTTTCGCATCGCTTGAATATTTTGTTGCGGTGGTGCTGATATGAATACCTTGATCTGGATCATGGCTGGGACATTGCTTCCGTGGTTTCCGTTAAGCTGGATTTTTAACAAGCTGATTGCCAGCGCTCCGGGATTCTGGGCTCAGGCTCTGGCTATTCTGGTGTTTCCACAGTTGGGTTTGCTGCTTTTGATACATTCTGGAGCATGGCAGGCATTACCGGTTGGGCCGGATCCCGACTTGCGCGTCGTAGCGCTTTTTACGGCAGTGTTCTACGCCTTTCGTGCGGCTAGTACCCGTGAAGTGCAGGTCTGGGCACGGCTGATGACGACGTCTGGGCTCGCACTAACCTGGTTGCTACATGGGCAGAATCTAGATCCCCTTATTCTACAGTCAGTTGCGCTGTCTTGGTCGATCCCCGGCGCGCTGATGCTGGTCTGGGCAGGACTTCTCAAGCAGCGGATGGGGGGTGCCTACTTGGGGCTGACGGGTGGACTGGCGACGGTCTTGCCCCGTCTTTCCGCGCTGGTCACGCTCACCGCCCTCGCAGCTTCGGCGACGCCGATTTTCCCCAATTTTTTCATCCTACTCCACGTGGTAAAGGCTCTGCCGTTGCTATGGATCCCAGGGGGTCTTCTGGTTTTGTTGCTTTGGGGCTGGGCCGTAGGACGGTTTTTGCAGGATTTACTCTTCGGTATCTACCGGGGTGAGTTACTAGAGGATCTGACAGTGGGCGGCACCTGGTTGGGCGGCCTCGTGCTGGGACTATTTGCGGTTGGAGGCATTTTTTGGGGGGCGCATGGATAATAAATTAACCTTGGGCGACCGGCTCAATGTTCGTTCGATGATTTATGTGGCCAGTGAACCGATTCCACGGTTCTGGCCGATGCGTACCTTCATTCATCACAATCCGCTTTTTGGTCTTGAGCATCTGTCTTTTGAAGCAGCGATAGAAGAAGCCAACACACTATTCCACGGTCGTGGATATCTTTCAAGAAGTCAGTACCAAGAATATCGCCTTGCCGGAAAAGTGGATGATGCCAAGCTTGAAAAGTATCTTGACGATTTCTTGAGTGCGCTTCCCGGGGTATTGCCCGGTGTGGCGCTCCGGAAGTGGTTCTGGTCTTTACTGACGGTTTGTCAGAGTGAGCAGGTGGTACCGAAAACGGACTGGCTCAACGGACAGCTTCTTCATGATGTTCTGCATGGTCAATCAACGACCATGAATAGGGACACGCAGCGGCTTCAGCTTGGTGTGATACTCGCTCATAAAATTGCTCAGGATGATCCGGTTTACGCCAACATTGATCGTCTATTTGGAACGGATATCGGCCAAACCTTGGACGAACTTCTCATCAAGAGTTGTTTGGATTTTTTTGATGAAGGGCAATCCGCCTGGCAGGCACCGGGACGTGACCAGGGATTTTTTGCTGCCTGGAAGGAGGTAGCACAGCACAATGTGCGTTTTTTCCTGCGTGGCTTGCAGTTGCGACAGCTGCTGGAATCTGAAGAGACTCCCGAGGGAATGGTCGCCCACATCCTGAAACGACTTAAGGTGCCTGAGGAATCCTGGCAGAGATATATCACTCGACAATTGACTCGACTGCATGGGTGGGCCGGGTTTATTCGCTATCGGAGCTCGGCAAGACATTACTATTGGGCGAAGCAGTTTCCGGCGGATCTAACGGATTTTCTGGCGGTGCGTATGGTTCTGGGGATGGCGCTTCTGCAGGAGGCGGTCCGGCATCATGGCTGTCCGGCGAACGCCGAGGCGGTGCAGGCATTTGTTCATGCCGATCCCCTGGGGGCTTATCTGCGTCTTGAACTACATACCGGCTCCATCCTCCCGGCGTGGGCCCATCGTGTCGAGGATGTTCTGGCTCGCCGCCATCGCCCTAGTTTTGAAAAACTCGCCCATGCGTATATGGATAACAAATCCCGTTGGGAGGGCGAGCGTCAGGCGTCCCATCTGCGTCGACTGGCCGCGACCATGGGTGGAGATGCGGAGGCAGAACTGATGGCGATGACTCCTGCGCAATTGGACGAATTTATGGAGGTTGTGCGTAGTTGGGAGAAGGGAGAGGGCTTTGTCTGGCTGCGTTCCATGGAAACGCATTACATCAAGGCGTTGATCAATCGGGTCAATATTCCCAAAGCCTCGGCTCCGCCAGTAGATAAACGTCCCTTTGCTCAGGCCATGTTATGTATTGATGTGCGCTCCGAGCCTATGCGTCGGCATCTGGAGGCTGTTGGTGATTATGAGACATTTGGCATCGGTGGCTTTTTTGGTGTTCCGATCAGTTTTTTGGGATACGGCAAAGGCACTGAGGTACACCTTTGTCCTGCGATTCAAACTCCAAAAAACCTGATTCTCGAGATTCCTGCAGCACTGGAGCTCGAAGAGGAGCCACTTTATAGCGCTCTGGAACATGTGCTGCATGACCTCAAGGGATCGGTGCTTTCACCATTTGTGGCCGTTGAAGCCGTCGGTTTGATATTTAGTATCGGATTGATCGGCAAGACTGTGGCGCCACTTACTTATCACCAGCTGCATGACCGTCTGCATGCGGATAAACCCGTTACGCGCCTGCTACTGGATAAGCTGAGTCATGACCAGGCGGACTCTATTTTGCGTGCGGTACAACGTGCCATGATTGTTCGTGCCTTGATCAAGGAGTGGGACATACCTCGTGATCAGGTGACCGATGATGATGTCCGGCAATTGCGGGAAATTGCCCTCGAAAATGCACAGGGCCCCAGCGACCTGGCGCGGAGGCGACATATTAGTGATCAGGATGAAACGGCATTTATCCAGAAGCTTCGTGATATCTATCGGGTAGAGCGTCATGAAATGAGTTTGCAGATGGAGCGACTCGGACGCATCGGCTTTAGTGTGGATGAACAGGTTCGTTATATTTCTCAATCACTTCTTTTGGTTGGGCTGAATCGTAATTTCTCCCGTTTTGTACTGATAGTGGCGCATGAAAGTCAGACCCAAAACAATCCTTATGAATCAGCTTTGGATTGTGGTGCCTGTGGTGGTGGTAAGGGCCTCCCCAATGCGCGTGTTTTTGCCGCCATGGCCAACAAGCCGGAAGTCAGACGACGTCTACGTGACTTAGGTATAGTCATTCCGGAGGATTCCTGGTTCATACCCGCCGTTCACAACACCACGACGGACGCGGTCGAACTCATGGATATCGATTTGTTACCGGCCCGGCATCTGCTCTATCTGGAACGTTTGCGTAATGGACTTTCTGCTGCCTCCCGACGCTCGGCAGCAGAACGTATGCCCACCTTGGGTGGTCCTGGACGCTTGGCCGAGGAACCTTACGCGGCGGCAATGATGGCTCGGCGGCAGGCGCATGACTGGTCTCAGGTGCGTCCGGAGTGGGGGCTGACCCGGAATGTCTATGCGATTGTGGGCCAACGCGAACTGACAGAAGGGCTGGATCTGGAAAGTCGGGCTTTTCTGCATTCGTACGACTATCGCCTCGATCCCAAGGGACGTCTTCTGGAGACGATTCTGTCCAGTCCTATGGTGGTCGGCGAATGGATCAACTTGGAACACTATTTTTCGGTGGTGGATACCGAGCACTATGGTAGTGGTAGCAAAGCGTATCATAATGTGGCCGGCAGATTTGCGGTGATGACCGGTAATCAGAGTGACTTGCGTACCGGCTTGCCTACCCAGACTGTTCTCAAGGACGGTAAACCTTATCATGAACCGGTACGTCTGATCGTGCTCGTGGAGGCGCCGCTGTCCTTTGTGCAGAAAGCGGTCGGTAATTTAGTGAAAATTAAGGCGCTGGTGGGCGGTGCCTGGGTGCGAGTCATTATTATGGACCCGGAAGATGCGTATCGTGCCTATGTGCTGGATGATGGTGCGTTCCGCTTGCAGGAACGATCCGAGTTATCAATGAGTCGGCCCCTTATGGAGGATATTGCATGAAAACCCTGAATCTGAGCCCACTGAAGAAGTTGGAGATCATCATGGAAGGTGTCCACAAAGATTTCGCTACGGATCTCCTAGATCGTTCTGGTGTAAAGGGATACACCATTGTCGGCAATCTTTCCGGAAAGGGCAGTCACGGTATTTATGATGGGCATGTCATGTTTAACGAAGATGATGTGTTGATCATGATCATTGTGGCTGTTCCAGAGGAGTTGGTGCCTCCCATCCTGGAAGGTTTCGCCCCTTTTTTTGAGAAGCATACTGGAGTGGTTTTCGTGACCGATATTCAGGTCAGCCGTCTGGTGAAGTTCAAGAATTAACTTTGCGAGGTATTTTTGGCGGCAAAGACATGCTCCACCCGCGCCCGAAGATCCTGGCGATACGACGGTTGCGTCCCTCCAGTCAGACCGACAGTGGCTTGCCAGGGCGGTCTTTCGGTCAAGAATGACTGTGCGCAGGAAGGGATCGCCGTAGCCACCCTTATGCATTACTGGCGCAAGCGATTTGCCGATGCGCTAGAACCGCGGCCGATGGTCCATGGGACCAAGGGGTTTTTGCCGGTCACTCTCTGGCGCCGGTCCGACCGTCTGTTTCACCCGTGCCGGCTGGTTGCACACCCTGGTGCGCGTCCTCGAAAGCCCATGTGGTTGAGTCCAGGCAGTCGCATCTGGCTCGCGGCAGCACCCGTGCTTTCTCAGGCCAGCATATTCCATGTCATCGTTTCCCCGGCGCGTAGCGGCACGACGGTTTCCTTCCCGAAACGTAGTTCCTCGGGTACGATCCAGTTCCGCTGCTCCAGGGTGAGCGTGTCCCGGTTGCGCGGCAATCGGTAGAAGTCGGGTCCATGGAAGCTCGCGAAGGCTTCCAGCCGGTCGAGTGCACCGGCTCGCCAGAAAATCTCGGCATAGAGTTCTATTGCAGCGTGCGCGGTATAGATGCCGGCGCAGCCGCAGGCAGACTCCTTGGCTTGACGCGGGTGTGGCGCGCTGTCGGTGCCGAGAAAAAACTTCGGGTTGCCGCCAGTGGCTGCGGCGACAAGCGCTGTGCGGTGCGCCTCGCGCTTCAGGAGCGGCAGACAGTAATGATGTGGTCGTAACCCGCCCTCGAATAGCGCATTGCGGTTGAGCAGCAGATGGTGCGCGGTAATCGTCGCGGCGATGTTGTTGGGAGCTTGCCGGACGAACTCGACCGCCGCGCGTGTGGTGATGTGCTCCAACACCATGCGCAGGCCGGGAAAGTCGCGCGTCAGTGGCATGAGGTGCCTGTCGATGAACACGGCCTCACGGTCAAACACGTCCACGCTCGGATCGGTCACTTCGCCGTGCAACAACAGCGGCAGATCCTGCTTTTCCATCGCCGCGAGCACTGGATAGACACGTTTCAAATCGGTTACACCACTCTCCGAATGCGTGGTCGCGCCAGTCGGGTAGTATTTGACCGCCTGCACAAAGCTGCTGTTTTTTACCTTCTCGATCTCGGATGCCGGCATATGGTCCGTGAGATAAAGCGTCATGAGCGGCTCGAAGCGCATATCCGTTGGGAGTGCCGCGAGGATACGGTCGCGATAGGCCTGTGCTAAATCGACTGTCGTGATGGGGGGTTGAAGATTGGGCATCACCATACCGCGCGCAAAGCGCCTCGCCGTGTCAGGGAGCACCGAGGCCAACACCGCTCCATCACGAAGATGCAGATGCCAATCATCGGGGCGGGTGAGGGTCAGTCGGTTCACCGGCAGTACCGACGGTTCACCGAGCCCAACTTGGCCGGGTATCGAAGACCATCAACTCCAGGTATCATTTGTTTCTCCTTTCTGATAACCCGAGATCGCGGATGTTTTCTCAATGATATAACAGTTTGTCCTGTAAGGACAAATTGCCAGTACCCGGGTCGCAATAAAGCGGGCCGCCAATCCGAAGTGGATACAGATGATTCAGTTGGTTGATCTGTGCATGCACCTGTTCCATCGGCGTGCCACACGCAAAGACCGGTGAATAAGAGCCAATGGTTCCGGTGTTTCCCTGCATCAGTGCAGTCAGCGCATCAAGCAGCAGGTTGTGAGAAAGCGCCATCCTCTCATTGGTCTCCAGGCATACCGCCTCGATCGAGGCAACTGACCAGATGCCCCACAAAGCAAAAATCTCCCGCATTGTCAGGAGAAGAGTCTGAGTGGCTGATAACGGCCGTGCCCATTCTTGAGGGAAGCTGGTGACGGTGTGCTCATCCACCCAGGCGCCCAAGAAACATTCATTGGCCAATGAAGCACTTTTGTGACAACGACGAAACGCAAGAAACTCTCCGACCTGCTGGCAGGCATTGGCAAGGTCGTCTGTTCCCCGAACAAAAAGAAACAGACGTGTGACTGGAGCATCTCGCACCGTCTCGGTAATCGTTGTCATGATGGGATACGCCTCAATTCGGGCTGCCGTCACATGGTAGCCATGCCGCTTCGGAATTCATGGGTTGCACCAGTCGCAATGACCTGCTGGAGCGGTTTTCTCCGGGCGTTCCAGCGCGACCTGGTGGCCACATCTGGCACAACGGTGGATGTCCGCCCTGGCTTCTCTGGTCGGGGCGCCGCAATCCTCGCAAGGCAGTCCGGAGACGCGCTCCACGATCTGGAAGCCCGGCGTGTTGCAGACCGGGCATGGGGTGCAAAGCTTGCGTGCGAGATCTCGGGTAGCTGAAGCGATGACCTCCATGCGCATGGGGCTCATATGGGCACGCACGTCGGTTTCCAGGAAAGCGCAGCCGTTGTCCGCTTCATCACAAGCCCATAAAAAGGCCTCACGTAACGATTCCCAGGTGGCAATTCCTTTGCGGATGCGGGAATCGTCGGCATGGCGCGGGCGTACTACGATCCCATGTCCGGGAAAACCGGTCGCACGGGCGAAGACCTCGGCCTGCTCCCAGTCGGTGGTGAGCAGATGAGAAAAGTTGGTCTTACCCGAGGCCATACCGACTACTTCGACCTCCAGAGTATCGTCGATCCAGACGAGCATCTCTACGTTTAAGGGAAACATCCCGGTAAATGGGTCCGGCCCAAAGCTGCCCTCGCTAGCGAGCCCCAGGGGCAAATGCGCTAGCTCCATACCGATGCGCGCCTTTTTCCGCGCCGCCTCGATCTGGGTGCCAGCACGGAGAATGTCGCGGGTAAAGGTACCCAGCTGGTCCGTGTCAAAGTCCGTCACCAGGACAACATCACAACCGATGGCGGCGGCCAGTAAAGGCGCAACGACTTTCTCCTTGCCGTGCTGGGTAAGTAGGGCCACGCGTGAGCCCTTGTAGGTAGCATTTTCTAAACGCGAATATTTTGCATGCTCTAACGTACGCATCGGTTGTTCCTCTACATAAATAGAAGATTCCGCGATAACGGGCAATGATGAGGTATGACCGTAACAGTCGTCATTACGAACCTACTCACGATAAATAGGCATTATATACATTATTATGATGATACTTTTTGCCATTTTTTTTCCGCGTTGCGTAGGTGGATACTGCCGTGCTCGTCGTCCATTTGAAAAAGAAACAACCATCGGTTTTCGACCAACTCCCGCACTAGTTCGTGTTTGGCAATGATCCGGTCCATTTCAGATTTCGGCGCTTCGATAAATACATTCAACCGTAAAGGCTCATGCACCCACCGTTCACCGTTGTGGAGTGACTGTAGAGGAAGTCCAACGCGGAGATCTCCTCCGTTTCCTTCCAGTACACCTATGGACCCCCCCACGATGTTGTGGAGTACTTTATTGCCGCTACCAAATTTTTGATTGTCCACAACGGAGCCGTAATACTGCATATTGATCCAGTTGGCGACCACCATCGGTGCCGTCATGATGAGCTCCAAAACGCTAAAACCTTCATCCTTGCGCCACTCGTAGTCGTGCAGGAATGCCCTTCCGGAAAGGTCGATACCGGCGGTCCTCGAACGGGGTGCGGCGATAAAGGCCGCGTTACCGGCAAGACCCCACTCCGGAAATACTTGCGACCAGTCCCGACTGCGTTCTTTAACCAGTGCATCGACAACCCCCGGGGCGGAATCCGGGATGCCCAGCAAACTGGCCCGTTCCATTCGCGTGAGTTGCCCCGCTTGCGCGAGCCACGTTTGTAGCTGTCTCAGATCCTGCGCGTGCGTCGATATCAATCCATCGATATCGAACAAGGTGACCTCATCGACCGTGGTGTCATGCAAGGCCCCTACAAACCGGGTATCTGCGGGAATGAGAATACCTTTTTGCGCAAGTTCCGCGCGTACGGCGGGATCATTCAGCAACATCGCGGTGGCGCGGGCGCTGACTTCACCGGTTTGACCGGCACAGGCTCCGCAATCCAGTCCTGTGGCATAAGGGTTGTTGACCGTGCTGCTGCCGTGCCCGACCAGCAATACCAGCCGTGCAAAATTGCTGGTCATCGACATGGCTTTTAAAGTCATTTCACCCGTTGCGCCGCGATTTTCCAGAGAGATGCCGACGGTGGGAACCCGGGTTGTTTTCTGTCTGGTCTGAGTCAACTGTGGCCCATGGGATACAGCGGACAACGTGGGAGCCAGACGTTTACGGAACTCGGGAGCTATCCCTTTCATCTTGGGATGTGGCACCGTACGACTCCATCCGAAGCTGTCGCTGAGGAGTTTCGGACCATAGAGCAGACCAGTCGATTCCACAAAGGAGAAACATGAGGAGGCCGATCCCTTAAAGACTTTCCAGACATTGGCATGGTGCAGGCGCTGATGGCGGTCGTGGATCACTTTTGCCACTTCCTTGTCACTGGCATCGTGAATATGTTCATGCACCCGGTAGTTGGGTGTCAGTAGGACGGGCATGTGCATCCGCGCTTTAGCGGCCCCAAGGGGCACAAACTCCATGAAAGCGCCGAAAAACCCTGCAAAGCCTACAGTTTGTACGCCGGGTGCGACGGTTTCCAAGGCCCGGCGAAAAATCTCGGACCGCACATCGATACAGAACGCCGCCTGTATCACGGGTCGAGCAGGGCCAGACTTCGTTGCCGATTCCCCGGGAATGCCCGCTAGTTTTGTGATGATTTCTTTCTGATAACTCCGTTCAAAAGCCGTTTGCAGCGCAAAGTCTATTTGCGCATGCGCACGATGCGCTGAAGAGAACTGCAAAGTTTGCACGGCGTTCCGCCAAGCATCCCCCAGCGCTGGGGTCTGGCGTGTATCCCACAGGATCAATTCCCAGGCCAGCCGAATGGCCAGCAGATCGACAATGGAATTTTCCTGACCACCCGCTAATTCCTGTTCCCAGCGGAGATACCGTGTCCAGGCTGTCCAGCCACCAATATTCAATAAGGCGGCATGGAGGTAGTCTTCGATCATGTCAACCGGCATGGCGAGCTTCTGCAACGCCAAAGCGATCGTCTCCATGGGCAGTGTGGGCAACGCGGTGACTGTTGCCCGAACCCCTTTTAATCCCATCATCCTGGGGCTCAGATCGATTTGGGCGTAATGGCGCCACGCCTCGTAGAGAGATTCCTTCGACCAGGGCATCGGCCAACCGGCCTGGCCCTGGTCGAAGGAAGCGGCTGCAAATTGGCTTATTCGTTCTACGACAAAGCTATTCCATGGTATGCCATCCAGATCTTCCAGGACATTTGAAATCAGTTTGATTTGACCTGTGGGGAGGGGGTTATCCTCAGCGATGGCCTTTTCCACTTCCGTGGCGTCCGCCATGAGGCCGTGTTGCTGTAACGCCTGTTCCAGGTCCGTGCGAGAAATCCGGCCTGTCGAGATCTGTTCCCGATAGTAACGGCGCGGCATCACCAGGGAAGAACCCGCCACCTTGGCAAGAGTCTCACTGGCCTGCTCGAAATCCTGATGACGCAGACCAAAATAGGGATTGACCGCCACGAAGGCGTGCAGTGGCCAGAGTGGAGCAATCCGCTGGCAGGCGGATTCTACTGCGCCGGCAAGCCAGGCAGAGCCATGAGCGGTTACGGTATGGCTGGTCATGCCGAGTTCGTTGACCTCTGAGTTCATGTTCCTGGTCAACGGCTTTGAACGAGTGATTGTCGTGCTGTTCATGATCGGACTCCCTATCGGTTGGCAGATGGAATGGCTTGCATCGGCCAAAAATGTTGTACCCACCGTGAAAACGGAATATCGACATACAAACCGTTATGGAGGTGCACGTACGCCCTGCGTGCCACGGCATATCTGGCCAAAACGGGCAAGCTCTGCTGGGTTAACAGGAGGGTAAAAAATACGAGCACCACCAGCCCGATGAGCGGATATTGAGCCGGACTATTGAGCATCCGCAGGGTCGGGAAGCTCGTTGCGAGCATAAAGTGGAACACGGCATGCAGGCTGAAATAAGCAGTAATAACCAGAACACTCAGGGTCGCCGCACGGGCGATGAACGCAGCCCCCATGCCTGTCTTGAAAGAATGGAGTAAGAACTGAGTCATGGCTACCGTAACTATTACGCCCAAAGCCAGTAGTGCAGGTTGATGTTCGGAATCCAAACCAAATGCAACCCCAATACCGAGCGTCATGAGAGTCGCGCTGATGAGCACAACAGCCCATTGCCAAAATGAGGCCACGGGTTGAGCGAGGCGCACGGCTGGCGCACGGACAATATCCACGCCGCTCCCCGAAGACAAAAAGGCGTGGGCTTTGTATAGAGAGTGGGCTACCAAGTGAAGCATGGCCAGACTGTATACTCCAAGGCCACATTCCAGCAGCATGAAACCCATCTGGGCGGTGGTCGTCCAGGCCAAAAATACCTTGATACTGGTTTGAGTCGGCATGACCAGCCCGGCGGCGGCGATCGTGACCAGCCCAATGATGGCCAGGACGTCAGAGGCGGCAACCGCCTGGGACATGATCGGACTCGTGCGGATGATCAGAAAAGCCCCGCCATTGACAATTCCTGCATGCAAGAGGGCCGATACGGGGGTTGGGGCTTCCATGACCTGGATCAGCCAGCCTTGCAGAGGAAACTGGGCAGATTGAAGGGCGGCAGCCAGCACAAGCAGTCCGCTCGCCCATTGAAGAGTGACTGGAAGCGGTCCGGTCATGGTCGCCATGGCATGGAAAACCGTCTCAAAATCCATGCTGTGCAGGGTAGAGCCGATGAGCAATACGGCTATCAACAGGCTCACTTCGCCAATCCGGCTGGTAATAAACTTTTTCCGCGCCGCGAGCACGGCACCCGTCCGCTCCGGATAGAACATCAGCAGCCGATGCAGGCAAACGCTGGTGGCCATCCATGCCAGTACGAACATCAGCATGTTGCCGGAAATGATTAAGGTCAGGATGGATGCAAGGGTAAGATTCAGCCAGGTATAAAATCGCCCTTGATATTTGTCGCCCTGGAGATAATTGCGCGCATAGCGCGCAACCACAAATCCGACGAAAGAAACCAGCGTGAGCATTATCACCGTGACCGCATTGATATAAACACTCAAAGCCAACGCCCCCACATTCCTGGGCAAAGTAAAGGAGAATGCGGTGACCGTTAGGGCGTTTCCAACGATCGCATACAACAGCGCGGCAAGGGCCGCGCTGATAAAAGATAATCCTGCGGCACCGTTACTGAGGCGCACCATCAGTGGGGCCCGTTCGCCAGGTAGAATGCTCCCCAAAAACCCCGTCGCCCAAAGTAATAATGGCACGGCATAGAGCAGTAACAGAATGATCAAATTCATGTTTGATGGCATGGTATCCTCTCAAGAAGGCACAGGTCATGGGGTTGCCGCGGCAACCCCGACTTTATTTGGTCAATCCTCCATATCCCAATGGGTTCCAACATGGCCGACACGGATCCATGCTAAATAGCGGCGTGCCACATAGATGCTGAGATAAGACGGTTCTTGATCGTGGTGATAACGTACACAGACGTAATGTCCGGCAGCCCGGGCATGGGCGCCGCTGAATCCTTCATGGGACGGAGTTCCCTTTGAGAAACTGTCATTAATGGCCTGTGCCAGTTCGAAAACTTCGAACCGCGAACCATCTTCGAATTTTTCCAACTGTCTGAAAAACGACATAAAGCCTCCCATTCTCCATTCAAGACCGGATCGTCCGGACGTTTGCTATGAGACCTCATAGCTCGTCCCCTATGTCGCACGGGGAGGAAGTCTCTCCATTGGGTCCGTCGACGTGTACAGGGAGCGATGACTGGGATGCAGTGTGGGGGATGAGTTTGATTAATAAAAGTTAAATATATTTACTGTTGTATTTAATTAAGGTTAAACCTAATGAATGCCCATTGGCGAGCATTCCCAAGCACGCGATGTCTCTGGATGTGTGACGCGCGCGTCGCGTTTATTGATCGCACCCACTGCGCTCAATGGTAAGCAGACCGAGAGGAAATTCAGGCTGCGCCACACTCGGGAGTGCCCGCCGGAGTTCTGGTCCTGACTGAGGGGGCAGCTGTCCCGGAGAATACGGGGAGTGTATCCCCTCCCTGAGGGTAAATATCCAGGCGGGCCGCCGGGAACGTGGGGCGGCTTTTTTCAGGTGCTTCGGCCAGTCAAAAATACTCACTTTTTTGCTTCGCTCACCTGCCCTTGACCTTCCTACCATGGACGGGGTGTTTCACGGGATTGCAGGGAGGGCGCAATGGATGCCAGTTGCCGGAAATGCGGAAATTTCCTCAACGGGATCTCATATAACATGCTGTTTCATGTGGTACGCCTGACAGGAATCGAACCTGTAACCTACGGCTTAGAAGGCCAAAAAAGCCCCCTTTTGCACCCTGAGCGTCACCACTAATAACCAGAAATAACAACAAGTTGAAGTCACTGCCAATCACCGCCGTTCACCGTGAATAACCTTTTCAGTGCAGCGTAATTGCAGCGCCAGACGCGAGGATCCGCGATCTGCGTTTTCCAAAAGTCCGCCATACGGACCTTTAACCGGCGGCGACCGCCGCCACGTCGAGCCGTTTCCACTTACTCACAACCCGTCACCAGCCTAGCCAAGTCCGAAAATTAGGGAATATTAGAGAAATGTCCGGGATCAAATTGATCCCGGCGGATTTTTTCGGCCTGCTTTGGCTATGGAACGTCAGAAAAAGTTTTAGACAGTCAGAATGTCAAAAATTGTGCTTTTCTTGGCGCTTTTCTGTCTGGGAATATGCGGATAATGGGTTGCATCTTCAATTTTTCGGAGGTGCATCCCATGGACACTGCAATTTTTTGGAAGGAAGCGGCGGTTTTCGCGAAGAAGGTAGCTGGAAGAATAAAGCTGAACGGGCAGTTTGTGGGCGGCGACATCGTTACCACCCGCGAAGATCTGGAGCAGGAGGGGTTAATGGCGGCGGCATCTTGGCTCAACCGCCACGAAAAGGACGTGGCCGCCGACATGTCAGGGATCTGGGGGGTGGTTTACGGAATTATAAGGACCGCAATATTCAGCCACCTGAAGGAAATAAACCGCCATGCCGGGCGGACATTTTCCGCTTCTGACTGGTTGGAAAATATCGCTGACGATTGGGGAGATGCGGCAACAGGGGCGCCATCTATTGAGCCTGAGCCGGAAGAAGCGGCACAGAATCTACTGGAAGAAATCATCGAAAACAACGAAAACGCCGCGCTTAAAGAGTCAATAAAGTGCCTTAACAAAGAAATGCAAGCCGTTGTTCTGCTTCATAACGACGGCTTCTCGTTCACGGTAGTCGCCAGTAAGATGAACTTTTCTAGGGAGCGGCCAAGGCAGCTTTACCACAAGGCCATGCGGCAATTGATGGAGCACGTCGCGGGTGGCGACGTGGCGCATGAATTGCCTTTGAATTACCCGCATGACGAGCAGGAAACACTGCTTTATTCTACACAGGATGATAAAATCCGGGAGCTAAAATTCAGGGTTAAATCCACGCGGGGGAATATTAGCCGTTCTACACGTATGATGCGCCAGGAGGGGAAAGGAGGGCAGTTATCGCTGTTCTGAGCGTATGAATAATACATAATAATCAAAAACCGGAATTACTTGACGGGCAATATCGGTTGAGATATAGATGTAGAACACAACGGCAAACGCCCCATGGAATGGGTCCATGAGGCGTCTTGAAAGTGCCGGAGCAACTAACTTTCTGGAGGTCTTGCTCGATGGAAATCTTAACTATTTTATGCGCGGCAGTCAATAGCCCAAGCGTCCTGTTCCTGATGTCAGCCATGGCATATTTCGGTTGGATAAGCCGGTTTTTGGTTAAGAGCAAGGTGCAGGAATTGATCGGCCTTAACGACCTGGCAACCGAAACCCGAGAAAAGTCGCGGGCGCTTTGCACCAGGCACGCCAAGCCAGTGATGGCCGCATGGCAAAGCTTGCGTCATGCCCACCGGCAGGCATTCCCCCAGAACTTGGCGCAGGCAGGCGCCGTTGGACGTGACCTGTCCCAGGGCAAGTCTCAAGACCGGCAACCCCGCCGATCTGGCAGGCAGGGGCATGGTGGGCAGAAGAAGGCGCCATCTTCGAATGATGATGGCGACGGCGGAGACGGGGAGCCGCCGCACCGACTCGAACCCCTTCTTGACAGCGAAGATCTCGCAGCATACCTAAGACTGGCCCGCGGCACAGTCAATAATTATTATTCACGCAGCCCGGAACTACTCCCCCCAGCCATTCATATCCCCGGCCATCGCGGGCCGCTGTGGCGCCCCACCACGGTCCTTCGGTGGCTTGAAACGCATGAAGCCGAAGCCCAGGCACCCGCAGCACCCGTAACACCCGCAACGCGCCGCGTAGGCCGCCCCCGGATTGCCCTTGCTGGCAAAAGGGGTGTGGCATGAACCCCCGCACCCGCCAGGCCGCCAAGACTTTCACATCGGAGCAGGTGGTCACAACACTCCAAAGTGTGGGCATTCCTTTTCAAGTAGAAGGGCGCCAGGTCAACGCGGACCTGGCCGGAACAGGTCACCACCACATCAAGATCACTCCGCGCAAAGGGGTGTATCTGGATGCTTCCACCGGCAAAGGCGGCACGATAGCCGCCCTCTTGCGCCAGATCCATGCTGAAGTGCCGACAGGGGAGTCTGCCCCTGCACAACTCGCCAACGGCGGGCATGATTCAGGCTCTACCACCAGCTATGCGGCGCAAAGAATCTGGGGCGCGGGGTGGACCTGTACCCACGCTGGTGACATGCCCGCAGGATGGGATAAAGACCTGAACGCCGCGCAGAAGGGCGCACGGCGCACGAAACTTGAGCAGCACAGGGATATCGTCAGGGCATACCTTACTGCCCGTCTTAGTTCACAACACCTGGACCACTGGACGCGCCAGGTGCGAATTGCACATGACGGCCTGATGCTGACCCAGATGCAAAAATCTGGTCAGATTGTTGGTATTCAGCGCACCTACTTTGAAGATGGCCAGAAATCAGAACGAAAGATGCTCGGAACTCACGGGGTTCAAGTGTTGACCCCGCCTGCTGGCATTGCCCCGCGCGATTTAGGAATCGGCAAGGCGATTTTGCTTGGAGAAGGCTGGGAAACCACCGCCGCCGTGGTGCAGGCTTCCGGCTGGTCAGGCATTTGCGGATACGATGCTGGCGGCGTGGTAAAATGGGCTGAACAGCAGGCCGAGCAAGCCAAGGGCATGACACCCGAACAACTTGCACAGGCACCGGCGGTTATGGTGCTGGCGGATCGGGACCAGTCCCAGACCGGCCAGACGGCATCTGCCCGTGCAGTCAAAATCCTTCGCGCGGCTTGCCTGAAAGCCTATTATGCGATCCCGCCCGTTCCTGATCACGGCGGCCCGAAGGGCGGGCCCAAGGGCAGCGATTGGGGCGATTATCCGCGGGAAGGGATGAGCGCCGACGTGCTGGCCGCTCACCTGGCGCTGGCCGTCGCGCATGGCGATCAGGATCAGGAGATGCCGGAAGTGGACGACCCCGGCATGGTTTTGTCGAAGCCGGTTCAGATCAGGGCATGGCGTCCAGCGAAAAACCCGCAAACCCCGGCGCTGGCCGGACCAACTTGCGAGGTCCGGGCCGGATTGCAGACTGCACTACAGCATACAGTGAGTGCATATCTGGAGTGGATGAAGGGCGACGACAAGCCTTTCCATCCCGTACTCATGATGCCGACCACCGGCACGGGCAAGAGCACGGCCGCCAAGGCGTTAACCCGGAACACAGGCTTGCGGCTGGAAAGTGGCCGTGTATGTGTTTTCGTGCCCGACCATGATCAGGCAGGCGAATATGCCGCGGGGTTCTTCCATTTCTTCGGGCGGACCCCTGATCCCGATAGTCCGGCATACTGTCCTAACCACCCGACCGCTCAGGAAGCTATGGACAAGGGGCATATCTCCCAGGCGGAGGTATGCCTTAAATGTAGCAACGGCTTTGCTTGGCAGATTCAGTATTATTCTGAAGGCGCTGGGCAGAACTCACCGACAGCCGCTAACCGCGTTGATAATGCAAAGCATATTCTTTCCGCGCGTGGCCTGGACTGGCGCAAAGTAGCACCTTGCGTCTGGCAAGGGCACTTGCGTGACGCACTGGCCGCGCAGTTTGTCGTTGCCGCCAGCGGCAGCTACAGCCATAGCCTGACTCGTGATTCCCTTGTCATCTTTGATGAGCACTTTGAGCCAGGCAAGGGTGTCAATGTCGCTTTGCAGGACATTGACCACTGGACCCGCAGAAACCAGACAATCATCGAAAATCTGGCAAAGTCAGTTGATCTTGCCGTAGAAAAAGACCGTGACGATCTGGAAAAAATGCAGGTGGCGCTGGCCGCTCACCGCCGGGCTGGCGAGTTCTTCCGTGCCGTTGCTCTGGCCATGGCGGGATGGGTTGGTAAAACCGGCTCAATCAATGTTGACAATGGCTTGCTGCAAGCCATTCAGGGCATTTTGGAGGTCGCAAAGAAACACAAAGACGACGTTGCTCTGGCCGCCTGGGAAACCCTGAAATTCAACGCGGTTGGCGAAATGTCTGACAACCCGCTACGTGCCGCGCATGCCATAGCGGAATCCCTACAGTTCGGTGATGGCTATGTGAATGACGGACAGCTTATCGTTGCCCACAGCCTGCCAGTGATGGAACGGCTGGCGTCTGGGCAACCAACTGTGATCATGGATGCCACCCCGGACCCGGTGATCGTTGACGTGGTGCAGGCGCAGGGCGGCCAGATCGTCAATGCGATTGCTCACCAGAATGTCCGCATCGTCCGCTACCCGACCCGCTTCTGGGGTTTGACTCCCTTGAATGTGAAGCGTAGCGGGGCGGAACGCCGCGACCGGGAGATCCGGAAATATGAATCGCTCATGGCGCATCACGAGTGCGCCGCTTACCTGTTTCATAAGAAGGCCGCTGACGAGATCGACCCAGACGACGAAAACCCAATGTTGGGGCATTGGGGCAAGCACCACAGGGCTCACAATAAGTGGAAAGATAAGCCGCTGGTCATCGTCGGCAGCTTCTTCCCCCCACTGGAAACCTGGCGAGCCATGTATCAGGTCAGCCGAATAGCGGCACTGAGCGCCGGGGGCAATCCCGAGAACTGGCCCGCCTGGCAGGATGACATGCAGACCGTGGCGGATGAGTGGATCTGCGAAGGTGGCACCGAAGTGCAATGCCGGTTGCCATTGCCCGCAGATTCACATATCCGTGAATGGCTTCTGAACCGCGTTACCAGCGAAACCGTGCAGGCTTGCGGCCGCGCGCGCGGAGCCAACTCTGAAACCGCCGCCATCGACATTCATATCTATGGTGGAGTGCCCCTGTATGGTTTGTGGCAGCATGGCTTAGCCGTGGACAGCTACGAAGCCGATCCGGAATGTCTGGGCCAGACCAAGGCCGAGCACATGGAGGATATGCAGGAAGAACGCGAAACTAGCCTTGCCAAGGTGGACGTGCTGGCCGCCCGTGTCATTTCCAAGGGTCAGACAGTGACCCGCGCGGCCCTTGAGTCGGAGGCCGTTACCATGGCGGCCACCGGCACCGATGGCCCGCAAAGCCCCGTGGAATATGGTTTGTGCCAGGGTGGATATAATATACATACCACCCCGGCACAAAGGGAAAGCGCCCACACTCAGGCATTCACCATGCCGCATGAAAGGGTGGTGCAGGAGTGGTTCCAGACCCGCGCGCCGCTGATCAGCCAGCACCTATCCACCACCGGGCGGAACGCCCGCACGATCAAAGCCGCACAGGAGGCCGCCCTTCGCTTCGGTGAAGAAATGGTTAAGGAAGCCCTGCAAATGGCCGATTTGCTGTTCAAATCAACGGGTGGTGACGCTGACCGGCTGGCTGGAATCGCATGGGATACCATCGAATACGGAGATGCGCGCGATGCTGAACTGGTGGCCGCACGTCTGGTACTGGTGGCCCTGGGTAAGACGGAGGGGGTGCCGCCGCCGTGGTGATCTAAACCTGCTGCTTTCGCAACTTCACGACCAGCCAGCGCACGCGCCAGTTATGGAACAAGGAGTAAGGGGCTGGTGATTGATCAAATCGGGTGATGAGACAAATACACCCCCGCGATAAAACCAAGGAAAAAGA
This sequence comes from Acidithiobacillus ferrianus, assembly GCF_010378095.1. GTDB lineage: Bacteria > Pseudomonadota > Gammaproteobacteria > Acidithiobacillales > Acidithiobacillaceae > Acidithiobacillus > Acidithiobacillus ferrianus. The sequence goes on along the minus strand of NZ_WNJL01000023.1, from coordinate 14,493 downwards.
CGACCCAGACCATAAAAAACAGAATTCCAAAACTGATGACGCGCGCCTGTTTTACCTCAGCGCGAATTCTTTTATTTAAATCTTCGCTTCCAGACTGAACCCAATTTGCAAGCACCTGGTCCTTGTGCTGGATAATGGCTTTGTCCACCTTTGAATCAAACTCCTCAATAGCCGCGATAAACTTTCCATTCACCAGATTCAGGGCATCAATACTGATTTTTGCCCCTCCCTTTATTCCCCCCGCTATGGCGGTTTTCAGCGTTTCCACGTTGTCATTGAAGGCTTGCTTGACTTCCCCTTTGATGTCTCCAGCCCCTAAAATAACCGCGTTTTGAATCGTGCTTGGCAAATCTTTTAATTCCTCCTGAATGGCCGCCGCCGCATGTCCACATGCGGCTGCACTTTGAAAGGCAACCCGCGTAGCCAAAACATTCCCAAAAAACGGGTCGTCCTGACCAATTCGATAAGATTGTGTCCATTTTACAAATTGCTTAAATTCTCCCGATGGCAAGATATCCGAAATCAAGTCCAACCCCGTTTCCATTTCTACCGGTTCAGGTTTAGTTTCGATAATCTGGCTTTCTTGCTGTTCCGTGGCCTCCCACGGATTGTCGCTGTCGATGTCAACCATGTGATGCACTCCTTATTCAATAATATTTAATCAATGAGAGGTTGAACCGCTGAGGTCCACGATTTCTTCAGCCAGTTTTTGATGACCTGTCTATCCACAATGTGGAGTGGACTGTCAGGTCCTGCCAGCGAAGCCAAAGAACGGCCCTTGTGAGCTTTCAGACAAACCGCAACGCGCGATGCCAGCTCCGGGATTTCTCCAGTGAGTCCACCTGACGCAATCCACGCATCCTTATATTCCGGGTTTGTAAACCAGAAAAAATCCATATCATGCTGGCTCTCATGCCGGTTTATCACAGCAATTTTGCGGTCTGCCATTTGACAGATAATAGACTTCTCTGACAGTTCCGCGCTCGCTTCTTCAATGCCCACCATCCATGCCACCAGCACTTCAAATCCTAAGTCCTGAGCTACAGGGACAATGATCTCCGCGTTTGTATCAAACGCTTTTTTTGCGTTTGCCGGCGCGTTGATCACAACGGTTTTACAGTCCTGTTCTTCAACGTGCCGAAAAAGAGTAGCGATTGAGTTTTCGGCATCCCGGCCACTCTTATCCAGATCCACGCCAAGTCCTGCGACATTCTTAACGCCTGAAAACCGTTTAGCCACATCGCCGATCTCTATATCTCCCTCGACCACCGCCAAAGACTCACCTTTGTTCAGCATGAAATCGACGGTCAGCATCGCAAACATCGACTTGCCCACGCCGCCCTTGTCACCATGACAGATAATCAACTTTTTCTGTTCCATTTTTGCTGCTCCTTACGGTTTATCAAGATTGATGAAGTTGCTACTACCACCGCTGTCTTTGTCTTTGCGTGGCTCTTGCACTGACGCTCTATCTGACTGTGTCGCGCGTAACCCGGCAACCGCAACTGCCTTACCCGGCTTCAATTTCCCAGACGCAATGCTTTTACTGATCCTCAAATAGCACGGCGACATATCCTTACCCCTGCTTTTCTGAAGCCCCAGAGCTTCAGCAATCTCCCCCCAAGTCCTCAAGTTTTGCCGTGCCGCGGTAATGTCCGCGTACCGCTCCAGGACGAGCGCTTTCAATTCATACTTTTTGCTAATCCCTTTCTTCACCAGCTCAGTCAGCTTGTCCTCCATGTCATTCTCCATTCGCCCACAAACAAGAAAAAACTTCTCTGCTATTACTATGTGCCAATCGGAAACATTTTCCCGTTGAGCCGCTTTTCTGCTCAAAATTCTTCGTTCTACAAGTTGCGGCTGGTTTGCGGCTGTATGCTAAATGTTGCGGTCGGTTTGCGGCTGGTTTGCGGCGGGTTTGGTATAAATGTTGCGGTCGGTTTGCGGTCGGTTTGCGGCGGATATTCTCATGTTGCGGCGGGTTTTCTGCTCAATATTTTCCGGTCGCTCACCCCTCCGCTACGCTACGGAGTGAGCTTGAAGGCACACAATCGCACCCTGACGGGTGGATTGTGTGCCTGCCGGCGGCTGAGCAAGCTCCGGGCGCTTTTCTGACGCAAAAAGTGCGCTTCGCGCATCGCGCTTTCCGTCCCCAGTGCGCTTCGCTTCTGGGGTCCCCTCGCCGGAGCGCGACCGCCCGGTGGCGGCTTTTGCTGCGCGTCTTGCCGTGCCGCTTTCCTGCCGATTTGTCCTCCAGGGCGGCGACAGGCAAGCGGCAGCTTATCTGACCGGCGACGAGAAAATGCAAGCCGTTGATTCTGCTACAGTCACCAATAATGACGGTACTGGAATCAATAGCTTGCTGAACGTTATCAACGAGCCCGGACTCTATTCGCTCATCCCGCGCGGCCGCAAACCCGGCAGCTTGCTGACACCGTGGAAGATCCAGAGCTCCAGAGCCAAAGCGTTCCAGTAATTGTTTCCGCTTGGCACACGTAGACATGAGGGCGGGAATTTCCCCGCTCCAGCGTTGAAAAGGAGATTGGTCATGAAGGAATTGAAGCGGGCGCGAGTGAGAAATGGAACCGATCTCGTGCAGGTCGATGTGGCCGGAGAGTGGCTGGGCAAAGGGGATTTTATTCGAATTATCAGAACTTGCGAGCTTTCGGCTGGGCGGCAATACACCGCCATAAACTCGGCAAGTGTGATAAAAAAGTACCAAAATTTTTACTACGACAATGAGAATCGGGCAAGTGCAGAGCAAAGAGCTGACAAGTATTTTGAGGAGGTGAAAGAACAGGAAGGCTGGTGACCAGTAATTGTTTCCGATTGGCACATAGATGTATAGGAGCCGGGCTTTTCCGGCTCCACCACTGAAAAGGAACTCTTCAAATGAAAAAGCAGATCATTGCAGTTGCCGTTATTGCATCTTTCATCCCCGCCGTGGCTTTTGCGGGTCCGTCTATTGGCATTGGCTATACCAATATTGGCCTGAGCGGTCATCCCGGACGTCCCGGCGTTACTCTGACCGCTGGCAATCTGTACTCTAATAATCTCGTGGCTAGTGGTAGCGCAACGCTTGCCAATGGCTTCTACAGCATGAATGCCTCGCTTGGCAAGCTGATCCCTGCTGGTGGCGTGTCGTTTGAGCCGTATGTTGGCATGGGCTTTCTCAATCTGAATTACAACCAGCAGGAAACGGGTTACACCACATCTCAGGTGAATGCTGGATATGGTTATTTCTACACCCAGACCACCCCGTATTCATATACGCAAGGGGCCACTATTCAGGACTTTTTTGCCCTGGCTGGTGCTGACATGAACGTGCCGATCGGCTCCCGCGTCATGCTGGAATTCGGTGGTGGCTATGGCCACACCATCTCCACGTTTGGGGGAAATGGCGGCAGCGTTTACCAGGGCAAGGCGGAGGTTGGCTTTCAGATTGCCCCGCATGTAACTGCAAGCATCAATGTCCGTTACCTGCATGTGCCTGGGCAGTCTGTGACTACCGAAGGCGCGGGCCTGGCGTACCAGTTCTAAGCCAAATCCATCCATCACAACGGGGCCGGTCTGGCCCCAAAGGACACTTCAAATGAATCGCAAAATCTCAGTAACAGCAGCAGTTCTTACCGCTTTCGCGTTATCAGGTTGTGCAGGTATCCCGTTATCGTCAACAAGATTTTCCGGCTCTTCAAATCTCGCCCCTGAATCGGTACAGACTGGCACGGTCATCAAGACCATGCCGATCAAGATCAACAACAGCGCGCGTGTGGATCAGGCTACTGGCTTAGGTGCAGGCGCTGGCGGAATCGCGGGTTATATGCTGGGCGGCAATGTCATTGGTGCGCTGGCGGGTGCGGCTGGCGGCGGCATTATTGGTGATGCAATCACCCCCAATTCTGGCGCCGGAACCGATGTATTTGTGAAGCTTTCTACCGGCCAAACGCTATCTATTCCAGAAGCGGGAATTGTCCACCTTACGCCAGGCGAGCGGGTATTTGTCATGACTTCTGCCCACGGTCATTACCGGGTAGAGCCTGCGAATCAATCGGCACCAGTAGCAAAAGTAGCAAAGCCTTAATCATTAACAGGGGCCACCCGGCCCCTTGCAGGGCGCGAGCCCAAAGGATCTGCATCATGGAACAGCCGAAACAGGAAGAAGAAGCCACTCTCACTCCCGTTCAAATTTGGCGCAAGGAGCGCAAGAAGGACAAGGAACGCAAGGACAAGGAGCGGAAGGAACGTGCGTTATTTCAGGCGGCCTTTGAAGCGCGAATGAAAGCCGAGCGGGATGAAATTTTCAGTTTTCCGGTATTTCAACAAGGGAGAATCCTGCCCTTCAAGTATCGCCTCCACCAGGATTTGATCGCGGCGATTATTTCCAACCGCGCGAAAGCGGGCAAATTGACTCGCGGCGGCAAAAAAGATGTCATCGAAGCGGTGACCCGGCGATTGAAGAAATATTGTGCTGCCGAGGAATACAAGCTGGCGGCGGTTATTGAGCAAAAGCGCTACGATTTGAACGCGAATGTGGTCGGCAAAATATCGGAAAAGGACATGTACGGCTTTGTCGCCTTTGTCAAAATGATCAAGGCGAAAAAGAGAGCTTACTGGAAGGCGAAAAAGGAGCGGGAAAATGGCTGACATCTTCACATACGATTTTGCAGGTCAGAGAAGGCTTTCCCTTGGGGAGTGGTTCGCTCTGGAAAGGTGGCCATACAGTTGCCCCGCTGACCGCTTCCATTTGCATTTCATCGTCGTCATGAAAGGCGGCACTGAATATCGCTGTGGACCCGCTCCACATCGCGCGTCTGCTCAAGTCTCCGCGTTGATCTGCCATGCCAAACCGTTTCTTGAATGAAGGCGGCTATGCCGTTCTGGCATGGATGGGCATTGGTCAATACTGGCTGGAATATCGCTTTGTGTGGCGGTGGATCGCGCATTGGCTGGCGGCGCAATCTTTCATCATTTATTCATTGTCAGGGCATGTCATGCGCTGGCATTAAGAACAGGAGGGTTTATTCATGACTTATTCCAATTCCAATGTCATTCCCATGACAACCCGTGTCAAACCCAAAGCGCAACCTAAAGGTTATCAGCAGGCATTCAACGAATATGCGACCAGTTCAAAAAATCACGACCGGGATCTGATAGCCCGCATTTTGCTGGATGCCGTGGAGCAATCTTTTATGCGCGATCAAGCCGCCCGGCGATGGCTGGGCGGCATCTATGCGCAATCACTGTTGCTGCTGCTGGACATCAATCCGCAAGCGGCATTGGAGCACCTGAATTTCAAATGGGCGCGCATCGACGGGGATCTGCAAATGTTTCCGACGCGCACATATCTGTAGAAGCCCACACAGGAGCAGACATGCTGAACATCAAATCCCTGAAGGGATCCAGCGCGGGGGTGGCAGGGTACCTCACCAAGAATCAGGAACGCCAAGGGGAGAAAGGCTACTACCAAAAAGGGGGAGAGGCGCCTAGCCAATGGCAAGGCCGGGGTGCGGAGATGCTTGGCCTGTCAGGTTCCATCGACGCCAAGGTGTTCAAGGCGCTTCTGGAGAAAGGCCCAGAAGGTATGGAAGCCGCCACCAACCGCCGCATGGGGGTGGATCTGACCTGGTCTGTCCCGAAGAGCGTCAGCGTGCTGATTGAAAGTGCGCCGCCTGAGATGAGGGAGCGACTTCTGGAGATTTGCCGGGAAGCAAATGCTGTTGGTATGCAGCACATTGAAGATCATGTGGTGAATGCCAGGTATGGCAAGGGTGGCGTCATGTCGGAAAAAACTGGCACAGCGATCATCGCCACTTTCCAACACGACGATGCCCGGCCCACCCCGGACGAAAACGGATCTCTGAAAATTGATCCTGACACCCATTTTCACAACATCCTCATCAACTCCACCCACGATGGAAATGGCTGGAGGGGCATGGATCTGGACTTCGGTGCTTTGAGTGTTGAACAGCATTTAGCAGACTTCAAGGCCAAGGCGCATCTAGCCGCCGGGTTGGAGCGCATGGGCATTTCTACCGAAAAAACCAAAGACGGATTTGAAGTGGTGGGGATCAGCCGCGAGCAGATTCTGGCTTTCTCAGACCGCAGCAAAGAAATTGAAAAAGCCTTGGCGGACAAGGGACTTACCCGCGAAACTTCGACCGCCGCTGAGAGGAATGTAGCCAATCTGGACACCCGGCAGAATAAGTTGCGTGACGTGTCACAGATAGAACTGCGCTACCAATGGCGCGATCGTTTGCGAGAGGAAGGCGTTGACTTTCAAAATCTTTATGACCCGCAGCGCGATTTGAGTGGAATTTCAAAATCTGGACAGGAATCCATGAAAGATTCCACAGATTTCAACACAGAGCGTTTTAACAGCGGTACTCACCCCGAAAAGGAGCAGCAAAATGAACGATCAGAGCAGCAACCCGGAGATTTCTTCACCCACCACTTCTCTGAAAAGCTTTACCCTGAACCAGTTGAACCTGGATCCGGGGACGGCATGCAGTCGCTGTCCGGCAGCCGTTTGGATGGAGGTCAAGGGGGGCAAGGTGCAGGTATTTTGCAGAATCACTCACAAGCTGATCGATCAGGCGATCATGATATGCGACGGGGCGCAGCCGCCGGAGACGGACTGACCGAAGCCAAGGCGCGGCAGGCAATCGACGCCGCGCTGGACCATCTTTCTGAAAAAGACTCGCTCTTTGACAAGCGCCAGGTGGCGCTTGAAGCGATCAAACAAGGCATGGGGGAAGTGTCTTATCCTGACATTGAAGCCGCTATGATCACTCATGGGCGCATCGTCTGGGCTGGAGAGCAGACCAAGGTTGTAGAAAAGCCCGGCAAAGATGGTAATCCACGCAGCGTGATGATCCGCGCGGAGATGGTGACAACAGTTGAAACCGTTGTCAGGGAGGGTTGGATTCAAGGATTCTGTGCAGAGGGCCGGGGCAAACTTGTCCCTCTGATGAGTCAGGAAGCTGCAGGAAAAACCGTTCAAGCTGCTGAAAAGAGCCAAGGGTTTTCATTTGCTACCGACCAGCGCCAGGCGGTCATTGATACACTGACCAGCGCTGACAGGGTTTCAGCGATGATCGGTGGTGCTGGTACCGGCAAAACCACCGCCATGAAAAGCATGGTGGATGCAGCAAAAAGCATGGGGTATGAGACCGTTGGACTCACGCCAAGCCATGGCGCACGTCAGGAACTCGTAGATGCTGGCACCGACAAGAACGTGACCACAGCATCATTCCTGATGCAAAAAGCCAAGGAAGATCAGAAGCCCAGGCTCTACATATTAGATGAGGCGGGCATGGTTGGGGACCGCACCATGCAGCAAGTCCTACGCAAGATGGGACCCCAGGACCGCCTTTTGCTCAGCGGCGACCCCGACCAGATGAAGCCCGTCGAGGCGGGCGATCCTCTCCAAACCCTTACAGACAAGGGGGTTATTCACGTTTCCCGGCTGACTCAGGTGCAACGTCAGGCCAAGGCGGCGGATATGGATTTGCTCAAGTTGGGGCAGGCATGGGCTGACCGGGACACGGAAAAAGCCCTGGAACTGGTGAAGAAGTATATTCATGAGACCCCACAGATTCAGGGCACCGGGGCCAAAGACAAGGATGGGGTCCCGAAAGTCACCAAGGAGGACCGCAGGGCGGCCATCGCTGGAGCCACAGTCAATGAATACATGGGCCGGAGCGAAATTGACCGCGCCCGCACCATGATCATTTGTCCGACCAATGAAGTTCGGGGGATGGTGAATGCGGGTATTCGTGACAAGTTGCAAAATGCCGGGGCTTTGCCCTCTGACCAGATCCAGATCACGCAACTGACAAAAAGCGACTTGTCACAGAAGCACATGAAAGAGGCTCACCAGTATGAAATCGGCCAGATTATGCGGACTAGGGAGGGCAAAGGCGCCGAAGCGCGGGTGGTGGATTATGAAGTGGTGAAGACCGATGGACAGCATAACCTTCTCACCCTGAAAGCCCCCGATGGTCAGAAAAAGACCATCGAGGCGGGCAAAATCGACCCCAAAAAGTGGCAGGTATTTGACCAGAAACCCGGCATGGGCCTTGCCGTGGGCGAGCAGATCGTGATTCGTGATAACACGACGCGCGGCGCTCAAAACGGGGATGGGGGCAAGATTCAGAAGATAGAAAACGGTCAGATCACGGTTCAGAAAGACCGGGACGGTGCGATCGTAGTTCTGGATGCTGGTGAAAGGCTTGCCCTCGATTACGGCTATGCCCGCACGGTCAACGATTCTCAAGGCAAAAGCGTTGACTTGCCGATCATGACGGGTGAGTCGTCAGCCGGGTCCTCACGGAATTTGCTGCTCGTGGGCACTACCCGCATGCGGCACGGGCTGACCGTGATTACCGATCACGCAGAGGGGCTTATCAAACGCTCAAAGGATTTTGCGGACAAGAACCTTGCTGAGACTGCCCGGAAAAATGCCGACCTGAAAACCGATCGCCGCCTGGATCGCCTGGACTCCATTCTGCAAAACGGTAAAGAAAAAGGTGCTCAGGCTGTTGAACAGCAGGAAAAAGTGCAGGAACAGCAATTGACCGCAGACGGGTCAGGCTTGGACCAGGGGGATCAGACAGGCGGAAAAGAAACCGTGGAGCCGTCCGCCACCCCCGCACCGGAACTGGAACTCTGATCGCCGAACCCAAACCAGATCAGCGCGGAGTCGAAGGGCGCGGCGGCGCCGGCTGCCCCGTCTTTGCCAATGAATCGCAGCCTTCCCCGCAGGAATTCAGGTTTCCCGCCTCCCTCCAGCGCCGCAGCATGCCACCATCCCGCGCCCGTCCGGGCGGGCACCAACGCGATCACCTTTATCCCCCGTGATCCTTCATTGATCATCTTTTCAACCCATTGCCAAGCCGCCCATCCGGGATTGTTTCCGATTGGCACATAGATATGAGGGCGGTTCCACTCATCACCCCCCGCCTCAAAGGAGACGGAAAATGAAAAACCTGAAGATCAGGATTAGACGTGCGATGTGGAGGATCCACAGAAGCTGGCTGGAGGCAGGCGTTGCCCCCGGTCGGGGCTATTTTCATCCGAAATTTGGACTGATCGGGTGGATCGATGGCAGCCTGGATCGTGACCCCCTCCCAGAGATGGACCCCGAGGAAAATGAAAATGGACGCTGAGCACTACGCCGGCCCCAACGATCCGCGCTTTGCCAGGGGATCTGGTTTTTTGGAAATGTTCGTCTTTGGCGTGGCGGCCGGAGGTGTGTTGGGCTACTGCCTGGGATGGGAAGCTGTAGGGCTGCTCCATGGCACCGGCTTTCTGACACCATCCACGATCTGGGCAGCGATTCGTCAAGCCGGACTTTTTCCCCCCGCCTACCATTTGCCCCTGGCCGGGGGCGCGGCGGCGGGCGCGCTGTTGGGGGGAGCATTGGGCTGGAAGGCCGGAGACGTGCCAGCCGAGATCCACGTTCGGGGATCCCGGATCACCGCGCGGCCAAAGGTGATGGCGCGGGCAATTCTGGATGCTTCCCCCCCAGCAAAAGGAGAAAACGAAGCCATCCGCATCCACCCCAAAATTCAGACCACGGAGGCGTTGGAAACCAGCCACCTGCTCATTGTGGGAGGGTCTGGCGCGGGCAAGACCACGATTCTTTGGCCAATGATCCATCAAATTGTTGATCGGGGGGACAAGGCCGTCATTTTCAGCTTCAAGGGGGACTTTGAACAGAAGCTGGACACGCAGTTTGCCCTGCTCGCCCCGTGGGACACCCGAAGCGCGCTGTGGTCTCTAGGCAACGACATCCGCACCAGGTTGGATGCGGAGGCTTTGGCCAACACCCTGATCCCCTCCCCAGAGAAAGAAGACAACCCCATGTGGACCAACGGATCCCGATCCCTGCTGGTCGGCATCATCGCTGAGGTCCAAAAGGAGCGGGGGGAAAACTGGGGTTTCGCCGATCTCGCCAAAAAGTGCGCGGAAGCATTGGCCCATTTCCCCATCTTGAAGGAGATCATTTCCAGGGAAAACCCCATGGCTACCTCCTTGATTTCTGGGGGCGCGGAGAGCCGGACGACGGCTTCCTTTCTGGCAAACGTAGCAGCCCATCTGACCCAGGTGATCAATCTGGGTGTTGCAGCGGACAACCTGAAAGATTCAGCGGGGGGTAGACACTGGAGCGTCAACAAGTGGATCAACGGGAACGGGAAAACTCCCCCAGTTGCCATTTTGGGCTTCCGCCCGTCGGCAAAAGCCTTGTCAGAGGCATGGTGCGCCTCGCTCGTTGAACAAATCGTCCTGAAGCTGGAGGACTTGCCGGACGCCTCTCCAGAGGACCGGCGCGTCTGGCTCATTCTGGACGAAGTCCCCCGCATGGGGAAAATTCCTTCCATCACAGAAGCCCTGGAAGTCCTGAGAAGCAAAGGCGTCCGCATGATTCTGGGTTGCCAGGGAATCGGGCAAATCGAGGAGCGGTACTCAAAAACGACCGCCCGCAGTTGGTCCATGCAAACCGCCACAAAAATCATAGGACGCATAGGGGAGCCCGAGGACCAAAAATGGGCGGCAAATTTGGTGGGGGAAAGGGATCTGGAACGGTTCAATACTCAGTACACCACGGGATCCCAAAGCAGCAGCCAGGGGGGAAGCTACCAACGGGTGCGCGAGCACGTGGTGATGCCCTCCCAGTTTGGGCAAATAGTAAAGGTTACCAGAAGGGGCCCGCGTGCGATTCTGGCCGTTGCCGGATCTGACCACGTGGGGCTGCTGGACTGGCCTTTCCCCCTCATCCCCACGATCCGGCAAGGCCGGGAAAAAAAGCATGAAGCCCAATGGGTCTTGCCGCGTTATCCCCGGCCCGACTGGGGGGCAACTCCCCCCATCGTCGACATCCCCACCACACCCCACGTCCCCGGTGAAAAAAAACAGGAAGACGAATTGAGGAAGAAGCCACGTGTGGTCATCTCCACCGAACGGCAACCTGACGGCAAGCAACAACAGACCGGGGAAGCGGGGGAAACCGTGGTGGATGACCTGGTGGGGGATCATTTGATCAGTCAGATGCTGGATCAACTTGTGGCGCCGGGGGCGGGCGTGGCCTTTGACATCCTGAAGGAAGTGTCGCCGGCGGCACCACCTGTTGTTGGACGACCATCGCAAACCATTCTAGATGCCTCCTGTCAGGAGCGCGAGGAAGAGGAGGCGGAATAGGAATAGAAAAAATGTTTCCGCTTGGCACACATAGACAGAGGAGCCGGACTTTTCCGGATCCGCACTGAAAAGGAGGTTCGTCATGAATGATGAGGAAGAAAACTCGCGGCGCCAGAAAGCGGCCCGCTTGCTGCAGGACATACTTACCCCATTGCAAAGTTCATCCCCCTCCGATGGAAGTCTGGGGGATGAAATCATGAGGGATCTGAAGAACATGCTGTTGATCGTCTTGGCGATCGTGTTCTTCGCCGCCTGCTGGCTTGTGGTCAACCCTTGAAAGGAGCACAGAAAAAATGGGAATTTTAGATGAAGTTGACGAAGCCCACGACGCCCACCAGACGTTTTCTCACGTGCAGTCTGCCATCATTGGCGACTTGCCCAGGATGGGGACCATGTTGAAGATCGGCGCGGTTTTTGGGGTGATCGGCGTTCTGGGACTCATGGCCGGCGCGCCGGAATTGTTAATGCCCGCCGCCTGCTGGACCTATGCCCGGCTCCAGCATCCCAATATCTGGGCAGAGCATTTCTGGGGTCCGTTCCTCACTTGGGGTGTCATTTACCCCATCCCTTGGGTCATTTTTATGATGTTACCGGATTTCCTCATGTCGTCGACCGGGGGAAAGGGGCTTCCTTGGGGAGGGTGGATCGGGTATGGAGTCAGCGCGGTCATGTTCGCCGCTTTCTCGTTAATTTATTGGGACTTGCGGAATGGCCGCAAGGTGTTGATGGAGGCTGGGGGCTATGCCCAGAGCCGTGTTGAGGAGAAATAGTCATGTTCATGGAAAAATTGAAAAGCTTCATGCAAGCGGCCACCGGGGAAAACGGCACTCAGCCCCAGAAACAGCGATGGGATGACTTGTCCCATCATGCCAGGGCGGTTTTGGAAGCCGCCCACACGGCCAAACTGGGCAGAGAAAACGAGGATCAGCACATGGCGGGATCCTCATTGGTTGATGCCACTGTTCCCAGTGTGAAGAACACGCTGCGCCGGAAAACCCGGCCCAACCAGATCACCCTGGGCGGGGTGCCATTGGACACAGGGGACGAGCAGCAGCACGTCCTCATCGTTGGAGCACCCGGCACCGGCAAAAGCGTCGAGATCAAGAAAGCATTGCGTGCGATTCGCGCGCGGGGAACGGAAAAGGCGGTCATTTACGATGTCAGCGGGGAACTGGTCAGCCTTTTCTTCCGTCCCGGCATTGACCACATTTTGAACCCCCTGGATCAACGAAGCGAGCGCTGGAATCCGTGGATGGACGCCGAACCCTTTGAATATGCGGCATTTGCCAAGTCCCTGATCCCAACGCAAAAGGGTGAGGGGGAGTTTTGGTCTGTGGCCGCTCAAGCCACCCTGGAAGCGTTGCTGACCGAAAGCCAAGATCTGGATGAACTGGTCAGCACGGGCTTGTCCGCCCCCTTGGGGACGCTGGCTCAACTAGTCGCGGACGCGGGGTTTGGAGGCATGATCGGGCCGGAGAAAACCTTCCAGAGCACGCGGGCATCAATGGGCGTTTACCTCCGCTCATTGGGACTGCTTGCAAACGTCCACAGGGAGGATGCAGGCGCCTTTTCCATCAGGAAGTGGCTGGAAACTCCGGGTGATTCATGGCTTTTCCTCCCCGTCCCCCCGCGCGCCAGGGATGCCTTGCGCCCCTTGGTGTCCTTGTGGGTGGACACGGTGGTCCGGCACGCCATGAGCCTTCGCCAGGACCCGGATCGCCGGATCTGGCTGGCACTGGATGAATTGCCGACGCTCAAGAACTTGCCCAGTCTTCCCCCCGCTCTGGCCGAGGGGAGAAAGTTTGGATTGACGGCCATCCTGGGGATCCAAGCGTATGGGCAACTCCAGGACGCTTTTGGGGAACACCTGGCCGCCTCGCTTTGGAGCATCCCCAAGACCCGCTTGTACCTCCGGGTCGGCGACGCGAGCACCGCCGATCACGTCAGCAAAGAACTGGGGGAAATCAAGCTGACCCGCAAGACCGCCAGCGCGAGCGCCAGTAACAGCACGAGCACCAACGGGCAAGGAGGGGGAAGCAGCAGCAGCAACAGCAATAGCAGCAGCACCAATGAAGCCATCACCACGGAGCGTCTGATCTTGCCCTCCCAGATCATGGGGCTGGAGGATCTCCATGGGTACCTCAGGATGGGAGGGAGCCACCGCGTGGCCAGGGTCAAGATCGAATTCGACGGGCTGCCCAGGCACGGGGATCAACCGGATTTTCTGGACTGCCCTCAGCGTTCCCTACCCAGGTACGATCCGGACCGCAAGCCAGACCAACCTTCTGCCACTACTGTGGGGGAGGGAAAAGGGAGGAACGACCCCGCCACCACTTGCCCGGACGCCGCACCACCACCACAGGAGGAAATGAACATGGAAATGGATGTTGAAACGATGTTGGAGGAGGGGGTTATGGCGATCATGGCGGGGTTGACTGACGAGCAGATCGCCAACCTGAGCGACGAGGAGGTCGATCGAATGGCGTCCGCCTTGGCGGATCAGGCGGTCGGCGCGGCCGGGGTTGCGGTCGCTGACGCTCCCTCTCACCCCGTTGCGCCTTAGGGACCGGGGGCAAACCTCTCATGGCAAACAGGAGGGATGCTTTGCATCCCCCGTGCAAGACATCGGGTTTGCCTTATAGTAGATAAAGGAGATCATCATGGATTTGTTGAATGAACAGCAGCAAGAGCGAGCGCGCCGGGAGGAACAGGCGCGGCGGCAATTTGTGGAGCGGTTGGAAGCGGAGCGGGCGCGGCGGCAACAGGAACAACAACGTGAAGTTCAACGTCGCCAGGAGCAGGATCGGGCAGCGCGATCCCGGCGGGAAGAGCAGGAACGCAACCAGAGAAGCAGGGATGAACGCGAACAACGCGACGCCCGCGCTGAGGCCAGGGTCCAGGCGGAATCGATGATCAGGTTGCAGGTGGCCATGTCGCAGCACCGGATCATGGCGGGATCCCTGAAAGGTCCCACCATGCGGGAATCCAGCGGGGATCCCAAATTTGACCAGATCAGGATGCTGGCCGAGATGGACCACCCGGCGCTTCTGGATGTGGAGAAGCGCATGCTGGCCGACCGCGGGTATGCGGTTGGTGAAGGCTTCCACAACCGGGAAGCAAAGCGGAGGGAAGACATGGAAGCGGAGCGGGCAGCGAAGCGGGTGAGGGAGAGGGAGAGGGAGCCTGATCGGGAAAAACCGGAAAATCAACCGGATCGGACCGGGCCTGATCGGGAAAAGGACGAGGAGCGGGGGGAAGTGGAGCGGGGGGAAAACCGGGGGGAAGTGGGGGAGG
>NZ_WNJL01000022.1 GCF_010378095.1 Acidithiobacillus ferrianus | reverse complement strand
GCTGTAACTCGATCTTAGAAGCCAAAAATCAAAAGTCGACTTGCACAAACGGAGACATCCATATAAGGCTCATCTGATCTATCCGTCTCGCCAATACCAACCGCAGAGAACCCGGGCCTTGCTTCAGTTCATGGCGGAAAGAATCCCGAAGCTGCCTGGATTTCATGCGCCGGCCTCCTAGCGGGTACTATGTCCGACAATCTGGCGCGTGTTCAACATTTGCAACCGTCCGGTATGACCGAGTTTTCGATGTTCGCATGTGCCGGAAGGGACTGGAATTGCTGGCCGACTTTAAATCGGAATCGGCGGGGGTTTTGCGCTGGAATCAGTGACTGGTTTGACTGGAATACGCAGCCTAACGGGGCGCGAGTTGTGCGGCACCCGCGTAAGGCCGGAGGGCACGGAGTGCGCGGAGGCTCACGCGGGCGAAGCCGCGTAGCGGTGTCCGCTCGAACGAGGGGTTCGCGGGCGCTGTGCGCCCAACGCCCCGATGTTCGACACTCGCGCCCCGTTCGCGGGCGCGCAGCGCCCGCGAACGCAAAGTTGAGGGGCGCCGCGCTTTTGCGGCGTCCCGCTCGAACGCTGGGTTGGGCATTTCTCTAGCAAGAGCACATGAATTTGTCATGGGTGCACCTTCTCGTGTCGTTCCAGCATTAGCACAAACTGTGAAATTTTCTTGGCGCGCGTTTCAGCCTTCTTGGCAGTTTGAATCCTGAACAGAACAGCGTATCGGTTCCGACTATCGAGTGTTTCGAAGAAGTCTTTTGCTCGCACATTACTATCCAGCGCGGACTGAAAATCACTTGGTACAGTTGCCTTGCTGGCCGAGTCATACGCAGCGTCCCAGCGCCCGTCGATTTTCGCACGCTCAATCTCTTTGAGTCCGGCTGGCTTCATGCTTCCTGCTTTGACTAGAGCAAGCGCCTTGTCCTTATTGATCTTCGACCACACACTTTTTTCCGAGCGCCGAGTAAATTTCTGGAGCCAGAATTGCTCGCTGTGGGTTTGCTTTTGCCCATCTATCCATCCAAAGCAAAGCGCAATTTCGATGGCTTCCTCGTATGAAACTGACGGTGTATCGGCTCCCTTTTTTGCGAGTTGCAACCACACGCCGGGTGATGTGGCGTGATTTTCATTTAGCCAAGTAGACCAGTCCTGTTGCCGCTCAAAGTGATGTAACGGTAACTCAGTAGTGGATTTGGATTGAGACTTCATTATCGATTCACTCTGAAATAGATAGACGCCCAACGGGGCGCGAGTTGTGCGGCACCCGCGTAAGGCCGGAGGGCACGGAGTGCGCGGAGGCTCACGCGGGCGAAGCCGCGTAGCGGTGTCCGCTCGAACGAGGGGTTCGCGGGCGCTATGCGCCCAACGCCCCGATGTTCGACACTCGCGCCCCGTTCGCGGGCGCACAGCGCCCGCGAACGTGGAGCTAAGGGGCGGCGGCTTGACGCCGTCCCGCTTGAGCGTAGGGTTAGGGAGCTTCTTCATTTCGGCAGCTCCTGAAATTGTGGCAGGTTGTCAGTTATATCGTGCCACGGAGCCTTGCTGCCCACGAAAGCATGAAGCATTGGTTTTACCTTTGGGTCGTCGTCAAGAGCGCCGAGCGGCAAGCCAAACACCGAAGGATTTTGATCGAAGTGGCTCAGAAGCGGGGAGCCGCACACACGACAGAACCCACGATGGTTACCTGGTGAAGATTCAAAGGACGTGACAAGTTCCTCGCCTTGCACCCACCTGAAATCGGAGACATCCACACTGGCTCGACTACGAAACGCAGCACCATGAGCCTTGCGGCATATCGAGCAATGACAGTTCAACGCGCCAGATAACTCGCCGGAAATTTCGTATTTAACGCCCCCGCAGAGGCAACTGCCATGAAGCATCTTTGTATCCCAAACGCTTGAATTAATTGTTATGCAATATCGTTAGCTTTGTGCTGCCCCTTGCTTTTTAGGTAGCTCTGGGTTCATAAAGTCCCAAGGTGCAGCACTACCTACATAGAAATCCAACTTTGGAACATAATTCGATGAGTCATTTAAGGTTCCAGCCTTTATACCCAGCATTTCTGGCATATTGCTGAACCGAGCGAACAATTGAGAACCACAATTCGAGCAGAAGCCTCTTTTGTGCATATATCCGCTGTCTGCTTGAGACTCGAAATATTTCACGTCGCCTGAAACGACAACATCTTTTTCAGGAAAAATCATCGCTGGAATGAATGCACTGCCTGATGATCTTTGACAGCCTTTGCAATGACAATTTCCAGTAAACACTGGCTCAATATCAACTGAATAGCGGATTTCCCCACAAAGACACTGCCCAGAATACTTTGCATTCATAAAAGACTCCTATCTGATAATGGGTGCATAACGTTCAAGGTAACCGGCCTTGCACGGCTTTATGCGCAAGGTCCGTGTTGACCACAAGGTTAGGTCTCATTTCGGCAGCACCCTTCGCAATTCGTTGACCATCGCATCTCTTAGTCCGACCGGCACTGTCTTCCGCCCCCTATGTGGTGGCCGTACAGGTGGTGGCGAGCTTTTTGCCTCGTTTGGAAGTTCGTGCATCGCGTAGCCTATGACGGGCAACAGATCGCCTTCCGGTGTGCCAATAATCGATTCAACTGAAAACAGGCGGGCGAGACGTCCGAGCTGCTTCTCCTGGGTTGCGATGAAAGACAAGCACATCTCTGTAGGCGAGCCAGAGAAAAACAACTCAGGCATTCGAAGAAAGTACATGTCCCAAGTCGTTGACGTGATGGTTGCGAGCGCTCGGTCTATCGGGGTGTTGGGCTGAATTCCAAGAAGACTCCCCGCTTGGTCGTAGAAATAATGGAGTGCCAAATGCGATTCACGAGCCAATATGGCCCCGAGATCGCGTTCGAGAAATGTAAGGAACGCTTCGTGCTGCTTCAGCGGGGTGGCCTTTGGCATTTCTATACGGCGCAGCAAAAACATCCTAATCAGCGCGACTTCGATTGCTTCAATTCGATTAAGCGTATCTCGCCGAGAATGGAGTGAGCAGAACTCTTCAACTCGTCGCGATGCAGCCTCATCTAGATCAAACACTCCTGATCCGTCGAGGTAATGCTGAACTGCTTCAGGGTTAGGTACCACTCTTCCAGAGTTAAGGAATTCCGATTCATCCATCGAGTGTAGGGCCAGCAACGCTCGTGTTCTTGCCACGGCATTGTTCACGAAATCGTCATGTGTTCTCGCCTTGCAGAAGTGCTCAACGTAATAGAAGTAGAGACTGAAGTCCCATCTCTTTTCGGTCAAGAATCTGAGTAATGATTCAAAGCCGTCATTCACTTTCCCACCATTAGCGACCGCATGAACCTGATTGGCCAAGTTTGAATCTAGGAGGGCGCTTGGATATAGGCCAAACTGAATTTTGCCGCGCTCAAAGAACTCCTTGTTGAGTACCGCAGGTCGCTTGCCTGAATATTGGTCTATCAGAAGACAAGGGTTTTCCGCCCCGAACTCCCTTGTGCCAGAAAGAAATTGAGAAGGGTATGGGGAATCCGATATTTCCCATGTGTACCCGGCTACGGATGGTGGCATAGCGACTGAGCCCTAACGTTTGAATTCACCGGCGCTACGCGGCTTTATCGCGCAGCGTCCGGTGGAATGAGAGGTTAGATTGCTGTTCATCCGAACCAGCATATCACCCATAAGCACAATGGCATCTGAGGTAAGGCCATTTATCGACGGCCCGAATACACCCTTGATTTTTCCAGTGCGATGGCGAACGACATAAAACCTGTCATGGAACTTGAGTTGAGGGGAGTAATCCTTAAGCTGAATGTTCTTGAACTTGGTCCTGAGATAGCGATGCAAGTTCTTCTTCGCGGTCACAGTCCCGCGCTTTGGTGATGGGGTCATACGGAGGGTGAAAGAGTCATCGGCAGGTATTCCAAGTGCTTCAAGATAGGCAACAAGGTTGGAAAAACCGCCTTCATGACCATCTTCGCTGACGTCGGAGTATATGTATGGGTCAGTCAGAATCACCTCTCGCGGTGGGTCATTTTCGGGGTGTGTGCGTTTAACCAAATCTAGAAATGTGTCTCTAGGCGGCTTGGCTTTTGGTCCGCCGGCAGCCACCATGAACCGCGCGATAGAGAGCCCATCATCTCTGTTTGCTTTGGCTTGGTTGCTTCGAAGTGGGCAATTATTCGATGGACAATTGCGATATTCGGAGGGCCAAAAATCATCCGGAGTTTCAACTTCAGCAACCCAACGTCGAAGGGCTTCAAGTAGCTCCTCGTTAGTGTCGAAGTCTGGATGGAAGGGCCAGAAATAGCGCCTATGCTGTAATCGAAAATCTCGGCTTTCCAACTCTGGTAGAGCCTTCCGCAAAGCAGCCGCATCTTCAACTCTTGCGGGTAGGCCAAGGGCAAATCTGATAAACCAGTCCATAGTCATTTCGAGTCGTAAAGAAATCTAACGGGGCGCGAGTTGTGCGGCACCCGCGTAAGGCCGGAGGGCACGGAGTGCGCGGAGGCTCACGCGGGCGAAGCCGCGTAGCGGTGTCCGCTCGAACGAGGGGTTCGCGGGCGCTGTGCGCCCAACGCCCCGATGTTCGACACTCGCGCCCCGTTCGCGGGCGCACAGCGCCCGCGAACATAATTTAGGCAGCATACATACCACACTACCCACGTCGCCTAAATTCTTTACTGGCGGCTCACAACAAGCATATACAGCCATTTGACCCCCCAATGTACTTTTATGGCATCCTATTTTTATCGGACGCAGACAACGGCCAGCCGGCTTTCCCCCGCCCCAACCGCATCGTTAGTACACACTTCGGTCGTAGAATCTACAACGGTTCATAGCATTACACAACAAAACCGTGATTCTGCACCACCAAACCGCTATTTCTTATTGGAAGAGGCTCGCCCCCCAAGCTACCCACCCCCCGCCCCCTGTGGCAAAATGCGCGTAAAAGGAGCATCCATGATCCCCAATGACCGCCACAGCAACACCTACCCCCTCAACATCAATGGCGTGCAGCGCCACCTTCCCCTCGTCAAGGTACAGCCGGACCTCGCCATCGCCGTCCTCAACATCCTCGGCGATACGGAACTGACGGAAGCTGCGGCCCACGCGCTGAACGAGCGCATGGCGCACATCTCCTACGATACCATCGTCACCGCGGAGGCCAAGAGCATTCCCCTCGCCTACGCCCTGTCGGTGCACAGTGGTCGCCCCTATATCGTCCTGCGCAAGCACTACAAGTCCTACATGGGCGAGGCCCTGTCCACCGAAACCCTGTCCATCACCACCGGCAAGCCCCAGACCCTGTTTCTGGATGCCAAGGATCATGCGGCGGTCAGTGGTAAACAGGTGGTGCTGGTGGATGACGTGGTCAGCACCGGCTCTACCCTGACCGCCATGCGCGCGCTCATGGTGCAGGCAGAGGCGAAAATTGCCGCCGTCGCGGCCATCTGTACGGAAGGCGATACGGCCCAGTGGCCGGAAGTCATCGCCCTGGCGCACCTGCCGCTCTTTCCACTCTCCGCGTAAGGACCGGCCCATGCCCACTCCGCCTATTCATGTCCTGACGGCGCGCCAGCGCTGCGATCTGGAACTGCTGCTGACCGGCGCTTTTGCTCCCCTGGAGGGCTACCTGAATGCGGCAGACTGGCAGTCCGTGCTGCGGGACATGCGTCTGGGTAATGGCGCGCTCTGGCCCATTCCCGTGGTGCTCGACGTCAGCGAAACGCTCGGCCAGTCTTTGGTGGCAGGGGATATTTTGCGATTGGAACGCAGTGATGGCACCCCCCTCGGGTCCGTTGCCGTCAGCGCCTGCTATCGTCCGGATAAACGGCTGGAAGCCGCGGCGGTTTATGGGACGACCGATTCCAGCCATCCAGGCGTGGCCGAGTTGCTGGCGCGCGGCCCTTACTACGTGGCGGGGCGCGTGTCAGCCTGGGATGCGGACACCCTGCCCCGCGCCGCTGCCGTCGAATTTCCGCCCGAGTATCAGACCCCGGCCATGCTGCGGCAGCACTGGAGCGGGACGCACCCGGTGGTCGCCTTTCAGACGCGCAACCCGCTGCATCACGCCCACATCGCCGTGACCCGGGCGGGACTGGAACAGGCCGGTGCGGGCGCGCGTCTGCTGCTGCATCCGGCCATCGGCCCCACCAAGCCCGGCGATGTGGAGGCGTCCTACCGCATGCGCGTGTATCGTGCGGTGCTGGGCCATTATCCCCCGGCGACCGCCCTGCTCTCGCCCCTGCCCCTGGCCATGCGCATGGCCGGCCCGCGGGAGGCGCTGTGGCACGCGCTGATTCGCCGCAACTATGGGGCCACCCATTTCATCATCGGGCGCGGCCATGCCGACCCGGGCGCGGCGGCTGGCGGTCTGCTCTACCCGGCCTTCGCGGCGCAGGCGCTTTTTGCCCGGCACGCCAGCGAGATGGGCATCACCGGCATTTTCTTGCCCGAGTATGCGTATTCTCAAACCCGGCGCCGTTATGTGCCGGTGGAAGAGGCCAACGGCGAGGCCCTGGCGGGCATTTCCGGCACCGAGTTGCGGCGGCGGCTGGCCAGTCGGGAAGATATTCCCGAATGGTTCTCCCCGCCGGAGGTCATTCGGATATTGCGGCAGGCGTACCGTGGCGCGGACCGGCGCGGTCTGGTCATCTGGTTTACCGGCCTGTCCGCCAGCGGCAAGAGCACCCTGGCCGGGATGTTGGCCCGCCATCTGGAGGCGGGGGACGAACGTGCCGTGACCCTGCTGGATGGCGATGTGGTGCGGCGTTTTCTGTCCAAAGGACTGAGTTTCAGCCGCGAAGACCGCGACGAGAATATCCGCCGCATCGGTTTCGTCGCCAGTCTGGTAGCCCGTCACGGCGGCATTGCCGTGGTCGCCGCCATTTCGCCCTACCGTCAGGCCCGCGCCGATGCGCGCCGCCTGGTGGAGGAAGCGGGCGGCCTCTTCATCGAAGTGCATGTCTCCACACCCCTGGAAGTCTGCGCCGCGCGGGATCCCAAGGGCCTTTACGCCAAGGCCATGCGCGGCGAGATCACCGGCTTTACGGGGGTGGACGACCCCTACGAGACCCCGGAACATGCGGAGTGCGTCTTGGATGCCAGCCAACAAAAACCGTCGGTCGCGTTGACGGCACTGGTGGAGGTGCTGCACCGGCTGGGCGCGGTAACGGATGCGCGGGTCGGGGCAGGGACGCGCCAGGAGGCATGAAGATGTTGCCGGTGCGCGGGGCTTAGGTTCAGCAAATGGATACCTTGCAGCTTGCCGCCGCTGCCCAGTGCCTGGACCACCAGCTCGCACGGCAGGTCATCCAGGGCATCAGCGACGCGCCGGGCGGGTTGTATCTGCATACGGCCAAAGCGCACATTGCGTTGATCGTGCAACGCGCCCCTCTGGGGCTCTGGTGGGATACCGCATTCCAAAAGTCGGGCGCCCTGACCACCTGGAGCAGTCCGCTCCATCAACGCTTTTCCGGCTTTCGCATACAGCGCATCCGTGTGCCCTGGGCGGATCGCATCGTGCGCATGGATTGCAGCCGCGTCCACATCAGCAAGCGGGTGGACCAGATCAGCCTGATTGCCGAATGCTTTGGCGGACGCGGCAATATCGCCCTGCTGGATGAGACGCAGCATATCCGCTGGGCCTGGCGCTGGGACCGTCTCGACGGCAAGGCGGCGCCGCGCTTTCTGCCCGGCATCGTGTACGCGCCACCGGAAGGCAGCCTGCCCTTCACCCAGCCTTCACCGAATACCGCCGCCTGGCTGCGCCGCGTCGCCCCCCGGTATCGTCCCCAGAGTGGGGCGGACCAAGAGGCTATGCGGGAGGCTTGGTCGCGGCGGCTGGAACCTTGCGCGCCGTGGTGGCGGCACGCGGTGGACACGGACCATCCCGTCGTTTATCCCCTGCCTCTGCCCGACCAGGGGCCGATGCGGGAGATTTCGGCGCAGGAAGCGTTGCGCTTTGTGCCGCCCGCGATCCTTCCACAACCTTCCGCCCAGGAACGCATCCTCGCCCGCCAGCGGGAACGCCTGCAACAACGCATCCGGAAGATGCGTCAAGACATGGCGCGCTGGGAGGACCCGGAAGTATATCGCACCCAGGCATTCGCCCTCTTCGCTCTGCCCGACGCGATACCGTCCACCCTCCACATCAGCGCTCCGGACCACACCAGCGCAACGGGTGCGACGCTGACCATTCCCGTGACGCCGGGCACATCCTTACATCGGCAGGCGCAGGGGTACATGCGGCAAGCGCAACGCAGTCAACGCGCGCGACGCGAAATCGTCCTCCGTCTGCAAGAAGCGGAACAGTTGCTGCAACAGCTTACGGCGGTCACGGAGGATGGGTCGATCGGGTCGGCGACAGGATCGCCCACCCCCGCGGACTCGACGCTCGTCAAAGCCTCGAAGAAGGGAACGCCGGACGACACCGGCTTCCACCACCAGGTGATAGGAGGCTTTACGCTCCTCTGGGGGAAAAATGCGAAAGAAAACGATCACCTGACTTTCCGCGCCGCCAAACCTTGGGATCTGTGGTTTCACATTCAGGATTTGGGGGGCAGCCATGTGGTGCTGCGTCGGGAAAACCGTCAAACCGTCGTGCCCGAAGCGGTGATGGCCGCGGCGGCACGCATCGCCCTGCAACAGAGTCAATCCCGCGCCGTCAGCGGGGAGGTGGACTGGACGGAAATCCGCCACGTCCACCGCAAACCGGGTGGCGGCCCCGGACAGGTGATCTACCGCCACTTTCAGAGCATCCGGGTCCGCCGGAACGACTGACCAAAGCAGAGCGATTTGACCGCGAGACGGGCAAGATCGACACGCTGATAACGGCGCAGCGGCGGCGCATCGAACGGCTGCGCGAAAGCTGAACGCCTCGTCGACGATCGTCCACGACGGCACGTGGCATCACAGCCGGTTGTGGTACACTGAGACAGATAGATGGGGGGACAACCACATGACTGCCAAACCTCTTTATGAGCGTTCTCAAGAACTCTTCCTCTCTTGGTCCAAAGTGCCCCAGGAGGAGATCCCCGACCTGCTGATCGGACTCAAGGCCCGTGCGCGCCAGGTCACCCTGTTCAGGGAATCCGTTGCACTGGCCGCTGAAGCCCAGGTCAAGCATCTGAATCCCAAAACCATGGTGTTGGCCCCGCAAGACCGCGATGCCCAGGATTCGCCCGCTCAAACGGGTGAAAAGATTCTATGTGTCCATCACGGCAAGACATGCTCACTGGGCTTCCTGTCCACCATCGTGCGGATGGAAGGGCGGGACATTCAGATCAATTACCCCACTGAACTATGGATTCGCAGAGGCCGGAAACATGAACGCTTTGGCCTGACCCTCAACATGACGGCCTTCTGGAACAATCCCACCCATGGCGATCCCATATTTGGGCATGTCATGGATGTGAGCTATGGGGGCTTCCTGGGCGGGATGTCCGTGGCGGCCTATCACGATGACGGCCTGAGCGTTCAGTTGCACGAGCGAGGCGAGATTATCTTGCTGAAATCCGACCTGACCCGGTGGCGGGGAAAAGCCGAGATCCGCAGATCGGCACTGGCCACTCAGGACGGCCATGATGGGGATGAAGTGCGCGTTCCCGCCAACGGCTTTTCACTGTTGGGATTTTCCTTCCTCTTTTCCAACCCGGAAGAAGCCAGCGCGTTGGGACCCTTCCTGGAAGGCGCCGTCGAACCCCTCTGAAACCGGATCGGTGCGACCGTCACGCGGATTCCGTGCGCAGGCGGGCAAGCACCCCTCGCAGCTCGGCGGGCAGGGGCGCTTCGATACGCAGAGGCCGCCCATCCTGGGGGTGGCGGAAGGCGATCAGGGCGGCGTGCAAAAAGAGTCGCCGCAAACCCCATGCGCGCAGACGCTGGTTGAAGGCGGGATCACCATATTTCTCGTCACCCGCCACCGGATGGCCAATGGCTTGGAGGTGGACACGAATCTGGTGGGTACGACCGGTGTCCAGATCGGCTTGCAGCAGAACCGCGCCGGGGAAACGTTCCAGCGGCAAAAAATGGGTATGCGCTGCCTTGCCGTCCACGGAGTCCACCCGCACCATGCGCTCGCCGGACTGCAACGTATTCTTGCGCAGGGCCAGATGCACGGAGCGCGTCTTCCCCTGCCAGTCGCCGGCCGCTAGCGCGAGATAACGCTTCTCCATGCGCCCTTCCCGCAAGGCTTCGTGGAGAGCCCGCAACGCCGAACGCTTCTTGCTGAGGATCAGGCAACCGGAAGTGTCGCGGTCCAGACGGTGCGCCAGTTCCAGTTCACGGGCATCGGGCCGCAACTGGCGCAGCGCCTCGATGGCGCCCCAACTCAGGCCGGAACCTCCATGCACCGCCAGTCCGCTGGGCTTGTCCAGCACCAGCAGATGGTCGTCCTCATACAGGATGGCGGCTTCCAATTGGTGATGCAGGTGGGCGGGAAGCACGGCAGGATCGCTGGGGGCGGCCACCCGTACCGGCGGCAGACGCAATATGTCGCCCTCGGTCAGATGGTAGTGAGGCCGTGTCCGCCCTTTGTTCACCCGAACCTCGCCGCTGCGCAAGATTTTGTAGATATGGGAGCGCGGCACCCCTTTCATCACTCGCAGCAGGAAATTATCCAGCCGTTGTCCCGCTTCCGCGCCGGTCACGCGCCATTGCCGCACCCCATTTTCTGCCATTACTTACCTCACCCCTGCGCTTTCCGTTTGCGATTCTATACTTTTATGACATATATTTCGACTTGGGATGCTGCGCTTCTCGGAGCGGGACCCCATTTCAGCACCGCCGGGCAACCCCCGCCGGTCCCAATTACAAACGTTGCGCTCCCTGACGAGCCCCTCGGGCTTGCGGGTTGAGCGCCGGAGAAAGAAGAACTTATGAAACGGATGTTGATTAACGCCACTCATGCAGAGGAGCTGCGGGTGGCCTTGGTAGATGGTCAGAAGCTCCTCGACCTGGACATTGAACGCGCTTATCGGGAACAGAAAAAAAGCAATATTTACAAAGGCCGCATCACCCGCGTCGAGCCTAGTCTCGAAGCGGCCTTCGTGGACTACGGCGCCGAACGGCATGGTTTCCTGCCCCTGAAAGAAATTGCCCGGGAATATTTCCTGCAGCAGGAAACAGGCCGCAAACGCATTCAGGATTTGGTGCGGGAAGGCCAGGAAATCATCGTTCAGGTAGACAAGGAAGAACGCTCCAGCAAAGGCGCGGCGCTCACCACCTTCGTTAGCCTGGCCGGGCGTTACCTGGTGCTCATGCCCAACAACCCGCGTGCCGGCGGCGTCTCCCGGCGCATCGAGGGCGAGGATCGCACACAGATCCGCCAGCACTTGCAAATCCTGGACATTCCCGAGAACATGGGCGTCATCGCCCGCACGGCGGGCATCGGTCAAGACCTGGAAGCGCTGCAGCGCGATCTCGAATACCTCAAGCAAATCTGGCAGGCCATCGTGAATACCGCGGCGCCACGCGCCGCCCCCTTCCTGATCTACCAGGAAGGCAATGTCGTGGTACGCGCCTTGCGTGACCACTTTTCCGAAGATTTCGGGGAAATCCTGATCGACGAAGAAGGGGCCTACAACGCCGCCGTGCAGTTCATGGGCTCCATGATGCCGAAGATGGTGCATCGCCTGAAATACTACAACAACGACACGCCGCTGTTTTCCCGCTACCAGATCGAGCAACAGATCGAGTCCGCCTTCAGCCGGGAAGTACGTCTGGAAGCGGGGGGTGCGATCGTCATCGACCACACCGAGGCCCTGGTGGCCGTGGACGTGAACTCGGGGCGGGCGACCAAGGGACAGGATATTGCCGAAACCGCCTTCCAGACCAACCTGGAGGCGGCGGAAGAAATCGCGCGACAGATTCGCCTGCGTGACATCGGCGGGTTGATCGTGGTGGATTTCATCGATATGGAGTCTCCCAAACATCAGCGTGAAGTGGAGAACAAACTCAAGGAAGCGCTCAAGCTGGACCGGGCACGGGTACAGTTGGGGCGTATCTCCCGCTTCGGACTCATGGAAATGTCGCGGCAACGGCTCGGTGCCAGCCTGGAAGAGGCTTCCTACGAGCCCTGCCCACGTTGTAGCGGTACCGGCCAGATTCGCGGCTGCGAGGCCACCAGCATGCATGTCCTGCGCCTGCTGCATGAAGAGTGCATGAAAGCGGGAGCGGCTGAGGTGCAGTGCCAGGTGCCCGTGGATGTGGCCGTATACCTCCTCAATGAAAAACGCCGCCCGCTTCTTGAACTGGAGGCCAAGACCGATACCCGCATCCTGATCATTCCCACGCCAGAAATGGTCACGCCGCATTACCAGATACAGCGGACTCGCCAGGACGGTGGAAGTGCCCGGACCGCATCCGCTTCCGGTGGCGAGCATGTCCCTCTGCCCTCACGTCCCAGCCGTTCGCAGAGCGAGTCCGCCGCGCTGAGCCCACTGACAGCGGCCCCACCGCCGGCAGTGCTACCACCGCTGCGCACACCACCAGCGTCGAGCCATCCGAAGGTCAAAGCTCCCGCCAAGGCCACTCCGCCGGAGGAGGGTATTCTGGCTCGGCTGGTGCGGGCGCTGGTGTCCCGCTACGAACCCGTTGACGCCGCCACCTTCCTGGCGGAAACCGGTAGCGCCGAGGGGCCGGAAACCGCGGAACCGGTCACCGGGACCATCACCGACAGTCCGGAGGACGGCGGCGAGAGCCGCAGCAGCCGTCGCCGTCGCCGTGGCGGGCGTCGGGCCCGGGCCAGACGCGCTCCGCAAGGTGGAGAGGACGGCGCCGCCGCATCGTCCGCGGAGCCCGAAGAGGGCCGCGCGCCCGATGGATTCCCCAAAGAGGGGGCATCGCCGGAATCCACGAATGCTGCGGAAGCACTCGTCTATCCCGGCACGGTACCCGCCGCGACCGACTGGCACCAGATGCTGATCCCCGCTGCGGCATTGGGGCGCGGCGCGGGCTCCGCCGTCGAAAACGATGCGGCGCGGGAACCGGAAAACCCGCCGGTGCGGGAGGTGCTTCAGGCTTCGGCCCAGGAGCCCGTGCAAGGCGATCTGCTGGCTGTGGAAGGGGCGGCGGCGGCGGATCGCCAGGAATCCTTGTCTATCGCCCCGTCCGACGCTGCGCAGCGGCCCTTTTCGCTAGACGAAGATTAGAGCGCCACCGCATGCCCTGAACGCGGGTGCGTGACGTCGTCACGGCACGGTCGATGCGATTCCGGCAACGGCAAAGGTCTTCGTATTCCGATTGCCCAAAGCCGTTCACTCGCGACGCCACGTCGTGCCGCCCGGGCCATCTTCGAGAATGACCCCCGCCGCGGTCAGTTCCAGCCGGATCCTATCGGCACCCGCAAAATCCCGGGCCTGGCGCGCTGCCGTGCGCGCAACGATACGTTCGTCGATCCAGGCGGCGTCTTTTTCGTCGCCCCGGAGAAAATCTTCCGCATTCTGCTGCAACAGTCCGAGCACACTGGCCAGCTCGCGCAACACCGTCGCGAGAGGCGCCGCCACCTCGCTGCCCTCGTCTCGTAGCCGATTGATCTCGCGGGCGATATCAAAAAGTACGGCGATGGCCGTGGGCGTATGGAAATCATCCCGCATCGCCGCGTGGAAGCGCGCGCGCCACTCGGCCCCCAACTCTGGTACGATTCGCGGCTTGGGCATGCCC
This sequence comes from Acidithiobacillus ferrianus, assembly GCF_010378095.1. GTDB lineage: Bacteria > Pseudomonadota > Gammaproteobacteria > Acidithiobacillales > Acidithiobacillaceae > Acidithiobacillus > Acidithiobacillus ferrianus. Next base: position 186,434 of record NZ_WNJL01000022.1, on the reverse strand, counting down.
CGCAAGGCGGTGTACAACCGGGTCAACCCCGCCTTGGCTTGTTCCAGGGCCTCCTCGGCGTAGTTGAGGGGACTGCGGTAATGGCTGGTGAGAATAAAAAAACGCAGCACCTCGCCGGGATAATACGGTAATAGTTCCCGCACCGTGAAAAAATTATTCAGCGACTTGGACATCTTTTCGTCATTGATGCGGACGAAGCCATTGTGCATCCAGTAGTGCGCGAAAGCGCAGCCGGCACCCTGAGACTGGGCGATTTCATTTTCGTGGTGGGGAAACTGCAGATCGGCACCACCCCCATGAATATCGAAAGCACAACCCAAGGCATCGGCCGACATGGCCGAGCATTCAATATGCCAGCCCGGCCGTCCCTCGCCCCAGGGAGAGGCCCAGGAGGGTTCGCCAGGCTTGGCGGCTTTCCACAAAGCGAAATCCAGGGGATCCCGTTTATCCTCGTCCACATCGACCCGCGCCCCCACCGCCAGATCGTCAATGGACTTGCCAGAAAGTCGACCATATCCGGAAAAACTCCGCACCGCGTAATACACATCGCCATTGACCGCCGGATAGGCGTGTCCCTTGGCAATAAGCGCACCGATCAGGGTTTGCATGGCACCCACATGCGCGGTCGCCCGCGGCTCCAGATCAGGGCGCTGGCAGAGCAGGGCCGCCTCATCCTCGTGCATCGCGTCGATGAAGCGCCCGGTGAGGGATTGGGTCGATTCGCCACGCTCCAGCGCTCGGCGAATGATCTTGTCGTCGATATCGGTGATATTGCGCACATAGGTCACCCGGTAACCACAATTGCGCAGGTAGCGCACCACCATATCGAAGGTGACCATCACCCGGGCGTGACCGAGGTGGCAGAAATCGTATACGGTCATCCCGCAGACGTAGATCCCCACATGACCGGGGTGCAGCACTTCCAGCGGTGTTTTGCGGCGGCGCAGCGTGTCGTAGAGGGTCAGCACCGGTAGGGCGGCCGGCGCAGTTCCGGGGGCGGGGGAGACGGTCATATTCGGCCTCGACACATAAACTCAGGTAAGTTGGGCGGCGGCCTGCAGACGCGTCTGCGCGCGCCCCTCGCCGATCAGAGGAAGCAGCACCGCCAGTTCCGGACCGTGGGTCAGCCCAGTGAGCGCGGCGCGCAGGGGCATGAACAAGGCCTTGCCCCGTTGACCGCTTTCCTTCTGCAGGGTCTTGGTCCAGAGCCGATAGTCTCCGCCGGCGGCTCGCAGTGTTGCCTGCGCTGCGGACCAGAAACCCTGGGGCGCGGCGGCGATGGTCTGGATCGCCTCGGCGTCGGCCAGGGGGACGGCGAAACAGCGTTCGGCCCAGTCCAGCGCATCGGCAGGGAGAACCATGTTGGCGCGCACCGCCGCCACAAAGGCGATCTCCTGACCCATCGGCACCTTGTCGCGCAACCAGGGAGTGAGCCAAGTCCAGATGGCGGCATCGTCCAGCGATTGTAAAGCCTCGCGCTGCCAATGCCGCAGTTGCTCCGGGTCGAAATGACCAGGCGCCCGACTGATCTGCGTGAGGGAAAAACCCTGCGCCAGCGCCACGCGGTTCAGAAAACCCGTCGCGGTATAGTGGTGACCGAGGCGCGCCAGATAGTTGCGTATCGCCGCCGGCAAATAGCCGTGATGCTGCAAATCGCGCAAGCTGATGGCCCCATACCGCTTGGACAGGGGTTGACCGTCCGCCCCCAGCAACAGGGGCAGATGACCATAGGCCGGGATGGGTAAATCCAGCGCTTGCAACACCAGGATTTGCCGGGGCGTGTTGCTGAGGTGATCTTCCCCGCGCAGCACCAGATTCACCTCCATGAGCGCATCGTCCACCGCATTGGCGAAGAAAAATGCCGGACTACCATCACTGCGGCGGATGACAAAATCCCCCAGGTCGGCCAGCGCATAGTGGCGCTCACCCCAGACCAGATCCGGCACCACCACGGTGCCATGATCGGGCACCCGGAAGCGCAGTGTGGGCCGGAGTCCCGCGGCCTCTCGCTGCGCCCGCGCCCCGGCATCGAGATGCCGGCAACGCCCGCTGTACCGCGGTGGTTTTCCGGCGCCACGCTGCACGGCGCGCTCCGCCGCGAGTTCATCGGCGCTGCAGTAGCAGGGATAGGCCCGTCCGGCGGTCTGCAAGCGGGCGAAGTAGTCGCCATAAATGGATTGGCGCTCCATCTGCCGGTACGGGCCATGTCCACCGCCATGATCCGGTCCCTCATCCCAGTCGAGCCCGAGCCAGCGCAGGTCTTCCAGCAGGGCGTGTTCATAGAGCGCGGTGGAACGCTCCTGATCCGTATCTTCCAGGCGCAGTACGAAGCACCCCTGCGTACTGCGCGCTGCCAGCCAGGCGAAAAGCGCCGTGCGGGCGTTGCCAAGATGCAGGAAACCGGTGGGGCTAGGCGCAAAGCGACTCTTGAGATTCATGGTGCTATAATATGGCGCCATCGGCCCCATCGCAATGTAACGACCCGGAAGGGGGTATTTCGCAAAGCGCAATTTCGGGGGCCCTTTGCGAAACACTCTTGACACGGAAAAGCATCGTATGGCCCAAGCTCACGTTCCGCGCGCGCGCTCCAAACAACCCCAGCGCCCCCGGCGTCCCCATTATGGACGCTGGATTCTTCTGATTCTGCTGTTGATTCTGATCAATATCGGGATCGGCGCCGGCATTTACGTCTACCGGATCTGGCAGACCTTACCACCCGTCCATGAACTCAAGGAATGGCACCCTGATGAGCCTCTGCGCATCTACGCCGCCAACGGCGCCCTACTCCAGGAAGTCGGCCCGCAAATGCGCTACGCGCTGCCCATCGACCAGATCCCGGTCCAGTTGCAGGATGCCTTCATCGCCGCCGAAAATTCGCGTTTCTACAGCGACAATTTCCTCTACTACCCGGTCAGCTTTCCGGGCATCCTACGGGCGGCCGTGGTGGACCTCATTCATATGGCCCCCGTGCAGGGAGCCAGTACGATCCCCGAGCAGGTAGCGCGCAACTTCTATCTGACCCCGCAGAAGACCATTTCCCGCAAGGTCGCGGAAATCCTCCTGGCCTATAAGTTGGCAGGTCATTTCACCCATACGCAGATCCTGGAGCTGTACCTGAACAAAATCTATCTTGGACAAGGGGCCTATGGGGTGCAGGCGGCGGCCCGTACCTATTACGGGAAGAATGTCGACCAGCTTACCTTGGGCGAAATGGCCACCATCGCCGGGCTGCCGCCGGCGCCCTCCTTCCTGAACCCGGTAGTCAATCCGGGGCTCGCCAAAAAACGGCGGGCCTACGTCCTCAGTCGGATGGAAAAGCGCGGTTATATTTCTGCGGACGAAGCAGCCAAGGCCAATGCGGAACCGATTCTCTCGCGATACCACGCGGCGGCCACCAACAGCGCACCCTATGTGACCAACTGGGTGGCCAACTGGTTGAGCCAGCAATTCGGCAGCGATTTCACCTACCGCTCCGGGCTCAAGGTCTACACCACCATCCTGCCACAGAACCAACAGGCTGCGGATGAAGCCGTATCCATAGGATTGGAGAACTACTCCATGGGCCTCACCAGCATGGTCTCCAAAAGTTACCGGGGACCCATCGCGCAACTCACCGGAAGCGCGTTGCAGGCGGCACTCGCGGGCAAGCGGCCCGACGTGCTCCCCCCCCATGATCCCGCCAATCTCAAGTGGGGCGTGGTCATCCGTGCGACCGCCAAAAACGCCACCGTTTCGCTGGAGGGTCAGCAGAATGTCACCCTGACCTTGCCGGACGTGCGTTGGGCGCGTCCCCGCGTAGGGGCCCCCGAACCGCGCACCGTGAACGCGGTGTTGCACGGCGGTGATCTGATCTGGCTGCGCCCTTACGTGCATGCGGTCACGGCGGGCGCGGGCCATGAGTGGGGTACCAACGTCTGGTCCTCCGCGGGCAAGAACGCGGGTTGGCAGCTCACACAAATTCCCCGCGTGCAGGGCGCCCTGGTCAGCCTGGACAGTCACACCGGAGCCATTCACGCACTGGTCGGCGGCTTCAGCTATGAACTGAGTCATTTCGATCGCGCCGTGTTTGCCTACCGGCAACCCGGTTCTGGGTTTAAACCCTTTGTCTATGCGGCGGCCATGGATGCCCCGGCGCTGCTCGCCTCAGGTAAAAGCACCTACATGACCCCGCAAACCCCGATCCCGGATACGCCCCTATCCATCACCCTGCCCACCGGACAGGTCTATACCCCGACCAACTACAGCAACCAGTTTTCCAACACGCCGATCCCGGTATGGTCGAATCTGGCTTACTCCCACAACGTGCCGAGCGTGCGCATCCTCATGGATATCGGCATTCCGTATGCGGCGCAGTATGTGCAGCGTTTCGGCTTTCCGGCCTCCCAGATACCGCAAGTGCCTTCCATGGTCCTCGGCGCCGGAGACTACACGCCCCTGCAACTGGCCCGCGCGTACGCGGTCTTCTCCAGCGGCGGCTTTTTGCCCAAGCCTTATTTGATCACCAAAATCATCAACAGCCGCGGGACACAGATCTCGCTGATGAACTGTCCGCTGGGCTACACGCCGCCTCCGCAACAAACCGTCGTTCCGCCGGGCGTCGCCTATCTGTTGACCGAAATGATGCAGCAGGTGGTCAAGATCGGCACCGGGGTGGCGGCACAAAGCCTCGGACGCAATGACATCGCGGGCAAGACAGGCACGACCAATCATGAAAACAATGCCTGGTTCAACGGATTCAGTCCACACATCACCACCAGCGTGTGGGTGGGTTATGACGACAACCGGACCATGGGCCGCTGGGCCGCTGGTGCACGGGAGGCACTGCCCATCTGGATTCATTACATGCGAACGGCCATGGCCGGCAGTCCAGCCACCGGCTTCTTCCGCCCCCCTTCCGTGACCGGTCCTACCATCAGTGGTGGCAGCAATGTCATCGGAGTCAGCGATTATCTGGCTGGATACCCCCCCGTGACCGCGCCTACGGCTTCCACCGAAAGTGGTGCCGGGGAGAGTCTTGGCGATACGCTGATCAACACCATCAAGAGCCTGTTCTGAGAAAACACGGGAACATCCTGTTGAACTTTCCTCGTTTTATACTACCCTCTAGGTTCAAGTGCGGCCACCGCCTCAGGAGTAATCATGAAACAGGTCGGCAAGGCACCCAGTGCCATCTGGCGTCACCCCGTCTGGTCCACCGCGCGGAAATCCTGCGTCGGCACGGCGCTTGGGAGCGGAAAGCTCTGGTTCACCATTGGCAGCGGCATTGTCACCGAAGTTTTTTATCCGCGCATCGACATTCCGCAGATTCGCGACCTCGGCTTTATCGTCGCCGATGATCAGGGTTTCTGGCAGGAGTTGAAGACCCTGCCAGAGCCGCAACTGGAACTGGACGATCCACACGTTCCCCTCCCCATCGTCCGTCATCATCACGCTCGATTCGAGTTTACGCTGAAGGTCTGCGCCGACCCTGAGCGCGATGTGCTCTTGCTGGATTTTCAATTAGAGGGCGATAACGCCCTGCGGCCTTATCTGCTCTGCTCCGCCCGCCTGGGTGAAGATGCCGAAAACAATCGCGCCTGGGTGGGTGATTGGGAAGGTCGACCGGTGCTTTGGGCGGAACAGGGTCCATTTGGACTGGCCCTCGCCTGTCGCAACGCGGACGGCTATCCGGCGTTAGAATGCTGCTCAGTGGGCGAGGTTGGCAGCAGCGATCTTTGGCAGGACTTTCACCAGAACGGGCGGATGCAGTGGGATTATCAGGAGGCCGGTCCGGGTGAGGTTGCACTCGCGAGTCGCCTGCCCCGGCAGGGCACGCTGGCCTTAGGTCTTGGCACAAGCAAAGAAGCCGCCGCCACCAACGCCTGGTCCTCCCTGGCCGAGGGCTTTCAGAGTTGCGCTGCAAATTACAGTACCGGCTGGAATGCCTGGCACCAACGCCATCCGACCCCGTGCAGCTTCGCCAGAAAGTTACCCCCGGCGGCCAACGCCCTCTATGTTCGCTCGACCAATGTCCTCAAGGTGCATGAAGACCGCACCTTTCCTGGTGCCCTGGTCGCGAGTCTCTCGATACCCTGGGGCGAGGCCAGCGACAGTCGTGGTGGTTATCACCTGGTCTGGTCACGGGATTTAGTAGAAAGCGCCGGGGCGTTGGTAGCCTTGGGCGCCATGACCGAGGCACGACAGGTGCTCACTTATCTGATCAGCACCCAGCAAGCCGACGGTCACTGGCTGCAGAATCAATGGCTGGGCGGCAAACCCTTCTGGCAGGGTGTGCAACTGGATGAAACCGGATTTCCCGTGCTCCTGGCCTCTCTGCTGCGCCAGTACAAGGCGTTAAACGATGTCGCCGTCACCGACATGATCACCCGTGCCCTGCACTTCATCGTCCACGAAGGGCCAGTGACCGGACAGGATCGCTGGGAAGAGGATGGTGGCGTCAATCCCTTCACCCTGGCGGTCGCCATTGCCGCGCTGGTCGAGGGCGCGGACTTCCTCGGCGGCAAGGCCAGCGACTGTGCCCTGATGCTGGCCGATTACTGGAATGCCCGACTGGAAGAGTGGACCTTCGTGTGTGGCACGGACCTTGCGGAACGCTTCCAGGTGCCCGGCTACTATGTGCGTATTACCCCCGCGGACGTCCTGGTGCAGGATGGCGCCAAAAATGAGTGGGTGCTCATCAAAAATCGCGCCCACGACCCCCACCTGCCCGCCAGTGAACAGGTGGCCAATGATTTCCTGCAACTGGTGCGCTACGGACTACGCAGCGCCGATGATCCACAGATCGTGGCGTCGGTTAAAGTCATGGACGGAGTGCTCAAGACCGATACCCCAAACGGGCCGGTCTGGCACCGCTACAACGGGGATGGTTACGGCGAGCACGCCGATGGCAGCCCATTCGATGGCACTGGCATCGGCCGTGGTTGGCCCTTACTGGTAGGTGAGCGGGGCCATTACGCCCTCGCCGCCGGGGAAGATGCCCTGCCCTACATCAACGCCATGGTGGCCATGACCGGTAAGGGTGGTTTGCTTCCGGAACAAGTCTGGGACGCGGCCCCTATACCCGAAAAGGGCTTGTTTCCCGGCCACCCCAGCGGCTCGGCCATGCCTTTGGTCTGGGCCCATGGCGAGTTCGTCAAACTCTGCCATAGCGCTGTGCAGGGTACGCTGATAGATCGTCCGGCAAATACCTGGAAGCGCTATCAGGGTAAGGTTCCGAAGATTGACTACCGGCTCTGGCGCCTGCGCCAGCGACCGCGTCAACTGCTCGCCGGACAAGAGCTGCGGGTGCTATTGCAGGCGCCTTTCACCCTGCATTGGGGCACCAATGGCTGGCAATCGGTGCAGGACACCGACTCGGAAAACTGGGGCCTCGGCCATGTCGCCCTCCTGCCGGTGCAGAAACTTTCCGCTGGGGACAGCGTGCAGTTCACCATCCGCTGGCGCGCCAGCGGCGACTGGCAGGGCGAGGATTTTCATATCGATATTATTGGAGGTGACGCATGATCAATCTGGACTTGCAGGGCCGGCGAGCATTGGTCACCGGTGGGAGCGGCGGCCTCGGGCGCGCCATTGCCGAGACGCTGGCGGCGGCCGGGGCACAAGTGGCCGTGCATTATCGGAAAGGTCTGGACGAAGCCGAGGCGGTGGTCGCCGCCATCCGGAAGCACGGCGGTAAGGCGCAGGCTTTTCAGGCCGATGTGGCTGATCCGGCGGCCGTGGAGAAGCTGCTGCAGGCGGTGGAAGGCGCCTTCGGCGGCCTGGACATCCTCGTCAACAATGCCGGTATGGATGGTCCGCGCGCCAGCGTCGGCGAGGATGATCCGCAAGCATGGGAAAAGATCCTCGCCGTCGATCTCATGGGTCCCTACTACTGCGCCCGTGCCGCCATTCCACGCATGGAGAAGGCCAAACGCGGGGTGATCATCAATATCACCTCTGTGCATGAGTTCATTCCATGGGAAGGCTACAGCGCCTATACCAGTGCCAAGGCGGGTTTATCCATGTTCACCAAGACCCTCGCCCAGGAAACGGCGGATAAGGGCATCCGAGTGGTGGCTATCGCTCCCGGCGCCATCCAGACGCCCATCAATCGGTCGGTCTGGGGTGACCCCCAGTCCCTCAAAGACCTGGATGAGAAAATCTCCATGGGTCGTCTCGGTAAACCCGAAGAGATTGGCAATGTGGTGGCCTTTCTCGCCAGTGACCTGGCCAGTTACATTACCGGCACCACCCTCGCGGTGGATGGCGGGATGCTGATTTACCCCGAATTCCGCCACGGCGGTTGAACATGGACGCCGATGTCATTATCATCGGCAGCGGCGCTGGCGGCGGCACCATCGCCCGCGCGCTGGCCGAAGCGGGCCTGAACATCCTCATCCTGGAGCGCGGCGACTACCTGCCCCGTGAATGGGGCAACTGGGACGCCAGGACGGTCTTTGCCGAACATCGCTATCACACCGACGAGCAATGGCGCGATCAGGACGGCAAGCCTTTCTCACCGGTGACCGGCTACCATGTGGGCGGTAATACCAAGTTCTATGGCGCCGCGGTACTGCGCCGCCGGGAAAAAGATTTTCACCCGCGCCAGCACCGCGATGGAGTGACGCCTGCCTGGCCCATCCGCTATGCCGATCTCGCGCCCTTTTACGATCAGGCCGAGGGCTGGTATTTCACCCACGGCACCGCCGGGTCTGATCCCACGGAACCGCCACGCAATCCCTACCCCTATCCGCCCTTCCCGCATGAAGAAGACGTGGCTCTGGTCGATAAGGCCCTGCGCGAAATGGGCCTGCATCCCTTTCCCCTGCCGTTGGCCCTCCACCGTCTGGAAGACGACCCCCAGCATAGTCCCTGCGTGCGCTGCCCTACCTGTGACGGTTTCCCGTGCATGCTCCATGCCAAAAGTGATGCGGAGGTCTGCGGGATCGCCCCGGCTCTGCGACACAGCGGGGTACGCCTGCTTACCGGGCAGCGCGTCCGTCGCTTACAGTCCAGTAGCGACGGCTGCCGCGTGGAAAGTGTGGAAACCGATCAGGGTCGCTTCAGTGCCCACCTGGTGGTTCTCGCCGCTGGCGCCGTCAACAGTGCCGCCCTCCTCCTCGCCTCTGCCAACAAACAGCATCCCCAAGGCCTTGCTAACCGCAGTGATCAGGTGGGGCGCAACTATATGTGTCATCTCAACAGCGCCTGCATGGCCATCAAGCCAGGCCGCGAGAACCGCACCATCTTCCAGAAAACCCTGGCCATCAATGACTTTTACAATGATTCTGGTGACGCCGACTATCCCTATCCTCTTGGTCATATTCAGAGTCTCGGCAAGATTACCCCGGCGCTGCTGCATGCCCAACAGCCCCTGCTGCCCATCCCGGCCAGTGCCTGGACCGCCAGCCATTCAGTGGACTGGTGGCTGACCACCGAAGACCTCCCCGATCCCGACAACCGCGTCACCCTCGACCCTGACGGCGACATCCGTTTGTACTGGAACCCCAAAAATCGTGAGAGCCACCAACGGCTTTGCCGGAAATGGCGGCAGATACTGCATCAGGCCGGCTTTTTTGCGGTGTTTTTCCAGCCAATGGATATTTCCGCCACCGCGCATCAGGTGGGCACCTGCCGCTTTGGTAAAGATCCGACCACCAGCGTCCTCGACCCTTTCTGTAAGGCGCATGACCTGGATAACCTCTATGTGGTGGACGCCAGCTTCATGCCCTCCATCAGCGCGGTGAATCCCTCTTTGACCATCATCGCCAACGCCCTGCGGGTGGGTGCGCAGATCAGCGCCCGCTTTGCTACGGGAACGCCATGAAACGCGGCACCACGGCGGTTTATGGCGCCGGTTTCCTGCAGGGGGCTGCCTTTGTCCTTATTCCTGCCCTCGGGACCACCCTGCGCAGTGCCCCCTATGACATGAGCAACGCCACCTATGGCCTCCTCTATTTTCCGGAGATCGTCGGCGCCATTTTGGCAGCGTTAACGGCGGGCAGTGTGCACGGACGACTGGGGAGCACGGGGTTGTTTCGGCTGGGGGTACTCTGTAATGCTATCGCCATGGGCTTGCTGGTTACCGCCTCCTTCACCCACGGTTTTACCATTATCGTACTGCTCCTCGCTGAAACCTTTCTGCTCGGTATCGGCTTCGGGCTGACCAATGCCGCTATCAACCGTGCTGCCTCCCTGCTCTTCGCCGGAGCGGCGGCGGCGGCCGTCACCATCCTCAATGCCGTCATCGGCGGCGCTACCGCCATCTCGCCAATGATTCTCGCCGGCTTCCAGACCGTTTTGACCTGGGATGCCTGGCCTGCTGTGCTGCTCACTCTTTGGCTGGGGCTGATGTTATTACCCCAAGCCGGGGATTCCGAAAGTAAGGAACAGGGGGGCTTGAGGGCGTGGCGGCGGTCGATGCTCCCCTTCGCCGTGGGGGTAATGATCTACGCCATCTGCGAAGGCAGTTTTGGTAGTTGGGCGAATGTGCTGGTCAGCGTTGACCGCCATCTGTCCGCGGCTACGGGTGCACTCGCCCTGTCGCTGTTCTGGAGTGGGATGACCATCGCCCGCTTTGGCCTCGGCGCCATTCCGGACCATCTGATCCATCGTCGCATCGCTTATCTGCTGGCGCCGCTGGGGATGGCCGCCTGTTTCCTCATTATCCCCCACCTGCAGGCGGCGGGGCTGCTCGTCGCTTTCACGGCTGCCGGAGTCGCCTGCGGTATCTACTATCCCTACAGCATGGCCTACGGCATTGCCGCGCACCCGCAAGAAGGCACGCAAATAGCCGGCTTACTGGTCGGCGCCCTCATGGTTGGCGAAGGCATTGGTTCTTTCGGTCTCGGCCCACTGCAACAATTGATTTCGCTGGGTAATATCTATACTTTGTCAGCGCTCTGGGCCCTGCCCCTGCTCTGGCTGGCCTGGTGGAATAGCAGAGCACCCCAAAAAACGGCTTGATGCGCGTGGTGGCTTGCCACGATTGCGCTTCACCCTGTTTTTACCCAGATTTCCTCCCAGCGGGCAATTCTGCAGCCGGGGTCGGCTATGGTGCCGCCTCCGGCACCGCGTTCAGACTTTCCACATAATCTCTCATCACCTGATCTGCCACTGTCGTGCGCAATGCCACAAAGCGAATCACCAGAAAATTGAGAAAGACAAAAACACCCAGCAGAAAAATGGCGACAATAAAACCCCGGTCGCTGAGTACACCCGCTTCACCGGCGAGAAAACCCGGCAAATAATTATTTGCGTAAGTGAGCACCGCCGTCACTTCGACCGGCGCGATGGAGACGTAGGAAAAAACAGAATCCAACTCCAGATGCGGCCTAACAACGGTCCATTGCCCAGATGACTGATATGGACAACAGAACCGCTGCGCGGAATCATTGGCCCCAATTCGGCGTACACCAGCGCCAACAATAAGATAGCCGTCGCCCCCACCGCCCAGGACCCCAGACTCAAAGGTCCCGCCTGCTGCGCCGCATGCCGTGGCCCAAACAGCCAGCCGGAACCCACTATGGCCCCCAGGCTCGCATAAAGCAGCCCGATAGTCCCCCCTTCCCGCCGCAAATGGCCTGCCGCCATGACAGATCTCCCTTTTGAATAGTCTGTGTAAATACCGGTTCTCAGAGGGAGAGTAATGCAATCCTGCAAATCGCCCAATGGCACCACGTTTGTTGTGTCGGCCTTGCCCATGGTACAACTAAAACATATTGAACTAATACGCTGCTTACCTGGCAAAGGAGAAACGGAGATTGGCAACTCGCAAAAAAAAGCAAGCCAAATCCGGGCGTGGTCGGTGGGTGAGCTTCGGCATCCTGGCGGTCTTGCTCGCCGCCGTCGCCGTGGGTATTGCCCTTAATCTGCCGGTTCATCTGCGCAGAATCAGCCCGCCAGCGGTGACACCGAACCCGGCAGCACCAACGCCTACCCGACGCAACATCGATCTTGGGTCTTATGGCGTCACCATCACAGACCATGCAGGAAAAATCAAAGCCCTCACTATTCACCCAGTGGCTATCATGCAGGGCAATGGTCCCTGGCAGAACCTTCACCCTCTACAGCGACAGCTTGACGCACGTATCGCCAACCCCTTCATGGCGTTTCCGGATTTGGCCAGTGTCACCACTTCCACCATCGCCCAGTCCGCACTGGAGCAACAAATTCTGCAAAACATTGCACCGCTGCTGAAGAGCGCGGAACCAGACTGGAAAATCATCGGGATACAGTTACCCGGCTCTGCAATCTCCACCCCCTGGAGATGCGTGACAAGGCAAAAGGGTTGAAATGAAATATCTGGGCCGCCTGAATCCCCATGATCCGCTTTACACATATCTGCAAGAGCAGATATATCCACAGCTACTCACAGAACAGCGCGCCCATCAGTTTCGGGTATTTCAGCTTCCGGCATCCAATGAGGTTTTTCTCTACGAGGAAACCCATTCACAGCGGAAAGTCATCGGTAAGTTTTTCAACCGAATCGGGAAAGATCCACAACAGGCCTGGGAGCTGGCCCATAACGAATGGCAGCATATGCATACGTTGCGCGACTTAGGCCTCAAAATCGAGCGGCTGTATATTCCGCAACCCCTGGGGATTTCACAGGCCATGAACAGCGTCCTCATCGAGGAATACTGTCCTGGGCAATCGCTCTCCAACATCATTGAAGAGAGCATTGAACGCAATGACGCAAAATTATTATATGCACGCCTGACGGATCTTGCCTATTTCCTTGCCAAACTACATAACTGGACTGCGCGTTCTGAAACAGTGCGTTTTGATGCTCACTTTGCTTATTTCGACAAGATCATGGAGCGCTTGCAAAGACGCCACCGGATAGCTGCCCGTCAGACCGACGAACTTTATCATTGCCGGGAGCGCTGGCAACAGATGGGCAGTATGTGGGCAGACCGGCAAGTCCTGATCCATGGCGATGCCACGCCCTCCAATTTTCTCTTCGCGCCGCGCCGGCGCACTATTGCCATTGATCTTGAACGTATGCAGCTTGCCGATCGCGCGTATGATCTCGGTATGATCGCCGGGGAAATCAAACATCATTTCATTCGCACTACTCATCATGGGGAGCATGCCGAACCATTTATCGGGCATTTTCTCTGGGAATACAGCACCCATTTTCCGGATCGCCATGCGGCTTTTGCATCGATTACTGAGCGAATACCCTTTTATATGGGCATGACCCTGTTACGCATCGCCCGTAATTCCTGGCTTGACTGGCGCTACAGCCAAGCCTTGGTCCACGAAGCCGTTCACATTCTGCGGAGGTAACACCATGTCCATACGTGCCGTCTGTTTCGATCTCTATGGCACCCTGATCAATATAGAAACCAATGAAGAACTGGAGGAAATTTATCGCGGAATCTCGCATTATCTCACGTACCACCGAGTGTTCATGAATCGGAGGGAACTCCGTGAACGCTACTTCGCCATCCTGAAAGAAGGGAAACGTCAGTCCCCCGAGCGATATCCGGAGATCGATGTGGAAGCGATCTGGCATACGCTGCTGGTGCAGGAAAACAGCAAGCCGGTCAAAAGGCGCGGAGACCTGGCCAAGGAGCTGGCGCGCCTGCACCGTGGCATTTCCCGTACGCGCCTGGAGCGCTACGAGGGGGTTAAGCGCACCCTGAAAAGCCTGCAGGAAACCTATCGGCTGGCCATCATCTCCGATGCGCAACGCTGCTTCGCGCTGCCGGAAATGCGCGCAATGGGCATCAAAAAATATTTTGACGTACGCATTATCTCCGGCGACCACGGTTATCGCAAACCCGATTCCCGGCTCTTTGCCATGGCTGCGGAACAACTGGAGGTCGCGCCCCCTGAAGCCATTTACGTCGGCAACGACATGTACCGGGATATCTATGGTGCCCAGCAGGCGAGCATGAAAACCCTCTTCGTTGACTCCAACCAGGGCAGCAAATCCTATAATGACGTGGCCCCAGATTACTATGCCCGGGATTTCTATCAGGTGCTCGACGGCATCGGTTTTTTGGCCCAAAAACATGCGGACGGCTGAGCAGCGCCATCGACGCGCCGAAAAGCATTGTTTAGCCCCGCGGCAGAGAGCCTCATGATTCCAGAAACCGTCATACTCTTGCTCTTCGTGATAGCGTCCCTGCTCTCCGTATTGGCGAATCGCTTTCACATACCCTATACCGTCGCGCTGGTACTGGGCGGCTTGGTATTGGGAGCCGTGCATTTGTTTCAAGCCCCGGTGTTGACCCATGATCTGGTATTTACCCTCTTCCTGCCCGGCCTGATTTTCGAATCCGCTTACCACCTCTCCTCCAGCGCCATGTGGCGTGACCGTCTGGCCATATTCGGTCTGGCGGTGCCGGGGGTGCTCCTATCGATGCTCGTGACCGCCTTCGTATTGCTCTGGAGCAGTCGGTACCTGCCCGATTTATCCCGGGTGATCATGCCTGTCAGTGTCGCCCTGGTGTTCGGTGCCGCCGTGGCCGCCACCGATCCGATTTCCGTGGTGTCCATATTTCGCAAACTGCAGGCGCCATCCCGCCTGACATTCATGGTGGAAAGTGAAAGCCTGCTCAACGATGGGACCGCTATTGTCTTCTTCACCCTATTTCTGACACTGGCGGAAGGCAAGGCGATATCCGTCCCGGCACTGGCCATTCAGTTTTTCGCCGTGGTCGGTGGTGGCGCGCTGGCGGGCATGGTGATTGGCTGGTTGAGCTCCGAAGTGATCAAGCGCGTCCATGATGGCATGGTCGAAATCACCATCACCATCCTGGCGGCCTACGGCAGTTTTCTGACCGCGATGCAACTCGGCTATTCCGGCGTCATCAGTACCGTGGTCGCGGGACTGATCTGCGGCAATTACGGGGCGAAAAGGGGTATGACCGCATCCGTCAAAATGGCGGTGAACACCTTCTGGGAATATATCGGCTTTGCCCTGAACTCGCTCATCTTTTTGCTCGTCGGTTTTACCATCCACCTGCCCGGCCTGCTCAGCATCTGGCCCCTGATCCTGGCGGCCTACGTGGCGGTCACCATCGCCCGGGCCGCGGTCATTTATGGCATGAGTGGATTGCTGAGCCGCACACGGGCCCGAATACCCGCGACCTGGAATTTCGTGCTGGTGTGGGGCGGTATTCGCGGGGCATTGTCCATGGTGCTGGCCCTGAGCCTCCCCTATGATTTTCCTTATCGCACCTTGCTGATCAACCTGGTGTTTGGCGTCGTTTTGTTGACCATCCTGATCCAGGGACTGAGCATTTCTCCGCTGGCGAGCGCCCTCAAGGTACTGGGCCGTAGTCAGGATTCTCAAGAGGTTGAAGTGCAACGGATGCGCGTCATCCTTGCGCAAACCGGGAGCCATGAGATCGGACGACTGCGCCAGGGCGGGCTGCGGAATGAACGCGCGCTGGATGTACTGGCCACATATTACCAGCAGGAGCAGGAAGCGGCCGAAAAGAAACTGGCCGGGTTGGATACACGCGATGACACACATATACTTCAGCGCGACTTCTCCCGGTTGTACCGGCATCTGCTCCTCAAGGAAAAGCAGAAGATTCTCGACGCGCGCACAGAGGGCCTGCTGAGCGAAGCCAGTTACGACCAGATGCTGGCCGATATCGACGCGAGTTTTCTGGAGATAGAGTCCCAACCCGAGGCGGTCATGGAACGCTTATCGGCGACGCAGCGCTCCGTTAAAAACGACCCGCCATCAGCCTGATCCAGCTTTTTATTTTACCGGGAAGCCGCCGCAAACACCGCTTGTCCATTCAAGCAGGCGCGGATCGCCCGTGCCAAAGGCCGCGTATCCGCTTCCACAGGCATGACGATCATCATGAGCGTCTCCTCGCCCATGGGCAAAAAGAGAACCGCATGAGGATCGCAACACAGGGTAATCTCCTGGAGCGGACACGCGGCGAGGCCCGCGCCGATGTGCCCGGCCAGGCGCACGACGGCAGCCCCCGCAATGCCGATGAGCGTCTGGTCCGCCACCGCTTCGCCCTCTTGGTGAAGCACGACGCCCTCGGCGGAAATCAGCATGGCGCCCTGCATCTGTGGTGACACGGCACGTAATCGCGCGACGAAACCCTCAAACTGTTCCGGACTCATGTGGCACCCCTCTCCGGAACTTCGGGAATGGGGAACTGAAAATCGCTTTGTGTCAGAAGATCGGGACCAGACTCCAGTCCCGCGAACCAGTCGAGGAAGGCCATGACGGTGTCCCGGCCTCTAAAAGAGGCGCCGTGCTGCGGCACGATCCATTCTATCTCCATATCTCGCACCATATTGCACCAAAGTCTGCAGACCTTCTGGCCACCCATGTAACGGCGGTGAAAGTCATCCATGCTTGCTGCCACACGATGGATATGAAACGCTTCCGCACCTTCGATCACCCGGGACGCATCATGCCCACTGACCAGATTAGCGCCCAGGTCCCCGGAGAAGAGTATTTTGCTCACCGGATCGTATACCTGGAAATTACCCACCGCATGCATGTAATGGGCGGGCACGATGCAGAGTTCCTGCCCTGCCAGACGGACTGCCATGCCCTGCGGCGGGATGCCGATCACGCGCCCCGCGGTCATGCCTTTAGAGCAAAAATGCGGCAGGAACCGGGTCCATTCCTGAGCGATGAGAATCTTCGCGTCGGTAATCAGCAACCAACCGTTGGCCGAGGCCACAATATCCGGGTCCTCGTGGGAGGCAAACACGAAGTCCAGATGCGCCGGAAGGAAATAGCTCGCCATCTCCGCCAGCAAGTTCTTATAGGTCAGGTTACCGCCAGGATCGAGCAGCATCCCCTCCCCATCATGAACGATGAGAAACTGGTTGGCCTGAATCCCCTCACCTTCCACCAGGTCGGTGAAGGCAATACACTTATGGGTTCCGTCGTCATACAGCAGTTGGGACATCGCGAGCTCCTCTGAAAGTGGTGATGCGCACCGTAAGCGAGTTCAGTGTGGGTCTTCGAATAGATACGACTATCGTGTATCATTATATTATCATTTGTCTTGAAGATGACAGCCTACCCCCCCCGTGCCCCGTCCAGTCACCCGACCCATTCACGGAGTTGTCGACACCACCGGCGATCGTACTTGCATAGCGGCGGCGGCTCTCTTACAATACAGACTTTCTCGTTGCTGCTGTACCAGCGTAACGGGAAATCAGAACGCTCCCTCCATCAGGAGGTTTGGGTACGACAGGTCTCCTGATCGTGCCTTTTTTATTTCAGGCAGGTCAAGCGGGCTGGTCTAAACGGCAACTTTTTCAGGGGTGGCGGGATTTATGGGAGAAATCAACAGGGCGCTCATCAGCGTTTCCGACAAGCGGGGGGTGGTAGAATTTGCCCGGCGGCTGCGGGACTTCGGGGTGGAAATACTGTCTACCGGGGGCACGGCCAAGGCGTTGATGGCGGACGGTGTTGCGGTGCAGGAAGTCCGTGACTACACCGGGTTCCCCGAATTGCTGGAAGGCCGCCTCAAAACCCTGCATCCCAAAATCCACGGGGGCCTGCTGGCGAAACGGGACAACAGCGACCATATCCGGCAAATGGCCGAACACGGCATTCCCGCGATCGATCTCCTCTGCGTCAATCTGTACCCCTTCGCGGAGACCATCGCCCGCGCCGGTTGCAATCTGGAAGAGGCGATCGAGCACATCGACATTGGTGGTCCAACCCTGTTGCGCGCGGGCGCCAAAAACTGGGAAGGGGTCACGGTCCTCGTCGATCCCGACGACTACACGACCGTGTTGCAGGAGATGGAAAAAAGCCATGGCGGCGTCGGTGCCAATACCCGCTTCCGTCTGGCCACCAAGGCCTTCGCCCACACGGCGCGGTATGACGGTGCCATTGCCAACTATCTCTCCAGCTTGGGTTCCGACGGCAACCGGACGGCCTACCCACAGACCCTGTCCCTGCAAGTTGAGAAAGTCCAGGACCTGCGCTACGGCGAAAATCCCCATCAAACCGCAGCCTTCTACCGCGATGGCAGCGGCGGAGGACTGGCGGACGCCCATCAGTGGCAAGGCAAGGCATTGTCTTACAACAATATCGGGGACGGTGATGCCGCCGTCGCGCTGGTGATGGAATTTGCCGAACCCGCCTGTTGCGTGGTGAAGCACGGCAATCCCTGCGGCGTGGCCGTGGGGCCGGATCTACTCAGCGCCTATCAACGCGCGTGGGCGGGCGATCCGGTATCCGCCTTCGGCGGCATCCTCGCCTGCAACCGGCCACTGGATGCACAGACCGCTGAACTCATGTGCGGCCAATTCGTCGAGATGGTACTGGCGCCCGCCATTGCGCCCGATGCCCGGTCCATTCTGGCCAAAAAGAAAAACCTGCGGGTGCTCGCCTTCGATGACGGCCGCGCCTGGCGGCGCGGCGGCTGGGATTACAAACGCGTACGCGGCGGCCTGCTGGTGCAGGACTTTGACCAAACCATGGAAGCGGAAGCGGACTGGAAGGTGGTCTCCGAACGCGCACCGACGGCACAGGAGGCCCGCGACCTGGCCTTTGTCTGGCGGGTCGCCAAATACGTGCGTTCCAACGCCATCGTCTATGGCCGCGAAGGCCAGACCATTGGCATCGGCGCGGGGCAGATGAGCCGAGTGGACGCCGCCAAATGCGGCGCGGCCAAGGCCCTGGATCTGGGCTTCGAGCTGCACGGCGCGGCATTGGCTTCCGACGCTTTCTTTCCCTTCCGCGATGGCGTCGACGCGGCCGCAGCCGCGGGCGTAAAGGCGATCATCCAGCCCGGTGGCTCCATTCGCGACGCGGAGGTCATCGCCAGCGCCAACGAACGCGGCGTCGCCATGATCTTTACCGGTGTGCGCCATTTCCGGCATGGTTGAGGAGAGAACACAGATGGGCGCGAAAGTCATGATCCTCGGCGGTGGCGGACGCGAACACGCCATCGCCTGGAAGCTGGCGCAGTCGGCGGAAGTGGCGGAAGTGTACTGCGTGCCCGGCAATCCCGGCACCGCGGCGGAAGCCAAGGTCCACAACCTGGCACTCACACCGACGAATGCGGATCAAGTGGTGGCCGCTGCTCATGCGTTGGGCGTCGCGCTGGTGGTTGTCGGTCCAGAAGCCCCATTGGTGGCCGGAGTGGGTGACGCCCTGCGCCGGGCCGGCATCCCGGTATTCGGCCCCAACGCCGCGGGAGCCATGCTGGAAGGGAGCAAGGCGCACGCCAAGGACTTCATGAAACGGCACGGCATCCCGACCGCCCGTTACGGGCATTTTACGGAACGCGGCCCGGCACTGGACTACCTGCGCGCTCATCCGTTGCCCGTGGTGATCAAGGCCGATGGTCTGGCGGCAGGCAAAGGGGTCGTCGTGGCTGTGGAGCATGCGGAAGCGGAGGCCGCCGTGCATCGCTTTCTCCAATGGGGCCCCATTGTCATCGAAGAATTCCTGGAGGGTGAAGAAGCCAGCTTCATCGCCATAGTGGCGGATGGCCAGGTCCTGCCACTGGCCGGATCGCAGGACCACAAGCGCCTGCTGGACGGCGATCAGGGTCCCAATACCGGCGGCATGGGTGCCTATTCCCCCACCCCCAACCTCGACACCGCCACAAGCGAGCGAGTGCTGCGTGAAGTGATGCGCCCCGCGGCACAGGGTTTGATGGCGGATCGCACGCCCTACCGCGGTTTTCTCTATGCGGGCCTGATGATCGGACCCGCCGGAGTCAAAGTGCTGGAGTTCAATTGCCGGTTGGGCGATCCGGAGACACAACCGTTAATGATGCGGTTACGTTCCGATCTTTATACCCTGCTACTCACCGCGGCCCGCGGCGATCCGCTGCCCAAGACCCTCGGCTGGGATAGCCGTACCGCCCTCTGTGTGGTACTGGCGGCGGCCGGTTATCCCGAGCACCCACGTGCCGATGACCCGATCCTCGGTCTGAGCGCCGCGCACGAGGATGCCGTCAAAATTTTTCATGCCGGCACCGCGACACGCGACGACACGATCATCACGGCGGGGGGGCGGGTGCTTGGCGTCACGGCACTGGGAGACAGTCTGGCGATGGCGCGACAGCGGGCTTATGCTGCGGTCGCCGATATCCATTGGCCCGGCCTGCAGCATCGGCGAGATATCGGTCACCGCGGCCTGCACCGGACCTGAGCAGCTCCTCGGCTAATGCTACCGCGCTATCCACGCCGTCAGGACATCCGCCAGGGGGTAGCGCGTCTACGGCGCGGCGGAGTCATCGCCTACCCTACGGAGGGCGTCTGGGGATTGGGCTGTGCCCCGCGCCGGCGCCGTGCCCTGCGCCGGATTCTGTCCTTGAAGGGACGACCGCAGAAAAAGGGGGTCCTGCTCGCCGCCGGGCGAACGGCGGAAACCCGGCGTTACTGGTCTGCCCAAGGCATCGATGCGGAACTGCTGACAAGATTCTGGCCTGGTACGACGCTGGTATGCCCCGCCGCGCCCAAGGCCCCATTCTGGATACGCGGACACCATGAGGGCATTGCCGTGCGCGTCAGCACCCATCCGGCCATCGCCGTGCTGTCCCGCGCCCTTGGCGACGCTATTGTCTCTACCAGCGCCAATCCGGCGGGTCAGCGGCCAGCCCGGGATCTGCGCACTTTGTACCGCTACTTTGGCCGTTCCCTGTGGGTACTGCCAGCCCGACTGGGAGGCCGACGCCGTCCCAGCCGCATCGTCGATGCCCGCAGTGGCCGGGTCTTACGGGAGTGAAGCATGCAACAGCCATCCTTGGACGAAATAGAAACCTTTCTCCGCGACTTACAGGATCGTATCTGCAACGCCTTGGAAGCGGCGGACGGCGCGGCAAAATTCCGCGAAGATCACTGGGAAAGGTCAGGCGGCGGTGGCGGTCGTACCCGGGTGATGGCGGATGGCGCCCTCATTGAAAAGGGCGGGGTCAATTTCTCCAAGGTCAACGGCGACCAGTTGCCCCCCTCGGCGACCGCCCACCGTCCCGAACTGGCCGGTCAGACCTTCTCCGCCATCGGCGTTTCATTGGTGCTGCATCCGCGTAATCCCTATGTCCCCATCGTTCATATGAACTACCGCTTTTTCTCGGCAGGACCGGTATGGTGGTTCGGTGGCGGCGCCGACCTCACCCCCAGTTATGGTTTCGTGGAAGATGCCCAGCATTTCCACCGTACCCTCAAGACGGCCTGCGATCGGCATGATCTCGGCTTTTATCCGCGCTTCAAGGTCTGGTGCGATGACTATTTCACCATCAAGCACCGTCAGGAAATGCGCGGCGTCGGCGGCATCTTCTTCGACGATCTCAATGGCGATGCGGACCTCCTGCAAGCTTTCTGGGAAGAGGTGGCCAATTGTTTTCTCGACAGTTATCTGCCGATCGCCGCCCGACGGCGAGACACGCCTTACGGCGAGCGCGAACGACAATTCCAGCTTTTGCGCCGGGGACGCTACGTCGAATTCAATCTCATCTATGACCGCGGCACCCTTTTCGGCTTGCAATCCGGGGGGCGCACAGAAAGCATCCTCATGTCTTTGCCCCCCCTAGCCGCATGGGTCTACGACAGACAGGACGAGGCGGACAGCGCCGAAGCACGTCTCAAAGCGGACTTCCTCACACCGAAAGATTGGGCATGAGCTACGATCTGTTTCGTCCCCTGCTTTTTGCGCTGGACCCGGAGCGCGCGCACACCCTGAGCATCACCGCGCTGGAAGCGCTTGGGCACATGCCACGCAGCATGGCACATCTCGCCAAGCACTATACTGTTTCCGACCCGCGACTCGCACAAAACCTTTGGGGTCTGCACTTTCCCAACCCGGTCGGCTTGGCCGCGGGCTATGACAAGGATGCCCGCGCCGCCGCCGCCCTCCCGGCTCTGGGTTTCGGCTTCATCGAGATCGGCACCGTGACCCCGCGCGCGCAGCCGGGCAATCCGCGGCCACGGATCTTTCGTTATCCGGCGTCGCAGGCCGTCATCAACCGCATGGGCTTTCCCGGCGAGGGCGCCACGGCCGTGGCCCGGCGGCTGGCGGCCCTACCCCATCATCCGGTCCCCATTGGCATCAATCTCGGCAAGAACAAGGATACCCCGCTGGAACGGGCCCAGGACGACTACATCGCCGCGCTGGAGATCCTTTTCCCCTATGGGGACTACCTGAGCGTCAATGTCAGTTCGCCCAATACGCCGGGTTTGCGCCTGCTACAGCGGGAGGAGGCGTTAGGGAAGTTGCTCAGCGTCCTGGATGCAACCAACCAGCGTCTGGCCGCACAGCAACAGCGCCCATCCCTGCCCCTGCTACTGAAGATCGCTCCGGACCTGCAGGGCACGGATATCCAGGTAATCAGCGCCCTGGCCCACGGCACGGAACCACTGGTGGATGGCTTCATCGCTACCAATACCACTATAGAACGCCCGGTCTCCCACCCCGAACTCTCCGAAAGCGGAGGATTGAGTGGAGCGCCATTGCGGGACCGGTCCACTGCCGTCATTGCCCAACTCTATCGAGCCACCCAGGGGCGGATACCCATCATCGGCGTGGGTGGCATCCTCGGCGCGGCGGATGCCTACGCCAAGATCCGGGCGGGAGCCAGCCTGCTGCAGATCTATAGTGGGCTGGTTTTCCGTGGACCGGAACTGGTGCGGGAAATTTTGGAGGCGCTGCCGGAGTTGTGGTTAAGGGATGGTTATTCCGATCTTGCGCGCGCACGGGGTAGCGCTGCCTGATATTGTGCTCCATCCACAACATTCGCAGGAAGCGCCTACACTCATCCAGCTTTAGAACTTGGCCGCCATGCTGGCACCCACGAAAGTCGGCGCGCCCGCCTGCGCCGTAATGAAGTTTCCGCCATATTTTGCACTCCGCAACTGTTGATATTCATACGGAATGTAGTTGGCGTTGAAAACATTATCCACATACAAGTCGATCGTCACTTTTTTCACACTCACATCACCTGGCCGCCACGCATAATCCAGATGAAGATTGGTAATGTTATAGGGATGCAAGGAAACTCCCGCGGGTGCCCCCTTATTGGTGTTGATGTACTGAGAGCCGACCACATGATCGGTAACCCGTGCACTGAACCCGGCATAGCGATAACCCAGACCAAAATTGAGGTTGTACATGGGAACCTCACCGAATTCCTGGTGGCGAGGAAACTCGCCCCGAAAGATGGCTCCCAGTAATTGAAGGTATTGCTGACACTACCTCCGTACTTGTAATAGTACCCTGCGGTATCATTGCACGTCGTATCGACCAGATAGTATTTAACCCCCGGTGTGACAATCAGGCGATGCTTGAACAAACTGATGCGATCCTGCAGAAAGACATCTCCATAACTACGAGTGTCATGTTCATCCCACGCGCCATTATAGCCATCGATCATCGGTACAGCCGGCGCACCGTACCAGTACTCCGCCGAATGATCTTTACTGAACATATACAACCCACCAAGCGTGAGGGTATTCCCCGGCAGGAGAAAGATCAGCGACGGCATCAATCCCGCATTACCGAAATTATCGATATAGCGTTGATACTGCGTACCATTGTAACTACTTCCGAATAATGCCGTCGGGTTATAGGTATTGCTGGGCCGGCCTGTCGTACTGGGGTTGGCATAGCTTTTTAGTGCGGTTGGCAATGGATAACCATCATACCCGCCTTTATAAGCCGCGTTGGCGTAGGCCGTGCGGTCGTTGTTGTTCTGAGTTATAAAAAATTTGGCCTTGGCTAGCATATGACGGTTCAAAATGGACTTCCAGCCCAGGATGGAGGTGTACGAACTCGTCGTTGTATGATTATTCCAGATATTGGGAGCCCACTGAAAGCTTCGATCATATTTCTGTAGCAAAGGCAAGGGCACCGTTGATGGCTGTTGGGCGATTTCATGATTGTAGATCGTGATCAGTGAGAGCTGAGACATGCCATGGTTATAGGGCTGCAGCGCCGCAAAGTAGTAGTTGTTGTTGATGGAAAAAACGTGATTGATAAAGCTATGGAAAGGGCTGTAATAATAGTTGGCATACAGCTTGGTTCCCGTATATGGCAAAGTGCCTGAATTGACACTGAACCCACCGGAAGCGCTATCACCGACACCACCGGAATAAAGTCCACCACTACCCGAAATCTCGGTGTAGAATTTTGAAGTGGGCATGCGCGGTTTATAATTCAGCGTCGCGCCCAATGCATTGATGCCTGTTTCAGAGGGCGTATTGGCACCGCTATAAACCGAAACTCCCGAGAACTGGCCCATGCCAATGGGTGTAAGGGCGTGGTCACCACCCTGACCGTTCGTACCGCCGCGAAAAGTGTTGATCAGGGGTACGCCATCCAGATTCACGCCAATCTGATCGCTGTTGAAACCCTGGTAGGTAAAGGTGTGATCACTGGTGGTAAGGTTGCCAGGTCCAGTACTGATTACGGTAAAGCCCGGAATATTGCGTAACACACTCTGGAAGTGGTTTTGTTTCTAAGCGCGATTCAATGATCATAACAAATAATCATGTAATAAAAAACGTAACTATTCAGGACCCCGTGCATCACGCCCCGTTTTGATGTAAATTTGCCGCAAGATATCAAGCCATAAGGACAAAATGGAATAGCCCGATCTGAGTGCGATGGATCACACCGCCAAGGATGACCTGATACGATTTCTTCTCGCGGAGAACGCGGAATTGAAGTCGCGCATCGCAGCACTTGAAGTCCGCCTGGCCAAAAACAGCCACAATTCCAGCAAACCGCGTCCTCGGACGGTCTGCGCAAGCCCGCACCCAAATCCCTTCGTCAGGCGGGACAGCATCCCAAGGGCGGACAGAAGGGCCACAAGGGCTCTGCGCTGGAACGGGTCGCCACGCTCCTGATCATGTGGTCATACATCCCTTGCTCATGACTTACGACGCCTGTGGCGGCGCTCTGGACGAGGCCCACATGGCGGAAGCACGTCAGGTCTTCGATATACCGCCTCAGCGAGTCGAGGTCACCGAGCATCGTATTCTGGAAGCGCGCTGCACCTGCGGTAAGGTGCACCGGAGCGACTTTCCGGAAGCCATCACGGCCACCATGCAGTATGGTCCACGCGTACAAGCCACCGTCATCTATCCCACCCAGCACCACATGCTGCCGATACTGCGCACCATTCGGATCATGCGGGATACCTGCGGAATTGCCCTGTCGCCGGGCGCTGTGGTCAGGATGATCCACACCACGGCCGGGAATTTGGCACCCACCGTCGCGCGCATCGCGGGCGCCGTCCGGGAAGCCCGCGTGGCCCATTTCGATGAGACCGGTATGCGGGTCGCTAGCAAGCTCCACTGGCTGCACGCGGCAGTGACGCAAACCGTGACCTGGGTGGGCTACATGCCCGCCGTGGCCAGGAGGCTTTCGACGCTTTCGGCATTCTGCCCGGATTCCAAGGGACCGCTATCCATGATGGCTGGGCTCCCTATCGAAAGTATGACTGCCGCCATGGCCTGTGCAACGCGCATCACCTGCGGGAGCTGACGCTGGTCCACGAACAGTACGGGCAACGCTGGGCGAAGAACATGATCGACCTGCTCGTTGCCGCCAATCGGGGAGTGGCCAACGGCCCGTTTACCAAGGACCGGATTGCCCAGATGAGCGCGGACTATACCGCTATACTGACCAAAGGCGACGCGATCCATCCGGTCAAGAAACGCAAGGATGGCACCGCACATCGGCGCCAATCTTATCCGACCAATCTGTTGCGACGACTGCGCGAGCACACAGGGGATGTACTGCGTTTCCTCTCGGACCAGGAGGTACCATTCACCAACAATCTTACAGAACAGGCGGTACGGATGCCCAAGGTCAAACAGAAGATCTCAGGCTGTTTCCGGACCTTTGATGGGGCTGCCGCCTTCTGCACGATTCGATCTTATCTGGAAACCCTACGCAAGCAGCGTATTGACCTGCTGCAAGCTTTGGTTCAATCCTTTCGGGGGGAAACTCCTGATCCTGCGATGGGGTATTGATACCCCTCGTGAATAGTTACTATTTCTAGAGCAGGTTTTGTGACAGAATGACATAAGTTGTCCGTTAGAACGGAGAAGGTTCATGAAAAGTGCATTGGTTACAGAAATTATTATAACGACATTCTTTCTTCTATACATACCTAGTCTTTCCGCAAATAAAAAAGAATCGTACTTGAAATTATTGTTTTCAATAACACTTGTCTTCGTTTCCCTTACGCTTCTTGAGTTTTTTCACTCAATGAATCTTTTGGAGTTCACGCCAAAAACCAAACAGAGCGTAAACATGGCAATCGGATTTGTTTTGGTTTCTGCACTTCCTTTGGGAATAGCCGCAAATGTTTTGGCATAAATACCAATAAAATGGACAAAATCTGGCGAAAAATATTCCTTAATGATTGTCGTAAAATTTCTCACAATGCTTGCTTTCGGATACATTTCTATAAACGACATAAGCTCATTTTATCAAAAAAATATACCAATACCATCCCCACCTTTAATGCCAAAAGTAAGTTCTCACTAGGTGATCTTTCGAGGTTTATATGGGGCACATCGAACAACCCCTATTTTTTGGCGTAGCGGCGTGAAAGTAGCTCCGGTTAGCCAAAAAATGGTTGTTTTGTAGGGTTAACTCCCCATAATTTTGCCGTTTTCGGTAGATTTCACGGATTCCGGACGCACTATAACTCCAGAAGGGCCAAGCGGCGCATGTTGTAGGCCACCACCATCATGCCCATGGTGAAGGTCGCCCGGGCTTGGCCAATGGTGCGAATGCGCTTCCCTCCCCATTGATGGATTGCAACAAAGACGTGCTCCACCCGTGCCCGAATCTTGGCGATGCGGCGATTCCACCGTTCTTGGCGGGCCGACAGCGGCTTACCCCGTTGGGCTTTGCGTTGGATGTGCGGGCGGAAGCCCTGCTCTCGCAGCCGTTCCTCACGCTCGGCTCCCAATTCGTGCCGGACGGCGATTCAGTGTGGGAGATTGGTGCCCAGCGTATAAGGATATGGCTTTGGTGGAGTGTCGCAGGACCATCGTGTCGTCGACGACCATCTCGACGATCAGGAGCTTGGGCAAGGACTGCAGGAGCCAGCGTACCTGGTCTGGGCTATGGCCAACGCCTGTGCGCGCAAGGGCTCACGTTCTAGGAGTTTGTAATACGTGATCCAGTGGCAGCGGAGGGAGATGCCGCTGATGGTGGGGTGACCCAGCCTTCGGGCGAAATCAGGCAGCCGCAGAGAAGTTCGACGAAGCTGCGCCGCGAACGGGGCGGTACGACCGTCAGAAAGTAGGAAATCCACCCCGACAAGCGGAGGACAACGAGGCGATGAAAGAGCATGATAGTGATTCTGAGAAGCCTAAAACGCTTCTTATTGGCCGACCCTTTTTTACAAGGGTCGGCCGCACGGCACCATCACCGTGTCAAGCACTTTCGCTGGGGAAATGGCAATAAAAAACCCGGCGGAGCCGGGCTGAATGTCTAAAACTAGAGTAACTAAACAGTATTGACACTAGGGGTGGGTATGACAACCGATAAGCACAGATGCACCATGCCCAACCGCGATGACGAAAACGCCCATAAAACGGACGCGGAGGGCAGCCCGAATGACGCGCGCTATCCGATAACGCCCTTGTCGGCATTGGAGCGACTCTGGTGGAGCATTGAGCACCGCAGTGACGACTGGCCTGACCTCAAGCAATTGGCCACAACGGCTGGTCTGAGCCTGTTTGGATTGAATCGTATTTTTCGGAAAAATACCGGCCTGGCACCACTGGCCTATGCCCGTGCCAAACGCCTCAATGGCGCGGCCATCTTGCTCTGTCGCACCCACAAAACCATTCTGGATATTGCGCTCACGTCCGGCTACCAAAGCCAGCAGGCATTCACCCGCGCCTTTTCCCGCGAATACGGCCTGTCGCCTGCCCAGTTTCGCGCCAAATTCCGCCAAGACATCTACCACGCGCCCCCGATTCCCGACCTCGTGCGCGCGGTGCAGGTCATGACCCTGCCCACCCAACATCTTCTGGGCCGGCGCTATCTGGGCAACTATACCGATGTCCCCGCGCATTGGCTGGATTTTTCCTGGCGTCTGCGCATGGCGGATATAGATCCGTCCGGCCTCACCTTCATGGGCATTCTCCACGACGACCCTTATCTTACCCCACCCGGTCATATTCGTTATGACTGCGCATTCCTAACAGTCGGGCACAGGTCCATCACGCCACATTTCCCCACCTGCGTGCCCATCACCTTGACCGGCGGACGCTATGCCGCACTGGACCAGCATGGCCCCTACATCGAGCGTATCGCCCAGACCATAGCCACCTTGGTAATACAGTGGCTGCCTGCCACCTCCCACCAGCTCGCCCTGGTGCCCGCCTTCGAGCGTTTCCACCACGCCCCTTGGACCATCCCGGCAGATGCCTGGGCGCTGACTGCGCATGTCGGATTGATCTAAACGCCCCTTGTGCTTGTGGATACCTTGGCGATCCCGCTCAGCTTTCACCATCCGATTTAATCCATAAATAGGATTTATTAAGCGCAATGGCGGTAAAACTTCGGCGGCTATGGCCTGTTATCATGAAATCCTCGTAAACAATCACCGCCGTCAAAGGTATCTCATTGAATATCAGCAAGCCCATCGACCTGACGATCATTGGTAGTGGCCCCGGTGGTTATCATGCCGCTGTCCGCGCCAGACTCAGGGGACTCAAAGTGGCCATTGTTGAAGGCGCCACCTGGGGTGGAACCTGCCTCAATCGAGGCTGTGTCCCCAAAAAGGCCTGGTATGAAACCGCCAAGTTAATGGAAGAAAGCACCCGTATCCATCATCGGGGGATCCTTGCCGAAATGTCCGGTGTGGACATACCCAAAGCCTGAGAACACCAGCGGGATGTGGTGAACACCGTCAGAACCAGCTTTACGAGCTATCTCCAACGCCTGGGGGTGGAGATGTTCTGCGGCCTTGGCAGTTTTGTAGACGAGAACCACGTTCTTGTGCGCACGACCAAGGGACCCGTCACGATCAAAACGCGACACAGCATCATTGCGACGGGCTCCACACCGGGATGGCCCGCTTCGGCGCATCCGGTAGCCGGGAAAGTCCTCACGACCGACATGATGTTCGACGATGGGGTGCCCGAGGGAGGGGAGGTTTTACTCGTGGGGGGCGGTGTTGTCGGTACGGAGCTGGCATACATTCTCACCATGTTAGGGAAAAAAGTACGATGGGTCATCAACTCTCATTGCCTCGACAAATCCTTTTATTCCAACAAGGCCAAAAATGACTTGCGCACCGCCCTGGGCCGTCTGGGTATTCTTCCCTTCCGCATGGGGTTCAAGCTAGAACAGTTAGATACCGGGGGCGACGGCGTGACCGCCATCGGCAAGAACGGTGAAGAACTCCATGCCGACTGGCTGTTGCTCGCCACGGGCCGCAAGCCCTACACCGAAAAATTAGGTCTGGAAAACACCCCTGTCATCACGGACGACAACGGTTTCATCCGGATCAACGCGCATTTGCAGACGGAAGCCCCAGTAATCTATGCCATCGGTGATGTGGTTGGTCCTTTCATGACAGCCAATCAAGCCATAGCGGACGCGAATCTGGCGGTGGATAACATCGTGTCGGGAAATACTAAGAGCTTATCCTTAAATAATCATGTATTCTTTACTCCCGTGCGCAAGCGCGCGTGACATGACGGGAGGGCGAGATGGGGAAAGCACGGGTTGATGCATGGGAAGTCTCCGAGGAGTTCTGGAAACGCGTGGCTCCGCTGATTCCGCAGCGAGCGCCACGGCCGGTGCAGCGCGAGTATGTGCGCAAGCCCGGCGGCGGGCGCAAGCCGAAGGATTCGAGGTTGGTATTCGAAGCGATCGTGTATGTACTGCGCACGGGATGTCAGTGGAAGGCCCTGCCGCGCGAACGCTTCGGCAGCGCGAGCGCGGTTCACAAGCGGTTTCTGGAGTGGGAGCGCGGCGGATTCTTCCTGGCGCTGTGGCAGGCGGGCTTGGCCGAATACGACGATCTGGAAGGCATTGCCTGGCGCTGGCAGAGCGTCGATGGGGCGATGATGAAAGCCCCGCTGGCGCAGGAAGCCACGGGTCCGAACCCGACGGATCGGGGAAAAAAATGGCAGCAAGCGTCACCTGCTGGTCGACGGGCGTGGCGTCCCGTTGTCGCTCATCGTGACCGGGGCCAACCGGCATGACGTCTCGCAACTGGAAGCGGTGCTTGATGCGATCAGGGTCAAGCGGCCGACACCGCCTCAGCGCCGCCACAAACACCTGTGTGCCGATGCAGGTTACACCGGTGCCTCGGCATTGCAGACCATCGAAGCCCACGGATATATTCCCCATGTCAAAAGCCGCGGCCAAGAAGTCACCGAGATCCGACTTCTCCCCCACAAGCGCGCCAGGAGATGGATCGTCGAGGTCGCGCACAGTTGGTTCAATCGCTTCCGCAAGCTGCTGGTGCGCTACGAGAAGCTCGAACGAAGTTTCCTGGCCCTCAATCATCTGGCCGCCGCCATCATTGCGTTTAGAAAAGTGCCGCTCGATATCAACATTATTTACGGATAAGTTCTTATGCCTATGCGGCCGTATCACCCCAGGACCGACGTATGGATTCCCTGGTTCTGCCAGAAGTCAGCGGCAGGTGCATGCAGATTTTCCTCGACGAGGTTGTTGGGACGAGGTGCGGGAGAAGTATTTTCACAACCGGGCCTTTGACAGCCTGGGGGCGCTGGAAGAGCAGTTGGTAGCGGGTCTCTGTGCTCTTGAGGCAGACCATGAGCAGGTGAAATCCATCGCCGGATGGGAGTACATAATTAACTCTATTCGTGTTTTTGCATAATGGCGACCGTGTCTTCCTGAATCCCAGGACCGGAGCGCCATGGATCGGTGATCAGGCTATTCGCCGGACGCTGTGGACCCATGCGTTGAAGCGGGCCGGTGTCCGTATCGGCGCCCTTATCAGACCCGTCACACCTACGCCAGCATGATGCTTTCCGCTGGTGAATCTCCAATGTGGGTAGCCCAACAAATGGGACACGCAGACTGGACGATGATCGCTCGTGTCTACGGAAGATGGATTCCTGACGCAGTTCCAGATGCAGGCCAAAAGGTTGTGGCTACGTTTGGTCTGATGGACAGGGAAGATTCCGATGGTGTCCCTCTTGGGAGGAAAAAGGGCGGCTAAGTCCGGCAAAAATGCTGGCGTAATGTTGGCGAACTGGCGCCAAAACAGCCCTAAAGCACCCTAAAAAAGCCAGCATACGCTGGCTCTTCCATTACAAATCAACAGGTTATTGGTGGAGGCGGCGGGAATCGAACCCGCGTCCGCAGTACCTAGACCACCGGATCTACATGCATAGTTTGTCTATTGGCTTTAATCGCGCCGCCCTCCGACAGACAGGATGACGCCACGACGATTCTGCTTTGATTTAGCACACATCCCGCAGACTAAGGTGCGCACGATTCCGTGTTTCATGACCCTCCGCGCGCCTTTCGGCTCCGGATCCACAGACAAATCCGGGCAGAGGGCTCACTGCCTAAGCAGCGAGAGCGTAATTGCTGTCGTTGGCAATTATGAATCTGCGACCAGTTTTAAGAGCGGACCGCAGCTCTGCATGCACCGAAGGCTTCGCGATCTACGTCGAAGCCGAGTCGCCCCCTATTCACGAATTGGACCAGACAACGGCGCATAAGTTGCGTCAAACCGCCGATCCGCTCCAGTGTCAGGATACAGGATATCCATGCCTTTGACTACGACTCGTCGCCATCGCAAAAAGTCAGTCATGCTCCTCCCCAACGTCCAAACCTTCCAACCCCTGCCCCATGAGCGGCGTCAAGGCCCGCTGAAGCTGTTTGAACAAGCGCGGGTCGTATCCCTCCTGGGCGGCGAGGAGTTCCTTCATGTGCTGACGCTCCGTGGGTTTGCCAAAACAGGCGGGGCAATTTTCGGGAATCACCGGCAAATGTTGCTCCGTGGCATACTGCCGAGTCTGCCGCTCGCGGCAATAGACCAGAGGCCGGATTACCCGCAAATCCCCTTCGCGTACCCGATAATGTGCCTTCATGGTCCGCAGTTCACCATTATAAAACATGGACATGAAGAAACTTTCGGCAAAATCGTCGAGATGTTGTCCCAACGCGAGTACCGTATATCCCTCCCGCCGCGCGCAACGATACAGGACTCCCCGCCGCATCCGGGCGCAAAAACTGCAATAAGAGGGCCGTAACAGGTGTTTTTGCGCCCTTTCGTAGATATTCTGCCGCTCCAGAAAATATGGAATGCCGAACGCCCGCAGATAGGGGGTCAGCGGCTGCGGGTCATAATCCGGGCTCATGGGGTCCACTGTGGCCACGCCCAGCGCAAAGGACACGGATGACTGGCGCTGCATGTTTCGCAGCAGATGCAAGAGCGTCAGGGAGTCTTTCCCGCCGGACAGGCCGAGCAGGATACGATCTCCCGGCTGAATCATCCGGAAATCAGCCACCGCCCGTCCGATTCGACGTTGTAAAAGCCTCGGCACAGGCAGTCGGGGCGGTACCGTCACGGTCTCAGCCCGCATGCACGGATTCCGTCGCGGCCAACTCCTCCACCGTCACGACCGCCGCCCCCAGCTTACCCACAACAAGACCCGCCGCGCGGTTGGCCAACTCCACGGCGCGATCCATCGTCCAGCCCGCCGCCAGTGCGGTCGCCAAAGTCGCGATGACGGTGTCTCCGGCACCCGTGACGTCAAAGACCTCTCGCGCTTGCGCCGGGTGATGATGGAGTTTGTCCGGGGTGAACAGCGTCATTCCCCCTTCCCCGCGCGTCACCAGCAGTGCGTCCAGTTGCAATGTCTCCCGCCATTGCATACCCAGGCGGCGAAACTGCGCCTCATCGGACCAGGTGCCCGCCATCGCCTGAAATTCGTGGAGATTAGGGGTGATGAGGGTCGCCCCCCGGTAGGCGTGATAATCCCGACCCTTGGGATCGATCAGCACCGGAATCCCCCGATCGCGTCCCAGCGCCACCAGATGCTCGACTTCCCGCAAGGCGCCCTTGCCGTAATCCGAAAGGAGCAATACCTGAGAATCACTCAGCAACGTCTGTGCCCGCTGCCGCAAGGCATCACCGTGGGCCTGGCTGGGCTGCGCTTCAAAATCCATACGCAAGAGCTGCTGCTGGTGTCCGATGACCCGCAGTTTCACCGTCGTGGGACACGCCTTATCGGGGATCAACGCGGTCTCCACTCCGGTTTCCGACAGCAGTGCACCCAGGCGTTCGCCCGCGGCGTCATCCCCCACCGGAGCGATCAAGCGGGCCTGCGCCCCCAAGGCCCGTACATTCAGGGCGACATTGGCGGCACCGCCGGGGCGCTCCTCCTCCCGATGCACCTGCACCACGGGTACCGGCGCCTCTGGCGAGATGCGCTCCACCCTGCCGAACCAATAGCGATCGAGCATCACGTCGCCGATGATCGTCACTTGCGCCCGTGCGAGTTTACGCAAATCCTCCGCCATTTCAGGGGCGCCCGATGGCAAGATAGGTAAAACCCTCGGCGCGCACCGTTGCCGGGTCGTACATATTGCGGCCATCCACAATCAGCGCCCGGCGAAGCGAATGACGCATCCGGATAAAGTCCGGGCTCCGGAATTGTGGCCACTCGGTGCAAATCACCAAGGCGTCGGCCCCGGCACAAGCCGCATACGGATCTCGGCAGAGCTGTAGAGCGTACCGTTCCCCATAGATCCGCAGCGCTTCTTCCAGGGCCTCGGGATCATGCGCCTGAATCCGTGCGCCGCGTCGCCACAACGCTTCCATCAGCACCCGGCTGGGCGCCTCGCGCATGTCATCGGTATTGGCTTTGAAGGCCAGGCCCCAAACGGCAATGGTTTTACCCGTCAAATCCTCGCCAAGAACCCCCACCACCTTCCGCTCCAGAAGCCCTTTCTGACGATCGTTCACGCGCTCCACGGCGGTGAGCAGGGGCGTATCGAAATCATACTGCCGGGCACTATGCGCCAGCGCCCGCACATCCTTTGGAAAGCAGGACCCACCGTAACCACAGCCCGGATAAATGAAGGAGTAGCCAATGCGCGGGTCGGCACCAATCCCCTGTCGCACCTGTTCGATGTCAGCGCCCATCCGCTCGGCCAATCCCGCCAACTCGTTCATCAATGAGATTTTGGTGGCCAACATGACATTTGCGGCGTACTTGGTCAGTTCCGCCGACAGTGGATCCATGACCATCAGACGATCGTGGCTACGGTTGAAGGGGGCATAGAGGGCACGCATCTGCTCCGCCGCCGCCACGCTATCCGTGCCGACGATGATCCGGTCCGGTTTCGTGAAATCGGCCACCGCCGCGCCTTCCTTGAGAAACTCGGGATTGGCGACCACATCGAAAGCGACATCCACCGCGCGTTCCTGCAAAGCGGCGGCGATATGCGCGCGCACCTTTACCGCCGTCCCCACGGGCACGGTGGATTTATTGATGATGATGGCTGGCCGCGCCAGATATCTGCCGATATCGTCCGCCACCGCCAGTACCTGCCGTAAATCGGCAGAGCCGTCTTCATCCGCCGGTGTGCCCACCGCGATGAAGAGAAAATCCCCGTGCGCCACACTCTCGGCAATATTCGTGGTGAAGCCCAAGCGTTCGCCCGCAGTCGCTTCCTGCACCATGGCGGGCAAATCCGCCTCATGGATAGGCACCTCGCCCGCCCGTAGCCGGGCGATCTTGTCCGCATCCGCATCCACACACAGCACCTGATTCCCGACCTGCGCCAGACAGGCGCCGGTGACCAGCCCCACGTACCCGGTTCCCACCACCGTCACTTTCATCTAGGCACCTCCTGCCGCTGACACCCGCTCGATTACCACGACCGCCAGCGCGTAGCGCCGCTCATCGCTAATGGATAGCCACGCATGGACGTTCCTGCCTAGCCTCTGCAGAATCTGCAAGGCCCGCCCGTCGAAGAGCAATTGCGGGCACCCGGCCGGATCGTGACCCACCTGTATATCCCTCCAGCGCATGCCGTTGTTCAGACCGCTGCCGAGGGCCTTGAAGGCCGCCTCTTTGGCGGCGAAACGGCGAGCCAGAAAGGCTGCCCCGGAGCCCGCCTCCACCGGCATCTCCGCCGCCTCCAGCGGTCCCAGCAGACGTTCGACCAGGCGTTCCTCGAAGCGGGCATGAAGACGCGCCAACCGCTCCACGGCCACGATATCCGTGCCCATGCCGATGATCATCCACGGGACTCGCGCATGAGCCGCTTCATATCCGCCACCGCCGTCGCCATACCGACAAAAAGCGCATGGGCCACGATCGCATGGCCGATGTTCAACTCGCGAATGCCGGGGATCGCCGCGATCGCCTGCACATTATGGTAATCCAGGCCGTGCCCGGCATTGACCTGCAGGCCCAGACTATCGGCAAGGCTTACCGCACTGTGGATCAAACCCAGCTCTTCGGCGCGCGCCGCCGCATCGGCGGCGCCGGCGTAACGCCCGGTATGCAGTTCGACCACCGGCGCGCCCGTTTCCATCGCGGCCTCCAGTTGAAAAGGATCCGGATCGATGAACAGCGATACCCGCACCCCGGCGCCAGCCAGACGCTGACAAGCGGCCTTGATACGCGGCAGTTGTCCGGCGACATCGAGACCGCCTTCGGTCGTCAGCTCCACGCGACGCTCCGGCACCAGGCAACAATCATTGGGACGCAAGCGCTCCGCTATGCGCAGCACGCCCTCATCCACCGCCATCTCCAGATTGAGGCGAGTGCGCAGCGTTTGCCGGAGAATCTCCACATCCCGTTCCTGCATGTGCCGACGATCTTCCCGCAGGTGCGCGGTGATCGCATCCGCACCCGCCCGTTCAGCCACAAAAGCCGCTTCCACCGGATCGGGATAGCGGCCACCTCGCGCCTGCCGCAAGGTGGCGACGTGATCAATATTCACTCCCAAAGCAATCATCCACTAGCTCCTCTCCGCCTTCGGCGTCAGCCGCCGCCTGCGCAAGTATGCCGCAAGCAGGTAGCGACTCTCCAGTGGGCGCTCGCCCAAATGTACCCGCAGTTCCTGTTCCAGGCAATGCCGCAACCCCGGTCCCCACCCCTTCTCGTAAGGGGTGGACATCGCGCCCTGCAACCAGCATAAGGCCGCCGCATCCACCGCAACCGCCGCCGCGCCTGGCGCGTGCCGTGGACAAAATGCCCCATGCGCGGGCTGGTAAAACCATCGCTCTCCCCGTTCCGGGTTCAGTCGATGACCGCATTCGGCGCAGGACTGCAAGTCGGGCGCCCATCCGAGGTTTTCCAGCAGACGCCGCTCAAAACGACGCAAAAACCAGCTTTCACCCGGAGCGCTGTGCAATGTCGTCAAGGTCGCCTCGTAGACCTTGAAAAAATCGGGAAAAGGATCGGCACGCTGCGTGAGCCGCAGCAGCAGTTCATTGATATAAAAAAGGCTGAGGTGCTGCATGGCCCCTAGTGACGGGGCCGCTTCAAGGGTTTCCGCTTGTGCCAGCACCGGCAATTCACCCCGTCCCAGCCAGCGCACCCACAGGGGATGTCCCGCTTCCAGCCGGGCCAATGGCGAGCGGGCACGGCGAGCGCCTTTGGCGAGCACCCCCAGGCGACCCTGGGTTTGAGTGAAGAGTTCGACCACCAGACTGGTATCTCCGTAAGGATAACGGTGTAACACCCAGGCGCGATCGCTCGTCTCAGTCGTCATACCCCAGCTCGCGCAGGATGTTCCGGTCCTCGGACCACTGTTCCCGTTGCTTCACCCACAGTCCGAGCCAGACCCGCTCTTCTGTCAATGCTTGCAACGCTTCACGCGCGCGGCTGCCGATCCCCCGCAGACGGCTGCCGCCCTCTCCGAGAATAATCGCTTTTTGCCCCGGCCGCCGACAATAGATGGTCGCCTCGATGCGCTGCTGGTTGTGCTCCACGCGATAGCTGTCGATAGTCACGGCGGTGTCATAAGGCAGTTCGGCCCCGAGTTGCCGGAATAATTGCTCACGGATGATTTCCGCCGCCATGAAGCGCAGCGTGCGATCCGTCACCTGGTTCTCGGGGAAGGGCGCGGGCGCGGGCGGCAGCAGGGGCACCAGCACGTCGGCCAGGCGCCGCACATCGGTCGCCTTGCGCGCCGACAGGGGCAATATCGCCGCGAATGCGCCGCGCGCCGCCAAGGTCTGCACGAAGGGAAACAGGCGGGCCTTGCTGGCCACCCGATCCACCTTGTTCACCACCGCCACCAGAGGAATGCCCGTCCGCTGCAACCAGCGCAATGCTTCCGCGTCATCGGGGGTCCACAGCAGCGCGTCGACCACCAACACTCCGAGGTCGGCGGATTCCAGCGCACCCCGGGTGGCACGCAACAGGTGCCGGTTCAGGCGGCGATAACCGCTGTGCACCCCCGGCGTGTCGAGAAACAGCAACTGTCCGTCGGGACGGGTCAGAATGCCCAATATCCGATCCCGCGTGGTTTGCGGGCGCGGCGCGGTAATGCTGATCTTTTGCCCAACCAA
Organism: Acidithiobacillus ferrianus; assembly: GCF_010378095.1. GTDB lineage: Bacteria > Pseudomonadota > Gammaproteobacteria > Acidithiobacillales > Acidithiobacillaceae > Acidithiobacillus > Acidithiobacillus ferrianus. The sequence goes on along the minus strand of NZ_WNJL01000022.1, from coordinate 148,983 downwards.
ATGGTTGAGCAAGGTGGATTTGCCCACGTTGGGGCGTCCCAAAAGCGCCACATAGCCGCTGCGGAAATCTTCGTCGGGCCTCTTCTCCGCGGCTTCCGTCCGGTCAGACATGCGGAACAACCTGCAATTGCTCCAGCATCTGTGCCGCCGCCTGCTGCTCCGCCTTGCGCCGGCTCGCGTCCTCAGCCTCCGTCGGTGACGCCCCGGGCACGCTGCAGCGCGCCACAAAATGCCGCTCATGGGCGGGTCCCTTTTCCGCCACCAGGGTATATACCGGAAGAGAACGCCCCCGGCCCTGCAAGTACTCTTGCAACCGGGTCTTGGGATCGCGCAACTCCGCGCCGCCCAGGTGCTCGGTCATCAATGGCTCCACCAGTTGGGTGACGATGCGTTCCGCCGCCGCAAAGCCGCCATCCAGGAAAGCCGCCCCGATCACCGCTTCCAGGGCATCCGCGCGAATGGAGTCGCGGCGCGCGCCACCGCTGCGCATCTCCCCCGGTCCCAGAATCAGGAAGTCAGCCAGCGCCACCTTTCCGGCGATTTCCGCCAGAGTCTCCTCCCGCACCAGTCGCGCCCGCATGCGTGACAGATCTCCCTCGCTGACTTTGGGAAAATGTGCGTAGAGTTTCGCCGCCACCACGAAATTCAAGGCCGCGTCACCCAGAAATTCCAGCCGTTCATTGTGCTGGACCCCCGCGCTGCGGTGCGTCAACGCCTGTTGCAGCAAAGATTCCTCACGAAAACGATACCCGACCAATTTTTGCAGTTCTTCCCAGGCCCTCATAAAGACAAACTCAACCCCCCGAAAGTGGCAACGGCAAGACTCATGTCATAATCATACACTGAAAGGCCGGGTCGCGAGGTATCTCCGGCCCGGCCTCTCCCACCCAATGACAAACGCCGCGCTAGTGCCCTACGGTTTCAAAATGCAGCAAGAGGCTGATATTTCCCGCCAGCGGCACTATCCGGTCATAACTGACGGTGATCATCGGCGGCCCATGACCACTTTTTTCAATCCGGATATCTTTCTGCGGGATATGGATCATGGCCACGCTCAAACGACTATTGAGATCGTAGCGAATTTGCGATACCGAATCCTGTGGTGAACTCTGACGCGCCTGCGCGCTGACGATATTGCGCAGTGACCAATAATCGTAGTACGAAGGCATTACCTTGATGATAAAGGCGATCGCAAAAACCAGGATCACCAGCCAGAAAATCACGCCGAGAAAGGAGATCCCGGCCTCATCAGGAGGCCGCGTCACCCTGGGCGGATGATTGGACATTGCGTTACGCATGAGGGCGAATCCTCCTGGGGCGTTGGTACATCCATAACGCCTAATTAGTCCTGAACGCCGATTTTGCAAGCACCCTGCACAGCGTCAGGAAATCGCCCCATCCAGAGAACGTCCAATCTGCTTCCAGCGAATGGACCAATCTTCGGCATTCCAGGAAAACCACACGAACATCGCTTTGCCGACAATGTTGCGCTGCGGCACCATCCCCCAGAAACGGCTGTCATTGCTATTGTCCCGATCATCACCCATCATGAAATAAGCATGGGGGGGCACTTTGAAAGGCCCAAAATTCATCTGGGCTTCCGGGGTGTCGAACTCGATGATATGGAAGGTATGTCCCCCCAGTTCCTGGGCATATTCCCTGGCGGGGATGACCATGCCCTCGGCACCCTGCCCTTCCGGTCGGTAATCAAAGGTTCCGATATATTTCTGTGGCACCAGCTTGTGATTGATATACAGGTCGTTACCCTTCACCTCGATCGTGTCACCCGGCAGTCCGATCACCCGTTTGATATAGTCGATGCGCGGGTTCTTCGGATAACGGAAAACCATGACATCGCCCGCTTCCACCGGACTTCCGCGGGTGATGGGCGTATGAATCAACGGCAGACGCAGTCCCCACTGAAACTTGTTCACCAGCACAAAGTCACCCACCCGCAAGGTCGGAATCATGGAACCGGAAGGAATCTGAAAAGGTTCGAACAGAAAGGCCCGAATCAAAAAAACGATAAACAGTACCGGAAAAAAGCTCCGGGCATATTCCACGATGACCGGCTCCTTGGACTCCGCCGGACGCCTCTTGCGCAAAAACAGCAAATCCACCAGCCAGATCAGGCCGGAAAGTACAATGGCCAGAAACAATCCCAGGGTAAAATCCATCAGCACCCATCCTTCACACTATACGTCATCCCAAATTCACTCGGCTTGCGCTTCGCCAAGTCCAGCTTATCGTTTATCACTTTTCAACACCGCCAGGAAGGCTTCTTGGGGAATTTCCACATGGCCGACCTGCTTCATGCGCTTTTTACCCTCTTTTTGCTTTTCCAGCAATTTCCGCTTGCGCGAAATGTCGCCGCCATAACACTTGGCGAGGACATTCTTACGCATGGCCTTGACGGTTTCGCGGGCGACCACCCTGGCGCCGATGGCCGCCTGAATCGCCACTTCGAACATCTGTCGGGGGATCAGATCGTGCAATCGCGCCACCAGTTCCCGTCCGCGCCGTTCGGAAACATCCCGGTGGACGATCCAGGACAAGGCATCCAATTTTTCGCCGTTGATGAGGATGTCCATTTTAACCAAGGGTCCGCTCTCAAAACGGGCGAATTCATAGTCCATGGAGGCATAACCCCGGCTCGCGGATTTGAGGCGATCAAAAAAATCCAGGACCACTTCGTTGTGCGGCAATTCATAGCGCAACATCACCTGCCCCCCGGTGAACTGCATATTCTTTTGCCGGCCCCGCCGTTCTTCGCAGAGCGCGATGACCGGACCGAGATAAGTCTCCGGCACCAGAATATTGGCGGTGATCACGGGTTCACGGATATCCGCGATCTTTTGTACCGGCGGCAATTCGGCAGGATTGGAGATATTCAGCACCCGTCCATCCGTGGTCTCCACCTGATAGATCACGGTAGGCGCCGTACTGATCAGTTCGAGCTGATACTCCCGTTCCAGCCGCTCCTGCACGATCTCCATGTGCAGGAGTCCGAGAAAACCGCAGCGGAAGCCAAAACCCAGGGCCTGGGAAGTCTCCGGTTCAAATTGCAGCGCCGCGTCATTCAGTCGCAATTTCTGCAGCGCCTCACGGAAACGCTCATAGTCCGCCGAGTCCACCGGATACAGTCCGGTAAAAACCTGCGGCTGCACTTCACGAAAACCCGGCAGAGGCGTCCTGGCGGGGCGGTCCTGCCCGGTCAGGGTATCTCCCACCCGGGCGCCCTCGATGGCGCGCACCCCGGCGATCACAAAACCCACCGCGCCGGTTTCCAGCGCCGGGACGGTCAGGGCCTTGGGCGTAAAAACACCAACCTTCTCCACGACATAATGCTTTTGGCCCACCATGGTCAGAATCCGTTGCCCTGGGCGAATGGAACCATTCATCACCCGCACCAACACCACGGTCCCCACGTAATTATCGAACCACGAATCAATGATGAGCGCCTGCAAGGGCGCGTCCGGGTCACCCTGGGGGGGCGGAATGCGTTCCACCACCCGCTCCAAAATGGCGCGGATGCCGATACCTTCCTTGGCGCTGGCCTCTACGGCATCGTCAGCGGGTAATCCGACGATCTCCTCGATTTCCTTGCGGACGCGAACCGGATCGGCGGCGGGCAAGTCGATCTTGTTCAGAACGGGCAGTATTTCCAGATCATGTTCGAGCGCCGTGTAACAGTTGGCCACGCTCTGCGCCTCTACCCCCTGTGAAGCGTCCACCACCAGCAAGGCCCCCTCGCAGGCGGCCAGAGAACGACTCACCTCGTAGGAGAAATCCACATGTCCCGGCGTGTCGATCAGGTTGAATTGATACGTCTGTCCATCGGCCGCTAAAAACTGTAGACACACGCTCTGCGCCTTGATGGTGATTCCGCGCTCCCGCTCGATATCCATGGTGTCCAGCACCTGACTGGACATCTCTCGCTCGGTCAGCGCTCCGCAGAGACGAATGAATTGATCCGCCAGGGTGGATTTGCCATGATCCACGTGGGCGATAATGGAAAAATTACGAATGTATCGCTGCTCAGTCATATGCCCTATCGATCCATGGGCGCCCGGCGATATCGCCACCGCGCCAGACACCATCAGCAAAAAGGGCTGGTATGCACACCCAGCCCTTCGCAACGGCCGCCTGCGTCAATGCGGTAGCGTGAGCACCAGGTAAAAGCTCCCCATGCCCCGCCGCACCAGTACGGGTATGGGCTGTCCGGCAGGCAGCGTCGCCACCAGCTTCTGCAAATCCGCGGTGCTGGTGACACGCTGTTGCGCCACCTGCAGGATCACGTCTCCGGGACGAATACCGGCCTCCGCCGCAGGACCCATGCCCACGCCGAGGACGAGAACACCGGTGTTCACTTTGAGTTGGTTACGCGCTTCCGCCGTCAGCGGACCCACCTGCACGTTCAGTCGCTTGATTTCGCCTTTTTGCATCGAGCCGTTGGGCGGGGACGATTCCGCCGCGGTATTTTCCATATCGTTGGGCAGGCTCTCTACCGTGATGTTGAGCGTCATGGGTTGACCCTTTCGAATAATACCCATTTTCGCCTTGAAACCGGCGGGTAACGCCCCCACCAGCGGCGGGAGCTGACCCGAGTTGTAGATGGCCTGGCCATCGAAGGAAACGATGACATCCCCGGGACGAAGGCCCGCCTTGGCCGCCGGCCCGCCGGGCACCACCTGCGATACCAGGGCACCCACCGGCTCCTTCATATGGAAGGACTTGGCAAGATCCATGCTGACATCCTGGATCATGACCCCGAGCCAGCCGAAGTGCACCTTCTGGTGGAGTTTCAGTTGCTTCACGGCATCCATGGCGACATTGATCGGGATGGAGAAAGATAGTCCCATGTAGCCGCCACTGTTGGTATAAATCTGGTCGTTGATGCCAATCACCTGTCCGCGCATGTTAAAGAGCGGTCCGCCGGAGTTGCCCGGATTGATCGGCACATCCGTCTGGATGAAGGGGATATAGGGGTCATCGGGCAAAGGCCGGGAAGTCGCGCTGACCACCCCCTGGGTGACGCTATTCTCAAAACCAAAGGGCGAACCCACCGCCAGCACCCATTGCCCGACCTCCAACTTGCCGGAATCACCGATTTGTACCGTCGGCAGATTTTTCGCGTCAATTTTCAGGAGGGCCACATCGATGCGCGTCGACAATCCAACCAGATGCGCCGTGTATTGCTGATGATTCGTGAGGCTGACGATAATCTTCTGGGCCCCCTTCACGACATGCGCCGCCGTCACGATGTAACCATCGGGGCTGACGACAAAACCGGAACCCAGCGACTGCACCTGATATTTTTGGCCGGACTCCGCACCGGGCGCTCCACCGGGGCCACCCGGCGTGCCAAAGAACGGGGCGAAAAACTGATTCAGCGGAGAATTCGGCGGAAAGGGCGAACTCGGATTACGCGCCACCTTCGTCTCCGTCGTGCTGATATTGACGACCGCGGGGCCATATTGTTTGACGATAGGCGTAAAATCAGGCAAACCGACCAAAGCTTGGCCACTGGTGCTGGTGGTGCCCGCCCAAATGGGCGATGCCATCCCCATGCTGAGCCCCAAACCCACGCAAAGCGCCAACGCCAGGCGCTGTCTACTCAGCACACGATTTTTCAAGACACTCCCTCCCCGCCATCCGATTCGATATTTATAGGAACCCCAACCATCATCCCGGTAACCGCGGCATTTGGCAACGGTCACTGGTTCTCCCCCCACAGGGAAGAACGCTGCTCGCGAATCCACCGATTGTGATTTTAGGGATTACCCGCGGGAAAAGCTATGGAACCCGTGCTGATCCCCGCCATTGACGTAGCGGCCGTGTTTTCCAGGCCGGCCTGACCCGGATAGCCAGGAGAGGAAGCCTGGGAGGAGGCGGCGAGATAGTTGCCACCGCCAGGGATCCAGAGTCTTTGGATGTCCCGCTGAATGAGGACATCCATCCCTCCGGACGGCGGCATGAAGTCGGCTACCGAATGCAGATGAAACACCTCGCCACGCGGCGAGAACCCGCGGAGCATGGCGGTCTGGGCGTAATGCCCGGATGCATCGCCCGCGATAGACGATGGGGCGGAGACCGGATGGTCGGACAGAAAACTCACCAGGCTCACCGATACCATCAGCACCGCGGCGACAGAACCCGCCTTGATCCAAAAGCCCCCCGCGACGCTCCGACGCTGTGCGCTCTGCGGGGCGAGGATATTGGGCTCTCCCGCAATTTCCCGGGCCACCCTGTCCGCGAAACCCGCCGACGCGAGCAGGCTTCCTTCCCGGTCATTCTGCAGGAGAAAGGAAATCCGGTACTGGGATTCCCAGGCTTCTCGCAAGCCTCGTTCGTTTTGTAAACGTGTGGCCAGGCGATTGGCGCGCAACCCGCTCAACTCGCCTTCCATGAACGCCATCAGTTCTTTTTTGGTTTCATCGTTCATGACTGTTCCTGATCTAGCAAAGGGGCCAAAACCTTGGCGATGGCTTCACGCGCCCGAAAAATCCGGGACCGCACCGTCCCCACCGGACACTCCATCACCTGTGCAATCTCATCGTAACTCAAGCCCTCGAACTCGCGCAGAGTCACCGCCGTGCGCAGATCCTCCGGCAATGCCGCCAAAGCCGTGTCGATATGCTTCGCCAGTTCCCGGCTGAGCAGCAACCCTTCCGGAGTATCATATTCCCTTAGTCCATCGGCACTGGCAAATTGTTCCGCATCTTCGGTTTCTACATCGACGGTGGACACCTGGCGCCCTTGCGCTACCAGATGGTTCTTGGCCGTATTCACGGCGATACGATACAACCAGGTGTAAAAAGCGCTATCGCCGCGAAAATTGGCCAATGCGCGATAGGCTTTGACAAAGGCCTCCTGCGCCACATCCTCGGCTTCCTCGGGCGTGCGCACGAAACGCCCGACCAAGGCGACCATCTTGTGCTGGTATTTACGGACGAGAAGATCAAATGCCCCCTTCTCCCCCTTTTGTACACGCTGTACGAGGAGCAGATCACTGGGCGCATCATTTTCGTGTCGACCCCTCGTGCTGCGTCCCGCAATTTTACCCATTCGGCCTTATCCTTTCCACTGTTTTTGAGTGCCGTTCTTCACCTCGTCCGCCTCCCATCGTATCATGACCCCTGCCCATTCTCGCAACGCGAGCCAGACTCTTTCCCCAGGACAACGCATGCCTTCTTTCGACTTTCTGATCATCGGCTCCGGCACCGCCGGACTCAGCACCGCCTTGGGGCTGAGCCAATTCGGCCGGGTGGCCATAGTCAGCAAGGATCGGGCCAGCGACTCCGCCAGCGACTGGGCGCAGGGCGGAGTCGCCGCGGTCATGGACGAGGATCACGACAGCATCGCCCTGCATATCGAGGATACCCTGGGAGCCGGCATGGGACTTTGCCATCCCGACGCCGTCCGGCACATCATTGGCCAGGGTCCCGCCGCGGCCCGACGTCTGATCGACTGGGGAGTGCCTTTCGATCGCCGCGCTGACGGAAACTGGCATCTCACCCGAGAAGGCGGGCACCGGGCGCGCCGGGTTCTGCACTGCGCCGACACCACGGGCCATGCCATCGAAAGCACCTTGCTGCAACAGGTCCGGGCCCACCCCGCCATTCAGATCGCCGAAGCGCACTTCGCCAGCGACCTCTGGTTGCGCGGCGACCGCTGCGCCGGTGCCTGGGTACTCGCCCCGGAGGACGATCGTCCGCAGTTGTGGACGGCACGGGCGGTGATTCTCGCCAGCGGTGGAGCGGGTCAGTTGTACCGCCACACCAGTAATCCGCTGGTGGCTACGGGGGACGGGATCGCCCTGGCCTATCGCGCGGGTGCGGAAATCGCCAATCTGGAGTTCATTCAGTTTCATCCGACGACGCTCTACCAACCGGGCAGCGCGCCCTTTTTACTTTCCGAGGCCTTGCGCGGCGAAGGGGCGCTGTTACGCCTGCCCGATGGCAGCGCTTTTCTGGAGCGCTACGACCCCCGCGCCGAACTGGCGCCACGGGACATCGTGGCGCGCGCGATCGACGCGGAGATGAAAAGGCACCGGATCGAATATGTCACCCTGGACATCAGTCACCAGCCGGGCGCGCAGGTGCAGCGGCACTTTCCGGCTATTTTCGCCCATTGCCGGGCGCACGGCTACGATCTGACCCGGGAACCGGTTCCAGTGGTGCCGGCAGCGCACTACACCTGCGGCGGCGTGGTGGTGGATGTGGCCGGACGCAGCAGCATCGATGGGCTTTATGCGGCGGGCGAAGTCAGCGCCAGCGGTCTGCACGGCGCCAATCGCCTCGCCAGCAATTCGCTGCTCGAATGTGTGGTGGGGGCGGCCAGTATCGTCGCCGATCTGGGAGGACGGTCACGGCTCCCCGAAAAACCCCTCCCGCCACCCGCGCCAACGTCGACGCGCTCATCCAACGCACTCTCGGAAACGGCGATCCGCACCCTGCGCCAAGCGCTGCAGACCACCATGTGGCGGGCGGCAGGGATCATCCGCAATGATGCGGACCTGCGGGCGGCCAGCGCGAATTGGGAAGAGATGGCCACCCGCATCGGCGATGCCGTGCAGGGACCCCGGTATTATCAGGAATTGCGCAATCTGCGCCTGTGCGCGGCACTCCTCACCCGATCCGCCTTGTTGCGGGAAGAATCCCGCGGATGCCATTTTAATAGCGATCATCCCCAGCGCCGTGAGGACTTCGCGGCGGATAGCATCCACCAGCGGGACCGGCCGGATCCGTTTCTGCGTCCCATTCCTGGTGCAATCTGAGTCGCCAGCGCCGCCAGAGGGCGCTCCCGGCCATGTAGGGCGCGATACACACATAAGCGCGGCCATCCTCACCCCGAAGCGCAATGACGCCTAGCCGCGGGTGCAGGAAAGGGCGAGATCGAAGCATCACATCCAGCAGCCGGCCATCGGCGAAGCGCACCTGCAACTGCCCTTCCGCCGCGATCCGCAGGGTCTCCGGCAGGCGCTGCTCCGCATGTCGCCACCAGGGACAGCGCCACAGGACCCAGGCGAAGACCGCAGTCCACAAGGCCAGCCCCCAGCGCCAGTCCTGCACGCCGGTGAACACCGCACAAAGCAGGGCCAGCCCGCAGGGGATACTTTGCAACCCGCGTTGTCGCCGCGCGCTGCCGAGAGGAAGGGGCGGCAGCCCTTTGTCACCGCTGCCCAAGAGGGTATGATCGGAACCATGCCGCCTCGGCAACCGGGAGTTCAATCGCATGTCTTCAGCCGTCATTACCTTCATTCCCCTGTGCACGGAACTCGGACTGATCCGCGCCCATGGCGCGGATGCCGAAACATTCCTCCAGAGTCAATTCTCCAACGATCTGCGTGCCCTGACCAGAGGCGGCGGCCAATGGAGCAGCTACAGCACCGCCAAAGGGCGGATGATCGCCAACTTTTATGTGCAGCGCGATGATTCGGGTTTCTGGCTCAGCCTGTCCGCGGACCTCGTGGATCCGGTCATCGACCGACTCCGCAAGTTCCGCATGATGGCCAAGCTCGAAATAGAGCGGGGAGATCCCGAATTCGTGTTGCTTGCCGTCTCGGGGAACGGCAGCGGCGAACTGCTGGGCCGTGTCATCGGCGTGACACCGCCGGCACTCGGCAACGACGGGATGCTGCAGGAAGGCATGATCATCACCCGTTTGCCCTGGATCAATGCGGAGATCTTCCAGATCCTCCTGCCCGCCTCGCGGGTGGACGTACTCACGGCGGCCCTCGTGGCGGCTGGCGCCCGCGCCGGAACCGCGGAGGACTGGCGCCTGCAAGCCATCCGGGCCGGCGTCGGCATGGTCAGCAGCACCACCACGGAAAAAATCATCCCTCAGGAACTGAATCTGGAGGTGCTGGGCGGCATCAATTTTAAAAAGGGTTGTTACCCAGGTCAGGAGATTGTCGCCCGTTCCCACTATCTCGGTAAACTCAAGAACCAGACTTACCGCGTCGCGGCGCAGCAACCCCTGAATGCGGGAGAGGAAATCTTTGCGGCAAGCATGGGTGAGCAGAGCATTGGCATGGTCATCAATGCGGCACCCGATCCCCAGGGAGGCTTTGGGGCCCTGGCGCTCTTGCGCGCCGCCAACGCCGGAGAGGCACTGACTGCCGGAGCGCTGGATGGTACGCCCCTGACCCTGGAACAACTGCCCTATCCCCTGCCCTTGAATACCGCGACAAAGGGCTAGGCGATGTGGGGTTTGGTGGCAGGCGCCGTCAGTTATCCGGCATTCGCCTGGTACAGCCGACGCTTCTTGGACGCCCAAGGATTGGAGCGTGGATTTACCCGCATGATACTGGTATTTCTGGTGGCGACCCTGCTTTCTTCAGCACTCGGCTATGGTGTTTCCTGGATGACCAGCACGCCGCAAAGCCACGATCGTCAGGCGCAACTGCAAGAAACTAGCATGGCGGCGTTGAACCACTGTTTGCGGAATCCGGCCGGCGCGGCCTGCCAATCCGCCGCGCAGCAGAGCAAACTCCTGGAGCAAAAGCTGCTTTCCGGCCTGACCGCCAGCTAGACACCTCCGCAGCGTGCCGACTGTCTCCGCGAACCGGCGGTGCCGGTGCCATCACACAGCGGGATATCTACGCATCCAGGAACAGGGTAAGCACCCCGGTGTAACCGTAGATCTTATCGTGGGAAATCTCGCCGTTGGCAAAAAATCCGACCAGGGGAAAGTCGCCCAGATTTTCCTGAATCATCCGCAATTCCGCAGAGTCTGGTCCGAACAGACTCTCGCCACGTCCCAGACAAGAGAAATACAGCCCGCCGCGAATGGCCCGTCGCCCGGCCAGACGGCCAATCTCCACCAGCATACGTCCCAGATCCTCGCGTGCCGTGGCGCCATCCCTCTTGCAGAACATCAGCGCCTGGCCGGACTCCACATACTCGCCGATGGCGAGCAGTTTGCGGTCGATATCCACGCCGATCAGATTGCGCACCGTATAGTCGCCACGATCATCGTATTTGACGGGCAAGGCCACAAAAATGAAACCCGCCGCGCGCTGCAAGTCCCGGGAAAGGATGTCGCCGATCTCGTCATAGAAAACGTCCAGCGCCGGCCGGTCATCCAGACGCGCGATCACATTGTTCTTCGCCTCGGCAATCCGATGCGTGGGACCAATGGGGCTGCACCCCTGAGTCAGCCGGGTGGCGATGGCGACCCGTTCGCTGAACGCCACCCCGCTCAGTCCACCGTGCACGACCTTGTCCGCGATCTGCGCATTGCGGGCACGGCTGCTGCTGATGCCGCCGGTGACGAATCCGCTACTCATCCTCCCGGCAAAGTCCGCGACCAGATCCGGCAGATCCGGAGTTTGCGCGTCACCATGCACGATGGCGAAGTACGCCGGACGCCCCGCACCCACGGTCAAACTGGTACCGGATGGATGGGGCTCCATTTCGTCAAAAAGGCGAAATTCCGCCTCCGGAAAATCCGTCACCATGAAAGCCAGCGCGGGTTCGTCCAGATATTCCTGCGCCATCGCACAGATGCCTATCCCCACACAGCCCGTCCAGTGGGGGACGCCGCTTTCCTGACGGAGGGCGCTCAGGATTTCCGGCAAGTCGGACTCAAAAGCATCGCTTACATAGAGAAAGCCCAAGGTACCGTTCCGCACGCGCGGACCCGCCATTTCCAGCGCAGCCGTTAAAGCCTGGCGCCAATCCGCGTCGCGTGCATGGCCATAGGGGAAAAGCCGTTCATCCTGCAAGGCGTGACCCCATCGGTGACCGGTGAAAAGCGGGGAACGCCCCGCCCACCGCCACCTGCCCTGCCGATCCATCCCGGTGCCACCGGCCCGCAGCGGGAGGACGCGCCCATCGGAACGACCCATTCAATATCTTGTTTTCATTCATCATCTTTCCGTCATCCAGTCTTCACTTTATGACCAGGAATAATCCTTGTCGGGGAACATTATGGGGGGGTGGAGCAAGTCCATGCAAATCCCCTGTCAGGGTCTGCCCATACGTGCGTAGACACCGGGGCGTGCCGGCAGCCTGTCCGGCCCCTTGCCACTGCCGCTCAGACAGTGCCACGCAGGGATTGCTTTCAAACCCTCCGCTATTTCTCTTTGCCTCCGGAATTGGCATGATAGCGGGTCCGGACCATCCTACCACCCTTCACTCCCCGCTCCACACAGAAAGAAGGAGGCCAACATGTTGGGAACGATACAAGCCGTTGTCAATCACCCGGAATGGTGGATACAAAGGCTGCTCGTCAGCATCTTGTTGATCGTTGGATACTGGGTCATTACCCGCATCCTGGACAAGATCATTGGCCGTGTTCATGGCCTGTTCAAAAAATTCCGGCCCCATTCCAGTTCCGCATCCAGCAGTTACGCGGCCATTCTCCAACGGGTCACACGCTGGGCCGTTGGCCTGTCGCTACTGGTGTTTATTCTCGGGGTCTGGGGTGCCAACGTGTCTTTTCTGTGGACGACGGCTGTCGGCATGCTGACCATCATTGGCGTCGGCCTGCTGGCCACATGGACGATGGTCAGCAATGTCACCGCACGTTTTTTCATCTGGTTTTGGCAGCCCGTGCGCCTGGGACAGCGGGTCGAGATCTTTCCGGAAAACCTCTGTGGCCGAGTGTGCGAAGAAAACCTCATGTTTACCGAATTGCGTCAAGACGACGGACGCATCATCATCATTCCCAACAACCTATTTTTTCAGCGCGTGGCCCGGCGCACTCCGGAGGAAGAGGAACAAAAATCTTGACGCGGACTTTTCCAGGAAAAAGAAAAACGGGCTGCCATGCTGTAGCCGGGCACCCCGCTTCGTACTTCGGAAACTGGCGTCCACCAGGGCCGTCCGTATCGTCGACCCGGGAGCGCCTGTAATCGATAGGATGACCGTATCGGGAGATCTCAACTCGCCGTGTTGGCGGTACCCATGTCGGACATTGTCGAGCCTGTCCCCATGTCTGCAGAGGAAGTCGTGCTGCTGGCCGTGTCCGAAGGCGTAGAGGCCGCTGAAGCGCTGGAAGCGCTGCCACTGCTGGCGGGTGCGGTAGTCGCTTCTTTCTTTGCGCAAGCGGCCGCGAACAAAACGACACCAGCCATCACCGCCACCCGTATCATATGTGATCGTTTGGGATTTACAAACAGCATCTTCGTTCTCCTTTGCTAGTTAAGGGTACATCAGTGACCATGGTTAAAACGTCGGAGAGAATACTACGCCCGCCCGATGGATGCCAATAGGCATGGAGCCAGGACGTGTTTAATCCTGACTCCACATTTACCCATTTACCGATGTTTCACTCGACTTCGATTTTTCCGAACATGCCGGTCGCCGCATGACCCGGAATCTGACAGACGTAGTAGTAGGTGCCCGCTTTCGCCTGCCAAGTGAAATCCGCGTATCCGAACTTGCCCTCTTCGGGAACGGGACTAAATCCGGTGCCCGCAACGATGGGATTGATCACCGGCATCACCGCATAGGGCGGCGCCTTTTGCGTAATGTCGAAACTGTGGCCAAATCCCTTGTTGGTGTTGATAAAGGTGACATCCACAGTGGCGCCCGCCGGGATTTTCAAGGTCGGATTCTTGACGTCATGGATCTCGTAGGAGGGGAAAGGAAATCCGGGCAACACCGCAGCGACCACCACATGGACCTTCTTCCCCGTGTAGATGACCGTGTTACCACTGACTTTCCCGCTGTCTTGCTTCAACATCGACTTGACCTGCGGCATCGTCGCCACTTTGTAGCTGTTCCCCACCGGGTTGGCGGAAGCCACACCCATGCCGAGTACCGCGGCCAGGGCGATGACGGTGCCCTTCACGACATAGTGGCTGTTATGCACGATCATTTTATGATTCATTTCCATGATGTTCTCCCCTATCCTTATAGTGTTGTTGCATATGGCCTGAGATCTCTGTCATTTCGCCAGAGTGGTGATCACGCCGCACTGGACCATCCAGTACGGCATATTAGATAGCACAGATCATGCCATCGGTCATCCCCCCTTCCCTGACTCCTTATGGCGTCATCTCCACCCTCGCGGGGCCGAACATTGTCGTTCCATGGAGACAGATTGTGCCCACCCTCCCGATTTATTGGTCTGCGCGATGTCGCTGAATTGTCACTATCGCTTGCCTGATTCGTCGTCGCTGATTACGACACATTCCTCGGGCCGGACCGAGATTGAAAATCAAGCGAATAAATTCCGGGTGATGCCTGCCACATGACGCCCCTGAAACCGGGCGATGGCGAGCTCGTTGGCACTGGGCTGGCGGCTGCCGTCCGCCTTGGCGAGGGTCGTGGCGCCATAGGGCGTACCCCCGCTGATCTCGTCCATATTCATGAGTTCCTGGCAGCTATAGGGGACGCCCACGACGATCAGCCCCTGATGAAAAAGAAAGTTGTGAAAAGACGTGATGGTCGTCTCCTGTCCGCCGTGCTGGGTAGCCGTGCTGGCGAAAACGCTGCCCACCTTGCCCACCAGTTTGCCCTCTTGCCAGAGATTGCCGGTGCGGTCGAGAAAATTGCGCATCTGTCCGCTCATATTGCCGAAGCGGGTCGGCGTGCCAAAAAGGATGGCATCATAATCCGCTAGGTCATCGGGGTGGGCTTCCGGCGCCACCTGGCCGGTCTTGGCGTGCATGGCGGCCAGGGTTTCCGCCGGCAGGCTTTCAGGCACCCGCTTGATATCCACCGTCACGCCAGAGACCTCCCGGACCCCTTCGGCGACGGCTTGGGCCATGGTTTCGACATGCCCCCAGAGGCTGTGATACAGAACCAGTATTTTGCTCATGACAGACTCCTCGCGTCAGTGAATATTGCCCGTTCAGTAAAGACCATTTAGTATGGTTTGTGAAGTAGGTATCGATGAGTAACCATGACCCGACAAACCAGACAGAAAACCGCATGCCCCATGGATGCCCTGCTCCGTTTGCTGATGGGGCCATGGACCACGTACATCCTGTGGACCCTGAGACAGCGCGGTCCGCTACGTTTCGGGGCGCTCAAACGGGAAGTGCGCGGCATCTCTTCACGCATGCTGACGGAGCGCTTACGCACCCTGGAGGCGGCATGGATCGTCTTCCGCGCATATCATCCCAGCATTCCTCCGGAGGTGACCTATGGCCTGACCCAACGCGGGCTGGAATTGCGGGAGGTGCTGGACGCGCTGGACGCGCTGGCGCAACGCTGGGATGCCGAAGACAGGGACGGGCAAAGCGCGCCGCGGGAACCATCCCCCTCCGTTACCAGCCCGTAACACCGCATCGAAATGAGCAAAATTGCATTTTGACAGGGCTTCATCCGAGGAGGAACGCATGAATACGCTAAAAACCATGGCCGCTGTAGCGGCTGCCGTGTTGATCTCCGGTCTGCCGGCCACAGCCGCCGTGGCCGCTCCCACCGCATCCACCCCATACCGCTGGCTGGCCGGCAATCCCGACGGCACCTACACAATCGATCCGCAACATACGGAGGTCCTGTTTACGCTCGGGCATGTGGGCGTTGCGCCCTTTACCGGCCGCTTCGACAAAATCTCCGGAACCTACACCTTTGATAAAAAGGACCCGCGGAAAAACCAGGCGCACATCCGCATACCGGCCGCCAGCATCAACACCAATTTTGCCCTGCGCGACGAGCACCTGCGTGACAAGCCGTTCTTTGATGTCAAAAAATATCCGGATATCACCTTCGTGAGCACGCGATATCAGCCCACGGGCAAGGACACCGGCAACCTCTATGGCCAGTTGACGTTACGCGGCATCACCAGATCGGTGGTCTTTCAGGTGCGGGAAAAGGGTGCCGGGAATGTGGCTTACCTGCCCAAACCCTGGGGTGGCCATCTCTCCGGTTTCGTGGCCCGCACAACCATTCGGCGCAGTGATTACGGCATGACCGCTTACCTGCCGGAAGGACTGTCCAACACCATCCATATCACCGTCGAAGTGGAAGGGGTCCGGCAATAGAAGCGGAACGCCAAGCCGGCGTTGCGCGGGGGTCGCGACATGTCCAGGAGCGCGGCCGGGCTCGATTCATGAAACGGTCAGGCGGGACTGGGTTGCGGCCGCTGGCCGCGCCTGGAAAACTGAAACCGCCGGCGAATCCGCGACGGCCTCGACCGTGCTGCCAGCCATCGGGGCAAGGCGTCCGCCGACATGGGCCGCGCGATCAGATAACCCTGAAAGAAATCACAGTGCATATACCGGAGAAGTTGGAGTTGTTCTTTGTTTTCAATGCCTTCTGCGACAACGCGCAGGCCCAGGGTGTGCGCCATGTTGACCATGGTCGCGGCGATCGCCAAATGACGGGGATTATTGACAATATGCTTCACGAAAGACATATCTATTTTTAATTCCGACAACTCCAGGGTTTGCAGTTCCGTAAGCGTTGTGCTCCCTCTTCCGAAATCATCGAGACTCACCTTGATATTTCTCTTGTTCAGATTCTTGATGATGCTGCCGGTGTTTTCGAAATCATGCACGGGCGCATATTCCGTGATCTCGATGGTGAAGTAGTCCGCCTTTATGTCTATATGGTTACCGAATATGGTGTCTATGTCGGAAAGAAAATCATGGTGCAAGAAATAACGTGGACTGATGTTGACGTTTATGTTGATGAAAATCCCTTCGCGCTGCCATGCCGCGGCCTGCGCAACAGCGGATTCGAGAACGAAATAGCCAATTTTCCGCGCCATGCTGGGATGATCGAGCGCCTCAAAAAAGGCCGATGGGGAAAGCACTTCCCCGGTTTCTTCATGAATGCGCAAAAGCGCCTCGAGAGCGACAACGTGCTGGACATCGCCAACGACCTTGACGATGGGTTGATAAAATAATACGAATCTTTTATTTTGCAAGGCCTCCTGACAGAGTGCGATATGCGATGCCAGATTACGTGCTTCATACACCATGTCAATCGAATAGATCTGGCATTGGTCACGCCCTGACCTTTTCGAACTATACAGCGCAAGATCGGCATTGGCGACCAATCGATCCAGGGAAGCGTTATCCAGCGGATAGATCGTCATCCCCATGCTTACGGAAACATGCACGGTGACATCGGGCGTCAGCACAAACGGAACGCGAAATGCTTCGGTAATGCGTCCGCAGATATTTTTGAGATCATCCGGTTGTACCAGGTCTGGAAACAGCAGGCCAAACTCATCGCCGCCCAGCCGTGCGCAGGTATCACCCTCCCGCAAAATGGTCTTGATTCGGTTGGTGGCCTCTTGTAATAAGGCGTCTCCCGCAGGATGACCATGCATGTCGTTGACTTGCTTGAAGTGGTCCAGATCCAGGAGGACGAGCCCCATCAATGTCTGCCGGCGGTTCGATTGGGCCACTTCACGTTGCATTTGTTCCCAAAAAAGCTGCCGGTTGGGGAGTCCGGTCAGTGGATCGCACAGCGATCTCCTGCTGACCTCCACGAGTGAATTACGTGCCAATCCAGGAAATAAAAGCGCCCGCTCGCCGAGCTGCGAAAAGTAACCCGCGTGGTTTGAGCCCAGCAAGATCAGCGTGTACGCATTATCGCCATGGAACGGAATGATGGCGATCTCCCGGGCGCCATGCCGCAGCGCCGTCATCCAAGCCGGAGAATCGCTGGCGGCGTCAAGGATGATGATGTCATTGGACCGGATACTCTCCCAACAAGGATCGGCGGCGTCAAAATGTAGCGCAAAGTCATCCGGGAATATATCGGCCTGCCGAGGATATGGTCTCAATGTTTTATCGTGCACGCCACCAGTGAGACTGGTAAACCAAGCCAGCATGGTACTGTGGCTGCAAATCAGCGAGAAAAAAGCCTCCACGAAAAGTTCCAGGGAAAACCAGCGCGACGGATCGCCCGTCGCCAATGCCGCTAGGAAATCGTCGGTGAAGAGTATGCGCTCGCGCTCCATGATGGCGTCTGGAGTCTGCACATGGTGCAGCAGTATTTCCCGTGATTCGTCACGGCTGCTTCTACTGATTGCTGGCATACTGAACTCCTGCCCGGTCGGACTGAACCTCGGGTAGCGTCTTGACGGCATCCATGCTTATTTCCCCGCTGAGCAGTTCAAGTGATTGACCGGCGGGTTCCCGGATGAAGAGCCACGTCACGCCGAATCCTAGAAGGCTAAACATGGCCGTTATTTTCAAGGTATTATACAAACCCACGGAGGACAGGATCACGGGGAACAGAAATGCGCCCAGGAATGCGCCTATCTTGGCTATTCCTGTGGATATTCCATGACAAGTGGTGCGCAAGTTGACCGGAAACAGTTCCGCCGACAGAATAAAGGTGGTTGTATTCGGCCCGAACTCTGAAAACAAATAGGAGATGCTGTAGACCAAAATAAAAATAGATGACAAGCCAGAAAGTTCAGGGAGCTCTCCAAGCAGAAAGAATGCTGCTGAAAGCACGCCAAAACCAATCAGTTGCAATCGTCTATGGCCGATGTGATCGATGCTGAGTATCGCCAGGATATAACCGGGAACAGCGGCAACCGAAAAGACCAGCAGGCTGAGTGCGATATTCTGCAAAAATCCGGCATGGGGCGACAAAGTCCGCATGATAAGCGGTGTGGATATCGTGTTCCCATAATAGGCATAGTCAAATATAAACCATGTTCCGGCGGTGCCGATCAGGGCTTTCCAGTACCGCGTGATGGATTCTCGAATGACCGGGTCCTCCCGGGTGTTGATCACGGTTCCGCGCGTCACCGAAAGCAGGTTGTGCGTCGCCTGTAGCGTCTGTCCCCGGGCCCGCGCCAGCCAGCGCGGCGACTCGGGTAATCGCCTGCGGGCGTAAATCACGGCGGCTGCCGGCAATGCGCCCAGGGCCAGCATGATGCGCCAGGCGAGATCGTGATCGACGCCGGCCACGAGCAGCGACAGGGCCACCATGGGACCGGCGATCAGTCCCAGCGCCTGTGCTGAAAAGACCAGCGCCACCATGCGGCCACGTGTCTTGGTGTTGGCGTACTCGGTCATCAGCACCGCGGACAAGGGATAGTCTCCGCCGATTCCGAAGCCCAGAATGGCTCTGGCGATGAGCAGCATGGTGATATTTTGGGCGGCGGCGGAGAGCAGCGCGCCGAGGACCATCAAGCCAGCCTCGATGCCATAAATCGATTTCCGCCCGTAGCGATCCGCGAGATGCCCGAAGGTAAACGCACCGGCCACGGTGGCCAGCAAAGCGATGCCTCCCACCAGACCGGTCATTTGCGCGCTGAGGCGCCATTGCTCGCGGATGAGCTCCAGCGCAATGCCGATGATGAACAGATCGTATGCGGAAGCAAAAAAGCCCACCGCCGTGGCAAATAACGCTCTCAAATGAAAGGGGCTGAAAGGCGCCCTGTTGAGCGCCTCGGCAATCGTCAGCCCGCCTTGCCCGGTTCCCTCTCGCTCGCTCTGATGCACGAAGACTCCTCATGATTCGGGGAATTACCAACAATAAGGAGCCTTGCCGCACGACGCATACCGCAGTGCGGTCCTGTGCCGTAACCCTGCGTCATCCCCTCCACGGTATATTACATCACATGAATGTGACAGATTGATGAATCCTGCCATCCGCTGGCTGGCAGGATTCAGGAAGCGGATACCCCTTTAGCGGGTGTTGATCGTGGAGGCATGCGTGTCGATCCAAGCTTCGAGATCCGCGAAGGCGGTGAGTTGTTGCCAGGCGAAGGTCCATAGAGTGGTACGACCATCTCCGGGTATCGCGCGCTGGCGGATGAACGCCGCCGACAACTCCAGAGAATCGCCAAATTCCGGTCGCGGGAGCGCAATCCAAAATAGTTGTCCCGCGGCGGGCCATGTCGTCGTCGGCACTCCCGCGGATCGCGGGTCGATACCCCGCATGGACTGCGCTGGCGCGCCGTGAAAGTCCGCAAGAAAGGCGGCGCCGCCCATGCTGATATCCGCCAAATGCACAAAGATCGATGGTGAGTTTCCGCGCGCCTCGCGCAGCCCTACCACCATGGGCGGATGGACGGCATACCGGCGATGGATCCTGCGTTGCGACCGGTATACCGGCCCTGGGCGTACGGTCATCGATTGCGCGCCAACGTCAATCACCTGGCCCAGGAAACCAGCGTGAAAAAGGGTATCACGCCCTATCACCAGAATATCCCGCTCCACCAGGCTTTTTCGATCCAGGGAAAAATCCCTGGGCAGGGCCAGGCACACCGTTCCTCTGGAGTCCGGCGTCATCATCCGCATCCCAAAATCCTGTTCGGGTTGGCATTCCAGAATCGCGGTCAATAGTTGGGAGGTGGTGTGCCAGTGTGTCCAGACACCGAGAGGCGCGCTGATCAGTTCCCATCGGTCAAAGATCCGTCGCGCTTGCGTGGCCAGCGGCAGGGTACTGGCCGACAAGGGGTCCGAAGTGCACACGCCAGCGGCATCCATGGAACGCGCACCAGGCGCCGTTCCACCACCGGGTGTCCACTCCAGAATTTGCACTTTGTCCCAGTCCGTCGGCATTTGCGGTCAAGTCCGTCGGCAACATATCGATCAGGCAATTCTATCACAGATCCGGGGAGTCCCGCTTTGGGGTCGATCTGATCGGCAGACGTCCAGTTGGATTGCAAACACACCGTTACCCGCTGATTCCGGCGGGCAACAGTGTACGGCGAGGCGCATGCGCCTCAGGGGTTACGCAGCGCCACCCCGCGGATCCGGCGACCCTCCACAAAAATCAGCAGGAGCGCGCCTATGGCTTCGCCGACGAAAAGGGTGACGAAGAGCAGGAGGTAATGGCTAGGCAACCAATGGGATACCGGGATGGCGAGCAAAAAAACAGGCACCAGGTACAATACGATATTCCCCAATCCAAGTATCAGGTTTTTGACATAGATCTGCAAAGACGACGGCTGAGTCCGACTCTGGTTGTTGGCGTGAACATTCATGGAATGATCCCTTTTTCTGATGGAAGGTTTCCGTTCAATAGAACGGCGCGATGATGCGCATTTCCTGACCGCACCCCATCAAATCTAGTCGATAGCGATTGAAAACGCCAGTTTCCGCGGCGTTAGTTCCCCATACCCAGTCACCCGCGCATTGCGCGGTGCGGCGGTAGTTACGCTTCCCGCAGAGTTGAGGCAGTTGGATGCCGGTAACCGGAACAGCAAGGCGCCCCCGAACTGGCTGAAGGGTGCACCCTATGAGCATGGTATGGAACAAAGCAACATCATAATTTGTCCAATATGCGTTAACCAGTGTTCTGTTCGGTGTTTCCCTAAAAGCAGGAGATGAATGGACATGTCAAATAATACCGGAAAAGTAATGAATTATTTATTAATTTTTAGCATCACCCCGATCGTTGCGTTAATTGTATATATTTCACTTCTAATGTTTGGGATAAATATTGGTGTTATATACATATTATACATGGTTTTATTAATTCTTTTTATAAAACTCATTCTCGCTGGTGTACTTGCTGGTGTTTCTAAGCTAACAGGTTATCCGCTGCTTATGGAGCGGTAAAGGAAGCTGTGAACAAGTCCCGGTCGTGATCGACACGACATTACGGACAGACATCGGGCCCTGCTCGCACCGCATTTATCTGGACGAGCAGGTGTTTGCGGCGGAATGGCACAAGACACCCACCGATTTGTGGGTACGGTGAAACCGAACTTTCTGAATCGGGCGCGGGAAACGGTAATTCAAGTGATTCGGAGTTTGTGCGCCCCATCCCCTGGTTGCCTCTCCGCGTTCCCGGTGCATGCGGATACACTTTGCAGTGACTCGCATCAATCATCAACCACGAGGTCTTCGTCAGGTGCCGCGCGAAGCGGCGACTTGTCCAGAAAATGCCAGACAAACAGAAAAGGCACCTAGCAATATTCGCCAAGCGCCTTAATTTTTTGGTGGAGCCAAGCGGGATCGAACCGCTGACCTCTTGAATGCCATTCAAGCGCTCTCCCAGCTGAGCTATGGCCCCGATGCGGCGTACTATATGGACTCATGCGGGGAGTGTCAAACATTTTCTATGAGCGCGCTCCGCCCCCAGGGCAGGGCCTCCGTTCACACTGCCACCACCATTCCGTCGTAGGCCGGTGTGGCTGTATCCGGCAACTGTCTGGCCAGCGTCGCGTAATCCACGTCGTGGGTCATGTGGGTAAAAATCGTTTGCACGGCGCCGATGCGCCGCGCCCAGTACAGGGCCTCCTCCACATTGAGATGGGTAGGGTGTTCCTCATAGCGCAGACAATCCAGAATCAACACCTGCAATCCCTGTAACAGCGCCAGGCTGTCTTCTGGAATATATTTGAGATCAGTCAGGTAAGCCACATTGTTAAAGCGATATCCAAATATAGGTAAGGTGCCGTGCATGACCGGTACCGGCGTGACCCGAATAGGTCCGAACATTTCCGTGGCGCTTATCCGGTGCATGGAGAGCGAGGGCTTCGCCCAGGCGCTATCCGGCGGGAGAAAGCAATAGCGGAAGCGCGTTTCCAGTTCCTCCGCGGTGCGCGCGTCCGCATGGCAGGGGATCACAATCTTCTGCGCGAAATTGAAGGCGCGCAGGTCGTCTATCCCGTTGATGTGGTCGGCGTGGAAGTGAGTGTACAGCACGGCGCTAAGACTGGAAACGTCGGCTCGCAACATCTGCTGACGCAAATCCGGGCCCGTATCCACCAGGAGGCGCGTATCTCCGTCCCGCACCAGGATGCTGGCCCGCAAGCGCCGGTTGCGCGGGTCCTCGCTGCGGCAAACCGGGCAATAACAGGTGATGACCGGGGTTCCGGCACTGGACCCCGTGCCCAGGAATTCAATCTTCATGCAGCCACCGCGGGGGTGAAGAGTCGATGAAAGTTGGCGGTGGTCTGCGCCGCGATCACCTGCGGTGGGACGCCGCGCAGTGCGCCCAGGAAGGCCGCGACATGGGCGACGTAGGCAGGCTCGTTGCGCTGGCCGCGCAGCGGCACCGGCGCCAGATAGGGCGCGTCGGTCTCCACCAGCAGACGATCAGCGGGCACTTTTCGAGCGACCGCTTGCAGTTCCGTGGATTTCTTGAAGGTCACGATGCCCGAGAAGGAAATATAAAAACCCATATCCAGGGCTGCCACCGCAAAATCCCAGTCTTCGGTGAAACAATGGATCACCCCCCCGGCCACCGCCACTCCCTCGCTGCGCAACATGGCCAGGGTATCCGTTGCCGCCTCGCGGGTGTGGACAATCAGGGGCTTCCCCGTGGCCTTGGCGGCGGCGATGTGACGGGCGAAGCGTTCCCGCTGCCAGGACAGGTCGCCCTCACTGCGAAAATAGTCGAGGCCCGTTTCACCGACCGCCACCACTTTGTCCGCCGCCAGCGCGGCGAGCAGCGGCTCCCACTCCGGCGTTGCCGCCTCGGGCGCATTGGGATGGACGCCCGCCGCGGCCCACACACCGGGATATCCGGCGGCCAAGGCTTGCACACGCGGCCAGTGGACTTCGCTAACGGCCGCTATCAGCAGTTCATGCACACCCGCAGCGTGGGCGCGCTCCAGGATGGCCGCGCGATCCGCGTCAAAATCGTCGAAATCCAAATGACAGTGGGAGTCTACCAACATGCTCTGATTACCCTTGCACGCTTGTTGCGGACAGTCTAGCGAATTCAGGCGGATTTTTCCTGTCCCGCATCCCGCGCGGTGGAAGCGCTCCGCCGCTGCCGCGCCGCTTCAAAAAGACAGACGCCCGCCGCGACAGACACATTCAGACTTTCGATGGCTCCCGCCATGGGTATCTGCGCCAGATAATCACAGTGTTCACGGGTCAGGCGGCGCAGACCTTTTTCTTCCCCGCCCAACACCATCGCCAGGGGCATGGTCAGATCGAGTTCATAGAGGCTCTGCTCGCCCTCTCTCGCCATGCCTACCAGCCAGAACCCGCGCTCTTGAAGCGCGGAGAGGGTCCGTGCCAGGTTGGTCACCACACAGACCGGCACACGGGA
Organism: Acidithiobacillus ferrianus; assembly: GCF_010378095.1. GTDB lineage: Bacteria > Pseudomonadota > Gammaproteobacteria > Acidithiobacillales > Acidithiobacillaceae > Acidithiobacillus > Acidithiobacillus ferrianus. The sequence continues at coordinate 125,089 of NZ_WNJL01000022.1, read as the reverse complement.
CGCGGACCCGGCGGCGGCCTTGCGCACGGTGGCATTTACCGGGCAGGCGTTATCCTTGGGTAGAATCACCGCATCGACCCCCGCCGCCTCCGCGCTACGCAGGCAAGCCCCCAGATTGCGGGGGTCGAGGATACCGTCCAGTACCAGCAAAAAACCGCGTCCATCCAGTCGTTCCAGCAGCGCGCCGAAATCCTGCTCCGGGAAAGCCCGCAACAGCCCCCCCGCGCCCTGGTGCTTATCCGTATGCAAGCGTTGGCTCAGCAGGGCGCCCGGCCACTCGCGGACCGGCAACGCCTGCGCCGCCGCCTTTTGCAGCAAGGGCGCCATGCGGCGGTCCGTCAACCGCTCGACGGCCACCCAGAGCTCCAACAGCTCCTTCGCATCCAGCGCGGCGTCGACGGCGTGAATGCCGTAAAGGGATTCCTGAGTCACCAGCCCCGCCCGCCGATGTCGCAAACACCTCGGGAACGCGCGCTTCGAGATCCAGATACGCCGAGAGCGGCAAACCCGTCATGCGGTGCATCGCCGGGGGTAAAGCGGCAGCCGCCGCCACGCTCCGGCCCAGTCAATTAAAAACTGTCGAAAATGTCATCGACAATGTTGTCCGCCACGGCGAAGCCCGCGCCCAGCCCCAGGCCGGTCATGACGTTACCGAGAAAACCGCCACCCATGCCCTGCATGGGCGCATTCCAGGGGCGCTGCCCCATGTTGGGGTTCACGCCGCTCTGCCCCAGACTTTGCTGCATCTGCATTTCCAGTTGCTGGATATGCTGCGCCATCTGCTGGAGAAGCATGCCCATATTCTGCTGCTGTTGTTGCAGGCTCATGGCGAGGCTGCGCAACTCCATGTTGATTTCCCGCCCGGTCATGACATCCGGCGCCATGGCCGTCACCCGCCCGGCCACCTGCTGCAACGTCTGCAAGTTATTCTGGGTCTGTTGTTGCAACTGATTGTATTGCTGGTCCAGCATTGAGTAGTCCATGATGCGCTCCTGATCCGGAAAAATAGCGATACCATTCACTTAGAGAGGCGCCACGCGGTACGGTTCCGCATCGCCCGGGCGCCGATGGGGCTACTCCTGCAAACGCAGGCGCCGCTCCCAGGCGCGCCATACGCCGCGCGCCAAGAGTACCAGAATAGGACCGATGATCAATCCGATCAAGCCGAAGGCCTCCGCACCGCCCAAAATGCTGAAAAACACCAGGAAAAACGGGGCCTGCGTCTGTGATCCGGTCAGTAGCGGACGCGCCACCAGATCGGCGATCGTAATCACCAGAAAACCCCAGCCCAATACAAACAATCCCGCAATCCAATGGCCGGTCAGGGTCAACCAGAGCGTAGCCGCCCCCACCACGGCCGTGGCGCCAAACGGCAGCGGCGAAATGAGGGCGGTAGCCACCAGCCACAGCGGCCATAAGGTCAGCCCGGACACCGCGTAGGCAATCCCGATAAACATCCCCTCGATGACACCGACCCCGATAAGTCCGATCAGCACCGAACGCGCCGCCTCCCGGCAGGCCGCTAAAAATCGGTCGCCGCTGTCCCGCCCCCAGAGCTGGGTCGCCCCCAGGCGGAGCATCTCCGTGACGCGCTCGCCGTGCAGCGCCAGCGCAAACACCGTGAGCGCCGCGAAAAAGGTGTGCAGGGTGAATATCCAGAGCTGCCCGAGAGAATTGGTGATGATGTCCGAATGCGCCCTGAGCAGCGCCGAGAGATAGGCCCCGTTCAACTGGGACATATGGCTCAGCAGCCAGTGCCCCACATAAGGGATCTGCATGACCGCCGGCGGCACCACCACCAGCGGACCCCCCGACTGCCAGCGGCTGATGAGCAGCGCCACCTGCGGAAGCACCGAGTCGACGATGATCACCGCCGGTATGATGATGACCGCTACCCAGGCGCAGGCATGCATCAGTGAACCGAGCCAGTGCGGCAGACGAAAAGCGCGTTCCAGACGCAGTTGCCAGCGCCAACCGACCGTGGTCAGCACCGCTCCCATGAGCAAGGGTCCGGCGAAGGGACTCAGGGCATATGCCGCGCCGGCATAAATCAACACCAGCACGAACATGCCCCAATTGACGTAGCGTGGCGGCTCTTGGCTGTTCTGCACCCGACTCCCCTAACGTGGAACCACGATGAACCGGAAAGCCATCATCATCATGACGCGGCGGTCTGGATATCTCATACGCGACACCGCAGAGCACTCAGTGCAGGTGAAAGCCCGCACGCTCCCAGACCGGCTCCACACCGGCAGGCAGAGGCAGCAGTTGGCCGATGGCGGCGTGGCCGACGTTGGGACCATGGAAGTCCGACCCGACGGAGCCCGCCATGCCCAACTGCTGGGCGAGGCGCCCCAGATGCTCGCGGTCTCCCGCGGCCTGACTGCCTGAGCAGACTTCGAGACCCATCCCGCCCGCGTCGCGGAACCCGGTGAGCAGGGCCCGCAACCGGGCGCCACTGAGCTTGTACCGACCGGGATGCGCGAGTACCGCCGAACCGCCCGCCGCGCCGATCCACCCTACCGCCTCGGTCATGGGAATCCAGTCGCTGGGCACATAGGCCCGACAGCCGCGCCCCAGATAACGCGTGAAGGCCTCGCCGGCGTCGGCGCAGTGTTGCTCCCGGACCAGCCAACGCGCGAAGTGGCTACGCCCCACCATGCGGCTGCCGGCCATGGCCCGCGCGCCCGCCTCCGCGCCGGGAATGCCCGCGGCTTCCAGCAAACGTCCCATTTCCGCGGCACGCCAGTCCCGAAAGGACATGATCCGGCGGAGCCCCGCCTGCAAGGCGGCATTCGCGGGGTCTATGAAGAGGCCCACGATATGGATGCCCTGCGTCTCCCACGCGCTGGAGATTTCCACACCGGGAATCAGGTGGACATCCAGGGCGGCCGCTTGCCGATGGGCCTCCTCCAACCCCGCCGTATTATCGTGATCGGTCAACGCCATGACCCGCACGCCCGCCGCGTGTACGCGATTGACCAGCTCGGTGGGCGACAAGGTGCCATCCGAGGCCAGCGAATGCAGATGCAGGTCGATGGGAGAAATGGGGTTCGCGTGCGACATGTCTAATGCTTCCTCAGCGCAAGAGGACGCCCCCGGCTGGGGAATCCCGTCTCGTTTCGGGTGAGCATACCACGCTCGACCTGATTCGGCATATCGGAAACCGCCGTGGCGCCCATTCTGGACACGGCGACGGTCTAGCGCAATTGAACGACATCCCCCAACCACTCCCGCAGGGCCGCCACCAGATCACGGAAATGCGCCAATGCCTCCGGCCAGCCGACAGAAAAGCGCACCAGCAGATACGCCGCTCCGAGCATCAGTGCAAGACGAAAAAGCATCCGCAGAAAATGCACGGGCTCCCCATTCAAAAACCCCTCCACATAATCCCCAAATCGGCGCACGGACCCCCCTCACCCCCAGTGACGTCCCCTTCAGCAAAAGCGGCCCGGATTCCATCCAAATCCGGGCCGCTTTCTCCTATGCCGATCCCAATACGGCGGTTAGAGATCTTTGGCGTGATGCGCCAAGAAGTCGGCGACCCCCGCGCTGGTCGGCTTCATGCCCGCCTTACCCTTTTCCCACTGGGCCGGGCAGACTTCGCCGTGTTCCTCGGAGAACTGCAGCGCGTCGACCATGCGGAGCATTTCATCGATGTTCCGGCCCAGAGGCAGGTCGTTGACGACCTCATGGCGCACCACGCCCTCACGATCGATCAGGAAAGAACCGCGCAGGGCGACTTCCTCGTTGAACAGCACGTCGTAACTGCGGGCGACGCTTTTGGAAAGATCGGCCACCATGGGCAACTGGATATGGCCGATACCGCCCTTCTCTTCCGGGGTATTCTTCCAGGCCAGGTGGGTGAAATGGGAATCCACGCTGCAAGCGATCACTTCGGTGTCGCGAGCCTTGAACTCGTGCAAGCGATGATTGAAGGCGAGGATTTCCGAGGGACAGACGAAGGTGAAATCCAGCGGGTAGAAAAACAGCACCGCATATTTTCCCTTGATGTGCCGGGAAAAATGAAACTTCTCATTGATGCTGTTATCCGCCATGACCGCCGGGGCCACAAAATCGGGAGCCGCTTTACCTACTAACACTGCCATTGAGATTCTCCTCTGTTGCGTCATGGATGAAGTCCAGATTTCCAATATAGCAGAAATTTTCCGTCTCTTGCCATGCCTTGACGGGCAGTGGGCAGCGCGCCCTCCTTAGGCTAGAATAGGCGCCCAGCCCGCCGGGCGGAACCCGGCCATAACCTGTATAGACGCAAACGTGAGGAGCCCGGCCACATGACTTACGTGGTGACTGAATCGTGCATCAAGTGCAAGTACACAGACTGTGTGGATGTTTGTCCCGTGGATTGTTTCCGCGAAGGACCCAATTTTCTGGTCATTGACCCGGACGAGTGCATCGATTGCACGTTGTGCGAGCCGGAATGCCCCCCTGGGGCGATCTTTCGCGATGACGACCTGCCCCGAGGCCAGGAGGAGTTCGAGGCGATCAACGCGCGCCTCGCCAAGATCTGGCCGGCCATCATCCACAAGAAAGCGGCCCCGGAAGATGCCGATGCCTGGATGGAGGTGAAGGACAAGCGGGGTCTGCTCGAAGAGTGAGCGACGCTGGCACGCCCGCCGTGCTCCGCTCCCCCGCTTTTCGCCGTCTGCTCGGCCTGGTGCGCCACTACCGGGGACGCATCCTGCTGGCCATGCTCTTCATGGTGCTTTCCGGGGTGGCCACCGGGGCGATCGCCTACCTGATCAAACCGGTCCTCGACCGGATTTTCATCGACCGCAACGCCAGCATGCTGCTTTGGCTCCCCTTGGGCATCGTGCTCGTCTACGCCATCAAGGGGAGCGCGGATTACCTGCAAGCCATCACGCTGGCCCGGGTAGAGGAAGAGGTGTTGCGTGGCCTGCGCGAGCGCCTTTTCGCCCATACCCTGCATCTGCCTCTCAGGGTGCTCATCGACAGCAGCCACGGCAGCACCCTGTCGCGCATGAGTCTGGACCTGACCCTGCTGCAGCAGGGCCTCTCGGTGCTGGCGCGCTTCTTTCTCTCCACCTTTCAGATCATCGCCCTGATGGCCGTGGTGTTTTACATGAGCTGGTCACTGGCGCTGATCAGCTTCATCACCCTGCCCATCGCGTTCTACCCCCTGATCCGTTTCGGTCAAAAGCTACGTCAGCGCGGTCAGCGCCAGCAGGAGCAGATGGGCCAGATCATGGAGCAGTTCTCCCAGAGCCTGCGCGGTGCCGAAGTCATCAAAAGCCAGGGCAGCGAAGATTTCGAGGCGCGGCGCTTCAGCGACCAGGCCCGCCACTATTTCGATCTGATGATGCAAATCGCCCGCATCCAGAAGGCCACCGTGCCCATCATGGAAATGATCGCCGCGCTGGGGATTGCGCTCATCATCTACCTCGGTGGCAGCCAAGTGGTCGACAATGCCATGACGACGGGCGCCTTTTTCAGCTTCCTGACCGCCCTGGGCATGATCTACGAGCCCTTGCGCCAACTTTCCTCGGCCCATAATCAGCTACAGCAGGGGCTCTCCGCCGCCGACCGCTTGTTCGGCTGGCTGGACCAGCCCGCCGAGACCAGCGCTCCCGCTCCGACATCGCGCCCCTGGGGCAGTTGGCGGTGCCATGATCTCCGGCTGGATCTCGGTGGCGACACGATTTTGCGCGGCCTCGACATCACCCTGCCGCCCCTCAGCACCACGGCGATCGTCGGCCCCAGCGGCGGCGGCAAGACCAGCCTGGTACGGGTGATGCTCGGCCTGCTGCCGCCCAGCGGCGGAGACATCACGGTGGCCGACCGATCGATCCGGGACCTGCCGGCGGAGGACTATCGCGCGTATTTCAGCTTCGTCGCCCAGGAGCCGGTGCTGTTTACCGGCACCGCTCTCAGCAATATCGCCTACGCCGACCCGCAACCCGACGCGGCGCGGGCCGAAGCCGCCGCCCGTCAAGCCCACGCCTGGGATTTTCTGGTCGCTCTGGGGGGATTGGAGATGATGATCAAAGGGCATGGCGGCAACCTCTCGGGCGGACAACGGCAGCGTCTCGCCATCGCCCGCGCCCTTTATCTGGATCGCCCGGTGCTGATTCTCGATGAAGCCACCAGCAATCTCGACAGCGAGAGTGAAGAACGCATCGCCGAAACCCTCAGCGCCCTTCACGGCCGGAAAACCATCCTCATTGTCGCGCATCGTCCGCGCACGACCCGCCTCGCCGACCAGATCATCCGTCTGGAAGACGGACGGATCGTGACGGAAGCGCGGGAGTCCCGGACCGGATAGCGCCTCGGACGTTCAGGAAGACGCCCTCAGCGCTTGCCGCAACCGGGCCAGCGCCTCGAATAGAAGCCGCTCGCCCGCCGCATCCGGCGCCGGACCATACCGCTGGGCCAGGTAGATGTCGCGCGCCGCCGTCCACTGCGCCGGAGGCAGGGGCAACCGGGACCAGAACAAATCCTCCGCGCCCGGCCGGTCGTCCTTCCATCCCAGGGTACGCAGGGCGCGCGCGGCGCGGCGCCGCCAATACGGGGCCGTAGCGCGCGCCCCCCACCGGTATCCCTTCCACACCCGCCAGACCAGCAACAGCGCGAGACTGGCGCCGAACAATCCGAACAGTTCGCCCGCATGCCGGTGCCAGTCCGGCGCCTTGGGCCAGTGGGGCGCGGGCGCGGACGCCTGCGCCCACCGCTGCATCCGCCGTCCCGCCGAGGTCCAGAGCGCGCGCTGCTTGGCGGGCGTCAAATCGATGACCATGTTGATCCACTGCCATCGCAGCCAGTCCCAGAGGCGCTGGACGCCGGGGGCCAGGGATGCGGCCATCGTTCCGGGGACGCCGCCGCCCTGGCCCGGCACGGTCAGCACCGGGGTCGCGTCCAAGCGCACCCAACCCCGCCCCGGCAACCAGGCCTGGACCCAGGCATGGGCCATGCTCTGGCGCACGATCCAATAGTTCCCCATGGGGTTGTATTCGCCGCCGTGATAGCCGGTCACCACCCGCGCCGGAATACCGTCGAGCCGCAGCAACAGGGCGAGACCCCCGGCATAGTATTCGCAAAATCCGGTATGGGAGCGGAGCAGGAAATCCGCCATGGTCTGGCCATGCGGATAACCCGCCGGGGTCTGCAAGCTGTAACGGAAAGCGGGCTGGTGAAACCAGCGCATCAGGCGACGCGCCACCTCGGCCCCGCCGCCGCCCGCGAAACGCGCCGCCAGCGCCCGCACCGCCGGACTGGTGTCCGCGGGGACCTGCAACGCGGCCGCCCGTTCCACGGCGGAGAGCGCCCGCGGCGCGGGCGGGGCCGACCAGACGGCATAACGCATGGGCAGGCCGGGCGCCTGGCGCAGGCGCAGCACGCCATCGGCCTGCCGCCGATAGGCGGCGGAAACCTTCAGGCGATAAGGCCGGTTCAGCGCGAACAGATAATCGCCGTTATCCGGGCTCAGGACGATTTCCTGACGGACGCCGGCGCCGGCCGGATGGACGGGGGCGGGACCCGCCTCCCGCGCGACGGGCGGGCCGGGCCGCCAGCGTGAACCGTCGTCCCGCCAGAGAATGGCCCCGACCCAATAGAGGGCCCCCGGACCGGCGGGCGGCGGGCTGATCTGCGCCCGGAAGGCGGTGGCCGGATCGAGGGCCAGGCGGGTCATATGCTCCGGCGACAGATCGGCGCTGAAGCCCGAACGCGCCATCGCCTGGGGAGGCGCCCAGCGCCATAGCGGAGTGGGCGTGCGCGGCAGAAGCAGGAAGAACAGCCCCGCCAGCGGCAACAAGACCAACAGGAAGGCCAGACTGAACAGGAGCATATAGCGGAAGTCCCGCCAGCGCGGCTCCCCCGCGACGCGATCCGCCGCCGCATCGGCCAGAGGCTGCCAGAGCAGTCCCAGCAAGGACAGATACAAGGCCAGCAACAGAAAAAATCCCAACAGGATGTCGACCCGCAACCAGGCGGCCACGCCCATCCCCAGCAACACCAGCGCGGCCACTTGGTAAAAGTCGCGCTGACCGCGCATTTCCAGGGCCTTGACGGCCAACAACACCAGCACCGTTTGACTGGCGATCGCCAGCCAGTTGCCCCATCCCGCCACGAGCCACGCCAGGATCAGCAGGAAAAGACCCAGCATCAGGCGCTGGGCGCCGGTCAGCCAGGGCAGCCGCCCGTGCCACCCCCCATACAGCCCCATCCCGGTGGCCACGGCCCAGACGGCGATGGCCCAGGGTTCCGCTTCCGTCCCGAGCGCCAGCAGCAAGACGCCCCCCATCAGCGCCGCCAGCACCGGTCCCACACTGCGCGCGGGCAGGCGGAATACCGGCATCAGGGCGCGCCTCTCCGGCGGGAAAACCATCCCGCCCGCGCGTATCCCGCCGCCGGGATGGCCGGCAGCGGTGGCTGTTGCGCCAGCAACAGCAGGGCCCGGTCCATGCCGGAACGTCCCCGGCCCGCCGCCACCCCGGCGGGCATCCGCAGGCGCCATGCCCAGCCCTGTGTCAACGCGGTATCCAGGGCGCCGCGAAAGTGCCGCAGGCGTTGCTCCACCGTCCACTGCCGCAGGGCGGCGTCTTCCCAGTCGAGCACGATCCGCCGCTGTGCCGCCTGCTCCCGCTCGCGGACCGGCAGGTGCAGTTCTCCCCGCGTCCCCAGGGACCAGTTCACGCGCCGCCAGATCACGGCGCCGAGCCCTTCCCCCGACAGACGTTCACGCACCCAGAGAAAATCGCCGTGGCCACCGGGCGCGCCGTCCGACGCTTCCTGGTACCCCAGATCCGCGGGCGCCACGGCGCATGCACCGGCAGCGGGCGCCACCCAGGGCCGATCCGCCGGCTCCGGCTGCAATTCCATGCCGCGCCAGACAAAGGCGAAAGGAAATCCCGACCCCATCCGCAGCGGGGGTAAAGGCGGCTGACCCCGCACCTCCGGGCGCCACGGCAGGGCGACCAGGGTTTCCTGCCGCGCGCCCACGCGGATAAGGGTGCGCCGCGCCGCGCCCAGGCGCAGTTCCAGCAACCAGAGCGGCCAGGGACGCGGGTTGGAAAGGCGCAGCAGCAGGTCGCCCGGCTCCTCCGCCGTGAACATCTGGCCGGGGAGCAGCGCGGCGCGGACCCGCCAGAGATTGCCCAGCGCCGCGAAACCGGAGAGCACCATGATCGCCAGCAGCATGGATACCAGGAGAAACAACACGTTATTGCCGGTATTGACGGCCGCGAAACCCAGGGCGAGGGTCAATCCCACAAAGACCTTGCCAGAGCGGGAGAGATGCACCTCGCGCCGGTGGCGGCTCACGGACCGAAACCCCACGCATCCTGCATCAGCAGGGCCGCCAGATCATTGCCATCGAGCGCGGCGGTGGAGAGCAGGCGATGCCCCAGTACCGGCACGGTCACCGCACGCAGGTCGTCCGGCGTCAGGAAATCCCGTCCGCCCAGAAAAGCCCAGGCCTGCGCCGCCGCCTTCAGCGCCAGTAAGCCGCGCGGCGACAAACCGATCCGCACCCGCGCATCGTGACGGCTGCCCTGCGCCAGGGCCAGCAGCATGTCCTGTATTTCCGAACTGAGGAAGACCGCCGCCACCTGCGCCTGCCATTGGCGCAGCAGGGTGATATCGGCCACCGCCGCCAGATCCGTGGGCCGGTGATTTTCCCCCATCAGCAACCCCCGCTCCGCCTCACGACCCGGATAACCCAGCGACAGGCGCAGGGTAAAGCGGTCCAGTTGGCTTTCCGGCAGAGGAAAAACCCCGGCGTGTTCTTGCGGATTCTGGGTGGCCATCACGAAAAAGGGACGGGGCAATGGAAAGCTTTGCCCGTCCACCGACACCTGTCCTTCCGCCATCGCTTCCAGCAGGGCCGACTGGCTGCGCGGCGAAGCCCGGTTGATCTCGTCCACCAGCACCACGGCATGGAAGATCGGCCCCGGATGAAAGACGAAACGCTGCTCCCGCGGGTCGAAAAGACTGCTCCCGAGAATGTCGCCGGGCAACAGATCCGCGGTCATCTGCACCCGCGCGAAGTCGAGCCCCAGCAGACGCGCCAGCGCCAGCGCCAGCGTGGTCTTGCCGACGCCCGGCACATCCTCCACCAGCACGTGGCCTCCCGCCAAGAAACCGGACAGCACCAGGCGCAGCGCCCGTTCCTTATCCAGCAACACCGCGCCGAGGGCATCGAGCAGCAGCGCCGGAGATCGCGTCACCGGACGGCCGCCACATCCAGCCGCCGCGCCGCCAGGGCCTCATCCAGCCGTCCCACCGGCAGATGGTGGGGCGCCGCGCGCAGCAGTTCCGGCTGCTCCAGGGCCTCTTGGCGAATCCGCGCCATGACCGCCACAAAGCGGTCCAGCGTCGCCTTGCTCTCCGTCTCCGTCGGCTCGATCAGCAAGCACTCCGGCACCAGTTGCGGAAAGTAGATCGTCGGCGCATGTATTCCGAAATCCAGCAAACGCTTGGCCACGTCCAAGGCGCGAATCCCCGTCGCCTGCTGCAGGTCGCTGACGCCGAGGATGAATTCGTGGCTCGCCCGCCGCTCGGGAAAGGCCGCCTGGTACCCCACCCGCTGCAACTCCTTCAGCAGATAGTTGGCATTGAGCGCCGCGTACACCGACACCCGGCCCACCCCCGCCCGCCCCAGACGGCGCAGGTAGGCATGGGCGCGCAGCAGGACGCCGATATTGCCGCCATGCGCACTCAACCGCCCGATGCTCCGGGGCAGGTCGGCTTCGCTCGTCCAGCGCCAGGCCCCCTCGGCTTCACGAGTGACCGTGGGCAGGGGCAAAAAAGGACGCAGGCGCTCCTGCACCGCCACCGCGCCGGCGCCCGGCCCACCCCCGCCGTGGGGGGTGGCGAAGGTCTTGTGGAGATTGAGATGCATCACGTCGAAACCCATCCGCCCCGGCTGCACCCGTCCCAGAATGGCATTGAGGTTGGCGCCGTCATAGTACAGCAGCCCCCCCGCGGCATGGACGTGGCCGGCGATCTCCGCAATCCGCCGTTCAAACACCCCCAGGGTGGAGGGATTGGTGAGCATGATGCCCGCCACGTCCGCCCCCAGATGCCGGTCCAGGGCCTCCATGTCCAAATCGCCGTCGGCCAGGCTGGGGATTTCCACCACTTCGAAACCCGCCATCCGCGCGCTGGCCGGATTGGTGCCGTGGGCCGCCGTGGGGATCAGCATCTTCCGACGCCCCTGATCGCCGCGCGCCGCGTGATAGGCGCGGATCATGGCCACCCCCGCCAATTCCCCCTGCGCCCCGGCGGCCGGGGTCAGGCTCACCGCCGCCATGCCCGTGACCGCCGCCAGCCATTCCTGCAACTCCCAAAGGACGCGCAGCAGTCCCTGCATGGCCGGGGCCGGGGTGTCCGGATGCAGGCGCGCGAAGCCCGGCAGAACGGCCATGGCGTGGGCGATCCGCGGGTTGTACTTCATGGTGCAGGAGCCCAGCGGATAAAACTGGGTATCGATGGAAAAATTCTTCTGCGACAGGCGGGTGTAGTGGCGCAGCACCTCCAGTTCCGCCGGATTGGGCAGATCCAGGGGGGTCTGCCGCAGCAGGTGCGCCGGGATGTCCGCCGGGTCATCCGCCGCCGGGAAATGGTGATCGTGATCGAAAATGGAATCGCTCATACCGTCTCCAGCACCGCCGCCAGGGCGTCGCGATACGCCCGCAGATCCGCTTCCTCCAGGAGTTCGGTGGCGCAGACCAGCAGGTCCCCCGCCTCCCCCAGGCCCGAGTCGGCCAGCGGCACACCCGCCAGTATGCCGTGCCCCAGCAGCGCATCCCGCACCGCGCTGGCCGGACGCGGCAGGCGCAGCACGAACTCGTGAAAAAAGGGTCCGGCATAGGGCAGCCGCACCTCCGGCAGCGCCGCCAGATGTTTGCGCAGACGGCTCGCCCGCTGATGACAGGTCAACGCCGTCCGCCGCAGTCCGTGGCCGCCCAGGGCCGCCATATGGATGGTCGCCGCCGTCACCATCAGGCCCTGATTGGTGCAGATGTTACTGGTCGCCTTGCCTCGGCGGATGTGCTGCTCGCGCGCCTGCAGGGTCAGACAAAAGCCCTCGCGGCCCTGACCGTCCACGGTTTTCGCCACCAGCCGCCCCGGCAACTGGCGCACATGGGCCTTGCGGCAGGCGAGAAAGCCGAAGTAAGGCCCTCCCCCCGTCAGCGGAATGCCCAGCGGCTGGCCCTCGCCCACCGCCATATCGGCGCCCCGCGCGCCCCACTCTCCCGGCGCCTTCAGCAAGGCCAGGGCCAGTGGGTTGACCACGGCGATGGCCAGCAGACCGTGGGCATGGGCCCAGTCGGTCAGGGCATCGACCGCCTCCAGCACCCCGAACCCGTTGATCTGGGGAATGATCAGCGCCGCCGCTCCGCCGGCATCGCCGGGCAGGCGCAAAGTCCCGGTGTCCGGATCGTAAGGGACGGAGCGCAGCCGGATGCGCTGCAGACCCAGCATGCTGTCCAGCACTCGCCGCCAGCTCGGCAGCAGGTGCTCCGGCACTAGGATGGCGGGCTCGCCGCCCTGGATGCGCAAGGCCATCAGGCACGCCTCCGCCAGCCCCGAAGCGCCGTCGTAGAGGGAGGCGTTGCTCACCTCCAGGCCCGTCAGCCGGGTGATGAAGCTCTGATATTCGTAAAGGACCTGCAGCGTGCCCTGACTGGCTTCCGGCTGATAAGGCGTATAGGCGGAATAAAACTCGCCGCGGCTGGCGATGTCCCACACGATGGCCGGGATATGGTGCGCATACGCGCCCGCGCCCGCGAAGCAGCGCAATGGGGCGTTGTCGAGGGCGCGGTGCTCCAATTCCCGCTGCAGGGCCATCTCCGAGAGCCCTTCCGGCAGGGCCATGTCCGCCGCCTGCAGGGCCGCCGGGATCTCGTCAAAAAGCTGGTCGAGGCGCTGAATGCCAACGGCGGCCAGCATCGCCGCCGTTTCCGCCGCGTCGTGGGGAATGTAGGGCATGTATTTACGATTCGGTCAGCTTGCCGTAGGCGGCGGCATCCATCAGCCCGGAACAGGCATCGGCATGCGTTTCCAGCTCCATGATCCAGCCCCGGCCGTAGGGATCTTCATTGATCCACTGGGGGTGGTCGCCGAGCGCCTCGTTATGCGCCGTCACCGTGCCGTCCACCGGGGCGTAGAAATCCGCCGCCGCCTTCACCGACTCCAGCACCCCGCAGGCTTCACCGCCGCGAATCGCCTTGCCCGCGGCGGGCGCCTCCACATAGACCAGATCCCCCAGCAACTCCTGGGCATGGTCGGTAATTCCCACCCGGCAGCGTCCGTCCCCCAGGTCCTCGACCCATTCATGGGTCTCGCTGTAACGCAATGTCTCCGGAATCTTGCTCATGCCTCTTGCTCCTCAGGGAAAGAAAAAGTTGCCGCCCCGTGCCGCCAGAACGGGGGTTTCACCACCTGTGCCGGGCGGCGCGCCCCGCGCACCACCACTGCGCACACCGTTCCCGGCGCCATCGCGGCATCCAGGCGCGCCAGGGCGATGCCGCATTGCAGGCTGGGGGAGAACAAGCCGCTGGTGACCACTCCGCAGGGCCGCCCCCCGGCATCCTCCACCACGCAGCCGTGGCGTGGAATGCCTTCACGCAGGGCCAATCCGACCAAACGCGCCCCCTCGCCCGCCGCCCGCCGCGCCAGCAGCGCCGCTCGCCCGAGAAAGTCCCGCGGCGTCCGCAGATCCACCGTCCAGGCCAGATTGCTCGTATCCGGGGAATCCGCCGCCGTCATGTCCTGGCCGTAGAGATCCAGGCCCGCCTCCAGACGCAGGCTGTCCCGCGCCGCCAAGCCCGCCGGCCGCGCGCCGGCCGCCACCAGCCGATCCGCCAGATCCGGCAACAAGGCATTCGCGCAGACCACCTCGACCCCATCCTCGCCGGTATAGCCGGTGCGCCCGACAAAAAAACCGTCCTGCTCCAGGGCGTAAAAAACCGCCAATCCAGACAACGCCGGCAAGTCCAGCACCATCGCCGCGATGGTCCGCGCTTGTGGACCCTGCACCGCGAGAATTCCCAGATCCGGCCGCTTGCACAGGGTCACCCGCCAGTCATGGGCGTCGGCCAGCGCCTGCAGATGCGCCGCATCCGCCTCGGCCCCCGCCGCATTCAGCACCATCCGGTACGCGCCCCCGCCGCGATGATAGACGATCAGATCATCCATGATCCCGCCATCGGCCCGCAGCAACGTGCTGTACAGCGCCTTGCCCGGCCACGCATCCAGCTTGGCCACGTCGTTGGCCAGGGCGTATCGCAGCAGCGTCCGCGCCTCCGGACCCCGCACCTCCAGAGGCCGCATGTGCGAGACGTCGAAAAGCCCGGCCGCGTGCCGCACCGCCGCGTGTTCCGCCAGTTGCGAACCATAATTCAGCGGCATCTCCCAGCCCGCGAACTCGACCATGCGGGCCCCTTGGGCCACATGCCAGTCATGGAGCGCCGTGTGCCGCGGCGGGGCGGCGTCCTCTTGCATGCTCAATCCCGAAAATTCGTGAATTGCAGAGGCAGGCCGAAATCATGCCCCCGCAGCGCGGCGATGGCCGCCTGCAGTTCGTCCCGGCTCTTGCCGGACACCCGCAATTGATCCCCCTGAATGCTGCCCTGCGCCTTGAACTTGCCCTCTTTGAGAAACTTGATCAGGCGTTTGGACACTTCCGTCTCCAGGCCCACCTTCAAACCCAGGACCTGCCGTTCCAGCCCTCCCGCCGCCGCCGCCACCTGGCCCACCTCCAGCGCCTTCAGATCCACGCCCCGCTTCACCAGGCGCGCCGACAGCAGGTCCAGCATCTGCCCCAGCTTGTACTCATCCTCGGCCAGCAGGATGATTTCCTTGTCCTTGCGCTCCATCCGCGCCTTGCTGCCCTTGAAATCATAACGGGTGGTAATTTCCTTGACCGTTGTATGCAGAGCGTTGTCCACCTCCTGCATATCCACTTCGGACACCACATCAAAACTCGGCATAGCATCTCACTTCATGACAGGTTCAGGGTAATGGGCCAGATCGGGCGCGTGGGTGTGTCCCTCCCGGCTCCCGGCCCGGCAGCCGGGGCAATCGGTCACCCAGCGCATCCCCTCGGGGGTGCGCTCCTTCTTCCAGAAAGGCGCGCGGGTTTTCAGGACGTCGATGAGAAAGCGGCAGGCATCGAAGGCCGCCGCCCGGTGCCGCGCCCACACGGCCACCATCACGATGGTATCCTGCGGCGCCAGACACCCGTAACGGTGGATGATCAGACTGTCGAGCATGTCGTACCGCCGCGCCGCTTCGGCGCCGAGGCGCTCCAACTCCCGCTCCGTCATGCCCGGATAGTGCTCGATCTCCATGCCGAGAATCTCCGCCGTCCCGCTGTAATCGCGCACCGTCCCGATAAAAGTGACCACGCCCCCCGCGCCGGAGATGCGCCCGGCGGGAAAAGCCGCCATCTCCGCCATCGGATCGAAATCTTCTTGCTGAACTTTAACCAGCAACTCTAACCCCCCGTCACCGGAGGGAAGAACGCCACCTCATCACCATCCCGCACCACGCTGGAGAAAGACGCATGTTGCAAATTCACCGCCGCCAGCACATGCGCGCCCCGCAGGGTCACCCCCGTTTCCCCTTCGGCCAGCGCCAGCACCTCCGCCACCGTCGCCCCGCGCTCCGGCCAGGGCAGACGCAACGCCTCCGTTCCCACCCGCTCACGGACACTGGCAAAAAATTTCACCTGGATCATGAAAGACGCACCTTCAGCAAGAGGTCAAATGATAACGCCCCCATCGCCTAAGCTTCAACCACACGCCAGCCAGAGAGTATAGCGCCGCCACACACCCTGTTATATAGTTTGCGCCATGGAAAACTTCTTCGGTCACTACCTGCTCTTCCTCGCCGACACCGCCACCATCGTGGTCGCCCTGCTCGTCATCGCGGGGGGACTCACGGCCATCGCCCTGAACAGGCGCAAGGGCCCCGCCGCCGGGCAGGTGCAGGTCAGCGACCTGCGTAAACAACTGGAACAGTCCAGTGAAAACGTCCAGCAGCTCCGCCTCGACAAAAAGGCCCTGAAAGCGCATCAAAAAGCCCGCAAAAAAGACCGCAAGGAAAAAGCCAAGGACGGCGACACGGAACCCTGCACCTATCTGCTCGACTTCAAGGGGGACATCCGCGCCTCCGCCGTGAGCGCCCTGCGTGAGGAAATCTCCGCCATCCTCCAGGCCGCCCAGTCCGGAGACACCGTCCTGCTGCGCCTGGAAAGCGGCGGCGGCATGGTCAACACCTACGGTCTCGCCGCCGCCCAGATCCTGCGCCTGCGCACCGCGAAGATCCACGTCACCGTAATGGTGGACGCCATCGCCGCCAGCGGCGGCTACATGATGGCCGTGACCGCCGACCGTATCGTCGCCAGCCCCTTCGCGCTCATCGGCTCCATCGGCGTGGTCGCCCAAATCCCCAACTTCCACCGCTGGCTCAAAGACCGCCACATCGACTGGGAGCAGTTCACCGCGGGCAAGTTCAAGCGCACCGTCACCCTCTTCGGCGAAAACACCGACACGGGCCGCGCCAAGCTCCGGGAAGAACTGGAAGAAATCCACGCCCAGTTCCGCGACTTCGTGCAACAATACCGCCCGCAACTCAATCTGGAACAAGTCGCCACCGGCGAAGCCTGGCCCGGCAACAAGGCGTTGACGCTCGGCCTCGTGGATCAGCTCGCCACCAGCGACGAAATCCTCCTGGAGGCGGCGCAGAAAGGCAAGGTCCTCGCCCTCCACTACCAGCGCAAAAGCACCCTCCCCCAACGCCTCGGCCTCGCCGCCCAGCAGGGCTGGGACAGACTCTGGCAGTCGCCGCTGTAATCATTGAATAAAAAATGCCCACATGCGTGGGCGAAGTAAGGAGAGGGAATGCATGCGCCGTGTTCTTACCGGCCCCCCGCACAACGTCCTTCCCTGGCTTCCAAACTGCCCGAAATATCCCCTTCGCTCGTGGCGGGGCTCACCAGGGCTAGCGGTTGTGCAGTCATCCAGGTTCGGATCGCCGCTTCGACCGGCATGGCGATCAACGGCAAACCATCCAGAGTTACGGCGAAAGTGGAACCCGGCGCAATGGACCAAGCAAGTTCTTTCTGCTCATGGTTCACGCTTTCACCATGTGCATTGAATGAGGATAAATCACCCGTTACGGCATGAGAAATAGTCTCTTTAATCTTCTTCATATTACCATAGTCGGATCGTATTTCTGGCCATTATTCGGCCTCCGCATGGCATTCACCTTACGGTACCTTTAGCGCCGGGTAAATGCGGCAAATTGTCGCAGCATCGCGCAAACCTATACCCCATGGGGCATCTCGAAAAATCCAACTCCCAGGAAATGGCGCTCATCCTTATTCAAGAATCCGCACCCTGTCTTCGGGCGACGCACGTGGTTTTTTCGAGGCGCCCACCAGCGGGTGGACGGGAGTGATGCTGCGACAATTTGCCACAGTCAACACGGGTTGCGCAGCGTGTAATATGCATGTGCCTTATCATGATATCACACAGGAGGAAACAGGTATGGCCAACACATATAATCTACGCAAGGTTGCAACATTACGTTTTTTGTCGACCACGATGACCTTGATCACCATCGCCATGACTCCAAACATGGCCTCCGCCTGCGCTTGCGGCTGTGGCGTTTTCAACCTGGGTTTGCCTGGTCTTCCCAGCACTTTTTATAAAACCCGGATCTCTCTTCAATACGACTATATGAATCAGAATGAAACTCAGCATGGTAGTGGTATCGTGCCGGGCAACTTAAATCCGGACAAGCAAATAGAGACAAACTTCTTTAACTTAAATATTCAGCATATGTTCAATCATCAGTGGGGGGTCATGGCGATGATCCCATACTGGAATAGGCACTTCGTCACCGACAGCAATGGCACCGTCGGGTCTACCGATGCCAGCCAGGGTGTTTCGCCGCAAATACTCACCTCCAACGCCACGGTTCTTTCGGATATCCGCATCATGGGCATGTACACCGGTTTCTCAAGCGATATGTCCAGCGGCATAACCTTTGGTGTAAAACTGCCCACCGGGCCGACCAATGCCGGTAATTATTATCAAGGGGATCCGATCATGGATCGAGACACTCAACCAGGAACGGGCACGAACGACTTGCTGCTTGGCGGATATAAGGTAGGGAATGAGTCCGACTGGGGATGGTTCACGCAAATCCTGTGGCGGCACGCCCTCGACAGTTACCAGGGGTATCGTCCGGGGGACAGCGTGAATCTTGCCGTGGGGGCGCATTATGACGGGATAGAGACCAGCACCCGGTTGGTCCCCACCCTGCAGTTGAGCTATCAGTGGCGTGGCCATGACCAAGGTGGCGGCGATGCCGCCTATGGCAATATGAACAGTGGTTACTCCAACCTATATATCGCCCCAGGCGTGCAGATCAACCTGAGCAGCAAATGGTTATTGAATACTTCGGTTTATTTGCCGATTTATCGTTACGCCAATGGCTATCAGCAGGTCGCGCATTTCATGGCCAACGCGGGCGTGTCCTACCAGTTCTGAGAAGCTTGACCGGCCTCTAACTGTCTAGTCCGTGCCCAGAAATCAGAAGGCCGAGTTGTTCCGTCGACAACTCGCCGCGAAAGGACTTCACCTGCCCATCGGGAAGTCTATACACCAACTCGGGTAAGGTGGTGGCGCCGGTATCTATAAAAATTCGCTCATTCCGCCGTAACGCGGAATGAGTGGCTTCCGTGGCGGTGGCAGACGAAATCACCGCGTGCCCGGTTCTGAGCAGATCCATAAAGTTGTTTTCCATGGCTTCTCGTGGATTCCGCGCCTGAAGAATAGCGGCGGCCCTACCAAAGCTGGAATCGGTGAGGAAACCTACCGGCACGTAGCGAACGGTGAGTTGGCCCTTATCGGCGATCGGACGTTCCAATTGGAATGCTTTCGCGCAATACAGACAGTTAGGGTCGAAAAAATCATAAATTACCGTTTTCCCCGAACCTGTTTGAATATAGGTTGCATGTTCCAGCCGGTTCCAAAGTGCTTGCCGTTGGTCAGAAGCCAGGACCGATGACGAGAAGATCATCAGGCAGGTCATCAGAAAGGCGCGTTGCATTATTCTTTTCATACTCCTCCGGGAGATGGTCTTCTTCATCGCTGGGCAGACGAAGATCAGACAGAATCATAGTGCATTTCAAGGGGTGGAGGAATGGGTAGCCGTTTCGTGACGGCTCCCGCCCGATACCAACACCGTTTGGCTGGCCTGCATCGGCTATGAAGCACTTGAGCGCCACGCAGCTTGATTCAGGTGACTATGGTCGATTCTGCAGCGCAAGCGGTCATTCCCCTCCGCGTACAGAGCGAGTAGCATCGGCAAGCTCCGACCGGACGGCCGCTTCGGTCATGCACACGCAGAAACCGCGAAAAGCGCATGCGCCATGGCGCCAATAGTGTGTTTGCGCAACATAGCCATCTCTTGAAGACGCAAGTGTGCCCACTGGCAGTGCACCGGACAGGCGGTTTCATCGGCACAGACTTTCAGCCCTAAAATGCAATGTGGTGAAGAATGACCTTCTACGGCCTCCACGACATCCAGTATATTGAACTTCTCCGCTCCGGGTATCAGCATAAAGCCACCGCCACGGCCCTTTACCGACTCCAGCAGCCCCCGCTTGGCCAGGATGCGAAATATCTTCGCCACGCACTGATTTGGAGTACCTAAATATTTGGCGACGTCGCGGCTCAACACCGGCTCTCCAGGTGTCTGTGCGGCAAGATAAATGAGCCCTCGAAGGGCATATTCCGTAGTTTTGCTGAACATCATGATAACCCTCTGAATGATTTTGTCGTATCAATCAGAAAAAACCATGGCTCATCATCAATTTACCAAAGATCAGGGGCGATAAAGAGCATGAAGAGGCAAGAAAAGAGTAGGCAAACATGCTCCGGGCTACTGGTCCATCTCTTTCCCTTTGGGCATGGTTTTGAGGCGCAGGGCCATTCTGACAAACCAGGCGCCAGACACTAATGCTACCGCGCCATACACCCAGTCGCCCGTGAGCACGGTCGGCACCATGCTGACCATCCAGGTGAGGATGGGTGCCCCAGGCAAGAATGGCGGTGTTGAAAACCAGCAGGGAAATTACCCGGGCTTTGGCCAAAACCCAGAGATCATGGAGAAAAGCCCAGGGGCATGGTGCTGGATGCTATCCTCCATGACACACCACCCCCTCAATGCATCCCAGGCATACCCGGAATCATGGGCATCGTCCGCAGATACAACTGCGAGAACATCCACCAGGTCAACCCTATCGTAATCACAAACAAAGGAATAAACATGATCAGGGCAACGGTATTCCAGATGCTGTGTTCCGAAAGGTCCATGTGCAACAGGAAATAAACTTGCGCGATAATCGCCAGACCGGCACAACCCGTGATCGCCAGCAACAGCGCGAAGGGCGGCAACAGATGCCCGCTGACGAGAACGGTTGCCGCCGCCATGAGCAGTGACGCGACGATGAAACCTGTCACATAGCTGCGGTTATTGGCCATCTGCACTTCAGGATGCGCCAACGGATTATCTTGTCCATGACTCATGACATGTACCCCCACAAATAGACAAACACGTAAATAAACACCCACATCACCGCTTGAAACTGCCAGAACATGCGCAGACTGATCAGCCGGCCGATGACCTCCTCGGTAAATTCTTTACGCATCACCTGGTAGATCATCACCAGCATCCAGATTAAACCGAAGAAAATATGCGCGGCATGCACTTGGGTCAGCACGTAGAATGCCGAGAGGCCCCCACTGGTCCGCGGGGTGATGTGCACGCCGAACAACCGCAGAACATCGTGGATATCCAGTCCGAGAAAAACCACCCCCAACACGCTAGCCGCAAGCAACCCGTTGATCACGCCAGCCCGGTTGCCATGCTTCAGTGCGGTCATCGAAAATCCATAGGCGAGCACGCTGAGAAACAGCGCCATGGTCTGAATGAAGGTGTACCAGGGCGCGACAAATTGCGCGGGCGTCGGTCCGGTGTAATAGCTGTGCGTGTAACTGAGCACACCGTAGGCCGCAAACAGCGTGGCGAAAAGCATGCCGTCGCTCAATATATACAACCAGAATCCGAAGGTGCGCGTGGAAATCACGTCATGTCCTTCATGCCCACCGGCCCACAGCACCACCTTTTCCGGATCCACTTTCTCTGCTGCAGAATTCATAAAAACTCCTTATCTATTTGCTGGTCAGGTGAATCGTGAGCCATATCACGACCTCACCTACGCCGCGCGCTTCAGGGACGATGATCGGGAGCGCCCCGCAGGTTCCGCGAACCTGCGCCAGCCGCCCCGGAATCGTAAGCGATGGCGCCGCCAAGCACGCCACCGGAATGCCGGGGCAGATCGGCGCGCGGCATGGCGCGTTCCGCCTCACGATCCATACGCTCCATTTCTTCCGCCGGGATGACATGGCCGGGATCCCCCTTCGCCGAGTGGGAGATCATCATGGCGATGATGGCCAGGAGGCTGATCAGGGAGAGCCACCAAATGCGCCAGGTCAGAGCGAATCCCAGGACAAAGGTCAAGCCCCCGATAATGATGGCGTTGCCGGTGTTATTGGGCATATGGATCGCGTCGTAATGGCTCGCGCGCTGGGCCGACAGCCCATGCTCACGCCGCCACGCCGCCTCGTCCCTGGCATTCACCTGCGGCACCACGGCAAAGTTGTAAAACGGCACGGGCGACGCTGTCAGCCATTCCAGAGAGCGGGAAGTTCCCCAGGCATCCGCAGCGGCCCGATGTTGCGCACGATCACGGATGCTCACGTACAGCATGACCACAAACGCCAGTATGGAAAGCACATACGCCAGGATGCCCAGCATCTGAATATCCAGGTAAGGTGCCCAGTGTGGATCAAACGGCCAATCCAAACGCCGTGTCATCCCCATGAAACCTTCCATAAACATGGGAATAAAGACCAACGCCGTCCCGGCGCTGAAAAGCCAGAACATGGTCTTGCCCCAGGCCTCGTTTAATGTATAGCCGAACACCTTGGGAAACCAATAAATGACGCTGCCGAAAATCGCATACACGATGCACAGGAGCATCATGTGAAAATGAGCCACGACGAAAACGCTGTTATGCACCATATAATTGATGGCCGGAATAGACAGCATCATCCCCGTCAAACCACCCACCAGCAACAGAAATAACGCGCCTAACGCCCAGTACATGGCGGCCGTATAGGTCAGTCGCCCGCGGTACATGGTAAATGCCCAGTTGAACACTTTGACACCGGTAGGAATCCCCACCAGCATGGTCGCCACACTAAACTCCGTGCTCACGTAGGGTCCCATGCCCATGGTGAAAAAGTGATGCAGCCAAACCAGCCACGACACGCCGGCGATGGCAAAAGTCGCCAGTACCATGGTGACATAACCAAAAAGCGGCTTCTCGGAAAACGTGGGGATGATTTCCGAGATCATTCCGAATGCGGGGAGAATGACAAAATATACTTCAGGATGACCCCAGAGCCAGAAGAGATTGGTATACAGCATGAGGTTTCCACCAAATCCTGCGGTAAAAAAGTGCGTGCCCAGATAACGATCGGCGGCCACCAGTCCAATCGCCACCTGCAAACAGGGAAAAGAGGTCAACGCAATGATGTTGGCGGACAGCGAAGCCCAGGTAAACATCGGTAGGCGCAACCACTTCATTCCCGGAGCCCGCATTTTTACAATGGTCGCGATGAAGTTGATGCTACCCAGGGTCGTGCCGAGCGCCACCAGTTGGAACGTCCAGATCCAGTAGTCCACACCCACCCCTGGACTATAGGCCAGTTCAAAAATGGGCGCATAGCCAAACCAGCCATTATGGGCAAAATCGCCCACAAACAAGGAAGCCATGACCAGCACGACGGCCGCCGCCGTAATCCACAATCCCAGGGCATTGAGATAGGGATAGGCCATGTCACGGGCACCAATCTGCAACGGGATCACGATGTTCATAATCCCGACCAGCAATGGCGTGGCCGCCAGAAGAATCATGATCATGCCATGTGCGCTATAAATCTGGCCAAAATGAAAGGGGGTAAGATACCCGTGTACGGCGCCCATCATTCCCGAAGCATGCGGACCGACCGCCATCGCCTGCTGGGTGCGCATCATCAGGCCATCGATGAAGCCCCGGAATAACATGACCAGGCCAAGAATGATGTACATGATCCCCAGTTTTTTATGGTCCACCGTGGTCAGCCATTCCTTCCAGAGATAGCCCCACTTCCCATAGTAGGTAATACCGGCGACCATCAGCAGTACAAGCACCACCACGACCACAAATAATGGTGCGAGAATGGGATTCGTATAGGGAATTTCGGAAAGTGCGAGGCGCCCCAACCACGGGTTCCATGGACCAGGTAAATTTACGAGCATAGTGATTTCTCCTTCAATCCGGTTAAGCCCGGTGTTCCGCGGCCTGTTTCTTCAAATAGCCCACCATGTTTTCGGTCATGAACATGGGCAAAGGCCACTTCCTGCCCTGCATCACTTCCAGGATGACCTGATTAAACAATCCTTTCTGAACCTGAGAAAAATACTCCACCTTATTATTTATATTGATATAAGGCTCGGCAAACCGGTTGAATCCTGCTACGGTCAGGTTACCGGTGGATTGCTGGGCATGATGCACCCAGCTTGCGAATTCACTCTTGGATACCACACGGGTCTTAAAGAGCATCCACGAGGTGCCGGCACCACAGTAATTAGCGGCGACGCCCTGATACCGCCCAATGCTGTCGCTCTCCAGAGCATCCTTGGTCCGCATGCCGGGCATCACATCAATCATCCCCAGCAATTGCGGCACGAAGAAATCCGTCGTCACCGCCGTCGAAGTCAGCTTGAAGAAAATGGGGGTATGGGCAGGCACCACCAGTTCGTTGGCCACCGCCATATGGTATTGCGGATAAATGAACAACCATTGCCAGTCCGTGGCGATCACATCCACCTCGATGGGATCACCATGGGGTTTCAGGTGACGGGTAATCACCGTCGGATTATAGGGGTTAACGGCAAATGACCCATTTATCGCTACCACCCAAGACAGGAACCCTACGGCCACGATGGGAATACCCCAGACGAATACTTCAATCGTGGTCGAATGCGCCCATTTTCCGTCATACGTACCGCGGTTTTTACCTTTGTGATAACGCCACATAAACCAGACAATCATAATAGCGGTCAGACCGACAATACCCAACATTACCGCCACATCGATCATCATGTAATCGAAACTGGCCTTGGCGCCCACCCCATGAGGATCAAATATCCACCATATGGAGTGCGTCGCGCAGCCATTCAGTAACAGCAGTAAAGGAGCCAGAGCCACATAGCGCACCCAGCGTAGCGGCTGCCATTTTCTAGTAAACATGCGCACCTCTCTGTATGTAACAGGTTGATATTATGTAAATTGTACAAGTTACGAGGCCCATGGCCTGTATCTACGGCGGGTGGCTTATCTAAAAACCTTGCGTGCCGGTTGCCGAAATGTTTCAGTGGCCTAAGCGCGCATTGCCCATGGCATGTCCTGCCGAATATGGCGGCAGAAAATGCCGTATAAAAGTCAATAATGTCTCAATAATGTCCGGTTATATATCGAAATGATCAGCATAAAGTAATCACCAGATATGCCATCGATATAAATAGCCAACGCAATGTATACCTTACAGCAGGCCAGTGGAAAACAATAAATTTTTTATCCATGATGAAAGTTTTATTATTCTTGAGCGAGGTGATTTGGCATTTCCGCATTCGTTGCCGGAGTTCCAGCGGCTGTTTCCAAACGAGGCGGCATGTGCGGCATACCTTGAGTATTCGTGATGAGGCAATGACTTTGTCTGTTCTTGATGTGGCACATCCGGTGAGCCTTACCGCATCTCCACTGCCCCGGCGTACTCCGTTGCCGGAAGTGACACGAGCCTCACTGCCGGTACCATCATGGAGCGCGCACATACGCCGTCTCGGTCTGGCTCTGGGCGGCGTACCGGTCGTCAGCCAGAAATAGCCCTGCGCGACCCAATGGCGCGGGCAAGCAACGGAAGTACGACAACACCGTCTGGGAGCGGTTGCAAAAAGCTGCGCGACAGTCGGTCGTCGCCGCCGAGCGAGTGGGGATCGAGTCGAATGTGGCGGCTGGTGGATGGCCGGAAGGTCGCGCTTCGGAAACAGGAGCGCACCATGCGCCACAACCTGGATCGCGGCATGGGATTTTGACGTTATTCAACCATGCATCATGTGGTTCCAATTCTCACGAGCGAGATGGTGATAGATAGCCTGCTGAGCAGGATCAAGGAGTCGGTACCCCTTCATGTGATACGGGATCATCACATAACCAAGATAAGCTTGAGCGCGGCCAACAGCCTGGACATCTTGAGTCAACACTTTAATGGACGGATCTGGCCGCTTCGCTTCTTCTCTGTATTTTCGGTAGGCTTTCTTGAGAGCCATAACGCCGTGCTCAGTGTTCTGCATCATGCCTATCACCAGTATTTTTTCCTTTTTTATTTGCTCTGCGGTCAAATGCAACGCGGAGGCATTCATCAGGTCCCAATGTGGACCAGGATGGAATTGATAAAAGTTTCTAGCAAAGCCAAAATTATGATGTACGAAATACATATGTATTTTTTCCATAGCATTTGCATTGCTTGGCATCGCAGCCTCCGCTTGCGAAACACCTATACCAAGCATAACTAGCACAACTATCGTTACCATGATCTCTATTGCTTTCTTCATCTGTCGTATCCTCATTGAACAACGTGACTTTTCACTGAACCAATTATTGCCTCTTCGCCGCCCATTCCATGAATGGGTTTATGTCTCGGCAACAGTGTTCATCTTGGTTTCCCTAATCGAAAGTAAAAGCTAGTATGCTGTCCCTGAAATAAGATTACCAATCTTGGTTGCCTGGGCAAGAATCGAGTCGGCAGTGGCGGTCCATTTGAAGGGACGTGGATCTTGGTCATAGCGTTCCGCGCCGTGCAACTTCTGCTGGGCATGCCAAGCTGGAGAGCACCGTCCGTCACCTGGGCTCGAGGTCGACGATGCGCTGGATATGGCAGAACAAACCGAAGTGTAGCGGAATGGAATAACAACCTGGATATGGTGCAATGATTTCCCTATCATGAAGCCATGACCAACTACTCAGTTGGGGATGACTGGCGTGTACGCATCAACGGCCGGGAGCAGCATCCGCTTCCGCACGTCCATGTGCAGTTTCGTGACGGATCCCGTGTGTCGCTGGCCATTGAGACAGGCGCGCTTTTGATCGGCTATGTCTCGCCCCGGAAGCGATTGGAACCGGTGCGGACTTGGATTGAGGCGCATCGGGAGGTCCTGTTGATGGAATATCGGAGGTTGAATCCATGAATCAAGCACCCAGAATTGAAACGGCGACGATTACTGGCCCGTTCCAAATAGAAATCCATTGGTCCACCGGCGAAGTGTTTACGACGGATCTCAAGGATCTTATTGGTCCGCCACGGAGGGAAGATCCCTTTTGCGCGCTACATAATCCGGCCTTCTTTGCTCAGGGGCATGCAGATGACTGGGGCGACGGTCTGAGTTGGCCCGGCGGATTGGATCTGGGCGCAGACCGTCTCTATGCCCTGGGGAGGAAACAGGCAGGATTACCAACGCGTGAGGACTTCATCCAATGGATGGAGCGGAACAATCTCAGTCTAAGCCATGCGGCAGAAGCCATCGGTATGACTCGGCGCATGATGGCCTATTACAAAAACGGCTCGCGGCCGATACCAAAGACCGTTTGGCTGGCCTGCATCGGTTATGAGGTGCTTGAACGCCACGCAGCTTGATTAAGGTGAATAATGGCCGATTTGCAGCGAAAGCAGACCTTCACAGGCGGCATGGGAAGGGCTATTATCGGCCAGAAGCGGTCTCCTTGGCCACTACATTTGGCCGTCTGCCTAAACCCCGTGAACGGACATCAACCTTATCGGTCTGATGTTTGTACAGGGACACGATTAAAGGGCGGCAGTATGGTGCGTGGAAAACTGATAGCGTTTCAGGACATGGCCCGACGTAATCCGTATGCCGGTGATATATAGATTCCGTATAACATCGAAGGGCGCAGCGTAGTGAAGACGATGTCTTTGAGATAAGTGCTGCACAATCAATGGATTAGTAAGCAGGCAAGGATGCCGCTCAATTGGTGCTATACAGAATCCATGTAGCATTGTTATGGCGGATTCCGTCTAATCAGCTGTTAGAGCACTAAGGAAATTCCGTGTCAAATAAAGCAACTATACCATTTTGGTCTGCGGACGCATTTCTATACTTCGTCATGCCTCGATCATATATAAGCGCTTGGTCTTCCGAGCTGGTATCTAGAGTTTCATCATTTGTGGATGCTTACGTACTATTCGATAAGGTTGTTCTACCTGAAAGATATAAAAAATATTCAGAACTTAAAGTTCTTGACCCTGATAATACAATCTTTGAGTACATAAGCTCTGAATGTCTGAATCATTCTGATGATTTGATAAAAGGAGTAACCATTGATTTATCAATGGATTTATCAAATATTGATACACTCATGCAAGAGGATTATAAGTGGTTCTCACAACATAATGGCAATGTAAGTAGGAGCGAATACGATAGTCTTATTGAGGAAGCACCACTTTCAATGGCGTATCTTAGACTATGGCAGTTGGGATTGCTGAATGAAATATCTGATTATTCAAAATCCGTATCCATTTTGCCATTGTCTCTACAGGGGTTGGAAAGTGCCGATTCAACTAAAAAGAGGCATGTTCCATTCCATGTTGATAGGATTTCCGATTTAGATAAACATTTACAGGGAGTCATAAAAGCGATAACTGCTAATACGGGGGAATTCTTTGTTGATTATTTAGAAAACGTTCCCCCACTTTTCACATTGCTAGTCGATCAGGCGCTTTCTCATGATCATGCAATTGAGGTTCTTCGTCAGATCAGAAGTGATTTTTGTGGTCTTAGAGAGTTAAATGGTAAATATAATTCATCCATAGAGAAAGCTGGCTCACTGAGAGACAAAAAAGATGTCATTGATGAATGGAATGCGTCATGGCATCGCCTTATAAAAGGTGACTTCAAAAAACCGCAGCTTTTACGAAAAAAAGTGTCAAGCTCTGACGTTTCTAAGTCAATCATAAAACCTGGATCATCTGGCATTTCGACGATTATACAAATGTTTCTTGATTACAGGGAAGATTGCCAATCCTACAAGCGCTTCAAGATATTTAGCGAACTATATAATGAGCTTGATGGAATTTCTGGGGCCAGAAGTAAAATTAAATCAAAATTTTCAGTGGATCTTGTAAATGAGCTATAGCTCTAACAACCACATCGAGCCGATGGCTTACTCTTCCGCTGCGCTCCAGGACAAGCCGCGGCTCATGTGGAACGTTGAACGACGGCTGTTGTGCCTGGAGCCGACGGCGTGTTAGCAATACGCGACCGGCGGGAGTGGGTCGGAAGCTGTCCATTGCTTACGTTGGAGAGTGGGTACAATACTCGGCTACTGCTGATGACGTGGTCGAGCTACATCGGCTTCCAGAAGCATGCGCACGTAGCGGGTGTAGGGCACGCCCTTGGCTTTGGCTTTGGCCTTCACGGCTTCCAGCAATGCTTCGGGTAACCGCATGTTCAGGGCGGCGTCTTTCGGCGCGATTTCGAAGCGCATTGGCTGGAACTGCCGGAAGTCGAGGTCGGACAGGTCCTGCTCTAGGAACGCTTCGGCCTCTGCATCAGTCTTGAACTTAGGTACCTGCTTCATAATTCGTAATCTCCTTCTCGTGCATGTAACGGGCACTGATCGGGCGAATGAGGTCATCCCTGATGGCAAACGCCACGAACATTGGCCTGCCATCGACCCGGCCCACCGCAATATGCCGACTTTCTGTCGGGAGGGAGTGCTTCGGGTCGGGAGCAACCATCACCCTTCCTTCGAGAAACAATCGCTCTATCACTTGGCGGGAAACGCCATGCTTTCCGCACTTCGGCCAGTTGCCGCTATCCCAATCGAAGCCCACTATCTCCATGAGAGAAGTGTAGGCGTGCGTCTACACAAACGCAACTCATCCATTTGCCCAGGTATCTGACCACCAATGGGCGGTTTCCGACCCGTTGCCGCCATTCGCCCTGCAGCCAGGAGTGACAGCAACGCAGCGAGACCGGCCATTGGGCTAATGCACACAAATCGGCCTTTGCGGTCAGTCAGCCTCCCCAGACCGATTCGACCCCAGAAATGCAAATGCATCGGTATGCAGTGTGCCTCTAACTCAGTAGGCCTTCCAGCGGTCGCAGCTGAGCCTCATCAATAGGATATTTGCGCGGGTGACTTTGGTTTAGGCTCCTGATCGACTGTATAACATCGAATAAATCGATTGTTGCTGTATTGAGATTGGCTTTCAGCCTTGAGGCATCCGGACTGTTGAGCAAGAGGGATTGCAGGATGGCGACCAGTTCTATCACGTTGCCTTTCGCCTCGGAAAGAATATCGGAAACGGTCGGGGTATCGTCGACTTTGAAAACCTGGGGATTCATTGATGTGGTTTCGTTGCCAGAAGGATACTCCCAAATCATTCTCCTGATTGCCAAGTGTTGGACAATCAAGAGCCATTTATCATGGTTCAATGTGCTGTCGATTTCCCGCATTTCACAAGTTGCGGAATTGAGTTCTGTAAACAGGCTGACAAGTGATCTGGCTTCAGTCGACTTGTTGTCAGTACTGCGAGCTGCGCCTTGATCAAAAATTGCCAGGCCGATCCCGAAGAGCAAGAGCAAAAGCTTTCCGGCCTCCGAGCGCGAGCTGTATTCGTCTTTGACTGCGTCTGAATCACCGAATTCCACAATTTCTCGCAAGGTGATGGCATCATTCCATAAGGCGATCCACGCTTCCGTAGGAGAAGAAGATTGCGCAATTGGATAAGCTAGTAAGTTCGCGGCCATACCTGGGATTTCTTTGTTCATTATGCCGATCAGGCTGGCATGAGCGCGCAAAAGTTGTCCTTTGTGTTCAACCCAATCCTCAGGCAACAGTCGCCATTCATTTCCAAAGATTTCCCACGCTGGTGCTTGAATATGCCCGTTATAGGCAAGCGAACTCAGTACACATTGATAGCACCAGGCCTCCCATAAAGGTGCGTCATCAGGACTGGCTTGAGGCAACGGACTTTCGCCGAGCTTGCGTCCGATTTCAGCTATCAAGGCATCATCGGCAAATGCCGGGGACGTTACATTATCGATTTCCATCGAAGTCTGTCCCAGGATTTGCCGTATCAGCCAAGGCGCCCAGCGGACAAAAATGGCGAGGGCATCTTGACGTGTAACCAAAATAGTTACGATGAGTTTGGCGGTGCTGGTTATTTCCTGCTTTACCTCATCAATCTCGTTGGAAGTAAATGTGGAGCCTGGATTTCGATGAAGCCGTTCCACCTGCAACAATTGGCTGCGAGCCTCTACCAAAAGCAGCGGCATCAGGACAGAACCATTCCATCTGCCTCCATCCTCGAAAGCAGGGGGGGCTGCGGCAATCATTCGTTTCCATTCTGAGAATCGCGGGGAAAATGCGCCGATGCCTGCCACGAATAACATTGCGCTGACCAAGTAAGGGTTGGCTGATCCCGATATTGTATGAATAAACTCGTCCGGTTCCAGTTTGTAGAACACCTGGAATAACGAGAGCTCTTCTTCGTAAATCATGAAGGCTTGCCCGCCGCGCAAGTCACACCATATTTCTTCAAGCTTGTCCTGACGTTTGTTCCAGCAGTTCCACACGCTCGCTCGCTCTTTGTTGGTGCGGTCGAATTTGGATTGGAGTGAGAAATTTTCCAGACCGGAAAAAACCTCCTTGGCAAGCAATACATAAGCATCACGTGCCGAGAGAGTAACCTGCACATACGCCATCATAGCTTCGGAGAGCCAACGCGCAAGTTGCCAGGAGTTGTACTTGAATGCCTTGACCCTGCACCAGGTTTGTAACGAGGGAGAGCGGGCAAATGCAGCCGCGCAAGCAAGAGTCATCAGCAAGGTTTGGCTATCTAGATAAGTCTGCAAATTGGCCGCACCTACGATCGGGACGATGCGTTGTTCAAGTTCGACAAGGTCGCCATCCTTGTTCACTATCCAGGCCACGACTTCATCGAAATCGCGTGGCAGGCCGTTAGGAAAGGCGTCTAATAAATCGAGAAAGTCTTGCTCATTCTTGAACGAGGAATCCGCAAAGGCTTCCCGACTTTTGGCATGGTGTTCGCTCGGCCAATGCTCGTTCATTTTCTTTCTCCCTTGTTCCAGATTTCCTCAAAGAAATCGATGGCGCCATGATCTACCGCTCGCCAGCCCCGGCTGGCGGCGCTGACTCTGGAATGAAATCCACCCACCGTTCCACCAAAATTCCAGAGTTCATCATCAATGATGGCGAATCGGTCGTGGATGAAATCGCAATCTTGTTTGAGGTGCAATCTGATCTCGATGCGGCATTCCTTCTCACGCCTTGCTGCACTGTCATTGATTTCCTGCGCGTACTTCTGGAATTTATTCAGGTCATCTTCACCAATTTCTTGGTGGCGTTTCGTCAGCAGTCGAATATCGCTTGCGGCAAGCCGTAATGGCAGCCATGTCAGAATTTGTTCGATTCGTTCTGCGGGGTTTCCGCTGTCGGATTTCAGCAGATATTCGTCGACAATCCAGACCCGCTCCTGAGCTTCTGATACTGCCTCGCCAAATTTTTTCAAGGGAACAGGATTGTCGGAATGTTTCCGATCATAGGCAGCAAAGATTGTCGGGAACCGGTTTTGCCCACCATCTTGGCTTCCCCAAAGAATTTTTTTATCTGGGAACGGGCGTTCTGGCTTCGGGGCAATTACAATGTCACGTGCAAATGGCTTCATAACGAGGTGCCCTTCAGGTCTTGGCGCTTCTTATAGTTATCGAAGGACATTGCCTGTTTCAGCATGCCTTCAAGCTGGTCAATGACCTCATCCGGGTTGGGCAGCTTGACGAGCAGAGATGCCTTGTCACCCAGAGTGTTCAGCGAGTTTCCGAGGAACCAGACAGCATCGTCTATTACCAGGAAGCGGTCGTGCAGGATGGGTGACTGAAGCACATATACCTTGGCTGCAATCTTAGCATCTCTTTCCATTTGGGCGAGCCGTTGATCGAAATCCTTTATCTTTGATGGTACTTGTTGCTTCGACTTGAACCCCAGCCCCTCGATTATCATTTCCCACCATGCCGTTTTTACAGATTTTTGTTTTATTGATTTGAATGCTAACCTGGAAGTCAGCAAGGTCACAGGTGTTGTTTCAGGATTGACGGCATACAGAAATTGCCCCAATTGCAATCCAGCAAGGTAAGGATCTGCAATCATAACTCGGGATTTGGCTCGCCTTAGTTCGCCTTGGATAAAGCGCATAGCCTCTTCACGGGAGCCGTCTGGGAACCATCGCTGGCCATATTGTTCGGAACTTGCAAGCTTTTCGCGAAGAGAGGCCGCAATAGCGACACGGGCATTGACATTGGGTATACGCAGTGCATCGCCTATGAGGCTTCTCGTGGCAGGGAGTGATTGTCGGGCCGCTTGGTATTCCATGTATTGGGAATTGGCGGATTCATTGATTGGGACTCTAACTATTTTAGTTTCAGGGGAGGCTATTTCAACATTGAAACCAACTTGGCGGAGAAATGGGCGTGGAGGACTATAGGCTAGCACGCCATGTTTTGGGTGAGAAACAATATAGCCATATTCTCCTATGCAGTTACCCTTGTCTATATCCAGAATGCCATTGCTAGGAATATCTTGAGTAGCAAAGTCGGTAAGCAAGTGGTTCTGCTTATCGAAGGTGGTGAGTTTTAGATCCGAAGGCGATTCACCTGCACGAGGGACAAAATGATAAAAAATACGTTCGCCCCTATCGTTAGAAGCAGGAATCATAAAGTGATCAATCTGCTTGAGCACAGGGTCTGGCACAACCAGGACAATGCTTCCCAGATATTCTCTATAAAGCCGCAGATCAATATGCAATCGTCTTGCAACAAAGGCCACGGCTTTATCATCAGCCAGCATCAAGGCAAAGCCATCCTGGCTACCGAAACGGCGATGGACGCGGGAGGGAGCATTGCCAATAAAGGGGGCCGGATGGCTGCGTCCGGAAGGATGTGCAAACAAACCCTCCCCTATCGGCAGGCCGAGGTACGGCCAGGTTGGGTCATCAATCAGCGCTGAAACGTCTATCTTGATCCCATCGTATCTATTGCACTCCCGACTTTGAGAGGGAGTCGGGGAACTATCATCACCACTGCCAAGTGAGCGATACCATTTAACCGCTTCTTGCGCACTTAACAACACACGGCGAAAGAAAACAGTTTCGCCGGTTTTCCCGACGGGGCATCGATGCAATCCCTCCATCGAAGGAGGTAGAGGTCTGCCGCGAGGGAGCAGGGACACGGTGGCGAAAAGCAGCTGACCCGCCTGATCTCTTTGCTTCTGCAGGGTCGCCAGCCGTATGACGGCACCCGCGTAGAAATCTGTGTTTAGCAATGAACGATTCCTTTCCGATCGACAATATTTCGTGTCACACGAATCACCCGCTGCGCACGCAGCTTGATCCCCTGAATTAAAGGTCAGCGTTGAATGGCAGTATTATGTCCATTATATCTTTTCAACGTCGCAACTAATTTTCCCCGGGTGCCGCTTAAATTCTCGTATTTTTAGCATATGCCAACACCGACTGAATCGCACCAGTATTGAGCCTGATTGGCTGGATCGTAAGCATTATCAACAGTGGGCACACACCCCATACGAAATGAAAATGACCGACCTGTGTTTAGAATCTACCATTTTTGATGGAGTAAACCACTGGCCGCTTTAGTCGCCTCCTGTCCTTGGGAAGACGCACTGAGTTACCGCTCGGCTCTGGAACCTGTCGTTGGAGCTCTGCCGGATTGGGTGGCCGCTTGGTGGGGTCGGATGATGTCATTTGATCGAAGCCAATGAATGACCGCTTCCAGATACCGTCTTGAGGGCTGCTATGCAACCCCAAAGTTGGGGTCGAATGGTTGCTCAGATTTAAGCACGCCGAAGGCCAGATGAAGGAGCCTACGCATGGCCGCTATCACCACCTGCATGGGTCGTTTACCTCTAGCCAATAGCCGATCGCAAAAGGCCGCAATAACTGGATTGTGCCGCTTGGCTACCACCGCTGGAAGATAGAGCGCTTTGCGCAGCAGAATATTTCCCGTCTTGGCAATGGGGCTCTTTCCTGCCCATTGGCCAGACTGGCGAATGCGGGGATTGAGGCCAGCATAGGCGACCACCTGCTTGACAGTGTGGAACCATTCCAGGGGGCTGAGGAAGGCCAGCAAGGTGGCAGCGGTGTTGTCACCAATACCCGGGATGCTGGATAGCCGCTCCTTTTGGCTTTTGAGATCGGGGTGTTGATCGATGTGGATATGGATCTGCAGACGGACCATCTCAATCTGTTCTGAACAAAATGCAGGACAGCCTCCACGGACTCCCGCGCTGGCCCTGCAGCCGCTTCCAGTCGGCTGTTTTCCATCGTTTGGAGCCCCAAGAGATCCTCCAGCCGCTGCACCAATGCTTGTAGGGTGGCAATCTCCTCTGCGGGGGGTGCCCAGGGTGCAGGCCGGTGCATCTGGCAATAACGGGCGATGAGCCGGGCATCGGCCTTGTCGGTTTTGGCGCGGTTCAGCTCTGTCCTGCCAAAGGCATGAACCTGGGCCGGGTTGACCACGCTGACGAGGAGTTGCTGCTGGACCAGAAAATGGGCCAGGTCACGCCCGTAGACGCCTGTGGTTTCCATGCAGAGATGGGCTCCCAGGGCATCGTGTTTGGTCAGCCACTCCAGAAGCTGCAGATATCCGGGCGGCGTGTTGGGAAAGACCTTGCTGTGATACTTGCCTTCCGCGTTCAAGAGCGCCACATCGAATTTGGCCTTGGCCACATCGATGCCGACGAAAAGGGTGGTATGTGTCATGGCAATCTCCTTGCAAAAGATAGCGGCGATCTGCGGACCATGCCGGTTCATCCTTATCTGTTCAGGCTCTTGCCTATGGCAGGCCTTGGATACCGTCCGAACGGGTGGCAAAGGTGAGGCAGGCGATTAATCTGGAAGTCAGGATCTTGTCCTTAGTCTTTACACAATCTTGCCCGCCTCGCTCCGGGGATCAACCGAAGGGTACCAATCCATGGGGACTGGTGCCAAGACATAAGTCTGGTACCGCCGATCAGAACCTAATGGAAGCAGAGCGGCCTTCAGCAGCTATCAAGATATATAGATATGGTTTCTGTCGTCCAGGTTGCCACACCGGCACCAAAGAAATCTCGATCCTCCGTCCAGATCGGACAATCCAGCAGCAGGGACGCCGCTACCGCCGGCCAATCCCGTTCGTCTCTCCGGGCAATTCTGGCTTTTGCGGCAATTTCTACAGGCGACAATGTTTCCTGGCCAATCAACTGTATGGCCGTCATAAGCGTATCTAACGCGTCCCGCCACACCCACTTCGGATATTCCCCGGGCGGGAGCCAATTCTGCTAAGTAGTGCTTGGCTTCGTCATAATTTGCTTCGGCCACATAGAAACTGACCCTGTCACATGCATCGGCGATGAGCAATCGTACTCGCAGCCCCAAGACAGCACGAATCAGGATGTTGGCGTCTACAACCAACCGCCTACGCGGCATGAGCTTTTTTGCGCCATTCCTTGAACCCCGCTACCAGTTCGTCCTCTGTGATACCCATGTGTTCCATTTCTTCACGCATTCGCCGTCCTGCTTCGAGCAAAGCATCTCTTTCTGATTGGCTGGGTTTTTTAGGAACCGGGATGTAAAAGCCGATGGTCTGCCCATGTCGTGTCACCTCAATGGGCATTGAGGCTTCGAGATATTCGGCCAATTTGTCGCGTAATTCTCGCACTCCTACACGTAGGCTCATGAGCGCCTCCTTTCTGCCACGATGTGTACACAATATAATACACAAGTCGAGATCTATCAAGCTGAGGCACATTAGATCTTTCGCACCCCATCAGATCTTTCGCACCCCATCCCAGCGGAATACGTGGGCTCTGGTTGCCTGACTCGCGAAGGAACGCTCTGCAGCGTTACCAGTCATCGAGACTGATTGGCCTAGCCGATTGTACACGGATCACTGGAGGGGCCGGAGGATGTGGAAAAGATGAAAATACCATGTGTGTTTGGCTCAGCAATACGTGGTACCGATGAAGACGGCAGCGACCTCGATCTACTGGTTGATGCGCTGCCAGGTGCAACGTTGTTCGATCTAGGTGGCTTACAATGCGAACTTGAGTCTTTGCTTGGCGTCCACGTCGATCTGCTGACCCCCGCAGATTTGCCGCTGAAGTTCCGCGCCAAAGTGCTTGAGGAAGCGCGGCCGGTATGAGCGAGAACCGACTTCCCGACTACCTTGATCCGCGTCCTGGAGCCGCCGCAAAAAAATCCTGAACCCGTAGTACCCTGACCATTGCCCTTCGTATCCTGGTCATCCCGGCATACGCCGGTCGCGGTCTGCGCGCTGGAGAGAGGACACGGCGTGGCGCGCGCGCCCTCAGCCCTCGGCGAGCTGGATGGCGGCGATCTTCTGGGCGGCGAGGCGATGGCCGTGGGCGGCGGCGTCGGCGAGCCAGCGGAGCCACAGTATGCGGCTCTGGGGGACGCCGAGGCCGCGCAGGTAGCAGACCCCCAGCCAGTCCATGGCGTCGGCGTGGCCCTTGACGGCGGCGCATTCGAACCATTTGGCCGCCTGTTCGTAGTGCCCGGCGCCGAAAAAGCGGAGGGCGACGGCGTTGATGGCGTCCGGGTCGCCGCGATCGGCGGCCACCACCTGCGCCATCAGCCCGGCGTCGAGTTCCAGGGAGAGGTGGGCGGCCAGACCGGGCAGGTGGATCAGGAACTTGGTGTCGCTCGCCCGGCGCTGCTCCCCCTCGGGGGCGGCGCTCTCGATGCTGCCGTCCTCCCGCCAGCGCTGGATGGTCCGCATGCTCTTGCCGGTCAGGAGGGCGGCGGTCTGCGTGCTGATCAGAAAATGGCTGTTGCTCACTCCTCCCCCTGTCCGCCGGAAACATGCTGCGCCCGATCCTACACGATCCCGCCCGCCGTGTCACCGGATTCGGACGACACGGCCCGGAGATGGCGGCGCATTCCGGCGACAAGGCGCGGGCCGTCGCGGAGTTTTCGCGTCATTGCCGGGCGCGTCCGGCGCGGGAGGCGACAGGCGGCAGATGGCGGGGCGTTTTGGCGACAGGGTCCAGGCCTGTCGCGGCCTTGCCCTGACAAGGGCGCGGCCGGCCGGGCGCGGACGCCGTCCCGGCGCGGAAGACGGTCCATTTTATCCTGTTTTTATCAGGAGTTGGGCGTTGCTCCCCCCGGTCCGGCCTAACCTGGCATAAGGTTTGCTAATGGGTGTTCAACCTCAGCCGTCGGGCTCAGGGTGGTATCCGCCTGTCAAGGGCAACCTTAACTTTTGGGAGATTTACTCATGAGCACATTCGCAGAGAAGGCGCAGGCCAGCGCCGAAGCCGGTTTCACCCTTATCGAGCTGATGATCGTCATCGCCATCATCGGCATCCTGGCGGCCATCGCCATCCCGCAGTATGAGCAGTATGTCGTGACCTCGAAAGCGACGACAGTCACCCAGGACTTTCACCAGATGGTTACCCAGGGAACAGCGGCACAAGCCGCCGCCGCCGCAGGGCAGACTACTAGCGTGTTCTGGCCCGCACAGACCGGAGGGTGCGCACAATTTGGCGGTGCGATAGGAGCCAATACAGCCACAGCAAATGCTATATCTGGAGTTATTGCCGTCGGCCCTAACTCTGGGAATATCGCCGTTGTTGCAGATTACTCTAAGTGCG
Source organism: Acidithiobacillus ferrianus (assembly GCF_010378095.1). GTDB lineage: Bacteria > Pseudomonadota > Gammaproteobacteria > Acidithiobacillales > Acidithiobacillaceae > Acidithiobacillus > Acidithiobacillus ferrianus. The sequence continues at coordinate 87,156 of NZ_WNJL01000022.1, read as the reverse complement.
GTACGAAGCTGCAAACCGCGATAAATAACGCATTAACGGCGCAAAACATTTCGACAGCATCGGGAACAACCGCCACGTCTGTCACCGCAAGCATCAGCGCCAATGGCGCCGTAACGTACCAGTAATACAGACCACGGTTGCCCGGCCGTCACAGGCCGTGCAACCGGCTCCCGGCACCATGCACACGATGATTTATCGACCTATGTTCAGGATGACCCGCACCCCGAAAATATGTCCATGCGTCACCACACCCAAAAAATAACCACGCCGCAGATGTGATCTCCGCAGCAACCCAACACGAAAGACCGTGCCGAATGACACGGTATCGGGGGAGCTTGCGAGTTTTCCAGCGGCGCCCGGATCAACGTCCACTCTCGTCCTCAAGGAGAAGCCTCATGAATGAATACGACCCTCAGACCCGTATCCAGCAGCTCCAGCACCATCGCCACGCCCTGCTACGGGAACGCGACAGCCGGGGCGCCTGCATCGGGACCATCGAGATGGAGCTCAACGTGGTGCGCAGCGAGTTGCTGGCGCTGTACGAAACCCGGCGGCCGCACTCCCCGCACCACGCGCCCCCCAGGGCCGCCGCGGCGCGGTACGCCTGAGCGCGGCCGCCGGCGACGTGGATGGCGCGCTCCGGCACCCGCGCGGTTCCGTTCCCCCCTCCCCCTACCGCACCGCGGGGTCCTCCTTCCATGGCCAATCCACCGGATGCTCCGTCCACCCGCCAGGGCATGCTCCACCGCTTCGGCAAACGGCTGGGGGACGCGCTGCTCGCGCGGAATCCGCCACCCCACCACGGGCAGGCGCGCCTCGACCGCTTCCTCGCGTTCCGGAACGCCGTGGCGCAGGTCGCGGCCCACACCGAGCAGGAACAGGTGCTGCTGGACGCCCTCTGCACCCTGGCCCTCCAATCGACCACGGCCACCCTCGCCTGGGTCTGCCGGCCCGATGCCCAGGGGAATTTCAGCACCCTGGCGGAGGCGGGCCGGGTGGACTACCTGGATGAGTTCGCGCACCCGCGGACGGGCCTGCCCATCGACCAGGGTCCCCTGAACCGGGTCTGGCGCGAGCAGACCCCGCTCTTCAACGCCCCCTTCCCGGAAGGACCGTTGCGCCGGGCCTGGGAGGAGCGCGCGCGCAAGTTCTCGTTCCGCTCCATCGCCGTGCTGCCCATCCCCAGGGACGGCAAACCCTGGGCCCTCTTCGCGCTCTACGACCCGGCCGCGCGGGCCTTCCCCAGCGACTGCCAGATCGTCCTGCAGAGCATCCTCCGGCTGGTGACGGAGACCCTGGAGGACTGGTGCGACATCTTGCAGGAACGCGAGCAGGCCCGGCAGCAGAGCATTCTCGGGGCCGCCCTCAAGGCGTCCGACGAAGGCGTCATCCTCACCGACGCCGAGCGCCAAGTGTTGTACACCAACCCCAGTTTCTCCATGCTGACCGGTTACCTCCCGGCGGAGATCACGCGGCTGGGGATGCGCGTGTTGCAAGGGCCCCTCACCGACCCCGAGGCCCTCCGGGAAATCGACGCCGCCCTCCACGCGCAGACCTTTTACAACGGCACCCTCCTCAATTACCGGCGCGATGGCCGCACCTTCTGGAACCATCTGAGCCTCATCCCCATCCACAGCCCCGAGGGGGCGCTGACCCATTACGTGGGGATGATGCGCGACGTGACGGAAGAGCGCCTGGCGCTGCACCAACTGGAGTATGACGCCTACCATGACCGCCTGACCGGCATCGGCAACCGCCGCTCCCTCGAGGACCAGGTGGAGGTGTCCCTGCTGCGCGCCCAGCGGCAGCAGAGCCGTCTGGCCGTGTGCATGATCGATCTGGACCATTTCAAGCCCGTCAACGATCTCTACGGGCACGACGCCGGGGATCACGTGCTGCGGGTCATCTCCCGGCGCCTGCAGGAAAAGCTGCGCCGCACCGATTATGTGGCGCGCATCGGGGGCGATGAATTCGTCCTGCTCATCGAGGGCTACAATACCCGGCAGGAGCTGGAGATCATCCTCGCCAAGATCGAGGGGGCGGTGACCGGACCCATTTACCTGAAGACGGGCGAACGGGTGGGGGTGCATCTGAGCATGGGGGTCAGCCTGTATCACCCGCCCTATCGACCGGATTTCACCACCCTCCTCCAGACGGCGGATCAGGCGCTGTACCAGAGCAAGGCTCAAAAAGGCCAACGCGAACACTATTGGATCATTGTCGACGGAGAACCCGCATGACCCCCCCGCAGACGGACCGCGACGATCCGACCCTGGAAGACGCCGGCCTCCGGGACTTCCTGCCGCTGCGCTCGGATCTGCAGATAGCCGACTACCACGCGCTGCTGATGGATGATTTCCAGCGCATCATCCTGGACAGCCTGCCGGAGCCGCTCTGCCGGGTGGCGGGCGCCGCCGCGGTGCTCTTCTCCACGGACACGGCGGATGCCGGCCAGCCGGCGATCTTCGCGGGCTGTAGTCCGGAGGGCCTCCGCTTCAGCGGCGGGGCCCTGCCGTTGCGGGCGCATCCGGGCAAACATCTGGTGTTTCTGGAGGTGCCGGAGGGGATGTATTCGTTTTTCACCGACTTTCGCGCGCAGCGCGGGGAACACCTGCTCTTCAGCCCGCCGCCGATTCTCTACCAACGCCCCACCCGGCTGGCCAAACGGATGCGGTTGCAGGGCCCCCTGATCCTGCTCCGCAAGAATGGCCAGCAGTACGCGGGCATGCTCCATGATTTCAGCCTGACCGGGGCGAGCTTTTTCACCGGCACCGACACGCTCGCGCTGGGCGAGGCCCTCCTCATCGATTTCGACGTGGCGGAATGCGGGCGCTGCGAAACCGTGGTGACGGTCTTGCGGAAAGAGGCGCGCGACGCGCGCCTGAAACATCTGGTGGCGGTGAGGCTGCTCCTCACCAAGGCACAGCGGAAAAAGGTGGAGTACCTTTTTCTGTGCCACAAATATCCGCAGTTGCGCAACCACCCCCCCGCGCCGGAGACATGAACGTGGCGCGGGCGGATTGCAAATTGCCGGGATTGTTCTATATGCCTGCGAGTACCGACAACAACAAGGTCAGGTGAGCACATGGCGACGGCCCTGGGGAAAGAAAAAAAGTCCACGACCCGCGCGGTAAAGACCTATGACTTTACCTGGGAGGCGACCACGCCCGGCGGGACGGAGAAAAAAAAGGGCGAACTCAACGCCGTCTCCGCCAACGCCGTGCGCGCCTCGCTCCGCCGCGAGGGCCTGGTGCCCACCGTGGTGCGCAAGGTACCGCAGCCCCTGTTCGGGGAGCGCGGCATCAAAGAGGCCCAGCTCGTGGTCATGGTCCGCCAGCTCTCCACCATGATCAACGCCGGGGTGCCCATCGTGCAGGCCTTTGAACTGCTCGTCTCCGCCACCTCCGGCGCGGGCATGAAAAAATTGCTCAAGGGCATTCTCAAGCATCTCCGGGAAGGCGAATCGCTGTCGCAGTCCATGGCCCATTTCCCCAAGTATTTCGACCGTCTGTTCGTGTCTCTGGTGGCCGCCGGCGAACAGGGCGGCATCCTCGACACCATCCTCCTGCGCCTGGCCGAATACCGCGAAAAGAGTCTGGCGCTGAACAAGAAGGTGAAATCCGCGATGTTCTATCCGGCGGCCATCATCACCGTCATGCTCGTCGTCGTGGTCATCCTGATGGTCTTCGTGATCCCGGTGTTCTCGCAGCTCTTCAGCAGCTTCGGCGCGACGCTGCCGCTGCTGACGCAGGTGGTGATCGACATCTCCAACTGGATGCGGAGCCACTGGTACATCGTCGTCCTGACGCCCATCGCCCTGGTCTGGGCCTTCATCTGGGCCTACCGGCGCAATATGCGGTTCAGGACCGTCGTGGATCGCTACGCCCTGAAGATTCCGGTGCTGGGCGACATTCTGCTCAAGGGCGCGGTCGCCCGTTTCATGCGCACCCTGTCCACCATGCAGGGGGCGGGGGTGCCCATCCTGGAAGCGCTGGAAACCCTGTCCAGGGTGTCCGGCAACGTCATCATCGAGCGCAGCGTGCTCGCCGCCCGTCTGGAGGTCGCCGGTGGCGGCCGCATCACCACCCAGCTCAAGGCCGACGGGGTCTTTCCGATCATGGCCACGCAGATGCTCGCCATCGGCGAGGAAACCGGCGCCATCGAAACCATGTCCGGCAAGGTCGCCGACTTTTACGAAAACGAGGTCGAGGAATCGGTCAACCGCCTCTCCACCCTCATGGAGCCCATGATCATGGTGGTGCTCGGCATCATCGTCGGCACCCTGGTCGTCGCCATGTACATGCCGATCTTCAAGATGGGCGCGGTGGTGACGCATGGGGGGTGAGGGGGACAAACGGGGTTTCACCCTGATCGAGCTGATGATCGCGATCGCCGTGCTCGCCATCATTCTCGCCATCGCGATTCCCGAAGTGTCCCTGTGGCTGGTGCGGGCGCGCATACAGGCCGCCGCCGGCAACCTGCAGCAGGATATTCTCTGGGCCAAGGGTTACGCCATTCGCAGCGGCTACCCGGTCAGCATCGACATTCAGGGCGGCGGCAACGCCTGCGCCTGGACCATCAGTCCGCAGACGATCCAGCAGACCTTGCAAACCATTCCGCAAATGTCCGCCACGCAATACGCCCGTCAATATCAGAACACCCCTTGCGCCATCGTGGCCGGCGTTTCCCCCCCCACGGCCACCGCATTCAGCGTGACGCCCACCGGTATGGTGTACGCCGCCACCGGGGCCGTCACCAGCGCGGCGATCACCTTTCAGGCGGCCAGCCAGCATCCGGCCACCTATGGCTATTGGCAGGTCGAGGTGAGCGGCGCCGGGGATGTGCGCTCCTGCGCCACCGCTTCCGCCAACAGCACCCAGTGCAACCTCCAGTGAGGGTCCTCGTCATGCGCGCGCCACCGCCATCGGAGCAAGGCTTCACCCTCATCGAGACCATGATCGCCCTGGCGATTTTCGCCATCGGCTCGATGGGCGTCCTGGCCATCCTCATGACCGGTTTCAGCATCAGCGCCGAGGGCAACCACCTCACGGGCGGCTATGAGATCGCCCAAAACGCCATCGGCATGATCCGCGCCAACGGCGGCAACGCGCTGCAATTCAACGGCGCGGCCGTCTCCAAAACGGGCAGCGTCACCATTCCCGGCAGCGCCAACATCGTGGTGACGCAAGCGATCAACAGCTGGAAAAACATGATGCACCCCGCCGCCCTGCCGCCCACCCTCCCCTCCGCCAACGGCCAGATCGCGGTCGTTTCCCTGCAAGGCAACGGGATGTGCCCCTGCACCGCCACGATTTCCGTCGGCTGGCAGTCCAATGGCACTCCGGAAGCCTACACCGTGCAAACCATCGTGGGGTACTGACCATGCGCCGCGTCGCCCATCGTTCCGAAAATGGCTTCACCCTCACCGAACTGCTGGTGGCGCTGGTCATCGGCGCCTTGCTGGCGACCGCCGTCTTCAGCTTCTTTTTGGACAGCAGCCAGATCATCACCAACCAAAGCACGACCACGGACATGTGGCAGCGCGGACGCAACGCGCTGGCCCTGATGCGTCAGGCCGTGGAGTCGGCGGGGTTCGGCTTGCCGCAGGCTTCCAACTGCCCCAACGGCGTCGCGACCTACAACGCCAATCAGACGGCCAATCCCATGTTTTCCATGACGGCCATCACCGCCTCCGTGCAAAGCGGCAGCGCCTACGACCCCACGGCCCTCAGCCAGATCGACACGTATTCCTTGATGACCGTGACGGGCGGGGCTTCTTTCGGCAACGCCCCGGCGGCACAGATCAGCTCCATTCCCAGCATGACTTCGCAGCGGGTGTTTTTGACCTCGACGGCGTTCATCAATTCGGGGGATATGTTTATTGTACAAATTCCCGGACAGGCCTGCCTGATGGCACAGGCCACCAGTCTGCTGCCCAATGGCAACGGACTCGGTATCGTCCATAATTCCGGGCTGTCCAGCTACAATCCCTCCGGCGGTTTTCAGGCACTGGCCAATGGCATTTATCCCGGCCTCAGCGCCGCCACCTTCGCCGGCGCCAACCTGATCGATCTGGGCAGCAACCACTTCACCATCAATCAATTCACCATCGGCGACAACGGCGGCACGGCGACGCCCACCCTGTACCTGACCCAGTACACCGCCAACCAGAGCGCGGGCACCCCATCCGCCCGCCAGGCTCTGGCGCGCGGCGTGGTGGACCTGCAACTGGAGTACGGTCTGGGCAGCAATGGGGCCATCACGCAGTGGGTATTGCCGAAAAAGTATACCGTTTCCGCCACGCAGCAAATCCTCGCCGTGCGGATCGCCATGCTGGTCCGCAGCACCCGCTACATGCCCAATGAAACCAGCCCGGCCAGCTTCGCCATGCCCGTGCCCTCCGGACAAACGCCACAAAACTACATCGTGCCCCAAAATAACGGTCCCGGCTGCCTGCAGGGGAATTGCCGCCATTATGCCTACCACCTCTTCGAAAGCGTAGTGCCGGTGCGGAACAGCATCTGGAGTGGACCATGATCCAGCACACGCAGCAGGCGCCATCCCCCCCCCAACCGGCACGCGGCGACGAGCGCGGGGCGATACTGGTGATCACCCTCGTCCTCGTGCTGGTGATCACCCTCGCGGTTCTCGCGCTCATCTATCTGACCCGCAACAACGTCCTCATCTCTTCCAACATGGCGGTGCAAAGCGCCGCGCAGGAAGCGGCGGATCAGGGGTTCAGCGCGGCGAATACCAGCTTGCAGGCCCTGCCGAACTGGCCGGAAATCACGTCTCCGGGCACCTGGTATCAGCCACTGCCGACCAGCGGCGGCGCCATCACGCGCCCCACCGTGCCTCCGGCCAGTTTTTGGTCCGGCTGCACCGGGACAACCTGCGCCGCCATTCCGGTGAAGTACGGCAGCTTCGATTTCAACGTGCAGTATGTGATGTATCCCGCCGGCGCCCTCGCCACCCAGGTGGGCGGCAATGAGCAAAACCAGACTGGCACCGGCCCCGGCGTGCAAAGCATGCGCTATTACGTCGTCTATGTGCATACATCCAGAACCAACGGCGGTGGGCTCGGCGTCACCGTGCAGGCCATTTTGAGGAAAGTGCAATGAAAAAGAACGCGCGTCAGAAATTCATTGTCAGTGTGCTCAGCCTCTCCATGACCGTGGGCCCCCTGGCCGGTTGGAGCGGCTTCGCCCAGGCCGGCAACTTCATCAACATTCCCTCCGCCAATCAGCCGCAGGTCATGATCCTGCTGGACAACTCCCAAGGCATGGCGGGCGTCCTGCAAGGCCCCACCGGGCTCTCCGGGGCCATCATGACCGGTTCCGGCACCGTGCCCGAAGACGCCAACTCCTCCTCGCCCGCAAGCTATACCGCCAGCGGCTTCACGCCCCCGGCGCTGGGGAGCTCGGGGGGCAGCGTGCCCTACTCCGTTCCCTGCAATACCTCCGGCATTACCGCCGCCGCCCAAAGCGCCTGCACTTCCGTGGGGGCCTCCGGGTCCTCCAGCGCCTATATCGACAACTCGCCATCCATGCTCAACGTGGCGGAGCAAGCCATCGGCACGATTATCAATACACCGGAATATAACGATAATATGCAGTTCGGATTGATGGATTATGTCGGGGAAAATATCGAAAAGCCAGGGATATCGCTCTATAATACCTGGGTATATTACATGAGCGATAATAATGGGTTCTCCTTCGGCACCAGCGCGACGGGGGCGCCGTCCGGAGATATCGCAGTTAATAATCCGTGTTACGGATCGGTCAGCAACGGATATTTTACCAACAACTCCTGTTACAATATTTATAGTCTTGGCTATAACAACCTATCTGTATCCGGGCTCTATAACGACAAATATCTTTACGTCAACGCCAGCAGCGATGCTCCAGTCATCAATGACGTACTCTACGCCCATGCGGCACAATTCCAGCCGGGTGCCACCAATATCGCCTCCGGCGGCCCAAATCCATACAACTTGAGCCTGTACCATTATGAACGGCAACAATCCGGCGTCAGCTATCAAAACGCCAGCAATCCACTCGGCAGTGGCATGACCCCCACCAGCGCTGGTTATTTCCCCCTCTCTCAACAGATCTGGGAGTCTCAGCGCGGCTATGCCTTCAATGCCAGCACTGTCTACAACAAGGGCAATATCGTCAGCCCCATATCCGCAACCAATAGCACCAATGCGGCCAATATCGCCAACGCCATTCTCCCGGAAGTGTTCCGAACCGACAAATCCATCAATTACGCCACAAAAGGGCCGATAACCGCCTCCGCGGGCTATTCCCCCATGGCGGGCGCCTTCAGCACCGCGCTGAACTACTACGAGGGGAACCTAGAAAACCCGCCGCCAACGACCTGCGGCAAGAAATATGTCATCCTCATCACCGACGGACAGCCCACTCAAGGCATGAATAACGGGTATGTATATCCGCCCCTGGGCAGCGCCTCGGCGAGCATGTTCGGCGTCACCTCCATCACCGCCAGCACCTGGAGTTCGACCAACAACAACGCGGTGGTGGAAACCATCAAGGAAATCCAGGCGCTCGCGCAAAAGGGCATCAAGACCTATGTATTAGGGGTGGGCTCCGCCGTCAACCCCAACGTGCCGGGCGCATCCGCCGCCGATCAGGCGGTGGCCCTGCAGGGGCAGGCCGTGCTCACCGCCATGGCCCAGGCGGGGGGCACCAACAATTTCTATGCCGCCACGTCCGCCGCCGACGTGCAATCCGCCATGAACAGCATCGTCGCCAACATTCTCGGCAAAAGCGTTTCCGCCTCCTACGGCGCGCCGCCTTCCGCAACCGTGGGGTCGTTGGAGTTTCTGCTCAAGAACGTCAATCCGGTCGCGGGGCAGGGCGACCTCTACGCCTACGCGGTGCAGAGCAACGGCACGCTGAGCACCAGCGCCTCCTGGGATGCCAACAGCAACATGAGCACCAACAATCGCAGTGGCGCCCTGTACACCACCACGCCCGGCGGCGCCAATGGCGCGGGGGCGGAGAGCCTGCTGACCAGCGTCGCATCGAAGACGCCCGGCGCCTTCGGCACACTGCCCACGAGCCTGACGGCCAACATCATCGCCCAATACACCATCGACCCGTCCTACAGCAACGGCGCCTATCTCGGCGGGCGTTACCAGGGCTGGTACATGGGCCTGCCCACCTCCACCCCGCCGCAAGTGCTCCCCCCGCCGAACAACGGGCAGTTGCTGGGCGCAGGTGGCGTCACCAACAGTTACCTCACGTTCGCGAGCGGCCATTCCAACCGCCAGAACGCGGTACTCTTCAGCGACAATGACGGCTTTCTGTACGCCATGGGGTACAGCAATACGGGCAGCCCCACCCTGCTCTGGGGCTGGATGCCCCAGGCGCTGCTGCCGCAACTCCAGAATTACAGCACTTTCTGGCAAGGCACGAATATGCAGGGCGGCTTCCAGACGATCGATGCCACGAATGGCGCGAATCCGGCGCAATGGCATACCTATGTGGTCGGCAGCGCAGCCAATGGCGGCATCCTCTACGACCTCCAGTTGACCGGGACCACCACCCCCAATCTGAAACAAACCGTATGGGAGGATGATCTGGGCGGCAATTATAGCCAACCGCTGCCCAGCAACCCCGTTTTCTATCAGTATCAGACCGTCGGGGCCACGAATTTCGGCCAGACCTGGGCGCTCTGGGTCGACAACAGTGTCGTCAACGGCACCACGACCAGCTACTTGATCGGGGTCAACGTCGGCACCGGACAGAGTTTTCAGGATACCCTCCCTTTCGATGACACCGCCTCCCCCTACATCGATGCCAGCGGAAATCTCTATCTGGGCGACTACGCCGGTAACCTGTACGAAATATCCTCCATCACCTTGCCCACCCTGCTGGCGCCCGGCAACAAGACGCTCACGCTGGCCAAGGACTTTGTGACCAAAGCGGCCATTGGCAATTACTCGTCGCCATGGTCGACCGGCATGAGTGGCACCAATCCGGGCCAGGTGCAGTACATCGGCGGCACTTACTATCAAGGTAAAAATTATCTGCGGGTGCAAGGACCCCATGGCATCACGATCTTTTCACAACTGAATGGCACCTGGTCTCCGGCTTGGACCGCCTATACGGGCGGCACCGGCAATTGGAGCGGCGGCGTCTATACGACCCCCAGCACGGGCGTCAATCCGCCCATCACGCCGTTACCGACGAACGCCGTCGTCTCCGCTCCCGCCCTCATCAATAGCGGCGCCGTCATCCTGCCCGTTACCGTGCCGCCCCCCGCGGGCACCTGCGGAGATAACGATGCCTACTACTATCTCTATGCGCTCGACAACGGGATCTTCCCCAGCGGCACTTTCACCGACAGCGCCGGAACGGCCCTTACCGACAGACTTTTCGTGGGCCACGGAATCGCTTTCACGCCGACCATCACCAGCTTCAATGGCCGCGCGCTCCTGCAGAGCGCGGCCAACAATACCGGTTCATCCGGGGTGTTCCCCACGGGTTTTGGCGCCGGGCTGCCCCTGGGCGGCCCCGCGGGGTGGAAGCTGATCAATTGATGGCGGGGGCTGGCCAGCCGGAACGATATGATCCGCCAGAAAATGCAAAACCGTGCCGCCAAGGATAAACTCTGATGCTCGCCTCGCTGCTTAACTTCCGTCGACACATCGAGGATCTCCGGGATAAATCCCGGACGTCACCCTACGCCTTCATGTGGATTACCCTGGCGCTCAGCACGCTGGCGATACCCATGGGTTATTTCAGCGCTTACGCGCCCAATGCACAACACTTGTCGGTGTGGGTGCTGATGGTCATAGCCTGGGTTGCGTCACTTGCCGGCATTCTATACGTAGGTGGCATGGCCTCTTGGGGGCTACGTCGTCAGACACAGAAAAAATCCTGGGGGGTTCCGCTACCCGATGAGGAAAATACCTGGCTATTTCGACCGGGGGTCTGGGCGGGGCTAGCGGTCGGCATGTTGTATCAGGCCGTTCTCTTGGTTTTGGGCACCGTTCTATGGCTTTTGCTTCACATCAAGTTAGGGTTGAACATAGCCGGTGTATCCGGCGCAGTCGGCACCGTATATACGCTAACGGCCTTAACCGCTTTATACAAAATCCCCAAAAGATTTTATCTTGGACGCTTTGTATTCGCTCCATTGATCCTCATTTCTGCTCTGGGCATTGCGCTGGCAATCATATTGGGGCAAATCCGTAACTATGACCAAGCGGCGAAAAAACATGCGGAGCAATCCCCCGCAAGGCGCCAGGCCGTTGCACCAGCCACCGCGATTCGTCCCCCGGCCCCGACGGGTCGGTTCTCTGAGACGTTTTCCCCTGACGCGCCGGTCCTTCAAGAGCCGCATATTCCCCAGACGATGCCACCGCGATCGCTCGCAACCGTGGATCAGCATTGCATCGGCGGGCTTCCCATGGCGCTGCCGCAGCATCCCGCAGGGCTGCATTCCGGCACGGTCACCGCCTTTGTCCCAAGGCGCATGGCCGTATCCACGATATTCAGGACACAGCGCGCCGTCCACGGATTTTTGAGCCCGGAGTACATGGCGGACCAGCGCGTACTCGTCCACCCAGACGGGGCGAACCCGGCGATGCGTCTCATGGTAGTCGTGCCCGCCGGTATGACGGTCCAGATTGGTCAGGAAGCGGATGTGGCGGGTGCGCACGCCTCTCATCGCTTCGCTTGCAGGTATACCCCGGATCTTCTGGTGGCTCCCGTCGGCGCCACACCAAGCGCACCATCGACGGATGGCGGCTTGACCGCCCAGTATACGGCGGAAATCATGCGAAAGATTTACGCCACCTGGCCTGCGCACTTCACGCAAAAGCTGCGATGCCGCCTGCTGATCAACCTCAATCCGGATGGAACACTCCGGAGTAGTCCCATGATCGAACAGCCCAGCGGCTCCGATTCGTTTGACAACGCCGCCGTGGAGGCCGTGAAGAAAGCGGCGCCTTTCCCACTACCGGCCGGACTGCCCTACGACAAATTCAGCGAGGTGGTCCTCACCCTTCGCTCAGTCTCTTAGGAACCATAAATAAACGGCTATAGAACGTGATACTACTCCGTTTTGTGCAAAACATGGTTGAGGAACAATCGCCCCGAACCAGCTACACGGGACACAGATTATTCTCACGGCTGAAACTTGAATTGTGCAAGACCAGTCTATTATACTGGTCTACCTCCTTAGGAGGTTTCTCATGAGCATCGAAGTCGGATCATATGAAGCCAAGACGAAGCTGCCGGAGTTGCTGCGCGGTGTCCAGGCTGGCAACCGCTACACCATTACTTTGCGGGGCGAGGCCGTGGCCGATCTTGTACCAGCGGAATGCAACATACACAAGGATACCGTGGCTGCTGTCGATGACATGCTGGCCTTTATGCAGACCCGCAACAACCCGGTCGGCGTCATCGATCTCAAAGCGCTCATCAACGAGGGCCGTGAGTGAGTTTTATTCTGGACGCTGCCATCATAGGGCGGCTCAACATCGTGACAGATCAAGCGATGGCGACACACGCCTTGGGCGACACTTTAAATCTAGCCAGACGCTTCAAGCTGTCGTCCTACGATGCCGCCTATTTGGAACTGGCTTTGCGCAATGGCCTGCCTTTGGCAACACTTGATGCCGATCTGGCGAAGGCAGCGACAATCGCTGGCCTGCCGAACGTGGACACCCACTGATATTGATTCCAGCCTTATTTTGCAAATAGCCCTAGTTTCAATGGATGTTTAACATCCGCTGAGCTTGAAGAATGGGGGGTACGCAACATATAATTGCAATTATACGTTACTACGTGGGGGGCGAATTCATGGGTCAAGTCACTATTTATCTCGACGACGAGACGGAACATCGCCTCAAGTCCGCTGCCGCCGCCGCCAATGTGCCCGTTAGCCGCTGGGTGGCGACGCTAGTGAAAGACAAAACCCGCGTCAGCTGGCCGGATGCGGTGCGGAGTCTGCGCGGTGCCTGGAGCGACTTTCCGCAACTAGATGATTTGCGACGGGAGGTAGCTACAGATGTACAGCGGGAACCATTCTGATGTTCGCGCTGGACACCAACACGCTGATCTATTTTTTTAAAGAAAGTGGTCAGGTTGCTGACCGGTTGTTGAACACTGCGCCGTCGGACATTGCTATTCCGGCGATTGTTGTTTATGAAATCGAGACGGGAATCGCCAAGTCCAGAGATCCTGCCAAGCGACGCGGGCAGCTTGATCAGTTGCTTAATCTCCTGAATATTTTACCATTCGACCAAGCCGCCGCAAATAAAGCGGCAACGATTCGAGCGGTTTTGGAGGATGCCGGTCAGCCTATAGGTCCGCTGGACACGTTGATCGCTGGCACGGCTCTGGCGCGTGATGCCACTCTCGTCACGCGCAATCTGCGTGAGTTTGGGCGGGTGCCCAACTTATCCGTGGTGAACTGGTTCGACTGACGAGTGCAGCTCAGGAGTCTTTTTAGCAAAGGTGTATGTATTCTATATACACGCCGGATAGGCGATGGTACTATTTTCCCTGATTCCAGGGAAAGGGGGAAAGGAGTCGTGAACAGCACCGTAAAAGAAAGCGTGATCAATATCCGTGCGCCCACGGCACGCCGGACCCTTATAGATCATGGAGCCAAAATCGCCGGGAAGACCCGCACCGATTTCATGCTGGATGCGGCCTGCGAGAAGGCGGAAGAACTGCTGTTGGACAGGACACTATTTGTGGTGGATACGGAACGATTTGAACGATTCCAGCAATTACTGGATGCCCCGGTGAACCGGGATGCGTTTGACCGCTTGATGAGCCGCAAGGCTCCATGGGATTAAGCGCACCGCTATCGTCTCCGCAACCACTCAACGAAGACCACAAGACCGGTGTTTTTCGCTGCGCTGAACCAGAACTCACCCGGTGGCTACAGAATCGCGCCTTGCTCAATCAGTACAGCGGTGCGTCGCGTTGCTTTGTCGTGGTGAGCCAGAAGCAAGAGGTCGTGGGCTACTACGCGCTCGCTACGGGTTCCGTTCTACGAGAATCCGCACCGGGACCGGTACGCCGAAACATGCCTGATCCTATTCCCGTCGTTATTCTCGGACGCTTGGCCGTCGATGAACGCTGGGCAGGAAACGGTATCGGTAGCGGACTACTGAAGGATGCCATTCTCAGAACCGCACGCTTGGCGCACGATGTCGGAATCAGGGCGATGCTTTGCCACGCCATGAGTGAACAGTCCAAGCAGTTTTATCTAAAACAGGGATTTCTGGAATCCGAACTCGACAGCACCACGCTCCTATATCCGTTGACGCGCTGCTTTGCCTGATGCAATATCGATGCATCGGCATTATAGTGGTGCCACACCACATGACAGAGCGCTGGAAATCATGCGTAACGAAAGAGGGACAAAGCTGGATCCAGATGTGCTCGATCTGTTTGAAGATATCGTTAGCTCAGACAAGCTCTCAATAGAAGAGATATAAGTATGAAACCGCAGCATCTATACTTTATCCATACGCGGCGTGCATAGATAATGGCGTCTCCAATGAAATTAAAACCGCTCCCGGAGCCTTCGAGTGAGTACCTAAAGCATGGAAACCACCAGCACACTGCCTAATTTTCTCGGTCTGCAGGATTCGGACTTTTCATTCATCGACCGCTACCGGGTTCTCCTTGAGGCGGAAACAGCGGCACTCGCACTTGATTTCTACGACTACCTGCTCTCACACCCCGTCACCGCCGCCGTCTTCCGGGATTTTTCCCGTGCGCGTCTGGATGACTTGATCCAGAAACAGGCGGAACACATCAGCGGACTTCTGACCAGCCACCTGAATAAACCCTGGCGGGAATCCATGCGCAAGCTCGGGGCTCTGCACCACCGCCTGGGCATCGAGCCCTCCTGGGTCGCCGGCGCCTATATCCTCTATTGGCGCCATTGGCAGAAAGTGCTCCAGGAACAGGTACCAGAGATCGACCGGGATGCGCTGCGAGACGCCCTCTTCCGCCTCCTGATCGGCGGCCTCATGGTTCAACTCGATGGCTATGCCCGCGCCTCCCGAGAAACCGATGCCGATAGATTGGCCCTCTTCGACGTCCTACTGGGCGTGCTTGCCGTTCCACAGGGGGCGGAGTCCCCACGCCCGGAGAAATTGCTCCAGCAGATTTGCGAAGACCTGCCGCGCAAAAGCGCCAATGTGCCCATGGCGGGCTATGTCGTGCGCGACAATCAAGGGGAGGACTTGACTCTGGAATGCATGGCCGGCCTCCCGCTGCCCACGCTGCAGATACCAAAGACCGCCGAGGATCCCTGCTGGGCAGCACTGGAAAGCGGACGGACGGTCATCCAGTCCGTAGAAGATCCGTACGCTCCGGAATGGATCAAATGCTTGCATCACCGGGTCAAGGAAATTGGCATGTTCCCCTTTGGAGCGGAGGATCTGCGCGGGGCAGTCCTTATCGGGGCACACGAAAAGGGATACTTTCGCCGGGTCGGGTCAGACTATTTCCATGCGTTTGCCCATCTCGGCGAAATGGTGCTTCTGCTACGCAACCAATCTCTTCGCGATCCCATGACGAGTTTACCGAATCGCACGCTCTTCCAGGATCGCCTGGAGAACGCGCGGGTCCAGGCCCTGAGGAATGACTGCCTTCTAGGCGTGGCCATTCTTGATCTCGACGGATTCAAGCAGGTCAATGACCGGCTCGGACACGCGGCCGGAGACCAGTTACTGCAGGCGGTGGTGCAAAGGCTGCAGGAACATCTGCGCGCCGGAGATACACTTGCGCGGATGGGCGGCGACGAATTTGGGCTGATACTGCCCGGACTGGATAGCGTGAACGATCTCGGGGCGCTCTGTAGCCGCCTTCTAACCACCATCCGGGAACCGCTGGATATCCGGGGCGAAGCGATCAGCGTCTCTGGCAGTATCGGCGTCACCCTCTATCCGCTGGATGACAGTGATGCCAGCACCTTGGTACAGCACGCCGATATGGCCCTTTATGCCGCCAAGGACGCGGGTCGCGACCAATTTCATCTACATACCCTGGCTCTGGATGAGGCCGTGCAAGCGGAGGTGGAGGTGCGCGCGATGCTGGGGCAGGCATTGAATGACAACCGCCTGACCTTGCACTACCAGCCGGTTGTATCCAGTGGCGGGACGATCTGGGGCGTAGAGGCTCTCATCCGCTTGCAACATCCGGAGAAAGGACTGCTCCCTCCGGTGGCCTTTTTCTCTGCTTTGGATCATCCTCGTCTCGCGCGCCCTATCGGCCGATTCGTTCTGGAAACGGCACTGCGCCAAGGGGAAATCTGGCACCGGGAAGGACTGGCATTGCGCATGTCCGTAAATATCAGCACCCGCCACCTGCTGGATACCCGCTTCCTGGATGATCTGCAGGAAGCTTTGGCCAAACACCCGGGCCTACCGCCAGAACACCTTGCCATCGAGATTACCGAATCAGCACCCTTGACGGACATGACCGGGGCACAGATGTTGCTGCGCGCCTGTAACCGCCTCGGCGTGTGCGTCGCCCTCGATGATTTTGGTACCGGCAACGCCTCCCTGGCCTACCTCCAACGACTTCCCGCTCATTCGGTCAAAATCGATCGGAGCTTTGTGCTCGACATGATCAATGACCCCAATGATCTCGCCATCGTTGCAGCGGTGATTACCGCTAGCCGCATGCTGGGTCTGAAAGTGATTGCAGAAGGGGTGGAAACGGCGGAACACGCTGCCCTGCTCATCAAAATGGGGTGCAGCCATTTGCAAGGGTATTACTTCTCCAAGCCGCTCCCCCCCGAGGATATTCCTGTCTGGAGCACCCGCTTTCACTTCGCTCCCCTGATGAAAGATGTCGTCCCCCCTATGAACGTCCTGCCACCGATTCTGGAAGGACATAGCCTGCGCGTCCGGATGTTCCTCCGCGCCCTGCGTCACGAAAATCCATTTCCGATGCATGTACTGGAAAAAGACGCAGAGAATTACTGCCATCTGGGACGATGGTTACAGGGAGAAGGGGCGCTCAATTATGGGCAGTTGCCAGGCTTCGCGAGTCTGCTCGCCCGCCACGAACGAATTCATCAACTCGCCCGCACGGCCAAGTCCATCCTGGATGCCGGGAATGTCGAAGAGGCCATACATCAGGGAGATCTACTCGATTTGGAAAATCGCTTGCTATTGGCGGAAGTGCTGACCATGACCAGGTAACGCCCGGATGGCCCTCGCTACAGGCCGGGTGGCGGGCCTCAAGGCATTGACCCGCTGGCCGCGGGAAGGCCGGGAACTTTTCCCCGATCAATTCCTCCCCGCTCTGGGTATACGCGAGCGTCAGGCGCTGGGGCGTTTCGTGCTGCAAACGAGTCTGCGACAATTCGCGCAGTGGCAGAAAATGGGCCTGGACCTCTTCCTCAGCATCAACGTCACCCCGGAAGAGATCGACAGCCCCGGATTTACCGATACTTTCTTTAGCATCCTGATCACCCAGCCGGGCATACCCCCGGAAACCCTGGTACTGGAGATCGGAGAGATTCTCGAACAGGACGTCGCTTTAGGACATCTGCAACGGCTGCGCAGTGCGGGTGTGAAGATCGCACTGGATGACGTGGGAAGCGCGTACGCCTCACTCTTGCGCCTGAAAAATCTGCCTATCGATAAGATCAAGATCGATCAAGGATTCCTCCTTGTGTACGTAACGATCGTCTTGGGGATGCGTGAATTACGCCGAAGAAATACAGATTGCGAACAGTTGCTCCGAAAAGACACAAAAATTTTTATAAATTATAAAGTTACAACGCATTTCTTGGAGCATTACCCTTGACTAAGGTTATCGGCCTTGGCGAACCAACCGGTGTATCCCCCAGGCGATACCACTGCGATCACTTGCAACCGTGGATCAGCTAGCTCCCGACAAATTCAGCGAGATGATCCTCACCCCTCGTTCAGAAGCACGATCACACTACTATTAAATGGTGGCCCTTAAATAGATGACAACCCAAACGACGTAGAGCCGGGCGCCCCAGTCTGCCGCACGGTCGGATAATTAAGGACCACCTTAATAACCGCCGGAAAGCGACCGGTCTACTATGTTAGCTGGCCTAACGAGTCTTTTAAGTGCTAAAAGCCGGTCAGGATACAGATTGCCTTGACAGGAGTGCTCTCTACAGATTTTGGCGCCGGACTGCCCTTGGGCGGCCCCGCGGGGTGGAAGCCGACCCATTGATGGTGGGGCTGGCAAGCCGGGAGACCATCCTTCCGCATCACCTGGAGGCGCGCGCCGCGACCCTCTCCCGCCACGCCAGGATCGCGTCGATGACTTCCTGATCAAAATCCATGGTTTCGCATTCTTTCACCCACTGCTTGACCCTCTGGACCTGCGTACTGATCTGAAAGCTGCGCGAGATGTTCTGAAAATACGGGTCGGCATCGAGATAACAGTTCTCTTGGGGCAAAGCGCGCTTCAGTTTGAGCGGCTTCCCTGCTTCGGCGGTACACCGGACGGTTTTTGAATGGATCTCCGCCACGGTGTACTCCCGTAGCGCCGTGACCGTCCCACTGTACGGCGCATGTTCCACGCGCCAAAACTGATCGCCCAGCTCGGCATCGGCGAAATCCAGATATTTGCCGTAAGCGTCCCCTGTCGCCATCAGCACGATCACCCCCTCAGGTTGCCGACGCCCGCCACAGACCGAGGGCGAGCGACAGCCATGCGGCGATCAGCGACGTCCCGCCCAGCGGAGCGAAAAAAGCCCAGAAGCCATCCCCGGACAGCACCAGCAGGTAAAGCCCCCCACAGAACAGCAGAATACCCAGGGCCATCAGCCCGCCCGCCGCATACAACAGGCGCCGTTTGCCATATTGGCGGATCAATACCCCGACGAGCAGCAGACCGAGCCCGTGGTAGAACTGAAAGCGCTCGGCGATGTCATAGATGTGCATGCCCTCCGCGCCCACCCGTCCGGCGACCAGATGATCCCCCATCGCGCCGACAATCACCGCCAACGCCATCACCAGCGCCCCCAGCGCCGCGAATCGTCCTCCCGCGCGCGCCTCACCGTCCCGCCCCGCCGAACCTTCCGCCATATCCCGCTCCTTGTGCACGTTCCGCGTTTATAGCGCATGAACGGGGCCCAGTTCAAACGGGGGCCAATCGCACGACAGCGCATAAGCCTGTGCTATGATTGAACGCATAATATGAGGAGACTTCATGACCACACATAAAATTTGCCTGCTCGGCGGGACCGGCTTCGTGGGACGACATCTGGCGGAACGGCTCAGTCAGGAGGGGCATTCCGTGCGTATTCTGACCCGCAACCGCGAGCGCCACCGTGAAAACCTCCTGGTGCTCCCCGGCGTCGAGATCGTGGAAGCCGATGTGCATGACCCCATCGCCCTGGAAAAGCAGTTCGCGGGGCAGGAGGTGGTGATCAACCTCGTCGGCATCCTCAACGAAAACCGTCCCGGCCGCAAAGACTATCCACCCAAGCGGCATGGGGATTTCGAGAAGAACCACATCGAGCTGCCGCGTCTGGTCGCCAACACCTGCGGTCGCCTGGGCATTCCACGCCTGCTCCACATGAGCGCCCTGGGCGCCAACCCCGTCGGTCCCAGCGCCTATCTGCGCTCCAAGGGCATTGGCGAGGAGATCGTCCGGCAGGCCAGTGAAAACAGCGCGGAAATGGGCCACTTCAATTACCTCAACGGCCCGAAACTGCTTTGGGGCCGTGGCGTCAAGGTGACCGCTTTCCGGCCTTCCGTGATTTTTGGCGAGGGGGACCATTTTTTCAATCGCTTCGCCCAGTTGTTGCGCAGCATCCCCTTCTTCATCCCCCTGGCGGCCGCCGGGGCCAAAATGCAACCGGTCTGGGTGGAGGACGTGGTGAGCGCCTACGTGCAGTCCATCGACGATAAACAGACCTACAATCAGGCCTACGATCTCTGCGGCCCCAAGGTCTACACCCTGGGCGAACTGGTGGCCTATACCCAAAGCCTGATCGGCACCCACCGCGCCATCCTGCCACTCGGCCGTTTCGTGGCCAACCTACAGGCCGGCGTGCTGGAAAAACTACCGGGCAAGATGCTCACCCGCGACAACCTGCTCTCGCTGTCCGTGGAGAATGTCTGCACCCGAAACGATCTGGCCGAGGTCTTTCACATCCAGGCCGCCGCCATCGAAAGCGTGGTGCCCGGCTATCTGGGCAAGAAGGGCGCGCGCGCGGGCCGGTTGGCCGAGATCCGCAACCGGCGGTAGCGCGTCCTTCGACGTCAGTGCGTGGAGACGGTCGCGTCTCCCCGCCCATGGGCCGCGACCAGTTCCGCCGCTTCCCGTTCCGACACTTCGGCGAGAATCGCCGTCATGCCCGCCTGCGCGCGGGCGTCTCCCTGCGCGGCGGCGAGGCTGAACAGCGCGTAGGCATAGTCCAGGTTCTTGGGCAGCCCCGTGCCTTGATAGAACATCAGCCCCAGGTTGAACTGGGCGGGGGCGTCGCCCTGATCCGCCGCCGCGCCGTACCATTTGGCGGCTTCCAGGTAATCCCGCTGGACGCCGATCCCCTCCGCGTATCTCACGGCCATGTTGAACTGCGCCACCGGGTCGCCCGCCTGCGCCCGTTCCCGCAAGTCGCGCGGCATCCGGATACCCGCCAGCGCCATCAAGTCGAGGGATTCTCCGCCATTCGCCATCATCCGTCCTCCTGTCGTCTCAATCCGCCTCGTCCGCCAGACCCCAGGCCGCGAGCCGCTCCCGGTCCGCCATGGACCAGACCGCGCGATGCAGCGCGAGCATGGACTGCCGGTCACTCAGCAGGATATTCCGCTCACGGCTGTTCAGCTCCTGCGGACCTTTTTCCAAGGCTTTATGACACAGGCTCGCCGCGCGCGGCCAGGCGCTGGTGCGGTTCCGCTGCAGGGCGGTGTGGATGGCATTGAAGCGCGGGTCCACCACGACCTGGACGAACGGATCACCGTCGATATGGGGCAGATAGGCCACGCTGTCCGCCGCCAGCGCGCGCAACTCCGGAGGAACCCGCACTTCTTCGGGGATGACGAAGAGGCGGTGCCGTCGCGCCCAGCGCCCCAGCGATGGACGGCTCGTCCACGCGGCGATGGGGACCGCCGCGGTCAGGCCGCCGAGTATAGGGATCAACCAGACGAAATGCCAGATGCCCAGCAGGGGATAGAGCGTCCCCGTCAGCACCAGGCCCAGCGCGGAACACCAGCCGAAAGTGCGCAAGGCCTCCCGCCAGGAGGTTTCCTGATCACCGCGCACCTGCCCTCCCCAGCGCACTCCGCTCCCCATCAGGGTTTGCAGCACGAACTGGCTATGAAACGCCATGCGGATGGGCGCCATGAGAATCGAGAAGAGGCTCTCGAAAAACATGCTGACCGTCAGGTGCAACACACCGCCGAAGCGTTCTCTCTGGTTGCGCTGGTACAGTACCCAGAGCACCGCCATGAGCTTGGGCGACAGCAGCAGGGTGGCCGTTATCCCGACCAGCCAGAAGGGCACGGGGTCGGCCAGCCCATGCCAGTCAAACAACCCCATGCGGCCATCGCCGCTGGCATTGGCCCAGTGCAGCGAGCCCAGGGCGCCGAGGATCAGGAACAGTCCCCACAGGGGGGCGGCCAGAAAGGACATGGCGCCATTGATGAACAGAAAGCGATGGGCGGACCGCAGCCCCTCCCCCGCCAGCAGGCGCAGATGCTGCAGGTTGCCCTGGGCCCAGCGGCGGTCCCGTTTGAGATCGTCGATCAGCGTGGGCGGCACTTCCTCATAGCTCCCCGGCAGGCTCGGCACGAACCAGACCTCCCAACCGCTCTTGGCCATGAGCGCGGCCTCCACGAAGTCGTGGCTGAGCAGCGGCCCGCCCAGAGGGGCGCGGCCCGGCAACACCGGCAGGGCGCAGTATTCCGTGAAGGGGGCGGTGCGCAGAATGGCGTTGTGGCCGATGTAATGGCCATCGCCCAACTGCCAGAAGCGGAGACCGGCGCTGAAGATGGGGCCATACACATGCTGCGCGAACTGCTGCAGGCGGGCATACAGGGTTTCGCGGTTGACGGCCAGGGGCTGCGTCTGGATGATGCCTACCTGCGGATTGCCTTCCATCATCTCCAGCATCCGATACAGGGTCTCTCCATTCATCACGCTGTCGGCGTCGAGCACCACCATGTATTCGTAATCCCTGCCCCAGCGGCGGCAGAAATCGGCGACATTGCCGCTCTTGGCTTTGTTGTTGATGGGCCGCCGCCGATAATGGATCCGTCCGAAAGCATTCAGCGCCTGGCACAGCGCCGACCAGACCAGTTCTTCCCGGAGCCAGATGGCGGGATCGCGGGTGTCACTGAGCAGGAAGAATTCAAAATGGGCCAAGGCACCGGCCTGTTGCAGCGACTTATAGGTGGCCTGCAGCCCCGCCGCCACCCGCTCCACCTCTTCGTTGTAAATCGGCATGAGGATCGCCACACGGCTGCGTGGACGCGGCTCGGCCAGACGCCTTTCGGGGCTGCCCGGCGCGGTATCGGTCGTCCCCCGGATCAGCAGCACGAAGCCCACCAGGGCCGTCCAGAAGCCCGCGGAGATCCATGCGAACAGCAACGCGAAGATCACCAGCGTCGGGATTTCCAGCCCTGGAGGCAGGCGGTCCGCCAGTACCCGGTGGAGCACCAGCGCGGCGCCGCCAGCGGGTAAGAGGATGAAAGTGCTCAGCCAGTAGCGCCGGTACCGGCCGATGGCTTCCCATGGCCGGATACCACCGCGCCCCATCCTCAGGCTTCTCCGGGCAGCGCGCGACGGGAAGCGCCGATGGCGCGGCGGTTCAGCAGCGACTGGAACCGGCGTAAAAACGCCGCGCCCCAGGAACGATTCAACGGCCGCGAGGCCATGTTCGTGCGGGCCATGGCGGGCTGCATCCGCTGCTGCAACCAGCGGCTGGACCGGCCATCATGGGCTTCCCCCACGGGCAGGTCGAGGGACAGGTCCAGCCGCGCATCCAGTTCGTCCCCGTCCGTCAGCGTCGCCAGCGCCATGTGCATGCACGCGAAGGCGCGCGCGTAGAGGGCTTCGCCTTCCATTTTGACCCCGCGCAGTTGCGCCACCACTTGCCCGCGAATCCACAACCGTTGGACATCCGTCAGGGATAAACGCGCCATATACCGCTCCACACGGGCCAATACCGGGGCATTGTTTGCGACGACCATCGCTTCCGCTGCCCAATCCGCCGACGGCTCCGCCGCGGGATTGACGCTGTAGCTCGATTCATCTTTAAACATGACACCTACTCCTTCGCCGCATGTAAGAGATAAGTCCAGGTATCACTGATGACCTGGTGGTTCAGAGTCAAAAAACACCGCACGTTGCTGGGCGTGCCCGGCTGCGGCCGGATCACCGCGATCACCCGCCAGAAGCGGGCATCCTTGTCCCATTCCAGCCGCTGGCTCAGAATCCTGGCCCCCTCCGCCGCATCGAGGTGCACCCGCACCGGCGCGCCTTCCGGCTGCGCCGTCAAGGCGCCGCCCGCGAAATCGATGACCACCGTGCGCGCCCCCGCCACCCGGTGGTCCTCGCCGAGATAGGTGTTCACCGGATGCGCCAAGGGAATCAGGCCGTGGTTGTCCAGGAAGAAACGCACGCTGTAGGCGAAATGCAGGGGGGTCATGGGGGCCGGGGCCCGCGCCGGCACCCAGAAGGCGTTGATATTGTCCAGGTTCCGGTTGTTGGTCGGCAGCTCCACCAGGCGCACCTGCCCCCGGCCCCAGTCGCCCTCCATCCGCACCCACACGCTGGGACGCCGCTGATATTGGGTCTCGATGCCCTCATACGCGGAGAAGCGGCGATCCTGCTGAATCATCCCGAAACCGACGGGATGGTCCATCGTGTAGGTCGTGGTCTGGATGTGCCGGGGATTGTTGATGGGCCGGGTGATCCATTCGCCATTGCCGTTGGCCATGACCAGATCGCTGGCATCGTGCTGCGCGGGATGCCAGTCCCCGGCGACGGCGCCGCGGCCATGCCCGTGCCAGTACATGCTGGTCAGGGGCGCGAGCTCCAGGACCTGCACGGGCTTGCGCAAGTAGAGGGTCGCATCGACATGCACCGTGGTGCTGTCGCCCTGGCGGATGCTGAAACGATAGGCGCCCGTGGCGACGGGGCTGTCGAGGAGCGCGTACACCACCATCCGCCGGGCGCCCGCCTTGGGCTGCTCCAGCCAAAATTCCTTGAAATACGGAAAGATTTCACCGGAAGGCTGCGCGGTGTCGATCCCCAGACCGCGCGCCGATGTCCCATAGATGGCGCCCTTGCCCACCGCGCGAAAATACGTGGCGCCGAGAAAGGAGATGAACTCGTTGTAATGGGGCGGCGTATTCAACGGGGCCAGCAAGCGGAAACCCGCGTAGCCGAGATCGTCGGGCAACGCCTTGGGCACCTTGAGATCACCGAAGGTGAAATGTTTCAGCGTGAAGGGTATCGGCCGCACCACGCCGTCCACGACGCGACGAATGACCACCGGCCGGCGAAACCAGGAACCGGGCAGATAGAATTGTACCTGGAAAGGCCGCTTCTCTCCCCGCCACAGCGGTGAAACATCCTGAATCTGGGCATATTGCTCGGGGCTCAGATCCTTCAGAAAGGCCGGGATGGGGAGCGGACGCGCCGCATAGGGGCGCTGCGCGAGCGCGTTGGCCTTGGTCTCCACCGTATTCATGCTAAAATCGTCGGCAAGCGCGGGCATGGACAAGGTCCACCCGGCCAGCCCCAGCAGGGCTGCGGAGAATGGTTTCAGTGACTGCGGGAAATGGTGATCATGCCGGTAAAGAGTCATGGGACAATAGGAAGCAGTATTTGTGCCATATCATTACCTTTTTGTTATCATTACGTTTTTAATCGTGTTTCGTCGAATATTGTCGCCTTTACCCGACGTATTCCCAGGAGTGGACGATGCCCCCACCGCCGGAAAGGACCAACGACGCGTGCACCAGCGCTGCTTATTCCCCCAGCCTGCTGAAAGCGTTGCATTATCATCAGGCAATGGTAAGTCGGGGCCATGACTCACGCCGTTCGGTCGCCAGCCGTCTCCGGGGGCCATCGTCGCTGATACACAACAAAGTCATCCAGGATACCCATGCGCAAAAACAGTCATGACATCACCATTGTCGGCAGCGGTCCGGGCGGTTATCGCGCGGCGGTTCTGGCGACCCTGCGCGGCCGGAAGGTCGCCATCATCGAGAAGCAGACCTGGGGAGGCACCTGCCTGAACCGCGGCTGCGTCCCCAAAAAGGATTGGCACGAAACGGCCAAGTGGATCGAGCAGAGCCGCCACTTTCGGGAGCGCGGCGTGCTGGGGCCGGTCTTGAAGGGGGATATGGCGCAAGCCTGGCGGCATCAGCGCCGGGTCGTGGAAACCGTGCGCGCCAGCTATGTCGATTATCTGAAGCGTCTCGGCGTGCGGATGTATGCGGGGACCGGCCGCTTCCTGGACGCGCGGCGCATCGACATCGAAGGGAAAGCAGGACGGCACGAAATCCATACGGAATACAGCATCATCGCCACCGGATCGACCCCATCGCTCCCCGCGGGGATCGATCCGGTGCCCGGAAAGATCCTGACCAGCGACATGCTGTATGACGAGGGCGTGCCCAGCGGCGATCGGGTGATCCTGGTGGGTGGGGGGGTGATCGGCACGGAGTTCGCCTATATCTTCACCCAGCTCGGCAAACAGGTGGAATGGCTGGCGCACTCTCCCGCCCTCGCCCGCACCTTGTATTCGCCGCAGGCCAAGGAAACCCTCAAGGCCGCCCTGGCGGCGCTGGACATCCACCCGCGGACCGGTTTCCAGATCGCCCGCGCCACGGTGGGGGTGGACGGGGTGACCGTGTTCGACGCGCGGGGGGAGTCCGTCCACGGGGATTGGGTCCTGCTGGCCACCGGGCGGCGCCCCTTTACCGATGGTCTGGGTCTGGAGCATACCGGCGTGACCCTGGATGCGCGCGGGTTTGTGCAAACCGACGCCACCCTGGAAACCGCGCAACACGGCATTTACGCCATCGGCGACGTCGTCGGTCCGCTCATGAATGCCAATCAGGCCCTCAGCGACGCCCAGTTGGTCATCCACAATCTGCTCGGTGCGGAAAAGCGGGAGCGCGATCCCCTCTGGGTGCCTGAACTGGTGTATTCCGCCGTGGAACTGGCCCGGATCGGGAGGGACGACGCCACCGCCGAGGAGGAGGGGTTCGAGCCCGCCGTGGGTTTCGCCGCTTTTGCGGCCTCACCGCGCGCGCTGGGACAGGACGACAGCGCGGGTTTCGTGCGGCTGCTGGCGGACATGGACAGCGGCGCGCTCCTGGGCGGCGAGATTGTCGGCAGGGACGCCGGGGAACTCATCCACCTGTTGTCCGCCAGCGGCGACCGCGATGCGATCCTGCGCCACATGGCCGAACTCCGGGTCAATCACCCTTCCCGCAGCGAGGAACTGGTGAACGCCACCGAAACCCTGGCCGCCCGCTGGGGGCTGGAGGCGCAGATTTTCGGGATACCGGAGTAGCGGACGCCCCGTCCGGCGATTACCAGGGGGTGCCGGTCATCCCCCAGACGCCCATCAGAATCACGACCAGCGACAGCAGCAGGTTGACGCCGGAAAGCAACCGGACCTGATCGAGCGCGCGCGCGCCCGCCTTCCAGTCCTGATCCCGGACGGCGCGCCGCAAGCGCTTCAGGGGCGCGAAGTAGACGTGCAACGCCAGCATCACCATCAGGGTGCCCAGTCCCATCATCATCTGGATCGGCGCGCTGAGGGCCGCGAATCCCCCGTAGAACAGGGGCACCATGGTATAGCCGCTGATCAGCAGGGCGGCACCGGCGATCCAGACCCAGAGAAAAAACCGCCGCAGGATCGCGTGCAGCAAGGGTATCCGCGTGCTCGCCTGGGTGATCTCCGCCTGCAACACCGGGGCCAGCACGACGGTGGCGAAAAAGAGGCCGCCGATCCAGACGACGACCCCGGCAATATGCACGAACTGTCCAATCCATAACGTATTCATCGCGTTGGTTCCGCCTCTCGTAAATCGGTGATGGTCCGAAGAAATACGCGTACATCCAGGAGTTCTTCTTCACACAGGGTATGCGCCATGGCATACCGATGCCGCGCCACCGAATAACCGAGCGGCGTGAGGATTTGCTCCGCGACATCCATATACTGCGGCGGCAGCACGGTATCCCGCTGCCCGTGCGCCCAGAAAATCGGCGGGGATTTGGCCGTCGTCGCCCCAGGGACTTGCGTGCGTAGCGGCAGATAAGTGCTGAGCGCCAGCACCGCCGCCACGGGGTAACCCGCATGCAGCGCGCTGTACAGGGACATCGCCCCGCCCTGTGAAAAACCGCCGAGAATGAGCGGCGCGCCACGATCCGCCGCGTGGTCCAGCAGCACGGTGAGCCGCGAGGCCATATCACGCAATCCTTCCGCATCTTCGCTGGATTGGGCGTCGAGGCCATGGATATCGTACCAGGCGCGCATCATCCCGCCCGCATGGAGGCGCACCGGGCGCATCGGCGCATTGGGAAAAAACCAGCGGAAGCGGCCATCCGGATCCACGAAGTCCGCCATCCCGGCCAGGTCCTCCATGGACGCGCCGAGGCCGTGCAGGATCACGATGCCGGGCGCCGTGGGCTCCCGGGCGGGGCGCGTCAGCAGACCTTCCGGCCAGACGTCAGGATTCGACGATGTGTTGCGCATGGCTTCTCAGCGCGTCCAGTTTACGGTACAGGGTGCGCTCACTCACCCCCAGGCACTGCGCCAGGCTGCGCCGGTCCCCTTCGTGATTGCCCCGCGCCCAGCGCAAATATTGCGCTTCCAGATCGGCCAACGGAATGATGGCATCCACGCCGGGCACAGGCGGCCGGGCCACGGGCACGGCGGCCGCGGATGCGTTTTCCCCTGCCGGTGCCCGGCGCAGACCGTCCGACAAATGCTCGGGCAGTATCCAGACGCCATCCGCCAGCAACGCCGCGCGCTCCAAGATATTACGCAACTCCCGAACATTACCCGGATAGGCATATTCCCCCTGCAACAGGGCGAGGCTGTCCTCATGCAGGCGCAGACCCCGGGCCGCCGGCAATCGTTTGAGCATGGCCTCCGCCAGCAGGGGAATGTCTTCCCGGCGTTCCCGCAGAGGGGGCAACGCAATGGGGAAGGTATTCAGACGATAGTACAGATCCTGCCGAAAACGTTCCTCCGCCACCATTCTTTCCAGGGGGCGATGGGTGGCCGAGACCAGACGGAATTGCGCGCGGATCGGCTCCACGCCGCCCACCCGGCGAAATTGACCCGTTTCCAGCAGACGCAGAAGCTTCACCTGCAGGCTCAGGGGAATGTCGCCGACCTCGTCCAGAAAGAGGGTGCCCCCGTTGGCGGCTTCCACCAGCCCGATTTTGCGGGAGTGGGCGCCCGTGAACGCGCCTTTTTCATGGCCAAAAAGTTCGCTCTCGAAGAGGGTTTCGGGGAGTCCCGAACAATCCACCGGCACAAACGGCCCATTGCGACAGTGACTGCCCTGATGCACCGCGGCGGCGGCCAGTTCCTTGCCCGTGCCAGACTCGCCCAGAAGCAGCACGGCCGCGTCACTCGGCGCTACCCGTCGGATAAGGGCGACCACGTTCCGCCAGGCCGGAGCGTTGCCCACCATGACCCGCGCGGCCTGCGCCGCTTCCGCTCGCATGGGGAGCAGGAGTTCCAGAAAATAGGCCACTTCGGCGTTGTCGTCGCGAATGGGGTACAAATCCACCTGGGCACTACCCGATACGCCGTCATGCACCACATGCTGCTCCGTACCGGAGTGCCGACACGCATCCAGCGGACAGTGATTGCCCTTCTGACGGCAGTCGTGGCCCGCCTCCGCCATCACTTCGGAACAGCGCCTGCCCTGAAGGGGTTTCCCGTCGCCGTAGGTCCGCCGGTACGCCCGATTGGCGGCGAGCACCGTCTGGTCCGCGCGCAGCAGCACCGCGGGGGTGCCGAAGCAGTCCAGCAGTGATGTCATTTCCGGTCGCCACTGTCTCGATGAATTCGTCATGCTCCCTCTCCGCCCTCTCGCGCTGGCCGATTATAACAGCCTCCGCCGATTCGTATAGACCGCTTCCGGCGGTCCGGCCAGAGACGGAACCGGGCGTCAGCGCAGATAGATATGCTTCCCCAGACGCTTGAAATCCTCCGCTTTCTCCCGCAGACCGTCCAGCCGAGCGCTCTCGATGTCTTCGCCCTTGGAGCGCGCGTATTCCTGCAAATCCTGGGAGATTTTCATCGAACAGAAATGGGGCCCGCACATGGAGCAGAAATGCGCCGCCTTGGCGCCCTCCTGCGGTAAGGTCTCGTCGTGATATTCCCGCGCCTTTTCTGGGTCCAGCCCGAGATGAAACTGGTCTTCCCAGCGGAATTCAAAACGGGCCTTGGACAGCGCGTTGTCCCGCACCTGCGCGCCGGGATGCCCCTTGGCCAGGTCGGCGGCGTGGGCGGCGATCTTGTAGGTGATCACCCCTTCCCGCACGTCATTTTTGTCCGGCAGGCCGAGGTGTTCCTTGGGCGTGACGTAGCAGAGCATGGCGGTGCCGTACCAGCCGATCTGCGCGGCGCCGATGGCGCTGGTGATATGGTCATAGCCGGGGGCGATGTCCGTGGTCAGCGGTCCGAGCGTGTAGAACGGGGCCTCGAAACAGTGCTGCAACTCCTCGTCCATGTTGGCCTTGATGAGTTGCATGGGCACGTGGCCGGGGCCTTCGATCATGACCTGCACATCGTGCTTCCAGGCGATCCGGGTGAGTTCGCCCAGGGTGTGCAGCTCGGCAAACTGGGCCTCGTCATTGGCGTCGGCGAGGGAACCGGGACGCAGACCGTCGCCGAGGGAAAAGCTCACGTCATAGGCCTTCATGATCTCGCAGATTTCCTCGAAATGGGTGTAGAGGAAGCTCTCCCGGTGATGGGCCAGGCACCATTTGGCCATGATGGAACCACCGCGCGACACGATGCCGGTGAGGCGGTTGGCCGTGAGCGGGATGTAACGCAGCAGCACGCCGGCGTGGATGGTGAAGTAGTCCACCCCTTGCTCCGCCTGTTCGATGAGGGTATCACGGTAGAGATCCCAGGTGAGGTCTTCGGCCTTGCCGTCCACCTTTTCCAGCGCCTGATAAATGGGCACGGTGCCGATGGGCACGGGGCTGTTGCGGATAATCCATTCGCGGGTCTCGTGGATGTGCTTGCCGGTGGAGAGGTCCATGACCGTATCGGCGCCCCAGCGGATCGACCAGACCATTTTTTCCACCTCTTCGGCGATGGAGGAAGTCACGGCGGAGTTGCCGATGTTGGCGTTGATCTTCACCAGAAAGTTGCGGCCGATGATCATCGGCTCCAGCTCCGGGTGGTTGATATTGGCGGGGATGATGGCGCGGCCCCGGGCGATTTCGTCACGCACGAACTCCGGGGTAATGGTGTCGGGGATCTGCGCGCCAAAGGACTCGCCGCGATGGGCGCGGAACAGCGCCGGGTGGCTGGCGCGCAGACGCTCCAGACCCTGGTTTTCGCGGATGGCGGCGAATTCCATCTCGGGGGTGATGATGCCGCGCCGCGCATAGTGCATCTGGGAGACGTTGCCGCCGTTGGCCGCCCGGCGGATTTCGTGGCGATGATGAAACCGCAGATCCGCCGTGCGCGCATCGGCCAGACGGGCGCGGCCATAGGCGGAGCTGGGCTCGGGGCGGCTCTCGATGGCGGCTTCGACCGGCGACCACTGCCAGCGCAGGGGCGGCAGACCCGCGTGGATGTCTATGGACGCGCCGGGATCGGTATAGGGACCGCTGCAATCGTAAACCGGGATGGCGGGATTGACTTCGAGGCTGCCGTCCCGCTGCCGGGAATCGCTCTGCCGAATCTCCCGCAAGGGGATGCGCAATTCCGGGAAACGCTCGCCACTGAGGTAACGCTTGTGTGAGCCGGGAATCGGGCCGCAGGTTACCGCTGCGTCCTGCATAGTATCCACCATATCCGTGGGACGGGTAGCCATAGTCATTCCTCCTAAAAATTCATCCGGTTGCCGCGGAACCGAATCAGGATGCGGGAGGAAGATGCGGACAGGCGTGCTGCGGTCGCGCTTCCCTACGCCGGCACAACCCGGATCAGGTTCCAAGGGTACCTCTCAGTCCACGATGGGACGCCCCTAGCGTTTATAACGATTCACTGAGCAAGGTACGGGAAGCCGAGCGAATCTGTCAAGTTATAGCGAATCAGTGTTATCATCGCGCCCGTCCATCAGCCTTATATGGATGTCTCCGTTTGTGCAAGTCGACTTTTGATTTTTGGCTTCTAAGATCGAGTTACAGCCTTATATCCGGCCTGTGGCGCAGGTTATTACCCTGCTGGCCTTGATGAAATCCGCTGGAAGGGTCCTTATCTGCGCAGCGTCCTCAAAGGACCAGGCTCATTCAGGCTCTCCCTTCCCCGGTCTGACCTATTCTGCCATCAATCGCTTGTCTACCTGCGCAACTCTTTCTGCTGAACTTCGGTAATAATCACCTTTTGGGGTCAGGCAGCCGCCACGACCCCTTGGTACTGTGGATCGTAGCTCCGCCCCTTAGCCAGCAGCGCCCAGATCATGCGGGCCATCTTATTGGCCAATGCCACCACAGCCACATTGTGGGGCCGTCGACTCAGCAATTTATCAATCCATGGGTTCCGGTTCTTGATCTGGAAGTTCACCACGACCCTGGCTCCATGAGTTAGTAATGTTCGGAGATAGACGTCTCCCCGTTTACTGATGCCCAGCAGGCGGACCTTGCCACCGGTCCCACTCTGGCGGGGAACCAACCCCAGAAACGCCGCAAACTCCCGCCCTGAACGGAAAGATTTCATGTCCCCCACGGTGGCGATGATGGCGGTGGCCGTCAGTAGCCCCACGCCGGGAATAGCCATCAATCGAGTCACCGCCACCTGGTCTTTCTTCCACAGCATCAAACGCTTTTCGATATCCGCAATATCCTTGTCCATCCCTTCAAGGCGCTTTAATTGCTGGTGAACGGTGTCCAGCAGCATGGGCGATATGGATTTTTCCAGATCAGCCAAAGCATCAGGAACTTCTTTCAGTCCCCTCTGGCGACCTTGCGGAAGATCGGCACCAAATTCATAGAGTAGCCCCCGGATCTGGTTCACCTGCATCGTACGCATTTTGATCAGTTGCTCCCGAATACGGTGTAGTGACAGGATGGATTGCTGTTCCTCGCTCTTGACGGCCACGAAGCGCATATCAGGCCGCTGTACGGCTTCCCAGATCGCTGCCGCATCCGCCGCATCGTTCTTGTTGGTCTTCACGAAGGGACGCACAAACTGGGCGGCGATCAAGCGAACCTCATGCCCCAGTTTACGCAATTCCCGAGCCCAATAATGGGCACTACCACACGCTTCCATCGCCACGATACCCGGTTGGCGGTTGGCGAAAAACTCCAGAAGCGCTCGGCGCTTCAACTGTTTGCGATGAATCTCTCCGGTCTCCATGTTTACCCAGTGCAACTGCATGACTGATTTTGCCAAATCTAATCCATATGTTGTAACCTGCATGATGAGTCCTCCTTGTCCTTCTCGTGGATAAATTTCCACCTTGGCACCTTGATGCCGTCCGGTTCAAGCGAGGACTCTCTCAAGAAACTCCCCGCTGCCGGTCCTGTGTAGGGGGAGGCATCCATTACATCTGCGCATGACCAGGCCGCGGTTGACGCGTGTCAAGAATTGAGGAGAGCGAGATATGGCCAGTGGAAAATTACTGCGGCAACTCATCAAATCGGGAACGCAAGGCGATGCTTCGAGCTTTCGCGCAGCGTCCGAGGAGGTGATCAAAGAGGAGCGCGAGAAGAACCATCATCTGCTCGCCAATGACCTTGAGCGTTTACTTTACGGCGATCAGGCGATGGTCGGGAATAAGGCTCGCAAACTGCAAAGGCTATCCAGCCTGCCGACCAATAAAGACAACGGCCTTGCGCTACTGGAAGAGCGCGCCGTGGTTCGGGAGGAAAAAGACATCATCCTCTCGGATGCCGCGCAGTCGGCGCTCGATGAGATCCTCATGGAGCACAACCGGGCGGACGTACTGCGCTCCTACGGAATGCAGCCCGCGCAGAAGCTATTGTTTTGCGGGCCTCCCGGCTGCGGAAAGACGCTGACCGCTGAGGTCATCGCACACGCCCTGTCCATGCCCCTCATCTTAGTTCGGCTGGACTCGGTCATTTCTTCGTTTTTGGGCGAGACCGCTGCCAACTTGCGCAGGGTGTTCGACTACATCGCCGATCAGCCCGTGGTCGCGTTGTTCGATGAATTCGACGCCCTGACCAAGGATCGCGGTGATAGTGCCGATCATGGCGAGCTCAAGCGCTCCGTGAATGCTGTCCTGCAGATGATGGACGGTTATCGAGGAGAAAGCATCCTTATCGCCACCACGAACTACGAGACCTTGCTGGACAAAGCGGTGTGGCGACGCTTCGATGAGGTTGTGCGCTTCGAGATGCCGAATCTGGAGCAGATCAAACGCCTGTTGGCACTGAAGCTCTCCGGTATTCGCCGCAATTTCGAGCCCGACGATGGCCAGGTGGCCTCCCTGTTCAAGGGCATGTCGCATGCCGACATCGAGCGGGTGCTTCGACGCGCGGTCAAGGAAATGATCCTATCCAGCCGGGAGTTCCTGGAAAAAAATCACATTGATACCGCGCTTGCCCGCGAGTATCGCCATAAGAGCTGAGGGATGGAGGGGGAGGCATGGACTATGAACAC
Organism: Acidithiobacillus ferrianus; assembly: GCF_010378095.1. GTDB lineage: Bacteria > Pseudomonadota > Gammaproteobacteria > Acidithiobacillales > Acidithiobacillaceae > Acidithiobacillus > Acidithiobacillus ferrianus. The sequence continues at coordinate 53,364 of NZ_WNJL01000022.1, read as the reverse complement.
TTGACACTAGGGCGAGAAGAGCCTCTGACGGATCGTCATCGGCAGCAAGATAAACGCCCCCGTTTTAAGCCCGCAGATCCTAGAGCGCACGGTGCCGCGCTGGCTGGACGGCTTGGTCAGGCCCGTCAACGCGCGACAGAAGAAGACATCGGCGGATTCGATGATCGCAAGCTGTTGAAGATCCGGCTGCGTGCGGGCGACAAGAGCGTGCCCCCCTTCGATGCCATTCCTGGCGTTGAGATCGTTAGCCAGGAAGACGAATCCATCGTGCTGGCATTCGCCACTGATGAGGGCTTGGGTGAGTTCGAGAGCCGCTTGGCCACCCTTGCACGCGACGGCGTCGTCACGCGCAAGGAGCTGTTCTACGTCATCGAAGACTTCGACCACTGGACACCCCAAGACCGTACCGGTGCGGCCTTGCGCGAGCAAGGATTTCCAGCCACGCAAACCTTCATGCTCGATGTCGAACTATGGCCCCAGGAGCGACAAGACAAACGCCAGGAAATGGTGCGTGCCTTTCTCGACTGGTTGCATGCACAAGGCATTGAGCGGCTGGACGACATCCAGCAACCCTCGCTCGTCATGGTCCGTGTGCGCTGTAACCGTGCGCAGGCCGAGCAGATCTTGCACCATCGCGATGTGCGCACTGGCGACCTGCCGCCCCGCCTGGGCGTGGCCATACAACTGCTTCACACCGACATCAACCAATTTCCTCAGATTGATCCCCCGTCCGACGATGCTCCGGCCATTGCCGTGCTGGATTCCGGGTTGACGCGCGGACATTCGCTGCTCGGTGCAGCAGTCGGCGACGCGCAGGGCTACCTCGCACCGCATCGCAGTTCGGATGACACCGCTCCCCACTGGCACGGCACCTTCGTCGGCGGGCTTGCGCTGTATGGCAATGTACACAGCGGCATACAGCAGGGGCAGTTCGTCCCGCAACTTCGCCTGTTCTCCGGCAAGGTATTCGAGGACGATGGACAAGACCAAACCGAGTTCGTCGAAAAGGCGGTCGAGGAAGCCGTGCGCGACCTGCATGCGCAATACGGCTGCCGGGTCTTCAACCTAAGCTATGGCGACCTGAACAAGGTCTACGATGGCCGTCATGTGCGCGGGCTCGCCTACACGCTGGATTGGCTGACGCGTGAGCTGGGGGTCCTGTTCGTAGTGCCAGCAGGCAATTTGCTGTCATCCCAGTTGCCAGCCGATACACGCGCGAGTTACCCGGACTACCTGTTCGAAGGCCACGCCCGCCTGCTGGACCCCGCCACATCGCTCAACGCCCTGACCGTTGGCGGCTTGAGCCTGAATGAGGCCACACGCAATGCACAGCGCCATCCCAACACGATTGAAGACCACGTGTTGGCACGAGCGGAGCAGCCGTTTCCATTAACTCGCAGCGGCCCTTCTGCCAGCGGCGCCATCAAGCCTGACGTGGTCGCGCATGCCGGCAACATCGCCTTGCGGCGCACTGGAGGTGGCACAGACCATGCCGGTCTGGGAGTGGTGTCGCTCAATGGCGGCTTTGCCTTGGGGCCGGCGTTTAAGGAAGACATCGGCACCAGCTACGCCGCACCCCAAGTCGCCCACCAAGCCGCACGGCTACTGGCCGAAGTGCCCAACGCCTCGCCCAGCCTGCTGCGCGCACTGATCGGCGCCCATGCCCGCTGGCCGCAAGCCTGCGAAGCGCTGTTGAACCCCGGCAACAATGCTGAAGGCCGCGACAAACTCCTGCGCCTCGTCGGGTATGGGCGCGTGGACGATGCGGCGCTCTTCCGCTCGCTTGATCACACCGTCACCCTGCTGGCCGAAGAGCGCGTCGGCAACGACCAGCACCACTTCTTCGAATTACCTTTACCAGAGAGCTTCTGGGACGGTGGCCGCCGCACACGTGAGGTGACCGTTGCGCTCGCCTACAGCCCTGCCGTGCGCACCACGCGGTTGGACTACCGCAGAACCAAACTGTGGTTCCACCTGGTGACGGCTGGCAGCCTGGATGAGGTCACCCAAGCCTACAGGCGCAATCGGGAAGAAGGCATGGGTGAACGCGCCAACGGCCGCTGGCTGCCCAACGACACCCGCAAGAACGGCACGTTGCAGGTCTCTCGATGGCGCTTCAAACAGGCGTTGGCCAACGGTCACAAAGTGTTCGTCGTGGTGACCCGACAAGACAGTCCTTGGTCCGATGGGCGCGATGGGGACGAGCCCTATGCCGTCGCCGTGGTGCTGGCGGATCGGGAGCAGGCCAACGCTCAGCTTTACGCCCAGGTGCGGGCGGCGCTGCAAGCCCGTGCCCAGGCACGTGCGCGTGCACGGATTGGAGGGAGGGGCTGATGGCGGCGCTCGAACCTCAGTACATGACCATCCTAAAGAAGGTGCTCGCCGAACGCTTCGTTCCGTTCCTGCCGCGATTGCTCGGCAACGTCAATCCCGCCGATCACGCGGCGAAACAGCTTTCGCGGGCCTTCAGCGCCTTCGTTCTCCACAAGCTGCTCGACATTACGCCGCAGGTGGCGGCCGCCTCGGTCGTGGATGATTTCAACGACAAGGGCATCGACGCAATCCACTACCACGCGCCGACGGAGACGCTGTACCTGCTGCAAACCAAGTTGAAGGAGTCTGAGCAATTCAAACAGGAGGATGCACTGCCATTTTGCGAGGGCATTCGCTTGTTGCTCAAACAAGACTTCACCGCGTTCAACGGGAATGTCCTGAATCGGAAGGCTGATATCGAGGGGGCACTCGATGCGTGCAGCCACATCAAGCTGGTCGTGCCCTACACGGGGGATGGTATCTCGCAGACCGCCAGCGACGCCTTGCAGGCGCTGCTCGTCGACGAAGATCTGGACGAAGAGCGGCTGGTCAAGCAGGTGGAGTATTACACGGCGACCGAGATCGCCCGCGATCTGTTGGCGGAACAGGCCTACCAACCCGTGCACACGGATATCGCGTTGCAGAAGCACGCGAAAGTCGAAAGCCCGCGAGCCACGTACTACGGTGTCGCGCGGCTGGCGGACTTGGTGACCCTGCATCAGACGCACGGCAAGGCCCTGTACGAACGCAACATCCGCTACTTCCTCGGCAGCAGCAAGTCCGATGTCAACAAGGCCATCAAGACAACCTTGCATGACGCCCCGGTGGACTTCTTCTATCTCAACAACGGCGTCACGGCCGTCTGCGACCTGATCGAGCCGAAGGCCAACAAGAATGGCGTCAAGAAGTTCAAGGTGCGCGGCCTGTCCATCATCAACGGCGCGCAGACGGTGGCGTCGGCTGCCGAGTTCGTGCGACAGCATCCGGGCAAGAGCATCGATGACGCCAGGGTGATGCTCACCTTGATCAAAGCCCCTGCAGACGGCCCGTTCGGCAAGCGCGTCACCAAGGCGCGCAACCATCAAAACGCGGTGCAGACAGCAAACTTCGCTTCGCTCGACGAAAACCAGGAGCGACTGCGGCAGGAGATTGCCCACCTCGGCTTCGATTACCACTATCGCCCCGAGGCCCTCGCAACCGGCCCCAAGGCCATCACGCTCGATGAGGCTCTGCGGGCACTGGCCTCACAACAGAACGACCCGCGCTACGCCGTTTGGCTCAAGAGTGAGCCGGCGCGGCTCGCCAATCCCGACTCCGCCGAGTACCAAGCGCTGTTCACTGATGCCCTGCCGGGAGTGGTGCTGGTCAACGCCGTTCTGTGCCACCGCGCGATCCGCACTCTCGTAGTGGGCTACGAGCAGAACGCCCCGGCACGAAGCCAGGAACGCCTGATCTACCGTCATGGCGTGCACGTCATCACGGCGGTCATGATGAAGCGCCTGCGCAACCGCATCGGCGCGGCAGCCGTCATCGATCCGGCGGCGACTCACGCACTGATCAGCCAGCCGCTCGATCAGCTCCGACAGCAGACTTTCGACCTCGGCCAGCAGCGACTCGTTCTTGAGGGGCCGCTGGCCTACTTCCGCAACCAGGGCAACGTCGTGGCCTTCCTGGCTGACCTGATGGAAACACACTTTGCGCTGGGCGCCGATCCGGCCATAGCGCCACTACGCAATATTCAGAATGCAGCGGACGCGTCTCCGCGCAAGCGCCTGATCGACTACTTGTCGAGCCGCGCGCCACAACTATGAGAGTAATGTCATGAGCAAACAAAAACTAGAACTTACCTGGATCGGGAAGGAGAAGCGGCCCAAGCTGGAGCCACGCATCCTGCTCGAAGATCCAGAGAAGTCATATCACGCCAAGCATCGCGTGTCGGACAACGACATCTTCGACAACCGGCTGATCTTCGGCGACAACCTGCTGGCGCTCAAGGCGTTGGAGCAGGAGTTCTCCGGCAAGGTGAAGTGCATCTACATCGACCCGCCCTTTAATACGCAACAAGCATTTGAGCACTACGACGATGGATACGAGCACTCCATTTGGCTTGGACTCATTCGTGATCGCGCCGAATCTCTTCGGCGATTGTTGTCCGATGACGGGTCGCTGTTCGTGCACATCGACGACAACGAGCTTGGCTATCTGATCGCATTGCTTGACGAAGTTTTCGGTCGGCGCAATCGCATCGGGGTCGTGACCTTCAAGCAGAGTTCGGCCTCAGGGCCGAAAGCCATCAATCCAGGGCTTGTAACGACAAATAACTACATTCTGTATTACGCGAAGAATAAGGATGTCTGGTCTCCGAACCGAGTCTATGTTCCCGGGCCTCGCGATGACAGGTACTCAAAGTACATCGAGAATTATGAGGACGATTTCCAAGATTGGTGCCTTATCGGGCTTCGTGAGGCATTCCTTCGCAGCAACAGACTGCAATCGTGGGATGATGCCAAAGCGAAATTCGCAGATAAGCTTGAAGTCAAGTTGTCCGATTTTGTCGTGACCAACGCCCATCGAGTTGTTCGCACCGCACGGGTTGCTCCCAAGGATGTCAACGAGTCGGCGAGAGATGCCCTTGCTCGATCAACCGCTGACCGCACCAAGGTTTACCGATCTGTGCGAGAAGACAAAGATGACTACTACTTCCTCGGGGGCGAGCAGCTAGTCTTCTACAAATCCAAGACTCGCATCATTGACGGTAAATCAACGACCGCCTCGCCTCTAACGAATCTTTGGGATGACTTGCTATCGAACAACCTGCATAACGAGGGGGGGGTTTCGTTCCCGAATGGAAAAAAGCCCGAGGCGTTAATCAAGAGGTGTCTTGAACTTTCCACGACAATTGGGGACATTGTTCTTGATTCATTTGCTGGCTCCGGGACTACCGGAGCTGTTGCACACAAGATGGGTCGCCGCTGGATCATGGTCGAGCTTGGGGAGCATTGCCACACTCATATCATTCCTCGACTCAAAACTATCATTGATGGTGAAGATCAGTCTGGGATATCAAAGACAGTTGGTTGGCAGGGCGGCGGCGGCTTCCGCTACTACCGCCTGGCCCCCAGCCTGATCGTCAACGACCGCTGGGGCAACCCGGTCATCAACCCAGAATACAACGCCGCGCAACTGGCCGAGGCGCTGGCTAAGCTGGAGGGCTTCATCTACGCGCCGTCGGAAACGCACTGGTGGCGGCACGGCCACTCCAGCGAGCGCGATTTCATCTATGTCACCACGCAGAATCTGTCCGCCGAGCAGTTGCAGGCGCTGTCCGATGAAGTCGGCCCGGAGCGGAGCCTGCTGGTGTGCTGCTCGGCTTTCCACGGCGTTACGGCGGCCAAGGCGGCGGAGCGCTGGCCGAACCTGACGCTGAAGAAGATCCCGAAGATGGTGCTGGCCCGCTGCGAGTGGGGGCACGACGACTACAGCCTCAACGTGGCCAATCTGCCGATGGCGGAGCCGGAGCCCAAAGCGCCCTCGCCCCGGCCCTCTCCCAGGGGGAGAGGGTGTCAGGCAGCGCTCGTGCCCGACCTGTTTGGCGATGGCGGGGAGGACGGGGCATGAGCAGGAAAATCAGTGCAATCCCGGCGGATTACGCCGACTGGTTGGCTGACATCAAGACGCGTGTGGCGACAGCCCGCCAGCGCGCAGCACTGGCGGCCAATGCGGAGTTGATCCGGCTTTACTGGCAGATCGGCCGCGACATTCTGCAGCGCCAGTCCGCGCAGGGCTGGGGCAGCAAGGTGATCGAGCGGTTGGCGCGGGATTTGCGCGCGGCCTTTCCGGAAATGAAAGGATTTTCCGCGCGCAACCTGATGTATATGCGGGACTTTGCCGAAGCCTGGCCGGACGCTGAAATTGTGCAGCAGCTTGCTGCACAATTGCCCTGGTTCCACATTGTCGTACTGATTACACGCCTGAAGGACGATCCTGCACGCGAATGGTATGCCCGAAGGGCCATCGCCGCTGGGTGGTCGCGCGTCACGCTGGAACTGAATATCCGCAACCGGCTGCACGAGCGGCAAGGCCAGGCGGTCACCAATTTTGACGCGCGCCTGCCTGTGCCGCATTCGGGACTGGCGCATGAAACCCTGAAAGACCCGTATCTGTTCGACTTTCTGGGCTTGGGCGATGAAGCGCATGAGCGCGACATCGAAAATGCGCTGGTGCGGCATATCACCCGCTTTCTGCTGGAGCTGGGCAGTGGTTTTGCCTTCATGGGCCGTCAGTTCCGGCTGGAGGTCGAAGGCGATGAGTTTTTCGTTGACCTCCTCTTCTATCACACGCGGCTCAAGTGCTACGTGGTCGTGGAACTGAAGGCCACGGCCTTCAAGCCGGAACATGCGGGGCAACTGAATTTCTATCTGACCGCCGTGGACAGGCAGATCAAGGCCCCCGACGACAAGCCCACCATCGGCTTGTTGTTGTGCAAGACCAAGAAACGGACGGTGGCCGAATACGCGCTGTCCGGCATCGACAAGCCCATAGGCGTGGCCGAATACCAACTGGTGCGTGCCCTGCCGGAAGCGCTGGTCACCAGCCTGCCGACGGTGGAGGAACTGGAAAGCGAACTGGGGGCGATTGACGACGGGGAGTTTGAAGCGGCAACCGGTAAGCGCGACTTACACGTTGGCGGAGAAGATAAAGGGGAAAAAGAATGAGCGCCCGCGTACAGAACCACATCACGGGCCGCCTGTCCCTGCGTCCGCCGCAGGCGGAATCGATTTCCAGGTTGGTGCGCGCCATCGAGGCCGCGCCCGAACTCTTGGGCCACGAGCGTGACATCGCTGCAATCCTCGCCACGCTGAAGGCCGAGTTTCCGACGCTTGCGGACTTCGAGCGCGAATTTCCGTCGCTGTGCTTTGCCCTGGCTACCGGCGTGGGCAAGACGCGCCTGATGGGAGCCTTCATCGCCTATCTGCATCTGGCACATGGCATCAACAACTTCTTCGTGCTCGCCCCCAACTTGACGATCTACAACAAGCTCATCACGGACTTCACGCGCAACACGCCGAAGTACGTGTTCAAAGGCATTGCCGAATTCGCGCAGCAAGCGCCGCTGATCATCACCGGCGACAACTATGACCAGACGGGAAGCGCAGTTGGCGAGCAACTGCAAGGCTATGTCGATGAGCTGGTACGCATCAACATCTTCAACATCTCCAAGATCAACTCCGAGGTGCGCGGCGGCAAGGAGCCGCGCATCAAGCGCATGAAGGAAGTGCTGGGCGATAGCTATTTCAACCATCTCGCGAATCTGCCTGACCTGGTGCTGCTGATGGACGAGTCGCACCGCTACCGGGCCAGCGCCGGGGTGCGCGCCATCAACGAGCTCAAGCCGCTATTCGGTCTGGAAGTGACGGCGACGCCCTTCGTCGAGTCCAGCCGAGGGCCGGTGCCGTTCAAGAACGTGGTGATGGACTATCCGCTGGCGCGGGCGATGGAGGATGGCTTCGTCAAGGAGCCCGCCGTGGTCACCCAGCGCAACTTCGACGCCAAGGCTCACACGCCCGAGGAGATCGAGAAGACCAAGCTGGAAGACGGCGTACGCCTGCACGAGACCACCAAAGTCGAGATGCTCACCTACGCCCGCGAGAACGGTGTGCAGATCGTCAAGCCCTTCATGCTGGTGATTGCGCGCGATACCACGCACGCGGCGCAGCTCAAGGCGCTGATCGAGTCCGATGCCTTCTACGAGGGCCGGTACGCGGGCAAGGTGATCCAGGTCGATTCCAGCCGTACCGGCGCCGAAGAAGAGGAGATGATCACGCGCCTGTTGGCCGTGGAGAGCGTGGACGAGCCGACCGAGATCGTGATTCACGTCAACATGCTCAAGGAGGGCTGGGACGTGACCAACCTCTACACCATCGTGCCGCTGCGTGCCGCCAACGCGCGCACGCTGATCGAGCAGTCCATCGGTCGTGGTCTGCGCCTGCCCTACGGCAAACGCACCGGCGTGGCATCGGTGGATCGCCTCAACATCGTCGCCCACGACAAGTTTCAGGAGATCATCGACGAGGCCAACCGCGGCGATTCGCCGATTCGCCTGAAGCAGATCATCCTCGATGCGCCTGCTGCCTCCGACAAGAAGGTCAGCGTGCAGGTCGAGTCCGGGGCGGCGGCGCGTCTCGGTTTGACGGAAGCATCGATCGTGATCACAGGGGCTTCAGCCACTGACAGTGGACCGGAAGTCCCCGCGCCCAAGCCGGTGTTCACCACGGAGGCGGAGAAGCAGGCCGCGCGCGTGGTGATGGACGTGATCGGGAAGTACGAGGTCAGGCGCGATCTGGTGCCCACCAGCAGCGCGCTGCTGAAACCAGAGGTGCAATCGGTGATCCTCGCGGAGGTGGCGGAGCGGTTGAAGCCGCTGCAAGGCGAATTGCTGGCGGGCGTGGATGAATCAGTCCCCGCACTTGACTTGTCCGCTGTGGTGGCGAAGACCACCGAGATCGTGGTGCAGCAGACCATCGACATCCCGCGCATCGCGGTGGTGCCGACTGGCGAGGTCACGACGGGCTTCCACGCCTTCAAGCTGGATGTGAGCCAGCTCCATCTCCAGCCGGGGAGCCGCGAGATCGTCGGCCAGATGCTGCGCACCAACGAGCAGTTCACCCTGGCCGCCGAGGTCGGGCTCAAGGAGCAGCGCCCGGAGGACTACATCGTCCACGCGCTGGTGGACTTCGACGACATCGACTACTTCACCCACACCGATCTGCTCTACGACCTCGCGGGCCAGATGGTGCAGCACCTGCACAGCTACCTATCGGAGACGGAAGCCGTCAGTGTGCTGGACCGGGATCGCCGCCTGATCGCACGGGAAATCCACGCGCAGATGATGGTCCACTTCTGGGAGGCGGCGACCGAGTACGAGGTGCAGGTCAGTCGCGGCTTCACCGAACTCAAGCCCTGCAACTACACCGCCACGGCAGGCCAGACGGCCCACCACTTCCGGGAGACCGTGCTTGATCCCAGTCGCATCAAGCAGATGCTCTTCGGTGGCTTCGCGCGTTGTCTGTACCCGCTGCAGAAGTTCGACTCGGACACCGAACGGCGCTTCGCCATCATCCTGGAGCGCGACGCGACGAAATGGCTCAAGCCCGCGAAGGGACAGTTCCAGATCTACTACAAGCTCGGCACCGAGCAGCCGGAATACATCCCCGACTTCGTGGCCGAGACGGACACCACTATTTTCATGGTGGAGACCAAGGCGCGCGTCGATATCAATGCCCAGGAGGTTCAGGCCAAGGCAGCGGCCGCCATGCAGTGGTGCAAGCACGCTTCCGATCACGCGGCGAACGTAGGCACCAAGCCCTGGAAATACCTGCTGGTGCCCCACGACGAAATCAACGAGTCGAAACGGCTCGCGGACTACCTGCGCTTTGAGATCAAGGCGTAATTGAGTTGCCTTCGACTTCCTCCAGATTTCCAGTCGCCCAGAACACCTTACCGTTCGGCTGACTCTTCCCCTTGCCGGGCGAGTAGAGGACTTCCACCTCCAAGTAAGTGCGCCCTGCCGGCCACACCACACCAAAGAGGCGGTCCGTACCACCGGGCCGCCTCTTTCGCCTTCTCCCCCCAAGCGCGGGGGCCTGGCCGCCGTTACGGCGCGGTGTTGCCCATCGCCTTGACGCGGGCGGACAACCGGCTCTTGGTGCGCGCCGCCATGTTGCGGTGCGCCACTCCCTTGGTGACCGTCTTGTCAATGACCGACTCCGCGGCACGCAGCGCCACGCGCGCCTGTTCCTGGTCGCCGAGGTGCACCGCCTTCAGCACCCCCTTGATATAGGTTCGCAGACGCGAGCGCAGGCTGGTATTGTGCAAGCGCCGCTTTTCATTCTGTAATACGCGCTTGCGCGCCTGAGCTGTATTGGCCAACGTTTTACTCTCCGGTATCTGCCATCCCGCACTCTGCAGGAAAATCAAAGTGGGCTATTCTGGGACTAGCGGCTCCTCCTGTCAACGCTCGCTCAACGCTCTTCAATCACCCGCCGCGCGGGAGCTTCCTCCTTCTTCCATCAGGACCTGCACATGCTCCGCGGCCACGTGCACACACCACGTCTCCCCAATCGTCGGCCTTCGACCCGTGCACAGCCGCCGCGCCAACAACATATCCACCGAAAGGCCCCCTTCCAGGCGGACACGCCATGCGAGCCCTTCCTCGCGCAGACGGGTCAACTTCAGGCATAATACATTCTCGGCGGAAGCATCCACGGCGTCACACAGAACAAAATCCTCGGAGCGAATCACCACCGTCACCGCCATGCCAGGACGCAGATCCTCCCGCGGCCCGGCGCGCAACGGCCAACCCGCGACGATCACGGTCATGCCCAGACTATCCACCTGTTCCACGGTCCCCGCGAAGCAATTGCGGAAACCCAGCAAACGCGCCACGCCGGCGCTTACTGGCCGGGCAAACATCGTCTGCGGACGGCCCTCCTGGGCGATGCGGCCATTCAGCAAGACGGCCATGTGATCGGCGAGCATCGCCAGGTGCGGGTCGTGGGTGACCGCCAGCACAGGCACACCGAAGTCATGCACCTCGCTAATCAACGCGTCAAGAATCTCGTCACGGGTGGCCATGTCCAGCGCGGAGGTAGGTTCATCCAGCAGGAGCAACTCCGGTCGCCGAGCCAATGCGCGAGCCAGCGCCACCCGCTGACGTTGTCCGCCGGAGAGCGCGTCCGGATAACGTTCCGCCATTTCGCCAAGCCCCACCCGTGCCAGCAAATCCATGGCTTGCCGGCGCCGATCCGAACCCCGCAGAGGATAGGCGACATTCTCCCAGGCCCGCAGATGCGGAAACAACGCGTAACCCTGGGGCAGATAACCGATAGGCCGCTGCTCCGCGGCCAAACCACCAAAGGGGCTGCCCCGTGCGGGAATCAGTCCGGCAATGGCCTTCAGCAGGATACTTTTCCCTTCCCCGGAAAGGCCGAGCAAAACGGTAAAAGCCCGCACTTCCATCTGAACATCCAAATGCACGGGTTGGTCTATTTGGTAATGAATATGCATGTCCGCAAACGCCACCGTCTCACAGCAACCCCCGACGGGTGCGCAAGCCCAGCCACAAAGGCAGCGGTATCGCCACCCAAAAAAAGACCCAGAGCAAGGGGTATACCGCGGTCAGACCGACATCCTGCAGGTTCACCCAGAGTTTGACCGGGATACCCTGAGGAAAATAGGCCACAATCAGCACGATCCCAAACTCACCCATGGCCCGCACCCATGCCAGGGCAACGCCTGCGGCAAGGCCGAGACGCGCCAGCGGCACGGTGACCCGCCAGAAGGTTTGCCAGCGATTACGCCCCAGCGTCCGGCTGATCTGCTCCAGTTCCTCCGGAACGCCTTCGAGGGCCGCTCGCGCCGCCAGTACGTAGTACGGCATGGCCCCGTAAATTTGGGCCAGCACAAAGGCGGGAGCGCTATTGGTGAGATAAATGCCCGCCTGGCTCAGGAGCCCCCCCACTGGCGAATACGGCCCGTAGAAAGTGCTGAGCAGAATGCCCATGGCCAACGGCGGGGTCAATAAGGGCAGGAGTAGCAACGCATCCAGCACCCATTTGCCCCGGTGCACGCCATGGGCCAGCCACCACGCCAGCGGCGTTCCCGCCAGCACCACCAGCAGCAGGGCCAGCGCGCTGTAAAACAGGGAAACCCAGATGGCCTGAATATCGCCAGGAACAAAGTGAAAATCATGCCAGTCCGTCGCCAAAGCCAGTCCCCCGAAGGGAGCCAGCAGGAAGATCAAAACGACGCCGGCCGTCCCCGCGCCCAACCAGCGCAATGGCGGCCGGCGCGACGCGGTGGCTATGTGTTCTGCACCCATGACCACCTCGTTATTCTCCATCAGATATCCCCGACAACGTCTTATATCCGGTGATTGCGATATGGGTCAAGCCTTCCCAGAAATAGCGGGTTCAGAGCCTCATCAGGGTATTTTTATGCTACCCTTATGGGTGTACGCGCCCACAAAGCAGGATCGCAGCTCCACAATTTTCCAAACTGGCAAAGATAACCACAGAGCGCACCGACCGACCATGCACTGGACCATCCTCATCAAGTCTCACCCGGACGCCCATGGCAATCCCGTCCTGCAGGGATTGCGCGTAGCGGCGGCCGCATGCGCCGATGGGGTGGAGATCAGCCTCTTTCTGGCCGAAGAAGCGGCATTACTGGCTCTGCACACGGAAGCTCTGAGTGAAAGACAGCGGGTTCACCACGATCTCATGGCGGAAATTCAAGAGCTGGGTGTCGCAATTCATGTAATCGGCTTCGAGTGGTTGCAGGAAGCCAAGGGTCAGACACTGCGGCCGGGCATCCAGATCGCGAGCATGAAAACCCTGGTGCGGCAAATGAAACTTTCGGATCAGGTCATTACACTCTAAATCCATGACAGCCACCTACGCTATTGGCGACCTTCAGGGTTGCTCTGCCCCCTTTAACGCCCTGTTGGAGCAGATGGGTTTTACACCCGAGACGGACCGGCTCTGGCTCGCGGGCGATCTCATCAACCGCGGCCCGGACAGTCGCGCCATTCTCACCCGGATCCACGCCTGGAGGGATCATGTCCAGTTCGTCCTCGGCAATCACGATCTCTACGCCCTTGCGCGCTGGGCGGGCATCATCCCCGCGAAAAAAAACGATACCCTCGGCGCCGTGCTCAGCGATCCACGGGTGGACGAATGGATGGACTGGCTACGCAACGGCCCGATGCTGATCACCGACGCGACACTGGGCTGGACCATGGTCCACGCCGCCCTCCATCCCGACTGGGATCTGGCGCAGGCGCAAGATCATGCCGCCGCCGTCGAAGCAGCGCTGCGCGGGCGCCAATGGCGGCGCTTCATCAAGTCTCTCTGGGCGGACCCGGTGCCCAATCGTTGGCAGGAATGCCGCAATGAAGAAGAGGCGCAACGCTTTCGAGTCGCCGTATTCACCCGTGCCCGCTATGTGACCGCCAAGGGGTTTTTCAGTTGGCCCAGCACGCCGCCCAGGGATGCTGCCCACGAGTTCGCACCCTGGCACCAGTGGTTTCTGGAACGGCAAACTACGGGGGCCATCATTTGCGGGCACTGGGCCACCCAGGGTTTACTGGTGCGGCCACGCCTGTTGGCGCTCGATAGCGGCTGCGTCTGGGGCCGCCAGCTCAGTGCCGCCCGTATCGATGGAGCGGAACCGGTGATTTATCAGACGCCCTGCCCTATGTTCGCTCGGCCGGATTCGGGTTAATATCCCCGCCATGTGGATTGTGGCCGTACAGCGCACCGTTTGTGAAGACGCCCCCACCAGGAGACCCGCCCCATGCACGACGCTCTTCTCCCCCCTGGACAGCCCACCTACCGTAGCGCCATGACGAGTGGTTGGCGCCTGCTGCGGCAGCGTTTCAAGCCCCTCTCCGGGGCCATCCTCATTTACTTCATGCTGCTGCTTATCGGATTCATCACCCTCGGCATCCTCAACGCCATCAGCCCAGCCAACACGGATCTGTGGCGCTTCCCCATGTATCTCTGGACATACGTGCTCAATATCGGACTCTATCGCCTGTTAGCCACCGCACTGGCGGATAGAACCTGGAGTGTCGGAGATCTGCTCTGGGGCGCCCAACGCGTCGAGGCGTGGACCCTGTCCATGCTTCCCGCAGCGCTGGGCGCGATCTTCGTGGCCGTTACCGGCTTCGCGGCGACCCCTGGACACCCTTTACCGCCATCCACCTTTACCCGGCCGGATGTCTGGCTGGAAATATTCGCCTGGATGCTGGTAGGCTTCTTTTTTCAGTATGCCTTCATGCTCTTTGCCGTGTATGGCGCGTCTCTGCAAGCGGCCTTGCGGGATGCGTCCCGTATTTTCGGCAGCCGCCTGGTGTGGCTTTTTTTCCCATTCGTGCTTACCCTGTTCGTTCTGCTCGCGAGCGTGATCTACGCCATTCCTGTCGGGGTGATCGTCGGCACGCTCAGTGTGTTGTCAAAATCCCTACTATCTTCACTCATCGCCAGGATCGTACTGGTCGCGCTGATTGTCTTCAGTATGGCTCTACTGACGATTGCACTGGTGATCTGGATGTCCGGCAGCCTGCTGATCGCCACCGGTGCGCTCGTGGATCACGCAAGACCGGAGGGGCGGCTCATCCCCTGACGCTTCCGCGAGCGATGAGCCCGCCGCGGCCGGGTTTGGCGCGAACGTCCTTTACGGTTATCCTGAGACGCCATGCCGACCGTCACCGCCCGCCATCCGCTGGAAATACTCCGCCACACTTTCGGCTACGCGGCCTTCCGTGCCCCGCAGGAGGAGGTGATCCATACCCTCATGGCGGATCGTGACGCCCTGGTACTCATGCCAACGGGAGGCGGAAAATCCCTGTGCTATCAGATCCCAGCCATTGCCCGGACGGGTACCGGCGTGGTCGTGTCGCCGCTGATCGCCCTGATGGAAGATCAGGTCACCACGCTACGCCAGGCCGGGGTGGCCGCCGCCGCGCTCAACTCCAGCGCCCTTCCGGCCGCCGCCCGCGCCATCGAAGAAACGCTGCTGCGCGGGACGCTTGACCTTCTTTACATCGCTCCGGAACGATTGCTTCAGGATCGCACCCTCAGCCTGCTGCAACGTGTTACCGTCAACCTCTTCGCCATCGATGAGGCACACTGCGTATCCCAATGGGGGCACGACTTCCGTCCGGAATATCTGCAATTGCGGGTCCTCCACGAACGCTTTCCGCAGGTGCCGCGCATCGCGCTCACCGCCACCGCGGACCCGAAAACCCGCGCGGAAATCATTGAACGGCTCGCGTTGCAAAAGGCGGCCATCTTCACCCGCTCCTTCGATCGTCCCAACATCCGGTATCACATCCACAGTGGCAGCCAAGGGGCGCGCAATGCCCTGCTGCGTTTCATCCGTGACCGCCATACCGGCGAAGCGGGCATCGTGTACTGCCTGTCCCGCAAACGGGTGGAGGAGATCGCCGAATGGTTGCAGGGCGAAGGATTGGATGCCCTGCCCTATCACGCCGGCCTGGGCGCAGACGAAAGACGCCGTCACCAACAACGTTTTCAGCGGGATGAAGCCGTCGTCATGGTCGCCACCATCGCCTTCGGCATGGGTATCGACAAACCCAATGTGCGCTTTGTCGCCCATCTGAACCTACCCAGGAGCATTGAGGCCTATTATCAGGAAACCGGCCGCGCCGGGCGCGATGGCATGCCCGCTGAAGCCTGGATGCATTATGGTCTGCAAGACGTGGTGCAATTGCGGCAGATGATTCAACAATCCGGGACAGATATGCCCCGCAAGCAGATGGAGAGCCACAAACTTGACGCCATGCTCGCCCTCTGCGAAACCACCCACTGCCGCCGCCAGACCCTGCTCGCCTATTTTGGTGAGCACCTCTCCCAACCCTGCGGCAATTGTGACAATTGTCTGCAACCTCCCGCCACCTGGGATGCCACGGTCGCCGCGCAAAAAGCCCTCTCCACCATACACCGCACCGGCCAACGCTTCGGCGTGCAGTATCTGGTGGATGTCCTGATCGCCCGCGCGGAACCACGCATCCACCAGAACGGCCACGACCGGCTCAGCGTCTATGGCATTGGTCAGGAACTCTCGGCCAATGCCTGGCGCGCCGTTTTCCGCCATCTTTTGCTCCGCGGACTGGTGGAGGTGGATGCCGAGGGGCACGGTGGCCTGCGCCTCAGTTCCAGCAGTCGCCCGCTCTTGCGCGGCGAAGAAACCCTGACCTTGCGCCAGCAGGAAAGTGTCACCCCGAAGTCACGGGACAAGCGCCCCGACCTCGCCCCCCAAGACGCCACGCTGTGGGAAGCGCTACGACAACATCGCCGCGCACTGGCGCTCGCGCAAGGAGTCCCGCCTTATGCCATCTTCCACGACGCCACCCTCATGGAAATGCTGCAGCGCCGCCCACGCGACCTGCGCGCCCTCGCCACGGTCCCCGGCATCGGCGAACGCAAGCTGGCCGCTTATGGCGCATCCTTCCTGAAAATCCTGCTGCGCTGAATGCCACCCCGGTGCAATTGACCGTACCGGCTATTAACGCTAAGGTTTCGACCAATGGCTCTTGAGAACGTCACCCATGCTCAACACAGTTGCCGCCCCTTTCCACCCACCGGGCATATCAGGATGACGACACAGGTGCCCCGGCGCGTCGCTATCATTCATGACTGGCTCGTCACCTATGCCGGGGCGGAACGTGTCTTGGAACAAATGCTGCAGTGCTATCCAGAAGCGGACCTCTTCAGCCTGGTGGATTTCTTGTTGCCGGACCACCGCGACTTTATTGGCAACCGGCCAGTGACCACTTCCTTCATTCAGCGATTACCCAGGGCGCAAAAAAAATATCGGAGTTATCTGCCTCTCATGCCCCTGGCCATCGAACAGTTCGATCTCTCCGCCTACGACTTGGTATTGAGTAGCAGTCATGCGGTGGCAAAAGGGGTTCTGACCGGACCGGATCAGTTGCATTTGAGCTATGTGCATTCGCCCATCCGCTACGCTTGGGACCTGCAACACCAATATCTCTGGGAGGCGGGACTGGTGCGTGGGCCGAAGAGCTGGGTCGCCCGTATCATTCTTCATTACGTGCGCCTTTGGGACAGCCGCACGCCCAATGGCGTGAATACCTTCATCGCCAACTCCCGCTTCGTCGCCCGCCGTATCCACAAGGCCTACCGGCGCGAAGCCACCCTCATCGCGCCTCCCGTCGATGTCTCTCATTTTGCCTTGCGGAGCGCCAAAGAAGATTTTTATGTTACCGCCTCGCGCATGGTACCCTACAAAAAGATGGACTTGATTGTGTCCGCCTTTACGGCCATGCCCGACAAACGCCTTGTGGTGATCGGCGACGGGCCGGATTTTGAAAAAGTGCGGTCCAAGGCCGGACCGAATGTCACCCTGCTCGGCTTCACCGGGACCGAAATCCTGCGCGACCACCTGCAGCGGGGCCGCGCCTTCGTTTTCGCAGCGGAGGAGGACTTCGGCATTGCCCCGCTCGAAGCACAGGCTTGCGGCACGCCGGTCATCGCCTATGGCAAAGGCGGAGTCCGGGAGACCATCGTGCCACTGGCGGAGACAGAGGACGCCGCGCCCTCCCTCGCACCCACCGGCGTATTTTTTGACGAACAGTCAGAAGCCGCCATCATTGCAGCGGTGGAACGCTTCGAGCGGGAAGGCACGACCATCACCCCAAACGCCTGCCGTGAAAATGCGCTCCGGTTTACTCCGGAACGTTTTCGTTCCGAATTCACCGATCTCGTGGAAAGGGAATGGCGCATTTTTCAGGAAAAATCTCGACATCGGGACGCACAGCATATATAAAGGACAGACCTGCATGCCATCGAAAGCAAGTACTCCATGATGAAGCGCTTACTCACCGGTGCCCATGGCTTCGTCGGGCAACATGTTCAGGCCGCCGTATCATGTACGCCTTTGCCCCCCGAAGTGGACCTGCGCGACCGTCAGACGCTCGCCGCCGCCGTCGCGAGGATCCGTCCCGAAGCCGTCATTCACCTGGCCGCCCAGAGCTTTGTGCCCGCCTCCTTCGAAAACCCCCGTGAAACCTTCGATATCAATCTCATGGGCACCCTGAATCTGTTGGAAGCGCTGCAAGCGGCGGATTTTCAGGGACGCATGCTGTTCGTTGGCTCCGGCGATATCTATGGACAAGTGCCGGAGGTCGAACTGCCGGTGCGCGAGGAACACCCTCTGCATCCGCGCAACCCTTACGCGGTCAGCAAAATAGCCGCCGAAGCCCTCTGCTACCAATGGAGTCAGACCTCCGGCTTCGAGATCGTCATGGTACGGCCCTTCAACCACATCGGCCCTGGTCAGAGCGCCCGTTTTGCCATCGCCGATTTCGCCAAACAGGTCATGGAAATCCGCCTGAATCGCCGTGCACCCGTCCTGCACGTCGGGGATATCGACGTCACTCGCGACTTCACCGATGTGCGCGATGTGGTCCACGCCTACACCCTCCTGCTGGACCAAGGTCAAAACGGGGGTGTTTACAACATCTGCTCCGGGCAGGAGTACCGCATTCGCCGCCTGCTGGAGCAGTTGATCGCCCTCGCCGGCATCGACGCCAAAATCGAACAAGATCCCGCCCGCCTGCGTCCCGCCGAGCAGCGCCGCATGGTCGCTAGCTTCGACCGCTTACAGCGGGATACCGGCTGGCGTCCCACCATTTCTATGGAACAAAGCCTGCAAGACTTACTCAACGACTGGGAGAAGCAACTTCAATGACGAAACATGCCCTTATCACCGGAATCACCGGTCAGGACGGCGCTTATCTGGCGCAATTGCTGCTGAAGAAAAACTACCAGGTCCATGGCCTTATCGCCCGCCGCAGCACCGACCCTCTCGGTCGTCTGCGCGAATTGGGTATCGCCGATCAAGTGCAACTGATAGACGGCGACCTGATCGATCTATCCTCCATGATCCGCGCCATGGAAAAATCCCAGGCGACCGAGGTGTATAACCTCGGCGCCCAGAGCTTCGTCGGCACCTCCTGGGACCAGCCCATCCTCACCGCCGAAGTCACCGGCACCGCCGTGGTCAAAATCCTGGAAGCCATCCGCATCGTGAACCCCGAGGCGCGCTTTTATCAAGCGTCCACCAGCGAGATGTTCGGCCAGATTCAAGAAGCCATCCAGTCGGAGCGCACGCCCTTCCATCCGCGCAGTCCCTATGGAGTCGCCAAGCTCTATGGCCACTGGATCACCGTCAACTACCGGGAAAGCTTCGGCCTGCACGCTTCCAGCGGCATTCTCTTCAACCACGAATCCCCCCTGCGCGGCACCGAGTTCGTCACCCGCAAGATCACTCTGGCGCTGGCGCGCATCCGTCATGGCCTGCAAGAGGTGTTGGAGCTGGGCAATCTCGACAGCAAGCGGGACTGGGGTTTTGCGGGCGACTACGTGCGCGCCATGTGGCTCATGACTCAGCAGGAACAGCCCGATGATTACGTCGTCGCCACCGGAGAAACCTGGACGGTGCGCGCTTTCGTCGAGAAGGCCGCCGCCCACGCCGAATTCGATCTGATCTGGGAAGGGCGGGAGGAAAAGACCCAGGGCATCGATCGCCGGAGTGGCAAGGTCATCGTCCGCGTCAACCCCGCCTTTTATCGTCCCGCCGAGGTGGATATCCTCATCGGCGATCCCGGCAAGGCCCACCAGAAGCTGGGCTGGAAACGCGAAGTCAGCTTCGATGCCCTGGTACAGATGATGGCCGAGGCGGATTTACGGCGGCTGGTTTAACAGACTCTCAGCATGGAGATGATGCAATGCACTCGTTGATCCCAGTCATTCTTTCCGGCGGCGCCGGGACGCGTCTGTGGCCGCTTTCCCGGCAGAGCCACCCCAAGCCCTTCTTACAACTGCCCGATGGCGAGACCTTGTTGCAGAAGACGCTGCAACGCGCGTTGGCCCTGCCGGATGTCCATCATTTTATCACCGTGACCAATCGGGAATACTACTTCCAGACACGGGATGTCTACCAACCGGTGTTGAACCAGGCAGAACAACGGGCGGCATTTTTCGTTCTCGAACCGGTAGGCCGCAACACCGCCCCGGCCATCGCCGCCGCCGCGTTGCAGGCGGAAGCCCTGATCGGGCCGGAAGCGATCCTGCTGGTGCTGCCCGCCGACCATCTGGTGCAGAACCAGGCCGCGTTCGCCCAAGCGGTGGAGCGGGCACGGCGACTGGCCGAGCAGGGCTATCTGGTGACCTTCGGCATCCATCCCGCCTGGCCGGAAACCGGTTATGGATATATCGAGGCCGGCGACACCCTTGAGGCGGCCGGCACGCCACTCGGCTTCGCGGTGCGCCGCTTCGTCGAAAAACCCGACAGCGATACCGCAGCCGCTTTTCTCGCCCAGGGCGATTACACCTGGAACAGCGGCATGTTCTGTTTCCGTGCCGATGCCTATCTCTCCGCCTTGGAACGCTACGAACCGCAACTCTACCACGACACCCGCAGCGCCTGGGCGGAGGGTCGCTGCGAATCCGATTTTCGAGAACTCGCACCGGGCTTCGCGCAGGTGCCGGACATTTCCGTGGACTACGCGGTCATGGAAAAGGCCGAGCAGGTCGCTGTCGTCCCCGGCGACTTCGGCTGGAGCGACATTGGTTCGTGGACCGCTTTCGGCGCTCTCCTCCCTGACGGGGTCGATGGTAACCGCGTCCTGGGAGACACGGTGCTGGAAGATGCGCAGAACTGTATCGTCCACAGTTCGGATCGCCTGACCGCCTTGCTCGGGGTGGAGGAACTGATCATCGTCGATACGCCGGATGCCCTCCTTATCGCCCGCAAGGACCGTGACCAAGACGTCAAACGCATCGTCACCGAACTGAAGCGACGCGGCCATGAGGCGCACAACCTGCACCGCACCGTCCATCGTCCCTGGGGTACCTACACGGTACTGGAGGAAGGCGCCCGTTTCAAAATCAAGCGCATCTTCGTCAAACCGGGAGCCGCGCTTTCCCTGCAGATGCATCATCACCGCAGCGAACACTGGATCGTCGTATCGGGCACCGCAAAGATCGTCAATGGCGAGGAGGAGCGTCTCATCCGTACCAACGAATCCACCTACATCCCCGCCGGAACCGCGCATCGCCTGATCAATCCGGGCGTGATTGACCTGGTGATGATCGAGGTGCAGAGCGGTGAATATCTGGGAGAGGACGATATCGTGCGTTTTGATGATCGTTATGGACGCGTGGCTTCCTAGCTAGGAGGTCCCGAAGCTGCTGCCGCTTCGTCAGGAGAAAGGCGCATGTGCGCAGAGATACGTTATTTATGGCAGCACCGCGAAAAGCCCACGACCTTAAAACGCGCGCTTATTCTGCTCGCTAAACGTCTGCTCAACGCCTACCCCCTGCTGCGCATCTTGTGGCGTATCCAGCGCTTCCGGTCAAAAGGCGCGACCATCGGTACACTCTGTGTACTGGGGGAGATCAGCTATTCCGCCTCCCTTAAAAATCTTGTTGTCGGAGATCACTGCTCCGTGGGGAGTTGTGAATTATTCCTGCACGATACGATACAGATCGGGAACTTCGTGACGATCAATGGCGGTGTCAAACTCATCTCGGCATCGCATCGGTTGACCGACCCGCTTTGGCGACATAAAAAAAGCCCGATACATATTGGCGATTACGCATGGATCGCGACGAACTCCATCATTCTCCCCGGCGTTCGCATCGGCAGAGGGGCGGTGGTGGGCGCTGGCGCCGTGGTTCGGGAAAACGTCCCGGATTACGGGATCGTTACCGGCAACCCCGCCACCCTTGAAACGCATCGAAGAACCAGCGACCTGCATTATTATCCAGCGCTCTTCAATGCCCCTTTTGAGGCTTGGATCGGCAAGAATCTCGCGCGCTCATGATATCCGCCTATCCGGGGTGTCCATGAGAATCACCGTACTGGTGCCCACCTATCGCCGCCCGACGGATCTGACCCGCTGCCTGGAAGCGCTGTCCCGGCAGAAACGCGGTGCCGACGAGGTGATCGTCGTCGCCCGCGCCGACGATCAGGAAAGTTGGGATGTCCTCGCGCCATGGCGCCTCAAACTGCCTTTGGTGACCATTGAAGTGCATGCGCCTGGACAAGTACATGCGCTGAACGCCGGAATCGAACGGGCAACGGTGGCAGATATCATCTCGATAACCGATGACGACGCCGCTCCACACCCCGACTGGCTTTCCCGTATCGAAGCCCATTTTATCCAAGACCCCGCCATTGGCGGCGTGGGTGGCAGAGACTGGGTACATCAGGGAGGCGGCATTGAGGACGATTCTCGCGCCGTGGTGGGCAAAGTGGAGTGGTATGGGCGCGTTATCGGCAATCATCACCTGGGGGTCGGCGAAGCACGCTATGTCGACGTGCTCAAAGGTGCAAACATGAGCTATCGGACCACGGCCATTGCCGGTCTGAATTTCGACGCATCGCTCCGTGGTACCGGCGCCCAGGTGCATAATGACTTGAGCTTTTCGTTGGAGGTCCGTCGCAAGGGTTGGAAACTCCTTTACGACCCACTCGTCGCCATCGACCATTACCCGGCCGAGCGATTTGATGAGGATAAACGGGCCACCGTGCACATTCCGGCACTCACCAACGCCACACACAACGAGACCGTCGCGCTTTTGCGTTACCTGGCCCCCATACAGAGACCCATTTTCATGGGCTGGGCACTACTGATCGGGACGCGGGTTGCTCCGGGCATCTTGCAGATGCTACGCCTCCAGATTCACCGTACCCCCTCAATCAGCATATTTTGGGCCGTTCAGGCGGGCCGCGGCGCGGGATGGCGCACCTGGCGACAGGCTTGCAAGGCAGGCAAGAAGGCCCTATAGCGAGGTATTCACCTAAAGTTTCGAAGGATCGATCCGTGAGACGCTGCGCCACCCCTAAGCACCATCGCGCCCATCCGGTGAAATTCAATTCCTTACATTTCACGCCCCGAGGACTCAAGCAACGCGCTCATTAAAGACAAACCAGATCGCTCCCATGTGAAGTTCTGGATGGATCTCTGTCCATTTTCAGCTATGCTTAGCAACAAATCTCTATCGTTAACCAACTTAACTATATTCTCGCAAAGAGCGTTAACATTCTTGGGAGGGCTCAGCAGCGCAGTTTTTCCATGTTCAGCATAAGCACTCACACCACCATGTAACGTGGAAACCAGTGCGGCGCCACAGGACATGGCTTCCGATCCAGGCAACCCCCAGCCCTCGTAATGCGACGCGGTAACAAATATGGATGAAGAATTATACAAAGTGCATAGTAAACCATCCGAAGGATTCTCGTAATATTTTATCCAATCCGGAATAAAGGCTGGTTTAACCCCACCGAATGACCACACATCGAAGATATCGCCGTTCTTTTCACGCAAAAGAGCAAGCGCCAACACCGCATCCTGAGTCCCTTTATGTTCCCCTGGCCGGGTTGGAAAACCTATCATATTTCTATGTTCATCAGATATTTTTGTGGTTAACCTGAAAGCTTTAAAATCAACCCCCAATGGTATATGAAAGTCCGCGTCAACCGCACACATCTTGAGCATCTCAACACCTGCGGGAGAGTAAACTATTTTAATCAAGGGTTGCCGACACCCATTACATATATTCTCTTTGAGTCCCTGGTCTCCGGACATGTAAAACTCAAAATCCTGAACGATATAAAATTTAATTCCCTTTGAAATAGAATACTTACTAACAGAATCTACCGTTTGCCATCCGGTGGTCACCAAAAAATCGGCATCTGGAATATATCTCCTATGCAGCGTCGGGGTCCAAAGCACATTTACACGGCGATCGAGATTGAACCATCCCGGGTGGTATGATTTATCAATGAGTTTCTTATAATATGTAAACCATTTTCTTGGGCGCACGTGAAGCTTGACATGAATGGCTTGCGGATTTGGCACCATAGGCTCCACGGGATGTATCACATTCACGCGAAATCCGTTATCAACCATATAATTTGCATATTCATATATCACCTTATACCCTCCGGTAGGGCAATCCTTACTACCGGGAAGGATAAAATTAATAGATTTCATGTCGCACCCCGCAGATGACGATGAATGATCAATCCATTTAATGATCCTATATTATACGGACATTTTCAATTATTAATACGCATTATAATATTAAAACGATAACCGTTATATCGTATTCATCAAGACTACGCCCGCTGATTACAACATCCTGCCAAATAAAGATCTGCCATGCGCGTAAGCACGATACGCGATACTTCTGATATCTGGTGCTATATACAGACCCCACAAGGACACTCCGACAACAAGGATGGATGCCGACAAATACCAAATCACGGCGAATTTACTGAACGATAGACCTAGAGCACAGCCGAGTAGCACCCATATTACCCCTTGGATAAAGGCCCATGTCGACCATAACTCCAAACGAGAACCCCAAAATAGTAACCCCGTATCCAGCAGGGTCACCACAACCAGAGCCATCGCTCCGCCCATCAATCCAAACCAATGCAAGGCAAACCATAAAAACACAATATGTGGAATGATTTCGATCAGATGGAATCGCGCGGTGAGATCAGGTCTTCCTCGCGCCTGAAGAAAAGTGGAGGGAACATAAGCCAGACCATTGAGCCAAATCGTCGTCGCAATAACCGTTCCAATCGGTGCAGCGATAGTGGCAAACTTTTCACCCACCCAAAGATCTAGAAATGGATGCATACCTACCATGAGGATTACAATCACCGGCGTAACCACCCCGATCAGTACATTCAGCGAGCGCTCCGCTTTCTGTCGGGCCTCCGATTCCTCACCGGCTGAAAGCTGCGGAAACAACGTCCTGGTCAACGCACCTGGAAACACGGACGTTTGACGAGCCAACCGTTCCGGAACGGTATAATAAGACACGCCCGCGGCGCCGATGATACCACCGATCATAAATTTATCGAGCGTACTGAAGAAAGGCACGATCAGGTTCGATATCGAAATCCACGCGCCATAGCCAAACAAGACTTTCGCCCAACGGGGATCGAGCAAACGCGGTCGCCAGGAGCCTACGATCTTTAAAGTAAAATATATGAGCGGAATCAACGATACTGCCCGAACGATGATGGCAGCGGGAATCAACCAGAGCAGTTTCGGACCATACAAATAAGCAACGCCCAAGGGGACTACCTGCAGAAGAAACGTTCCCATGACCTGTAATATATTTAAACTCAGAAACCGCTCCCTTCCCTCCATGGTTCCTGTGAACACACCTGAAATGGTTGCCAGAGGAACCGCAAAAGCGAGCCAAGGCATAACCGATATAACCGATGTGCGCATACCGCTCGGCATCTTGAATACGTACTGGAAAACCAGCTCCCCTATGAAATAAAGTGCTACGCCACCCAGGAGTCCAATACATCCATTGAGGTACAGAGCCGTCCAGAAAACCGCACGCACATCCTCTTGTTTATCGGTTTTGGCGATTTGATTCGCCGCTGCGCGCGACAATCCAAGATCAAAAACCCCAAAATATCCCAAGAACATCCAAACCAAAGCGAGTACGCCGTAGCGATCAACCCCGATCTTATGCAGATAGAGTGGAACAGTCACCAAGGAAACCACTACCGGAAATAAACTTCCCGCCAAATTATAGATCGTGTTTTTCTTTGTGCTTCCGCTCATTGCTCCGCCGCTGACGTTTTTTGCTGGCACTTCTGCACCATTTCTGCAGATAACTCCGACTGTCGGACTTCACCATGAGACATTTCGATCACCTTCTATTGGATCATTCTTGCAACGCTGAAAATTATCGACAGCACCGTAAAACCGTATCAGCCAAGAAATCTCAATTTTTCACTCCTGCCGAAATTTTTTCTGAAGAACAGCAGCATATTGAGTACCGCGCTTGTCAACCAGGAGGGCAACCATGTGAATAGATAAGCCATGATACAGCGTATGCTTCCCGTCAAACGGAACGCTTTAATCAGACTCGTGCGAGCCTTTCTATTCTCACCTGACAGCAGACGAAACTTGGCACCATTAAAACTGGTCTCTATCAGCCTTTTTTTTATGACATCCTCCATTTCTGGGAAAGATTTATGGATCAGAAAATAGCTGAGTATGAATACCATAGCCTCACCATATGACGGATTTTCCGTCGCCGTCTCTGATCCAGAGTGCAACCGGTAAGACATCAACCTTTCAGGAACATAATAGCACTCAAACGCTGATCGACAATGCAAAAAAGACATCCACCAGTCGTATACTATGCCAACACTTTCATATAGTTCATCAAGATCTATAGATCCCGCTCTAAACACTCGCGCAGAAGGGACTGGAATGACGCCATTGAAAAATGCTTCCGCACGATTGGTGATCAGACCCTCGCTTAATCCTTCCCTGCCCCACATTCTCGTATTTTCTTCAGAAGCTGGAATATCCTCCACACCGTCGGCATCCATGATTTTATGATCGCAAAAAACGAGGCCAACATTTTTATCCTGTTCCATAGGACGGATCATGGTCTCCAGAAATCTTGCATCCAACACATCATCATCATGAATGTTCGCAATATACTTACCTCTCCCAAGTTTCATACCAGATTTTGCGTTCAACAACATCCCAAGGCGCTTTTCATTACCAATATAACGAATCCTGGGATCTTTAAACTCACTACAAATCCGGGCGATCTCCGGAGAATTGGAATCGTCCGCAACGATCAGCTCGAAATCACCCATGGTCTGCCCGATAATGGAGGCTATGGTGATCTTCAAGTATTCCGTTCGCTGATATGCCATTACCACAACGGAAACCAGCGGGCTGGTTTCCGAATCTTCAGGCTGAAATTGTATACGTGTCATGCAACATCCTTCTCATACACATATCGAAGAGAGCGGTTTTTGAGGAGGTTTAGAGGACAAGCCCAAAGGCGATATCCTTTGCAAATGCCCGCCATCCGAATCCACCCTGCTCAGGTGCCCGGTAAGCATGTCCACCCAGCAGTGAACGGACCGCCGCGACCTTTCTGGCAAAATTCACGTCACGGCCATAGATCTCCGCACGGGTTAGATACTGTTTACGTTGCGCCTTCCAGTAGGCCGGTGCCAACCTGGCCTTCTCGACAAAAGCAGGAGCCAATTTATCACAATTTTCTGCCATCCACTGCGCACGTTGTTCAGCCACGTCAGCCATAAATCTATAGTGGGGTTCGCCAATACCCCGGGATTTGTAGGTTCTCTTAAAAAATGAATCCGGGGTATGCTTTCCCTCATCGTTAAGAGGGGCACCAAAGATATTGGTATCGTGCATTCGATAGCACGCAAGCGGTACCGCTATGAATGCTGTTTTCCCCAGTGTATGAGAGAGCATATATACAAGATGATCATGTGCCACCATCTGATTGCCCTTGTGCATTTCTTTTGGCGGTTGTGGCGCAAAAGGCCGATATCGCCAATCAATCGCGCAGCGAAGCAGAGAGGCTCGCACCAGCAAGGCAAATCCTGGTATTGAGGTTTTCCACGGATTCCCTTCAAATGCCTGATGGATATGATCAGCCCTGATATCTGGATATCGCCGCCCTGTATCATCAAGATTCTCATTCACTATGCAGGCCGAATGCACCGAAGAAAGAACTTCTTCATCCACAAAGGGCCGTGATGCGTACTCCAGCTTGTTTCTCAACCAGTAATCGTCCTGATCGCAAAATGCGATATAATCACCGGTGCATAGAGACGCCGCTTTCATAAAATTATCCGCGAAACCAAGCGTCGTCTCATTCTCGAAGACTCTCACCGGGAATGGCGCTGTTTTTGCGAAGTCGGCAATGATGTTCAGAGTGGCATCCGTCGATCCGTCGTCGGTAACCACCAGTTCACAAGGGGACAATGTTTGCGCGGCCAGGCTATCCAGTTGCTGGCGGATAAATCTGGCCCCATTATAAGTGGCCATGGCAATAGATATGTTCATCATAAGATTCTTACCATTTTATATCCTCATGGAATAATGGATCGGTACATGAGGAGAAATAAAAATACTTGGCCATCATGGAGTGCCTACCTCCCTTCGAAAGATGCAAAAACCATTCATTATACATCTATCCTCCGGACACCTATCGCGTTGGTCTTCATGAAGGCCGCACATCGGACGGTTCCATGGAGGAAGATATACGAATGGAACCTCCCTAGGATTCCAGCATGTCACGATATAGCTTCAGCACCTCGCCGGTCATTCGTCCGACCGTAAGACACTGAAGATTTTCTTGTGCCCGATTACGCAATCGGCCGCATTCCTCCGGTGATTCAATCAACTGTAATAAAAGTGCCGTCAACGCGGAAACATCCCCGACCGGGAACAGCAGTCCGGCATGTCCATGCTCAAGAACCTCGGGGATGCCCCCAACGCGCGTAGCCACAATGGCGCAACCCAGTTCTCGGGCCTCGGAAAGGACCAAGCCAAAAGGTTCTTTGTGAGAGGCGAGAACGAATATATCCGCATCCTGCATATAGGCTTGAGGCTGCCGCTGGAAGCCCTCAAAATGGATGAACGCCGCCCGACCGCTCCGCGCGGCTGCACCCTCAAAGGCCGCACGATCCGGCCCTTCGCCGACGAGGTATAGATGTGCTTGCACATGGCCGGGGAGCATTGCGAAGGCGCCGATCAAATCGCGAATACCTTTGCGCTCATACATTCCAGCCACTGTAACAATCGCCGGGTGATTGAGCTTTTTCGATTGTGCCGGTGAAACCCGCGGGCTATTGATTGTTCCATTCCTTATGACGTGCAGCCTCGACATTGGAATCCCTCTGTTCCGCATCGAAGCAGAAACCGCCTCACTCACCGCAATCACGGCATCACCAACACCCATCAATCTTGCGCTTTTCTGAAACTCATTATGCACATGTGTAACCAACTTATAACCAAATCCAGGCCGAGAAATTTTACCGACAATAGCGCCCGTCATCATATGCGCATGCACTATGTCTGGACGCGTCGCGCGAATGATCTGTCTAAAGTCCGTCCACAATTGGGGCAAACCAGATAACGACTTCCTCAATTTTATCTGATGGTGTTGAACACCATGAAAATTGAGCAGGTTTTCATACTCGCCACCATTGGATGCATAAAATACTTGATGACCGCCATCACTCTGGGTACATGCCAAATCTACCGCGACATTGACGATGCCATTCCCAATTTCCATCGCGTGGTTGGTAATATGTAAGATGCGCACGGGCCACCCCTTTTCTATCGTCTCATGTAACTTATTCTTCGCCAGCAGTTTTTATTTTATACGAAAAACGTCGCGACACTGACATCAGGGATTGCCGTACTACGGCGCTGCTCTGGTATGAAGCGAAGAGACTGAAAAACACAAGGATCGATGCCCACAGCAGCGAAAAAATCATGTTGCTCTGCGTTTGGGTGACGACCACACAGGCTAGCGATACCAACAACGCAGAAGGTAAGAGACTCAACAATAAGAAGCGAAACCCTACGCCGGCAATCAGGCATAAAAGCAGCGTGTCCACAAAAACCTGGCCCGTCCACGCCAGGGCCGCCCCCGGCAACCCATACAGCGTTAGGCTAAACCATAAGAGCGCGGCATAGGGGACTAACTCTATTGCATGCAATTTGGCCACAAGGTCCGGTCGACCCTGGCCTTCAAGCATAATCAATGGCATAAAGGACAATCCATTGCCCCATACGCCCACTAGTATAATCGCCCCTACGGGGGCGGCTTGCAATGCGAATGGAATGCCCACCCAAAGCTCCAGAAACGGCCGCATGAGAAAAATCCCCGCAATGATAACCGGGGTCATGATGACGTTAACCGTTTCCAATGCGTTGATCGTGAGCATTTTCGCATCATCCTTACCCGTCATGGACAGACGAGGGAAAATCGCGCTCGACAGGGCTGCCGGCAAAATGGCGGCACGTATCGCCAGATTATAGGGCACGTTATAATATGTGACCGCCGCGGCACCGGATACGGCGGCAATGATAAAACGGTCTGCGGCGGTGAGCAACGGACTGATAAGGTTCGTGACGGTCACCCAAGCCCCATAGCGCATCAGTTCCCGGACACGGGCCTTGTCAAAACGCGGACGGTGGCGCAGTGGAAGAGCCACCTTAACGGCCGCCAAGAAAGGCAATGCCGTTATCATTCGGGCGACAACGGCCACACCAATCAACATCAAAAGATTAGGCCCATAGATATACGCAGCGACCAGCGGGGCCACTTGGAATATGACCGTGCCGGTAGACTGTATGATATTCATGGTACCGAAACGCTGCCGGGCGCCCAGAGCGCCCGAAAAAACTCCCGTCATGGTGGCCACGGGGATGGCTGCCGCTATGAAAGGCAGCGCAGCAAGCACCTCGATCCGCAGGTCACTCGGCATGGTAAACACATAGGTCATCAGCGGCCTGGCGACACCATACAGCACTAAGCCGCCCACAACACCTAAAGCGCCATTAAGTGTCAAGGCCGTCCAGAATACCCCTTCACGCTCCTCGACAGACGCCTCATTGAGTCGCGCGATATGATTGGTGGTCGCCAGCGAAAGCCCAAGATCAAAAAAACCAAAATAGCCCAATAATAACCAGACAATGGCCAGCACACCGTAGCGGGCGTCACCGATGAGGTGAAGATAAAGCGGGACCGTAGCCAGCGATACGAGTACTGGAGTGCCCGCCCCCAGGAGGTTGTAAGCGGTGTGCCGCTTGATACTCATGAGATGTCGCCTCGCCTAGCCACGCATATCCATCGCACCGCTTCTACTTGGGGAATTGATAGATCGTTCATATAACTCCAGGTAGGCTTTGGTCGTTTCAGACCATGTGTAATCCAGCGCCGCGGCACGCGCACGCGCACGGATGTCATCCCGCTGCTTCTTATCGTAAGCGGCAAGATTTCTGAGAATCAGCGCAATACCCTTCCCGTCTTCGGGATCATCCAGCACCCATCCCCCTCCCTCGGGCACCTGAAACGCCGCCCCCACCGATTGGGCCGTAATCACCGGCACGCCACTGGAAAGCGCTTCGGCCACAACCAGCGTGCAGGGATCATAGCGAGAGGGAAACACCAACACGTCCGCCGTCCGCATCAACTCTGCGGTATCCCGGCGAAAACCCAGAAAGTGCACCCGCCGGGAGAGTCCAAGTGCGTCAGCGAGAGCAGGGTATGCACTGCCTTCGGTGCGACCCAGCACCAACAGATGCCAGTCGGAGGCCTCCTGAAGTGCCGCCAACACGGTTTCCAGATTCTTCCGCTTCGATCGCAAATCTCCCGAAAATATCGCCAGAGGTACCTCGGCAGCGATATTCAGTTCACTCCGAAGGCCGCATCCCGGGTGATATTCGTCGGTATCCACTCCATTAGGAATCATCACAATCTTGTGATTTGGCACACCTATCGAGCGCAACTCATCAACGACCAGTGGAGAAACCGACACCACGGTGTCTGCCTGTCTGAACGCCCTTTTTTCCAGTATGGCGTTTAATAAGGAAAAGGATTTTTGGTACATGCCCTTGAAACCGCCTGTCAACACGCTACCGCTATGCGGACTATGCAACCATGCCCCATGCACGAAGTGCACGGAATTTATGTGCGCGGGATACCACGTGATAAATCCATTGGCATGAACAAGATCGAAACGATCACCATGATGCCGCAGCCATCGAGCGGAGCGCCAGGCAAAAACCTGATTGCGCAACAATTGACTGATCCATGGATCTACGGGAATTTTTACCCACTCCACTCCAGTATCCTGGGCAACTTCTTCGACACATTCGCTGGCCAACACCGTGACCTGATAACCGTAGGCGCGAGCTGCACGGATAATTTCGTAGTTGACACGCCCTTGGCCATCACCCCGTTTAATCTTATGGGTAACCAAACAGATATTTTTCATGATGACACACCCCAAAAATATACAAACATTCGAAGATATTCGGTGCGGCCAGCATTCCAGATCATGATGTCATGGTGTGGGGGTCATGCAGGCCGTGATAACGAATGCCCGCGACAGCCATCCCGACAAATGCCCAAAAAAACATTCCCGCAGTGCCAATCAAATTGTTGAAGAGCGGGATGGTAGAGAGTGTGGCCAGCGCGATCGCGCTCGACACAGCCATGAAAGGGTCCAACTTGGTCCATTTACTTAACGAGACGTACAATGATATCCATACCGTTCCTAAAAAAAATAAACTACCGCCGAGCCAACCCAACACGTAGGGAATTTCCATGATACCGCTATCAAAATCTACCACGTGGCCACTTGACGATAAACGGGCGGCAACGCCCACATTACCGATTCCTTGGCCGATGGGCGTATCAAAAGCCTCACCAAGAAAGTGTTCATAAAATGATATACGTGTCTGATAACTGGCATTTTGTTGAACATGCTGAATAGACGCGAAACGATTGTTCAGGTCTTTGGCAATCGGCCCAAAGGTCAGTACTGGAAGCGCCAACATTGCGACAAGCAGCGCGCCGAAGAAGTAACGTATCAGATTCTTAGGCTTAAACCGATATATCAGGTAAAGGATACCCACTGCCCAGCCACCCCATGCCGTACGCACCAGGCTCAATAAAAAAGCGCTATAACCGAACACCGCGGCGGGAACACGCCAGAATCCCCCACCGGCGGCCAGCATAAGCAACGTGCCCATCAGTTCCATCGCAAATGGACCGGGAGAGTTCATCGTACTGAAAATACGAACATGAAAGGGCAATGGCAAACCTATACTCAGCATCTTGGAGGAAATCATCCAGTATCTGTCCCAAGGCGGAGGATCCATGAACTGAAACAATCCGTAGAGTCCCATAACCAGGCTCCCCCACACAAAAGTACGATAGATAGTCCGCTTGAATCCTTCATATTCACGCCAGTAAATAGCGGTGTGCAAACCAAATAATATGGGGAGTATCCAGTTTAAGAGACCAAACGTCGCCGGCATGATCCCCGCATTGATAATGCCCACCAAGTAGCCATAAATAACACCAAACAGGGCCAATACCATCGGGAATAATGCTTTGTAACGTAATTGAGGGAGGTAGGTAATCACCGTAAAGAATGCCAAACCAGTAACCAGATAAGGACTAAGCATAATCAGAGAGATGGGTTGGAAACCAATTTGATAGTCCACTAGCCGCCTGATTTCTGGGGTAATAAACCACAACCACCAAGTGTGGCTCAAATATAATGCGGGGTGCGAACGATAAAGCGCCATGCCGAGCGCAAATGCCGCTACCGGGAATAAATAGTTAGTGACGGAACTCAAATGTACTAAATAGAACGCGAAGGGGAATACCCAAAATAGAATGATCGGGATCCATATTTTGTCAAAACCGTGTCTGACGGTTCTGACCACCCCCCTGCCCGCTATGGTCGATACCATGTCAGCACCCTCCGATAGCGCCCATACGCACCCTCAGGCCCTCCATCGCATACGGCGGACGAATACACGCATTTTGTCTTTCAAAATCTGCAAGGCGGTCTTGTTGGTGGTGTAGCTGTAGCCCAGTCCCTGATCCATCGACGTGCCGTTGATCACCAATCCCCGGGGGCGGGCCATATGGGCCACACCAATGACATGTTCTTGAAAAGCCCGGCGTGGAGTTTGTCCCACCCGAATCACCGACAATACACGATCCACCATGCGGGAAATCACTAAACCATCCGACACCATGGGGAACGGTGGCGTATCCAAAACAATATAATCATATTCACGACGTGCCCGGTCTATGAGTTCTGCGAATCTGGGCTGCCCCACCAGTTCTACCGGGCTGGGTGGAACCTCGCCCGCCGCAATCAGTTGCAACGGAAGATCGGGCTGACCGGTCAGTGATTGCACACACGCCCTCCATTCACCTTGCCCTGCCAGATATCCGGCCAAGCCGGGACTCTGCACGGTGCGGAAGACTTCATGCAAATGCGGGTTACGCAAATCCGCATCGATCAACAGAACACTTTTGCCGTCTTTCGCCAAGGCCATCGCCAGTTGTGTGGCCACCGTGCTTTTACCATCCCCTTGAACAGCGGAGGTCAACATCAAAACTCGACCATGCTCCCCACCCGCAATATCCATATAGAGCTTTCCGCGCAGCAGCCGCATGGCCTCGCCATATCCGGAGCGTGAATCCGGGATCGTCATGCCCGCGGATTTCAGACCGTTGGAGGGCGCGCTAAACTTTGTATACTCTGGAAGCGTGCCGAACAGGGGCAGAGAGGCATATCGCCGGCGAATCTCTTCGTCCGAATGGAATCCCTTGTGCGCCAGGAATCTCCAGAACACCACACCCAACCCGCTCAACAACCCCAGAAAGGCGCCCACGAGGACGTTGCGTTTCCCCACCGGCGACACGGGGAGATCATGCACCAGAGCGGTATCCAGGATCCGGTTTTTGGTGATCGTGCTGGCTTTGCTGATGGCTGCCTCTTCCTGCTTTTCCATCAAGAACATATAGAGTTTTCCCAGAACCTCGCTGGATCGCGTCAAAGAAAGGACCTGCAAGGCTTCCTGAGGGTAATGGCCCATCTGCTCTTTGTATTGACCGATGAGATTACTGAGCGAACGCATCCGCTGATTGGTCTCGGTCTCCTGATTACTGAGCACATTCCGGATCGCCGACTTGATAGAATCGATCTCCGTCATGATCTGCCTCATTTCGGGCGCTGCCGGGGTGTAGAGGTTTCGTAGTGCCGCCTCCTTACCTTGGGCGGTAATCAGCTTTTCACTCAATCCATTCAAAACCGGATCACTGACACTACTGACCAGATAAGGATTGACGCGGTCACCGGGCGTATTCAGCTCGCGGCGCAACCGTTGCAGGCTGTAGAGCTTCAACTTGAGCGCGCTGAGCTGGCTCTCATACGTCGCCATCTGACTGATCATGACTTGTGCATTGGAGGCCACCGACAATACACCGCTCTTGCTCTGGTAACCGGCCAAGCGATTGTCGGCCGTCTCCAGCGCCGTGCGGATCTTCTCCAATTGCACGTTCAAGTAGTCATACGTGGAAGAGGCCTGACCAGTGGCCCAGGCGTGCGTTTGCTCGAGATAGGTCAACATCAGCGTATTGAGAAAGTGTTGGGATGTATAGGGATTCGCGTCCTGGAACGCCAGATTGACAAGAAAACTGGTTGTCGTCCCCCCGGTATTCTCTCCGGCTTCCGCCACCGAAACACGACTCCGGATCATTTTGTAGATGGCCAGAGGCGGCTGAATGGTCAGGTGGTATGTGCTACCTGCCTTTGGCACAAAACCGGCCACGTTGGGCTGTAAAACCAGACGCAATGTCGGGGCGACGGCCGGCTCGCCCAGAATACCGGTGAGCAGCACCTGCTTGCCGCGCTGAATACGATAGTGGCCAGAGGCGGTGAATATCAAATCCAAGCGTGCACCATACAGATTCGGCCCTATCGCCTTGACCAGACTCGCGTGCAGACCATCGCCGGGCGGTGCATAGATGCCAAAGGAGTGACCACTGGCCAGCCAATACCAGAAATGGACGGAATTGTTCTCACTCGGACTCAGGATCGATACGTTTAGCCCAGACCTGGCGATCGCGCGTTCAATGATGTCGCGACTCTGCATGATCTGAATTTGTGTCTCCATATTTGGCGCCTGAGTCAAGCCCGCCAGCAGGGATAAACCGCTTCCACCACTGGGCACACCCTGGTCCTTCTCCGCATTACCCAGATAAATGGAACCGGTGGATACGAATACCGGCACGCTGAAAAGCGTAATCAGCACCGCAAGGACCGCACCCGCTCCCGCCAAACCCACCGGCCACCGCCAGTGGGCTTTCAACGATCGAAGCAGGGCGGCCACATCAATTTTTTCCCCTTCATCTCCATCTTCCAAGGCCCCGCCAGCGGGAGATTGCCTAAAGAGATCGTCGCTTTGATGCTGGGACAATGTTTCTGGATTATCAGTCACGGGATCATCCTATTGCGACAGATACTTGATGGATACGAATGGGTTCAGCACACCCGCTATGGCCTGCAGTGAAGGCAGAATCAACTGAATGGCCTGGTTCCAACTGCTGATGGCCGTCTGCGGAACATACACAATGTCGCCCGATTTCAGGTAGAAAGGTGCAGCCTTCCCTTCGAGAATGGCCCGCGCGTTGACAATGATCAATTCACCACTGGCGCCTTCGGAACGGATGATGCGGAGGTCGCTCAAACGGGCGTTGGTGAGTGACGTGGTATCCATGCCCGCCGCCGACAACGCTTGCAGCAACCCTAAACGCCCATCGACAAAAGGTATCGCCCCAGGTTTCGCGACCGCGCCAAAAACGTAAGCCCGCATGGTGGAGATGCTGGGTACCACCACCGTGTCACCGCTCGCCAGGGAAATGTTTTGCCCCAGATTCCCATCCATGATGAGTTGATGAAAATTCACTGGCAATTTTTTGCCCTGCTGCACGACATACGCCCCGCGCAAATCCGCATCAGGCAGGTTCACACTCCCTCCAAGGGCCATGGCATCCAACAGAGTCAGGCGACGATCAGAGAATTTCAGGCCCGGCGCCGTGAACGCCCCCAGCAGGTAGTAGCGAATACTGTGGGCGACTTGAAGCTGCACGGTAACATCCGGATCGACCACGTAGTGGGCATACAACTTTGTCAGGCGGGTCTGTAATTGGGAAGTCGTCAACCCGTCGACGTGCACCAAACCGAGCAGGGGCAATTGAAGGTTACCATTGTTGCTGACCAAAGCGCCGGGCAGGCCGACCGAACTATCGCCAAACGGCACGGACAGCGTGGGATGGAGATATACGGAAACGGATACCACGTCTCCGGCGCCAAGGCGGTAGGTTATAGACGGATGTAACAGGTGGTTAACCAATTGCGGAGCCAGTGTCTCGGATTTGTTCGCGACGACCGGACTCGGTAACTTTTGCACAGCAACATTAGGTCCGACCGGAGCGATTCCCGCGCATCCCGCAAGAGCGGCCGCCAAGACGCCCAGCACTAACAGGTTGCGCAGCGATTTAACGGTGACCGACCGGCAGGAAGCCGAGCCACACCGAACCGGCCTTGAAGTGTGCATTCGCATTAACGACCTCTCATACTGAACAGGGGACACGCCCACGGCGGCCTGGGTTGCCTGATGGCATATAGTCGAAAAGCGCCGATCTGTCACACCACTCGCCTTCCTCCAAACCGTCCTGTATCCAAGCAATTATCGCGCCATACCGCGCCAACACATGGTGATATAACGCGAAATATAACGAGTGGCCTCTCCATGTCAGGGCGACCGGTCGGTCGGCCTCCCAGCTCAACATAAGATATGATTACAACCTCCTCTTTTATTTGGTTTTCATTTTTATGGGCGCAAGGTGCCGATCATACTGATCACCTTGGATGCGGTGTTACCCCACCTCAGACTAGAGCGTGGTTTCGGAGGGCTATGGAGTATGACCCCGCCAAAATGTTGCACGAGATTTACAAACTGCATCATCTTTGCCGCATCCAGACACATTCCCAACCTCCCTGCCGCCCCATCAAGATCATTCCCGAAACGAAAATCTTCGCCGAGCACCGGCCTACAGGACCAGTAACTTTGCCATCACGGGGTGAAAAACCTCCCGGTTGCCCTCGATGGCCAATATCCGAGGATATGGCAGGCGGGTGTCCTCTCCCCACCACGTGTTTCTCCCGCATCGTAACACTCTTAACACACCTCTGCCCGACGACCTATTCATAACTTTTATCAATAACACTAGAGAGTTGGGGGGTAAGCAAGGTGGAAATGACCCTATTTTGTATCATGTTCGTTACATCTCAATAGACCACAGAATCGCTGAAATAATCCATATCTATATGTTTTTACTTAACTATTAGAGTGGCATATAAAATGCTTATGAGGTCTTGTGAGCAGGAGTAGTCGCGGGTAGGTCAAGGTTAATAAAACAGCAAAAAGAAACCGCTCATACCCCACTCCACCCGTTTCTCACCTATGCATCCGCGCAGCACTTGTAAGGACTACGGCAATGCTCACGCTCAATGGTACCTCGATAAAACCGCAACAGGTCGATGAATTCCTTGAAACCAAAAACACATTAGTGCCCGACGAAAAAACGCGGACTCCCATTTTTTTCTATCGCGTACGCGCCACATCTTCTGCGAGCTATCCGGATATCTACACAGTCTGTGATCCCCATCCCGGGTGGGGGGGGACGCCACTTCACGATGCGTTGGAGACGACCACCTCACGGTCCAAGAAACAGCGGATGAAATCATAGCTATGGAGCCGGATCTCTCGTCTGCGATCAGAACGGTTCAGCTAGGATCCTCTTGGTTTCCAGAGCGTCCTGGAGGATTGGAGAGATACTATTACGATCTTTTTAACAGATTGCCCGCCTTGGGTTTTCATAGCCGTGGGCTGGTCATCGGCAGTAAAGCCATCACGCGTGACACCAACGATAATATCGTAGCATTTTCAGAGGCACGGAGCTCACTGCCACAGCGCTGGTACAGGGCACGCAGTGCCTTGAAGAAGATAATCAATGAATTTCGTCCAGATATCATTTGCGTGCACTTTGCATTATATGGATTTCCCGCAACGGATCTGTTGTCGCACCAGCCTCTGGTAGTGCATTTTCAGGGTCCATGGGCCGGTGAAGCGGCCATGGAGCAGGGCAAGAATCGCTCCCTCATTAAATATTTCATAGAAAACTCGGTGTATCGTCGCGCCACTCGACTGATCGTGCTCTCCAACGCCTTCAAAGAAATACTGACCAATGAATACGGAGTTTCACCAGAAAAGATCGCGGTCATACCAGGCGCGATTGATACCCGGCGTTTCGATCAGCCCATAGCCCGCACTGAGGCAAGAAATATTCTGGGCTGGCCTAGATATAGACCAATCATTCTTGTGGTCCGAAGACTCTCCCGGCGCATGGGTATAGAAAACTTGCTCACCGCGCTCGTCACGGTCAAAGCACGTTTCCCGGACGTGCTGCTCATGGTTGCCGGTGTAGGCGGCATGGCTCACGAACTGGCGAGAATGACCGAATCACTCGGGCTCACCAATCACGTTAAATTTCTTGGCTTTCTCGCAGATCAAGATCTCCCTGCCGCTTATCGCGCAGCAGATTTCACCGTAGTACCCACCACAGCCTTGGAAGGATTTGGACTGATCACCGTCGAATCCATGGCCTCCGGCACACCGGTACTGGTTACCCCCGTAGGGGGACTGCCAGAAATAGTGCGCCCTTTCGCGCCGCAATGGGTAACCGATGATTCCACCGCCAGCGCAATGGCACGGTCCATGAGCGAGATCCTGTCGGGGGCCATAGCGACACCATCAACTTCTGAATGCCGTACACATTCCCAACGCTATGACTGGATTAATGTAGCCCCAAAGATTGCTCAGTTGTACAAGGAGGCCATGTCATGAAAATATTATTTGTTGACCAGACGGCGAAACTCGGTGGTGGCGAATTGGCATTACTTGAAATCGTTAAACATTACCGCACCGAGAGCAAGGTTATCTTATTTGAAGATGGGCCATTGGTTAGTGAACTACAACAACGTGATGTGCCTGTTGGCATTATAAAATCTGCACAATCTATAAGTTGCATAAGACGTAGCTCGCGGATTCCGTTAACGAGTGTGGCAGCCATGGTTAAAATGGCCAGGGACTTGGCCGTAGAGGCCAAGAACTTCGATTACATCTTTGCGAATTCACAAAAAGCCGGGCTTCTGTCGGTGCTGGCAAGCCACTTATCCAAAAAACCCGTCATTTGGTACCTCCATGACATCCTGACCTCAGAACACTTTGGTCGAGCCCAGCTCTTTGCCGCAAAATATACAGCGCGCAGATCGAATCAGATTCTGGTCAACTCCGAAGCAACACGGGACTCGCTCATCGCGCTTACATCACGGGAAAAGGACGTACATCTCGTCTACAACGCCTTCGATACGGCAACATATGGCCGATCCAGCAAGGCAGAAAACGCCAATACGCGACGGCAACTGGGTTTTGACAAACGTCCGCTGGTCGGCTTGTTTGGACGGCTCGCCCCCTGGAAGGGACAAGACGTTTTTTTACGCGCCCTGACGCAAATGCCCGCGGTGCAAGGAATGATCGTCGGAAGCCCCCTCTTCGGAGAGGATACCTATGCCGAAAGTCTTCGTCGCGATGTGCACGACTTCGGATTGAGCGAGCGCGTCAAGTTTCTGGACTTTCAGAAAGATATCCCCAGTCTCATGGGCGCTTGCGATGTCGTGGCACATACTTCCATCGCCCCTGAGCCCTTCGGTCGGGTAGTAGTCGAAGGGATGCTTGCGGGCAAACCGGTGGTTGCCAGCCAAACCGGCGGCCCCAATGAAATCATCGAACATGGTGTGACTGGGGTGCTGTACGCACCAGGAGATGTACAGGCGCTCAGTCATTCCGTCATGAGCGTCATCGACAATCCGGAAGCCGCGGCAACCATGGGCCGTTGCGGCCGGGAGTCCGCCCTACGGCGTTTTTCTCTCGAAGGCATGTACACGAGGCTGGATGAAGTCATTCAGGTTCCCCTGCAAACGGTGGGGCATCCCATTCTGAGCACCTCACCATAAAAGAGGGTAAACATTTGACCGGGGCGTGCGCTTTCTTCAGCACTCAACTCACCGCACCCGGAGGGTCATATTGCTTTCGGAACACTGGCAGGGCTATCCTACTGCTCCCGATCTTTGGCATGAAGCCAAAATGTCTGGAGCAGGTTATAACGGAATGCGCCGTTCGCCAATCCGTACCACTTCAGATAAGACAAAACGGGGAAATGTGGTGGTTACCATTAAATCGACGGCAAGAATCAATACGACGCTACAATGGTCTCACTGGGTTCCTTATGCTCTGGCCCTAGGAGATATCGTTGCGTTCCTTTTGGCTTTTTACTTTGCGAGGCTGTCGCACGCGATATATTACGGATTGGATCCCATCTGGGTGCTCTTTCACTGGTGGGGAACTTTAGCGCAAATCAATCTCCTGCTATTTCTGCTACTCACTGTATCCGTTATTACCAGTTTTTCTCTCAAGGGTCACTACGCCCAGCGCAAAGCATTCTGGGATGAGGCAGGCGATGTCTTGGCGGTGCTCACCATTTTTATCGCATTGAATGCCGCGATCGCGTTCATCGGAAAATGGCCTCTTTCCCGCCTTTGGCTGTTTTCAACCTGGGCGCTCGTCTTATTGCTTTTACCCATCTTCAGACATTCCATACGTTGGGGTCTGGTCCGCCTAGGTGCCTGGGCACGGCCCGTGGTACTGATCGGTAGCGGCCCCAATGCCGTGGAAGCTATGCGGGCCATCGCCAGCGAGCCGCTGTTGGGCTATTCCGTCAAGAAAATGCTCGTGCCCCGCGGTTGCAGCACTCCCTCTCCGGGCAAGGTGCCTCCTGAGGTGGGAGTCGAATCTTTGGGGAACAATCCCCTGGGACAACTCGCCGATTTAGGCAACCCGCATGTCGTTCTCGCACTGGATATGGATCAGTGGGAAGCGCAGGAACAACTCGTTCGCGCACTGGGGTTGAGCTACCCGCGGTTGACCATCGCGCCGCCATTACGAGGGCTCCCGTTGTTTGGCCTGGAAATAATGCACTTTTTTAGTCAAGAAGTGTTCATGTTGAGGGTGCGGGACAATTTAGCACGACCAGGACCCCGGCTTTTAAAACGGATCTTCGATTTGATTGCCGCATCACTCCTTGTCATTGCGCTCTCGCCACTCCTGCTGTTTTTGGCCTGGCGGATTCATGCCGAGGATAAAGGTTCCATTTTTTTTCTCCAAGAACGCATCGGCAGGGATGGGAAACCCTTCATGTGTTTGAAGTTCAGAAGCATGGTTCTCGATGCCGAGGTTCGCCTGACTGAATATTTACAGTCTCATCCTGAAATCGCCTCAGAATATGAGCGAAATTACAAGTTGCGCAACGATCCCAGGGTGACACGAATCGGACGTTTGCTGCGGCGCGCCAGTCTCGATGAACTTCCCCAACTCTTCAATGTGCTGAAAGGTCAGATGAGCCTGGTCGGACCACGGCCGCTGTTAAATCGTGAGTTACACCGCTATGGTGACAGCATCCATTTATATACCCAGGTAAAACCGGGTATCACAGGTCTGTGGCAGGTGAGCGGACGCTCTGAAACGACCTTTGCGGATCGCGCGGACCTGGATGCCTGGTATGTGAAAAACTGGTCCCTTTGGTATGATATCGTGATTCTGTTACGCACGGTGAAGGTCGTTTTTGCACGCAACGGGGCCTACTGATGTAGGTTCTTTTAGACTCTTTAATGACGCGCGCAAGCATCTCCATGAGCAGCGATCGCCAACTCATGGGGAATACCGTACAATCGTCCAAGCGGTTGCTCCAGCAACTGGAGAACCTGAAACCGCACCCACAACCTGGACCAAATAAATGCGCATCCACTACCATAGCCACCTGACCATGGAGGGGCCACAGGGTTTCTAATGGTACTCTGGATCAAGCGTCGAAGGAGACAGATATGACTTCCGGACCTCATCACATGCACGGACATGTATCCCATAGCCATGGACATACCCATGGCTCGGCGGGCCATGGCCGCGCCTTCGCCATCGGTGTAGCGCTCAACCTGAGTTTCGTCGTGGTCGAAGCGGTATTCGGGGTGATCGGGCATTCTCTGGCCCTGCTGGCGGATGCCGGACATAATCTCAGTGATGTGCTTGGGCTGGTCATGGCCTGGGGGGCGAGTACTTTGGCGCGCCGCCCTCCCTCAGGCCGATTCACCTATGGACTGCGTAGTTCGTCTATTTTGGCGGCTTTGACCAACGCCGTCTTTCTGCTGGTGGTGACCGGTGGGATCGCGTGGGAAGCCATCGAACGCTTGCTGCACCCCACCCCGGTTGCGAGCCGTATAATCATCGGTGTGGCCGCCTTCGGTGTACTGGTCAATACGGGTACAGCGCTACTTTTCATCGCCGGACGCAAGGTTGACCTGAACATTCGGGCGGCATTTCTACACATGGCCAGTGATGCGGTCATCTCGCTTGGGGTCGTGGTCGCCGGAATCGTCATATTCTTTATGCATTGGTTTTGGCTAGATTCCGCGGTCAGCCTACTCATCAGCATGGTGATCGTGATAGCCACTTGGGGACTCCTCAGAGACTCCACCCGCTTGGCCTTGCATGGTGTACCCGAAGGCATCGACACGGACGCGGTGCGCACCTATCTTTCTGCCCTGCCTGACGTGGTGGCCGTCCATGACCTGCACATCTGGGCCATGAGCACCACGGAAACAGCGTTGACCGCCCACCTGGTCATGCCAAAC
This sequence comes from Acidithiobacillus ferrianus, assembly GCF_010378095.1. Lineage (GTDB taxonomy): Bacteria > Pseudomonadota > Gammaproteobacteria > Acidithiobacillales > Acidithiobacillaceae > Acidithiobacillus > Acidithiobacillus ferrianus. The sequence continues at coordinate 10,206 of NZ_WNJL01000022.1, read as the reverse complement.
GGCTATCCGGGTGACGGGCTTCTGAACCAGATCGGCAACGAATTGAGCACCCGCTTTCACATCGGGCATCCCACCCTACAGGTGGAAATGGGCGATCCGGGACATCCCTGTGCCCTGGCCTCTGAACATGTGGTGTAATAGCGCCCAGCACAACTGATCCGCCGAACCTGGCGGCGGCACATTGTGCGGGAAGATATCCTTGCGCACCGGAACAAAACATCTTACTATCCCAGTTGGACAAATGGTCCAGATTCAACGCAATAGGAAGTTCTTCACATGGCAACTGGTACGGTAAAGTGGTTCAATGATAGCAAGGGTTTTGGCTTTATCACCCCGGAAGATGGCAAGGAGGATGTGTTTGTGCATCATTCCGCCATACAAGGCAACGGCTTTAAGACCCTGACGGAAGGTGCGCGTGTCACATTCAATAGCGTGCGCGGACCAAAGGGTATGCAGGCTGAGGACGTACGCGAGGCATAATCCTTGTTTGGATGATCGCCACAGGGCGCCGCTCTCGGACGGCGCTTTTTTCGTTTTGCGCATCGATCCGCCATCCCTATGGCCACTCACACAGGTTGGTGGTACCCATTCCGTAGGTTTCGGGCGGTCACGATCCGTTAACCGGGGCGAAATGAAGCGGAGGTTCCCACTGGATGCCCACGGATTTTGCGAAGCAACAACCCGGGATTACCTTGGTTCTGGGGTCAGGTGGCGCGCGCGGTCTGGCGCATGTCGGGGTACTTCGCGCCCTTGAGGAACTGAAAATACCCATCCGCGCGATCGTCGGCTGCTCGATCGGCGCCGAGATCGGTGCTTTCTACTGTACCGGCATGCCGACAGCCACACTGGAGGCGGAGGCGTGTGCAACCCGCTGGTGGGGGACACTACGCCTGTTCTTCCCGGACTTCGGTGGCGGCGGCCTCAGTCGAGGCGTCGCCATCACCCAATACTTGTACGACCGCCTCGGCGACCGCCAGATTGAGGATTTTCCCCTGCCTTTCGCGTGCGTGGCAACAGATATGGTCACCGGACAGGAAGTCATCCTCTCTTCCGGGCCGGCATTGCCCGCCGTTCGCGCCAGCATCGCACTACCCGTGATGCTGGCGCCGCAACGCCATGGCGGTCGAATCTTGGCGGATGGAGGGTTGATTGATCCGGTACCGATTGCTGTCGCCCGAGCGCTCTTCCCGGGGCCTTTAGTCGCGGTGCTGGTACACCGCACCCAACGTGAAGGAGCGTGGTCCCCTCCTCCAGCGCCGCGCACCGGCGGCGATGAGCCGACCGAAGATATCGCGGATACCGTCATCCCCGATCTGAACATTCTACAGGCGCTACGCCGGTCGGTGGAAATCATGCAGAGCCACCTGGTGAACCTGCAGATGCGCTTCGCCAGCGCTGATCTGATCTTGGCACCCAAACTGGAAAACATCCAGACCCTGGGGTTTCACAAAGGAGAGGTGGCGGTGATGGCGGGTTATCAAGCAACGCACGAAGCGGCAGCGGATCTCGGCGCCTTACTCCAGCAAAGCACATAGCTTACAATTCGCGCAACTCGCCAGAGCCTAGTGATCTGCCAAATCCGTGTGCATGGGTAAATAGGAGTCCCCATCCAGAGGCGTAACCCCAAAGCACCCTCTTCCTCGGGTTTTGGCCAGGTATAAGGCACGATCCGCCCTGGCCAGGGCAAGAACGAATGGGTTGTCGTCCTTGACGAGCGGAGTCACGCCCAGACTTACGGAAAGCGATATCGTATTTTGGTGAACCAGGGAAATTTTGGTGTCCTTGATTTCCCGGACTATCCTACTACATATCTCATGGCCTTCTTGCAGCGGACACCTCCTGAGTATGATAGAGAACTCGTCGCCGCCCAACCTCCCATAAATATCCGATTCTCTGAGCAATCCTTTGACAATAAAAGAAACGTCTTTGAGTATGCGATCTCCGCTTAAGTGGCCGTGCGTATCGTTTATTTCTTTGAAACAATCTATATCCAATATAACAACCAGGCAATCTTCATGATAACGCTGCAAAGATCGTACGAGGTGATTGGCTTTCTCCAGGAACGAGCGTCTGTTCAATAGACCCGTAAGATCATCCGTGGAGGCCAGTCTTTTTAATTCCTTCTTGATATTCACTTCTTCGGTGACATCCCGGAAAACACCTTCCATACCAAGAAACTCTCCATTGGGCCCCATGATCACCCTGCTACTAATGGATACATCCAGCACATGACCCCGCTTGTGCCTGAGTTGCCCTGGGAAGTCTTTCACCTCCCCAAACTTTTTGACGGCATCTATAATCGCTTGTCGATCCTCTGGTCGAGGATAGAAATATGAAGCCGGTTTACCAATGACCTCATTCACACTATAGCCGAGTAGGCGTTTCGCCCCTGGACCGACAAGCACGATTTGTTGCTGATCGTTGGTGCGGTAGAAGACATCATGCATATTTTCGAAGAGCCGCTGGAAGCTTTCTTCCGACTCCCTCAATTCATTGTCCATGGCATAGATATCTGTTACATCCACGCCGGTGGCCACTATCACACGCTCGCCTTTGATGCACACCATCGCACTGGAGGATATGATCATTTTCAGCCGATTCGCGAGTGTGTTGATGCGGATCTTGGTGGGCACGCTCCGCGGTTTATTTTTATCCAGACCACGCATTCGTGAAAGGGCTCGCTCCTGATCCAGAGGATGGATGAACTCCATGATTTCCTTCTCCAGCAGCGATTCGGCACTCTCTCCATCAAAAAGCGCCACTGCCGCGGAATTGATGAAAGCGATCTTGTTGTGTCGAAGCATGACATGAGGAACAGGATATTCCCGCAGTATCTCCACGCAGCCCCCATCCATAAGCAGTTCATCAAATGACAATGGTCCGCCGGGTCCCGACATAAAAGCTCCTTCGAGAGGACTGCGACAATGGAAGCGCACGCAATAGAACCGGATTTATTATGTGGTGGGATATATTATAACGCGAGTGCCTACGGCGGATGCTATCACTTTCATGCCTTGGTGTCATTATCACCCACGCGCATCCCGGCGGGTACGCCATGAAGAAACGCTCAGACCAATGACCAATGCGCAAAGGCCGAAAGTCACGCCACCCGGCCCTGTTATCAGCTTCTGGGGGCGGATACTCCTGCAACGAAAAAAGCGCGAATACGTACGCGCCATCCCCGCAAGACGTCCCCGCAAGACAGTGGCACGTGAAGCATAAAAGCATTAAAGTACATCGGAGTAGATCCGGTCGTCCGGTTATTTGCAGTGGCGATCCGATGGCGGTGCCCCTCACCCTTAGAGAACCGATCATGACCCGCACACCCACCCCGAACCCGCGGAAACAGATACGCAAATGGGTATCGTCTGAACCGGTTCAGACCTGGTTGGCACCACTCGCCACTTGGTTTGCCCTGATGGTGCTGGCGTTGCTCTTGGGAGCCTGGTATGCGCAAAGCCTGTCACCCACGCCGAAGCAGGCGACCTGGATGGACTGGTCCATGGTGATGGTCGTGGTACTGATATCCACCGTCCTGTGCTTGGCCATCTGGAGGCTGCTACGCATCAACCGGAAAGAACTGCGTCATATCCATCGGCTCTCTCAATTCAACGCCCTTCTGGCGCAGATCAACCAAACGATCGCGCAGACCCCAGACGAAACGCGCCTCTTACAACGCTCCTGCGATCTGGCCGTCGAACTCGCGCACCTCAAACTTGCCTGGATTGGAAAACCCGACGCGGAAGGCACCATCCAGTTTCTGGCCTCCGCTGGCGAGCAAAAATATCTGGATGGGATATTCATTTCCATTCGTGAGGATCTCCCAGAGGGGCATGGTCCCACCGGGCAGTGTTGGCGAGTCAAGCTCCCGGTTTTCGGGTCTTCCAAAGAAGATGTTGACCGCCTCGCCCCGTGGAGCGGGCCATCCAAGCGATTCGGTTTGCGATCTTGCGCCGCGCTGCCCATATACCGTAACACCCAGCCATGGGCCGTGTTGGCCGTGTACCACGAGGAAAATGGCGTTTTCGAGACAGACCTCCAGGAGATTCTGGAGGAACTCGCCAGGGATGTGGGTTATGGGTTGGACTATATCGATCTCTTGAGCCGGGAGCGCGCCGCCGTGGCCATGAACGAGTCACTGCTGAACAATACCACCGCAGGCATGGCCCTCGTCTCCTACCCGGATCGGGTCATTGTGAAAGCTAACCAGCGCTTGGCCGATTTATGGGGTTACTCTCGCGCATCGGATTTCGTCGGCCAGTCTATACAGACGCTGCTCGGTGACAACCATGTAATCCGCAAAAAGACCGGGGCGCTCTATCAGACCGTTCTGACCCAAGGGCAGGCAGAGGCCCGTGACGTTCCTTACCAGCGCGCCGACGGCACCACCATCTATATGGATTTGACCGCCGGGCGAATCGATCGGGATATGGCGGACCGTATCATCATGACCTGGACGGTCGTCGACGTCACGGAAAGACATCAGCTAGCAAAAAACTGGATTCGTCAGGCCCTTGCCGATCCACTCACCGAATTAGCCAACCGGCGCGCCTTGGATGACGAGATGGAGCACGCGATCGCCCGGGCCCATCGCCATCACAGCACCCTCGTTGTGTGCATGTTGGATCTGGACGGATTCAAGGAAATCAACGATATATACGGTCATGAAACTGGCGATCAGGTGCTCAAAGCCACTGCGAGACGCCTAGAAAGAATCATGCGTAAAAGTGACTTTATCGCCCGCATCGGTGGCGACGAATTTGTGTTGTTGATTGAAGGTGAAACATCCCCTCCTGAATTGGAAATGATCTTTGGAGCAATCGAAAGCGTGATTAGCGAGCCCATCATTTTAAGCAACCATGCGACCGTAACGCTCGGGGTCAGTATGGGCGTGTGCCTGTATCCCTCGGCGGAGGTGGCGGGGTCGGACACATTGCTGAGGTATGCAGATCGGGCGCTTTATGAGAGTAAAGCCCACAAATCCGATCGCCTCAGATATTGGGTACAACATGGAGAAGCGGTTCCACGCCGCAGCAATACCCACCAACTTCTCCTGAAGCAAGGGGGAGTGGAGGTCTTCTATCAACCCATTTTGGATACTCGGCACAAGAAAATCGTCGCCATCGAGGCCTTGGCCCGCCTGCGGAGCAGCGATAGTCACATTATCTATCCCAAGGAATTCTTGCCCCAGATCACCGCGGATGACACCACGGATCTGAGCCGATTGGTTCTGACTCAGGCACTGGCGGATCTTAAGGTGTTGGATGACAAGGGGTGGTTTCTCGACGTCTCCTTTAATCTGTCTCCACAATCCTTCGCGACACATTGCGTAAGCTGGTTGAGCGACGTGATCGAGCGCAGCGGGATCGATCCATCGCGTATTACGGCGGAGATCCTGGAAAGTGATGACTTTTTGGAGCGGGACTCCGCACTCGTCGCGCTCCATGCCATCAGGAAAATTGGCATTCGACTCGCTCTGGACGATGTAGGTAGCGCTTATTCATCACTGCTCCGACTCAAGGAGTTGCCCGTTGACAAAGTCAAACTCGATCAAGGGTTCGTGCGCACACTGGAAAAATACCCGCAGGATCTGCACTTCGTCCGGGCCATACAGGATCTCGCCACGGAACTAAAAGTGGATCTCGTTGTTGAGGGAGTGGAAACAGAAGACGTCCTGGATGCAATGTTAACCATGGGGGTCCAATACCTGCAGGGTCACGTGATATCCCAGCCACTGCCACTACGGGCACTGGAGGATTTCCTCGCCCATTTCGAATTATCTCCCGTGGAACTCCCCACCACCTTGTTCGGTTTCTACGCCAGCACCATGGTATCTCATGGAACCCGCAAGAAAATGATCATGATCAATCCAGCCGAACTCAATCTTGAAACCCTGCCAGATGGCCGGCGCTGCCGGGAGCATGAGATCATGCGTCGCTTCGGTTATGGGGATGAGAGCGACTTGGTACGTTCGCACAACCTCTATCATCAAGCCCTTGGTGCAGTGATCGACCTGGATATGCGTTCACGGAGCGACTCCGATTGGGAAGCCATGGAGGAGGCGTTTTCGTCTTTCACACAGAGCATCCTGGTGGAATGGGGATCCGAGCCACATAACCACAAGCCCAAGATTGCCTAGCGTCGGTCCCACCACGGCTTTTGAAGACATATACAACCGCATATATTATAATGGCCCTATCAGCCGTGATTATTGCGTAAAATGCCCGTTACGGGTGCGCCGTCAGGGAAACCGACTCTCCCGCGGAGAATAGCCCCATAAGGATGCAGATCATGCCAGACTCACTTTCAGTTGAGGAGCGTGCGGAATTGCTGTTCTCCGCCTGGGACAGCGTTGCTGAGTCGAACATTCCCGACCTTTTGTTCGCCTTACGCAGCAATGGTACGTCGATCAGTCTATTCAAGGATCAGATCCAGCAGATGTTCACCGCTCAGGTAACGCACCTCACCGCCCAGTCCATTCAACTTGCACTGCAAAATGTCCGCCCTGGAGATCAATCGTTTCAAACCGGCGGCAAGGTTCTGTGCATCGGCTACGGCAAGGATTACTCCATGGGCTTCATGGCCGATGCCACCGCTGCCGATGGCAACACAACCCACATCAGCTATCCCAAGGCCGTTCATCTCCGCAAGGGCCGCATGCATGAACGATTCGCCCTGAAGGTACCCATCTCGGCCCAATGGAACAAGGACGCCCAGGAGGTGGTATTCGGTGATGTGATGGATATCAGCCTCGGTGGTTTCCTCGGCGGCATGAATGTGGCCACATTCAACGACGGTACCCGAACCTTCCGCCGTGGAGAAATTGGTCAAGTCATCCTCACCAAACCCGATGGTCAACAGTGGCTGGGATCAGCGGAACTACGGCACTCAAATTTGATTACGTCCGACAATCGTCCCCTGGACGACATCATCGGCCCGATCAAAGGCTTTTCACTGTTGGGATTTGCATTCATTTTTGACGGTTCAGAAAAAGCCCTCTCTCTCGAACAGTTTCTTGACGGCACCCTGGAATCCACCTGACCGTGTTGCGGCGACTTCCCCTCTCCTTCGGCTGTCTGTTGTTGTTGGCGGCCTGCGCGGAGACACCGCATGCGGCCGTACCGCACCAGCCTGCCATCCAAGTCAGCAAACATGGCCGCTACTCTGTAACTTATCCGGTTCCGCTGAGCCAAGTCGCCACGACCACCCAAAAAGCGCTCCGGCAGCTAGGAACGCGCTACCAGGTCGTGACGCTGAGAACCCCCTCTGAAATGGTCATTCGTGGCCTCACCACACAGCATGAGGTAATTCAGGTTACGATGATTGCTCTCCACCCAAGGGCTACGTCCGTCAGCTTCCACTCGGGCTATTGGGGCAACCACTCCTTATCTCTGCGTTTTTTAGGGATACTGGACCGGATGATGCCGATGAGGGGCGGGCCTCACCAACCCCAATCCCACAGTCACGACCGAAGGAGTCACCATGTCCTTGTCCAACACCAGTAATACCGCTTCTCCGCAGACCATTCGATTGGCCCAACTTGCCACCCGGTATTTTATCGAGGGAGACCATACCGCAGAGTCTCGACTCGGTGCGAGCGTGGATGCTCTGCTGGTAGAGGAGGATGAAGAAACCTTCAAGGCCGTGTCCCAGATGCTGCTCGAAAAAGACTACGGGGTCGAAGAAGAGCTTTGGGACTACGCCAGAGAGCGGGCTGAGATGTTTCTCACCGAAGAAGGGTTGGTGACCACGCTCTTTGTCATACCTGTCTTAAATCCGAAGAAGATGAGCGGATTCTCCGCGAGCAAGGCCAGCGCCTCCTTCGTGAAACACGGTATCGTCTGCCAGAGCGCCAAAGTGACTTTCTTCCCGACTCCCGTAGACGGCGAACAACTCCTGAACATGACCCCAGTGGAGCTATTTCGATTGCACATGGCCCTCAGCAACAACCGTCGCGAAGTGACTGAAATATTGGGCAGTCAGCGGCATGCTCACGGAGTCCATCCCTACGTCTGCCTCATCGGCGTCGTCACCTATCCGGCCCAACTACCCGGACCTTGTCTGGCCTGGGAGTTGGATGCCGGGCACTATCTGCGTCGAGTCAAGCAATGGGCTGAGCATGTGGACCAAGAGGCACTGGGACAGCGGATACGGTGCAACGCTTTGGGTATTCCGGGGCGCTGCGCCTTTGCCGTCAGGGAAGGTATCCAGGAATATCAGGGCATTGTCCTGGCAAACTTCGTGGACCGCGCGGTCCACGAAGGGAATGGTAAGGTTCTGGCTCGATTAAAAGACCACCCCACAATGGATGGTTTGACCCTGGAACTTTATGACACAACGCAGGAATATGGGGCCTTGTTCCTCGACTGGGGACAACTGCGGGAGACGCGCGCGGAGGTGATCGAACAGGTGATAGACCAGTTAAGACAGTCCGGGGTATCGGGAATTCTGTTTGACGATTGCGCACCTCCGGAGCACTGACTGATGCGAATCACTCGGGTTCCTTTATAACGCCTATAACGCCGGTCAAATCTTAGATGCCTGATCCCACAACACATTGTAATTCCCTCGCCACGCTACTCACCCGTGTTCGCCACTGCCAACTTTGCGCCGGGCACCTGCCGCTTGGCCCGCGCCCGGTGTTGCAGATGGATTCGCGCGCCCGTATTTTGATCGCTGCGCAAGCACCGGGCAGGAGGGTGCACGAAACAGGTCTTCCCTTCAACGATGCCAGCGGCGATAGGCTTCGTGCCTGGCTGGGTATCTCCCGCGAGGTATTCTACGATGCCCGACGGGTGGCGATCGTGCCCATGGGATTCTGCTATCCGGGCACCGGAGCATCCGGAGACCTGCCGCCGCGGCCGGAGTGCGCTCGTGCCTGGCATGGGGAGTTACTACCGCATTTGCAGCATCTACAACTCACTCTGATCATCGGCCAGTATGCCCGGGCTTATCACCTCCCCGCCGAGACCGGAACACTGGCGGAGGTGGTGCATGCATGGCGCGAAAACTGGCCCCACCGGATGCCATTGCCGCATCCCAGCCCGCGTAATAATCTGTGGCTGAAGCGCAATCCGTGGTTCGAGGAAGAACTCATTCCGGTGCTTCAGGCGCGCGTGGCCGAGGTGCTTGGACACGCGCCGTCGACATGAGCCGCCCTAGCCTCTTTCGATGCCATTCAGTCGACATGGACACGGATCGAGCAGGCCTATCTGATCCTGGACAAGCTGGATCTCGGGCTACCCACTTGAAATGACGAGGAACCGAAAAATTTTATCCATGCCAATGCTGCGAATGATCGTATCAGCACTTATCGCCTTCAGCCTCAACCGATTTTCCGAAGTCGTCATTATTTATTGGCTCGATCTGGCTTCGGTGCACACTATCCACGTGTGGCCGCCCTATCTCAATTTTGTGATGGCCTGGAATACAGGCATCGATTTCGGCTTCCTGAGCAACTACGGTGGCCGTTGGTTGTTTGTCGCGTTCCCCATCGCTGTCTCGCTGGGGCTGATAGCATGGGTGCGTAACAAGCGCGGCTGGATACTGCCGCTGGCGACCGGCGCCGTCGTCGGCGGCGCGCTTGGCAACGCTTTCGATCGCGTAGCCTACGGCGCGGTGGCGGATTACCTCAATATGAGCTGCTGCGGAATCAATAACCCGTATTCGTTCAATGTGGCCGACGTCTTGATCACCTGTGGCACAGTCTTCATCGTAATCGGCCACAAGACTAAATTACCCCTTCCGTCAGCATCATCAAGTTAATCCGGACCGTTTTTGGAGGCCATCGTTTTCTGGATTCATGGCCTATATCGTGAATTTTGAGAGGCCATCCGTTATTTTGCAATCTACCAGATGACCCGTTTCTGGCTAATACTACTCCTCCAGATACTGGGACGGGAACGTCCGCTACCACTCTTTTATTGCCGTTCGCTCTACTAGAGTTTGATCGTTCAATCACACCCCCGATCTTGATTAACGAAACTATGCCGGTACTCATCACCTTGAGTGCTAAACTGTTTTCAACGAAATCAGGGAAGCTGATCATGGGCAATCTCGACACGCCAGCGACAGTAAGGGGGCGTCTTGTAAAGGCGGCTTTGGATTGTTTTCTTGCTGACGATTACCACCGAGTCACAACCCGGCTGATCGCTAAGAAGGCTGGTGCCAATATCTCAATGATCCGCTACTACTTTGGTAACAAGG
>NZ_WNJL01000021.1 GCF_010378095.1 Acidithiobacillus ferrianus | reverse complement strand
GTTGGCCAGTGTGCAGATAATTCACCATATTTTTATATGGAATCTCATGCGCCATTCTGCTAAGCTAATTTCATGAAGAAAACTCGGTTTGAGTGGGACGAAAACAAGGATGCTGAAAACCAGGAAAAACATGGAATGCCGTTTTCTCTGGCACAGTATGCCTTCGCCGACCACCGCCGTGTCATAGCCGAAGACCTCACTCACAGTGAAACTGAAAAACGCTATTTCTGTTTCGGCGAGGTCGATGGCGGCATTCTCACCGTCCGCTTTACCTATCGCGGCAGTGTGATTCGTATATTTGGCGCCGGTTACTGGCGAAAGGGAAAGGCAATTTATGAGCACGAAAATCAAATACACCGATGAGCCCATTGAGGCCAAGGTCATTCAAGATTTTCTCCCTCCACCCGA
>NZ_WNJL01000020.1 GCF_010378095.1 Acidithiobacillus ferrianus | reverse complement strand
CTGGAGCGGACCTGTGACCGGTTATGCCTGGCATGCAGGAGGACACCCCCATCCCACCGGTCGCCTGAGCGGCGCCTCATCGTAAAATGCGATAGGGCCTAGGTTTTATCACCTAGGCCCTGGTTTATCTGGGGTGGCTGACGGGGCTCGAACCCGCGACAACCGGAATCATAACTAAGCCCCATGTGGCACAAGCCAGCCGTCTTGCACTTTTCGCTTGCACCTCGATCGCAAGCGTCATCTGTGCCGTCTGTCGCCTCGATAGTTCGAACCTGGCGGATTCACGGCGCTCTGGCAGGTCTACCATCTGCCCACTAACCATTGCATGCTTGTCGTGCTGTAAGCTCAAAAAGATCAACTCTTCATCGCTAAGCCCATGAACTCCTACGGCGTTTATGGGCTGAACCACGCCTTCAATTTTTACCTTGTCCACCCTTCACTTTCTCGACACATCCTTCAACATGGCCTCGCGCAAAATGGCATTGATTCTGGTCTGGTAGCCTTTTCCTTCCTTTCCTTTGGATCTGAGCCACAAGAGCACGTCCACGTCCACCCGCACGGTCGTAGATGCCTTTTTGGGCTTGTAGAAAGGGTTCCGAACAGCGGCCTTCCAGAAATCGTCATCCAGCGCGGGGATATCGCTGTAGTCAATTTCCTCATCGCTCGATGGCTTCATCAACGCTTCCAGTTCCGCCTTCTGGTTCTTGGTCAGCGGAGGAAGGTTGCCCATATCCAACTCATACTCAACGGTTCGATTGTTCATAGCTTTGCCTCTCTTTCCGGTCGGCGCGTCGCGCCGAGATAATGCGAATAACCTCTGTGCCGTCCTCATCCTCGCTGATCGCATGGGCCACCAGAAGCACAAGGCGGGAACCCTCGACGACGCCCAATGTCTGCCATCGGATCTCGCCGTTCTCGATACGATCCTGTGCCGTCCAGGCGAAGGGGTCGGCAAACACGCGGGCGGCGATCTCGAAACGAACCTTGTGCTTATGCCAGTTCACTTCCGCTTTCGCAGGGTCCCACTCAAAACGTATTTTCATACGGATATGTTAGTACAAATCTGTGCATTGGGAAACTGAATTTGGCACTCACGGATAGGTAGATCTCACCCTATCAGGAGCAACCCCATGAAGAAAACCATCCCCACCCTAGCCCTGGCCATCACTCTGACCTTGAGCGGCTGCGCCACCACCCCGTTGAGTTATCAGCGGTATTCATCCACAGAAAACTTACAAGCGCAGGCGTTGGCCGAAGGCACCGTTATCCGGTGCCAGCCCATCCATGTGTCTAACACGCAGGCCCAAACGGCCCACGGCACCTTGGGCGCGATTGTAGGCGGTGCCGCAGGATATGCCGAAAATCATCAACGCGGAAAATACTCCCAGGCGAACCTGTACAACATGTCCCCAAGGTCACCATGCGGGCCAGTTCAAGGCTATGCTGGTGAAGTGTCAGACTGCCACGGGCATCGAGAGCTTGGGGGAAGGCGGGCAAAGTGCATGCGCGAACGCCCGTTATGTAAACCGGCAATTGTTGGGGAATTATTCCTAAATGGACAAGGAAAAGCGCCGTGCCCAGGTGCGCGAAGCGAAGCGCACCTACCGCATGAAAATGCGGGCAGCGGGCTTCCGAGAGGTCATTGTGTGGGCCACCCCGGCCCAGCCGGAGAAAATCAGAGAGATGGTGAAGGGCAACACGCCTCCACCGTAAACCCGCCTTACCCACAAACCCCACCGCCTTGTGGACGGCTCCTGTCACAGTGACAGGACCAGCCAGCCACGCGCCAGCTTGCCAACCACAACCTGAGCGGCCACACGAGGGCTTGTTGGCCCTCTTCGTTGCTCCGGCAAGAGCCGTGGATTTTGGGGGTAAGGCTGACACTTCTAATTACAGGACCTCGTATGAGAACCCCTTGCTGTCAAGAAAACGCAAAAATGGCTCAGGGACACAAGAATAAGTTACGCCTTCTATTTTTCCGTTTATTAACCACCCGGAAGACTCTGGAGGGTACATATACGCTCTACAACCGAGTGTTTCTTGCCAGGTATCATAAGCTTTACGAAAATCATGTGAATCTTCCAATTGTACGAGAACAGAAAAATTATTATTTGTGTCCATGCTGTGTCCTCAAGTATTTCATCGTATGCCTAATGGCCACCTTAATTCAAATCAAGTATTTAGATCCCGGTTTTGTAGTGCTTTAATAGCTCCTCGTTGCCTGAGAGCACCTCCAGCATCATTTGTATTATAAGCACAGGACCTGGGACAATGCCTTCCTCATCAATTTCTTTCCCGTCGAAGTCGGGGTTGATGGGGATTTCAATATTGGCAACCCACCAGACCTCAATTTTTCTGAGCAACACGACTAGTTCCTGAAAGCCCTCAATGTGCTTAAAATCCGCTCCGTCGATAACAAGCGACAGCAAATCGTGGGCCAGAGAGTTTCTGATGGCCTTAAGGCGCTCGAAAGATTGAACATCGTTTTGGTCAATGGCATCGTTCTCGGATAACCAGTCAAGCGAGGCATACAATGGGTTTTTATTACGGACAAGAACTGCTGTCTCGTACTTTTCGCTAATAACATCACCGCTTGTATCAAATCCCACCATGAAGAATGAACGAAGGCGGCCGACGATAGATTCCTTCAGGATCTCGAAAGCGGTAATGTATAGCGACACAGAAATTAACCGTTCTTGCATTACGGATGGTGTTAATAGCTGTTCCCACTTTTCGCTGGCGGACATGGTAATTTATGCTCCTTATAAATCGTTATCTCAATAACGGTCCCCGCCTGACTGAAGGATGGATGTGGCGCTATCTGGTAGAGCGTAGGGCTCTAGCTTCATGGTGATACAATCTCAAATAAGCCGTCAGAGGTTTTCCGACTTAGGAGCAGAATGTTGCCATATCCTAATGTTCCTTGAGTAGCGTAGCAGTACTCGAAGAGAAGAATGTCTTCGCAACCATCACCATCAAAGTCAGCACGTGCAACTTCAACTAGTCGCTGCCCCATAGCATTTCCTTCGACCCACAACATGTTCTGGCGTAGACGCTTGACACTTTCGTTCCATCGTCAACCTTGCTCTGATAAGTCGCTGTACCTCCTTCTTCCTGATATTTATGCACCAGTTGTGGAAAAGTCGCAAACGGCAGGAGTTCGATATCTACAATTCCTACCCGTGGTTCAGCCACATAGCTGTACTCTGGTGTAGTTGCTGCTTGTAATAACCGAAGCAACCCACATTGATGCTTAAAGAAAACGGACATCTTGATGTCAAAAGTTGTTAGGGCATAGAAGCCCGCACTGATTGCGGCATCATACTCCGCACATGTTCGGGCGTGTACTTGATCACGCGCACGATTCGTCAAGGTGACGCCATCAATGTGTTCGTTCCTACCAAGCCTTATTGGCCTGGTACGAAGTTCGTCAATATCTGCCTTCGCAACAAATTGCACTTCTGTGGCATCGGAAAACTGCATTCCTTCAATCAGGCGGAAGATTTCCTCGGGCTGTTCATTATGGTCTTCAATGATTGTCGTTACGTCTGACGCTGTCAGTTCACCTCGTTCAAGGCACTGTTGAAGCAGAATGAGAGCCTTGCCTCGGTTCTCGCGCTTTTCGATTCGTTCCAAAATGGCTTTGACGTCTGCCTTCTTGCTCGAAGCAAGTCCAAGAAAATAGTGAATGTGCGCAGGTTCAAGAACCCGCGCGCCTTTTTGTTGATTTATTCCTGGCCGACAGGGAAGGAGATTCTCATATCCGAAAATATCGAAATCATTGGTCAGACCGAGCTCGAGCTTGACCTTGACCTTTTCAAACTCGACCGGCTTGTCGGCCAGGCTCTCTGGAACGATATGGTCTATATGAAAGTCACTCATATCTAGAAGCACTCTTGTATATGCGCACTTCTTTTCATAAATTAGCCACAACGCCTCTCTTTGGGACGCGCTAAACCTCTGCCTAGACATAGACGCTTGTTATGCTCCTATGTTATCCACGTGCTAAAGACGGTGTCTGATAGATGACGGGTTAAATGCTGCTTCGTGATGGTCATGCGTCACTCATTCAGTCATCTATGCCCATGCTGGTGACCACGCCCCTTCTGTTCCCGCTTGAGATACCAGATCAACCCGCCAACAACGGCGTTCACCACGACGATGGCGGATAGTAACGCGATCATGTATTCATTCATTTTTTGCCTCCTGATCCTTTAGAAAGGATAGTACCCAAACCGCCGCCGCGGCGTTCAATGCGCTGGCTATGTGTTTTAACTGGTCGTTGTTTATCCTATCCTCTTCGCCAGATCCTCCGCCCTCAAGTGAGGGTACCGCTTCAACATCTGCAATGTCTTGTGGCCGGTGTGATGCCGGCACGCTCACAGCAGCGCACGAATGCTTGAGTGATACTCGATGGCATCATGCCCCATACTTCTCCATCAATTCGCCTTGGCAGGCCCGCAATTTCGCTCCGGCGCGTGCCGGTTTCCAGCGCGAAGCGTATGATGGCGGCGACGATGGGCCCGCCGTAATCCTCCGCCTCAGCCAGCAGCCGGGATTCTTTGCCGCTTTGCAGCCTCCTGTCACGACTCTTGGATCCCTTGGGTTTGCGGACTAGCTCAACGGGGTTAACCAGAGAGTCCATACCCCAATCAACACGAGACACGTTGAACCGGTGAGAAAGCAGGGACAAGTGCAACTTGATGGTGCGACCCGCCTTGCCTTCCTTTTCCATATCTTTGATGACCTGGGTAACGTCCTTTGGCCTGATGGCGGCATGAACATACGAGCAATTGGCCTGGCCTGCCAATCTTTGACCCGGTAGCTTTCCTGCGGAGCGCCTTTCTTGCTTGGCACAATCTCCGTGCCATAGCGTGTGAGCGTATCATGAAGCGTGGTGTGCTCCGCTTCGCTCCGGCCTCGCCATACGCCCCGGACCATTTCAGACTCGGTGACCGTGGCCCATGCCTCCGCTTCGGTGTCAAAGGTTTTGGTCTGGGATGGATAACCTTGCTTGCGAATCATCACCCGCCACTGGAGCGGACCTGTGACCGGTTATGCCTGGCATGCAGGAGGACACCCCCATCCCACCGGTCGCCTGAGC
>NZ_WNJL01000002.1 GCF_010378095.1 Acidithiobacillus ferrianus | reverse complement strand
CGACCAGGGACAGGGGCAGGGTGAGCAGAATGATGGTCACCTCCACCCAGTTTTTGAAGTTGAAGTACAGGAGCAGGGCGATCAGGAGGATGACGGCGGGGATGACCAGTTCCAGGCGCTTGGCGGCCTGCTCCATGACCTGATACTGACCCACCCAGGAGACGGTATAGCCACTGGGGAGTTTGACGGTTTTCGCGATCGCCGCCTTGGCGCGGGGCACATAGGTGCCGATGTTGGTGCCGGGTTTCAGATCGATGTAGATCCAGTTGTTCAGGCGGCTGTTGTCGCTGGTGAGCATGGCGGGCCCGTCCTCGATGCGAAGATCGGCCACCTGGGCCAGAGGGATCTGGGCGCCATCGGGCGTGGCGATGCGGCTTTCCATCAGGGTGGACAGGGACTGGCGCAGCGCCCGGGGGTAACGGAGATCCACCGGGAAGCGCTCCAGTCCTTGCACCGCGGTGGTCAGGACCTCGCCACCGATGGCCGTTTCCACGAGACGGTTCACCTCCGCCACCGAAAGACCGTAACGGGCGGCCTTGGCGCGGTCGGTGTGCACGACGATGTAGCGGCCGCCGGTAACCCGGGCCGCATAGGCGCTCTGAGTGCCGGGTATTTTCTGTAAAACCGTTTGGAGTTGTTGTCCCAGGCGGTTCAGTACATTCAGATCCGTACCGGCCACTTTGATGCCCAGGGGGGTCGTCAACCCGGTAGTCACCATTTCCACCCGGTTCTTGATCGGCTGCGTCCATACGTTGGACAGGCCAGGAATGCGCAATGCCTCATTCATCTGGTTTTGCAGCCGGTGTATCGTCATCCCGGCGGGCCATTGATTCGGTTCTTTGAGGGTGACGGTCGTATCAAACATCGACAGGGGTGCCTGATCGGTCGCCGTCTCGGCCCTGCCCGCCTGCCCGAAGACGGTTTTCACCTCGGGGAAGGTCTTGAGGATGCGGTCCGTCTGTTGCAGGATCATGGCTGCCTCACCGATGGAGACGGCGGGGTCCTGAAAGATCGGCATGTAGAGCAGCGTCCCTTCGTTCAGGGGAGGCATGAACTGCGACCCCAGACGGTTCCAGGGATAAAAGAGGGTGGCCGTGAGCAGCAGGGCCAGGACCAAAATGATCCAGGGCGCGCGCAGGACAGCGTGGATGACTGGTCGGTAGAGGAACGCCAGGACCCGGTTCAGCGGGTTTCGGTGTTCAGGGAGGATGCGACCGCGGATGAACCAGGCCATGAGGACCGGCACCAGGGTGATAGAGAGCATGGCGGCGGCGGCCACGGAAAATGTCTTGGTGAAGGCCAGCGGCGCGAAGAGCTTGCCATCCTCACCGCCCAGGGCGAAGACCGGCAGGAAGGAGACCGCGATGATGATCAGCGAGAAGAACAGGGCCGGACCGACCTCCGCCGCCGCCGCCGTGGCCGCCACCCAGGGGTCGACGCCGGACGTTCTTTCGAGATGCTTGTGCATGTTTTCGATCATGACCACGGGGGCATCCATCATCACCCCGATGGCGATGGCGATACCGCCCAGGGACATGATGTTGGCGGGGACATCCATGGCCCACATGATAAGGATGGCGGCCAATATCCCTAATGGCAGGGCGACGAGGGCCACCAGCGCGGAACGCGCGCGCAGCAGGAAAAGCAAGGAGATGAGCGCCACCGCCAGGGATTCCTCCAGCAGCTTGCCGGTCAGGGTATGGATGCTGCGCTGGATCAGCGGCGCTTGGCTGTACGTGGTGACGACCTGCACGCCCTTGGGCAGGGAGGGCTGGATGTCCTTGAGCTTGCCCTCGATCTGATGGATGAGGGCATAGGCGTTGCCCCCCTGGTTCATCATCACGATACCGCCCACCACCTGCCCCTTGCCGTCGAGTTCGGCGACGCCATTGGGCAACTGCGGACCCAACTGTATCCGGGCCACCTCCCGCAACGTGATGGGCACGCCGTCGCGCACCCCCAGCGACGCGTTTTCCAGATCCTTGAGGGAATGAATGTAACCCGAGGTACGGACGATATAACCCGCTTCCCCCATCTCCACCACCGACCCGCTGGTCTCCCCGTTGGCGGCGCGGATGGCGGCCTCCACCTCCGGCAGGGTCAGGTCGTAGGCAAGGAGTTTCTGGGGGTCCACCACCACCTGGTACTCCTGCACCATGCCCCCCACCGTGGCCACCTCCGCGACGCCGGGGATGCCCTGCAGTTCGTACTTGAGAAACCAGTTCTGCAGGGTGGTGAGTTGGGCCAGATTCAAAGTCCCGCCGGGGTCGCTGAGGGCATACTCGAAGATCCAGTCCACCCCCGAACTGTTGGGACCCAGGGCTGGCGTGACCCCCGGCGGCAGTTTGGACTGCACCTGGCTCAGGTATTGGAGCACCAGATTGCGGGCCTGATAGATGCTGGTGCCCCCTTTGAAGAGGACGTAGACATAGGAGTCCCCGAACATCGAGTAGCCGCGCACGGCCTGGGCGCCGGGCACCTCCTGCAGGGTGGTCTCCAGGGGATAGGTGACCTGGTCCTGAACGATCTGCGGCGCCTGGCCCGGGTAGGAGGTCTTGACGATGACCTGGGTGGGCGAGATGTCGGGGATGGCCTCCAGGGGGATGTTGATCACCGCCAACGCACCGCCGGCCATCAGCACCAAGGCGGCGATGACGACCAGGACGCGATTCGCCATACACCAGCGCATGATCGCCCTAATCATGGGATTGCCCTCCCGGACCCATATCCATCCCGGCCATGGCGCTCTGGGTGGACGCCGTGTTGCCGCCCAGCATGCGGGCCTTGACCGACTGGAACTGGGACTCGGAATAGAGCAGGAATTGGGCGTTCTCCACTACCCGATCCCCCGTCTTGAGTCCCTGGTCGATGGCCACCCAGCCGTCGGCCTCCGCCCCCAGGGCGACCTGTACCGGCAAAAAGTGCCCTTGGCCCTCCCCCAGCATCACATAATCCCCCTGAGTGGTACGTAGTACGGCGCTGCTGGGTACCGCCAGGGTTTCTTCGGGGCTGGCCAGAACCGTGGCGTCGGCATAGGTGCCGGGGCGCAGCGTCCCGCCGGGATTGGGCACACTCAGCCGGGCCGTCACCGTCCGGTTTTTGGGGTTCAAGGTGGGATAGAGAAAGCTCAGGCGTCCCTCCCAGGATTTGCCGGGATAGGCGGGCAGGCGCAGACGCACGGGATCGCCGATCCGTACCCACGGCAACTGATAGGAATAGAGCGCCACATTGACCCAGATCCGGTCGAGATTGGCGATCGCATAGACATTCGTCCGCGGCGAGACATACCCCCCCTGGTGCACGTCGAGGGCCTCGACTACCCCGGAGGCGGGCGCCAGGAGCGGCACGTCCCGCGCCGCCGTGCCGCGCCGGGCGAGCGCCGCGATCTGGCCTTGCGGCATGCCCAGCAGCCGTAACTTCGACTGGGCCGCCGCCAGCAGTGCGGAGTCTTCCGTCGTCCCATCCGGGCGGCGGGCAATGAGATATTCCTGCTGGGCGCTGTACAGTTCGGGGGAGTACACCTCGGCGAGCACCTGGCCGCGTTGCACCGGGTCGCCCACGGCCCGGACGTTCAAGCGTGTCACCCAGCCGGAGAAGCGCGGATTGACGGAATAGACCCGGTTCTCGTCCACCGCCACGGTGCCCACGGTGTGGATGGCGTGGCCCATCTGACGGCGCTGGACTTCCACGAGACGCACTCCCAGGTTTTGCGCCAGGCGCGGATCGACGTGGAGACCGGTATCTTTTTGCGGATGGGGACCGGAGGCATACACCGGGATATAGGGCATCCCCATGCTGTCCTTCATCGGGTGATCCGAATGAATCTTGGGGTCCATGGGCGCGGCCCAGTAGAGGATGTGCCGTCCCTTGGGCGTACTTGCCGGAGCAGCGGCGGAGTGGGCACTCGGCGCCGTGGCAAGGGCCCGCAACCACCACACCGCGCCGGCCCCGAGACCCACACCAATGATGAGCAGGCCGATACCGATGATCCAGTGGCGTGGCTTCATGGTTGTATCTCTCCTTGGGTGGTGAGGAAATCCAGCTCCGCGGCGCTGAGGGCCAGGTCGCGGCGATACTGCAGGCGGGTCAAGGCATAGCCCAGCACGTCCTTCTGGGTACGCAGCACCGCGCTCAGTTCGGCACGTCCCGCCGAGTAGGCGGCGAGCGTCGCGGAAAAGGCCGCGCGCGCGGTGGGCAGCAGTTGTCGATCGGTGCGCTCCAACTGGGCCTTGAAGGCGGCATAGCGCGCGAAAGCGGCACGCGCCTGCCGGGTCAAGGCCAGATGCTGGTCCTCGTAGTGATATTGCGCCTGCAGGGCCTTGGCCCGGGCGGCGGCGACGTCCTGGTCCTGGCGATCTCCCGGAAATATGGGCAGACTCAGGTCAACCCCCGCCGACAGCCAGTTGGGGCTGCCGGGGTAGAAATCCTGACCGTAATCGACACTGACCGTGACTTCCGGCCAATAGCCGGTTTTGGCCACCCGCACGCCCATTTGCGCCGCGCGGGTTTGCGCCTGGGCGGCGCGCAGGAGGGGTTGACCGGAGAGCCGGGCTTCCGCTTCGGCAAGGGTGGGCGGTGGGGGCAGGTTTGGCCATCGATGCGCTATGGACGGCGGTTCCGGCAGATTCAGGATCTGCGCGATTTGCGCGAGATCGCTCGCCCGATCAGATTGCAACTTGCTGATATCATTGGCCAGACTGTCGCGCGCCAACCGCGCGCGGAATACATCGGCCTGTGACCCCTGGGCGGAGCGGTACAGCGCCAGCGCCGCTTGCACCGTCTCGGATCGCAACCGCTCCTGGTGGCGGACCGTGGCCACCGCGTCTTCGGCATAGAGGGCTTGCAGCCAGGCGCGGCGCAGCAGCAGCACCA
>NZ_WNJL01000019.1 GCF_010378095.1 Acidithiobacillus ferrianus | reverse complement strand
ATCAGGATCTAGGAAATGATTGAGCAATAATAAGTAGTTAGGAATTTGAGCGAATCCTCTCTCGGCCACGCTCTTCCCCCATTTTTGAACGATGTCTGGTGCCAACTCTGCCATCACACTGACCCCCTGGAAAGCTTAACTAAAGGACAAAACCATATGACAATATGTCACCATATATATACCTATGAAGTCAATACACAAATATATATACTAATATAACATATACTTATGGTAACATATACTATGCCTACGGCATGAGCCTCACGCCAAATGCTCTGAAATACGAATGCCAAAACCATATGAACGGTTGATGTTTGCGATCAGATTCGATATCTGCTAACCTCAAAATCAGGCCGGCTGGTTCCATTTGCCAGTGCACGTGGCTGAGCTGATGGGATCGGAAAACAAGCTCTGCTGCCGTAGAGCCGAAGTTCTAACTCCCTAAAGCGGATCAAAGGCGCCACGTTCATCAACGTGGCGCCTTTATCTTTAAGCCGTGCTCGGTTATCAGGCTTTATGTATCATTCCGGCTGTGGGATCTGCCGTTGGAGATCGCTGGCCACTTTGAACTGATCAGTGCGTTTAGCCGGGATATCGAGGCTTTCCCCGGTGGCCGGATTGCGTCCGGTGTATCCAAGCCCGTTCCTTGAGGGAGAAGGTACCTAATTCTGGCAGGATGACGCCGTGACCGTCGATCAGTGTCTGCGGTAGGGTGGCCACAACGGCGTTTACGGCCGACTTCCTGAGTGCTCTGTCGATTCATGTTGTGTGTTTCGGCCAGATCGGCAACGAAGGCGGCTTTGGTGATCGTGGTGTTTTCCCGTGTATTTTGTGGGCTTCTGCTCGAAAACATAGGCAGGCGAACCGGTGCGGAGCGCAATATTGGCGCTTAATCTAGAGTAGTCACAGTGACTTCCCCGACAAGCCGATCCGCGTCGCGATTTCCCGGAGCAGTCCCAGGGCAATGGCGTTGCCCTGCCCCTCGCGGGCCTTCTGGCAGGCGATCGCCAGTTGTTCGATCAGGGCGGTATCGCTGAGCTGGGATTCATCCCCCTCGCCCCAGACCATGCCCCGGTCCCGCGCACGCTTCCACCGCATCCGTTCCGCACTGGTCGTCGCCATGAAATCCTCCCCCCGCAATCGTCACTGTGACAAATCATAGGGCGGCCCCATCGCTTCGCTAAAACAATGCAACGTGACTCCCTCACGCAAAGGCCACCGTAAAGGCCGTAAATTTGCCCTACAGCGCACGCAAAGGGCCTTGGCCAGGGAAAACTATCGTAGGCCATCAAAAACCGATTCTGGGTCATTTCTCGATGCCCTTCCGCCGTTGAATAAAAATAAAGGGGGAGCCGATGCCGTAGGCAGTGGGGGACAACGTCCCCAGAGGGGGGTCGATCCGGCGAGCCGAAGGCTCGGACAGGGGGAGCGGCAGGCTCCCCGCCGGGGATGGTTGCGCCCGGCGCCGAAGGCGGCAAGTGGGCGCTCCTTCTTTCTTCCGTTGTTGGGTTTTCCACCGCCGGAGGCGTTAAAAGCTTTTCTTAAAGTTAAAAACGCGCGCGCGCGCGTTACGGTTTCTGGAGGCCTTATGGCTATTGGCCTGCGGGTATGTCCGTGTGGGTAAAGGTACGTAACTGGTGTGTGTGAAAGTACGTGCCTATCCACAGAAACGCGTGTGTGAAAGTACGTGCCCATCCACAGGCTGACGTAAATTATCCACAGCTATCATGCTTGTTTCGCGATCTTCTTTTTCGTTTGCGCGGGCTTCTTTAGCAAGTCTCTGATCTGCGCCATTGAGCCGGCCCTACCGTTTTTTGGGTAGAAGGTGACTACATCTGCGTCATGATCAAACATGACTTGATAGCCGGGCAACTCGTTAGAATCTGACAACCCTTTAATGAGCCTCCGAAACTCTCGCAAAGTAGCCGAACTGCCACTCTTCTCATGTAGCGTGGCAGTGGTCGCTCGCCACCGTGGCTGGATACCGCAATGTTTCCTGGCTATCTCATATATACGCCTGTCTAACGGCTTGCGTAGCCGAAAGTAATCCCGATCCAGCGTTAGCACGTGGCGAGCCTTGACCGATCTAAACAACCAATCTGGGAGAGTGACCTCTACCGCTGTCATTCGGTTGTCTCTTCCCCTCTCGACAACCTTCCAGGCATCAATCAAGCCAAATCCTGCACGCTCACGTTTTCCGTCTGTTTCTATGTTGGTCTCAATGCGGGTCCCGCTTAATCTACGCAAAGCCTCAGCCATCCGATCATAACCAACTCCGGCAACTGGACGATTCGTTGTGACGAGGAAATCATAGGCGACAAATCTGACCGTTCGACTTATATCATCTCTGCCTCGATTGACCGCCTCCATAAGCTGACTTATGCAGTAAATCCAAACATCTTTATCGTGAATTGTTGCACAACCATACGGCCCAGGTTGTATCTCAACCTTATAATTTCCACGTTCGTAAGTACGAACCCGCTTGTCTCCGGCACGTAAAGCAAAAAGAGGATGCTCCATGCTTGCCGTATCATCTTTCGGTGCCGCATCCAAAATGTCGGCAATGAAAAAATCTCGCTGGATATGCCTGTCTGGACGTAGGTGGCTACCCATATCGATGACAGCGCCTACCTACTCTGTCCATGCTTCTCCAGACTCTCCATGTATTGGCGCAGAACCTGGTTCATCAAGACTTGGTAGCGCCCACCGCGGGACTTGAACCAAGTAATAACATCTTGATCGACTCTTATGGTTATAGGTTTTTTAGCACCATGATCTAGAACTTTTGCTTCTTTCCAGAAGTCGGCACCCAGTTCGGGCGCATCACTATAATCTATGTCATCATCACCCAACGCGTCCAAACGATTCCAGTCAGTCTGGGAAGTTGCCTGATTATCAACCCCTACGGTACGCGTAATAACTGTAGGTTTATTCATTTGTTGCGTTTTCATAAGATCGAGTCTCCCGGCTATTAGCCTTCCGCAATGAGATGATCCGGACGACGTTTGCGCTCCTGTTGGTATAAACAACGACCATCACCCTGCCCTCTATACGACCAGTTCCAACATAGCGGGATTCACCGTATTCTCGCCTGGCATCTTCTGCCACAAGCATGATCCCACCCCACATTTTTGACGCATCCACAAAATCAACCCCGTGTTTTTCAAGGTTGATAAGGCGCTTTGCTTCATCCCATTCAAAAATCATATGTACAATAATACATATTTACCATGGCCACCACCAACGCTTTCCTTGCACCACTCCATGGCTATCTTTCTGGTGAGTTAGCAATGCTGTAGTTTTGCCGACCTGCTCACGTAGCCAAGCCACTTCCTGTTCTTTGGCCCTAAGATATTCACGCAGCACTTCATTTTCCGACTGCAATGCGCTAATTACACTGTCTTTTTGGCTGTTTTTATCATGTCCGTGACTGTCCTCTATTATGTCCTTACTGTTGTCGCCACAAACCAAGCCTCCGAAGACTCTTATCAGCTCTGAAGTATCAATAACCTTTCGCCCATCACGGTCCGTTTCTACTGTCATAGCACCAGTATTTATGTACTTCTCGTAAAGATGCGATCGACTCTTGCCGACCATCCTTGCAGCTTCTGATATGTTGACCTTAGCCATGTACGCACCTGTACTTTAGTGTTGTCGTCAGTGTTATATTTCCAAATGGCAATCACCGCCACAGTTTCTCGAAGCGCACCGGGTTCGTGGCCGTGTAGCGCACCGTATGCTGGATGTTCCGGTGCCCCAGATAGTCCTGAATAAGCCGGGTGTCCGCGCCCTGGTCGGCCAGGGCGAAGCCGCAGGCGTGCCGGAGCATGTGGGGATGGGGCGGCAGGGCCAGCCCCGCCAGCTCCCCATAACGGCGCAGCAGCGCCCAGAAGGTTTTGCGCGACAACGCCACCCCCCGTGTGCTCAAAAACAGCGCCTGGCGATCCAGGGCCGCGCCGGCGCCGCCTTGCTTGCGCCACTGCCGCAGCCGGCGCTCCCGTTCGGCCATCCAGCCTTTCAGCAGGCGGATCTCCTCCGTCCGCAGCGGCTGGGTGGTGGACAGCCCGCCCTTGAGGCGCTGCACCTGGAGAATCTTGCTCTCCAGGTCCACCTGGTCCATCCGCATGGCGCAGGCCTCCGTCACCCGCAGTCCGTGGCGGAACATCAGGAGGATCAGGCAGCGGTCGCGCAGGCCGGTCCGGGGGTTGTCTTTCGTGGCCGCCAGCAAGCGATCCACCTCCAGGAGGGTGAGATGCTTTCTTTCGCCCTCCGAGGCTCTCTGACGCTTTTTAGGGGTGGCTACAGCGACAGGCAACAGATCCTGTCCTGCGGACGGCGATCCTACAGGCGACAGCCCTGCGGGTGGCGAATCAGGGGACGATACGGCAGACCCGCACGCGACCGATTCGGGTGCCGCTGTCACCGTGACGATTTCCACGACTCCCCCGAACAACTCCCCCTGCCCGGGCACGACCGGAATCACGGTCTCCGCCTCGATCGCCCCCTGCCGTTTCCGCCCTGTTTTCACCGCCGCCATCGTCCAAAATCTCCACCGTGATCGTAATGTCTCATAATAGCCCCTTCTGGAGCTTGCCCGGTAGCAGCAGAATCAGTACATTAAGACTTCGCCGACCGCAGGCCACGAGACAGAATGATACAAAATGCCTGATGCTATGCGTTGCGCTTAAAATTTGGAACCGCCCTTTCCGTTGTCGGCTTTGGTGTAGGTTGCCCTAAACAGGCAGAGGGAGGGGTGATGCTTAGTGTGATGGTGGCCCGGTGGGGCGAACGGAATTTAGGCGATGTGGGTAGGGCGGCATGGATGCCGTCTAAATTACGTTCGCGGGCGCTACGCGCCCGCGAACATCGTGACAAGCCATTTCTCGACGGTTATCGCAGAAATGAAAGACATTGAGCAACATCGCAATTGGCTTCAGTCAAACTACCAAGCTTTCGTTGCAGCAACCAATGATGAGTTTGACTGGGGAAGTGCTGCACGCAACTTCGGTGCAGGAGCGCTGGCCGTTGCGAATCCGATTATTGGAATACCAGCGCTTATTGCAAACTTCAAGTTCCAAATAGACAAAGGCAAGGCCGAAAACGCACAGCTTGACCGCTATGTTAATCTATATGATGAGTTCGAAAACAGGGTCCAGTCCGCGAGGCAGCAAATCATTCAAGCGGCCGAACAGACTAAGAGTTATGTAGCCGACAAATTCAAAGAAGTTAACGAGACTGCAATTGCGGCAATTCTTACTGAGACATCTGCAGGTGGTTGCGTCCTTGACCATTACTTCAAATCTCTCGACTTTAAAGAGTTGGAGAGCATCGAACGAGAACTATTGAGCGAAGGAGCATAGAAATGGATGATCTACTGAAAGCCGTTGGCAACATCTTTGGCGGCGTTGACATCGTTGAAAGCGACGGAATACCTGTTGCCCAGTCGCACCCCAATGTTCTTGGAGGAATGGACACGTTTCACGATGGGCAGATGATAGACCACTCGATGCCAAATATTTTCGGCGGCCTGGATCACCATGATCCGTCTGGTCAGATTTCGCACTCAACCCATCCGAATATATTTGGAGGAGTTGACGTCACTGATGCCATGGGACACGTTGTTGCTCACACTCAGCCAAACATATTTGGCGGTGTAAATATCTTCGATGGCCAAAATTCATTAGAAGGGCAGACTATTCCCGATCCGACTGGTTTTCATGCGAAATTTTTCAAGTGACTGCCAAGTAAATGGAGGCATTTAATGGCGTGCTCGAACAGAGTCACTTATTACGAAGATATCCCAAGCATCGGCGGTCAGCGCACGAGAGTAGAAATCGTGAAATGCAGTGTCAAGATATCTAATTTTGATGAAAAGGTCGCGATTTGCCAAGTTGAAACCCAGCTTGGTTTATCGTCCATGCTGAACGACTCCTGCTTATTCTCGGCCGAGAACGAGCATGAATGCAGCCGCCGGGCCTAACACTGCGCTCCAAGGGGCGCTGCGCGATAAAGCCGCGCAGCGCCCCTGAGCTTGGACGTTAGGTGACATATGCAGTTGTATCACTTTTCAGAAATTCGTCTTGAACGATTAATTCCACAGGAAGGTAACCGGCGTCACAATTCAGAAGATGCGTGTGCGGCTGGGAGGCTTGTTGTCTGGCTAACAGATGATCCTAGCCGAGCGCCGGGAGTTGAAGGGGCAGCAAAATTTCGTCATACGGTAGAAGTAGAGGAGTCTGATCCTTTGCTAACCAAAGATGAATCAGTAGAGAAATTGAAATCTCTTTGGGATGCAGAAATTGGCGGCTCAGGGTCCACAGCCGAATGTGAGACTATTTATTTCTATGATGGCGAACTTGATGTGATCGAAGTTTATCCTATCACCTAACAAGCACATCAAGTTCGTTCCGCGGCTTAAAGCCGCTCCACCAGACACATTAAAGCGCGCCGCTTATGTGATCGTTAGGCATTTCAGACTTCTCCCCGCAAAGGAACGGAAAACCCCGTTAAGGCGATTTTGCCTACCAACATAGTGCAACTCACTTAGGCAGCATGGTGTGATGAGCATTGAATAAGCTATGCAATTACGGCGGTAGCTGTTGCACAACCGACCGTTTTTGATAGGCCCTCAATTTCGAGAACGTCCGCAGTCGTCACTGTGACGGCCCAGCCCCCTATGGGGGCCGCACCTTCAGTCCCCTTCAGAAGGCGGCGGCATGGGGCTTCCTGATTTTCCGGCAAGCGTCCATAAATCCCGCAGGGCCAGCCAATGGGCATAACGCGTGCGGGTGCTCCGATGCACGATGGTGCGCCAATAGAGCTTGACGTGTCGGTGTCCTACTTCGGTCATATTCCGAGCTCCCAGCGTCGCGCAAAAGGTCGCAAAAGCCAGTATCCTTGCCCTTTGCTGCCGCCGGTTATCCTTACCACCACGACGGACGTAGCCCACCGTCAACTGCTCAACTTCCGTGACGATTTTATAGCTCATGCGCGCCCCCCGACGTAAGAGGACACCACATCCACGCGGTGATGGCCCAATTCTTCGCCGATCCGCAGGCGGGCGGCGTAATCCGCCGCCCGGGAGGCCACCATCCGTCCGGCCACAACCGGCGCATCGTGTCCGGTCAGCTGGCGATACCTTTCGCAGGCGTACGCCGCCCGCAAATCATGGAGGCCCTTGCCGGTCACGTCCCGAATGGTATTGCGGATCTGCCCCAAGGGCTTTTGCCATTGCCTCAGGCTCATGTTCTGGGGGATGAGATTATGATGCGCTCCCTGGACCTGGCCAGCTTCGCGCAAAGCCGTGACCTGGTGCGGGCTGGTAATGGGCACGGTCCGGCTCTGTCCGCCTTTGGTACCCAAGGTGATGGTGACATGGCCATGCCGCTCTGCCTCCTGCAGCGCTCTTTTGGCATTGAGCAGGGCCGCCTCCTTGCTGCGCAGGCCCAGATGGCGGGCAAGGCCCGCCAGTGCCGCTCCCCGCGCATTTTGCGCGGCCAGCAAAGCGGAACGCGCGACCGCAAAGCGCTCGGGGTCGAGGCCCGCCGGCGCCATCGTCCGCACAAAAGACCGCCGACCAATGCCGCAGTCAGCCACGGCCTGCACCGGCTGCCATGGTGCCGGCGTAGCCCGCATGACGGTATTGGTGGCGGATACCAGATTGTGGGCGTAGGCCGCCGACATTTTGCCAGCCGCGACTTTTGCGGATAGCTCTCGGCCATAGGCCCGCACGAGATCCGGCGTCACCGTCGTCAGCGATCCAACACCGTGCGACTTGGCGTACGCCGCAAACTGCCGCCAGCGGGCCGAGACCGTCGCACTGCTCGCAAAACTCAGGTTTTTTTGCGCCACCCCCCGACTTAAAAACTGCCGACCTGCCTCTGCCAAATCGCGGGTACCGATGCCAAAATTACGCGCCATAACTACCTCCTTCAATATAAAAAATGACACAGCAATGCCTCCGCAATAAAGCGGAAAAATGTTTTTGTTCCCGTAATTTTTTAGAAAAAACCACTGGAACAAAAACGTAACCGATAATTGTCGGTTACGAATCGTAGGATTAATTTTTTGGATTACATCGAGATATATAGAGACCAGCAATATTGCATCATAACGACACGTCTAGTCGCCGCCTGGCCCGCGGGCCCGATGAAGGGCGTGTCGCTCGCTAAGCGACAGCATATCAGCGACTAGACCACCCCCACCGGACCCGCGGAACCAGATAAGTGTTACATGCGCGAGACGCATCTCTCGGCAAGATTAGGGGGCGCCCGAAAACTTATGGATCGCGAGGGCAGCGCGATTATCTCGATATTATTTAGAGTGGCCGGAAAACCAACTAGCAGTGGGGGTCAGCCGTACGAGCACGCTGTTTTACAGCGGTGCCCGCCTGCGTCGTGGCCGGTCTCCGGGGGGTGCCGGGGCCAAAATCACGTGTTGTCACGCGTGATTTTGGCCGGCTGAGCCCGATAATACGGGGAGCTCAGCCGTCTGTCTCTGTGCTAGCGCAACAGAGACGGACGGGGGTGGCTACGATAATTTGCGGTGGAACATCCGCTCCCGGCTGCGCGGTCGCGTTGGCGATCGACAACATTGAAAGACTGCGGGCGTTCTGGAGGTATGGCGAGAATCATCCATCGCTGTTCGTGCGGCGCCGATATATTGCGATTATCCCGTGGGGTCGCTATCAGTGCGCAATCTACAGACAATAGAAATCATGCATGCGCCTGTGTATACAGAGGTTTGGTCCCGATTGGGACTATTGCGTCGCTCGTTGCCGGTGAGCTGTTTTCATCCTATAACAGATGATGGCGATTGAAGTTGTTAGACTACCGCGCTGCCCGCAACAGGTCAAGCTGCTGGCCTTGGGTTTTTTAGCGCTGAAATATGGGCGCTTTCACGACCGAATCATGCCCAAAAAACGTACAAAAACAAAACACCTATTAAACGTTCTTTTTTTGTGAAGCAACAACCCAGTCATACATGGCGAACGCGTCATCCTTGGAGCTACATACCTTATCTCCAGCGGCCGTTCTAACTATCATCGATATTTTCTCATTGCCATCATCAAGTACCTCGTGTTTTTCTATTATTGCTGCATATTTACTTCCTTTTATTACATCCTCGTAAACATTAACCTTATTTTCAACACCTGCTATGATCGAACTTATTTTTCTTACTTTTCCAATAGAAACATCACGAGGAAACTCGTTATTTGAAATACCAGACACCTCATTAAGAAAACTTACCAACGGCTTCATGTCGTATGTGTTTGATGATATTATGCCTTTTATCCTCCTTTTGTTTTTCGCCAAGAGGTTTATATTGATCAATGTTGATATTGATCTATGTATTTGTCTCTCAGATGTTCCACATCTGATGGCAAGCGTTCTTACACTAGGGAATGGTTGGTCTTCTTTTTTCCACCATGTACCTATGAGTTGTATCAACAAAAGTAGGTCTAACGGCTTTAACCTAACATCAGGATCTAGGAAATGATTGAGCAATAATAAGTAGTTAGGAATTTGAGCGAATCCTCTCTCGGCCACG
>NZ_WNJL01000018.1 GCF_010378095.1 Acidithiobacillus ferrianus | reverse complement strand
ATGGACGAGATGGCCGCGCTCGCCACGGTGATGACCGGAACCTGACCCATGGCAACGATCAACCCCGTGTCCATCGCCATATTTTCACAAAATACATGCAGTTAGATTTAGGCTTGTAGCCAGGAGAGTATCATGTTCGGGAATATGCGTATCGGTTTGCGTTTGGGCGTCAGTTACGCCGTAGTCATCATGCTGTTGATTCTCATAGCGGTGACGGCGCTGATGCAAATGCAGAAAATAAAGGTAACCACCGGTACGCTCACCACGGTGGTGTGGCCCAATCTACAACACGCCGGCAGCCTCCGCGTCGCCATCCTGGAGATGGCCGGCGATTGCCGCGATGCCTTATTGGCCCAGACCCCCGCGCAGCGCGCTCAGAGTCAACAGGATATTCAGAAACTGCAATCCCGAAGTCAGGATCTATTGACCACGCTGCATAAAGATGTCCAGCACAGAAAGGCTAGGTTGGTGGTGGAAAGCATTCAGCGCCACATGGAAAGCTACAATTCCGCGCTGAGCACCTGTTTGCAGGAGATGAACGCGATCGCCGCAGGAGCCGTCGGCGGGGAAGCGAGTGTGGCGGTTATCACGCAGTTCCAACAGCAGGTGATCCCCCGAGAGGAGCGTCTGCGCGCGGAGATTGAGCACCTCAACGGGGTCATATCCGGCAAGCTCGGCATCGTGGAGCGGCAAAACAACACGAACTACGTCATCGCCCGTAACCTGAGTATCGGTATCGGTGTCGCGGCCATGCTCGTCGCCACCTTGATGGGCGTTTTCTTGACGCGATCCATCACCCGGCCATTGAATGAGGCCGTCCGGACGGCCGAAGGGGTTGCGGAGGGGGATCTTTCGATGTCGGTGGTTTCCCGCACCCATGACGAGACGGGGCGTTTGATGGCGGCGCTGGGGACGATGGTGGAGCGTCTGACGCAGACGATAGGCGAGGTACGCGGCGCCGCGGACAATCTGTCCAGCGCCTCCGAGCAAGTGAGCGCCACTTCCCAGTCTCTTTCCCAGTCGGCCTCCGAGCAGGCGGCCAGTGTCGAGGAAACCTCGGCCACGCTGGAAGAGGCCGCGGCTTCCATCAAGCAGAATGCGGAGAACGCGCGGGTGACCGATGACATTGCGACCGGTGCGGCCAAAGAGGCGCGCATGGGTGGCGAAGCGGTCGCCGGGACGGTGCAGGCGATGAAGAATATCGCCGAAAAGATCGGCATCATCGACGATATTGCCTATCAAACCAATATGCTGGCGCTCAATGCCGCGATCGAGGCGGCCCGTGCCGGAGAGCATGGCAAAGGCTTCGCCGTGGTGGCCGCCGAGGTCCGTAAGCTGGCGGAGCGCAGTCAGGTGGCCGCCCAGGAAATCGGTACGCTGGCGGGCAACAGCGTGCGGGTGGCGGAACAGGCGGGAAGCGCGCTGACCGCGCTGGTTCCGGCGATCGGCAAAACCTCTGATCTGGTGCAGGAGATCAGCGCGGCTTCCAACGAGCAGGCGGCCAGCATCGATCAGATCAACCTGGCGGTGGGACAGCTCAATCAGGTCACTCAGCAAAATGCGTCCGCCTCGGAAGAACTGGCGGCGACGGCGGAGGAGATGAGCGGTCAGGCCGAACAACTGCAACAGTTGATGGCGACCTTCCGTTTGCGCGCGCCGGGGAGTGCGGTGCCCGTCCAGGCGGGTGCGCGTAAAAGCGCGGCGGCGGCCGTGGCGCCGTTCAAGGGGCGTGGACAGGACATGCTGCCCGTCAGTGCCGACAGTCACGACTTCGTCCGCTTCTGAGGAGGCGTTCATGGACATGCTGCCCGCAGGAGAGAGTACCGCCCAGGTGGGACGCTGGGCGGGGCAATATCTGATTGTCCAGTTGCAGGGGGAGTCCTTTGGCGTGGATATCACGGTAGTGCGCGAGATCCTTGCCTATCTTGCCCCCACCCAGATACCGATGATGCCGGATTTCGTGGTGGGGGTGATCAACCTGCGTGGTCAGGTGGTGCCGGTCATCGACATGGCGCGCCGTTTCGGGCGTCCGGCGACGGCCCTGCACAAACGGAGTTGCATCATTATCGTGGATTTGCAGGAAGGGGAGTCCCGACAGCGCCTCGGGGTCATCGTGGACGCTGTCAACGAGGTGCTGGAGTTTTCGGCGGAACAGATAGAGCCGACGCCGCAGTTTGGCGCGGGTTTGCGCACGGAGTTCATCCGGGGCATGGGGAAGATGGGCGGCCAGTTCATGGTGTTGCTGGAGATGGCCCGGGTGCTTTCCATGGACGAGATGGCCGCGCTCGCCACGGTGATGACCGGAACCTGACCCATGGCAACGATCAACCCCGTGT
>NZ_WNJL01000017.1 GCF_010378095.1 Acidithiobacillus ferrianus | reverse complement strand
GTCAGACCGAGTGCCAACATGATGGATGCTGTGTATTTGCCTGGGTACATGGTGTGCTCCTTTCAAAAAGATGTTTGTTAACAAATGACAGGGAACAACTCCTCGTCGCGACTTAGTGTTGTGGGAAATTTTCCCACCATTTGCCGCGGTGGTCAAGCCTCTGAAAGCACGCCTTACCTTGCTGCGGTTACCCGGCAAACGCGGATCCTACCCAGACGACTGCTGAGCGCGACCATGACCCGATATTCGTTTACAGGCATTCACATAATCCAGATACGCAGGTACGGCACAGGATACACCTCGGTATATCCGCCGGTGGGCTGCCTAGGCGATTGAGCATTGGAAAGCGCAGAAGTGCCCAACGGAACAAAGACGAATCGGATTAGGAGATGCGTTATCCAAAATGGAGAGCTTCACTGGTGAGATAGAAGACGCAAAATTTCAAATCCGCTTTTCCGCAATGGTGGCAGGAAATAAATCGACAGCAGGGGAGCATACCATTGGACCTAGGCCATCTACGTCGAGGCAAGGGTAGACAAAATGTTTCCACTATCGACATTCTTGTCAGCCCTCCGCATAATACCTACTTTAAACCTTCACAAACCATATGCGTACATGTGTGAGCGTTCTGTAGAGCACGGGTAGGAAGGGACTCGATGGAGAACACAAGAAAAATTACCTTCGAAGCATCGTCGATCTATCATAAACTCATTCATTGACTACTTGGGCATACGCGAATTTTTTGATAGCCTTATCCTCTAGTCCGCAGGCGGCATCAGCAGACAGCATGGAAAGCCAATTATCATGGTATTATTATGTATTTACTCTTTCTCTAAAAGGACATAAATGTGCCAACAAAATCACTTACACAATCCACACCAATGAGAGCGCTGATCATAATTAGTATCGTTTTGTTTGCCTCTGCCTGTGCAAAGAAGGAAACCAGAAACACGGTGAAAAATACCTCCACTGGTGTCGCCTGTATAGGAGCCCCTTCTTTTTGCGGAAAAAGATCCGTTAAAGTATATCCAACCACTTAACATGATAATGGAGCGCACAATCAACCATATAATGCTACTTTGGTTGTTGCCAATGAAACATGTTGAGTGATTCGCTATCGGGAAATAATATATGACCTTCTAATAATTGCGTGCGTCTATAGTGAGAAGTGATCTGTTTTATACCATATTGGTCTAGAAATATTGCTCCTTCCTGCAAACAGCTAATGAAAATTTACACTACCCCTTTGTCAATCGATAACTGGAATTAAAATGGTTAGAATTCTACTTGTATTTATTGTTCGACTCTTCTTGATGTTTGGCATTGTAGTGCTCCTCTTTGCTTGCGCGAAGAAGACATCCTCAGAATCCGATCTACAGAATAATTCTGCGCCCACTACGGCACCATCAGATATTGCTTCCGCACAATCAAAAATGACGAAGCGCAAACTTTGGGATCGGATGGGAAAACAATTAACCTTTATCCAAGAAGGTAGTCATGGACCAATAATATACGACTTTACGGATACTAATTGTCCAGTTTGCCACCTTATATATACCACAGAGGCACGCCTCATCAATGAAGGGAAGCTAACGGTGCGCTATGTCCCGGTTGCCATGATAAAACCTAGCAGTATGCCGGAGGCAGTTGCCATTTTACAGGCGAAAGATCCCGTGGGAAAATTACAGGATATCGAACAGCAAATCGGTGATAGCATGAAAACCGGCAAGCCAGCCCATCTGCCGCGTGCGATAGTCGCAATAGGATTGGCGTCTCAGGAAACAATCAAGTTGACAAAAAAAATAGAAACCAATGATGACTTTTTACAAAAAATAGGTGTTAACGATCTTCCAGATGTTATTTATATGCCCAAGGAGGGGAGGTTGGGTCTCATAACCGGCCTTATAAGCCAGAAACAGTTCACGGCCCTACTGCCGCAGTTACAATAGCTTGTATCAACGGTGGCCAAATATAAGTTAGCTGTTCGCAAAGTACATATGGCGCGGTATGTCCAGATATAATGCACACAATAAACTTGACCAAGATTCAAAAATAAGTAACATACGTGTCTGCGGTCGCCCGCCCCAAAATAGATGAGCTACTCAGTATACTATCTATTTCAGGGATAATCCTATTGTTAACACCACACCATTCTATAGCCCGTTCACAAATATTTATTCTTATACCAGATGACTTTGCAGATCTCATGGATTCATATATTTTTGATAAACGCCACTCACCTAACGCAGCAGTGGCTTCCGGTACCGCCGCTATTATTCCAGAATCTCCAGTCAAGACTATCTCTACCTGGAAATCTTTAGAAGCAGCCTTGGCTTTATTAAAAATGTCCACAATATCAGTCCACTTATCTCTATCCAGAGCTGTAATAATTATAAGTAGGTGTTTCATGATTGCCTCATTAGAATAGTGGCACTAAAATACGGTATTTTTATGGCACGTATACATTTATCGTGATCCTATTTCTATCGGTCAAACCAGCCTCCAGACCAAGCCTCATCAGAATCCATCAACCTGAATAGTGTTCTTTGCAACGTAACGAGTTGTAGCGCTCGATCCACCGGCCTATGACCGGCCTTGCATCTTCCCGTGATGGAAAGCAGCTTTGCCCAGATACATGCTTTTTCATGGTCCGGAACCACCGTTCGATCATGCCGTTCTGCTGGGGCGTGTGCGGCCTGGATAAACTCCTACTACAAGCCAAGGCGCCGTACGCTCACGGTAAGGCGCCGTGAGGTGAAAACCAACCCATTATCGCCCCGAAGAGTGAGCACCTTGCCCGCCGGGCCAGCGTCCAGAAACGGCCGATCAGGGCATCCTCCAGTGTCGCTTCTACCAACTTTGATATGGCCGTTGCGGGACCGCCTCCATCCCAGGACTTCCCGGGAATGACAGGCCATGATGGCCGTCAGTGCCACCCACCGGTCCTGCAGGCCACACACACCAGACCGGGTCATGTCCGTCGATCAGCGCGCATTGGGCGCCTGTGCCACCGAAGGCATGCTTCGGGCCCGGGGATGGAGTCCCTAGGGTCATTATAATGTTCTTCTTAAAATCTCAGTTGTCCTGTTAACCAACGGCACTAAATATGCTCTTTCCCTTATCCAGACACTGACTATCCATTTTTCCCCTTCAACGACCGGCAATCCAGCGTGTAAGGATTCCCTCAACTGAAGATTCTGCGTATCAGTATTTCGAAACAAAATACCTGTTCCTACACTGGGCACTATGTTAGTCATGATATGCGGGAACTGGGTCCATCCGCCTTCTTCCACATCATTCAAATATAACAGAACCGTTAACATTCTGTTCCCGCCATTCTTCAGTTGTGGTGCCCCTTCCAAGAATGAATCATAATGTATATCGTACGCCCCACCGGGGGTATAATGTAAAATCTGTAGCGGCTCTTGATGTTCTTCTGCGATACCAACAAAACAGGCTATACGGTGTTTTAGCTCTTCAATTATTGGATATGAATCTGCCGCTGGTGATGCCACCATGCTGCGGCGCCCCGGTGTCTGGTGGGAAACACCAGAAACACCGTCAACCACTTCTGAAGGTTCCGCATTAGATCCGCCAATAGCAATTAGTTCGGAGCATTCCTTATCGCTTATGAGTCCGCGGAAATGCACCAACCCAATACTATCGTTGACGGAAAGTATCTTTACTCCCATGACGACCTCCCACACCAGAGATGCCCCTGATCAATGTGGGCAGATGGCGCATCCATGCTGACTAGACTCCACTCTGATTTACAGAGCCTGTGTGACAATACACATCATCCGACCATAAATAAAAAAGCTTCTACTATACCACGCTGATATATCTGGGAGTCTCACAGCCAGACAAGCACACTTTATCGCAAACGAACAGGCGCGTAGCGCCCATTACGCCAAAAAACAAGCGAATGCATCTTCAATGCAACTGGGCCATCTGCATGTGAATCATCGCTTCATACTTGCCATTTGTGTTTATGACTCCCTTAGGAACGCTAACCGTATAATATTTATTTCCCATGGTCTGCCGTATTTTGTCATATCCTGACCTTATTTTCGGCCACTCTTTAGTTAATTCCATACGTGTTGGAGACCATGTAAACGATATGTATCCATCTATTATTTGTTTTGCGGCATCAAGAATATATAACGACTTTTTCGCGCTTTCAAAATCCGATGGGATCACACATCGAGACAGATTCTTTTTGGCATACAGCGCGTACAGCCAGCTGGACTCATTGAATGATGCTCCGGGAGCTTTATTTTTGTAAAATCCTGCGTCACTGGTAACGTGACCAGATGCAGCAACAGCATCATGATAAACAGCCAATGTCGGAGGCAGCACGCAGTCATAAAACGATTTCATGGAAGCTGCTGATGCGCTCTGCGCTATCCCTAGCGCAAACCATGCTAAAGCAGCCGTCACCCATCGCAACACTCTTGTCATAACAACTCACTCCTGTTTCTGGCCTGTTAACATTGCACAGGCGTCATTGCTCTACCGTGCCAAAATATGGCGTTAGACATCGTACCAATGGTTTGCCCCCGCAGAAAACCTATTTCATTATTGTGGATGGTTTCCCATTGGGAATGCACAGGACAAACGGTTTCTTTTGCGCAAATATTAAAACCGAGCACACAACGCAACTCCACAGGACGACCTTCGACGATCTCTATTACGTCCACAATACTTAAGGATTCAGCGCCTGGACGCAATACAAACCCACCCCCTTTTCCCTTTACGGAATCCAGAACTCCGCGCTTGGCCAACCACCGTAATACCTTGTTGACGCACGGAACAGATCCCCCCCCGATACAATCAGAGATAACCCGGCTAAGCACAGGCTCTCCGGATGGTTGCGCGGCCAGGTAGACCAGAATCCTCAGCGCGTATTCACTAGCCTTACTCAATATCATAGGATCTGCCCAGTTTATATTTTTTCAATTCCTCTGGTTCCAGCAGGGGGGTCATGCGTTTTCCGCTCCAGCTGTGCAGGGCGAGCAGGAGACCGACGGCGGCGAGGAGATAAAACACACCGCGTTCTCCCGCTATCCCCAACCCCCAACCCCCTACCACACCACCCACAAAAATCCCGATGAACTGCATCAGCGAGTACAC
>NZ_WNJL01000016.1 GCF_010378095.1 Acidithiobacillus ferrianus | reverse complement strand
CCATATTGCTGCCTGGTGGTCCCGCTGTTAGACTGAGTTGGAAGTGGATCAACTTGCCGCTTTGTTTTATCCTAAGAGTTCCTCCCGGAGAATACGTTTGCACGCCATTAAATATCATTTTATGCCATCCCCACTGCCAAATTCCGGTGATGCTCACGGTCGCGGAGGCTGTCAAAGACTGAAACAGTAATGAAGATGCAAATAAAAAAACTGCCAAGAAACGCGGTAACATTTGATTCATCACTGCTCCAGACTGAACTACCAAAATCGCCAAAACCAGATACACATTATTATATCTTGTCTTCGTCTAGTGGATCGAACGTTTTCGCTTGTCCATGAATGTTTTACCAACCTGAGAAGAAAAAAGATTAATCAACTGCATCAACATATAGGCATCACCCGGTACCGTCTAGCCAAGGAAATCGGCGTCCCGCAGCGCCGTATCGGGGAGATCGTGATGGGAAAGCGGGCCGTTACCCCGGATACCGGGCTGCGGCTGTCCCGGTTTTTCGGGATGAGCGACGGTTTCTGGGTGGGCCTGCAAACCGATTACGATCTCGCCGTGACGCGCCACGCCATGCAGGTAGTTCTTAATTAAGATTCAACGCTACGACGTTCATGCGGCGTAACGACCAGGATCCGCTGGTAACGACTCCGGCAGGTTGGGTTTAGCACACTCTGTGGCAGGTGGACTGAAAGGCTATATTGCAGCGGAAGCGGACACTGATCTTTATCGGAATGACGTAGAGTAGTTTACGTTACATTATAATGCCGTTGTGGAATCGCCGGGTGGCAATCTATTTCTTCGACAATAATCAGGACTGCCACCACACATAAAACTGCAAGAGATGCTGTTAACCAATGACTAACTTGCCGCTTTTTCAGGCAGGATGACCTGCTTCAGTAGGTAGCGCAGGGTTTCTGGACCATTCATTCCACGAACCAAAATACATCCGAACATTATCAATGCCGGCACTTCTCATCGCGAGCAGCGCATTAGATGCCCTGGCCCCTTTGAAGCAATATATAATGACACTGCTTTTCGAATCAATGCCAACGGTCTGTAATTCTGCCAATAGTTCATTTTTGTCTTTAAATACAGGTCCATATTCTCCTGGTTTCATAAACCGATACCATTCTATCCATCGCGCACCGGGAATCCGACCTTTGCGTGGACAATAATCTACGCCATAGGGCGAAGAACTCTCACCAATCCACTCACTCACATCACGAACATCCAGTATAATCGTTTCTTTATCATCCAAAGCGTGGAGCATCTGGTCTTTCGTGACCATGACATTCTCATTTTTATGGACCTTAAAATTTTCCGCAGGAGTAAACTTTGGAACGTCTAAAGTCGATGGCAACCCCTCGTCCAGCCATCTTTGATATCCACCGTGAAGCACGGCCGCATTAGGATGACCTAAATACTGCATCAGATACCAGCCCCGGCATGACTGACCGAATCCGTCGTTCATCTGCTGTTCGTAGAATACGATTTTTTGGTTGGCACGAACGCCGAGTTTCCCTAGTAGTTCAGAAAATTTTGACGTCAGGCTTTCCAAACCATCGTAATCTGTTGTTGCGAGATAACTAAACACTTCACGAAGATTACGTGCGCCAGGAAGGTGACCCGCTGCGTAGGCTTCTGGTGACCGCGTATCAATGAGCACGATATCCTCAGGATGGGAATCCAATAATACGGCCATGTCTACACATTCTAAGATACTTTCACTTTTCATATCGCACCTCATTCCTAACGATTTTTCAGTAAGTTTTGTATTTCAGGTATTTACCGTTCAAGGTGATCTTGATCCGATCGCCGTGCTCATCTTTTACTCGGGAAATATCCATCGAAAAATCAATGGCACTCATAATTCCGTCGCCGAACTCCTCATGAATTAGTTCTTTTATGGTGGTTCCATATACCTGCAAGATCTCGTAAAATCTGTAAATGGTGGGGTCTGTAGGAACAGCAGTTGATAGACACCCACGTGAGGGAACTTCCTGTAGGATGCGCTCAGCCTCCTCAGGAAGATCCAGTAATTGGGTAATCACACGCGCCTGCTCAGCTGATAGCGGCATCTGTCCCAGGAGAGCAGCAGTGCACCATTCCTTGCTGGCCCCCAGCTGAGCGCTCACCTCCTTCCAGCGGAGGCCATGTGAACGTTTTTTCTCTAGTATTAATGCGTTGACATCGGATCTGTTCATTTATTAGCTCCATACAGGTTGCTGAGTGTTTGCCGATTCCTACAAAAACATTCTGGTGCTCTATGTAAAGTTTGCATTGACAAAAACCCAACCAGCCTGGGTGTTTTTGAATAAACTATCAGCTGAGATAAAGTCTGCATATTGCGCTCCGAAAAGCCAAACTGAGTCAATGCGGTGAATAGCGGAAAGATCGACTTCATGTCCATAGTACATGGAATGATAACTAGAATCAAAAGAATAATATCTCGCAAGAAATTTAGTATTCATCCACTGTGCCTTCGCAGTAAAATACAGGCTTTTTAACCCTTCTTTTGGAGTAGTTAAAAAGATGTCTGCCCAGCCATTGAACAGATGTTTCGTTGCCAGCGGCGTCTGGAAGCCATACGTGCCATTTTTATTAGAGCCCATCACCATGTAATCGGCATGAATGCCAAGATTCCGCCAGGAGAGACCCACGCCACCATGCACGTAAGATGCGTTAACCAATGGACTACCACGGTCATACGGGAGCTGTTTCGCATAGCTACCATCGTACTGTAATCGGTATGATCGGGTTAACGGTATCTTTCCGGAAACGCGGATTCCTATGGTTTGGTCGTTACAGGCCTGCACACCTGGCAGTAAACAAGCTGCAGCTCCAGGTATCTGGGTTCTAGACTGATTTCCATACCAATACCAAAAAAAATCAGTCTGGAGGAATTTATTTGGAACAAATGATGCTTGGGCGAGAAACGTCTTGGATGCTTCCAGTTGATTCAGAATGTTTTTGATCCGCCAACTGTATGCGCCAAAAAGATGAATCTGCCTATCAACGTTATCGTGAAGAGAGACGGCATCGAAACTTTGAGGGGTTTGAAAAAAATTAACATTACCCACGAACCGGCTATCATTCAAAACGATTTCTTGACGACCCACACGTGCTTTTATGCCTCGCCAGCCCGTGTACTGAATATAAAACTGATTGACGCCGGTTTCTTCTGGATCGGGTATGATCGAATACTGAGTCTTTCCGTTCAGGAGACTGTTGTAGTGGTTGAGCAGACTGCTCACATTGATAAACTGGACATAGCCGATTAATCCATATTCCTGGTGCGATGATAATGCCAACATCGTGCGAACGGTGAATGCTTGAGCTTCATCGAGTCCAGGCTGTTGCACGAATTCATAGCGAGGTCTGAACTGGAGGGTATAACTCCCCTTTGACAGTGCCTGAGTTAGGGGATCAGAATATGCGGGCAGAGTGGTGATGGAATAAATCGTTAAAAATGCCAGAAACGCGGATTTCGCGTCATAAGTTTTTGAAGATGTCATATCGTTCTGCCCTATATCTGAAAAGTAACCTTATATGTCACATATGTTATACTGGCCTAGTCTTGTCATAGGCCAAAGAGATCATCATGAATAATATCGCAACAAAAACGGTGCCACCTATCCAGTTTCCGGCCCAAACTATAAGTTCATTACGCAAGAGACCAAAATGTCCAAAACCCCAAGTGAGTAGTTTTATTTTACTAGCAGGGGTGGCTAAGGCAGCACTGTTTAGCGCAATGTATCGGCTTTGCATAAGAAGCGGTAATCCGATCATTCCGATGTTAGCGATACAATGCTCGGTCATACCGGCTACGAATGCCAACGGTCCGTACCAAGCCACCACCATTTTACCGATGTCTGTACGAGCCTTCACATAGAGAAAAAAGGAGGTTTGTAACAACCACGTACAAATAATTGCCATACAAAAAACGGATATGGCATCTGGTCCGACTTTTGATAGCGCTATCAAGTGCGCTCGATCAAGAAATATGGGTTTCGCATATGCGCCTGGCCCGGCGGCTACAATGCCAATAAAAATGAACGCTCCAACGATATTTCCTATCCAGCCTACCAGTAAGAAGCTGATATAGGAAGAGAACGTCATTTTTCTGCGGCTCATAGCAACAAATCCAGCGGCCATATCCGAGGTTATCAGGGATGCGCCTGATACCATAATGGCTACAAATGAAAACCCGAAAACTAAACCGCTTACTAGATTAGCTATACCTGGAGTAGCAATTCCTGCACCGGTCGCAATCGCAAGAATTACTCCAAAGCATACCATTGCACCACCCGCAATGGATTGGAAAAAGAATCCTAACGGTCGGGACCACTTTGTAACGGCTATACTCGTGAAAGCATCGAGTGTTTCGCTGATAGATTTCGGCTCCATAAATCTTTGTGGTAATATTCTACCAACCTTAGGTTGGATCTCTTCTGGTACTATTTCCATTATAGTTCCTCTATACTGTTAATATATATTAACTCGCAAATGGTAATCTTTTGTTATCACATGCAGTATTTATATAATTCTCTGGCTGCTAATTTTTCAAAGCCGGATATCGCAACTGCCGCCAATTCTCCGTGTTCATCTGTCAACTCCATTCTACAACCATGCTCTTGCCTCTCAACCACTGTCCATGCTCTGGTTTCAGTCTTTCTGATTTGACATGCAGCCAACGGAAAAGTGGGTGTTTTTACTTTTATAATCGTTGGTTTTTTGGAGAATAAAGAACGCTGGCCAGTCAGATTTTCTGCAATTGTTTCTGCCTGATGTTTGATCGGTTCGATGTATGAGTATACCGTACCCTCTACGGAGGCACAGTCACCTAAGGCGTATATATCGCTGATGGAAGACTGCATCTGAAGATCCACGCTGATCCCCTTGTCAACCTTCAATCCGGTGCGCTCTGCCAGACCGGTATTAGGTATCAATCCAGCGGCGATGACCACTATATCTGTCTCGAAGGTGACCCCATTCTGGAGAACTGCCCGATAGCGGCCCGCAGAATATTCCAGCGTCGTAAGAATAGTACCAAGATGAAAAACTATCCCTTTGTCATTCAGTTGCTTCTGCAGGTCTATCGCCATTTCCTCTGGAAGCAGTCGCGACAGGGGCCAGTGATTGGGGTCCACCATCGTTACGGCATGTCCGGCGCCGGAGATATCATCCGCAAACTCGCACCCAATGAGGCCGGAACCCAAAATCGTCACCAGTTTAGGGCCGGAGTCCAGCTTTTGGCGGAGTTTCATGTAATCCGCAAGGTCATTCACGGCATGTACGTTATGTGCGGCATTACCGCGTAGCGCTAGCTCACGTTGGTGTGCACCAAGGGCAAGCACCAATTTTCCATAAGCGATAGAGCCGTGTGAAGTGATCAATCTCTTCCGTGAAGGATCCAACTGGATCACCGGCGTGTCGGTACGAATTTGGATGTTCAGCCGCTGCGCTCTGCTAAACGCATCCTCGTAAATGAGATCCTGGGCTGTCTTTCCATCGGCCAGAGCTCCAGAGAGCGACGGCTTGGAATAGAAATCACCTCTGCAGCTGCTGATCAGTAGCACCGGTGCGGAGGATCCAATACGTCTTAGGGCCTCTGCAACCGACCACCCTGCAAATCCCGCACCCACAATAACAATATATTCAGCTCCTCCACGACATTCGCACCGGTCAGGTGTTTTTATGTGTTCGGTTTTTCGCAAATCACCCGCCGGAGAATCGGTCAACAGTCGCAGATCACTCTTGCGCATACCGCACAAAGGACATTCCCACCCTTCTGG
Source organism: Acidithiobacillus ferrianus (assembly GCF_010378095.1). Lineage (GTDB taxonomy): Bacteria > Pseudomonadota > Gammaproteobacteria > Acidithiobacillales > Acidithiobacillaceae > Acidithiobacillus > Acidithiobacillus ferrianus. Next base: position 27,650 of record NZ_WNJL01000016.1, on the reverse strand, counting down.
TATGTCCGCATAGCACGTTCCTGGTGCGAGTCCTGAATCCGGATCACCTTGCGCTTCATCGTATATAAACCCGCAGGCTTCACAGATCCAGCGTTCATAATTTTTGCTATGCATTGGGTTCCTCTGCGCTTAGCTTGCATGTTTTTCTGGTTTCATCCCGACCAAGCGTGAGTCCTAGCTCATCTCCGCAAGCTCTTTACGTAGATGTTTTATGGATGGCGTTATCATGGCCACAAAATAGGCTTCGCGGAGCTTGCGCTGGGCGGGTGCCGTCCGCAGGTAACCTTTAGCCCCGGAATGCAGCATGGCAGATTGTGCTGAGCGAAGCGTGATCTCACTTACCCGCAGACGCACCTGCAAAACTGCCCGAAAATATTCCTTGGCGTATTCGTAAGGCGTTTCTGCCAAAGCCATTACCGCTTCGTTTATTTCATTCAATTCATTTTGTAGATCGTCAGGACGATCATCCAGATATCGGTTTACATGACTCAACAATGATTCTGTCTCTCTGCTGATGTCAATACAGGACTGTGCGACACCCAGTCCCATACCTATTTGCAGCAGTACGATTCCCGCTTTACTGTGATGCAAAAAGGCCGCTCCGTTCTCATCAATAATCATCGCATCTGGAATAAAGACATCGTCAAAAATACAGGCATATGTCCCAGAACCTTCCAGTGCCGTGAAATGCGCCATTTGCTTGAGGGTAAATCCCGGCATATCACAATCCACGAGCGTCATTACCGACTGATGGGATGCTCCTTCAAGGGCAAACAGGGTTCCAAAGACATGTCCCCGTCCCAGATTGGATACCCAGGGCAAATTACCATTGACTAGATATCCGCCTTCTACGCGCCTGCCCTGCAATCGCAGTCTTTCAATCCCTGCAAAGGCTTTCATGGTATTTGACATTCCGGTACCACCCAGGGTTTTCCCGGATGCCACTGTACGAATCCATTGCTCCTGCACCATGGAATTTGCGGCATTCTCCAGATACCATCCACAGGTGTCCTGGCACCACACCGCGAAGCCGGTAGACATGCATTCCTCGGAGACACGGCTCATGGCCTTGACGGCCACCGGTAGGTTCATGCTTTCTACGTGACCTGAGGCCGGCAAGTGATGGTAAAATGCCCCTGCGGCACCGAGATTGCGCATCACCCGCTCGGGGTATATGCCTTCAAGATCAATTTGCGTCGTCATGGGCTGCAGATCTCGACGAATGACTGCCGATACTGCATCCAGCATCGCGGCCTCGGACCAGTCGTTGTCCATTAAATTTCTGGCGAACTGATTCACGATGGATCGTGCTCCTGAGTGTGGGCTTAGACGGGCTCGACCAGCAGGTTGACGTTCCGCCTTAGCGTATTGGCCACCGGGGACCAGACATTGGAATGTGCGATGATTTCGTCGATTACCGATTTGGGCGCATCCCCGTCTGCGGAGATCCTGACGCGTACATCGGTAAATCCCAGTTCCTTGCCGGGATCGAGATCGCCCGTACCCCATACGGCGGTCACGTTGATATCGCCTTCCAGTTGTAATTCCAGTCGCGTGAGTTTCACCCCCCGGGCAGTAGCATTTGCGTGCACGCCCACAGCAAGGCATGCACCGAGGGTAGCCAGAACAGCTTCCGAAGGGTTGGGCGCATTATTTTCTCCCAGCAGGTGCGGTGGCTCGTCAATCAACAGGGGTTGAAGGTCGCGTACATACGTTTGCATGCGGAACTGACCTTCACAAACGGTCTTTGCTTTGAGGGTGACAACGGCGTCCGGATTGAATTTACCTTTTTCGCCTAAAGCGACGAGGCCATTCGAATCGATGGGACGTAAGTAATTTATAGAAGCGGTAACTGTTTCGGCGGATGCGCTCATGGTGTTCTCCAGACAAGTGATTATTGAAGCAATCTTGTCTAGGCAAGACACATGCCAAAATATATTATTTTAATAATTACAATATGTTGCTATTTTTGCCGCAGGCACCCAGAGTATGACAATATCAACAATGTTAACATTGCTAATTTTGTCATATTCGATTTACCGACTCACCCTTTTTTCGATCAGATTGTTCATTCGTTTTTAATCTTCAATTTTATCATGCGGTACGTCAGTTGCCGTGGAGTCAGCCCCAAGCTCATCGCAGCGCGGGTTTTGTTGCCCCGCTGCCTCCTCAACGCCTCTTGAATCTCGCCTACTTCATCGGAGACAACCTTCATGTATGGACGCACATCTCCGGGTGACGCGCCCGGTTCTGTGTTATGCACGGTATGACTTATCAAAGTTTCAGAGGAAATTTCATGCGCAAGCACATCTTCGACCAGATGACCGTCTATAAGTCGACTATCACTCAACAATAGTAAGCGTTTGATAACATTTTCGAGTTGCCGTACGTTCCCTGGCCAGGCATAGCGCTCCAAGGCTGCCAACGCATCACTGTTGAATTTCATCTCCTTCGAAAACTCACCATTGGATTTATTCAAGAAATGTTGCGCGAGAAGTCGGATGTCCCCTCCGCGCTCCCGAAGAGCGGGAATTCGTAATGGAAAAACATTCAATCGATAAAATAAATCTAGACGAAACTGACTGTCCTGAACAGCGAGTTGCAAATTCTTATGACTGGCCGAGACAATGCGGATATCGACAGCAATATCTTTCGTCCCACCCACCCGTTGTATCGTTTTATACTCTATAACACGCAGCAGCTTTGCCTGTAACGCTAGTTCCAGATCCCCAATCTCGTCTAAAAAAAGCGTGCCACCAGACGCCAGCTCCATGCGCCCGATTTTAGTCGATACCGCTCCGGTGAAAGCACCTCGTTCATATCCGAATAATTCAGACTCGATGAGCGAGTTGGGGATAGCCGCGCAATTAATACTGACGAATGCCCCCCCCGAACGCGCGCTTGCGATATGGATCATGCGTGCGAAAAGTTCCTTGCCGGTTCCGGACTCCCCTTGTAACAAGACATTCGTATTGGTCGGGGCCACCAGAAATGCTTGTTGGACGGCCTCCTGCAGGAGAGGGCTCTGGCCTATAATGCCATGTGCGGCCCCACGGCTCTCCATTTTATTTATGAGTAGCTGGTTTTTAGACTCGAGGTCGGCGGTGCGCGCTGCCACCATCTCTTCGATACGTAATCCTTGACCGATTAATGTTGCAATGACCTTGAGTAACGTAATATCACGTTGGAATGGCCTCTTGCGTTTACGTAATCTGTGAACCGCCAGTACACCTATGGTCTTTTTACCCCAAAAAATGGGCACCGCGATATAGGCCACCATTTCATTCGGTAAAACATTTCTGAATACAGCCCGCGTTAAATATTTCTCTTCCTCGTCGATATCCTGTACTAATGCGATCTTCCCCGTTTTGTAAACATATCCAGTAACGCCTTCTCCTGCTACGTATCTACCTTTCTTTATTTCTTCGGAGGTAAGACCATAAGAATATCGAATGGTAATTAACTTTTTCGGGTCATTTCCTTCGGCGAGCAGCACCCGGCCGCGATTCAATCCGTGCAGATGCGACAATAAGCGCAAAATTCGGCGAATAGATTGGTCCAGATCAACATCTTCTGTAATCAACTGCGCCGCTTCCTGAACCACGGTCAGTTCGGAATCAATATTGAATGACTCTGCGGGTTCCCCCATACTCAATTTTTCGGCCCTCCTGGTACCTTCGAAGTTCGTCAGAGCAGATCCGCCACGAATTTTAGCTTTTGGGCGCACCGAACTGGCGACCGGGATCAGCCTTCGCAAAAGCGTCGAGTTGCTCACAAGTCGCCATAATACGCTGGACCGTCGGGATATCGGCTACTTCGATCTTGAAGGTACGCATAACGACGATGATGCTGGCGAGGCAGATGTCGGCCATAGTCGGTGTGTCACCATGACAGAACGTGCCGGTCCCGGTCTCGTTGGCCAAGCGTTGTTCCAAAGCCTGTAGACCTGTACCAAACCAATGAGTCTGCCAAGCCCGCCATGCTACTTCGTCAAAGTTTCCAGCCGTTGTCAGATATTTTTTGACCCGCGGTGTAATCAGCGGATGGGTGTCGGCTGCCAGCATGGTGGCAAGGGAGCGAACGCGGGCGCGTCCATGCTCATCCTGGGGCAACATCGCGGGTGTGGAGTAGGTTTCTTCGAGAAACTCCAGAATGGCCACTGATTGGGTCAGGGGGATAGTGGACTGCCCCGCTTCCCGGTCGATCAAAGCCGGAACAGCTCCCAATGGATTGATTCTCAGAAATGCCTCACTGCGTTGCTCGCCCGCATCGAGATTCACATAATGTTCCTCTGGCTGCACACCTTTGAGGTTAAAACCCACCCGTACGCGGTAGGTCGCGGAGGTGCGCCAGAAAGAGAACTGTTCGAAACGAGAGGTCTGGGTCATAAGAACTCCTGAGAGGGAATGAAGGTGCCTATCCGAACGGCTTTCTGACCACCTCAAACGCTACACAGCGACTCATACGCAGTAGTTTTCAGGCGACAAAATGTATCACGCCGCCTGGCCTTATATCCCTGTCATGTTTTTGTGGCGTCCTTGGGTAAAAGATCATCGTCGATCTGTTTGGCCCTGATGGCAGCCGGGCGGGCACTGACCCGTGACCAGTAATGTTCAAAGCCTGGGCGCCTTTCGATCGTGCCGAATTGCATGCCAAATCCCAAATGCGCACCCACGTACACATCGGCAGCCGAGAAGTTGTCGCCGAGCAGATATTCACCCTGTTCCACCGCGTCTTCGAGCACATCCATCACCGCCGCATAAGTGCCGTAACCCATCATTTTCTCACGTTCCGGTGGCACGACGAAGCCCATGGCCTTGTTGCTGGCTGCGGCCTCCAACGGGCCTGCGGCAAAGAACAACCAGCGGAAGTACGGGCCTCGCAATCGATCATCGGGGGCTGGTGCCAGCCCCACCTGGGAAAAGGCATCCGCAAGATAGGCGCAGATGGCCGCCGTTTCCGTCACCACGGTCTGCCCATGCTGGATGGCAGGGACCTTGCCCATGGGGTTGATGGCCAGATACTCGGGGGCCTTCATCGTCGTGCCATAGTCAAGCAGCACCGTCTGATAGGGCACACCCAATTCCTCGAGCATCCAGCGCACGATGCGGCCCCGCGACATGGGGTTGGTATAGAAGGTCAAGCGGTCATTAGGCATGGTTTTGTGCTCCGTTCGGTGGACATGACACGCGTTCTAACGTTCGGCATGGACGGCGTCAGGTTCATAGCATAAATACACATCCGGCACCTCACCTCTCAGCAAACCAGCGTCGGGGTACCATTATGATCTAGGGCTTTGCGGAGACCGTCAATGACTGCAATAGTCTGGACCAGCCATCAGACGGCACTGTTTCCTGCGGTCCGGTAGGAACACTGAGAAGTGCGGGACTAACGGACACCGTTATTTGACGCTACTATCGGCATGCCTGAGCACGTTCCACGGTCTCAATGGTGATGGGGGAAGCCGCCATTTCACCTTCATCAAGGCGATCCGCTATGGCCCGCAGCGCCAAGGACTTTACCTTGGCCGCTGCGTCGTTAAGCGACGTGCCATAACACATAACGCCAGGCAGTTCCGGTATCTCCGCTAAGGTCGCCAATTTCATGCTGCGTGGCCGTGTAGGGCGCGAATCGCCGCATGGGGATCCGCTGCCACGATCTGCAAAAGCGCCCTAGCTGGCCCTGCCGGGCGTACCCGCTTTTGCTCCCAATTCTGCAAGGTCTTGAGCTTGACCCCGATCATCAGGGCGAACTGCGACTGAGAAAGCCCTGTGGTTTCACGGATAGCCTTCACATCCGGGTCCGGAATCCGGGTGGTCCGTCCGCTATCCTCCTCGCCACGCATATGACGGCCCATCCAGCGCACACTATCCAGCAGTTCGTCAAATCCTTGATCATTCATAGCGTAACTCCTGCTCAACGAGCTTTCCTAGCTGACGGATCTGCTCCTGCGTCAGATCCGTCTGGGTGTTCTTCTGGTAGGCATAGAGAAGATAGATTCTGACCCTTAGGGTATGCCCTGATTATGCGCGTCCGCTTCCTGTTACCGCCTACTTGTCCGCAATCTACCGCTTTCCATCGCCCATCGCCCATTGGCAAGCGCCTTCATCGCTCATCGTCCCCTCCCCGGGCCGGTTCCTGATAGAATCTGAGCCGTCCAGGAGACTATCCATATGCCGGATCCACATTCAGAGCAGGGTGCCGAACGCCGCAAGATCATCCATGTGGACATGGATGCCTTCTTTGCGGCGGTGGAGCAAAGGGACCACCCCGAACTCCGGGGGCAACCCGTCATCGTCGGCGGCGATCCTGCCGGCCGAGGCGTCGTGGCGACCTGCAGCTATGAGGCCCGCCGTTTTGGCATTCACTCCGCCATGACGGCAGCCCGCGCCCGGTCGCTCTGTCCCCAGGCGACTTTCCTCCGCCCGCGCATGGAGGTCTATCGGGAGACCTCCCGCCGGGTCATGGGAATCCTGCGGTGCTATACGCCCCTCGTGGAACCCCTGTCGCTGGACGAGGCGTTTCTGGACGTGACCGCGGCCACCGCCGATGGAATCCTGGCCGCCCAGATCGCTCGGGAGATCCGGGCGCGCATCGAACGGGAAACGGGGTTGACCGCTTCGGCGGGGGTGTCCTACAACAAGTTGCTTGCCAAGCTCGCCTCCGACTGGCGCAAGCCCAACGGGCTCTTTGTGGTTCCACCCGAACACGGGTTGGCCTTCCTGGCGCCCCTCCCCGTCGGCAAGCTCCACGGCGTGGGCCCGGCCACCGTGAAAAAGCTGTCCTCGATGGGGATCCATACGGTCCTGGATCTCCGGAATGCGTCACGGGAGGTCTTGATTGCGCAGTTTGGCAAGGCCGGCTTCTGGTTTTATGAGGTCGCCAGAGGGATCGACAGGCGTCCCGTTCAACCGAGCCGCCAGCGGAAATCCGTGGGCACCGAGCGCACCTTCCCGGAGAATCTGGAAGACGCGAAGGTCATGCTGGCCACCCTGCAGCAGATGGCGGGGCAGGTGTCCGCCCGTCTCCAGGCGCTGGGGCTGGCGGGGCGTACCGTAAGCATCAAGGCACGCTTCCCGGATTTCGAGACGGTCACCCGGGCGCATACCGACGCGCAGGCGATCTGGCGCGCGGAAGCCATCACTGCCTGCCTGCCCGGGCTATTGGCCAAGGCCATCCCTGCCGACTTGCCTGTGCATGCATCCGTCCGGTTGCTGGGAGTGACCGTGAGCGGCCTGACCAGCGTCGAGGTGGTTCCAGCGGATGCTGGCCAGTTGAACCTGCTGGAGGAGGTCATCGACCTTCGGTGAAATGACGTTTCAGGAATAGGCGGTAACGCAGCCCAATCGGGCACATGAATGCATCCATTGACGGGTCGATGGCGTGTGGCCTATGTTGAAACCTATGTCGACAGGGAGGTGTACCATGCATACGGAACGCCATGTCCGTTTTTTTCGTAATGGCCGCAATCAGGCGGTGCGTATTCCCCGTGAGTTCGAGATGGATGCGCAAGAGGCCATCATGCGGCGTGAGGATGATCGCTTGATTATCGAGCCCGTAAAACGCAAAGGGCTTCTGGCCACTCTGGCGAGTCTTTCTGCCTTGGATGAGGATTTCCCGGATACGGATCGCGATCTTCTCCCTCTGGATGATATCGAATATTGTGGTGGCTTGTGAATTGCGCTTTAGCGCAGCAAAGAAAAATTCTCCCCGACTCACAGAACAGGTGAACGCCGTTATCGCGGCCATGGATGTGCTCCCCTATGACACACCGGCCGATCAGGCTTATGCGGAAATCCGTCAACACCTTGCCGCCTGCGGCCAGCCCATTGGTCCGAATGACTTGCTCATTGCCTCCCATGCACAGGCAGTCAAGGCCATATTGGTGAGCGCCAATGTGGGCGAGTTTTCTCGAGTGCCCGGACTCATAGTGCACAATTGGCTGCAGTGTTGACATCCTCCTCGCCCTCAGCCTATGGCTGCCGCTTTTGAGAGCGGGAAGGACGAGGATTCCTTTCTGCCAACAGCGGCCTTACTTCAGCCACTTTGATTGACTCATTCCCTTTGGTCTGGGCCAACTTCACGGCTTACGCCGCGAAACAGACTACCCCGGCGTGCCCCGCCGTTGACGCAACCTCATACGAGGTTGTTAGTCCTCTTGCGAGGATGTTCTGTGCCGCGTTCACATCGGCGTGCGCCTCATGCCCACAGTGCAGACAATGGAACTCGGCTTGTGTCTGGCGATTTCCGGCATCCACCACACCGCAAACCGGACAGATTTGCGAGGTATAGGCCGGGTCCACCAAAAGCAGCATGCCGCCTGTCCACTGGAGCTTGTAGCCCATCATCCGTTTGAGCATGCCCCATCCCTGGTCGAGGATGGATTTGTTCAGTCCCGCCTTTTGCCGGATGTTGCGTCCGGATTCCTCCGCTGTGCCCCTTGCGGAGCCAGTCATGTTCCGTACTTTCAGGTCTTCCAGCACCACGACCGCGTGGTTTTTGCTGATGGCGGCGCTGACCTGATGCAGTACGGTCTTGCGAATCTCCGCGATGCGCTGATGCAGCCGCGTGATTTTGGCCTTCTGTTGCTTCCAGTTGGCCGAAAACTTCACTTTATGCGCCAGTCTCTTTTGTTCTTTGGCGAGTCGCTTTTGCAAATCCCGATAGGTAGTCACCGGCAGGAACATGGTACCGTCGGACAACGTGAGCAGATTCGCCACACCCCGGTCACCGCCCACCGCTGTAGTGGATGGGTGAACGGGATCCGGCACTTCCTTTTCGGTCTGAATGGCGACATGCCAGTGCCCACCTGAGTGACTGACGGTGACATTGCGGATTTCACCACCGATGACGCAGGACTTGCGGAACTTCACCCAGCCAATGCGCGGCAGGAAGATTTTGGGGAACTGCGTCCTCCCATCAGCATCCTGGGGCCGGAGGTCGATTTTGATCTGCTCCGGGTCGGGATAGCGCATGCTGTCGTGCAAACCCTTCTTCTTGAAGACCGGGAATCGCTTGGGGTTGCTCTTGTCAAAGGCATCCTTGAGCGCCCGGTCCAGAAACTTCAGCGCCCATTGCTGGGGGTGGACAGGGGATTCGGACAGAAAGCCGAACGATTCCCCGTTCCGCCAGGTGGTCAGGCACTTGGCCATGTCCACGTAGGACAAGATGCCGCACTGGTGATCCAGATAACTCTTTTGCACGGCCAGCGCCCGGTTCCAGACGAAGCGCACGCAGCCGACCGCGCGAGACAGGAGATGCTCCTGTTCAGGCAACGGTTCCAGTCGGTAGCGCACGGCTTTGCGAAGCATCATACGTTTATTGTATGTTTGGCCGATGACTGATGCAACTGAAATAAGACACGGCAGACATTGCGTTTTTAACCTGCATATTCACTTGGTCTTTGTGACCAAATATCGCCGCGGCGTATTCACTGGCGAGGTTCTGGCCGATCTGCGCGGCATCTTCGCCGCCGTCTGCGAGGATTTCAGCGCGGAGCTGGTGGAGTTCGACGGGGAGGATGACCATGTGCATCTGCTGGTGAACTATCCGCCCAGGGTGTCCGTTTCGGCACTGGTGAACAGCCTCAAGGGCGTCTCCAGTCGCATGATCCGTAAAAAGAACTATCCCAGCATCCGCAAAAAATTATGGGGTGGAGCGCTCTGGTCACCATCCTACTTTGCCGGAAGCTGCGGAGGTGCGCCCATATCCATTATTCGCCAATACATCGAGCAGCAACAAACACCGGATTAGGCTTGTGCCCTGCAAGGGCGGAAAAGGTGGCATCGAGCCACCTCCCTCGCCGCGCTCTTGACCTCCCCCTGAACGGGGAGGTTTGCCGCGCAACCGATCAAAAAGCCATATACTTACGGTTTACCGTATATAGTTTGCATATACGACAAATCGTATATCGTTTTATTATACGGTATTTCGTATATTCAAAGGTGTTCTCATGGCTGTGACCATCAGGAACAACAAGGAGCTTGGTGAGGCCATTCGGGCCGAACTCTTGAGGAGAAACCTGCGCCAAGTCGATCCCCCATGTCGGCGGTCGACCCATTCAGACACCCCCATTAGGTGTACAGAAGCCTACCGCGAGGCGTAGGAATAGGTCTACCCAGTTCTTCAGCGGTTGCTATCCATTCCGCAATCACAGTCTCTGCATTGGAAACCGCCTCCTGATACGTAGACCCGTCTGCCATACAGCCAGGAAGTTCCGGAACTTCTACCAGGAACGCTTTATCCTCATCGCTCCAATAGATGACAAGTTCATACTTATTCACTGTCGTCCACTCCCATACGATCTCATTGCTGAATGAGCAGTAACCGGCCCGGCGCCGCCATTCGCCCTGCGGCTACGAGCGACAGCAACGCAGCGGGAGCTACCGCTCAGGATATTAACGAAAACGACATCTTTCACGTTTGATATTATTTGTGTGAGTATGGGCCTCCAATACCCAGCAGCGAAGGGTTCTCCGTTGAAACGCGCTTATATATCCCATCCGCGAAAACGCCATAACCGAAGTTGCATGGATAGCTATCGGGACGGTATCGATTAGTCTGCCTAAGCTTTATTGCTGACTTGCTTTCAAGAAAGGTAAAATATATAATACATTTATTATGATTATCCTTATATATTCCTTTAGCTCCATGCAACATAAATGTCCCATCCAATAAACCCATATTGCTGCCTGGTGGTCCCGCTGTTAGACTGAGTTGGAAGTGGATCAACTTGCCGCTTTGTTTTATTCTAAGAGTTCCTCCCGGAGAATATGTTTGCACGCCATTAAATATCATTTTATGCCATCCCCACTGCCAAATTCCGGTGATCTTCACGGTCGCGGAGGCTGTCAAAGACTGAGACAGCAACGAAGATGAAAATAAAAAAACTGCCAAGAAACGCGGTAACATTTGATTCATCACTGCTCCAGACTGAACTACCAAAATCGCCAAAACCAGATACACATTATTATATCTTGTCTTCGTCTAGCGGATCGAACGTTTTGCTTGTCCATGAATATGTTACCAATCTGAGAAGAAAAAAGGTTAATCAACTGCATCAACATATAGGGAAGACCAGTGACTTGGAAGTGAATGGTGACTCACAGTGTCCACTTCTAATCTGTTACCGCCCATGACCACCATCTCCCTGCAATCTACCGCTTTCCTTTTAACGGTTGGCAAGCATCGTCACTGCCCTCCGTAAGATCATCCATAAGATCATCCATCTGTGTGTGACGCCTCAATCAGTTCAATGGCACGCCCCTATATAATGTCCAGTTGTTGTTGTATTGATTGGAAAAGTGTATCCATGTTCAACTCCTTCCCCGACAGCTACGGAGTGAAAATCACGCTCATTAACGCCTATCGTCACTCGAAATTTCATGTTCATTCGCACAACACCGACTTGCGGTTGGTTTAAGAGACAACGCGCCTTAAAGATGCCGGTCCGCCCACCATTTTCAACTACAGTCTTTCCGATGGCTTTGCAGAAAAATCCTTTGCCTGGATCCGCTAAAATCATCCAGGAATTTGTGTCTATTTTAGGAAGACATAGGGTATCGGTAGTCGTGACGCCACCTACGGTAGTGTTTGTAACTTGCCATTCTCCGTGCATAACCTGCGGTACTCTTTGCGCAAATGCCCCTGTTGAAAATGACACAATACAAGACAACAACATAATTCGACGAATATACATATTATCTCCGACACAGTCTATAAAACGGTCTAACACGTTGACTCCAGCAGGCTATCGGTTTATCAGTGTGCGTTGTTAATAGACGCACGCTTGGTAACCATTGCCGATCATATTGATCGCGCCATCCACCGATGACCACATTAGTTCGCCTGACTTTATTGGCACATGACCAAACTATTAGGCATTATTTATTCGGTATCCTGCCAGGACCAACATTTTGCAGATTCTTGCAACGCACTCTTGACCAAGATATTTGAAAAACACTTATGTTATGAGCATCCACCATATCTGTATTCTGAGAAGTCGTTACCAAACAGTGACCCATAATTTATTTCGGGGCGCCTTCCATATCTGAGTAGTAACGCATTTATATAATTAGCGTCCTGCTTATACAGCTTGCATAGACAGGAGTAGGACTTGCACTTTCGTTTTTTGAAAATCCAGATATTCTGGTGAGCAACGAGCGACAATTTATGCTTGTTTTTAATATAACCAATCAGTTTCTGATAATTTTTATCCAGATCAAGGTCAATCTTGGATAACTCCGAGCTGGTGCATACGAGCATGTCAGCCACATTATGAACATCCGCGCATGAAAAACTTGGTCCGCTTACTTTGGTTTTCTTTTCCGATCCATAATATTCGCGAGAAATTGAGACATATCCGCCAGGTGGATCAATTATAAATTTTTTTACATAAAATGAGGAGTTGCAATGATTCATGTAAATGGTTGGACTTTTCAAGGCCAGTTTACCCCATGACTTGATCTTGAGAGATTCTCCTTGCCAAGCACCACACTGGCCCTCAATATTTCCTGTATTCAGATGAGGCCAGAACTCTAATTGCGCTCCACCACAGTAGAATCTTTTTCCAGTCTCTTCTGAAGCGTATCCGTGTTTATTATAATGAGTCCAGTCGGATCCATTTCCAATATTTTTATACTCCATTATCGGCCTGACCTTTTTATCATCTGGCTGGTCACCTTCCGAAATTTTATTAATTATATGCGCGGTCCCATGATCACATCTATAGAATATATCGCTTTTTGCGGTCAACGGTGAAATCACTGAAAAAGCAAATAATAAAGATTCGATAAGTATCAATTTTTTTAAAATACATCTCATGGTGTATATCCGATATGATCTTTAATCGCAAGGTCCGCTTCCCGTCTGTTACCGCCCACCACTTCCCCGCAATCTACAGCTTTCCATCGCCCATCGGCAAGCACCTTCATCGCTCCTCGTCCCTTTGCCCAATTAGATACCCAAGGGCATCGCCCCCTCCCCGGGCCGGTTCCTGATGGAATCTGAGCCGTCCAGGAGACTGTCCATTGCTGGGTCCACATTCATCATAACACGGTGCCGAACTCCGCAAGATCATCCATGTGGACATGGATGCCTTCTTTGCGGCGGTGGAGCAACGGGACCATCCCGAGCTGTACGGTCAGCCCGTCATCGTCGGCGGCGATCCTGCCGGCCGGGGCGTCGTGGCGACCTGCAGCTATGAGGCCCGCCGTTTTGGCATTCACTCCGCCATGACGGCGGCCCGTGCCCGCTCGCTCTGTCCCCAGGCGACTTCCCTCCGCCCGCGCATAGACGCCAACCGCGGGGACAGAGATCTTTATTAACGTATCGTTTAATATTGACCGTGCCAATTAAAAAATGCCTTAATAGATGGCGTGCTAATTAAAGGGTATGCCAATGGATCGCTCTGCAGGTAGCTATGTGACCACCACGACACTGGGCGAGTTGGTACAAGCTTTTGTGCCGCACCCATTGCCGCCCACTGAGCCCGCGCTGGAGCCAGAGTCGTTTATCGACCTGAATCGTCATGCCGAACTGGCTCTGGCACGGTTGTCCGGGGTGTCGGGGCTGGTTCCATCAGTAGATTGGCTACTCTACTCAGCCTGGGAACGTCTTCTCCAGTCCTGATGATCCAACCCGTGCGAACGATCAACGAATACCAGCCAGGATCATAGTGCATTTCCTGCAGCTGGACCATACCTATGCCAGTCAGCCCCGTCGATCCTCAGCCTCACGCATCTGCGTAAGGAGTAGTAAGTTTTGCCTTTCATCCGAAGTTTCCCGGGTTGGTCCCGACGCCGACCATGGAGTTCCGGAGCACCGGGTGGTGTGATCTGGGCGCTGTGAATGGTCAGTGATGCAGCGGAAGCGGTCGTTCAGATTCTACCTGATCAACATGGCTTACCTCATCCTGGGCAAATTGGACCGCAGGCTACCCACATAAAACGTCGAGAAACACTATTCATTCTGCGATCGTTCTTCTTCTATGTCGGCGTTATAAACACACTCAAGAAAAGCCTGTGTGTCCAGAGCATCTAAGACTACCAAGTCATCTCGCGGTAAACTTCGTATTTCTGTATGTGAAGAAATTCCGATCGTTGGGGCGTAGACGATCTTTATTGCCCCGCCATTCTGTTTGCAAATCTTTTGAATGTTCCCGACATTTCCGATTCCAAAAGCAATTTTCTGACCGATGTGCTTGGCTTTACGCAATTCCTGGATAGTTTTTTTAGTCCTAGCAGCGTGATTGCCGTCAAAAAACTCTAGCCAGTTCACGGAAAGGGAGTTTTCCTGCGGTCTTAATTGAAACGCTTGGGGCAGAAAGCCCAAGACGTTGTCATTTTCATCTTTTCTGAGCTTCGACCAAGGAATATGCCTCATGATATGGTCGCCATCCGGCAACTTCCATCCTTTCTTAGGCATGGTTATACGGATTTTGCTCACGCGAAAACCAACGCGTTGGGTTATATGGCGCTAAGCAGTCATAAAAACGAGACACTACTGTTTCTCCAGCCGAACGTTCTGTCTCGCCGTTAATGTTGCAAGTTAGAACCCAACGAACCCGATCGCGTGCCAGAAACTCGCTTGTCAGCCGATCCTGCCCTGTTGTCCAAGCCGCGACCAAGTTTCCATCATAAGATAGCCCAAGGCCGGGATATCGTTGCGGTCTAATATAAAGAATTGCCTTTAAAAAGCTTGCAAAAGACGATCGTTCTACGGGTTTATCATCCGCATCCCACTCTTCCAAGCCGTGCAGCGAATCGATCTGGCTAAAAAGCTTGTCGCGCCATTCACTGCTCATGTGCATAGCAACTTGCGCAGTCAGTACTTTTACAGCCGAAGTCGCATCGAATAAACGCTCCCCAACGCTCATTTCCCTGGACACAGAAGAAAGAAACGCGGGGGAATTATGGTGTTGGAGTAGGTGCCCAATCTCTTTCACTAACCGCCCGGTATCATCACTTATTGCGTTCCAACTCATTTCCGATGGCCAAGCGGTGATGCTGGCTTGAGGACTTGCTGTCGATAAATCTGGTGATGCGCCTGTCACGTAGCTCATCTGGTTAGGCCAATGTGAAATGCTCGTGCTCGAAAAGTCGACCCCTGAACGCACTTGAATCAGTTGGTTGCTCACTGAAAAAACTCCCTGGTTTTAGCAGTAATGCAGGCTTCGAAAACGGCGTTCTTCACTACATGAATCTTCTGCAGCAACTCATGGATTTCATTGTCGGTTTGGGGCGCGTTAGCCTGCCTTGAAATATCCTGGTCGATGAGAAAAGAAGCATACTGAAGCAGCGGAGAAGGAACTGGTGCCGAATTAAGCCTTAGCAGACAATCGATTTCCTTCAATTCAACAGCAGCTTGTAAGGCATACGAAGACGTCGGTTGCAAGCTATCGGGTATTTTCGGATAAATATTAAGAAACCTCTCATATTCTACGATCGGCTCTTTGGCCGGGATGTCAACGCGATTAATGTAACGCACACCTACTCGGCTAATTTCTCGAAAGCCGGTTACCCTTTTTAACGCGCTCCAATCTCTAGCAAACCGCTCAAAAAAATGCTCCCATCCCTGATATGGCGCAAGCTGAGACACGATGAAGGAAGATGGCCACAACACTACCAATTGAGTCATATCTGCGGTGGAGCGTCGATGACCATCCTCTCTACCTACATTGGCAGTTGTTTGGCTCTAGGTAACGCAACAGCGAGACTATAATTAGAAACCCCCTGATGTTGCGGGTAATGAGCAGAAAGCTTTTTGTCAGTTGCGCCGAGGTCTTTCTTACTGATCGGTGTAGAGAAATTTATTCCAATCACTGCCTCCGTGATCGGAGGACGCTTGTACGCCATGGAGACCAATTCAGAACCTGTCATCACCTAGCTGCCGTCTGGGTAGCAATTCTTAACTTCGTTCAGTATAGCCCCGATACTAGCCCGACATCCAGCAGTAGTAGTGACCTCTACCAGATCGCTCATCTCGGCCACCGTCAGCCCATGGCGGTGCGCCAGACGGGGCAGTACCCGGCGCAGTTCATCGAGGATATAGTCTGATAGCAGTACCTCGATGGAAGCATGTCGCCACGCGGTCAGGATCTTGCCCGGCACGCTGGCCGGGTATGCTATGCCGAAAAGCAGCACGTTGCTGTCCAGCACCACCCACAATGCCGCCATGAACGGTTAGTCGGCGTTTGGGAGACTCGGGTGAATGCCCTCCGTGGGTGCACACATTGTCGGGAAGTCACATCTGTGACATGGTGTTCCCACTCAAAAAATTCCTTAAGAGCCGTCACATGCATATCTGGGTTGATGCCGACGCTTGTCCCAACGTCATTAAAGACATTTTGTATCGCGCCAGCGATCGCCTGAAACTGCCCTTGACCCTGGTAGCCAATCAAGCTCTGCGCGTACACCGCTCTGCCTATATCCGCACTGTGATCGTGCCGAGGGGCTTTGATGTGGCCGATGAGGAAATCGTCCGGCACCTCGTAGCGGGTGATCTGGTAATCACCGCCGATATTCCGCTGGCCGCCGCCGTGCTAGAAAAAAACAGCCATGCCCTCAGCCCGCGCGGGGAGCGTTATTCCCCCGAAACCATCCACGAGCGCCTGCGGATTCGTGACATGATGGAGCAACTCCGGGACTCCGGCGTGCGCACTGGTGGCCCCGCTGCCCTGAGCCAAGCGGACCGCCAGGCATTTGCGAATGCACTGGACCAGCTACTGCCCCGCGCCTGATTCTTTGGGCGGCACGGTATAGTCATCAAAGGCCAAGAAGAGGACCGCCTCGCTCATTCGGTAGCCATTCAGGAGATGGGAGAAACGGTTATCACCTGAACATCTCCCG
The DNA here is from genome assembly GCF_010378095.1 of Acidithiobacillus ferrianus. Taxonomy (GTDB): domain Bacteria; phylum Pseudomonadota; class Gammaproteobacteria; order Acidithiobacillales; family Acidithiobacillaceae; genus Acidithiobacillus; species Acidithiobacillus ferrianus. The sequence continues at coordinate 10,803 of NZ_WNJL01000016.1, read as the reverse complement.
ATAGGTGAGCACAGCAGAGCGAGGGCCGGAGCATGACTGTACCAGCCCTTTAACGAAAATTTCTACAGGATGCCTTTGGCACGCGGTGGACCTGGCGCGAATCGCATCATCAGTTCAAGCATCCCGACAAGGATATCCCCATGGGCACTCTGCGTAATATCGAAAGGCAAGCTGGCTGGAGGTCATCATGAAATTCGCCGTCGTGCTCCACACCGATGACGGTGTGCGCTATGCGTCACCTGCCCGGATTGCCGGTTGGCCGAAGCCGCGCGGCAGGCGCTTCGGAAGGTTTAGACCGGGTCCAGTGGTCCCCAAAAAAGCGACTATGTGCCAAATGGGAATGTGAACGCAAGCCACCCTAGAATCATGGTTAAATTTATTCCTTAGTCAGGGAGTGCGGAACAATCTGACCCCTCTTGTGCGATGAGCTTCTCCACAAAAGCCACTATGGCGTCTGCCGCAACGCTTCCAGCCGCCAAGCTCGACAGGACGACACAATCTTGGTCGGTGACGGTCTCCGGCGGTCGTTTGAGGAAAGGATGCTCTACGGTCAGTCTCGTACAATGTACCCTCAACGTCGGCGTATTGTATCCGTACATTCCCCAAGAAATGTCTTTTACTCGATCCACCGGAATGGATAAAACGCCTGTTAGATATGATCTTCTCTTTTCTTTTTTGCCATCTATCCAGAGTCCGGTTGGATTCGGAATGCGAAGTTGGGTGGATGTAATCTCTATCTCAGGGATACCCAGTGGCGACCACCGAGTTCTGACGAGTAGAAACCAGATCCCGCCGAGCACAAATAACCAGGAAAACCAGGGAAGCCAGGGCTGACGAACTGAAGGATGAAAAAATGGTAAAGCCCCCATTGCTATTGAAAAAATTGGCATGGCAATATTTTTCCAGATCCTTAAAACTATTTCCTTTTTTTTATCAGAAGATTGCATATTAGCCATATCGTGACCACGGTTTATCTTCTCGGCAGATCCCTGCCAGTAGCGAACAGACCGGGCTTCTCGTAGCTGAAGTCCTATCGCGATACTGAAAACCACCGAAATTATGGGTGGTATAACTCCATATCCGGGTTTGCCCGTATTAGCCAAAGATCTTCCCACATCCCATGCTGGTATCAGATAATCAAGGCCAAGCCCCACTACGGGAAGCAGTATGATTAAAAGAAACAGCGGTACGTCCCATTCTGGATGTTCTGCTATTTTTCTTACAAAAGTTTTTGTCATACCGCGCGTCATCCTCCACCCTTTTCTCTCAGATGATGTAAATTACCTCGCTAGAGGCTTTCAGAGCCCATGTTATTTGTCATTCCTTTTGAATCAACACGTATGTCCACAGCATGGTAATATTTGTAAGGCAGGCCAATGGGAGGAATAAAATGAGATGCATTTTCTATCGTGGAAACTACCTCTCTTCGGATATCCCCCGGGCGGGGGAACCAATTCTGCTAAGTAGAGCTTGGCTTCGTCATAATTTGTCGCGTAATTCTCTCACTCCTACACGTAGGCTCATCATCGCCTCCTTTCAGCCACGTTGTGTACGCAATATATTACACAAGTCTAGTCTGATCAAGCTACTACGTACCTAATTCCATGCCGTGCCTCACAGCGGACAGCCTGGGCTGGCAGTTGCCCGGCGGATGGTCGGTGATAGCGAAAACAGACCTTCCCATACAGATTGAGGATGAGTAATATCGGCCAATAACAGCCGTTTGTGGCTGCACTCTTCTATTTCATTATGATCGAGAAAAAGGCTGATCATCTTGTCGTCATAATCGGGGTCGGTCATGTCCGGCCAATGCAGAAGTGCTTTGCGCAGGCTCTGCTGTCGCCGCCGCAACCGAAATCGGCCTTGAAACGCGCTTTCGCTCGTCGTGGCAAGCTGTTGCGCGCTGAATGAGCAGTGCACCGTTCTTGTTACACCGCTCGATGCCACACATGATCGTACCAGATTCAACAGCGGTTCAGAGCCGCTTGATCGCTACTTGCGAGAGATAGTTACTCAAGATATCCGCCGTCGCGTGACAGCCTGTTTCATCGCGCTATCTGGCTTGCCGCTGACGCTATTTCTTCCGCTGGCAACGGCGATCGCGTCCAGGAAAACGGAAAATAAGCGTTCCAGTTCGATTTATGAGTTTTTTCCTGATTTATGGTTTGCGGAAGACCATTCGGAAATACCTTAATCTCGAAGCTATCTTGTGCCGCGATGCAGAAATCATAATGCAATTCAGCGAGCCACGCCATTCATGACAAGGCCGGTTCCTGCACCCCCTATAGCCGTTGCGTGTTGTAGCGAACGTGGGCCAGCAAGCGGTACTTGTTGCCGCCGATGAGGTGGTTCCAATTTTCCATAAAAGCATAGAGATAACTAAACGACCGCCTTTCTTTCAACCGGGAACCGCGTTTGACTTTCCGCTCATCCTGGATCGGCACCTCCCGCAGGTCATCGGGATGCGGTATGCCATTCATTAAGTCGATCGTCACTCATGCCCATGCCGTATGACTTGCTGTTAGCCGTGTGTTGACAACAGATATACGCCGCTCTACCATTTGTATGTCTGCTGTGTTTCATGAGGAGACTACCATGCGCGCTGCCGCCATCAATTTACGTGCCTTGCCGGAGCAACGTGATCTCATTGACCACGCCGCCCACCTGCTGGGCAAAAACCGTTCCGATTTCATGCTGGAAGCCGCCTGCGAGCGTGCGCAATCGGTGCTGCTCGATCAGGTGTTCTTTGGGCTGGATGCGGAAAAATTCCAGCAGTTCACCGCCATGCTCGACGCGCCACCACGTGCCAATGAGGGTCTTGAGCGGTTGATGGCGGTCAAGGCGCCGTGGGAAAGCGATCAAAATAAAAACAAACATGATAAACAAAAAAATAAATAATATTGGGTTTTTTCTGCTGTAATTTATTAATTGGTCTCCTAGTTTTCTTAGCATTGTAATCCTTATTTTATATTTATGGTTTTACTAAATAAAGCGTGACACCAGACAGAAGGGATCATTCTATCTTATGAGTCAGGCGACCTGCGTATGACTGATGGGAGCATGCATGACATGGGGTGCTCCCGCTTGGCGGGCTTGCCAAAGGTCATAGGCCGCTTGTTGGGCGATCCAGGCGTCGGCACGGCCCCCATGCTCAACACTGAGCCAACCCTCAAGTCGTAGCGCCATTTCCGGAGAAATGGCGGCACGTCCGTTGAGCACGCGCGACAAGGTTGATCGCGTTACCCCAAGCTGCTCCGCTGCTTCAGTAACGGTCAACCCCAAGGCGGGCAAGATATCATCCCGCAGGAGTAGTCCGGGGTGAGGTGGATTGTGCATGGGGTTCATAGCGTTCATCCGGATTCAGTGATAGTCCACGTAATCGACCAGGATGGCGTCACCATCCTCGAAGGCAAAAACCAATCTCCAGTTCCCGCTGACCCATACCGCGAAGTGTCCTTGCAGGGTTCCGTGGAGTGGGTGCAGTTTCCATCCCGGTACGTTCATGTCGGCCGGGGTTTTGGCAGTATCCAAGCGGGCCAGTAGCCGTGCGATCTTGGCGGCATGGTCCGGTTGAATCCCTGCCTTGCTGCCCGATTCATAGAAAGCTTGCAGGCCCTTGTGGCGGAAACTTTTGATCACGCCTCATTGTGCCGCGTAACGCTACAGAGATCAACATCCAGTGGAGAGATGAGGATTAGACGATTGGTATCATTCTGTCCCATATGGCGCCTTCAATGCCAAGCCTATGCGATTGTATTTATTGTCTTTCTGTTGACGCCTCCACATGAGACAAAACAATGAAATCCCCCCACTCTCACCCCGGTAAGTATGAGGCATACTTTAGCCTATTCATACGTCCGCTTCCAAGTCTGTACCAGCCCTTTAACGAAAATTTCTACAGGATGCCTTTGGCACGCGGTGGACCTGGCGCGGATTGCATCCTGCAATGGTTTTGCTAACTGGTGGTGACGGGTGATTGGAAAGAGCAGAGGAGGGCCAAGGCTCTGGTGGTTGGATCTGGCAACAAAGGACATTCCTATGGGCACTCTGCGTAACATCGAAAGGCAAGCTGGCTGGAGGTCATCATGAAATTCGCCGTCGTGCTCCATACCGATGACGGTGTGCGCTATGGCGTCACCGTGCCCGGATTACCGGGATGCTTTTCCGCGGGCGATACGCTGGACGAAGCGCTCGACAGCGTCCGCGAGGCCATTGATCTGCACCTGGAAGGAATGGCCGAAGAGGGCGAGCCGCTCCCGGAGCCGCGTTCGCTGGCGGAGTATCAAGCCGACCCGGATTATGCGGACGGCGTCTGGGCGGTCGTGGAAGTGGATGTGTCTCGCGTGGAAGGCAAGACGGAGAAGGTCAACATCACCCTGCCGCGCAATCTGATTCGCCGTATTGACGAGGCGGCCAGAATCCGAGGATCCAGCCGGTCCGGCTTTTTGGCCGAAGCCGCGCGGCAGGCGCTTCGGAAGGTTTAGACCGGTCCAGTGGTTCCCAAAAAAGCGGCTATGTGCCAAAACTGGGGGGTCCACTATCCCAAGCTCGCTCAAGGAGTGATCCTGAACACAGTGCCGGAGTGGTCGGTGCCGCCGAGTCTGGTTGTGCCATAGAGGTTACCGTGGCGGCCATCACCAAGCCGCCGTTAGGGCTCTTCCCATCGTGGACGTTTCCCGTGCCAAAAGGGGAAGCATTGTGAACGGCTTCCAACATAACCTTGCCGAGCGCCTCAGAGGCACATTGGGCGAGGTCTGCCCGCACCACGGTTCCATTGGCCAAAATTACCGCCACGGCACGACAGGCTCCAGTTGGTAACGCGACAGGATGCCCTGCCTTTTTCATGGCGATGCGTTCCTGCCTTTCACGGATTATGCGGACATGACCGGCGACGATCTGGTTCACCTGCATCATATACGAATGCAGGATACGATCCTGTGGCGTAACGACAGAGGCATTCTGTACGGCTTGGGCCGACGGTCCTGGGGACGTATTCACGTTACTGACGGCACAACCGGAAAGGAGTGTTATCAGGCTGAGTGCAGCGACAGATCTATGGGACATCGTGGCATATTCCTTTTCTGCAGTTGTTATGATGTGTTCTCTGAGTTGTCGCTGAACCATATATGGCAAAAGCCACATAAAACTGAGCCTTTTTCACCCCCCCATTAAATTTGAAGCAACTTTAGCCTATTCAAACGTCCGCTTCCTACCGCCGACCAGCAGGGCTCAACGGCGGCAGGGCAGCGTAACCGGTCACTCAGAAATTGGTAGTTAGTACGCAGCGCGCTTGGGTGACGTTTATTAGGCATAGAAAGACAGACGAGCTGATTAACAGATTCAGGGCCAGAAATGGCCCCAAAAGTGTCATGAAACCGCAGCGTCACTAAACGTGGGTTTGCGGGAATGGTGCAAACCAACTAGGCTTTCATAAAGTTCTGTGCATTAGATTCCGGCACACAAGGAGAAAGCATGATCAGTATGGATCGTGGCGAACACTGGCCCGAACAGCACCGACCGCCACAGCCTGCACCAACGTATACAGCGACTGCGGGATACCCTCCGTGAGCCACGCCGCTGGATTTCGCCGTGGTTTGCTGCGTACGCTCTGTTAGGGGCTATTTCTTCGGGCGTATTGCCCATCCTACTGCCTCTGATGATCGTAGGTCTAACGCATCGGCTGAGTTGGGTTGCTTACGTCATGGGGGGATACAACCTGGGTCTGCTGACGTCCCCACTGTGGGGCAGCATAGCCGATCAACGACATGCCCACCGCGCACTCTTTTTTGGTGGGTTTCTGGTGCTTATGGGGGCGTTAGCGGCCATGCCATTCCTGCCTGAAATATTACCCTGGACCGCACTGTCTTTCTTGGCCGGAGCTGGGACCACGGCTGTCGCCACCGTCGCCACGCTCTTTGTGGTGGAGTTTAATCCGCAGGATGAATGGGAGCCACGCATCGGCTGGTTGCAAACATTTAACGGTGGTGGTCAGGTGGCCGGGTTGTTGCTCGCTGGGATATTCGGCAGCGATTTCCGCGTGGGCCTCTATTGTTCTGCAGCGGCCTTACTACCGGCGCTCTGGTTGGGTGCCCGCGGATTGCCTGTGGCAGCAAAACGTCACACGCGGATGACCGAAATTGGCACCCGTATGCGCCACGATATGGATTGGCGTTTACTGTGTATTCCGGCCCACGATGCCGGAACAGTGTTCCAGTTCCCCCTTGGGGATGTAAGCAGGAAATCCCGAAAATTCCGTCACGCAAAATCGGTCCAACCACACAGTAAAAGAAGCTAAAAGGTGGTTATTCTCACCGGATGCTGTCATGTATATGCAGCTTCTGGATATCGGTCCAGAAGCTTTTAAGGAAAAACTTGCTCGTGCTTCTTGATGGCAGGTTATGGCGGAATTCTCCGCCGCCAGTCTTTTCATGAGGATGTTATGGCTGATCAGAAGAAACCCTTGCAGGGTGGTGCAACCCTTCCGCTGATGGCCATGGCCGCTCTCGGTGTGGTTTTCGGGGATATCGGCACGAGTCCGCTGTATACTCTCAGCGCCTGTCTGTCCGCCATGTCCCTGCAACCTACCGCGGTAAATCTCCAGGGTATCCTCTCCCTGATTTTCTGGACCCTGGTGCTGGTCGTGAGCGTCAAATACGCCTGGGTGATCATGCGGGCGAGCAATCAAGGCGAGGGCGGCGTCATGGCGTTGACCGCTTTGGCCTCTCATGCAACCGGGCACTCCAATCGATTGCGCTGGTGGATACTGAGTATCGGGCTATTGGGCGCGGCTCTTTTTTACGGAGATGGTGTCATCACGCCGGCTATTTCAGTGCTGTCGGCCATGGAAGGCATGGAGGTCGCGTCCCCCGCATGGAAACCATTGGTTATCCCTCTGGCGCTGGGAGTGATCATTGGACTTTTTATGGTCCAGCGTCGCGGGACAGCGGCCATCAGCCACCTCTTTGGTCCGAGCATGCTGGTATGGTTCCTGCTCCTTTTCGGCTCGGGGCTCACCTGGATCGTCGCAGATCCGCAGGTGCTGATTGCGCTCAACCCGTGGTACGCACTGCAATTTTTCGGAATACACGGCATCGGCGGGTTGGTAATTCTGGGCGCCGTCGTCCTTGCCGTCACAGGGGCGGAGGCCCTTTATGCCGATATGGGTCATTTTGGTGCGCGGCCTATCCGCATGGCCTGGTATTTTCTGGTGCTGCCTGCTTTGGCCCTCAACTATCTCGGCCAAGGCGCCTTGCTGGAACTTGATCCATCAGCGATCCAGAATCCTTTTTTCATGCTTTTCCCCGCCTGGGCAACCATACCCATGGTGGTGATATCTGGCATCGCCACGGTGATCGCCTCGCAATCGGTAATTTCCGGAGCCTACTCGGCGACACGACAGGCGCTGCTGTTGGGATATTTGCCACGGCAGGCCATCATTCACACGTCGGCATCCGAACGCGGACAGATTTATCTCCCCCTGCTTAATTGGCTGTTGATGGTGGCGGTTATCGTGGTGATCCTCTGGTTCAGGTCTTCGAACGCGCTGAGTTTCGCCTATGGTACGGCGGTTACCGGCACCATGTTGATGACCACCATCCTGGTCTTCTTCGTCGCCCGCCACAGTTGGAAATGGTCGTTGTGGAAAGCGGGCCTGTTCTGCGGTTTCTTTGTCCTGCTGGACGGCGTTTTTTTCGGCGCGAATCTGCTGAAATTCGTAGAGGGGGGATGGTTTCCTCTGGCAATCGGCCTGGCGGTATTCACCACCATGTCGACATGGCGCTGGGGACGAGGAATTCTCGCCCGCAAACTGTACCCGGATGCCCTTTCGGTGGAAGACTTTCTGAGCGGCGTCACCCCTGGCGATCCTATCCGTGTCCCGGGCACTGCGGTATATCTGACCATGCGCGAGCAGGCCATTCCGCATGCCTTGCTGCACAACCTGAAACACAACAAGGTGCTTCATGAACGAGTCATCATCCTCACCATCAAATTTGAGGAGGAACCCCGCGTCCTTCCCGCGAACCGCGTGGTAGTGCTGGATTACGGGCAGGGGGTGCGCCGACTCACCGCCCGTTATGGATTCATGGAACACCCAGACATTCCTGAGATTCTGAAATCTGCTGAAAATTCAGACAACCTATGGAATCCATTGGATACCACTTATTTCGTTTCTCGCCAACGGGTCATTCCGACCGCCAAGGCGCCGCTTTCTTTATGGAGAGAACACCTGTTTGCCATCATGCTCCGCATTTCCGCCAATGCCACCGACTTTTTCCGGCTCCCGCCCAATCAGGTGATGGAACTGGGAGATGTTGTCGAGTTTTCGCATAAGGTCCCCGATGCGCCAAAGAAGGAAAAGGCCACACAGCAATAGCAGACCAACTCCACTTGTTGCGAAGCTCAGGCCGTGGGAACCTATGCCTACAATGCGCAGAGCCCGGACTATGACGCTGAAACCAGAAACCATCGAAAAACTCACGCGCGCAGGCCTCACCATCATATGCCCGGATCCTGCAGCGAGCCCGAGTTATCGCCCAGTTTTCATCAGCAAGATCGCTGCGGGATTTCCTTCTCCCGCCGATGATTACGTGGAGCGCCGCCTGGATCTCACAACCAGCACTGCATTCACAACCCAGAAGCCACGTTCTTCCTGCGCGTCAGCGGTGATGACGCAGGGAGAGGATATGGGAGACTTTTGAGTGAGCGGGCGGAAGGATCTGTAAGTCACCACCTGGTTAGCTCCACCAGACAGAGGGTATCATTGTGTCTGGTGAGTTTTGCTCGCCCAATAGTAAGGTATCCATTACGGATACCCGGCGAACAGCCTGTCGTACCATTGCCATGGTGATCTCTCCTGCTGGCATGCCGTGCTGGGGAAAGCATAGTGCAATTCAGCGAGCCAAGTCGTCCATCATGTGATCGGTTTCTGAATATTAGCTAACCGGCATCGGGGCAACCCAATGACTGCAATCAGTCTGGCACCGCCCTTTGAGTTCGCAAAAAATGGTCTTCTACTCACAACCATGGAGACCGTGTCATGCCAACAGAACTCAACGGCACCCAGCACCTTCAAACCCCTTGGAACAAAGACAAAATTATAGGTCAGAAACGGCCCTTGAAACTACAGGAGGTATGGGCCATTAGAATTCGCCTGCAACTGGCCCAACAGATCCGTGAATTAGCCCTCTTCAACCTCGCCATCGATAGCAAATTGCGGGGCTGCGACCTCGTGGGACTGCATGTTTCCGATATCGCACATGGTCACACCGTCATGCACCGCGCCATCGTGCTCCAACAAAAAACTCAGAGGCCCGTCCAATTTGAGATCACCGAGCAAACCCGAGAGGCCCTGACCACATGGATCGCCCATGCCAAACTCAAGGATGGCCAGTTTCTCTTCCCCAGCAGGAAACACGCCTCACCTCATCTTTCCACCCGGCAGTATGCGCGTGTTGTAGAATGTTGGGTTATTTCCATAGGGTTGGATCCGTCCGCCTATGGCACGCATACCATGCGCCGAACCAAGGCCACATTGATTTACAAGCGCACCAAGAATCTCCGCGCCGTGCAACTTCTGCTGGGGCACACCAAGCTGGAGAGCACCGTCCGTTATCTGGGCATCGAGGTCGACGATGCCCTGGAAATGGCCGAGCAAACCGAAGTGTAGCGAAATTGATGTCAACCTTGAGATGGTGCAATGATTTCCCTATCATGAAGCCATGACCAACTACTCAGTAGGGGATGACTGGCGTATACGCATCAATGGCCGGGAGCAGCATCCGCTTCCGCACGTCCATGTGCAGTTTCGTGACGGATCCCGTGTGTCGCTGGCCATCGAGACAGGCGCGCTTCTGGTCGGCTATGTCTCGCCCCGGAAGCGATTGGAACCGGTGCGGACCTGAATGGAGGCGCATCGGGATGCCCTATTGACGGAATATCGGAGGTTGAATCCATGAATCAAGCACCCAGAATTGAAACGGCGACGATTACTGGCCCGTTCCAGATAGAAATCCATTGGTCCACCGGCGAAGTGTTTACCACGGATCTCAAGGATCTTATTGGTCCGCCACGGAAGGAAGACCCCTTTTGCGCGCTTCATGATCCGGCCTTCTTCGCTCAGGGGCATGCAGATGACTGGGGCGATGGCCTGAACTGGCCAGGCGGATTGGATCTGGGCGCAGACCGTCTCTATGCCTTGGGGAGGAAGCAGGCAGGATTACCGACGCGTGGGGATTTCATCGAGTGGATGGAGCGGAACAATCTCAGCCTGAGTCGTGCGGCAGAAGCCATCGGTATGACTCGGCGCATGATAGCCTACTACAAAAACGGCTCTCGCCCGATACCAAAGACCGTGTGGCTGGCCTGCATCGGCTATGAGGTGCTTGAACGCCACGCAGCTTGATTCAGGTGACTAATGGTCGATTTTGCAGAGGAAGCGGACGTTCAGGGTATCAACGAAAACGACATCTTTCACGTTTGATATTATTTGTGTGAGTATGGGCCTCCAATACCCAGCAGCGAAGGGTTCTCCGTTGAAACGCGCTTATATATCCCATCCGCGAAAACGCCATAACCGAAGTTGCATGGATAGCTATCGGGACGGTATCGATTAGACTGCCTAAGCTTTATTGCTGACTTGCTTTCAAGAATGGTAAAATATATAATACATTTATTACGATTATCCCTATATATTCCTTTAGCTCCATGCAACATAAATGTCCCATCCAATAAACCCATATTGCTGCCTGGTGGTCCCGCTGTTAGACTGAGTTGGAAGTGGATCAACTTGCCGCTTTGTTTTAT
>NZ_WNJL01000015.1 GCF_010378095.1 Acidithiobacillus ferrianus | reverse complement strand
TCGCGGTGGAAAGGGTCACCTTCCGGGTCAACCCCATGGACTTCGATCTGCCCACCCTGCCACCCATGGCGTCGCTTCGCCCTGTGGTGGTGCCTCAACCCGAAATCGAACGCCCGGAGATCAGTCCTCCAGAGCGAGAGCCTCTGATAGAAAGACCGGAGATCCCGGATAACGATTGATCCTGAATCCGGCGCGCCTTTTCAGGTGCCCAGGGTTCGGGAGAGCCTCACCCGCAAGGGGCTGTGGGGCGGACCTTCAAGGACCCTGCGGAGGGGGCGGGTTATTGTAGCCATCGCTGTATTGACCGGGATATTGGCCGGCTGGCGGTTGGCTATAGCCCGGCGGGCCGTACTGCCGATCGCTGCGGTGGGCGTAATAACCTCCTGTAGCACAACCTCCGAGTACTGCGGTGCTCAGCAGGCATAGGACGATTTTCCATACGGATATCTGCATGACCTTTCTCCTTCGCGGCAATGGGCCATGATTTCGGTCAAGGGGCCTGTTGTCAACCTGGTTTTTCCTGGGGCGGAAGTCTCTTCCAGTGAAACGGCGCTTGGCCGGATAAAAGCGGATCGTCCGGAAAGGGTGCGCGCGCCGTACCTCCCGTTTGGTGAAAGACACTATTTTGGGTGATCGGGGCTGGTATTGTCTGAATCATGTTATAAAATGGTTGCATCGGCGGTGGCGCCTTGTGGGGAGGCGCCAGTGGGATTGACGCGGGGTGGTTAGGGGAACGTCTATTGGGACGGCGAGGTATTGTCACAGAGTGTTCATAAAAGTGCCGCACTATTGTCACATATATGGGTCATAATAGGTAAGGTTTGCTATCGTTTTTGCACGGAGAGCCCTGCATGCTCAGCACCCAATCTCACGGCAGTACCGGTCGCGTCGCCACCAAGAAGGAGCGTTCGTTGCGCCTCTATCTGGCGCGTCATCAAGATGAAGTGGAAGCCGCGCAACGTCTGCGCTATGAGGTCTTTAGCGCCGAATATGGTGCCCAGCTCAGTGGCCGGCCCGGACTGGATCAGGATGAGTACGATCCGTTTTGTGAGCACCTGATTGTCGAGGACGAAACCCGGCAGGAGGTTGTCGGTACCTATCGGCTCTTTCTTCCCGAGAAGGTGGCCTGTGTCGGGCGTTACTACGCGGAGACCGAGTTTGATCTTTCCCGTCTTTTGGCCCTCGACGCGCGGGTCATGGAACTGGGACGCTCCTGCGTACATCCCGACTACCGTCAGGGGGCGGTCATCGGGATACTTTGGTCGGGGCTCGCCGAGGCCATGGCCATGTGGCAGATCGATTACCTCATGGGCTGCGCCAGTGTGCACAGTACGGATGGTCCCGCGCTCGGTGCGCTTTACCGGAACTTGAGCCCCTACCTCACCGCTCGGGAACAGCGGGTCTTCCCGTTGCGCGCCGTCCCCAAATTTGATGTGGAGGCGCAAGCGGAGCCGGCTTCGTTGCCCAGCTTGCTCAAGGGCTATCTGCGCGCCGGGGTGCGTATTGGCGGCGAACCTTTCTGGGACCCGCAGTTTCACTGCGCAGACTTTTTCGTCTGGTGCGAGTCCAGTCTGATCACGCCGCGTTACCAGCAGCGCTACTTGGAACCGGTGGATGCGCGTAAATGACACGCCGTAAAAAACCCGCCCCGGTACTGGTGACGTATCCGGGGCGGCGTTGGCGGCGCTCGCGGCCCAATGCCCTGCGACGCATCTGGCGGCTGCCTCTGCTGGTGTTTCATCTGTTACTGGCGTATCCGCTGGCCATCTGGACCTGCGCGCGCAAGCCCGCGCCGGATGCGAGCAGTTATAGGGCCTTTGCGTGGTGGAGTCGGCAGGCCCTGCGTATCCTTGGGATTCATTTGCGTGTCGATGGAGTCCTCCCTAAAAAACCGGTCCTCGTCGCCGCCAATCATGTTTCCTATCTCGATATTCTTGCGCTCTCCACGCTGATTCCCGGTCGTTTCGTGGCCAAGAAGGAAATGCGCGCCTGGCCCTTCTTCGGGATCATGGGGGAGTGGCTGGGGACGCTGTTCATCGACCGCGGCGATGTCCGCGCCAGTCAGCGCACTATGGGGCAGGCCAGCGAAATTCTGAGCGCTGGAACCAGCGTCATCTTTTTCCCCGAGGGGACCACCAGCGATGGCAGAGGGGTCGGTGATTTTTTTGCGGCGCCTTTCGAGTCGGCATCGAGAACGGGGGCGGCCACCAGCCCGGTTGCCTTGCGGTATGAAGATGTACTGCACCCTGGGCAACCCGATGCGCTCTGTCCCTTCATAGGTGAGGACAGTCTATTCGGGCATCTCTGGAGACTGGCGGCGGCGGCGCCGTTGACACTGCGCGTGGAATTCTTGCCCGCCTTGGCGCCGGAGTTGGGGCGCCGAAAGCTGGCGGCCATGGCGCAGTCCGCGATTGCCGAAGCCTTGCAACGGATGGAACAGGGGGCTTCCGTGACCTATTTGCACGATCCGCGCCGCCGTCCACTCCGAGATGCGTGGGCGGCGTGGCGGCGCAGCCACGGGGGCTGAAAACCCGGCCGAATGGAATCCCTAAGCTTTGCGGTGCGGCCAGCGGTGTACGCTGTCCACCAATGCGGTGACATTTTCAATGGGAGTGTGCGGGGTGAGGCCATGTCCAAGGTTGAAGATATGGCCGGTTCCAGTCCCATGACTGGCCAGCACGCGCTCCGCCTCGACGGAGACGCCGCTGGCGCTGCCATACAGGGCGATGGGGTCCATATTGCCCTGCAAGGCGATACCGTCTCCGAGGCGCCGGCGTGCGTGATCCAACTCCGTCGTCCAGTCGAGGCCAAGCACGTCGGCCCCGCTGGCGGCCATCGCCTCCAACCAGTTGCCCCCGCCCTTGGTGAAAAGGATGACGGGCACCGTACGGTCTTCGGCTTCGCGTTTCAGACCGGCGATAATTTCGGTCATGTACGCCAGAGAAAACTCGGCGTAGGCGGGCGTACTCAGGCTTCCTCCCCAGGTGTCGAAAATCATCACCGTCTGCGCACCGGCGGCGATCTGGGCGTTGAGATATCGGGTGACGGATAGTGCCAGATGCCGTAGAAGCTGATGCAGCAAGGCCGGATCACTGTAGAGCAATCCCTTGATATGGATGAAGTCGCGGCTGCCTCGTCCTTCGATCATGTAGCACGCGAGGGTCCACGGACTGCCCGCAAAGCCGATAAGCGGCACGCGTCCGCGCAGTTCACGGCGGATGAGGCGGACGGCATCCATGACGAAGCGCAGTTCCGTTTCGGGGTCCGGTTGCCCCAGGGCATCGATATCGGCGGCGCTGCGCAAGGGTCGCTCGAAGACGGGGCCCTCGCCCTCCTGAAACTGCAGTCCGAGCCCCATGGCATAGGGGATGGTGAGAATATCGGAAAAAAGGATGGCGGCATCCAAGGGAAAACGGTCTATGGGTTGCAGCGTGACTTCACAGGCCAATTCCGGTGTGGTGCAGAGGGTAAGAAAGTCCCCGGCCCGGGTGCGGGTGGCACGGTACTCCGGTAGATAGCGTCCAGCCTGGCGCATGAGCCAGATGGGGACGTGATCGACTGGTTGGCGTAGGCAGGCGCGCAGGAAATTATCGTTTTGCAGGTTAGTCATGGCGCTCACACACCCAGGGCGTCGAGAATGCCCTCGGCGGCCCGGCGACCCTCATCGACGGCCGTAACCACCAGGTCGGAGCCGCGGCGCATGTCGCCGCCCGCGAAGATGCGGGGATTGCTGGTCTGGAACCGATCGTTGGTACTGATCCGGCCCTGCGTGTCCGTGGTAATGCCATGCTCGGCGAACCAAGGGGGGGGGGAAGGATCAAAACCGAAGGCGACGATGACGGCGTCGGCATCGAGTACCTGTTCCGATTCGGGGATGACCTCCGGGTGACGACGACCTTTGGCATCGGGTTCCCCCAGACGGGTCTCCACCAGACGGACCCCTTGCACCCCCGCGGAGGGGTTGCCGATGACCTCCACCGGTTGGCGGTTGAAGAGGAATCTGACGCCTTCCTCGCGGGCATTGGCCACCTCCCGGCGGGAGCCAGGCATGTTCTCTTCGTCACGACGATAGGCGCAGATCACGCTGCTGGCGCCTTGCCGGATGGCGGTGCGCACGCAATCCATGGCGGTGTCGCCGCCGCCCAGCACGACCACGCGTTTGTGGATCAGGTTGACATAGGGGAGGGCGGGGTCGGGTATTTGCATGAGGTGGCGAATATTGGCGATCAGAAAAGACAGGGCCTTGATGACGCCGGGCAGGGTCTCCCCCGGGAAGTCACCGGATTTGGCGGTGTAGGTGCCCATACCCAGGAACACGGCGTCGAAGTCCGCCAGGAGTGTGGCAAGGGAAATATCCTTGCCCACCTCGGTGTTGAGTTCGAAGCGGATGCCCATTTCTTGTAGCAGGCGGGCGCGGCGGGCGACCACTTCTTTCTCCAGCTTGAAGGGGGGGATGCCGAAGGTGAGCAGACCACCCACCGCCGGGTAACGGTCGAAGACCACCACCTCGGTGCCCGCGCGGTTGAGCACATCCGCGCAGCCGAGTCCCGCCGGACCGGCGCCCACCACCGCCACCCGTTTGCCATTGATGCTGCGGAGAGGAATTTCCGGTTGCCATCCACGCGCCAGGGCCTCTTCGGTGATGAATCGTTCGAGACTGCCGATGGTGACCGCGCCATAACCGTCGTTGAGGGTGCAGGCCCCCTCGCAGAGGCGATCCTGCGGACAGATACGGCCACAGATTTCGGGCAGGGTGTTGGTCTGATGCGACAGGTTTGCCGCTTCCTCCAGGCGGTTTTCGACAATGAGTTGCAGCCAGTTGGGAATGTAGTTGTGCACCGGGCACTTCCATTCGCAATAGGGATTGCCGCAATGTAGACAGCGGTCGGCCTGCAATTTGGCGCTGTCCAGATCGAAGCGTTGATAGATTTCCTGGAATGCCTCGCGGCGTTCCTCCACGCCCAACTTCTTGGGGTCCTGCCGCGGGTCTTCGATAAATGAAAAATGGCTCATGGGTTTCCTTGGAGTGAAGACGCGCTCAACTCGCTTCTTCGAGCAGGACATCCAGCTTGGCCGCCTTGGGCACCACCAGCCAGACATCACGGATGAAGTGATTCCAGTCTTTCAGCAGCCCTGCGGCATACTGACTGCCGGTGGCGGCCACATGCGCCTGGATGTGACGGCGCAGCAAGGCTTCATAACCGCGCATGGATTCGGTTTCAATCCGGTGGTAGTTCACTAGCTCGCCATTGACCTGATCGGGAAACTGACGGATCTGGTCACGCACGAAAGCCAATCCGCCGGTCATGCCGGCCCCGAAATTCACCCCGACCGAACCGAGAATCACGATCTGACCGCCGGTCATGTATTCACAAGCGTGGTCGCCCGCGCCTTCAATGACGGCCACGGCTCCGGAGTTGCGCACGGCGAAACGTTCGCCCGCGCGGCCCGCGGCGTAGAGGCGCCCGCCCGTCGCTCCGTACAGGCAGGTGTTGCCGACGATGGCCGAGTCCTGACTGGCATAGGACACGCCCGCCGGGGGCGCGATGATGATGGTGCCTCCGTTCATGGCCTTGCCCACATAATCATTGGCATCGCCATGCAGGCGCAGAGTCATGCCCTGCACACAGAAGGCCCCGAAGGATTGTCCGGCGGTACCCTGCAGTTCGACGTGCACCGCGTCTTCCCGTAGCCCGACGTTGCCATAGCGACGGGCGATTTCTCCGGCGAGACGGGCGCCGATGGAGCGATTCACATTGCGAATCGGGTAATGCAGTCGGGTGGGGATCTGTTTTTCCAGCGCGGGCTGTGCATCCTTCACCATGCTTTCGGCCAGCTCACCCAGATCGCAGGGAGGGTTGCGATCCTGGGTGTGGATGTTGGGATCGGCATCGCGCAGCGCGGCATTGGCCAAGAGGGGACGGAGATCCAGATGCTCTTGCTTGGCGCTTTGCGCACCATTGATCTCCAGCCACTGGCTGGCGCCGACGAGATCGTCAAAGCGGCGGACACCGAGTTGCGCCATGATCTCGCGCACTTCCTCGGCGACGAAGCGGAAATAGTGGACGACCATTTCCGGCAGTCCCGTGAAATGTTTGCGCAGGGTGTCATCCTGGGTGGCGATACCGGTGGCGCAGTTGTTGAGATGACAGATCCGCAGGTATTTGCAGCCCAGCGCGATCATCGGTGCGGTACCGAAACCGAAACTCTCCGCACCGAGTAAAGCGCCTTTGACCACGTCCAGTCCGGTTTTGAGTCCGCCATCGACCTGCAGACGTACCCGGTGCCGGAGATGGTTGCGGCGCAGGGCCATCTGGGTTTCGGCGAGACCGAGCTCCCAAGGGGAGCCGGCGTACTTCACCGAGGTCAGGGGACTGGCGCCGGTACCGCCATCATAGCCCGCAATGGTGATGCGGTCGGCATAGGCCTTGGCCACCCCCGCGGCGATGGTGCCAACCCCGGCCTCGGAAACCAGTTTCACGGAGATATAGGCTTGCGGATTGACCTGCTTGAGGTCAAAAATGAGTTGCGCCAGATCCTCGATGGAATAGATGTCATGGTGCGGCGGCGGGCTGATGAGGGCGACGCCTTCCTTGGCATAGCGCAGCCGGGCGATGAGGCCACTGACCTTGTGTCCCGGCAGTTGACCGCCTTCACCGGGCTTGGCGCCTTGGGCGATCTTGATCTGCAACTCTTCGGCATTGACGGCGTATTCGGGCGTCACGCCAAAGCGTCCAGAGGCGATCTGCTTGATCTTGCTTATTTTGTTGTTGTGATAGCGTGCCGGGTCTTCACCGCCTTCGCCGGAGTTGGAGCGGCCGCCGATGGTGTTCATGGCGATGGCCAGCGCCTCGTGGGCCTCGGGCGACAGCGCGCCGAGCGACATGGCCGCGGTATCGAAACGCGGAGTGATCGCTTCAATGGGTTCCACTTCACTGATCGGAATGGGCTGTGCCGCGCGCAGTTGCAGCAGGTCACGCAGGGTGGTGACGGGGCGCTGGTTCACCAGCCCGGCGAAGACCCGATAGTCCGCGTAACGACCGGATTTGACCGCCGTCTGCAGGCTTTGCACCACATCGGGGTGATAGGCGTGATATTCGCCGCCGCTGACATATTTGAGCAAGCCGCCGAGGGGCAACGCCTGGCGCGGCAGATAGGCATCATGGACCTGCCGGCGGACATCATTTTCCAGATGGCTGAAAGAGGCCCCGTTGATCCGGCTGACCGTTCCCCGGAAGCAGCGCTCCACCACCTCTGGCGCGAGGCCGAGTGCTTCAAACAACTGCGTGCTGCGATAGGAGGCCAGGGTGGAAATGCCCATTTTGGAAAGGATTTTGTAAAGACCCTTGTCGATGCCCTTCCGGTAGTTTTCCAGGGCCTTATGAAGCGTCACCGGCTGACTGAAGGCGTGCCGCTCGGCGAGGCTGCGGATGATCCCGTAACTCAGATAGGGATAGATGGCCGTGGCGCCATAACCGATCATGGTGGCGAAATGATGCGGGTCGCGGGCATGCGCCGTAGCGGCCACGATGTTGCAGCGGGTGCGCAGGCCGGCATCGATGAGCGCGTGATGTACCGCGCCCACGGCCATCAGGGCGGGAATGTAGAGCCGATCCCGCTCCAGCGCGTGATCCGAAAGCACGAGGATGACGGCGCCGTGCCGCACCGCTTCGATGGTCTCTTCGCAGAGGGCCTCGATGGCCCCGCCCAGGTTGCTGTCCGCCGCCGAGTAGCAGAGATCGAAAGTTTGGCTGCGGAAGGCGGGCTCGGTGCGGTGGGTGAGGGCGACAAAGGTGGCATCGGAGAGTACCGGGGAATGGACTTCGATGCGCCGGGCATATTCCGGGCGCTCGGCGAAGAGGTTGCTCTCGCTGCCAATCACCGTGTTGAGGGACATCACCAGCGCTTCACGCAGGGGATCGATGGGCGGATTGGTGACCTGGGCGAACTGTTGGCGGAAATAGTCGGCAATGTGCCGGGGTTGTCGCGACAATACCGCCACGGGAGTGTCATCTCCCATGGAGCCGACGGCTTCTTGCGCGCCTTCGGCGAGGACACGGATGACCTGGTCTTCCTCCTCGAAGCTCACCCCGAAGGCCTTTTCAGTGGTTAGCAGATCGTGCACGGTGAGCGCGGGAGTGGTGTCACTGTCGTCACTGTCGAGGTGTTCGGCGTACTGATCCAACCATTCCCGGTAGGGGTGGCTGTTCTGAATCTCGGCGTCGATGGCCGCCGATTCAAGGAGTTTCCCCGTGCGCATGTCCACCGCCACCAGTTGTCCTGGCCCTACCCGGCCCTGCACCAGGATGTCGCGGTGGTCGTAGTCGAATACCCCGACTTCCGAGGCGATATTGATGATGCGGTCTTTGGTGATGACGTACCGGGCTGGCCGCAGACCATTGCGATCCAGGGCGCAGGCCGCGATGCGCCCGGTGTTGAGCACCAGACCAGCGGGCCCGTCCCAGGCTTCCATACGCATGGAATGGTATTCATAGAAAGCGCGCAGGGCGGGCTCGATGCGCGGAACATTGTGCCAGGCGGGCGGCACCAGCAGGCGGACGGCCTTGAAGAAATCCATGCCACCCTGCACCAGCAGCTCCAGCATATTGTCGAGACTGAAGGAATCGCTGCCGCCGCCCACGGCGGGGAGGACTTCCGCCATGGGCAGCAGGTCGGATTTCAACTGGGCCTCGCGGGCCCTGGCCCACATGCGATTGCCCTGCACGGTGTTCAGTTCGCCGTTGTGGGCGAGGATGCGGAAGGGCTGGCACAACCGCCATTCCGGCCAGGTATTGGTGGAAAAGCGCTGGTGGTAGGTGACCAGGGCGGAGGCGCAACGCGGGTCGCGCAGGTCGGGATAGAAATCCGGAAGATGTTCGGGCAACACCAGGCCCTTGTAACCGATCACCTGGGACGAGCAACTCACCGCAAAGAAGTCACGCTCGTCGACGAAACGCTTCTCTACACGCCGCCGCAGGCGGTAGAGGAGACGTTCCTGGCCATCCGTGTCCGTGTCGCCGGGGAGATCCACAAACACCTGCCAGACCGCGGGCAGGCGCTTGAGCGCCTCATCCCCACAGACCCTGCGGTCGATAGGTACTTCGCGCCAGCCCGGGCAGTGCAGTCCGAGCGCCTTGGCTTCCGTCTCCAGGGCCGCGCGCATTGCGCGCGCCACCGTGGTGTCCTGGGGGAGGAAAAACTGGCCGACGCCGAAATGCGCAGCCAAGGTGAGGCCCTGTTCCGCGGCCATGGTCCGGAAGAAGGCCTTGGGCATTTGCAGCAGCAGGCCGCAGCCATCACCACTTTTGCCGTCCGCGGCTACCGCGCCGCGATGGGTCAGGCGCGCCAACGAAAGGATAGCCGTTGCGACTATGCCGTGACTGGCCTGATTGTCCATCTGCGCAATCAGGCCGAAGCCGCAGGAGTCCCGTTCAAAGTCGGAAGAGTATAAGCCTTGCATCATATCGTCACCTGGTTGTCACGTCACCCTGTCGCCGGACTGCAAAGCAGGGCCGACCATTATAACCTGCTCATGGATAGCATCCAAGGGCGCGAACTTGCCTTTTGCCAGGCTCAGTCGGTAATGCGGAGGGCTCCGGCTTCGCCATGCGGATCGAAAAGGCGGTCGTATTCGGCGATGGCGAAACGATCGGTCATGCCTGCCACATAATCGGCAATGACGCGCGCCTCGCGTCGCGCATCCCGCTGACAGGTGATGATCCGTGCCTGATATTTCAAGGGAAGCAGGCGCGTGTCTTCGCGCAGGGTGTGAAAAAGCGTACGCACGAGACGTTTGGCCTTTTCCGCCTGGCGATGTACCCGTGGGTGACGGTACATGCGTTGAAAGAGGAAGCGTTTGAGGATTGCCACGGCATGGGCGATTTCCGGGCTGTGGGCGGCGAGCGCGCGGGGGGCCGAGCGCACCCCGCTGATACTGGCGACACCTTCGGCGGTGATACGGCGCCGTGTTTCATCGACGAGGTCGCGGATGAGCAGATCGATCAGGCGTCGGCCCGTTTCGTGACGCAGTACGGTCCGGGAGGCCTGCGGATAACGTGCTTGCACCTCGGCGAAAATGCCGCCATACAGGGTCTCGGCGCACAGGTCTTCCAGATCCAGCAGGCCGGCGCGCAGGCCGTCGTCGATATCATGGTTATTGTAGGCGATCTCGTCGGCGAGATTGGCGACCTGGGCTTCCAGGCTGGGCTGGGTGCCGCGCAGAAAACGTTCCCCCACATCCCCCAGGTCAGCCGCTTTATTTTTGGCGCAGTGTTTGAGGATGCCCTCGCGCGTCTCAAAACTCAGGTTGAGGCCGGGAAAGTCGCCATAGCGTTTTTCCAGGTGGTCGACGATGCGCAGGGACTGAATATTGTGTTCAAATCCTCCGAGATCCGCCATGCACGCCTGCAGTGCATCCTGCCCGGCATGACCAAAGGGCGTGTGACCGAGGTCGTGAGCGAGGGCAATGGCTTCCACCAGGTCTTCGTTGAGGCCCAACTGGCGGGCGATGGCGCGACCCACCTGGCCGACTTCGAGGCTGTGGGTGAGCCGGGTGCGATAGAGATCCCCCTCGTGATTGACGAAGACCTGTGTTTTATATTCGAGACGGCGAAACGCGCTGGAATGGATGACGCGGTCGCGGTCACGCTGAAAGGGGCTGCGACCGGTGGGAGCTTCCTCGGTGTATCTGCGGCCGCGACTCTCGGCCGGATGGGCGGCGTAAGGTGCCCACCCGCCGGAAAATGCCGTGCCCTCAGCCATGATCGGCGGGATCCGGGATCTCGGTCACCGATTCGTCCATGACCCGTTGCATGGTTTCCGCGAGCAGGGGCAGGCGAGCCGCGAACAGGGCATAGGCGGCATCGGCATATTCCCGGATTTCATACTGGGCGTCTTTCTTGCGCCGCAGTTTGAAGAAATTCATCAGGCTGCGAAAATTGACCGTCCAGTACACATCGGAGTATGCGGCCACAGGCATGACGTTGCGCAACAGTTCGCGCGCGCGGCCGCGATAAGGATCGCGTCCGCCTGCCTTGGGTGCCAGCACACCGGCGCTGCGCGCCTGATCGATGCGGGCGCAGGCCGCGTCATATTGTTGTTCGTACCAGGCGAAGAGTTGTGTCATGAGTGCTTCGTACTCGGCCACGGCCGTTTCATCGAGCACTGCGAAGTGGTCCACGGTGCAGGCGGCGGTGTCGGGGACGTAGGCCACGGAGATGGGTCTGCGGTAGCGCATGGAGAACTCGTTCCAGCTGGAGATCCGGTGTTTGACCCATTGACGTAGCACAAAAATCGGGGCAATGAACCGAAAACGGAAGTACACGGTTTCGAAGGGGGTGCCATGTTGATCGCGGAGCAACTGATAGAGCAGTGCGCGATCTTTGGCCGAAAAATCGCCCTGGTTCCTCAGCCGTTGATTGGTGGTGCTGATGCGGGCGGTATTGACGATGGTGGCTTCATCCCCCCAGGTTTCTTCCAGTTCGATAAAACCGAAGTTGCCGATGCGGCGCGTGCCGCCGGGGTTCAGGGCGATGCGCTGCGTCATTTCCTCTTGCAGTTCGGCGGTCGCTTTGTTCATTTCACGCATGATCATACTCCATGAATGCCTGAAGCGTTTGGAGGACGGCGGCGGGGGGAACGTCGCCGGTAATGACCGCGCTACCGATGCCTCGCAGCAGGATGAAACGTACCTGGCCGCTTTCGGCTTTTTTGTCGACGCGCATGAAGCGGAGATAATCGGCGGGGGGGAGGGCGGGCGCCAGCGTGGGTAGACCGGCGCCTTTGATCAGGGCGTAGATGCGATTTTGCTCGCTCTCCCGGATGAGGTCGAGACGGCGTGAAAGATCGGCGGCCATGACCATGCCGATGGCCACCGCCTCTCCATGCAGATACCGGCCGTAGCCGGTCGCCGCCTCAATGGCATGTCCGAAGGTGTGCCCGAGGTTGAGAATGGCGCGCAAACCGCCCTCCAATTCATCCCGCGCCACCACTTCGGCCTTGTCCTTGCAGGAGTGCCCGATCACCTTCACCAGGGCGTCTGCCGCACGGGCCAGCACGGCATCCATATGATCTTCGAGCCAGGAAAAGAAGCCCTGGTCGTTGATCAGGCCATATTTGATGACCTCGGCCAGACCGGAGCGAAACTCCCGGTCGGGCAGACTGTCCAGGGTGTCGGTGTCGGCGATTACGGCGCGCGGCTGGTAAAAAGCGCCGATCATGTTTTTACCGAGGGGATGATTCACCCCGGTTTTGCCACCGACCGAGGAGTCCACCATGGCGAGCAGGGTGGTCGGCACCTGAATATAGGAGACCCCACGCTGGTAGACCGCCGCCGCGAAACCGGCGATGTCACCCACGACGCCGCCACCGAGCGCACAGAGCGTGCAATCGCGGCCGTACCCCGCGTTGAGCAGCAGCCCGGTGATTTCTTGGATATTGTCGAGGGACTTGCTCGCTTCGCCGGCGGGCAGGGTAATGACCAGAGGCGCTTTGTGGAGGGCCTTCAGGGTCTGTTGCAGGGTCTCCAGATACAGCGGAGCGACGTTGTCGTCGGTCACGATGGCGACTGGACCTTTGTTCAGTATGGGTGCGAAAAGGGCCGGATCGGCTAGGATGCCGGTACCAATGTGAATGGGATAACTGCGCTGACCCAGATCGACGCGAAGACTATGCATGGTATTTACCAGTAGACCAAATGTACCGACCATTGTTGTAGTTCTTCCGCGTCGAGGCAAGAGCCCCGTGCCGGTGTGCCCCTTTTGGGGCGTTCACCGGGGTTCCCGAGGGTGATTGGTCCGTCGCTACAGATGGAGGTGGCGGAGTATCCGGCGCAAGACCTGATCGGAACGCAGGCCATCCCCCAGCACACGCCAATGGGCTGTTTCCTGGTAGAGCGCGTTGCGTTGTTCCGCCAAGGTTTTCAGGCGGGCGTCGAGGTCGGTATTCTGTAACAGGGGGCGGTTGCGGTCATGGCGTATCCGTTTGAGCTGTTCCCCCGTGCTGACCTCCAGATAAATAACCCGGCCCATGCCGCGTAGGTGACCACGGTTCACCGGATCGAGAACGGCGCCGCCACCGGTGGCGAGAACGATGGGTTCGCGACGGCTGGCGAGGTCGGCGATGATTTTGCTCTCCCGTTCACGGAAGCCGGATTCTCCCTCGATCTCGAAAATGGTGGGAATGTCGACGCCGGTGTGGGCCACGATCAGCGCGTCGCTGTCGACATAAGGCAGACGCAATCGGGCGGCCAGAAGCCGCCCGATGGTGGATTTACCCGACCCCATGGGGCCGATGAGAATAATGCTTCCGGTCATTGTCCGAGGCTGGCGTTACCGGATGTCCCCCCCAGACCATCCGGGGCGTTGCCACCGATTACCTTGGGGGTCAGGAAAACCAGCAGCTCCGTTTTCGCCACATTGTTGAGGTGGCTCTTGAACAGCCAACCGAGCACAGGAATATCCTTCAGCAGGGGGACGCCGGTTTCCGTCCGGGTGGTCGAATCCGTATAAATACCGCCGATGACGACGGTCTGGCCATTGTTGACCAAGAGTTTGGTTTTGACCTGCTGCGTATTGATGGGGATGCCGGAAGGCAGGGCCTGGGCGTAGTTGGGCTGGTCGTTACGGGCGTTCACATCCAGGGTGATCTTGCCGTCGGGCGAGATGTGCGGGGTGACGTCCAGGCTGAGCACCGCTTTTTTGAAGGATACCGCGGTTGCACCGCTGCTGGTGGACTGCTGATACGGGATCTCCTGACCTTGCTCGATGATGGCTTTTTCGTTGTCCTGAGTGAGGACTTTGGGGCTGGAAATGATCTTGGCGCGGTTGTCGGCCTGTAATGCCTGTATTTGCAGATTCAAGATGCGATTACCCGCGGCGGTGCCCAGGGCAAAACCCAGTGAGGCGGGATTGCTGCCCGCGAGGGCGCTGCCTGCGGTGGAGGGGGTCAGGTTGACCAGCGCCGGGGTGGTGAATCCGGTGGTCGAGGTCCCCCCGGATATGGGGTAAGCGCCGCCCTGGACGGCGGTCACCCCTGTTCCTCCCGTGCCCGACAGATTGATGACACCGCCACCGCCGCCGCCGGTATAGGTGCCGCCCCAGTTGACGCCCAGGGATTGGGCCGCATTGGTGGTCACCTGCACGATCCGCGCTTCGATCAGGACCTGCGGGACGGGGCGATCGATTTTGGTGATCAGGTGCTTGATGTTGGCGATATCCTGCGGGGTGTCCCGGACCAGCAGGCTGTTGGTGCGCGTCACGACTGCCACGGAACCACGTGGACCGAGCAGCGAATTGCCAATGAGGTTGGAGTTGGGGAGGCCCAGCGCATTGGCCAGTGCGGCGTTCTGTGCGGGATTCATGCCCTGATTGATCCCTTCGACGCCACCGGGTTGTTTGTTCTGATCGAAACCCTGCAGCAGCGAGGCGATCTGCGAGGCTTTGGCATATTTGATCTGGATCAGCTCCGTCTCCAGCGGTTCGAGTTTGCGCTTACTGGCCGCGGCTTTCAGTTGCGCCTCTTCCTGACTGGTGATCTGATTGGCGGGGGCGACCCAGAGAATGTCGCCGATATGTTTCACCGCGAGTCCCTGCGATTCCAGAATCACTTGAAACGCTTGTTTCCACGGCTCGTTCTTGAGACGGATGGAAAGGCTGCCGGTCACGTTGTTGGAAACCACGATGTTCTGGTGCGTGAAGTCGGCGATCACCTGTAACGCATCGCGCACGCTGATGTTCTGGAAATCCATGCTGAGGCGCGCGCCCGCATCGGGATTGGCGCTGGTCTCAGAGGTTTTGGGATGGACATCGATCAAGGTGTGCCGTCCCAACTGATAGGCCGAGTATTCGTAGGGGCCATGGATGGCAAAAACCAATCGGGTGGCGCGCCCTAGGGGGTAGCTGTCCACATATTGCACCGGGGTGCCAAACTGGGTGACTCCGAAACGGTGGGTAAAGCTGGAGGGGATCGCGGTGTCCTTCAGTTCGACGACGAGGGCGCCATTCTCCCGGGTGACGTTCATCTGCGGTTGCGGGCCGGAGATGGAAAGATCGAGAATGCCGCCGCCGTTCTTGCCACGCTTGAAATTCAGGTCGCTGATCCGGGTGCCCGCGGTGTGGACGGGCGCGGGCATGGCCGGTGTCGCGGAGGCGTTGCTGGCGGGTACGCTGGCCGCGCCCGGGGCGGTCATACCCTTCCCCCGTTCCGCCACCAGGGCGAGGCGATAACCGCCCGGCGCCGGTTCCACCATGATGGCCTGCGGCGACTTCAGCAGCAGATCCAGCCGGGCGTTACGCCCGACATTTTCCGCCAGCACGTTCTCGACCGCACCGCTGCCCGCGACGGTTCCCACCGAGTTTGTGAAGTGCGTATCGTTGAAATCGATCCGCACCCGATAGCCACCGTCGAGGGTGTTGACATCATAAGCCGGCCGATGGTTGCTGCGGATGAGGAGGGCCGTGCCATGCTGGTCCTGTACCGGAGTCACGCCGGTGATGAGACTTTCCGCCCAGGTGGCCGCCGAACTCAGGCAGAGCGTCATCGCCATGACCGCGAGAATCACTGGTTTCAGCACCAGGGGGTGGGACTGCAGCCGTGGCGCTGCAACACGGCGGGCGTGGCGGGCGGTAATGGATGCTATGCTCATCTTTTCGCTGTCCTCTGTATTCTTTGGGGGTATGCAGACCATGTTCAGTTGCCGTTTTGCATGCGCAACACCGTCATTTCTTTCCGGAACCCGCCGAAGGCGTTGGGGATGTATTGCTCGACGGTGACCGCGCGTTTGGCCATGCCGTCCTCTATGCTGAGGATGCGGCCGTTGTGGGTGCCGATATAACTACCGATGGTGGCCCGGTAGATTTTCTGGTCGGGCGCAAGGATCACCGCCCAGAGCCGTCCCCGGCCATCACGGACGATACCGGTCACACTGAGGCTGGAAAGCGCATATTTTTCCAATGGCTGCACGGGTCCATGATTGGCGGGACGGGGTCCTGTGCTGGCGGCCGCCGCTTCCTTGCGCAGCAGAATCTCGGAGAAACTGGTGAACGGGTCGCGATTGACCGGGTTCTCGTAGGCCTGGGCCCGGTAGGGCGGCGCCTTGGGGAGCGGAGCGACCTCGGCATTGGTTTTTGGACCATCGGCAACGAAGGCGCGCACATGACGGAGATTATCGTTGTCGGAGCAACCAGCCAGCAGCAGCACGCTGCCGCCCAGCAGGATCAGACCGGGGAGGGAGCGTTTCATGATTTGCCTCCGTCCGTGTTTTTGTCTTTCAGGTAGCGATAGGTGGTTGCGGTGCATTGCATGACCAGTCGCTGCGCCATTTGTGCTTTGGCGGCGTCCGTGGTGCCCGTGTTGGGCATGCGGGTAATGTCTACGTCACTGATGGTGACGATCCGCGGCATGGCAGCCACCGCTGCGGCAAAACGGCCGATATCGTTATACGTTCCGATGACTTTGAGCTTTACGGGAATTTCCGCGTAGAAATTTTTATTGACTTCCGCGGTAGGCTGAAAAAGTTCAAAGTCCAACCCGCGGCTGCGACCCGCCAGGGTCACGTCATCCAGCAGGGAGGGTATCTGGGTGCGATTGGGCAATTGCTCCAGGAAATTGTGAAAACGCAGATTCATTTCCTTGATCTGGGCTTGATAAGCGGGTAGTCCAGCGGCAAGCAACTGCTTTTGCCGAACCTGTGCCTTCAGGGTTTCCTCCTGGTTTTTCAGCCGGTCGTATTTACTGTTTTCAGGAGAAATAAACCAGAACCACGCGATGATGCCGAGGATCAGCACCACGATCGCGGTAGCTATGAGTTTGGTTTTAACGGGCCAACGGATGATGTCATCGATCTGCAGGTTGCGGAATTCATCGAAGGTCATGGTTGTGTACCCTTGCTGGGTGCGGGGATGCCACTTTGAGCGGGCGCGGTGGGCGGGCGAATGCTCATCTGCAGCGTGAACTGCCCGACATCTTCATTATTCAGTTTGGATTTGCTGATGATATTCAGTTCTGGTTTTTCAAAAATCCGGGAAGCTTCGATATTGCGCATGAACGCCGCCACCTGGTCGTTCGCTTGCGCATATCCGTCCACGGTAATGGCGTTACCGGTCTGTCGCAGATGCGTCAGGAAGACCCCGTCAGGGGTCACCCGGGCCAGGGTGTTGAACAGATGAACCACCATGTCGCGTTTGTTCTGCAGATCGGTAATGATGCCTTCGCGGGAGAACAATTCATCGCGTTTTTTGCGCAGGTCGGCAATGGAGGCGATTTTTTGATCGAGTTGGGTCGTGACACGCTGGAGATATTGCACTTTTCCCCGTTCGTCCGCGACACGGGCGCTGAAGATGCTGTAGACGCCGTAATAGAGCAAGACGGCGAGCAACAGGATGCCCACGAAGGCCAACACCAACAACTGGCTACGCTGCGCGCGGCGAGCTTCTCGATAGGGCAGCAGATTGATGCGGATCATACGGACATCCTCCTTAACGCCAGCCCGCAGGCGACGGCCAGGGATGACCTGTCGGTTTCCATGAAACGGCGGCTAATTTGGGGTGCCATCTCCATGCCGGCAAATGGGTCCGGAACGTAGACCGGAAAATTCACCAGGCGGCGCAACTGTTCGGCCAGTTGCGGGAATTTGGCGCCTGCGCCGAAGAGATGCACGGAGTCCGTGGAGACATCGGGCATGCTGGCTTGAAAGAAGTCGAGTGAACGGAACAATTCTTGCGCCGTGCTCCGGGCAAAAGGCACCAGCACATCCTGCTCGTATTCGGGCGGTAAACCGCCGAAACGCTCCATGCGCTGCGCGTCATTACCGTCGAGTCCATAACGACGCTGGATTTCATCGATCAGACGCGCCAATCCAAAATTATGTTCACGGGAATAAATGGGGTGGCCCTGCTGGAAGACATGAATGTTGGTCGTGATACTCCCCATTTCCACCAGGATGACGGCGCCTTCGGAGTGGTGGCGTTCCCGCGGGGCGGCGTCCGCCAGATGTGCATGCAACAACCAGAGGGAGAAGGGTTTGACATCGATGATCTTGGGTTTGAGGCCCGCTTCTTCAAGAACGGCGGCGCGATCCTCAACGGCCTCCTTCTTGCAGGCGACCAGTAATACGTGGCTGTAGCCCTTGCGGGCGGTGTCCGGACCCAGTTGCGCGAAGTCGAAATTGACGGCGTCGATGCTGTAGGGGATGTATTGACTGCCCTCGAAGCGGATCTGCTCTTCGATGCCTACCTCGTCCAGGTCGCTGGGGAGGGAGATCACCTTGACGATCGCCGTATTGGCCGGCAGGGCGGTGGCCACGGCCTTGGTGCGGATGTGGGATCGTTCGAGAATGGTGCGCAGGGCACGGCTGACGGCCGCGGCATCCTGGATATCCCGATCGCTCACCGCCCCTTGCGGGAGGGCCTCGGAGTCCGCGTGTTCAACGCGGAGTTTTCCTCGCGATTGCGAGATCTCTACGATTTTTACCGCGTCCGGACTGATGTCCAGGCCGAGAAGAGGAGGACTTGGTAAGCGCAGCACGTTTCTTCCCCTTTAGGGTATCTCAAAATATTTCAAAAAAATCGCAATTTGCGGAATACCCACGCCACCTCAGTAAAGCATGTATGCTTCTCGCAACTTTGGGGGAAATTAGCAGCATTCCCGATTCTGTCAAGGCGCGTCGATCAAGAAATGGTTACACTGTGCGAAAATAGTGCGGCATGTAGGGCTGGGGTGGTGAATTGGGCAGTATATGCTGAGGAGGCTTTACGGTATTGATGATAGAATCCTGGGATCGGCGCGATGTGGAGTGGATGCGCATGGCCCTCGACCGGGCGGCGGCAGCGGCCGGTGGGGGTGAGGTGCCGGTGGGTGCGGTATTGCTGGATGCCGGGGGAAGGGTGCTGGCGGCGGCGCACAACGCGCCCATCCAAGAACATGATCCCAGCGCCCATGCCGAAATACGCGTGTTGCGACAGGCGGCGCGGCGGGTGGAAAACTACCGGCTGCCGGGCAGCACGCTTTACGTGACCCTGGAGCCTTGTGTGATGTGTGTGGGTGCCATACTGCACGCCCGGGTGGGGCGCCTCGTGTACGGAGCCGCAGACCCTAAGGCGGGGGCGGTGGAAAGCCTCTTCCGATTGTTGGAGGATACGCGTTTCAACCACCGTGTGATGGTGCGGGGGGGGGTGCTGGCAGCGTCATCGGCCACGTTGCTGCGGGAATTTTTCCGGGCGCGCCGACGCCAAGGGCGGGGTGCCGTCAATAACATTGCTGCTGGTGAGGAAGGCGTGTGACCCAATGAATCATGTGGAGTGCGAGTGGCGAATCAACAACGGCGGGCGGGGACTCTATGAACTCACGCAAAAGTTGCAGAACTGGTTGCGCGAGGTGGGGGCCTGGGAGGGATGGGCGAACCTGTTTGTGCCACATACATCGGCAAGCCTGCTTGTGCAGGAAAATGCGGACCCCGATGTGCGGGAGGATATCCTCGATTACTTTGCCCGTCTCGTAGTCGATGGAGACCCCCGCTTTCGTCACGCCAATGAAGGGCCCGATGACATGGCGGCACATCTGCGCAGCGTGTTGACCCAGAATAGTCTGGTCATTCCCGTGAGGGCGGGGCGGCCGGCGCTGGGTGTCTGGCAGGGCGTTTTTCTGTTTGAGCACCGAGTGCGGCCCCGGGACCGTCAGGTGCTGGTGAGTTTTCAGGGCGTTGTGAAGGAGGAATGATGTCTGAGTTTGCGGATATGTATCAGGGCATGTTGCACGGCATCCGTGAATGGTCGCGCTGGGAGCGTTTCCGGGGCGAGTTGGCGGCCCGGGCCGATGCGGGTTGGTACGTGTATTTCATTGGGCAGGATTGTCCGCGGACGCCGGTGGATGCGCCGACGTTTCGGAAGGTTTTGGACGAGGTCGACGCCCTGCTGCGTCGGGATCACCAGGAGCGTTACCTCGGCATTGTGTACGTGAACGATTTCGATCATCCGCGCTTGATCAAAATCTATGATCCCAATAATTTGGGGGCGTCCTGTGGCCACAGCGGGAAGGTGGTGCTGCCGGGCTGGGTGTTTTCCCGAATGCCGCCGGAATCCCTGGGGACCACCATTGTCCCTGAAGGCCGTAAACGCTGGTGGCGGGAGATTCTTCACGGCTGATCGGGGGTCCGTCGTATTTTCGTCCCGCCTTTGACCCTTGTACAACGCCGCATCGGGAGAACCCATGGAAGCCGATCTCAAGCCCCTGGAATTCGAGGGCATTCGCCGTCTTTTGGAAAGACTCTGTGCAACCCCTTTTGGGGCTGATGCGGCGCGTCATCTCGCGCCCGCGCCTTCGATCGATGCCGCCCGCCGGTTGCAGGCGGCCATCACCGCCGCGCGCGGCGGTCTGGAATCGGGCGAAGGGCCCATCCTTCCGGAGTTGCCGGATGTCCGTGCCGCCATCCGCCAGGTGGCGGCGCCTGGCGCGGCGCTGGCGGGCACGGCTTTTCGCAACTTGGCGCGGGTGCTGCGGGTGGGTGAACAATTGCGCCCTTATGTGGAAAAGCGTCCAGAACTCTTGCCCACCGGACCGGATCGGCTGGACGCGGCGGCGGACCTCCTGCCCCTGATCGAGGCGGCTCTCCTGCCGAACGGAAGCGTGCGCGAAGACGGCAACGCTGCTTTGCGCCAGTTGCACGGTGAGTTGAAGAGCGCGCGTGAACAAGTTCAGGAGGCCCTGCAGGGATATTTGCGGCGTCCGGGCGCAAGGATCCACTGGTCTGGTCAGCGTGCCTGTTTGCATCTGCCGGATGGCGTTGCGGACCAGATCCGCGGGGTGCGGCGTGGCGCTGGTCCAGGCGGACATGGCTACCTGGTCGAACCCATGGAACGGGTGGCGGACAACAATCGTCTGGAGCGGCTCGCCGGCGCTATCGCACAGGAAAATCAGGCCATCCTGCGCGCCCTGAGTGACGCTGGACGTGCGCGTCTGAGTGGCCTGCAGTATTTGGTCGAGTCGTTGACCTGGGTGGATCTGGCCCTGGCCGGCGCGCAATTGTCCATCCATCTGCACGGCAAGGCGGCGGAGATGGTGGATGCGCCGGTGCTGGTGCTGGAAGAGGCCTATCACCCGCAACTGATCCTCGCCTATGCCGAGCAACACGGCCCACAGCCCAGGCCGTTGTCCGTGCATCTCGATGCGGATTGCCCGATCCTGGTGATCACCGGGCCGAATAGCGGGGGCAAGAGCGTTTCCCTCAAGACGGTCGGACTGCTCACCGTCATGGCGCACTGTGGTTTGCACCTTCCCGTGGGTGGACGCGCCGTGATCGGCAATTTTACACGCATTTTTGTGGACATGGGCGATCCGCAAAGTGTCGCCTTCGCGTTGTCCACTTATTCCGGTCATGTGGAGGTATTGAAGAGGCTGCTCGCCACCGCGGATGACCATACGCTCATTCTGTTGGACGAACTGGGTACGGGCACGGACCCCGAAGAGGGTGCGGCGCTGGCGATGGCGGTGCTTGACCAGCTCGCGGAACGCGGCGTGCGCGGAATGGTCACCACGCATCTCGCCCCGCTCAAGGCGTTCGCCGATACCCACGCCTGCCTGCGTAATGCTTCCATGCGCTTTGACCAGGATCGGTTGGAACCCACTTATGAGTTGCAGATCGGCGTGCCGGGGCGTTCCCTGGGTCTGCTTATCGCGGCCAGGCGCGGGTTGCCCGAGGCCTTGATCAGCAAGGCACAGGCTTATTTGGCGCGCCTGCACCACCATTGAATCAGGATGGTGGTGATGGATTCGGATACCATAGAGGGCGGACGGTGGATGCAAAGGCATTTTTATTTGACCTTGTCACAAAAAATGTCTAGCTTTTTGCGCTGAACTTTAATTCCCTGAGGAGTACGACAATGACGTCCCCGACGACTACACAAGATCGCCTGAACCCCGAACCGGAAGCCGAGGAGTTGACGGGGGCGGAGATTGTAGTCCGTGCGTTGCGTGATGAAGGTGTGGAATTTATTTTTGGTTATCCGGGGGGCGCGGTCCTTTATATTTATGACAAATTAGAGCAGCAAGACGCCGTCAAACATATTCTGGTGCGTCACGAACAAGCGGCAGTGCATGCGGCGGACGCGTATTCCCGCGTGACGGGCAAGGTGGGCGTGGCGTTGGTCACCAGTGGACCGGGTGCTACCAACGCGGTGACGGGTATCGCTACGGCCTATATGGACTCCATACCCATGGTGATTATCACTGGGCAGGTGCCGGTCGCCCTCATTGGCAACGATGCTTTTCAGGAGGTGGATACGGTCGGTATCACTCGCCCCTGCACCAAGCATAATTTTCTGGTAAAGGATGTGCGCGATTTGGCGAGTACGCTGAAAACCGCCTTTTATCTGGCCGCATCCGGGCGTCCGGGACCCGTGTTGGTGGACATCCCTAAGGATGTCACCAGCCATAAAACTCCTTATCACTACCCCGAAAAGGTGGTGTTACGTTCCTACAAGCCGACGGTGAAAGGTCATCCCGGACAGGTGCGCAAAGCCATGCAGTTGATCACCAGCGCACAGCGGCCCATGTTCTACACGGGAGGCGGCATCGTGCTCGGCAATGCTTCCGAAGCATTGCGCACGCTGGTCCGCGCGTTGCGCGCCCCGATCACCAACACGCTGATGGGGCTGGGCGCCTATCCGGCCTCGGATCGTCAGTTCCTGGGCATGTTGGGTATGCATGGCACCTACGAGGCCAATATGGCGGTGCAGCATTGCGACGTGTTGGTGGCCCTGGGCGCCCGTTTCGACGATCGCGTCACGGGCAACCTGGCCAAATTCGCACCCCATGCGCGGATCGTCCACGTCGATGTGGACCCGTCCTCCATTTCCAAGAATGTGCGGGTGGATGTGCCCATCGTGGGTGACTTGCAGCAGGTGCTCCGGGAGATGAATCAGCTATTGGCGGAGAGTGATCAGGGCAACGATCCGCAGGCCATGCGGGCGTGGTGGGCGCAAATTGAGGAGTGGCGGCAGCGTGATTGTCTGTGTTACGTCCAGGATGAACGCATCATCAAGCCGCAGTTCGTGATGCAGAAGCTTTTCGAATTGACGGGTGGGGAAGCCATCGTCACCTCGGATGTCGGTCAACACCAGATGTGGGCCGCGCAGTTTTACGGCTTTGACCGGCCGCGGCGCTGGATCAATAGCGGCGGATTGGGCACCATGGGCTTTGGACTCCCGGCGGCCATGGGCGCGCAAGTGGCCGAGCCCGATTCGACGGTGGTCTGTGTGACGGGCGATGGCAGTATCCAGATGAATATTCAGGAGTTGTCCACCTGCCTGCAGTATCATCTGCCCGTCAAGGTGGCGTGTCTCAATAATCATTATCTGGGGATGGTGCGCCAGTGGCAGGAGTTTTTCTATGAAAACCGTTACGCCATGAGTTATGTGGACGCCTTGCCGGACTTCGTCAAATTGGCCGAAGCCTATGGTCATGTGGGCTTGCGCGCGGATACGCCCGCCGATGTGGAGCCGGTGATCCGTGAGGCTTTGCGCCTCAAGGACCGTATGGTGTTCATGGACTTCCAGGTGGATCCGGCCGAGAATGTCTATCCCATGGTGCCCGCGGGTGCGGCCCTTTCCGACATGATACTGGTGTAACGCATGCGTCGTATTATTTCTATCCTACTGGAAAACGAAGCGGGGGCCTTGTCGCGTGTGGCCGGGCTGTTCTCGGCGCGCGGTTACAACATCGAAGCGATGACGGTCGCACCCACGCATGATCCGGGTATTTCGCGCATGACCGTGGTCACCCGTGGCTCCGAGGAAATCATGGAGCAGGTCCTCAAGCAGCTCAACAAGCTGGTGGAGGTCATCCGCGTCCATGACCTGACCGAAGGCCCACATATCGAGCGTGAACTGATGCTCATCAAGGTCCATGCCGTGGGTCCGGATCGCGAGGAGGTGAAAAGGCTCTCGGATATCTTCCGCGGGCGCATCATCGACGTGACGGACCGTTCCTACACGATAGAGCTTACCGGTACCGGTGAAAAGCTGGATGCCTTTATTCATGCCCTGGATCCTGGCATGGTTATCGAGGTCGTGCGCAGCGGTGCGAGCGCCATCAGTCGTGGTGCCAAGTCCATATAATCTATCTGTAAAAACTTTACAATCACTTAGCCAGATATCAAGAGGTTTCACATGAAGGTTTATTACGATAACGACGCGGATCTCGCCCTGATTCAGAAAAAGAAGGTGGCCATCATCGGCTACGGTTCTCAGGGCCATGCCCACGCCTTGAATCTGAAGGATTCCGGTGTCAGCGTCGTCGTTGGTCTGCGCAAGGGTTCCGCCTCCTGGGAGAAGGCCGGCAAGGCCGGACTGGCGGTCCAGGAAGTGGCCGCCGCCGTGGCCGAGGCGGACGTGGTCATGATGCTGACTCCGGATGAAGGCCAGGGCGCGCTGTATCGCGAGGAGATCGCCCCGAACATCAGGCAGGGCGCGGCGCTGGTGTTTGCCCACGGTTTCAATGTCCACTTTGGCCAGATTCATCCGCGCGCGGATCTGGACTGCTTCCTGGTGGCGCCCAAGGGTCCGGGGCATTTGGTGCGTTCCACCTACACCCAGGGCGGTGGTGTGCCGAGTCTGATCGCGGTGCATCAGGATGCCAGCGGCCATGCCATCCATATCGCGCTGTCTTATGCCAAGGCCAATGGCGGCACCCGCGCCGGTGTCATCGAGACCAGCTTCCGGGAAGAAACCGAAACCGATTTGTTCGGTGAGCAGGCGGTGCTCTGCGGTGGAGCCACGGCACTGGTGCAGGCGGGTTTCGAGACGCTGGTGGAAGCGGGTTATGCGCCGGAGATGGCCTATTTCGAGTGTTTGCACGAGCTCAAGCTGATCGTTGATCTGATGTATGAAGGCGGTATCGCCAATATGCGCTACTCCATCTCCAACACCGCCGAATATGGCGACCTGACCCGCGGCCCCCGCGTGGTCAATGCCGATACCAAGGCGGAGATGAAAAAAATCCTGATGGAAATTCAAAATGGCGCCTTCGCCAAGGAGTTTATCCTGGAAAACCAGGCGGGAAAGCCCACCATGCAAGCTATGCGCCGGATGGGTGCCGAGCATCCCATCGAGGTGGTGGGCAATAAACTGCGCTCCATGATGACCTGGATCGGTCAAAACCGGATTGTCGACCGTTCGCGCAACTGAGGCGCGACGCGAACCGGGACGATCTCCGGAGTGGGGTGGCTGTGGGCGGATGGACCTTGTGGTGCTTCCGCCCTTTTATCGCCGCTCCGCTCCTGATACGCTCCGCCCATGAAAACAAACTACCCCTATCCTTTGTTGGCGCACGAGGGCTGGCCCTTTCTGGCGCTCTTTTTGTTCATGGCCGTAGTGCTCCAGGTATTGACGAATGGGTGGTGGGCTTCACCCTTTTATGGACTTTTCCTGTTCAGCCTCCAGTTTTTTCGGGATCCGAGACGGCCTTTACCCGTTTTGTCGGAGCATTCCGTCCTGTGCCCGGCCGATGGACGGGTGGTGGCCATCGAGTCGGTCCAGGATCCCTATCTCTCCCGTCCGGCGCTCAAGATCAGTATTTTCATGAATGTTTTTGATGTGCATGTGAATCGCATGCCGGTCAGTGGACAGGTGCAAAAAGTCTGGTATTTCCCGGGCAAATTCCTGAATGCCGCCCTGGACAAGGCCTCGCTGGAGAATGAGCGCAATGCGCTCTGGGTCAAGACCCGTGATGGCAGTGATGTGACGGTGGTGCAGGTGGCGGGTCTGGTGGCGCGGCGTATTGTCTGTTACGTCGGCGCGGAGAGTACGGTAAGCGCGGGACAACGCTTCGGTTTTATCCGCTTTGGCTCGCGGGTGGATACTTATCTGCCGCCCAGTGCCCAACCCACGGTGGTGATCGGCGAGCGGGTGCGCTCGGGCGCTCAGTGCATTGCGACCCTGGGCGTCCAACCGGCATGAATCCCAGATATCCGCGCCGCGGCGTCTACGTCTTGCCCAATCTTTTCACCACGGCCAGTCTTTTTGCCGGCTTTTATTCCATCATCGCCTCCATCAACGGCCATTACCGGGTGGCCGCTGTGGTTATTTTTATTGCGATGATTCTCGATGGTCTGGATGGGCGCGTCGCGCGGATGACCCATACGGAAAGCGCTTTCGGCGCGGAGTACGATTCATTGGCGGACGTCATCGCCTTTGGTATGGCGCCAGCCATTCTGATATTCCTCTGGGGTCTGCGGGATTTCGGCAATTTTGGCTGGTTGGGCGCTTTCGTCTACACCGCCTGTGGCGCGTTGCGCCTGGCCCGCTTCAATACCCAGGTGCACAATGCGTCCAAACGCTATTTCCAGGGTCTGCCCATACCCACCGCTGCGGCGGTGCTGGCCAGTTTGGTGTGGGTGGCGGTGGGGGAGGGCTACCCCTGGCTGACGCAGATCAGCGAATATCTGGCGCTGGGACTGGTGTATGCGCTGGGCTTGCTGATGGTCAGTAATGTCCGTTTTCGTAGTTTCAAGGACTTTGATCTGCATGGACGGGTCCCTTTTGCGCTAGCCATTCTGGTGGTGCTCGCACTGGCGCTGGTGGCGGTCCATCCGCCGCTGGTGCTTTTTATCGCCGTGATTTCCTATGTCTTGATCGGGTTACTACTAACCCTTTGGCAACTCCGCAACCGCCGCATTCAGCGTCGGCGCAGCGGTCCCGGTCACTGACCGGCCGATACAGATTCTGTTTTACTCCAACGCGCCAAGCGGGACGGGTGCGCCTGTCGGATGCTGGCAGATCGCGGTGCTCAAGGGGATACGTGGATGATCATGATGGCCAGGACGACCGTGATACTCAAAAGAATGACGCCATAAAGGCCATACAGAATTTTGTGAATGTGGTAGCTGCCCTCGTCCACTTTTTTGACCGTGCGAATGAAATTGATGCCACCGATCACCAGGTTGGTGATGCCGAGAAGAATAAAAATGATGCCCATCCCGGAGAAGCCCGTTCCCACGGCCAGCTTGGTGTGCAGCATGATGGAGAGCTGCTCCAGAAAAAAGTCGAACTTCTCGATGACAAAACCAAAGGCAATCAGGCCGATTCCCGTGCGTACCCAAGCCAGGAAGGTGCGCTCGGCGGCCATGTAGATGCGTGGGTCGATGATTTCTTTTGCAGCCACGGGTGGTCCTTTCTCAATGTGTTCCAAGTCTGACATAAAGCGAAATCCTACCACAAAAATCAGGGCGATGGCGGGCCAGGTCAGCCAGTTGAAAAGCTCGGTAAAGAAGTGCGCCAACGTGGTGTAATGCAGGGCCGCAAACAGAACGGCCAGACGCGCGGAAAGCAGACCGGTACCGATGGCGATGAAGAGGAGCTTGAAATAACCTAGGTAAGTGCGCTCCAGCGCCATGTAGAGCCGAGGCTCTTGTACCGTCGGCAGGTGTTTCAGGTACATCATGGATGAGAACAACCGTCGCTGGCAGGAAATCTGGATGAAGTACGAATGCCGCCAGTGTAGCGTGAAAAGGCGAATGTGAGAAGACCGACTGAAAAGGGACGAGAGGGGATTGACCCAACTGTCTTTGATTGCTACTGTGTGCCCCCCTGGATGAGGGTCGTCGATTTGGGCGGCGAATCCGGGGTAAGCGCCGTCTGCGCATGGCGTATTTAGCGCATTATTATCATGCGGTTAATTGATGTTTGTGTAATTTTTTGTTTGATGTAGAATGGCCCGTGGGGTTGTTAGCTCAGCGGTAGAGCGCCGCCTTCACACGGCGGAGGTCAGTGGTTCGAAACCACTACGACCCACCATCCACCCAAGGGATGAACCGGTTTTTTCGTTTGTCCTGAATGCCAGGGATGGCGGACGCCCTTTTCTTGAAGGGTGTTGCCGACGCATCGGTCCCCGCAGAATATCGGGGTACCCACCGCACTGCTCCAAGCCGTTCAACGCCGGGAGTTCTGGGACGCCCGCGCAAATCAAACTTCCTGTGAACGTCCGATGCAAAGATCCTTGCAAATCCGGTAGGCACTGATTTTCGATGGCTCTGAAAGCGCTTGACATTGTAGGCCGCTTCAAGGTTTATCATGAAACCGTGACGGTGCCTGTACACCGGGTAGCGGGAGGAAGGTGGATGTATGGATGAGAACAACCGGTCACACCTCGAAATCGCCATAGAGGGCATGACGTGCGCCTCGTGCAGCGCCCGCGTGGAGCGGGCCTTGAATGATCTTCCGGGTGTGTGGGCCAGGGTGAATCTCACGACGGAGCAGGCGTCGGTGGATTATGTCCCGCAGGAAACGGGTCCCCAGACGCTGGCCGATGTCATCGCCCAGACCGGCTATGCGCCGGTCGTCGCCGAGACCGAACTGGCTATCGAGGGGATGACCTGTGCCTCCTGCGTGCGGCGGGTCGAGAAAGCGTTGCAAGCACTACCCGGTGTGCTTGCCGCAACGGTCAATCTGGCCACGGAGCGTGCGTCTGTCCGCTACTTCCCCGCGACGGTGCAGATCGACGCATTCACGGCCGCCGTGGCCGAAGCCGGGTACGCCGCCCGCCTCTTGTCCGGATCTTCGGAAGCCGCGGCACTGCGCAAGCGACAGGTTCAGACCACCATGCGTCGCGAAGTCCTCCTCGCCACGGTTTTGGCCATAGCCGTTCTGCTGCTTTCCATGGGCGGCCATTGGGTGGCGCCCCTGCATGTCTGGCTGGACAGCGTCCGCCCATTCCCGCATTTTTGGGAATGGGTGGAAGCCGCCATGACCACGGTCGTGCTCTTCGGACCGGGAAGGCGGTTTTTTCGTCCCGGTTTCATCGCCTATCGGCACCTGTCTCCCGACATGAACTCTCTGGTTGCCACCGGCACTGGAGCGGCCTGGTTGTACAGCATGCTGGTACTGCTGGCGCCTGAACTGTTTCCCGTAGCCGCCCGCGCCGTCTATTTCGATTCGGCGGCGGTGGTCATTGCGGCCGTCTTGCTGGGCAAATATCTGGAGGAGCTGGCCAAGGGCAAGACTTCGGCGGCCATCAGGAAACTGCTCGGGTTGCAGGCCAAGGAAGCCCATGTATTGCGTCATGGCGTCGAGGAAACGGTTGCCATCAGTGCCGTTGCGGCGGGCGACCGGGTCATCGTGCGACCAGGGGAACGGCTACCGGTGGACGGGAGGATACAAGCGGGTGATTCCCACGTGAATGAAGCCATGCTGACCGGGGAATCCTTACCGGTGACCAAGCATGCGGGGGACAAGGTCGTGAGCGGGACGATCAATCTGGAGGGCCGCCTGGTGGTCGAGGCGACCGAGGTGGGCACGCGAACCGTGCTGGCGCAGATCATCCGTCTGGTGGAACAGGCGCAGACGGATAAGCTCCCCATCCAGAGGCTGGCGGATCAGGCGGTAAGGGTTTTTACGCCCGTCGTTTTGGGAATCGCATTGCTGACCTTCGTGGTCTGGCTGGTCGTGGGGCCGGCGCCGGCCATCACCATGGCCTTGCTGTCGGCGGTGGCCGTTCTCGTGGTCGCCTGTCCTTGCGCCATGGGTTTGGCGACCCCGGCAGCCATCATGGTCGGTACGGGCCGCGCGGCCGAATTGGGCGTGTTGTTTCGGAAAGGGGAGGCATTGGAAACCCTTTCGAAGGTCGACATGGTGCTTCTCGATAAAACCGGCACATTGACCGAGGGGCGGCCATCGCTCACGGATTGCCTTGCCGCGGATCCGACGCTGCTGCTGCGCTGGGCCGCGGCGGTGGAGTCGGCCTCGGAACATCCTCTGGCCCGGGCCGTACTTGAGGCCGCCCGCCTCCGGCAGCTGGTTCTGCCACCCATCACCGCTTTCAGGGCCGTTCCGGGATACGGGGTCGAGGCCGTGGTCGAGGGACGGCTGATCCGTATCGGCACTCCCCGCTTCCTCGAACAGGAGGGACGGTCTCCGGACGCATGGGCGGATGAGGTCGCGGCGCTGGAGGCGGAAGGCAAGACGGTCATCCACGTGACCGCCGACCATCTGACCCTTGGCGTCCTCGCTATCGCGGATACGATCAAGAGCGATGCCAGGGCCTTGGTCGCCGCCATTCAGGACGCTGGACTGGAAGTCGCCATGGTGACCGGTGATGCGCATCGGACCGCGGACGCGGTGGCGCGTCAGGTTGGCATCCACGCGGTACATGCCGAAATCCTTCCTCAGGGTAAATCGGAGGTGGTGCGGCGGCTACAAAGAGAAGGGCACCGAGTCGCCTTCGTGGGCGATGGCATCAACGACGCGCCCGCCCTGGCCCAGGCCGATGTCGGCATCGCCCTGGCTTCGGGAACCGATATCGCCATCGAATCCGCGGAGGTGACAGTCACCCGTGGTGATCTGGGTGGCATCATCACGGCCATTCATGCCGCGCGTAAAACCATGCGCACCATTCGTGGTAATCTCTTCTGGGCGTTTTTCTACAATATCTTGCTGATCCCGGTGGCCGCGGGTGTCGCCGTGCCGGTAGGACTCCAGTTGAATCCCATGTTGGCGGGGATCGCCATGGGCTTGTCTTCGGTTTTTGTCCTGACCAACAGCCTGCGACTTCGGGGGATGAAGCCGTGGCCCCTGGGAACCGCGTCTTCCACCGCCACCGATCTTTCTGTCACCACTGCAAAAGGAGCACTCTCATGACCGCGTATGCTTTTTCCACGAAGACCACAGAGCCTTTTCCTGTAGCGGTCTCCAAAGTCGTTGACGCACTGAAATCAGAAGGATTCGGTGTATTGACCGAGATCGATGTGTCGGCCACTTTGAAAGCCAAGCTAGGGATCGATTCTCGCCCCTATAAGATTTTAGGGGCCTGCAACCCGCAGTTTGCACACCAGGCCTTGGAAGCCGATCCTGACATCGGGCTGTTGCTTCCCTGTAATGTGGTGGTCCGGGAAGAGGCGGATGGTCAGATCACCGTAGGGTTCATGGATCCCGCGGCGGTGCTCGAGATAGTGGGTAATCCCGAGGTGACGGCCATCGGCGAGGCCGTACGCGCTAAGCTGGTCCGGGTGCGGGATCATTTGGCGGGCTAAAACAACGGCAACTCAACGGAGATCCCATGGAAACGATCGAGATGAAAGTAACGGGAATGACCTGCCATCACTGCGTGATGGCGGTTACCAAGGCGCTCAAGGGGGTGCACGGCGTTCAAGAGGTGGCGGTTGATCTGGACCGTGGCGAAGCCGTGGTGCGCGGAACCCCCGATAGCCAAGCCCTTATAGACGTTGTGGAGGCGGCGGGCTATCGGGCGGAGATGAAAAAATGACCCCGATCATGATAACGGGCAAATCGCCGCGGGCCTCCCGCCGTGGGTGAAAGGGCGGTTGTGCTTTATACCAGTCCGGGTTGCCCGGACTGCGCCGCGGTCAGACGCTATTTGAATGACCGGGGGGTCTCTTTTGTCGAGCGGGATGTGACGGCGCCCGGCATCGCTGACGAAGCCAAGGCACGCTACGGGGTGCGCATCGCCCCTATCACCGTGGTTGGCGAGGATTTTTGCTACGGAACGTTTGCCGATCAGAAAACCAAGCTCGATGCCCTCCTGCGTGCCGTTCGGTAATGGTCTCGCTTTTGTCTGACGGCGCGAGGCGCCACGCAAGCGTGGGGAGCGCTCTATGTTGACCTTGTATGGCGCATCGGTCGTAACCCTGATGATGTTGTTTTATGCCCTGGAGGCCCGATCATCCTGGTTCACCCTGGCGTTCGCGGTAGCATGCCTGGGCTCGGCGGCGTATGGGTTTCTTGCGGGTACCTGGCCGTTTGGCGTGGTGGAGTCGGTTTGGAGCCTGGTGGCATTGCGAAAATGGTACATCCTCCATGCACGGGAATGACATTGTCCGCCGCCAGTCTGGCCTGTGCCACGTCACCGCCGCTTCTCTTCTCCATGGCCACCCCGTGCAGATTCAGCCGTTTTACCGTGACAGACCGGCATAAATGGCAACCCAATTGCGACTCATGGCGCCGTGGGCGCGAACACGCGCAGCCGATGCCCATCCGGATCAAACGCCAAAAAAGTATGGCCAAAATCCATAGCTGCCGGTTTTTGTCCAATGACCAGTCCATGTTGTGTCCAATCAGTGAACAGCTCATCAACCATATCGCGGCTCGATACCGAAAATGCGATTTCCCCGCCACCGCCTGCCGCGGTTGCGGTGGGCTCCACCGTATGTTTCGACCACAATCCCAGCATCATTCCAGAATCCAGCGCGAACATGGCAAAAGTCGGCGATGTCTGAATAGGCGGTTTTTTCAATAGGCGGGCATAAAAATCGGCGCTACGCAGCGGATTGTCTACATACAAAATGATAAAATTCGGATCTGGCATGATTTTCTCCATAGCGTTGGTAGATACCCGAGAGATTTCCTTTCCTCGGGAATCCAGAGAATATCCACTACATCTGTCAGATTCTGTCAGTAGTGTTTGCTGACTGCGCAGGGATGCCTTCCATTTCACGCCATGCCTTCAGCAGCGATTGCCGGTGTCGCGGGTAGCGCTGTTCTTCTACGGTAAAGGCGGAAATGCGATCCGTCCGGAAGTGCCGGAACCCTTGACGCAGTTCGCACCACGCGACG
Organism: Acidithiobacillus ferrianus; assembly: GCF_010378095.1. Classification (GTDB taxonomy): domain Bacteria; phylum Pseudomonadota; class Gammaproteobacteria; order Acidithiobacillales; family Acidithiobacillaceae; genus Acidithiobacillus; species Acidithiobacillus ferrianus. The sequence continues at coordinate 9,109 of NZ_WNJL01000015.1, read as the reverse complement.
AGGACGCGTACGTGATCAAAGTACCCCAGCGCAAATGGCCAGACAGTCCGTTTGGTTTCTGTTTCCTTGAGATCCCGGTAATGGATGGTGACCTTGCGCTCGGTGCGGATCGCCAGGCGGAGTTCAGGCAAGTCGGCCGCGCCCGTAGGGATAGCCTGTCCAGGTCCAACCAGCAGCGCAGAAGCGTCCAGCATGTCCCGCAAATCATTGGGTAGAACCGCTGCGATTTTGCTGACGGCACTCCGGGCGGCAACACCAAGCCGTTCATCTCCACGATCAGCCACCCAGCGAGCCCCAAGGACCAGTGCCTCGATCTCCTCTTCCGAGAACATCAGCGGCGGCAGCATGAAGCCAGGACGCAGAACGTAGCCGATTCCAGGCTCTCCCTCTATGTTCGCTCCCTGTTCCTGCAACGTGGCAATGTCACGATAAAGTGTGCGCAAACTGATCCCGAGTTCTCCAGCGAGATTCGCCCCGGTAACCGCGAATCGATGCCGGCGCAAAATTTGGATCAGGGCGAGGAGACGTTGGGCGCGTGACAATTAGAAAATCTTCCGGCAAGTCTGCACAACTCTATTTAGTATACATCCTGACAGCTACTGGCAGTAGCGGCACGCCCAGAATGATGGCGTTAGCGGATGAGCGCTCTAGATCTCTTGGTAGCGCATGGGCACAGATTGACAACTAGTCACCCACTATGGAAACTAGTTGTCAATTTGAGAGGGCGGTCATACCGTTTACATCCTCCTGACTGGAGATAACACGAATTTTGAAAAGGGTACACATGCACATTCAACCAAACTCGAAGGCGGTCATCTTGACCGAGATCATGCTGGCGGTATTTCGCCTGCAGGGCCGTCTGCTGAAGAAGGGCGATGAACTGGTCAAGCCTCTCAATCTCACGAGCGCCAAGTGGCAAGTGATAGGCGCCGTTGCGCTCGCCGGGAAACCTCTCTCCGCACCTCAAATTGCGGAGGCTATGGGGATCACCCGACAAGGGGCGCAGAAACAGCTCAACAAAATGGAAAAGGATGGCTTTTTCGAGCGATGCCCGAATCCATACCACCGGAGCTCTCCCCTTTATGCTTTAACCGAACGGGGCATCCGCTCTTTTTCTGATGCGATGGCCCTGGAGACGGTCTGGGCTGGCGGTCTTGTTACCGACCTTTCCCTGCAACGCCTCCATGAGGCCCTGCAGACCCTCAATGCTATCCACGAACAGCTCGATTCCCCTGTACCGAAGCAAGGAGACCGCTGATGAAACCTCTCTTTCATGCCCTTGCAGGGACTACAGCGATGCTCATCATCGCCAGTTTCTGGACTTCCACCCTGGTCTCGGAACTGTTTATGGACCATGCCGCTGTTGCCGCGGTCAAACAGGGCATCGTTTATGGCCTCTTCCTGCTAGTGCCTTGCCTGGTCGCCACCGGCGGGTCCGGTTTCGTGCTTGGCAAATTTCGCAAGGGGCGGCTCTTGTATCAGAAAAAGAAACGTATGCGCATCATCGCCGCCAATGGCTTGCTCGTGATGATCCCATCGGCACTCTTTCTTAACGCCAAGGCTGCATCTGGCGAATTCGACGTAGCATTCTACGCTGTGCAATTAGTGGAATTAGTCGTTGGCGTGGTGCAGCTCACTCTGATGGGAAGGAATTTCCGTGACGGGCTCAGGCTTGCCACTGGGCACCGTCCACCCATCGGATGACCTGAAAGCAGAACGAGCTATTGCGTAGTTTTCAGGTTGTGACTGTGCGAGGCCGAAGCACCCTCCCGCTGATGCTTGCCACCATATGCCGTGGAAGTAACCGTGACAAGCCGGACAGCAAATATTGGCTCAGGCGTGGGATAGTAAAGCTATTTCCATTTTCCAGCGCACGCAGCGCCTTGCGCACAACAAATTCTGGCGAATCCTGCTTTCCGACCACCGCCTCTGCCGCACCCACGATTTCCGCGAAACCGGTTTTTACCGGGCCAGGGCAGAGTGCTAGAACGCTGACGTTGGTTCCCTGGAACTGCGCCCATAGAGCTTCACTGAAGGACAGGACGAAGGCCTTGGTAGCACCATACACCGCCATATATGGGAGAGGTTGAAATGCGGCAGTGGATGCGACATTAACCATCGCCGATCCTGGATTTTTGAGGAGATCCGGCAGGTAGAGGCGGGCCAGCCCTGTTAGAGCACACACGTTTACCATGATCTGCGCCTGTTCGCGCGCCGGATCGAGTGTTTCGAAAGGACCGTAGGTTGCGAAGCCCGCGTTGTTGATGAGCATGGTCACCTGGATTCCACGCGCTTCGGTTTCGTGGAACAGCCGATCTGCTCCGCCCGGGTCATTCAAATCAATACTTATTGCATCGGCCCTTATGCTGTACTTGCGGGCTAATTCAACTGCTAATGCCTCAAGTTTTTCCATGGATCTGGCAACCAGGACAACATCCATGCCGCGCTCGGCAAGTACGCGCGCAAATGATGCGCCGATACCGGATGACGCACCGGTAACCAATGCCGTGCCTTTGTAATTAATCAACTTACACCTCCGCATACCAAAGAGCACACAAATTTAGACAATTCATGCCATTTGTAATTAATTTCCAGTGCTTTTCTGGCTTATAGCTATAACAGCCAGAAATGAACTTGGGCTATTCAATGGGTGCATCCAATGACAAATATCCCGATGGCCATAGCCAGGCATAGCGGGGAGAAGACGGTGCTATCGAGGCGAGCGAAGCGCGTACCGGTAACTGTCTTGAAAAATCCAACCAAGCGGAAATCACCCATGGCGCGAACAAAAAAACACGAGCGCCAACCCAAACATGAACCAGCAAAGAACTTGCTGGGGCAGAGAGGTACGCACAACGCCGGACGCGGCAGCCACCAGCCACGCACATACAAGAAGGGCTAAAGCGACGCCAAGTGTCCCGAGACGCGACGGAACAAACGCCGGGCGACCTTCCACTTCAGGAATCGCAGCAATTTTGATGCGCTGGCCCCCAAGAGCCCAATAAACATGGATGAGCGCGAGAAGCACGAATACACCGACCAAAACTCCCGGAAGAAGACTGGTCATCGTTCATCATCCCCATCGTAAACCGCGGAATGCCAGTGTTCCGTTGGTCCCGCCGAAACCGAAGGAATTGGATAGTGCGACATCGATTTTCATTTCACGCGCACCGCTAGATACATAATCGAGATCGCACTGCGGATCCGGAGTGGTGAGATTGGCCGTGGGCGGCGCGATCTGATGGTGGATGGCAAGTGCGGTATATACAGCCTCAACACCGCCGGATGCACCCAGCAAATGCCCGGTCATCGATTTGGTCGAGCTGATTGCAATTTTGTATGCGTACTTACCAAACAAGGTCTTGAAGGCGACTGTTTCTGCGAGATCGCCTAACTGTGTCGACGTGCCGTGTGCATTGACATATTGCACATCATTCGAATTTACACCAGCGTTACGTAGTGCGTTGCGCATACACTGCATTGCTCCATCGCCGTTCTCTGATGGACTCGTTATATGATAGGCATCGCCACTCATGCCAAAGCCAACCAATTCGGTGTAGATATTGGCACCGCGTCGACGCGCATGTTCAAGTTCCTCCAATACGAGTACGCCAGCACCTTCGCCAAGCACAAAACCGTCACGATCCATGTCCCACGGACGACTCGCGCTTTCCGGGCTGTCGTTACGCGTAGCCAATGCCTTGGCATTGCCAAATCCAGCCATGCTACTTGGTGTAATTGGAGCCTCCGCCCCGCCCGCCACCATAACATCGGCATCACCATACTCTATGATCCGAGCTGCTTCGCCGATGGAGTGCGTCGCAGTAGTACATGCGGTAGCCATGGCAAGATTCGGGCCTTTTAATCCATACATAATAGACAGGTGACCCGAGAGTATATTTATAATTGCAGATGGTACATAGAACGGAGAAACTCGGCGTGGACCTTTATTGCTGACTATTAACGCTGTCTCTTCGATGGTTTTCGTGCCCCCAATGCCGGAACCAATATATGTACCGATACGCTCGGCATTTGCCTCTGTCACTTCGAGACCCGAGTCTTCCAATGCCTCAATACTTGCCACTAATCCAAGAAGAGCGAAACGGTCAATATGGCGCGCCATTTTTTCAGATATGTACCTAGAAGACTCTAGACCTTTGACCTCCCCAGCGATACGTGCTGAATAACCACTTGCATCGAAGCCGGTTACATACCCAATTCCGCTATGGCCCATGACGATATTTTGCCAGTTTTCCTTAACGCCAATTCCAACTGGCGAGACTACTCCAAGGCCAGTAATAACGACCCGTCGCTTATCAGACATTTACATTCTCCGTGGATAGATACACAACAAAGTTAGGAACGGCGGCTTTCGCCCCATGATGCGGGGAGCACCAAACACAGAACTCTGCAAAGGCGGGTGGTGGAAGCCGTCCGTCCATTATGCGCAGCATAATATCCAAACCGCCCAAAGCCTGCACAGGGTGAGCCGCGCTGGTTCCTGCAACTGGCATGGGTTCTGGGCGTACGGCTGACATTGCAACCTCCACTGGGAGCCTCCTAAACAACAGAACTGGCGACACAGTCTCGTCGAGCCAGGTCCAAGCGCAAGCGATGCCATTCGTAGGAGATTCAGTACAGCGCCGCAGATGGACGGCAAGGAAAAGGATATGAAATAGTCGCCACTTGCCCGACGATTTTATCGAGTCGTCTGGGTGTTATTCCAAAAAGTATGTTGGGGGGGGTATGCCCTGGAGACGTGCAATTAAGTCACGCAAATCGTCGAGTTCCGGCGACACAGAGAATGACCGCAACCGTTGTCGCGATCATCGTGAGGTCAACGGCTTCGCCGAGCAGAAGCGCCGCAAGCATAAGACCAAAAAATGGTTGTAATAATTGCAACTGACTCCCTGCGGTGACCCCGCCTTGTGCCAGTCCCCAGTACCAAAAGAAGAAACCCACCAGCATGCTAAACAGCGTTATGTAGGCCAAACCGACCCAAGCGGAGCCCGATATCGTATGTCCGACGGACGGAAGTTTCACGATAGCCAGTGGCAACATTAACGGTAAGGACAAAACCGGTGCCCAGCAGATCACTTGCCAACTGCCAAGGCTGCGAGAAAGTCGACCCCCTTCGGCATAACCGAAACCGCAAATGACGATAGCCGCGACCATCAGTCCATCGCCCACGAGTGAACCTGGACTGCCCTGACATCCAAATCCGCAGGCGCCAAGTCTATTTGCCGAACTGATGCAAAATGATATTCATTGCCTCGTCTGGAGATGGAGGGACAAAATGTTTGGTGATCTGATCAAATTCAGCATCACTTGTGGCGAACGGATGCGTTCCAGAAGCATTGCGCTCATGTAAACGCGCCTTACAGACTGCATCGGGCACATCAAGGTAATGCAGTTGATGGGCAACCTCCGCTTTCTCGCATATTCCCTTGGCCCATTGCCTGCTGCTTAGTGTATTGGCTGGGTAGTCTAGCACCACAGACAGATCAGCTCGCAGCAGTGCTTCAATATGATCGCCGAGCGCGTTGCGTAAATGATCCGTACACCGTACATAATCGGCCAAACATTTTATTTGGCCCGGATACAACTTAGAGAGCAAAACGTCTTCACTAACGAGAATGGTTCTCTGATTCGCGGATAACTGTTGCGATAGTGTAGATTTTCCTGCCCCAATTTTTCCGCATACCAGATGTAGGACGGCTTCCGGCTCTGAGCGGATCAGATCGGTTCCATATGAGTTATCGATGACGCAGCGCCAGACGTTTCCAGTATCTCGCTTAAATACGTAGGTTGCGCACCTTGCCATTGCAAAGTCAAAGTCCTCACCAGGTTTCGGTTCTGCACTGAGGAGAGTTTGTGCGACAACCAGTGCCGTATCATCAGCTTCAATAACTTGCTATCGCCCTGTTTAACCACGAGGCTATGGTTGAAATACTCTGCTATCGCGCTAAACGCCTGCCTGATATGTTGCTTGCCACTCACGTTCAAGCCAGGCCGCACCACCAGTGTGGCATCCTCGGCATAAAAGTCCATCAGGGAATCGAAGTCTCCGCAGCTTATTGCCTGATCAGCGGCTTCAATAACTTGTTTGAGTTCGTGTGGTTGCATAACGCGCTCCTGTGCGTAGTGGGGAAAATCCAGAAGGCGGATACAAAAAACCCGCCTCATGGGGCGGGTTGCTTTTTTATTACGACGTGCGCTAACCCACCACTCTTGGAATAGTGCGAATAATCAGCGCAAAAAACAGTTCGTGGTAGTTCATTCAGTTATTGAGAATGCACATGATTCATCTGTCAATTCGACAGCCGTTTTTTGCCATTCTGAGTGGATGCGACAGCTTGTATCAATTTGGCTGGCAAATTGCAGCGTAGATCCAGTGGAACGGGAAATCGGGTTAAGAGGCCAAGACAAATGGTCAAATGAAAACTTTTCCTGAAAATACAGCGTTCGAGTGTTTCCGGCTCTGACCACACAAAATCATCGGAAGCCTGCGGGCAATTGTTCGCGTCAGGCCAAGGCGGGCGGCTCTGGCTAAGCGCCAGGCACCGCTCACAGGCGCTTGGATGGCCAATATGAGTATACGTCAATTGGCTATATTCAAGAATTTGCACGTGACTGACCAGCGCACAAGGCTGCATGGGAAATACCTTCACGGTGGTTTAGCAAGCCTTTGGCAGCCATGCCCCGTGAAATCCTGCGGGAATTCGCCTGGGCAGATGTACTGTCGCTATCGGATCGCCGTCAATATTCCGGCCGTCAAGGATTACCAGATCACTGGTATCCGTTGCCTCGCGGTAGACACAAACGAGCAGCCAGCCATCGTCTTCACTAGAGGCGATTGGACGCGGTACGAACACCGGTTCGCTGTTTTGGTCACCTTCTGGAACCCTATATTTCTGCATCGAACCGCAGCAGAGATCATAGCGAACGATGCCTCGAATCTCAGTATTGGTCGGCTGCTGCGCAGCGTAGAGAAACCGGTAGGGACGGCCTGTTCGGCCTTCGTTGATGCGAGGCAGCTCGATACCGATATCATCAATCTGCTTTTCGGTCACGGTTCCCCTGCGAAGGTCTATGACATAGCGCCACAGAACTCCGAGCGGGTTGTCCTCAAAAGCTGCACCGTTGTCCGAGAGACGCAAGTATCGGGGATATCGAACGGCATCCAGAACAACCGTCGACTCATCTGCGTCGTGCGCATTCACCACATGCAGGATAAAGCACGGTGCTACTTCAAACCAACGCATATCGCCGCCATGACGAGGAATGACACCGAGCCGTGCTTTACGATCGTCGTGCCAACGCAATGGCATGCGATAACCACGGGATAGCATCGAGAAGTCATACGCAACATTAAGGTCAAGCAGGATACTGCGGGTAGCAGTAATCGCTATATCGTGCATTATTGACGGAAACGACAGTTCGATTTCAACGTCGACGCTTGGCGTACCTTTTGCGTCTGTCACCCCATAGCGCAAAAACGGTTTTTTCCAATCGGCTCGAAAGGTGATGAGTTCGCCTGTCTGCGGGTCGACCTTGGGATGTGCAGTCATGCCGTCTGCCAGTCCCGAGTGACGACGAGTTGCTCCGAGAGTTTCGAGTTCAGCCGTAATAGCAAGCGGGGCACCGCCGTCCGACAGCGCCAATATTTCGCCGGCGTGATGGAGAACGCCGACGTTCGGATTCGTATCGAGTAAAGACGGTGCGAGGTCCGGATCGTACACGTTTGCCCATCGCTGCGTGCGAGCCCAGCGGTTACGATAGCCCGTAACGCGACCGTCTTGAAATGAAATTCCATGAAACATCGCAGCTTCCGGCCACCAGTCCAACGGCATATCATTTCCTTCGAAACGACCACGCAACGGGTTGGGACCATTGCGTACCAGTACACCGTTGAGATCTTGCGGAATCGTTCCAGTAACGGGAAGAACGCCACAATCGACTTCATTTACGATGGGTGCCAACGCACCGGAGTTCAAGTTCATTGCAGCCATGTTCGTTGTCCCCCTATCAGCCTGTTGTCGGGCAAGCATCGTGGATATCTCCAGAAGCGAGCGCGATTGAGTGATCGCGCACGTCTTTGGGCCACGCGGCAACCAGTTCGCGCAAGCGTGACTGATCGTTTGCAAAAAGCGCGCGCGTAGCCTCCTCAAAACTGGGCATGTCTCCGGCCATCGCCGACATGAAATGGTAGGCGCGCTCCTGTGCTTTGCGGCGCATGTCTTTCTCCCCATAGGTTCGTTTTGCTTCTTCAACCAGTTTGCGTAGCGCCACGGAGGCTCCGCCGGGTTGGGTTGTCAGCCATTCCCAGTGGCGTGGCAGCAATGTGACTTCGCGGGCTACCACGCCCAGCTTTGGACGCCCACGACCGCGGGGCTCGCTCACTTGAGCGGCAGCGTCGACCGGGTCGGGAGCCGATTGAAGAAGACACCCAGACTGTGCTGCCTCAGCACGACCATTGGTTATAGTCGGTTGCGCCAGACGAGCCAACATCTCCTGGTCCGATCCTCTCGTATCGATGTCGATCGAGCGCCCGGTGGTGTCATCAAAAATCAAGACAGGGTCGGCAGATCCACTGTCGATTGCCTGCTTAACCACCAAGGCAACCGTTTCCAGCGAACCCGACGCAATACGTCGATGACCGTTGAAGGCTGTGTAGAAATTAGAGAATATGGGTATCACTGCATTGACCTCGAAGCTGAAGCAATCCCCAACTTAATACCCGGATAAAATAATGTCAATAACATCCGGGTAAATATCGCTGCCTAGCGAAGTCATCGATCAACAGCGACTCCAAGCCTACGACGGGTCAGTCAGATCGACCTTGGTGACACCATATAAACACAATTGCAGCTACAGGCTTGGGAATAGCAAGGCATAGATAGCCTTGTGGTGAGTGTTCGCTACGAGAACATGGAGCGACTCATGCTCAGCCACAATCTCGACACGCCAGCGACAGTAAGGGGGCGTCTTGTAAAGGCGGCATTGGATTGTTTTCTTGCTGACGATTACCACCGAGTTACAACCCGGCTGATCGCTAAGAAGGCTGGTGCCAATATCTCAATGATCCGCTACTACTTTGGTAACAAGG
>NZ_WNJL01000014.1 GCF_010378095.1 Acidithiobacillus ferrianus | reverse complement strand
CCGCCCCCCCCCCCCCCCCGCTCCCACGCTCGCCTGACCCAGGCTCATCCCCGCCGCCGCAAAGCTCTCCTGCAGTTGCGGCATGGCCGTGGCGATGGCCTCCCGCACTTCCGGATGGGGTGAGCTAAAAAAAGCGTTGGTCTGACCATTTTGCTGCAGATCCAGGCGCACCTCCAGCGGACCAAGGTGGGGCGGATTGAGCTGCAGGGTGGCCTGCTGTATCCCTTGGCCCAGTAAAAACTGGACCTGCTGCCCCAGCGCCTGACCCCATTGGGGATGATTGCTCACCGGGGGGGCTACCAGAAGCCCTCCGGAAGCGGGCGCCGCGGTCGGGGCAACCCCACTGAACACGGGCATGCTTGACAGATTGGCGGCGGGTGGGTTGACCCCATGACTCCCTGTCAAACCCTTGGTGGAAACCACCGCCGACACCACACCCGGAAGGCTGGCCGGGATAGCCACGCCAATACCCTGCGTCGGCAAAGGACGCGGTGCTTGCAGGCTGGCCCCCCCGCTCTCCGGATTCCGCCCATCGATCTTTTCCGAGGCGCCGGCGGCACGATCCGCGCCGGTGCTGGGCGGCACCGCCACAGCATTATGGCCGGACACATCGACAACCCCTAAAGGCGTCGTTTTCCCGGGGGCTCCACCGTGAAGGAGGGTCACCGCGGTGATTGTTTCCCCGTCCGTACGCACGGGCTTCGCGAGCGGGGGGACAGCGGCTAGGGGGGGCATCGGCGAAAAGAGCAGGACGGTCATCGGGGGAACGGCCGTCGTATCCGTATTCGCGGGCGCGTGGCCGGAACGCTTCCGGGGGGGTTCTACGGTAGCGGCCGTTTTCGTCTGGGCGGGCACGGTCGCCGCTGTCTGGGCCGTCAAGGCCACCGGCAAAGTCTTGCCGCTGCCTTCCCCCGCCGGAAGTCCGCGCGGCGGAACCTTTTCCGGTATTTCCGATGGCGTTGCCCCGCATTTCTCAGACGTGCCCGCCTTATCCTGAGCGTTCACCGGTACCGTCACCCGCTGTCCCGCCATCACCCGAGCGAAATCAGGCGCCGATCCCGGGCTGTTTGTGGATTGCGCCGAGATCGGAGCATCCGCCGGCGCGGGCGCCGCTATGGGATTGGCGATTGCGTGCATGATTCCTGCGGCCATTCCGGCGCCTCCTCAGAAAGAGATTCGCCCTATCATAGGCAAGAAACATACCCAGTCCACAGGGTGGAGGAACGCGTCGCCCATTCATCCAACTCTTTTTGCATGTTGCGTAATACTAGGCTGCGTTGCTCATTTTCCAGGCGCTGAGCAAGGGAGGCCAACCCCTTACCTCGACCTCGGGCCGTCACCCATTCGCTTTGCAAGCGACTCACCTGCTGCTGCTGGCGTTGAAGGTTTTCCCGTTGCAGCTTAAGCACCTGTTCAAGCTGTGCGATGAAACTGCGCATTTCCATCGCTTGCGCGCTGAGGAGACCCTTCCGCTCCGCAGCGGCCGCCTGTTCACGATACTGCGTTAGATAATTTTCCAGCAATCGCAGCTTGCTCTGCACTTCACCCAGCAGCGCGCGTTGTCTGCCCAGCGTCCGGGCCAGATCTTTCTGCCGGCTATCGGCCTCTTCACGCAGGTAAAGGATGGTGTCCTGGCGGCTCATCATCCATCCCGGGTGGCGCCCGCGCCGTCGTCCAGATAATGGACCATGATTTCTGCCAATTGCGCCTGACTGGCGGCGAGCGACACGGATTCCCGCTGATCCTGGCGCAAAAAGGCGAGAATGCCGGGATAGGCGCGCACCGCCTGGTCGAGCAATGGTTCCATGCCGGGCGTATACGCACCGACCGTGATCAGATCCTGCTGGTCGCGATAGCGACCATAGAGACGCTTGAGCAAATGCAAGCGGCTCAGCTGTGATGGCGGCACAATATTCGGCATCACCCGGCTGATGGAGGCTTCCAGGTCGATGGCCGGATACTGCCCTTGCTCGGCGAGACCGCGGGACAGCAGCAGGTGCCCGTCAAGCACGGCCCTGGCGCTATCGGCAATGGGATCCTGTTGGTCATCGCCTTCCATGAGCACGGTATAGAAGGCCGTAATGCTGCCCCCCCCCTCGGGGCCATTGCCCGCGCGCTCCACCAAGGCCGGCAAGCGCGCGAACACCGAAGGTGGATATCCCCGCACGGCGGGTGGCTCACCCACGGCCAGGGCGATCTCCCGCTGCGCCATGGCATAACGGGTGAGTGAATCCATCAGGAGCAACACATGCTGACCCTGACTCCGATAGTATTCGGCGATGGCGGTCGCCAGGTGCGCGCCACGAATGCGCGTCAACGCGGGCACGTCGGCGGGCGCCGCCACCACCACGGCACGGCGCAGGCCGGACTCGCCGAGAATATCCTCAATAAATTCTTTGACCTCGCGGCCCCGCTCGCCAATCAATCCAACGACGATGACATCCGCTTCCGTATTGCGCGCCATCATGCCCAGGAGAACGCTTTTGCCCACACCGCTGCCGGCAAACAATCCCATGCGCGCACCACGGCCAATGGTGAACAGTGCATTGATGCTGCGCACCCCCACGTCGAGCGGCGTCCGCACCGGCGCGCGCCGCATGGGGTTGATGGCCGTGCCCAGCAGAGGGACACGTTCCTGGTCAAGAATGGGGCCGCCCCCGTCCAGTACTTGGCCTTGCCCATCAATGACCCGGCCCAGCATGCGCGGGCTCACCCCCGCCTGGGCTTCTCCCGCCAAAGGCTGCACCCGGGCGCCGGGCGCCACCCCGTGCAGATCTCCCGCCGCCATGAGTTGTAAGCGTCCAGCCTGAAAACCAACGACCTCCGCGTCGATGCCGCGCTGATGCGCCGCCGCCACCCGGCAGCGCGTGCCGATGCTGGCATCAAAGCCTTCCGCCTCCAAAACCAGACCCACCATACGCACCAGGCGGCCGCTGGGTAACAGCACGGGAGGTTGCCGCTGTATCCGCGACCGTATGTTTCGCAAATATTCGCCCCAACGGGGTTGGCGGTCGGTAAAGCTCCCGTTCATGTGGAAATTTCGCCAAAAAGCTGATCCAAAGTTTCTCGCCAGCGCGTCTCCAGACGAAGATCCAGTTGCGTAGCCGCATGATCAAATTCGCGCCCCTGCCAGCGGCGATCGGGACGCGCCCCATCGACCTCCAGGCTGGCGGCCATCAATACTCCCCCCCGTTCCAGTTCCGCATCCGCCTGCAAGATCACCCCCTGCTCCGTCAGTTCCGGCATCAACCGCTCCACCAATGCGAGATCGTCGGGATGCAGGCGGATACTGGGTGGCTTGCTCCGTATCGGCACCACGCGCAGCGCTTCCCGCAGCAACGGCAACAGCAACTCCGGCCGCAGATTGAGTTCGTGGCGGATGACCTGCCGAGCGATTTCCAGGGCCAGCGCCAGCAAGGATTGTTCCACGCTCACATCCAGCGCCCGCAGCGGCAGACTGAAATCGTGTAAAATCTGCTGTAATGCCTGTCGATCCTGGGCCGCTGCGGCCATGCCCTCGGCATAACCCGCCGCGAGCCCCTCCCGCTGCCCTTGTTCCCGTCCTTCCCGCTCGGCTTGACCATAAATGGCTTGCAATTCCTCCGCCGTCGGCAAGGCCACGGATTGCGCGGTAATGGACTCCCCCGATGTGTCCATGGGCTGGGCACGCGCGGCAACCGCAGCCATATCTGGCAACCGCCAGCGCTGCAGATCGACAATCGCATCCCGAGAAATCACTTCCTGGGGTATTTTCATGGACACGCTCCGGTCTTCAAACCATGGCCTCACCGCTACCGCCACCGAGACTGATTTGCCCGGCGGCATCCAAGCGGGTGGCAATCTGCAGGATGGCCTTCTGTGCGCTCTCCACCTCACTGACCCGCACCGGCCCTTTAGCCTCCAGATCATCGCGCATCATCTCCGCGGCGCGTTTTGACATGTTCGTGAAGAATTTTTCGCGCAGTCCCGGACTGGCACCCTTCAAGGCGGTCACAAATCCCTCGGAAGGCACCTCCCGCAGCAACACCTGCAGACTGCGGTCATCCAGCTTGATCAGATCATCAAAGACAAACATCTTCTCCTGCACCCTTTCCGCCAGTTCACTATCGTTTTCCCGCATCTTCTCGAGAATGCTGCCGGAAAGGCTGGTTTCCAGACGATTGAGCACTTCCGCCGCCGCCTTCGGCCCACCGAGGCTGGCCACCTGCAGGCTTTGCGATTCTCCCGACAACTGCTCTTCCAGGATCTCGTTCAACTCCCGGATCGCCGCGGGCTGCACCGTCTCCAGACTCGCCAGCCGCATCATGGCCTCGCTGACCAGCCGCTCCGGCAGATGATGAATCACCTCCCCCGCCTGCTCAGGCTCCATGTAGGCGAGGATCATGGCCAGCACTTGCGGGTGCTCGAGCTTGATCAAATCGGCGATGGAACGGGCATCCATCCATTTGAGGTTCTCCAATCCACTGGTGTCACCACCGTGGAGAATACGATCGATGAGGGTGCCCGCCTTATCCGCGCCCAGCGCCTTGTTCAGCATCGCCCGGATGTACTGATCGCTCCCGACCCCCAGGGAGGTTTGGCGTTCCAGACGCGAGCGGAAATCCGCCAAGACCATTTGCGCCTGATCGGTGGAGACATGGGACAGGCGCGCCATGGCGGCGCCCAGCTTCTGGACCTCGCGCGGCCCTAGATGGCGCATCACTTCCGCAGCCTCGTCCTCCCCCAGACTCAGCAGGAGGATGGCGCTGCGATCGATGCCGTCAAGATCTTGTTTCGCGCTCATTGGCGAGCCATTCCTTCACTACCTGCGCGGCGCGTGCCGGGTCCTGCATGACCAGTTGGCGCGCCACATAGAGATCGGTTTCCAGAGGATTCGCAGGGACGGTCACCGGTCCATGCCCCCCTCCAGCGGAGGCGGATGGCACGTTGGCTCCTGATGCCATCGGCTTGGTACCCTCTGTTGCGGCGGTTTCCCCTTCGGATCCCTCGGCGCGCATCACCGGTTCCCGCCGCTCGCGGCGGCGCAGCAGGGGGCGCACCACCCCGGCATAAAGCAGGAGGGCCAGCATCAACAGCGCCAGGTAACGCAAACCACTGTTCATCAACGTCAGGAACCAGGACTGCTGCCACCACGGAAGGGCGGTCGCCGCCGACTGCGTGGTAAAGGGCATGTTGACCACTTTCACCGTATCACCGCGCTGCGCGTTGTAGCCTATGGCGTCTTCCACCAGTTGCTGCACCTGCGCCAGTTGAGCGGTCGTCAAGGGTTTGGCGTGGACGGCACCCAGACCGCTTTCGCTCACCCGGTCGTCCACCAGAACCGCGACCGACAGGCGCTTGACGCTGCCCACGGGCTGCACCGTATGCACGATGGTCTTGTCCACATCGTAGTTGGTGGTGCTGTCGCTGCTGCTCTCCGTAGGCGCCAGCATCTTGAGCGTGGGCGCGACCGCAATCAACGCGGCAGGCGACATCGCCGAGGCCACCGGCGCCGTCAGCGGCGCGATGGCCACCCCCGGTGGCTGGTTGGAAAGCGCGCCCGGCACCCCGTAGGGTCCGGCGCCCCCCGTACCACTGCTGACATGCGTCTGCTCGCTCAGAATCTGTTTCTTGCCGTAACGCACCGAACTGCTTTCACTCTTGGCGAAATCGATATCCACGGAAACGGCAACCCGCACCCCATTGCGGCCCACGATGGGCGTCAGAATCTCCTGGATACGTTTTTCATACCGCTGGTCTACCGCACGCTGATAAGCCAGTTGTGATGGCTGTAAACCGGTGCCGGCGTTGGCATGAACATTGAGTAAGTCACCGTGCTGGTCGACCACGGTAACATTCTTGTCCTGCAAACCGGGCACGCTGGCCGCCACCAGATGCACCACTCCCGCCACTTGTGCCGCGCTCAGTACCCGCCCCGGATAAACCGCCAACATCACCGATGCCGTGGGTTTTTCTTGTTCGCTGAGAAACACCGAAGGTTTGGGAATAGCGAGATGCACCTTGGCGTTTTCCACTGCCGAAAGGGAAGCGATCGTCCGCTCCAGGGAACCTTCCAGCGCCCGCTGGTAATTGATGTGCTCGACAAATGCGCTGGTACCCATGGGTTCGTGGTCCAGCAGATCAAAGCCGACGCCGGCCCCCTTGG
The DNA here is from genome assembly GCF_010378095.1 of Acidithiobacillus ferrianus. Taxonomy (GTDB): domain Bacteria; phylum Pseudomonadota; class Gammaproteobacteria; order Acidithiobacillales; family Acidithiobacillaceae; genus Acidithiobacillus; species Acidithiobacillus ferrianus. The sequence continues at coordinate 84,951 of NZ_WNJL01000014.1, read as the reverse complement.
GCAGCCCGGCCGCGGCGAGTTTCATCCGGGTCCCGTAGACATGGCTTTCCGGCACCGAGATAACCGCACCACCGTCACTGATGCGATAGGGAATGTTCAGCTTTTGCAGTTCGGCAATCACCTGACCACCATCCCGATTGGAAAGATTGGTATAGAGCACTTTATAAGGCGGCTTACCATTCCAGACGAAGGCGACGATCAGCACCGCCAGTACGGCGGCGAGCACCGCCAACGCCGTGAAACGGCGATTGGGCGGCATTTCCTGCCAGCGGCGCTGCACTGCCGCAGCGCCTCCGGAGAGCGTGGTGGGTACCGCCGCTTCAGTGGCCATGTATCCGTCCTTGCCGTTCGCCAATCGTACCGATCAGGCCTGAATATTCATGATGTCCTGGTATGCGGACACCAGTTTGTTGCGCACCTGAAGCATCGCCTGAAAAGAGAGACCCGCTTTTTGCGAGGCCACCATCACCTGACTGAGGCTCACCGCCTTGTCTCCGCTGGAAAATTGCGATTGCAGCACATTGGACTTGGCCTGCAGGTCGTTTACGGAATTCACCATTCCTTTCAGGGTATGGGCAAAATCACCCCCACCGCCTGCGGATGGGGCGGGGGCCTTCATCCCCTGCGCCTGATCGGCAAGGGCTCGCAACTGCGTCAAAAGGGAATCCAGGGAATCCACACTGCTCATGGCCGTACCCACCCGTTCTATCCATTGTTGGAGGTTGAATAAGCAAAATCCGCGCCATCACTGGCCCAACGCATACCCGGCTTCACGAAAACGCTGTAATTTGTGTCGCAGAGTACGCGGGCTGATCCCCAGGGACTGGGCCGCCAGCGTCCGCGAACCCTGACTCTGGGTCAATGCCAGGACGATGGCTTCCCGTTCGTGATGGGCACGCAAATCGTCCAGCGGCAAACACACGTCCATGGCGGCGGCCCTTGATGTCCCCTCGCCGGAGAGACTCTCCGCGTGGGGAAGGGGGTGATCCGCGACCCCTTCCACGACGGCGATCCCCAGGTCTGCCACTCGGATGTCTTCCGCCATGGCCAGGATGGCCGCGCGTTGCAACGCATTCTCCAGTTCGCGGACATTGCCCGGCCACGGATAGGCCCGAAGCGCCTGAATGGCGACGGCATCCAGCCTTTTCGGCGGCAATCCCATCTGCTGACAATGTCGTACCAGAAAATGCTCTGCCAGGGGCAGGACATCTGCCGGCCGCTCCCGCAAGGGCGGAATCCGTATGGGAAACACCTGTAGCCGATAATACAGATCCTCACGGAAATGCCCGGTGGCCACGGCGGTCTGAAGGTCGCGATTGCTGGTCGCTATCACCCGAATGTCCAGCGCAATGCTCTGTTTGCCGCCCACCCGTTCCATCTCCCGCTCCTGCAACACCCGTAGCAGTTTTGCCTGCAACGCCAATGGCATTTCCGTGACTTCATCCAGAAGCAGCGTACCCCCTTGGGCCTGTTCAAACTTCCCGGCACTGGCCTGGCTGGCGCCGGTAAACGCGCCTTTTTCGTGACCGAACAGCGTCGCCTCCAGCAGCGTATCGGGTATCGCCGCGCAGTTCACCGCAATGAAAGGTCCCCGTTGACGCTTGCTTTGCCGGTGCAGATAGCGGGCGAGCACTTCCTTGCCCACTCCACTCTCACCCGTCAGCAAAACCGTCGCATCGGTTACCGCTACCCGCCGTGCCATCCCCAAGGTGGTCCGCATCGCAACGGACTCAGCAATGCATCCCTCCTCCGCCCGCCGCACCTGGCGGACATGGCGGCGGATGCTTTCCAGCAACACATCCATGGTAAAGGGTTTGACGAGATAATCCACGGCCCCGTTCTGCAAGGCCTGTACCGCCTCGGCAATGCTGCCCCAGGCAGTCATCATCAGTACCGGGGGGCTTTCCGGACGGTTCTCCAGGGATTTGAGCAAGGCATAGCCATTCATGGGGCGCATCTGCACGTCGCTCAGAATCAGATCGAAGGATGCCGCTCCCAGGGCGGCCAAGGCTGTCGCACCCTCCTCTGCGCGCTGCACCCGATAATCGTGCTCCTCCAGTCCTTCCTGGAGCGCTTCAGCCAGATGATCATCATCTTCTACCAACAATATCCGCGGCCGGTAACAGCTCATCATGATCTCTCCTGCATCATTGCCCCGCTGGGCAGTGGTTGTGGCGGTTGCCAAAGGGGCAATCGCAGCACAAAACATGCCCCCCCGCCCAGGGCGGTCTCGATCTCTATCGTGCCCCCCATGGCCGCCACAAAATTGCGGGTGATCGCCAGACCGAGACCCGTACCATCACGGCGGCTGGTATAAAAAGGGGTAAATACCTTCTCCCGATCGGCCTCGGCAATCCCTGGACCCGCATCGGCGATGGCCAGAATCAGGTCACCCTCCTCGGCCAGCCGCAAGTCAAGCAGCACGGCGCTCGCGGAAGGACTGTAGAACAACGCGTTGTGCAGCAGGTTGGCCAGCACGCTCACCCAGGCGGCCCGGCTTCCCGTCAAAAACCAGTCAGGCACGCGCTGCGGCATGTGTAACGTGACATTTTTTTGACGGAAAAGCAGGTCGAACTCCCGCCGCAGGCCGTCCAGGATCTCCGCCATCGCCACCGCGCCCTCTTCCTGTTCGGCGCCGCGCAAAAAACGCAGCATGGCATCGATGGTGGCTTCCAGGTGCCGCAGGCGCTCCAAGGCGCGCTGCCGTTGCCGGTGAAAACGCGCTTCGCCATGCTCGCAGGATAATTGCGACACTGACAGGAGCGTCGTGGCCAGCGGAGTGCGCAACTGATGGGCCAGGCCCGCCATGGTCTCGCCCATCGCCGCGAGACGTTCGCGGCGTTGCGCCGCTTCCTCCCGTGCTCGCGCCACCGTCACATCCTGAAGCAGAATGATCTGTCCGCCCTCCCCCGGTAGCGCATTGACCGCCACCGTCACGCGCAGACCCGCCTGTCCGGATCCCTGCAGCATCCATTCATTGGTACCCGGTTGCCACTGTAGCGTCTGTACCTCACGCCAGTCGGTTCCGCGCAGATCCGCTCCGAGAATACGTTGCGCCTCGGGGTTCATTTCCATGATGGTGCCCGCGTGATCCACGACCAATACCGCCCCTGGCAGCATTTCCAGGAGCATGGCCAGGCGTTCGCGCATACGCTCCTTCGCTTCCAGTTCCTGCCGCAGGCGGCTATTCGCCTCGGCCAGTTCCGCGCTGAGACGCCGTACTTCCATCTGGAGGGCGCCATAGGCTTCGGTCAGATCCTTGGAGGCCTGATTGAACAGCGAAAAAGCCTCCATGAGACTGGCGGCATCCGGGATTTGTGGGTCAGCCGCCATCATCAACTGCTGTACTCCCGCAGATTGATCATGGCGTACTTCTTGAGTTTCTCCACCAGCGTGGTGCGACGCAGTCCCAGACGTTGCGCCGCATGGGCCACCACTTGGTTACAGGCGACCATGGCCTGGAGCAGCAGATCCTTCTCGATCTCCTCCAGATGCAGCTTGAGGTCGAAAGGGCCATCCGGCAAGAGGGACACCGGCGCGGTCCAGATGGCGGCGAGGCTTTGCCGCTCATTCTCCACATCGTCCTTGACACCACTCCGAAAGCGAGCGGGCAGATCACCGACCTCTATCTGTTCACCGCCGTGGAGAATCATCAGCCGCTCCGCAAAATTCTGCAATTCACGCACGTTACCGGGCCACGGATACGCCTCGAGCGCGGCCATACAGGCATCCGACAGGGTGACCGGCGCATACCCATCGCTTTCCAGGCGATCCAGAAAATGATTGAGTAGCAGGGGAATGTCACCGGATCGCTCCCGCAAGGGAGGCACCTCAAAGGGAAACACATTGAGCCGATAGTACAGATCCTCGCGGAAGGAACCCGCGCGAATGCGTTCTTCCAGGTTGCGATGGGTGGCCGCCAGTACGCGCACATCCGCCTGAAATTCCCGTGTGCCGCCCACCCGCTCAAAACGCCTTTCCTGCAAGACGCGCAGCAGCTTCACCTGCATCTGCGGACTCATCTCACCAATTTCATCCAGGAAGATCGTGCCGCCCTGGGCCAGCTCAAAACGTCCCTTGCGGGTGGCCAGCGCGCCGGTGAAGGCCCCTTTTTCATGTCCGAAGAGCTCACTTTCCATCAACTCCGAAGGGATAGCCCCACAGTTGATGGCCACAAAAGGCCCGTCCCGGCGGGGGGAGTGCCGGTGCAGGCACCGGGCGATCACTTCCTTACCCGTGCCTGACTCACCGAGGATGAGTACCGTGCTGTCCGTGCGCGCCACCTTGCCCAGCATCATCGTCATCCGGCGTATGACCGGGCTGCTGCCTATCAACCCGCAACCCTGCCTCGACAAACTCCGCCTTTCTGGTTCAGAAATAGTTTGCTCAATCAATTCAACGCACATGAAATGGCCCGTCACTCATCAAGTGGATAATGCTGATTCCTACTGCGCGCCACTGCGCGCCGATGGTGACGGAATATTAGTCGATCCAAGGATTCCTGCACGGGGCTATCCAAACAAAAATGCAGATGACAGCGGATCGCGCCTGAAGCGCTGGCGGGGACGCCGGACGGGGGCCGCATGGACCCGGGAAGCAGCAAGGGCATGGCGATGCGCGGGCGCAAAAAAAGGGCTACGCAGGCTTCAGCATCCGCTGTTATCCGACCCCCGCGCAGGCGCAAATCCTGCTGCGGTGGATTCGGCTGCCAGCGGTTCATCTACCTCTGGATCAGCCAATAATGAACTTTCCCAACAGGCAAGTGACCAAAAGCAGGTAGCCCCATAAGGAGACATTCATGGTCAAGCGTTTTGCTGAAGACAGTGACATCACCCCGGCTTATGGATCCCGCACCATGGATCACACTATTCCTAAATATCGCCTGCCTGATGGCGAGATGCCAGCGCAAACGGTCTATCAGGTGATCCACGATGAATTGATGCTGGATGGTAACGCCCGTCTCAATCTGGCCACTTTCGTCACCACCTGGATGGAGCCTGAAGCCGAAAAACTCATGGTCGAAACCTTTGACAAAAACATGATCGACAAGGATGAATATCCACAAACTGCCGAAATTGAAAGCCGATGCGTCAACATGTTGTCCCGCCTCTTCAATGCGAATGCCGAAGAAAAACCTGTGGGTGTATCCGCCATCGGCTCCAGCGAAGCCGTCATGCTTGCGGGCATGGCATTAAAATGGCGATGGCGGAAACGTCGACAGGATAGCGGTCAGAGTACGGACAAACCCAATCTGGTGATGGGCCGCAATGTGCAGGTGGTCTGGGAAAAATTCTGTCGCTACTGGGAAGTGGAACCGCGCTATATTTCCATGCAGAATGATCGCTACACACTCACCCCCGATAAGGTTCTAGCCATGGTGGATGAAAACAGTATCGGTGTTGTGGCGGTACTGGGAACCACTTTTACCGGTGAATTTGATCCTGTCGCGGAAATCCACGATGCCCTGCTTGCCCATAACCATAAAACAGGGCTGCAAATTCCCATCCATGTGGATGCCGCAAGCGGCGGTTTTGTCGCCCCGTTTCTGCAATCCGACTTACGTTGGGACTTTCGTCTGCCTAATGTGGTTTCCATCAACACTTCTGGACACAAGTATGGTCTGGTATATCCCGGGGTTGGCTGGGCACTTTGGCGGGGTGAAGCGCATCTTCCTGAAGAACTGATGTTCCATGTCAATTACCTGGGGGGAGACATGCCGACTTTCACCCTCAATTTCTCCCGGCCGGGCAATCAGATTGTCGGGCAATATTACAACCTGCTGCGTCTTGGGCGCGAAGGTTACACCCGTATCATGAGTAATCTGCGGGATACTGCCTGTTGGCTTGCCCGCGAAGTTGCGAAAATCGATCCATTTATACTGCTGAGTGACGGCAGTGCTATTCCGGTATTTGCCCTGCGTCTCAAAGATAATTGTCGATATAGCGTGTTTGATGTGTCCGAACGCCTGCGCATTCGCGGCTGGCAGGTGCCCGCCTATACCTTGCCGGAGAACGCGACCGCTATTGCCGTGTTACGACTGGTCATCCGTGAGGGTTTTTCCCGGGACATGGCGGGGCTACTTTTGCAGGATATCAGGAATACCATCGAAGAACTGGAAGTTGCGTCGCCCGCCCACCAAAAATCCGATGATCAGCGATTCCATCACAACTAAAGGAAGGCACCCTTAAAGGGGGTGCGGACGAGAACTTGGACTACATGGAGGTAGTTCATGTAGTCATACGAGGTCGCATTCGGGCAGTTAGGCTCTACATAAAGCTTGGGAGGCGCACTGCAGCCACCATTCGTCAGTTGGGTTACCCGACAAAGAATGCTCTCAAGAGTTGGCATCGGGAATACGAACGATATGCTGATTTGCCGGCGGGCTATGTGCGCTCGAAGTCGAAGTACACGGATGAGCAGAAGAAAGTGGCGGTTGAGCACTACCTTAGGCATGATCGCTGCATTGCCGCAACGCTGAAGGCACTGGGCTATCCAGGGCGGGGGACACTGGCCGCCTGGATTGATGATCCGTGCCCTGAAACAAGGAAACGTGTTGTCGGCAAAGCTGCTGGGCGCCTGCCATGCCCTCGCGTGCGGAAGCAGGAGGCAGTCATAGCTCTGTGCACGCGACAGGCAACTGCGCGAGCCGTTGCTCAAAAATTAGGCGTGAGCAGACCGACGTTGTACAAATGGAAGAACCAATTACTCGGCCGTGAGGTCCCCACATTCATGAAACGCCACAACGATTCACAGCCCAAGCCAGAGCGGGCGGAGTTGGAGCGACAACGCGAATTGCTTCGACGCGACATTCGGCAGTTGCAACTCGAACATGATCTCTTGAAGAAGGCCCATGAAATTATACAAAAAAGATCTGGGCGTTGGAGGGTGTCCTGAATTTTGTGTAAACGGCGTATCCAGTTATTAACCCGGCCCTTAAATATCCGACATGGCGTAGCGGGCGGCTGGGTGCCGAAAATAGCGGGCGACCTTTTGCGGTGTTTGGCGCAGGCCCTGCATGAAGGCTGTTGCCTTTGCCAGAAGGGAGTTTTTGTCCGTACTGACTGCACCTGTGCGTAGCGCCGTTTTGAAGTCCCTGTTCAGGTATTCGTCAGGGTTGGATTCCGGCGCATAGGGCGGCAAAAAAGCGAGTTCAATACGGTCTTTTTTATCCGCGAGCCAAGCCGTCACCACCTTGGCATGATGCACACGCAGGTTGTCTACCACTAGGTAGATTTTCTTGGGTGCATCCTGAATCAAGGCAGCGAGAAAAGCGATGAAACGGTCCGCATCAATGCTGCCTTCGACCATCTGGAAGGCCACTTCACCGCGTGGCGAAATCGCCGAGATCATGGACAGCGTCGTCCAGCGGGCTGGTATGGCCCATACCGGGGTTTGTCCCCGAGGTGAATATCCGCGCACCCAATGGGCATCTTCTTTGACGGCGGTTTCATCCCCCCAGTAAATCACCGCGCCCTCTTGGGCCACTTGAGCGCGTAGGCGGGGATAGTCCTGCTCCAGCCACTGACGGACCGCCTCCGGATTCTGCTCCAACGCCCTTTTGACGGGGCGTTGCGGGGTGAAGCCCCAACGCAAAAGGCATTTTCAATTGCTGGGGATTGCCCTGGACGATCGGGTCCCGTATCCAGGCCTCGGCAGCCAAGGTCAGTTTGCGACAAGCCCCGACAGGACGACCACGGCGTTTCTCCTCCAGTCCATTTTCACCTTCTTTACGGGCGCGCGCCAACCAGCCTTTGATGGTCGTGGGATGTGCGCCGGAGACCTTCGCCAATTCCTCAACACGCATCCCAGATTGCTTGCGCAGACGGACCACCATCCGGCGGAGCATCTGCCGCCCTTCTATCGTCAAACTGCGCACGTCGATTCTTTCCATGCGTCAAAACTGTGGTGCAATTACGGTGCAAATTCAATATGGCAACAAAAAAGGGCCTAGACAGAAGCCTAACCAATTGTTTTACATGGTAGGTTGTGAGGGGATCGAACCAGAGGCCCGCTGATTAATAGTCAGCGACAGCCACTTTTTGCATCAACGAGATGCACGATAAATAATAATATAAACATCATGTTGTGCGTTATACCGTTCTTTGTCATTCCCCGTCGTTCCCAGATTGAATTGAGCGCCAGGGAATCGCTGATTCAAGATCATTTGATTTTTCGTCAGTGGGTCTATGGGCGCCTTGTTTTCGCAAATGAAAGCATATATGCTGTCACTCATGGTTCAACTCGTCATTGACACGAATATTTTTGTTGCCGCCATGCGGTCGGAAGGGGGCGCCTCTCGCGCCGTCTTGAAACACGCATTGACTGGGCGTTACGTCCCTTTGTTCGGGAATGCGCTGTGGCTGGAATACGAGGCTATGCTGGGTAGGCCAATATGGACCGGGGAGACTACAGACGACGAGCGTAAAACCGTCATGGCCGCGCTGGCGAAGCAGGGGAAGTGGATCTCCATCTACTACGGATGGCGTCCGAATCTTCCCGATGAAGGGGACAATCATCTTATCGAATTGGCTGTGGCGGGAGGCGCTGAAGCCATCATCACGCACAACATCTCGGATTTGAAAGGCGGGGAACTTGCCTGGCCGGAGTTGTGCATCCTTAAACCATCGGAATGCCTGGAGGTGTTCAAATGAGTACATTGACGATTCGACTCCCAGACGACAAGGCGGACAAAATCCGGGATATGGCCCGCATGAAGGGGATCAGCGTAAACAAGCTCTTTGACGAGTGGACGGCGCAAATGCTCACTGAAATGGATGTCGAGCGCAGGTTCCGCGTGATGGCTGCTCAGGGAAACCCGCAAGCAGCTTTACGCATTCTGGAAAAAGTTGATCAAATACACCCGTCAAACCCTTAGGCTTTAATCAGGGTTCCGTCCAATCTCGGACGGAACCCCCGGCGTACCGAAAATCAAACCACACCCCAAAAACCCTGAAATCCCCGCATTCATTGGCCTGCACAACATCATGGCCGTTAGAAATGACGCTATAGTGTATAACATGGCGTTATACACTATATTGATTTTATTTAATAAAAATGTTTACGGCAACGAAAAAGCGGCTATATTTGCCAGTAGGGTGCCGCATATTCCAAATGCGGGCCGGACCTGGAAAGTCCGGTGCTTTTTATCTCCTGGCCACCCCCGCCAAAATAGGCGCGAAAAATGGGGATGGTGAGCAGTATCAGGAGAAACGAGTGAAAACCGAGAAAGAGAAAACTGCAGAACAGCTTGCCCGCGAAGAAGAAAACATAGAGTTTGAGTTAGCCAGCGAGCTTTGTCCAGCCAGCCAGCCATGTTACACCCAATGGGGAGGTTATCCATGTGCCCGCACGGGATGGAACGCCTGAAATTAAGCGTTTGCGCCGGATGCAAGCCCAGATTAATCAAGAGAAACTGCTGCTCAAAAAATCATATAACAATAATGGTGGCCGCGTTGTTGTGTCTGTTCCGCCTTGCGCCCGCCGCACCCAGGAGCGCCGCGGAGCAGAAGGTAAGAAACAGGCGGCTGCAGGCGATTCCCCAGCAGACCCAGAGCTTCCCCGATCAAGACTTGTAGACGAGGCCGCCCTGGCCGCGCATCTCTCCATATCAAAGAAAACCCTCCAGAACATCTACAGCAAAACTCCACATCTACTTCCTCCGGCTATCCATGTGCCAGGCGCCCGCGGTCCCAGGTGGACCCATGCAGCCATTCAAGAATGGCTGGATCAATGGCCTCAGCACACATCTAAGACGCTTCCAGTCGCGCCGCACCGCAAAGTCGGCCGCCCACGCATTGCTGTGTTACGCAGTAACGGGGGTGCGCGATGAATCGCGCCCAGATGCTGCAGGCGCAGGTAGATGCATGGCTTGCGCAACATGAGAATTGGGATGCCGGCCTCCAGAATTCCAAATCTCTTGCTCAACCACTTTTTGAGTGCTCAGAAAGTGAGGATGGCCGTGAAAAATACGATACCCGGCTGGCTGTTCCTGAGCCACTATCAGGGCTTCCATGATCTACCAAACTCGCCAAAAAAACGCAACCGCAGAAACAAAAAAGCAGTTAATATTCAACTTATTCGCTGGTCGTCCGAACAATCATCAGAGCAAAATTGCTTTGAGATAGAGGAGGAACCTAACTTAGCGGTCGCGGCGCGGATAAACAGAAAACGCGATTACACCTTGTCTCGATATAAAGGTAAATATCGGGATGTTTTAAGCCTCCTTTTGCTCGGGTTGCCCACAAAAAATTGCAGAGCAGTCTGGAAAAATCCCGCGCCGAATCAGACAAATTGTTAACGGCAACGTAAAACGCGGCACCATTGGATTAAGGCAATTTATTGCAGATTTATGTGAACCACCCCCCGACGTAGGCCGAACCCGGTCTACGTCGGGGGTGTGGTATGGCATCTGATCTTCCCAAAAAAGACTGGGTTTCCATCCTTAAACGCAATCATGCCATGACTAGAGACAATATTCTACGGGCGCTGTGTCACGTGGACCAAGATGGAGAGCGGCGGGCGTTACAGGCAGAATTAGATCGCCTCGACGCCAAGTATCTCGGCAACAGAAAGACCAAAACACGCAAAGAAGGCTTCGGCGTCCGTAATCCGCAGCGACAGATGCCGCACGAGCATCATTTTTTTGTCGAGCATTTACCCAAAAAGCCTTATTGCACAAACGACTTGAATCCGGCTTGAAAGTGCGGGCAGCGCAACAGGCGCTTGCCTATCGGTATCTGTAATATAACAGCCTAGCAATGGTTTGGGCCATTGCGCAGGACATCGATCGACAAGTCAACTCTGGATACTTTGAGAAGCACCACGCGCCTCAACCCAATCGTCTTGTTATCAATCAGAAGAACGGTCATGCCCATGCACTGTATTTTTTGGCTGCCGGAGTGTGTCGCACGAGCGCAGCCCGCCTGAAGCCTCTGCGCTATCTTTCTGCCCTAGAAGGGGCGTTGTGCCGCCAATTGGATGCTGACCCCAGTTTTGCGGGGTTGGTCACAAAAAATCCATTGCATGATTCGTGGGAAACGCTTGTCGTGCATGATCATCAATACTCACTGGCAGAACTGGCCGAGCTTCTGGATCTGAAGTCCGCGGCGAATGAGAAGGCATACCGTGATGCTGGGTTGGGTCGCAATGTCACCTTATGTCTTGGAACCAGTCCCTGTGGATTGGTACCCTTCGGCTGATCCCCGGAGCGAGGCGGGCAAGACTGGTTGTCACCCAAGGAATCAATCCTGTAATGCAGATTAATCGCTCGTCTCACCTTTGCCACCCGTTCGGACGGTATCCAAGGCCTGCCCTGGGCAAGAGCCTGCACAGATAAGGTTGAACCGGCATGGTCCGTAGATCGCCGTTATCTTTTCAAGGAGGTTGGCATGACTCATCCTACCCTATTCGTTGGCATCGACGTGGCCAAGACCAAATTCGATGTGGCTCTCTTGAACGCTGAGGGCAAGTATCGCAGTAAGGTCTTCCCCAACACACCCGTTGGACATCAGCAGTTCCTGGAGTGGCTGACCAGGCACGACGCCCAGGAAGCCCATCTTTGCATGGAGACCACGGGCGTCTACGGGCGGGACCTGGCACGCTTTCTGGCGCAACAGCAGATCCTCATCAGCGTGGTCAACCCGGCCCAGATCCATGCCTTCGGCAAGACAGAACTGACCCGGGCCAAGATGGACAAGGCCGATGCCCGGCTCATTGCCCGGTATTGCCGGATGCACCGTCCTGCGCCCTGGGTGCCGCCGGCTGAGGAGATCGCCACCCTCCAGGCCCTGGTTCAACGTCTGGAGGACCTCCTGGCACTGCAAACGATGGAGAACAACCGACTGGAAGCCGCTACAGGGCCAGCGCGGGAGTCCGTGGAGGCCGTCCTGCAATTTGTTCATCAGCAGATCGAGATGCTACGCCTGCAGATCGAGATCCATATCGATAAACACCCCGATCTCAAAAACCAACAGGAGTTGCTGTCCAGTATCCCTGGTATTGGGGACAACACGGCCGCCACCTTGCTGGCCTTTCTTAGCCCCTTGGAGCGGTTCCACTCTGCCAAACAGGTGGTTGCCTATGCCGGCCTCAATCCCCGCATTCGCCAGTCGGGTCAATGGGCAGGAAAGACCCCTATCGCCAAGGCGGGGAATGCTTTGTTGCGCAAATCCCTCTACCTGCCGGCAGTGGTCGCCAAGCGGCACAACCCCATCATCGCATCCTTTTGCGACCGGCTATTGGCCCGAGGCAAACGCCCCATGCAAGTGGTGGTCGCCGCCATGCGCAAGCTCCTGCATCTGGCTTTCGGCGTCCTCAAGTCGGGGAAACCGTTTAACCCCAAATTGGGAGTTGCATAACGTCGTCCAAGACGGTATCTGCTTTGATGCTGTGCGGTTATGGTCTTACCGTGCCGTTAGAGACTTCTGGGGACCGAATGGGTTATCACGCTGGCAAGCCGCCGTCCTCCTGGGCAAGGTGGATGAGGTAAACCGCCAATTTCCTCAACCCCTGCCTTTTAGCGAAGTCAAAGCCATTGCCAAGAGTATCAGCCATTGGACTTTAGGTGTCCCTGTGAGTTGGGCAGCCTGAAAGGGGGCATAAGCTCTGGACGATAGGCATAGCAGGTCAGGCTGCCTGCCGTTGAATGCCTGCAGCATAGACGGCATCCGGGGTCCTTCACTGCGTGTAAACAGGTTCGTGTTCCTCATATCACGAGTTTTAAGTACATCTTTCCAGAAGATCGGGCGTTTTCGATATGGATTCCATTGGACCCGATCGATCAGGAAGATCAGGATGGCGGCATGACCATGCTTTCAACAACCTCATTTTCCGGATGCGAGTTCTTTAAGTTGCAGTCTCGCGTGACCAGAGCCTTGGCAGAGGGGCGTTACGATATCCCGAATATCTACAAGACGCTGCTGGGCCCGAAATATCGAAACGCGGAGCAGAAGCGCTTCAAGAAGATCTTCCCGTTCATTCAAGAGCAGTTCCCTTATCTATTTTTAGTGATTCACTCTACATTTCCGGATTCTCGAGGTACCTATTCGATTGCGAAGGGGTTAGCTACCCACTTGCGCCAGGTGATGCGATCATCTTTGATAAAACAGTGTTCCATAGGAGCAATCCGCCTCGACCGGGGCCTCTGAAAACTCGGAGGGCGTTTGTAATGAGGTTCATCGAAGCAAAATCTCGTTATAATGCCGTAAATGCGGCCAAGGCCGGTGGTGACGATTCAATTTTGGTGAGGCGTTATGCTCGCGGAGACGGCGATTCCTTCGATCTCGCGAGTGCTGCCGTTGCTAGGATCAATCATAATTTCACTAATGGAATGGAACATGAAAACTGAAAATGTGAAGTTGGAAGGACTTCGGTACATCGACACCGGATCGAACACGACGATTGAGGCGTACTTTCCCGAGGATGACGACGCGAGGCGATCGTGTCTGGCGGTGAAGTACGGCCTCGTCAGGAGTGAGGCTTTTGAAATTGAAGTTGATCTTTCCGTCGGAATCGGTAGCGTCGAAGATGCATACGCTAGACTGTATTTGCTATCGAGTCGGCGCGTGAGGCCAAATACGGTTTGTCTCGACGGGCTTTTCGAGAATCTGCCCATCGTGGCGTGGACTTCGGCTGGTCCCGTCATGCCGCATTTAGTGGCTAAGTTGCGTTCCCTCCTTGCCGAAGAACACCACCACTTGACGATCTTCTCCGTCGATAAGTTCCCTCGAATGACGGACTACGTGGTTCCGAGCGGCGTGCGTATCGGAGATGCAGACAGGGTTCGATTGGGGGCCTTTCTCTCGGAGGGCACGACAGTGATGCACGAAGGTTTCGTGAATTTCAATGCGGGCTCGTTGGGCAAGTGCATGATTGAAGGTCGCGTGACGCCCGGTGTCACGGTGGGCAATGGCAGCGACATCGGTGCCGGATCATCAATTATGGGAACTTTATCTGGCGGCGGAAAGCGAACGAACTCGGTTGGAGAGGGGTCGCTGCTGGGGGCAAACGCCGGAATAGGTATCTCGTTGGGTAACGAGTGTATTGTCGAGGCAGGTCTGTATGTCACCGCTGGGACCAAGGTTCGACTTCCGGATGGTACAGTGGATTACGCCCGCAACCTTTCAGGGAAGGATCACCTCCTGTTTCGGAGAAATAGCCAAACTGGCGTTGTCGAAGTACTTCCCACGAACAAATCCACTTGGGGCGGGATCAATGCGACGCTTCACACGAACGACTAAATGCTTACCGCATTGACTTCGTACCTAAGACATCATGTATTTACCTACGGCGTCTGTCAGATACCGTCTTGATGACGCCTATGCAAGAGCTTTTTCAGGGTCGAACGGCTGACCGGATTTGAGGACGCCATAGGCGATATGCAGGAGCTTGCGCATGGCGGCAATGATCACCTGCATAGGGCGCTTACCAGGAGCGATCAGACGGTCACAGAAAACCGTAATCACAGGATTGTAGCGTTTGGCGGTGAGCGCTGGCATGTACAGGGCCTTACGCAGAAGAACATTGCCGGTCTTCGCAATGAGAGTTTTCCCGGCCCACTGACCCGACTGTCGGATACGAGGATTGAATCCTGCATAAGCGACCAATTGTTTCGCCGAGTGGAATCGCTCTAAGGGACTGATGAAAGCCAGTAAGGTGGCGGTCGTATTGTCGCCAATGCCGGGAATGCTCAACAGCCGTTTCTTCTGGGATTTGAGGTCGGGATGATCGTCAATGTGCTCCTGGATTTGTCGTCGTACAGTGTCAATCTGCTGGTTGATAGTGACAAGTACCGCCTCAATGGAAGGTTGCGCGGCAGCTTCTGCAGTCTCAAGGCGGTTGTTTTCCATGTTGTGCAGGCCCAGCAGATCATCCAGGCGTTGGACCAGCGCCTGCAGGGTGACGATCTCATCGGTCGGTGGCACCCAAGGGGCGGGGCGGTGCATTTGGCAGTACCGCGCAATCAGTCGCGCATCGGCCTTATCGGTTTTAGCACGGACCAGTTCGGTTTTGACAGACGCCGGCACGAGGACGATGAATATGCCACATAGAGCAGGGCAACCTCGGATATTTCGTCATACGGTTTGGATCAGTTTACCCAATCCACGACCCGCAATCATCTGATCATAAGGCCCTATGGGCTGGCCAATCCTTGCCAGTTCGGCGCGAAGTTGTCCGGTATGTTTGGCGGCTTCACTTCTCCGCACCGTAAATCAACTCCATCAGGGTAATGGTACTGATCGCCATTTGGCCTTGATGCTGACGAAACTGTTCCTGAATCCCTGGCGGTTTGCGTTTGATGGTAAAAATACAGATGTTGGTATCCAGCAGATATTTGATCACAGGCATTCCCTGTGCTGATCATCTGGTTGCTCGCGGCTTTCCATGAAGTCGGCGCTGACGCCTTGCCGGGCCTGGCTGGCTGCCCTTACCGGGAGCCTCCCGACAGGGGCACCCCCCTGTATCAATTTACATCCGCTGCTGACAGAAGGTAAGGCCGGTGATGCCGGCATGAGTCAGCGCACGACGCCAGGATGCCCTCATACCCTCTTGCGTGTACGTCCATACCTTGCCATCCAGCCGGCGGGGCAGGGCGGACAATACCTGTTCAGCAGCGGCAGATAGCGGCACATCACGAGTCAACCCGTTCTTTGTGTCTGGAAGATGCACAACGCGCCGCCGAAGATCTACCATCGCCCAGGTCATACCTACGATCTCACCTTGCCGCATGGCGGTTTCAATAGCGAAACGGGCAATGGCCGCCGGTTCGGGGTTGACTGACTGGCAGGCGGCCAGCAGGCGGGCTTCCTCATCATCCACTAGGTGTCGTTCACGATCCTGGGGAAGCCTGGGCTTGCGGACGGACTCAACAGGATTGTCCAGCCCTACTCCCGCTGCACTAGATGTATGCCTAGTGCAGTATATTTGCAGCGAAAATTCAATATGGCAAAGAAAAAGGGCCTAGACCGAAGCCTAACCCCTTGTTTTATTTGGTGGGTTGTGAGGGGATCGAACCCACGACCCGCTGATTAAGAGTCAGCTGCTCTACCAACTGAGCTAACAACCCGAAAGGGAAGGATTATATGAATTTTTGCCAAAAAGGCAAGGGGATCGGCCTCCTCCAGGTTGCGATATGAGCTTGATCCCGCGCCCGGCGCAGCGACAACCGTGCCCCGGTGGAATCCAGGAACGATTCCGCGAGGCGCGGATACCCCGGACCACAGGATCACGTCCAGTCCCCGATGGAGGGCTTGGACCCATACCCCCTCAGCGGGAGGGTCTTCAGCCGCCTGGTCGTCAGTCTTTGTGATCGAGGAAGGCGCGCGGCGTATAGGCATAATAAATTTAAACTAATTATATCAAAAATAGTAACCGTTGCAAATTAGCTATTTTTTTAATTTACTGATTTTAATAGGTAAAATAGACAAGAAAAGGGGGGCGTGTAATTTTGTAGCAAATTAACTACAGTCTACCCCCCTCTATAAGAGTTTTTGTGAAAGGGTATTCCGCACAACATATTGTAAATATTATGTGAAATAGTTTGGCATGAATCATGCTTATGACTGATCGGTGTGATTCCGGGCTGTTTGCTTCTGGGACGGGATGTTTTCATTTTCGTGATTGCCCCACCATTTGCGCACGCAAATCGTGATGGAATAAAAATAGGGGTATATATGAACAATACACTCACTGCGATATCAAAAACCACTGCCTCATCAATTCGGACGGCTGTTTTCCCGGTCGCTGGAATGGGGACACGCTTTCTACCAGCCACGAAGGCAACGGCAAAAGAAATGATGCCTATTGTCGATAAGCCATTGATCCAATATGCCGTGGAAGAGGCATTGGAAGCTGGCTGCGATCGACTGGTTTTTATCAGCGGTCGTGGCAAACGCGCCATTGCGGACCATTTTGACGTCGCATTCGAGTTGGAGCACGAACTTGAGTGTAGAGGAAAGGAGCAACTTCTGGATGAGGTCCGCAATATTGTTCCGCGTGGTGTCAGCACCGTTTTTCTTCGGCAACCCTATCCACTAGGGCTCGGTCATGCAGTACTGATGGCTCGTGATATCGTCGGTGAACATCCCTTCGCCGTTTTGCTGGTGGATGATCTCATTCTATCCCGGAAACCTGTTCTTGCGCAGATGATAGAACAATACACGCGTTACCATGCCGCAATTCTGGCCGTGCAAAGAGTTCCTGACGAAGAAACGAACAAGTATGGGGTCATCCAGTGTAAGTCTTGGGAGAAGCAGATTTATCAGGTGTCCGGGATCGTCGAGAAACCTATTCCCTATGATGCGCCATCCAATCTTGGTGTGGTCGGACGCTATATTCTCCCGGCGAAGATATTTGAGTATCTCGAGGATCTACCTGCAGGCAGTGGTGGTGAAATCCAGCTCACGGATGGTATCGCCGCCTTGTTACATGAACGGCAGGTACTCGGTTATGAATTTGAAGGTCGGCGCTTTGATTGTGGTGATAAGCTGGGATATTTGCAGGCGACGATCGAATTTGGATTGCGTCATGCGGGTGTCGGCAAATCATTTGCCGAATACTTGCACCATCTCGCGACCTCTGGAATATGTTCTTATGTCGCCGATGACCGGCGGACCATGCCATTTCAAGGCCGAAAAAATAAGACGCGAGCTGCATAATTATCCTCCGAAATCATAAACCTTAAAAGAGGTGTTTGATGTCGATCCGGAAAACTATAAACTCCATAATCACCACGATGGTCGTGTCGGTCATGATGGCTGCGCTGGGCGTGGTGTGGTTGTTGGCAGCAGGGCCCGTCTCGACGGTGGCTGAAGGCTATATTGGCGGAGTCATGCTCCTTGCCATGATCGCCATTCTGCTCCTGGGACGCAAGCTCCGTTTTCGGGAGCCTTGGGTAACCCCGCTGCGTATCATCAGCATATTCCTCGCCATCTTTCTGACCGCGCGATACTTGGTTTGGCGCGTGGAGTTTACCATTGGTGGTTACGGAATCGTTAGTCTGATCGCTGGGCTTACTCTTTTTGCCGCCGAAATCTATTCGGCGGGGTTTGCCTTGTTGGGCTATTTTGTGAATGTGAATCCGCGCCGCCGCACTCCCGCACCATTGCCCTCCGATGTGACGCTGTTTCCCTCGGTGGATATTGTCGTTCCGAGTTATAATGAGCCAGCAGAACTTTTGGAAGTCACTTTGTTGGGCGCACTAAACATCGGTTATCCCAAGGGAAAGTTTCAGGTCCATTTGCTCGATGATGGCGGTACGGATGATCGATGCAACAAGCCAAAAATTGCGGAACAGTCTCTTGCGCGTCGCCACGCCTTGCAGCAATTATGTCAGAAGCTGGGAGTGACGTATCACACGCGCGTGCATAATGATCATGCGAAGGCGGGCAATATCAACGCCGCGCTCAGAAGCCTCAGTGGCGAATTGATGGTAATTCTCGATGCGGATCACGTTCCGACCAAGGACTTCCTGAATAAAACGGTTGGTTTCTTTCTCCAGGACGATAAATGTTTTCTCGTGCAGACTCCTCACAGTTTTATCAATCCTGACCCCATTGAGAAAAATCTGGGAACATTCAATGATTCGCCGCCGGAGACCGAGCTGTTTCACAACGTCATTCAAACAGGTTTGGATGGATGGAACGCCTCTTTCTTTTGCGGATCCGCCGCGGTCATGCGCCGAAGTATGCTTTTGGAAGTAGGGGGCATTCAGGGCGACACCATTACGGAAGATGCGGAAACGGCAATGATCCTACACGCTAAAGGATACCACAGTGTGTTCCTGAATGAGTCACTCAGTATCGGATTGCAACCCGAGACGGTGATGAGCTTCATTGCGCAACGGGTGCGTTGGGCACAGGGGGCTTTGCAATTGCTTTACTTCAAGAATCCCCTTACGCTTCCCGGACTGCGGTTGACGCAGCGTATCGCCTATTTGGCAAGTTTCTCTTACTGGTTTTTCCCGTTCTCGCGAATGGTGACCATACTGGCACCCTCGATGTTTCTGTTATTCGGGATCATGGTATACGATGCGACAACCGAGCAATATGCAATATATGGTGTGCCCTATTTCCTGTCCACCATGATTTTCGCGGATTTTATCTTTGGAAAAATCCGGTGGCCGCTGATCTCCGATGTGTACGAGATGGTGCAAACACCTTTAGCGGCGCCGGCTCTGGCGGCGACCATCCTTCGGCCCGGGAAGCTCACCTTTCGCGTGACACCCAAGGGAGAGCAGTTAGACCGGGATTTCATAGCACCAACCGCCTGGGCGCAGTATTTATTGTTGCTGATCGTTTTTGTGTCGCTGATCGCTGGTGGATGGCGTTGGCTGGATCATCCGGGGGAGCGTCCGCAACTCGTTTTCACCATGATGTGGGAAGTCATCAACTTCATGATCGTTGCGGCCGCGGTGGGTGTCACGCTGGAACGTAAGCAGCGTCGAGAGGAGTTTCGTATTGCCCCGTCGCGGCCTATTCCCGCAGTGCTTCACACGGCGGGTGGTCGGCGCATGGCGATACGCCTCACCGATTTGTCGACAGGAGGAGCCTCTTTTCGGATCACGGTCCCGACGCCCGCAACAAAAAGTTTCCAATTGAAGGAAAATCTCATGCTCTGGTTGGAGAGTTCGCGCCAGAAAGGTCTCGTTATTTGTATACCGGCGAGAGTAATGAGCGATGTCGCGGGGCGTGTGGGTGTGCAATTCCAGTATCAAAACATCCATCAAAAGGCGGAGATAGTCGACTTGGTCTACGGCGACAGCCAGCACCTGGAAACGCGTCTTGAACGGCGGCGTAAGCGGATCTCATTTTTTGCGGCCTACCTTTATATTGCAAGAAAATCCGCTGCAGGACTTGGAAATCATGTCCAGTTTGTCGTGCTCCAGGGTGTGTATGGTGTGATGCAAGGCCTCCATCGACTATTCGTGGCACCGATGCAATCTTTGTGGACTGTGGCTTTTCCCCGCCGCTTGACCGCAAATAAAGCGAAAAGGGATTGAGGGTCATGAAACGCAAATACGCTGCTTCTGCATGGTCTGCGGGTTTTATCTGCGTGTTATTGAGTGTGGCGCCGGCGATTGCACAAACCAGCGTCGGCGGGCCGGTCAGTCTGCCGATATCGGCTCTGGCCCAGGGCAAAAAGGTTACCGTGCTCCGTTCCGGGCACGAGACCGCTCAGGTAATCTGGAAGATCGAACCTCACTACAACGCGCAAGATGCGGCATTGCAGATACGCTATTTGACGAGCCCGGATACCACGGCGGGTTCCCAGTTGGTGGTTTCCGTCGATCACAGGATTATTGGTGCGGTTTCTCTAAATCCTGAACTTCCGCGCGGGAGTTTCACGGTCTTGCTCGGTCGTCAGGTCTTCACTGCCGGAGCCTATCCCCTGGAAATACAGGCATTGCCCGGACCCGGGGCGCAGCATACGCAGGCCGGTTCCACGGGGGCTTGGACCCAGATCGACTACAGCGCTTCCCGGCTCACGTATACGCCACGGCGTATCCCTTGGCATCATCTGGATTTTTCGCGCTTGCCCGGGATGTTGAACGAGTCCGCACCGGATGGTGTCCTGCCTTTACCGGTCCAGTTTTACGGAACCACCAATGCGACGCTGCTCACGGCGGCGCAGGAAGCGGTGGCGGGTTTGGCGCTCCGTACCAGCGCCCTGCTGCACGTGGAGGCGCAAATGGGTCCGGTGGCCGCCACCACGCCCGCCGCCTCCAGCGATCTGGGGGTCTCCGTCATGATGGGCAAATCTTCCGCACTGCCTGCGACCTTACAGCCGCGAACGCCGATTACCGGCCCGACGGTACTTCTGGCCCACGATCCAGGCAACCCCCTGGGCGTCATTCTGGTTTTCACCGGCACCAACGACGCCCAGGTGCTCGAAGCGGCCAAGGCTTTTGCGGTAAATCGAACGACTTTACCGCTGGGTCACCGCTGGAGCGTCACCGGTAGTGATCAGCAGATGGCGGCCCTGCAGTTGGGTCCTCAAGATGCCGCCTATCCGGGGGAAAAGGTCAGCCTGCGCGATCTTCAGGGTCCCGACTCCCCGTTGAACACGCCCCATGGTACTGCCGATATCGCCTTTTGGATGCCGGGGGGACTCTTTGCTTCGCGGCAGAGTAATCTGAAAATGAAATTGACCATGGCTACCGAGCCTCTGACGAAGTCGGCCAGTCGTCCCATCATCACCGTGATGGCCAACCATCACTGGATTTCAGAATGGAAACTTACGCCGGGTGTGGCCAATTACCAAACCACCATCCCTTTTTCGGCCCTGGTGGGCGGAGAGAATCACATCACCTTCGACATTGCCGGTGGCAAGGTATCCGTTTTTCCCGAATCCACCCTGCAGTTGCCCGCCACCCACCGCTATGCGGTCTTACCGGACCTTACCCTGTTCCGGAGTACCGGGTTCCCTCTGGTAGTGCACGGCGCCGGGCGGAATCTGTCCGTATGGTATAGCGAAAGAACGTTATCGAACTGGTCTGCGGGACTGACCTTGTTCGGTCGGCTGGCGCAGGTGGCCCACTCGCCATTGTCGGGCACCCAGGCGACCTTTTCGATGCCGGATGCTGGCAATGTTCTGGCCATAGGGACGCTGTCTTCCGTCCCTGCCTCTTGGCTGTCCGCAAGCCCTGTGCGCCTCCAGCAGAATGGCATGGAGTGGCAATTGTCCGCTCGTCAGGTCAAGGATCATCCATGGATAGGCGCGACCCAGGCGCAAGCAACCGCCTATCTGATGGAATCACGCACGCCCTATAAAGGGCACGTGGCGGTCACCTTTCTCGCGAAGAACACGCAAGGATTGACGGCCGCGGCCTGGAATCTGGTGGCGCCAGTCAGTTGGGGGAAATTGCAGGGTGACCTCGCCTGGCAGAATAGTCGGGGCACCTATGTCTCGACCCTGGTGGGTCCACATTTCATGTATGGTGATCGACACAGTGGCTGGTTCTGGATCTTTCTGTTCTCGGTCAGGCCCTGGCTTTGGGTGCTGGCCGGTTCGACAGCGGTATTGTTCGCTACGCTGACCGTTTGGATATATACCCTACGCAAAAAAGCGCAATGGCGCGCCGAGGAGGCCCTATGAAAAAGAAAAACCGCAAACCCCTCTGTATCCGCTCTTGGGTGACCATGATCGTCGCCGGTACTGTCCCGTTGTGCACGACCAGTGCCTGCGCGGCGCCGGTCGCTGGCCAGACCCGCAGTGCGGGCAATGTGCTGCAGACTCAGCAACGCCAGCAAAACAATGTAATCAGTAATATCTATACCCGGAAGAAGCATTCACTCGCGGCGATCGACGCGGCGGAGCAGAAAATATGGACCGCCCTCAATGGTGGCCATCTACAGACGGCTCGCACCCTGATCCAGCGGACTGCCGCGCAGTATCCCGGCTGGAAGCCCCAACCGACGATGGGTTTTGTACTTCTGGAAAAAACCATTTGGGCGGAGATCCGCGTGGGCCAGACTGCGCTGGCACAAAGTCATATGCAACGGTTGCAGGCCCGCTATGGGCAGGGTGCCCTCGCCAATAAAACACATTTATCTCTCGTTTCCATGCGCAATGTGCTGGAGGAGAACCGTCTCTGGCACCTTCTGGGCGAAGGCCATTTGCAGACCCTGCAATTGGCCATACAGCAGATCCAGCGCGAGGATCCCGGTTATCAGCCACCGCAGAAACTGCGGTTCCTGATGCGTCAGGGATTGGCCAGTCGCGCGGTGCGTCGATTGGCGGGGCAAAAGTCCTGGAATCAGATCGTTGCTCTGCATGATCAAACTCCCAGCGTGTTCACCTTGGCTTATCCAGGTAATCGGCAGGTCTGGGCAGAGGCGTTGGCGGCCACCGGCCACCCGGAGCGTGCCACGCTGGTGTATATTTCCTTGATGCAGCACAGTCAGCACGCGGCAGAGGTTCAGGGGATCCTGAATCAGGCCGCCAACCAGTTGCCTCCCCAGGATATGCAGGTGCTCTACGCCCGGGCGCAGGCACAGTTCCCCAGCGCTCAGCACGCTCTGGAGCGGCAGCGTCTGCAATACATCATGATGGTGGCCGCGCGGGCGCATACGGCGCATCGGAATGCGGATGCACTCGCGTTGGTGGCGCCAGAGTCCGCAGCGATCGCCCGCTTGCGGCAGGTTTCAGATGCCCGTCTGATGGGCGCCATACTGGGTGCCAATCACCATCCGCGCGCCGCATTGCAGTGGTGGGTACGGGCGGCGCAATGGTCGGGCAAAGACGCAGACTGGCAGACGGTGGGAAATCTCGCGATGGCGGACAATGACGTACCCATCGCCCGCGAGGCCATGGCCCACCTCCCGGCGGGAACCCCGGCATCGGCGCATTTCCGCCAACACAGCAACATCATGGCCGCCCTGCGCGATTACAAAAATCGAGATTATGCGGGTACCCTGCGACACCTGCGGGCCGCACAGCGGTTTGGCCCACTTTCTCCAGGCATGCAAACCATACAGGCTTGGTCTTTGGTGCATACCAGGCATTTCAAGGCCGCCAGCGCCTTGTTTACGACCCTGTATCGCCAGGATCCGTCCTCGGGTAACGCGGTGGGTGTGGTCATCGCCGATCAACAGATTCACAACCTCGCCCACACGTATCAACTCGCCGCGACAACGCGGGGTCCTTTGGCGGCGCATCTGCCGATGGCCACCATGCGGGATCACTTCGCCGATATCAACGCGATCCCTTGGCGCTTCGTGCCGCCCGATCAGATCGCCCCGCCGCCCGCGCGACAGAGCTACCTCGCCTTGGGCGGTTCCTGGGAACAGCGCGGCGGGAAAGGGAGCGGCATGACCCGGATGACGGAATACCTGCCTTCCTTGCAGGCTCAGTGGGGCATCAATTGGCACCTGGCCGCTTTCACCCAGTGGTCGTCACCCGACCTGTATGGGGGCCAGCCGAACGGCGGGCAACTCCCCGTGCTCGATGGCGCATCCACGGCGACGGGACAGGCTACCGGACACGTCTGGCAACTTCCCCAATTTTTGTTCGGGGTCGACGACCACGAACCGCACCATCACTGGCGCGCCGCATTGGGCTGGACCTCGCCCTCGAGCCTTGGCGGAGGTACGGTGCAGGGTCTGTTGCGTTACACCTTCATCCCCTCCGATAACGGCAGCGACTGGAGCGTGCACGTGTTGCGCAACAGTGTGCGGCAGACCCTGCTCTCATACAATGGCGTACAAGGGAACGTAAGTGCGAATGTGCGCGGCCAGACTCTCCATATCCCGTACACCTGGGGGGCCGCCATGCGCAACCAGATTGGGGCGAGTGGCTACCTCAGTGGCGGCAAACACGGCTGGTCCTATATCGGCACCTTGCACCTCAATGCCATCACCGGTCGGAACATCACAACGAATTATGGGGCCAGCACCTATCTGGCCGCCATGCGGCCGGTGTATACGGGCGCGGGTTGGTGGGTTTCCCTGGGACCTTCTTTCTATGCGGAAACCTATGCCCGGAATGAGAGTTTCGCATCTCCGGGCTATGGGGGTTACTTCAGTCCACAGTGGATGGCAGAGCCTTCTCTCAGTGCGAATGCCAGCCACTGGTGGCATGGCGGGGCACTCAACGTGAGTGCGGCCATCGGTTACCAATGGCTCCATCAGGCCGGCGGTCCTTACATTGGCTCGACGCTGCTGCGGGATCAGCTCGCCCCCCAACTCAGCACCCAGAACCTAGTGCTCTCCCCTTATGCCGCCTCGAGTGGCGGTAGTATCGCAGGGTCGCTGAATGCCGTGCTAACACAGCGACTCGGTACGCACTGGTATCTGGATGCCGGTGCTTCCTATCAGGCCAACCCCGCTTTTCAGCAGGCGCAAGCGGGCCTCGATATTCGTTATGTCTTCGGCGGCAGCCATGCGCGCACGTTCATACCGGCCCAATATGTCTCCGGGATGGGGCGTTATGAGTAACCGTCACGACACCACGGAGGGTTCAGTCATGCGCGAACGGACGCCCCGACTTTCCCATTCCAGCACCGAGAAGCCATCCATCGCCCTGCGCGGAACCTTGCGGCGCTGGCTGCGCGCACAGGCCAAACGGCTGGGATGGGGGTCGCTCGCTATCCTGTTCGCGGTGGAAGGCTGTGCCATGCAGCCGGCCGCTCAGGGATCAAGCGGCAATTCCGTTCCCTGGATCCAGTTCTGGAATAGCTATCAGGTCAAGTTCATCGACCCGCAAGGCCGGGTCATAGACTGGGATGACGGAGGAATCACGACATCGGAAGGGCAATCTTACGCCTTGTTTTTTGCCTTGGTGGCCAATAATCCGCAGCTGTTCCAGAAAATTCTGACTTGGACCCAGGATAATCTGGCGCAAGGGAGCCTCGCAGCCCATTTGCCCGCATGGCGCTGGGGTGAGCGCCCCAATAAGACCTGGGGGGTGCTCGATGGCAACTCGGCCGCCGATGCGGACTTGTGGATCGCCTACACCTTGATTCAGGCAGGGCGTTTGTGGGGTCGCGACAGCTATACCGCACTCGGCACGCTCCTCGCCAAACGGATTGCCCAGAAAGAGGTGGTCACCCTGCCGGGCGCCGGACCCATGCTCTTACCGGGAAAACATGGGTTTCGCGTGGCCGCGGACACCTATATCTTCAATCCCAGCTATCTGCCTCTACCGGTGGTGGAGGGATTGGCCCACGCCCTGCCACACGGGCCCTGGCGCGCTATGGCGACGCATTTGCCCACCTTTATCAAAGCGGTCAGTCCGCATGGTTTTGCGCCAGACTGGGTGGCCTATTCCGCGCAACAGGGATACCACGTGGCCCCGCAGGGACCCAATGCCAGTTACAATGCCATTCGCGTGTACCTCTGGGCCGGGATGAGCAATCTCAATACGCCGGGAGCCCAACGCATTCTGGATCAGGTTTCAGGCATGGCGAACTATCTGCAGTCGCACCTGTTGCCGCCCGTGAGTGAGAACTGGGTCACCGGTGCCCCTACCGGCGTGGGGCCTGCGGGTTTCTCCGCCGCCCTGATCCCTTACCTGATGCAGAAGGGTATGAAACCGGCGCTACGGAATCAGTGGCTCAGGCTGACGGCGGATCAGGACCAGGCGAGCGGCCTCTATGGCAAGACACCACACTACTATGATCAGAATCTGGCCCTCTTCGCCCTGGGATGGGTGTACCACACCATACGGTTTGGCCGGGATGGTGAACTGCGACCCGCCTGGTCGGATCGGGAGATGATGAAATAACGCGATGCCTCATGCAGCGCGTAAATATGGAGACGTGTATGGCCATCACAAGACACTCCGCAAAAAGACAAAATAAGTCACTGTATTTCCGTGAAAAAGTGATGCGTCCGGTGGGGGTGGGCATGCCGGGTGCGCAGGTTCCAGGCGCGGTGGCCCCTGCGTATTACCGCTTTCAGGAGAGTTCCGCGGGTTATGGCCTCTCGCTGTCCGATGGCGCAAACCAGTGGCTCATCAAGCCTCCAACGGAGGTGGATGGGTCGTATAAGTCGTTCGATATGGCCTTTTTCACGCAGGGATTGACGGCTTCGCGGATGCGTACCAAGAATGTATCGGCGATGATCGCTCAGGATTATCACCGATTCTACGATCTTCTGGGAGATATATTCCGCTCTGGATTTAATCTCGAAATAAGCACGGAACAGATATTGAATGGCTTTTGTAAGAGGCTGCTGAGCGCGATCGATCCCTTGAAGTGGTCAAGCATTATTTGCTTGTCCGACTTCAAGAAGCCGCAACGAATCGTCCACGGCGACATAACCTCGCCTTCCCGTGCGGACGAAAAGACCCAGCAGGTCGCACCGGTAACGTGGGAGACGTTGATGGACAGGGCCGCAATATATGACCTGATGCAAGCGGAAGCTCCGAAGGTTTTGCGCCCGCTGCGCGATCACATCCGGGAAGCGGCTGTGCTTCCCGTGCGTTTGGAGCACCAGAACGCATTGTGGGTACTGGGAAGCGGCATCTCTGGGTACCTGGATCGTCTCGGGCTGAAGCATCTGCTCATGGTGCCGAGATTGCTGGAACTGATGGTGGCCGCCAAGGAACAGGCCCAGCGGGACCCGCTCACGGGACTACCCAATCGCGCATATCTCGGGCCGCGGCTGACCGAGGCCAAAGCCCGCAGCCATCGTCACGGCACCTTATTTGCCCTCGGCATACTTGATCTGGACGGTTTCAAAGAGGTAAATGACACGTTTGGGCATAAAGCCGGAGACTGGGTTTTGCAGGAGACGGTGATTCGATTGAAAAAGGTGTTGCGGTCTTCCGATGCCTTGATTCGTCTGGGGGGGGATGAGTTTGTCCTCATGTTCGAGGATCTCGATAATGATGAGGCTTTATACCGGATATTGGACCGCATCCAAAAGATCATGGGTAAACCCTACCCATATCATGCAGCCGAAATGCGAATCGGTGTCAGCCTGGGAATAACCGTGTATCCTCTCGACGACGCCTCCGATGACGGTTTGATGCGGCATGCGGATCAGGCGCTTTACGTCGCGAAAGCCGGCAAGGCGACACGGGAGCACTTCTTTACGTTA
This sequence comes from Acidithiobacillus ferrianus, assembly GCF_010378095.1. Lineage (GTDB taxonomy): Bacteria > Pseudomonadota > Gammaproteobacteria > Acidithiobacillales > Acidithiobacillaceae > Acidithiobacillus > Acidithiobacillus ferrianus. The sequence goes on along the minus strand of NZ_WNJL01000014.1, from coordinate 57,412 downwards.
TATGATGCAAGAAACGGGAGGACGGCCTCGTGAAGAATCATGTCCCTCTTTCAGATTGTTCGAATGATCACAACGCGGCGGCGCGACGATCGGACCCGGACAGTGCTCCGTGTACTGACCCTTCTCCGCCGGAGTCGGTATTGGAGATACTCCCTGCCGAGTTGGTGAAGATCGGTTTTTCTCTGGAAAACGCCCGCCATGACTTGGCCAGCGGCCACTACAGTGCCGCAGAGGCCACACTGGCCAGGCTGGTCATTCAACTCAGGCATCTTTTAGGACATCTGTCGCGGCCGTAACGGGGTCTCAGCGTCAAGTGTTCCGATGCACGGCGAATGAATCGGGAACGATTCATGGTGGGTGATCACTGAGTATCGACGCCCATCTGTTCATGGGGGAGGTGAAAATGCGTACTTTGACATTGCCGGTATCTGTTACCCTCGGTGTTTTCCATGTCGGTCTGGTGGCGAGCGTGCGCGACGAGAGCTCGGAGTTACTGATCAACGGGTTGCATGAGTTGTGCGCGGGGCTCCACGATATGATCACCTCCTATCCGGAGGATATCGAGATCTCCAATGCGCACGACCTGGCCCGGGATCTTCTGGATATGGAGCATTTGCTGCTGCTGACACTGGAGGAGATCCGCACCCGCGAGAAAAGTATGGAAAAATGGGGCCCAGTCAGCCAACTGCTCGATATTATCACTGGATTACGTTGGGAGATTGTCCGGCGTTCCTCGGGTCATGACATGGGGATGAGGTGCGAAGGCGGTGCGCCCATGGCCGTTTCATCCTGTTCGTCGTAGATTGGCTCCGGCGGGCTGACAGGGTGAGGCGGTTGCCATACCCGGGATCTCGCCCCAATCGGACCGCTTGATCGGGAGCCCCCGTTTCCCAGATCCGTAAACCCCTAGAGATACGACTTCCCCGGTTGTTGGTTACGCTAACGCGACTAAATATGTTTTCATGATCGTAGCGGCGCGATGGGACGATCCGTGCGCCCGGTTCGTTGAATGTCAAAAAGGAGGGTCACGATGACGGAACAGCTCCACGACGCGCGGCACCGTCTTTTTGATGCGCACTATCGGGTGAGTTCTTCCTTGCGCGCGGCACATATCCTCAGCAGTCTGCAGCGGGAGCATATTTTTTGTACGTTCTGGCTGGAAGGTCGGTCGACGAGTTTTAATACGCTGTTGCTCGAAGTGCGGGAAACCGATGGATGGCTTGGGGTGGATGTACCGCCCAATTTTCCAAAAGTCGTTCCCTCGGGATCGGCCATCGCCATGCTTGCCCGTATCGATGGTATCATCAGCGGATTCCGTAGCGCGATTGTCCGGATAGAGGGCGATGTCGTGACGATCCGTTACCCCGATGCCGTATATCAGTTGCAACGTCGGCAGCTCTATCGCGTGCCACCGACGGTGCAAGATCCCGATCAGGTGGAAATTTACCGCCAGGGCGCGCAGAGGGTGATGGGGCGTATGCAGGATGTGAGCGCGGGGGGGTTACGTATTTTGGCGAGTTGCCCAAAGGACTATCCTTTCCGGCAGAATGAGGTAGTCCCACAACTCATTTTTACTCTTCGCGGCGGCAAGTCCTTGCACGTGCCCGCGATCATCCGTTTTGTGGAGCCGCACAGACCGGGTGCGATGGGGGTGATGCTGGGCGTTGAGTTCCAGAATCCACCGGCGGCCGATCAGGAGCGGGTGGCGCAGTATGTGCAGGCCCGTGACCGTGAGATATTGCGAGTGCTCGGGATCGGGCTGCATCGTTCGGCGAAGGCCGAAACAGTGTCCTGGAAAAATTTAATCAAGCGCTGGTGGAAGACTTGATGACGAAGGAATAACAGCCATGTGGGTTTTTTTGGTGGTTCTCGCATTGATCATCATCGCCGCTCAGGTGTTGTTATGGCGCTTGCAGCGGGATTTGTTGATGAATGTGCGGGACGCGCAGCGGCGGATGCAGTCGCTGGAGGCGGCGGTGGGGCGTTTATCGTCGGCACGGCCGGGCGTGCAGAAGCGGAATGGCGCCCAGGATATGGGCGCCGATCATGTATTGATGGCGGAGGCGACCGCTGAGGATGAAGAAAATCGCTACCAACGTGCCCGCTTGTTGGCTGAGTCCGGGCGCGACGCGCGCTATATCGCGGCGGCTTGTCAGGTGGGCGAAGAAGAAGCGGATCTCCTGATCCGGTTGCTGCGAAAATGACACTTTCCGCCGCAACCGGGTCGCTCATGCGTGTCGTCGAGGCAGCGCTGACCCAGCGAGTCGCGACGGCCCTGGCGAAGGCCATGCCTCCTGGCACTCCGGTAGAGGGGCGAATTTTACAAAGCGCCAAGGGACAAATGCTCGTCGAGGTGGCGGGCAGGTCGCTTGCCCTCCATTTGCCCGGGCAATGGACTGTGGGAGAGCGTCTGCAACTCCTCTATTTGGGCGGCGCGGTACGACCCGCTTTCTTGTTGACGGGGACGGTCCCACACCCGGTAGCCGACCATTTGGTCTTGTCGAATGTGGCGCAATCCCTTCTGGATTTGCCGCGCTCAGCGGAGGCCGGTGGTATCCGCGGGTTGCGGCCACTCCTGGATGGACCGCCCACCGCAGGGGGGCAGATCGCGCAAACCCTACAGCAGTCCGTGACGCAGAGCGGGCTTTTTTATGAGAGCCATCTGGTGGCTTGGGTTCAGGGCAAAATGCCCCTGCAAAATTTGCAGGGGGAACCGCAGAACGCCGCTTTGCCCCGGGTGGTGCCTAAGGGGCTATCGACTCCACACGAGGTGACCACTCCGCCGTCTGCCACCAATCAGGCGCCAGCGCGCATTTTGCCGGATCGCGCCACGGGGGCAATGACATACATGCAAATTGCCGATCTGGGGAAAACGGTCGCAAATCACGCTTTGGTACAGCCGTCCGCCGACCTGGCGAGTTTGGTGGGACGCCAAGTCCAGGTACTGAATCAACAGCAGATCACCTGGAGCGGTCCGGTGTGGCCGGGGCAGTGTATGCAATGGACCGTAAGCCGACGCGAAGGACGCGCGAGGGACCATGCACGTCCACCGGCGATGGCCATGGAGGCTGTCGCGCCGCATTGGGATAGCACATTGACGCTGCATATGCCCCATCTGGGGAATATACAGGCGAAACTGCGATTGCATCAGGATATCTTGAGCTTGTCGATCAAGGCCGATCAAGTTGCGCCGTTAAGAGCGCATTGGAAGGATTTGGAAAAGGCGTTGCAGGCGCTGGGCTTGTGTATCCGGCAGCATGAGATACGTGAGTACGATGGCGAATAGGTCAGAGAAGGCACGCCATGCCGTGGCCTTGCGCTATGGCACGAAAGAAGCCGCCCCTGTCGTCGTGGCGAAGGGACGAGGACTGGTCGCTGAACAGATCATCGCGAGGGCGCGCGAGGCCGGGGTTTTCGTGCATGAATCGAAAGAACTGGTCAGCCTGCTCATGCAGATCGATCTCGATCAGCAGATTCCGCCGCAACTGTATCAGGCCATTGCGGAAATTCTGGCCTGGGTGTATCGCGTGGAGCAGGGCGGAGCGGCAGATACGCAGGAACCACCGAAATAAGAGGGGCAAAAAGGAACGATGTTCGTTGGACAAGTAAAGGATCATCCCGCAAGATACGCCCATCATGCCCGGCTCGATGATCGGGCAGTTGTTTTGGAGGGTACTTCGGATTGCAGAGGATGATTAAGCTGAACAAAGTGTTGCAAAAAAGCCGGGAACGCCACAGGTTCCCGGCTTGCTCGCCTTTTGGTACCGGGGACTGGATTCGAACCAGCACAAGCTTTCGCTTACTAGGACCTGAACCTAGCGCGTCTACCAATTCCGCCACCTCGGCATAACCGGAATCATCATTTATTAAGGAGCATTTGTCAATGCCGGAAACACAAGAACCCACCTCACTGAGTGAGCGTGATCCCATGTTCGAGCGGGAAAAAGAAAGATATGAACGACCCATTGTCAGTAGGGAGTACCTGCTCAATCATCTGGAGGGGGCGGGTAAGCCGCTCACTCTGGAAGACCTTATCGTTGATCTGGACGTGGTTGAAGAAGATCAGGAAGCGCTCCGGCGTCGCTTGCGGGCCATGGAGCGGGATGGTCAACTCGTGTGTAACCGACGCGGAGCGTATGGCCTGGTCGGGGCGATGGAATTGGTGCGCGGCACCGTCAGCGCGCATCCGGACGGTTTTGGTTTTTTGATTCCCGAAGCGGGAGGGAAGGATCTTTTCCTTTCCCCCCGGGAGATGCGCAAAGTCTTTCACGGCGACACGTTGCTGGGGCGGGCCATCGGCGAGGATCGGCGTGGGCGTGTCGAGGGCACGGTGGTGCGGATTCTGGAGCGGGCGCTCCAGCAGATCGTCGGCCGCTATTATGCCGAAGGTGGGGTCCATTACGTCATTCCCGAAGACCGTCGTATTCCCCAGGAATTTGGGGTGGTGGAGGGCGGCACGCTGGTTCCGGTACACGGGCAAATCGTGATCCTGGAAATCACCCAATACCCCGATGGGCGTAATATGCCGCAAGGGCGTGTGATCGAAATCCTCGGAGAGCACATGGCGCCGGGAATGGAGGTCGAGATTGCCGTACGCAACTACGGTTTGCCGTATCAGTGGCCGGAAGCGGTGGAGCGCGAGATAACCGTATTCTCGGAGAGCGTACCGGATTCCATGAAAGCAGGGCGCCGCGATCTGCGCGATCTGCCGCTGGTCACCATTGACGGGGCCGACGCCAAAGACTTTGATGACGCGGTCTATGCGGAAGAGATCGAGAACGGCTTCCGCCTGATCGTGGCCATCGCCGACGTCGCTACCTATGTGCGTCCGGATTCGGCGCTGGATAAAGAGGCCGTTACGCGCGGCAACTCCGTATATTTCCCCCGTCGGGTGATACCCATGCTGCCCGAGATATTGTCCAACGGGCTCTGTTCTCTCAACCCCCACGTCGACCGTCTCTGCATGCTCTGTGAAATGGAGATGGACGAGACGGGGGAAGTGCAACGTTTCCGTTTTGCGCGGGGCATCATGCGTTCGCAACGCCGTTTTACCTATGATGAGGTGGCCGCCATCTTGGCCGGTGACGAGGACGCACGCGCTAGAGACGCGGTTCTGATTCCGCATCTGGAAGCCTTGCACCGTCTCTATGAAAGCCTCTCCAAGGCGCGCGCCCGGCGTGGCACGATCGAGTTCGACTCGCAGGAAAGCCGCATCATCTACAATGAGCAGGCACGTATTGAAAAAATCGTGGCGGTCACGCGCAATGTGGCGCACCGGATCATTGAGGAATGCATGCTCGCTGCCAATGTCTGCGCTGCGCAATACTTTCGCATCCACGATCTGCCGATGCTGTATCGGGTTCATCCGGAACCCTCCAGCGACAAGCTGGAAGATTTACGCCGCTTTTTGAGTGAGCTTGGGGTGCCGGTACGTCTGCCCGTTCATCCGCGCAGCGCTGATCTGGCAAAAATCATTGAGGATACCCGCGAGCGGAGTGATTCCAGCCTGATCCAGACCGTGATCTTGCGGAGCCTTTCGCAGGCCTATTACACCGCGGATACCGGTATGCACTTCGGTCTGGCCTTCCCGGCGTATACCCACTTTACTTCGCCGATTCGCCGTTATCCGGATCTCGTGGTGCATCGGGGGATTCATGCCCTGCTGGACGCCGCGGATACCGATCCCGTTTGGCTTCCTAAAAAAGAGCTGCAAGAACTCAGTCAGCACTGTTCCATGACGGAGCGCCGCGCGGACGAGGCCAGTCGTGAGGCGGTGAACTGGCTCAAGTGCGAATTTATGATGGATAAGGTGGGGGAAACCTATGTCGGGATTATTACCGGGGTCACAGGGTTCGGTCTTTTCGTGGCGTTACGCGAAATCTATGTGGAGGGCCTCATTCATATCAGTACCCTGGGTGAAGACTATTTTCACTTTGACGCGCAACACTACCGAATTGTCGGGGATCGCAGCAAGGAAACCTTTCAGTTGGGGGATGAGATCGAGATCAAGGTCATGAATGTCAACCTGGATGAGCGGAAGATCGATTTCGAGCGTGTCCCAAAAGGGGGACAGGTCCGCGGTGCGGCGAAAAGCCGAAGGAGCCGTCGCGGTCGAAAAGATTGATCGGGCTACCCACCAGAGACGCGGGGTGACGGAACGCGACCAAGCTAGGGTTTGATCCGGCCATTTTCCAGGTAGAGGGGATCGTAGTCAAAGAGGATCGTCTGGTCAGGCAAGGTCAGGCGGGTGTCTTTATGCGCATACTCCAGGCGGTTCAGCAGCCCCTTGATCAGTTGGAGGCGGGCGATTTTTTTGTCATCCGCATCGACAATGGTCCAAGGGGTGAAGCTGGTGTGCGTGCGGGCTAGCATCACATCGCGCGCACGGCTGTAATCCTCCCAGCGCTTGACGGCCTGTTCGTCGATGGGGCTGGTTTTCCACTGTTTGAGCGGGTTGTCCTTGCGTGCTTTCAGGCGGCGCTTTTGCTCATGCTTTGAAATGTCCAGATATACTTTGATGAAACGGATATCTGAGCGGACCAGCATACCCTCGAAGTCTGTAACCTCGGCAAAAAACTCCTCATATTGTGCATCGGTGCAAAAACCCATGACCTTTTCCACGCCGGCGCGGTTGTACCAACTCCGATTAAAGAAGACGAACTCTTGGGCCGCCGGCAGGTGGGGGACATAGCGCTGAAAATACCACTGGCTTTCCTCACGGTCGGAAGGCTTGCCCAAAGCGACGACGCGTGTTTCGCGGGGGCTCAGATGCGCGATGATCCGTTTGATGCTGCCATCCTTACCGGCCGCGTCACGACCCTCCAGGATGACCAGAATCTTGTCGTTCTTGCGGATGATGTGGCGTTGCAATTTGACCAACTCCACTTGGAGTTGGTGTAACTCTTCTTTGTAGTGCCGTTTCGCCGATACGCGATGTTCCTTGGGTGCTTCCATACGGTATGCTCCTCGTATTTTGTATGTCTCGTGGGTGGTGCGCTTAAAACAGGCTGCGTGCCGCCTTGCCGATGCCTTCCGCGCTCGTGGGGTGCTGATCGGCGAAACGCGCCAGATCATAGGCGGTGAGCCCGCTGGCGGCGGCCATGCCGATCTGACCGATGAGGTGGCCGGCATCGATGCCCAGCACCCAGCCGCCCAGTAGACGCAGACCGTCGGGTGCAAAGAACAGTCGGATGCCCCCTTCCGTGCGCTCCAGGATCTGCGCCCGCGCGTCTTCCGCGAAATCGTAGCGTCCGGTGACCAGCGCCATTCCTCTCGCTGCGGCCTGATCCGGGGTTATCCCTACATAGGCCGCGGCGGGCAGGGTGAAAATGGTGGTGGGCACATGGCTGAAGTCCGCGTAATCCAAGGGCTGATTGCCACCGAGGATGTTATGGGCCGCGACCAGTGACTGGCGCACGGCAGCGTGAAAGAGAGGTACCCGCCCGTTGACGTCGCCGCAGGCATAGATGTGCGGATGGGCGGTTTGCAAACCCGCGCCGACCTCGACGCCTTTCTTCCCCACCGCAATACCGATTTCCACGGTGCCGGCGGGGATGACGGGTCGCCTGCCCACCGCCATCAGCACGATATCGCCCTCCAACTGCTCGTTTTTGCCTTTCCGCCGATAGCGTACGCGACGGCCTCGTCTGCTCGCTTCGACCGCGGTGACGTCCACGCCGGTCAGTATCCGGACGCGGGGATCCAGGAGCGGGGTGAGCTGTGCGACCAGGGCGGGGTCCATACCATCCAGGACCTGTTCACCCCGCTGGAGCAGCGTGACTTGTGCACCGAATGCGGCAAGGAATGTGGCGGTTTCCAGGCCGATATAACCACCGCCGATGACGATCAGGTGTCCGGGGAGCTTTTTGAGCGTGGGATCGGGTTTATACAGATCGTGGCTGCTGAGGCAAAGATGGGCGCCCGGAATGGGAGGGGCAAACACCTCCGAGCCGCTGGCGAGAATGATCTGGGCGCAATGAAAGCACTGTTCGCCCGTTGCGGTGGTGACGGCGACTTCATGGGGGCTCAGGAAACGCGCCACCCCCTGAAGCAGGCGGATGTTGGGCACGGCGGCCAGCTCGGCGGCATGTTGCTGATAGCGTCGCGCTTGAATGGCATCTTTGTGGGCTATCATTTGCGCATAGTCGATGCGCATGGAGCCGGACAGGCCACGGGTTGCAAAACGCCGCTGGGATTGCAGCATCACCGCGGTTTCCCGCATGGCCTTCGAAGGGATGCAACCTTCGTAGAGGCAGTTTCCGCTCATCACCCCTTTGGGGTCGACCATGACTACGGAGCGCCCCGCCTTGGCCAGCCGGAAGGCGGCGGGATAGGCGCCTCCGCCGGCACCAATGGTGAGCAGGTCAACGGATTGCATGGCCACTACACACCTCCAATGGGAAACTCCAATGCGAAGATCCCGCCCAAGAGCCAGACCGCCCGAGGCTTATCCGATACCACCGGGATCAGCCAACTCGGATACCGCGTAACCCATTTCCCGCAGTCTTTCCTGCAAATCCGCCATGGCGCTCTGCACGGCGGCTGCTCTCCCCGCCACCCCCAATTCGATCTGCGGGCCGTTCGCCTTGAAGCTGGGCAGACTGGAAAAGCGGATGTCCGGATGGGCTGCGCAGAAGCTTTCCATCAGGGGAACCAAGTCCCCTTCCCGTGCGTTGAGTAGGAGAATTCGGGCCTCCAGATCCGCCTGCCGGGGTGGAAAATACTGTGCAAGCACCCAGTCGCTCATGGGTTCCGCCATGTGCGGAAATCCCGGGAAAAAATGGCCATTACCCACGGAAAATCCAGGCACGTTATTGACCGGGTTGGGGATCAATGTGGCTCCGGCGGGCAGATCGGCCATGCGTATCCGCACGGGTTCAGCGGCATCCCCGAACTGCCGGCGGATCAGCGCTTCGGCTTCAGGGTGTCGGGACAAGGCAATGCCGGCAGCCCATGCGGCACAATCGCGGGTCAGGTCGTCGGGCGTCGCGCCTAAGCCGCCAAAGGAGAAAAACGGTGTTGCCTGGGACATCGCCCAGCGTAGTTGCGCGCGCAAAATATCCCGCGTGTCAGGCACGATCAGGCACCAGGCGACGCCATATCCGTATCGCGTCAGTTGCTGGCGGCTACGCGGGAAATGGCGATCTTCCCGCCTGCCCGAGAGGATCTCGGTACCGATGATCAAAAGTCCCACGTCATGGTTCACGCGGCGGCTCCAGAGAGGGGGCAATGGCTTCGCGTACATTGGTTTGCGGTTTTTCTCGCCAGTGCGTACCTTCGGCAGTGTAACGCACCCGTCCACTGACCAGCCACGCCAGCGCCTGGGGATAAATGCGATGCTCCGCGGCCAGGACGCGCGCGGCGAGCGATTTCTCGTCGTCTCCCGGCAGCACGGCCACCGCCGCTTGAATGATGATGGGGCCACCGTCCAACCCCTCGGTGACGAAATGGACGCTGGCACCGTGCCAGAACACGCCCTGCGCCAGCGCCCGGGCATGGGTGTGCAAGCCTGGAAAGGCGGGGAGCAGGGAAGGATGGATATTCAATATCCGTCCCGCATAATGTTGGACAAAGGCGGGGGTGAGCTGGCGCATGAAGCCCGCCAGCACCACAAAGTCGGCTGCGTAATGGTCGATCTGTTTTTGCAAGGCCATATCGAAGTCGGCACGGCGCGCATGGGCACGGTGATCGAGGGTGACGGCGGGGATCCCGGCTTCTATCGCCCGCCCCAAGGCGGGAGCGGTCGGGCGGTTGCTGATCACGGCAGCGATCCGGGTATCCGGAATCTGTCCGGTATCGCAGGCCGCGCGTATGGCTTCCAGGTTGCTTCCCTGGCCGGAAACCAGTACCACCAGCTTTTTAGTCAAGAAAAGCGACTCCTTCACCATCCTGTCGTGCGGTCAGTTCACCGATGACAAAGGCTTGTTCACCGCTGTCCAACAGCGATTGCACGGCGGTCTGGCGCTCGGCCCAAGGGACGATGGCGACCATACCGATGCCCGCGTTGAAAACGCGTCGCATTTCTTCGGTGGAGATCTGTCCCTGTTCTTGCAACCACTGAAAAAGGGCGGGCGTTTGCCAAGTCTGCGGGTCTATGCGGGCAGCGAGATTCTCTGGTAGAGAACGTGGCAGATTCTCCACTAATCCGCCCCCGGTAATATGTGCAAGGGCGTGCACCGTCACCGTTTTACGCAGGGACTGAATCGCTTTGACGTAAATCCGTGTGGGACGAAGCAGAAGATCCACCAAAGGTTCTCCATTGATCTGGACGTGCGCGTGCGCGCCACTGCGTACGAGAATTTGCCGAATCAGGGAATAACCGTTACTGTGCGCCCCGGAAGAAGCGATGCCAATCACCGCGTCCCCTTCCCGGCAGGCGCCGCCCGTCAGAATTTCCGATTTTTCGACAATGCCCACGGCAAAGCCCGCCAGATCATAATGACCCGCTGGGTACATACCGGGCATTTCGGCTGTTTCGCCACCGAGCAGGGCGCATCCCGATTGTCGGCACCCCTCAGCGATCCCCGCAATGACTGTTTCCGCCAGCGTTTTGTCGAGTTGCCCACAGGCGTAGTAATCGAGGAACCACAAGGGTTCTGCACCGGAGACGAGGATGTCGTTGACACACATGGCGACCAGATCGACGCCGATGCCGCCATGCTGATTCGCTTCAAGGGCAAGCAACAGTTTGGTGCCCACGCCATCGGTCCCGGACACTAGAACCGGTTCCCGATAACCGGCCGGTAGGGCGAAAAGGCCACCAAAGCCACCAATTCCACCGAGAACACCGGCGCGGTAAGTGCTCTGGGCAAGGGGTTTGATACGATCCACCAGTGCATTGCCAGCGTCGATATTCACTCCGGCACTGCGATAGGTCAAAGGGTCGAGGGCATCCATGGCGGTATCCTTAACGGGGTTTGGCTCATGGTATGGGGGCCTCTGACGGCTGTCAAAGGGGAGCCGGAGGCACGTTGCAAAGCGTGACCCATAAAAAAGAGCGGCATGCCGCTCTTTTGGGAACCCAGGTCGAAAGGCTGATCAGAACCGCTTGAAAATCTGTCCGCTTTTTGCGGCCTGGAAGCGCGCTTCCACCACGCCCCAGTTCATGTTTTTGTACAGGGCCGCCAGATAGTCCGCCCGACCCAGGGCCTTCCAGTCCACCATATAGGCATGCTCAAAGACGTCGACGATGACCAGCGGGACAAAACCGCCGATATTGCCGTCCTCGTGCAACTGGATAAAATGGTTGTTGATTTGGCCCGTGGTACCGTCGTAATAGGTGATAGCCCAACCTACACTGCGGCTCTTGGCGGCGGCCATCAGATCTTCATGCCAAGTTTCGACACTACCAAACTGCCCGTTGATGGCCGCCTTGAAGCCCGGTGCCTGGTCCAGGCTGCTCCCTGGTTTCAGTTGGGCGAAGTAGTACTCGTGCAATACCATGCCATTGTATTCAAAGCCAAAGCGGCGGCGGCGATCCGCGTAACTTAACGACCCGGTCTTACCCGCGGTGCGCATCTCTGCGAGTTCTTTGCGCAAGGCGTTGCTCTGATTGACATAACCGGTATAAAGCCCCCAGTGGTCGTTGATCTGGGCATCTGAGATGCCATCAAGGCCGCTGGGTTTCAGTTCTTCGCGCACACTGTATTCGGACATTTGTCGCTCTCCTGATTTCAAGTCTGGAATTTAACCAATACTCGCTAGATTGTAGTCAGTGGCGGGGCAGGCTGCAAACGGCCATTTGACCGTTTGAGGAGGCCCACGGCCGTTCCGCTTGACAGCCTCCCCACCCTTGCCTAGCTTCACGGTCATGAACCTGCCGAATTCGCTGACCTTGTTGCGACTTTTTCTGGTGCCGATCATTTACTATGCACTGGTCAGGGAATTGTTCGCGGTGGCCCTGAGCCTTTTTTTAACCGCGGCCATCACCGATGCACTGGACGGTTGGATCGCGCGCCATTACCATTTGCAGACTCGCCTGGGAGCCCTCCTCGATCCTGTAGCCGATAAATTGCTGGTGGTGATGACGGTCATCACGCTGACCTGGCTGCAGCGTATCCCCTTGTGGCTGACGGTCGCCGTCATCTCCCGGGATCTGCTGATCGCGGGGGGGAGCCTGCTCTACCTGTTACTCATTGGGAAGTTTGTGGCCAGTCCGACGTTGTTGTCCAAATGGAACACGGCCTTGCAGTTTGGGGTCATCGTGCTGGTGTTGGCGGAGGCGGCGCTCCATACGCGTTTCCCGCTGCTACCCATTTTCGTGCTGGCGTTCTTGATGGCGGTGATATCCGGGGGGCAGTATGCCTGGGTTTGGAGCCGCAAGGCGATTGCTCAGGAGGGGGCTTCCAACGAACCATGATGGGCAAGCGGCAACTCATTCTGCCCCTGGGGGTGTATCCGCCATTGACCCTGGAGGGCTATTATCCCGTCCCTAACGCGGAGGCGTTGTGTGCGGTGCAGAACCTCTTGGGAGGGGAGCGGCGAAATCCCTCACTCTATCTTCATGGTTCCAGTGGCGCGGGGAAAAGTCACCTGCTGCAGGGAGCCGCCGCCGCGGTGCCCGGATGGGTGCCTTACATCGATTGCAAGGAAGTAACCACGCCCTTCGGGACCGCAACGATCGCGGAGGCATTTGCCAGTTTGGCGGCAGCCCCGCTGTTGTGTCTGGACAATATCGACGCTTGGGCAGGTCAGCGCGATAAAGAAATTTTTTGCTTCGACCTCTATAATGAGCGTATGCGTATCCAGAAGCCCACCCTCTTCGCCAGTCGACAAGCGCCGCAGATCGCGAATTGGGTGCTTCCGGACTGGGCCAGCCGGGTGACTGCATGTCTACAATATGTTTTGCATCTGCCCAACGACGCAGAACGCCGGGTGGTTTTGCAGGAGATGGCGCAACGCCGAGGCTTGCGGATGGGTGAAGACGTGGCCCGCTACCTGTTGAGGCACCACCTGCGCGATCTCGGCGCGTTGGATAGGCTGTTGAACCGGTTGGATACCCGTAGTTGGGAGTGTCAGCGCGAGTTGACCATTCCTTTTGTTCGCCTTTGTCTGGCCGAGGGGCGGCCATCATGATCGGAGGGAGGCCGCCAAGCCGGTGCCTCCGCCAGAAGGACAATGCCTCGATGCCGCTTCCCAGGGCGGATATCCATCGTGGGCGGCGTATGCTGCATCGGATATATCGCGCGTGGCATGGTTTCTGGCTTGATGATTGCGTCGACCGTGCAGGCTTGCTCGCCTATGGGACGCTCTTCAGCTTGGTTCCGCTGGTGGTGGTGGTCTTTAGCCTGTGGAATCTGGTGGGGTTCAGTCTATCATACCGTGCACAGGTCGATCGGTTGATTTTGCACAGTTTTGTTCCAGAGGCGGGAGATACGATCCTGCGCCAGGTGAACCACCTTGCAGCGCGAGGTGCGGAATGGAGCATTTTTGGCATATTGGGGCTGAGTGTTACGGCGATCCTCCTGATCCATTCCGTCGAGCGGCACTTCAATGCGATCTGGGGGGTTGTGCCGGGGCGTCTGTGGTGTCGCTTTTTACGTTACATGGTCACGCTTGTGGTTGGTCCACTCAGTCTTGTACTCGTATTGCCTCTGCTCGGCCCTCTACAGCCTGTGCTGGCTTATCTGGCACATCTCCCGGTTATTCCGGATTTTTTGAGTGATGTCCTTGCCTTTCTGGTGGTCACGGTGATGATGACGGTGTTCTACAAGATACTGCCTTCGGCGCATACGCGCTGGCGAGACGTCCTTCTGGGCGGGGTATCCGCCGCCATCCTGTTTGAGGTGACCAAGGTTGCGCTGGCAGGCTATCTGCAATTCTCAACTTTCGAAACCCTATACGGCGCTCTGGGCGCCTTCCTCATTTTTCTCCTCTGGTTATATATGGCCTGGGCCAGTATTTTGTTCGGTGCGGAGATGGCCGCCGCCGCCATGATGGAGGACGGCCACTAGGCGAGACCCGGTGCGAAAATATCCCGTCCGCGGCGGGAATTTTGCCGACAAACGCTTTACTTGCGCTGCGGTGATCGCTAATATGCCGCGCTTATGTTTTCTGCTAAAGCATCCAACCTGCCGCTCGCCCGGGTGTCTGTCCAGGGTGACAGACTGAGTGGTGCCGTGGATTTGTCGGTCTGGATGCGGCTCAGCGAGGCGCTGGTGAGCGTGCGAGCGGTGAATGTCAGTATCGACCTGATTCGCAGGGGCCAGGTAGTCACCGCCGATGGCGGCATAGAGGTAATCGGTGAAATTCCCTGCGCACGCTGCCTGGGCGCCATGCCGTTACAGCTTACCGTGCCGGTGCACACTGGATTGGCGGAACTCGAGTCGGCGGTTGCTGCGTTGGACCCCGAGTTGGAGGCAGTGCTTGCGGAAAGGGGTGCCGTCGCCTTGCAGAACTGGCTGGAGGACGAAGTGTTACTGGCCTTGCCCATGATCCCGCGTTGCGCGGAGTGGGTGTCCGGGGTATGCGCGGTTTCCGGGCTTGAGCCGTTGCAGTGTGTAGGATGAACTTGCAGTACACTTGTGTATACCGATTGGGAGAAATTGAGTCATGGCCGTTCCACAAAGTAAAACTTCCCGTTCCCGTCGCGATATGCGGCGCGCCCACGATTTTTTGACGGTGACGAACCGTTCCATGTGTGCCCAGTGTGGTGCGGCCAAACTGCCCCACCACGTTTGTCCGGAATGTGGCTTTTATAAGGGCCGCGAGGTCGTCAAGAAGGCGGTTGAGGCCTGACCGGGCCTTTGTGCCAGGTGTCCCCGGGGGCTTTGCGATGCCGCATATCGCGGTAGATGCCATGAGTGGTGATTTTGGCCCATCGATGGTGGTGCTCGCCATCCGCGATCTGGTCAAAGATCACCCGGATGTTATTTTTCGTGTGGTCGGCGATGCGGATGCCCTCCGGCAAGAGCTGTCCCGTGCGCGACTGCAGAATTCGACGCAGGTGATCGTGCATCACGCCAGTCAGGTGGTTGCCATGGACGAGACCCCCTCGCAGGCGTTACGCGGCAAGCGGGATTCCTCCATGCACATCGCCATCGGCCTGTTGCGCGAAGGTCATGCCGACGCGGTGGTCAGTGCGGGCAATACCGGTGCGCTCATGGCGCTGGGCAAGGTGTTTCTCCGCACCATTCCCGGAATTGACCGACCGGCCATCGCGGCTTTTCTGCCAACGACGACGGGACGGTTCCTCGCGCTGGATATGGGGGCCAATGTGGATTGCCACCCCGAACATCTCTTCCAGTTCGCGGTGATGGGTTCGATACTTGCCG
This sequence comes from Acidithiobacillus ferrianus, assembly GCF_010378095.1. Taxonomy (GTDB): domain Bacteria; phylum Pseudomonadota; class Gammaproteobacteria; order Acidithiobacillales; family Acidithiobacillaceae; genus Acidithiobacillus; species Acidithiobacillus ferrianus. The sequence continues at coordinate 42,140 of NZ_WNJL01000014.1, read as the reverse complement.
AGCAGGTCATGGGGGTGACCAAACCGCGTGTCGGCCTGCTCAACATCGGTTCCGAGGAGATCAAAGGCAACGAGCAAGTCAAGGAAGCGGCGCTGCTCCTGCGTGCCAGTCATCTGAACTTCATCGGCAATGTCGAGGGTTCGGACATTTATCGGGGAGTCGCCGACGTGGTGGTTTGTGACGGTTTTGTGGGCAATGTGGCGCTCAAGACTTCTGAGGGACTGGCGGCGATGATCCGTCGGGAGTTGCGAGCGAGCTATACCCACGGCTGGTATGGGCGTATCGCTTATCTGGTGAATCGGCCTATTCTGCAGCGCCTGCGTCGCCGCCTGGACTCCCGCCAATATAACGGCGCGACGCTGTTGGGCCTGAATGGTATCGTCATCAAGAGTCACGGGAATGCCGACCGGTTTGCTTTCGCCTGCGCGCTGGAAGTCGCCATCACCGAAGCCAAGCATCGGCTCACCCTGCACATAGCCGAAGTGATTCAGGAACGCCTCGATCCGGCGGTGCGAAGCAGCGCGTGAAGCCCATTTACAGCCGTATCATAGCCACCGGCGGCTACTTGCCGGAGCGTGTCCTCAGTAACCACGACCTTGCGCAAATGGTGGAGACCAGCGATGCCTGGATCTTCGCGCGTACCGGCATCCGCACCCGGCGTATCGTCGCAGCCGATGAGAAAACCGTAGATTTAGCCGAAGCCGCGGCGCGCCAGGCTCTGGCAGACGCCGGCCTGGGTGCCGAGGATCTGGACCTCATCGTGGTCGCGACGACCACCCCGGATCAGATATTCCCCAGCACCGCCTGCTTGTTGCAAGCGCGGTTGGGCAATCACGGTGCGCCCGCCTTTGATATCCAGGCGGTATGCACCGGATTCATCTACGCGCTGGCTACCGCCGACCGCTTCATTCGCTGCGGCGGGACGCGACGTGCCCTGGTCGTCGGCGCGGAAAGCATGTCTCGCATTATCGACTGGACGGATCGCGGCACCTGCATCCTGTTTGGGGATGGCGCGGGTGCGGTGATTCTCGGCGCGTCTGATGAGCCCGGCGTGATCTCCACCCACATCCATGCCGATGGGGCGTATGCCGATCAGCTTCAGGTACCTGACGGGGAGACGCGTATGACCATGCAGGGCAATGCGGTGTTCCGCATGGCGGTGCGCACGCTCGGCGAAATGGTTCAGGAAACGCTCGCGGCCAACGCACTGGATTCCGCGGATATCGACTGGTTGGTGCCGCACCAGGCCAATATCCGCATCATCCAGGCAACGGCGGACAAATTGGGTCTATCGATGGAACGGGTGGTGACTACGGTGCAGCATCATGGTAATACTTCAGCAGCTTCGGTACCGCTGGCCCTGGATGACGCGGCCCGGCGCGGTTGTTTCCAACCGGGCCAGCGCCTTCTGCTGGAGGCATTCGGTGGTGGTTTTACCTGGGGATCCGCGCTCCTGCGCTGGAGCTGAACGCCAGGTATTGTCCTGGTATTGAGAGGAGGTTCGCTTGCACGGCTCTATTGCCTTTGTTTTTCCCGGCCAGGGTTCACAGTCTTTGAATATGCTGGCTGATCTTGGAAGCGGTTATCCGCTGGTAAAAGAGGTTTTTGCCGAAGCTTCCGCCCTTCTGGGAGCAGACCTCTGGTCGCTCACCCAGGAGGGGCCTGTCGAGAAGCTCAATCAGACGTCCCTCACCCAACCCGTGATGCTGACCGCCGGATATGCCGTCTATCGGGTTTGGGAAGAGGAGGGCGGTATTTTCCCGGATTTCGTGGCCGGGCACTCGTTGGGTGAATACACCGCTTTGGTGGTGGCGGGGGCTGTGGATTTTGCCGATGCCGTGCGACTGGTCGCCGAGCGGGGCCGCTTGATGCAGGAGGCGGTTCCCGAGGGCGTGGGAGCGATGGCGGCCATCATCGGTTTGGGGGATGACGACGTCAAACAGCTTTGTGCCGAGGAAGCCCATAAGGAAGTGCTTGCCGCAGCCAATTTTAATGCACCGGGACAGGTGGTGGTCGCCGGGGACCAGGCCGCCGTCGAACGTCTGATGGAGGCCGCGCGCGTGGCGGGTGCGAAGCGTGTGGTGATGCTTCCGGTCAGTGTGCCCAGTCACTGCAGTCTGATGACCCCCGCGGCGGAGCGTTTCGCGGCAGTGCTGGAAACCGTTACCTTCCGTGCCCCCAGAGCCGTGGTCGTGCACAATGCCGATGTGCAGAGTCATCCTAATCCCGAATCGATTCGAGCGGTGCTCGCCAAGCAATTGCACGCGCCGGTGCGCTGGACGGAGACCATTCGCCACCTTGCGCGGCAAGGCGCCATGACCTTCGTGGAAATGGGTCCTGGGCGCGTCCTGTCGGGACTCGGTAAACGCATTGAACCCAGTTTGACCATGCTTCATGTCGAAGATGGCAAGAGTCTCAAAGCCACCCTGGAGGCCATTTGATGGGGGGGGCATTAAACGGCCAAGTGGCGCTAGTCACCGGTGGAAACCGCGGTATTGGCCGGGAAATTGCGCGGGTGTTGGGCGAACAGGGGGCGCGGATCGTCGCCACGGCGACCACCCCAGAGGGGGCGGAACGGATTAGCGCTGATTTGGCGGCCCAAGACATCGGTGGTAGGGGGTGCGTTTTGGACGTTACTGACGACGCCGCGATGTCCGCCTTGCTGACACAGATGGAAAAAGACCACAGCGCGCCGACCATCCTGGTGAATAACGCGGGGATTACTCGTGACCAGCTACTGTTGCGTATGAAGGATGAGGACTGGGATGCCGTCATTGCGACCAACTTGCGCGCGGTGTATCGCTTGAGCAAACTGTGTGTGCGGGATATGCTCAAGAGACATTACGGTCGCATAATTAATGTCACTTCCGTGGTGGGTGCCATGGGTAATGCCGGGCAAAGCAATTATGCGGCGGCCAAGGCGGGTGTGGCCGGATTCACTCGCGCCATGGCGCGAGAGGTGGCGGCACGCCAAATCACCGTCAATTGTGTGGCCCCGGGTTTTATCCGTACCGATATGACGGACGGGCTGAACGAAGCGCATCGAGCGGCGTTGATGCAGCAGATTCCTGCGGGCAGACTGGGTACCGTCGCCGACGTGGCGGCAGCGGTCGCTTATCTGGCCAGCCCACAGTCCGGTTACGTGACCGGTCAAACTCTGCATGTCAATGGTGGTCTGTGGATGGGTTGAGGGTGCGGATGGCTTTACAGAACTGTATGCGCTGTGGTCCAATCTCGCCGACTATAATTTTTCTTAACCAACAGAGGAGCTTCTCCCAATGGACAATGTGGCAGAACGTGTAAAGAAGGTGGTGGTGGAGCAGTTGGGCGTCAATGAGGACGAAGTGACCAATGAAGCCTCTTTCGTGGATGATCTGGGTGCGGACTCGCTGGATACCGTGGAACTGGTGATGGCGCTGGAAGAAGAATTTGATTGTGAAATCCCCGACGAGGAAGCGGAGAAGATCGCCACCGTGCAGCAGGCTATTGACTATGTCTCTGCCCATATGCCCACCAAGGACGCCTGAACCTGTTCTGGTGAGGTGATGGAGGAGAATAAGCGTTTGAAGAGGCGTGTAGTCATTACAGGGCTGGGTATTGTATCTCCTATCGGGGTGGGTGTCCCGGCGGCCTGGGAATCCATCATCCAGGGGCGTAGTGGTATCGGACGGGTCACGCGCATTGATCCCTCTGCTTACGCTTCTCAGATCGCAGGTGAGGTGCGTGGTTTTGATATCGGGCAATATCTCTCTATGAAAGAAGCCCGAAAGATGGATTTGTTCATTCATTATGGTCTCGCGGCGGCCATGGAAGCCATCGCCGATTCCGGTCTGCACATCAGTGCGAACATTGCCGAACGGGTGGGCGTTTCCATCGGAAGTGGAATCGGGGGATTGCCGGGTATTGAATCCGAGCACCAGATCGTCACTGAAAGCGGCCCGCGGCGAATCTCGCCTTTTTTTATCCCGCGCTGTATCGTCAATATGGTGTCGGGTCATGTTTCGATCATGTACGGCGCCAAGGGACCCAATATTGCGATGGCGACGGCGTGCTCCACCGGTACACATTCTATCGGTGAGGCTGCCCGCTTCATCGAATACGGCGATGCCGACGTCATGATCGCCGGTGGCGCCGAGGCGGCTATCAGTCCCTTGGGGCTCGGTGGCTTTTCGGCGGCACGGGCCCTCTCCACCCGCAATGACGATCCCGAGAAGGCCAGTCGCCCCTGGGATAAGGACCGGGACGGGTTCGTGCTCGGTGAAGGTGCGGGTGTCCTCGTGCTGGAGGAGCACGATTTCGCCCTGCGCCGCGGGGCGCGCATCTACGCCGAGTTGCCCGGGTATGGTATGAGTTCCGACGCTTACCACATGACCCAGCCCACTCCGGCCGGAGAAGGGGCGGCCCGTTGCATGCGGGCCGCCCTGCGCAACGCCGGAGTGGCCCCAGAAATGGTGGGCTACATCAATGCCCATGGTACCTCGACCCCGCTCGGGGATCGCTCCGAGAGTGACGCGGTACATACGGTTTTTGGTGAACATGCCCGGCGTCTGGCTATGAGTTCGACCAAATCCATGACGGGCCACCTTTTGGGCGCCGCAGGTGGTGTCGAGGCTGTCTTCACTTCGCTGACGCTCCATCGGGGTGTTTTACCGCCCACTATCAATCTCGATCAGGCGGATGAGGGGTGTGATCTCGATTACGTACCCCATCAGGCGCGGAAGGCGGAAGTCGAAGTGGCGCTGAGTAATTCCTTCGGCTTTGGCGGTACCAACAGTTCGCTCGTTTTTCGTCGTTTCAAGGTCTGATCCGTTCCCGTGGGGGTGATGGCCGCCACTGTGGATGGAAGGGACCTCGGGACGGAAGCGCGCATCCTGGCTTTCGACCGAGCCCTGCATTACGGGGATGGGCTCTTTGAAACGATCGCGGTGGTGGCGGGTGTCCCCCTGTTTTGGGACGCGCATATCGCCCGTCTTGCGCACGGAGCAAAGATTTTGCGCCTCCTGATGCCTGACCCGCTCCTCTGGATGGGTGATTTTCAGAACCTTCTTCGCGGCGCCGCGATAAAATCTCACCGTATGCTCCTCAAACTCATCCTGAGCCGAGGGGACGGTGGTGGGTACGGGAGTCCCGGGGCCGGTCCGGCGCGGCGCTATCTCTTTCTGTCGGAATGGCCGGAGCGTGCCTGGCAATACTGGGAACCGGGCATTGCGACGGCGCTGTGTCCGGTCCCTCTGCTTACGGGGGCGTCGTTCCTTACGGTGAAGTCGCTGAACCGTTTGAACCAGGTGGCGGCCCGTGACGCGCTGTCCCCGGAATATCCCGAGGGCGTCATGCTGGATCAGGCTGGCATCTTGCGTGAAGGGGTGATGTCCAATCTGTTCTGGACACATTCCGGCGTGGTGTATACCCCCGATTTGACCGATGGAGGGATAGCGGGCATCCAGCGTCGGGTCATCCTGGATGGACTCGACGCGCGTGGCATGCCTGTCCGGCTGGTTCGGTGCGGCGCCGAGGTGCTGCAGGATGCCGAAGAAATATTTTTCAGTAACAGCTTGATCGGTATTTGGCCGGTCCGCCATTATGCACAGCGCCTGCTTCCGGGTCATGCCGGTCCGGTGGCGTCCGCCTTGCTCGCCTGGCATCGGGAGATGGGTCTGGGACCGCAGCGATGAATCGAGGGTATAGATCCATCTTGATGGTCTTGTTTGCATTTCTTGCCCCGGCGGGCCTTTATTATGTCGGTATGTATTGGCCGGAAACGATGCCCGCGAAAGGTGTGACCGTGCCTATTCCCCTGGGCGCCAGTGGTGCGCAGAGCATCGCGGCCCTGGCGCGCGCGGGAGTACTGGACAGCCCAAGCCTCTTTCGTTTGGCCTGGGCGTTGGCGGGCCATCCCCCGATGCAGGCCGGACTTTATCAGTTTCAAGGTCGCATCGATCAGGCGCAGGTGCTTCGCCGACTTATCACCGGTCAATCCACGCCACTCAATCTGTTGATCGTGCCAGGCTGGCGTTTACAGGACATCTATCAGGAGATTCGTGGCAAGGCCCCCTACCTGAATGACCAACACTTGCCTCGGCGCGAGACGGCGGCGCGTCGTCTCGCGCAGCAGGGCATCGGTGCGGAGGGAAGCGCCGAGGGATGGCTGTTTCCTGATAGCTACCGCTACGTGCCCGGCACTACCGCGATGAGTCTCCTCAAACGGGCCTATGTGCGTATGCAGCACGAACTCCAGGCCCTGTGGGCCGGACGTGCGTGTGGCTTACCGCTGCATAATCCCTACCAGGCCCTGATTCTCGCCTCTATCGTTCAGAAGGAGGGTGCGCCGCCCGCGCAGCAGGCCCATATCGCCGCGGTGTTTCTCAATCGCTTGCGGCAGGGGATGCCTTTGCAATCGGACCCCACGGTGATTTACGCTTTGGGAGACCGTTACACGGGGCATTTGACACCCCAGGAGATGCGCGTGGAGAGCCCCTACAACACCTATATCCACACAGGATTGCCGCCGACCCCCATTGCGATGCCGGGACTGAGCAGCCTGCTAGCCGTGTTGCATCCCATGGACAGCACCGATCTATATTTTATCGCTCAGGGTGGCATATACCATTACTCAGTAGGTTACAAGCAACATCTCAAGCAGATTCTGCGTTATCTGCCGCATTCCGGAGGGGCGCGTTCATGAATACGGGGATGCCGCCGCTGGCCGGTGGTTTTTTCTTGACGCTGGAGGGCATAGAGGGGGCGGGGAAAAGCTCGGCGGTGCCCGTGTTGATGGAGTGGTGTCACCAGCAGGGTTACGCGGTAGAAGTTACCCGTGAACCAGGTGGCGGTCCGTTGGGTGAAGCCTTGCGCCCTATTTTTTTGGATGACCGTCTCCAGTTGGGGGCGGACGAGGAATTGCTCCTGCTTTATGCGGGACGCCGGAATCATTGGTTGACGCGCATAGCTCCGGCGCTTGCCGCCGGAAAAGTGCTGATTAGTGACCGTTACGAGGATTCCACCTATGCCTATCAAGGAGGAGGGCGCGGGGTACCGTCCGCGCGTATCGCCGAACTGGCCCGATGGACCGGTATCACCCGCCAACCCGATTTGACGTTTTGGTTTGATGTGCCCCCCGAATTAGGGGCGGCACGGATTCGTGCCCGTCATCCCGATCGGATGGAACGGGAGGATCGGGAGTTTTTCACCAGGGCCCGCGGCGTGTTCGCGGAGCGCTGTGCGGCGGAGCCGCAAAGAATCGCGCGCATCGATGCGACCCAGCCCCTGGCGTTGGTGCATGATGCTCTGCGGGCACGGCTTGCCGTCGCGTTGACGTGTCATCGGTGAGCCTCCTGCGCCCCTCTCGATCCGAGTGGCAATCCATGCGAATGCTGTTGCAGGCTGGATTGCCGCAAGCCATGCTCGCTGTGGGAGAGAGCGGCACACTGGTGAGCCTATGGTGTGATTATTTGCAGGCGGCGGCCTTGTGTTTTGCGCCTAGCGTCGAAGGTCTGTCCTGCGGAGACTGCCGTTCTTGCCGTTTGTTGAGGGAAGGTAATCATCCGGACGTGCTCGTCCTCTCTGCGGAGAGCGGAAAGCGTATTTCTATCGAGCAAATACGTAACGCCAACGAATTTATGGCGTTTACTCCCCAAGTGAGTCGCCGCCGCTGGCTGCGCCTGGAGCCGGCGGAATCGATGACGACGGCGGCGGCCAACGCCATTCTCAAGACCCTGGAAGAGCCTGCAGCATGTGCGCACCTGCTCTGTGTCAGCCAAAACCCTTCGCAACTCCTGGCCACCGTCCGCTCGCGATTGCAGGTGTTGCCTTTACCGCGGTGTCAGCCGGGGGCGTGTTTGGCTTTGCTGAAGGAGCGCGGGGTGCCGCACGCGGAGGCGCTTTTCCTCAGCCGGAATTTTGGGGGTCGGCCACTGCGGGCCTGGCAGCTTTGGGAGTCGGGTTGGCTGACTCGGCGCCAACATTGGATGGATGCCGTGCTGGCTCTTCCACAAGCGGGATCGATCGCTGCTTTGCGTCTGGCTGATGCCTGGGGTAAGGAGGCCGAATTGCTCTTGTTGCGGGAAATGATGTTGGGCTTACTGGCGGACCTGTTGCGCGTGCGTGCAGGTCTTTTGGATACTGTGGCCAACTTCGACTATTTGCATGTGCTCCAGGTGCTGGCACCATCCGCGGATGCACAGCGTATCTGGGAAACCGTGGATGCGTGGATTCACTTCTCCGGATATCTGACGCAGAATCGTAACACGGGCCTGTTGCTCGAGACTTTGTTGCTGAACTGGATGAATTTATGGTCCAAGGAGAAGCGTCGTGGAAGCACAAAATGAGACCGGAGGCGCAGCGAAGGCATTATCGGTGGTCTTGCGGGACGCCGCTGCGGTGCAGCGCTATTATATGCCGCATATCAAGGGTGGCGGCGTGCTGGTGGAAACGCCCAATCTCCTGCCCATGGGGTCCGAGGTGTTGCTCATGATCAGTCTTCCGGATGGTCAACCGCGAGCCCCCGTGATGGGCAAGGTGGTTTGGGTAATGCCGCCGGACAATCGGGAGGGGCGTCCACCGGCCATTGGCATTCAGTTTGTCAATGATCGCTCCGGCGTGATGATCCGTATCCAGAATGCGCTCTCGGGCCTGCCCAAAGGGGGGGGTGAAGTGCTGACTTTTTGATGCGTCCCAAAATGGGGGGACTCTGCCAGGAGACGTGCCATTCGACCGCGCAATGTGAGGCATGCACACGATTTGAAACCTCCATCAGATTCATGCCTGGATCGCGGAAATACAGCCTGCAGTTTGAGTTGAGCGGCGTTCATCAGCACGAATTTTTAATCGCCACTACGTTGGCGCGGAACGTCCGATCAACGAACCGTTCGACCCGAGAGGCCGACGCCTATGCAACGCCAACCCGCTGGGCTTTGTGGTGGGGATGCCTCTGACCCATCGACCTGCAGCGCATCATCCAAACCGGTACCCTTTCGCGGCGATGTGCTCATGGCTTGGATGATGAGCTTGTACGGGGCGCGAACACCCCGTGGACCGCGCGAGGTCGTTGCTCCCTTGCGGCGGTCTGGGTTACACTACGCCCCCTCAGGAGAGGTGACCGAGCGGCCGAAGGTGCAGCACTGGAAATGCTGTGTACTCCAAAAGGGTACCGTGGGTTCGAATCCCACCCTCTCCGCCATGTTCTATCAACTGTTTGATTTTCCTTAAAGGAAGATAGCTTTCAATGGGTTGCGACTAGACACTGTGGCTAGAAGTGTAGCTAAAAGTGAGGTCAAGAACCCGATGTACCTGCTCCGCAGAGGCGCGCTCTTTCATTTTTCCCGCAAGCTCCCCGATGCTTTTCAAGGCCAGAATCTGAACCTCGCGTCCGGCCCCCGCAAGGTTGGCGGGAACGGCTATTTGCGGTTTTCCCTGGGGACCGGCAACCGCCGGGATGCCGAGCGCCTGGCCCGCCGCTATGCCGTCGAAGTCGACGAAGCCCTCCAAGCCGAAACAGCCTCCATGCACCGGGAAATCCCCTGGGCAGACGAGACCGAAGGCACGATTCTGAAAGATCTATTCGACACCCTCCCTGCGGAACAGCAGGCACGTCTCCTGCAGAGGGAGATGGGAACCCCATACGGCACGAGGGTCGGTACAGAGCCCCCATCAGGGAACGCCGCCGCAAGAGCGACCTTGTCCGACCTCAGCGAACCGTGCAAACCGGGTGTTAGATCAAGCCTATCGATTGAGGTGTTGATACCACCCACTTAGAGCTTATCCTTAAATAATCATGTATTCTTTACTCCCGTGCGCAAGCGCGCGTGACATGACGGGAGGGCGAGATGGGGAAAGCACGGGTTGAGGCATGGGAAGTCTCCGAGGAGTTCTGGAAACGCGTGGCTCCGCTGATTCCGCAGCGAGCGCCACGGCCGGTGCAGCGCGAGTATGTGCGCAAGCCCGGCGGCGGGCGCAAGCCGAAGGATTCGAGGTTGGTATTCGAAGCGATCGTGTATGTACTGCGCACGGGATGTCAGTGGAAGGCCCTGCCGCGCGAACGCTTCGGCAGCGCGAGCGCGGTTCACAAGCGGTTTCTGGAGTGGGAGCGCGGCGGATTCTTCCTGGCGCTGTGGCAGGCGGGCTTGGCCGAATACGACGATCTGGAAGGCATTGCCTGGCGCTGGCAGAGCGTCGATGGGGCGATGATGAAAGCCCCGCTGGCGCAGGAAGCCACGGGTCCGAACCCGACGGATCGGGGAAAAAAATGGCAGCAAGCGTCACCTGCTGGTCGACGGGCGTGGCGTCCCGTTGTCGCTCATCGTGACCGGGGCCAACCGGCATGACGTCTCGCAACTGGAAGCGGTGCTTGATGCGATCAGGGTCAAGCGGCCGACACCGCCTCAGCGCCGCCACAAACACCTGTGTGCCGATGCAGGTTACACCGGTGCCTCGGCATTGCAGACCATCGAAGCCCACGGATATATTCCCCATGTCAAAAGCCGCGGCCAAGAAGTCACCGAGATCCGACTTCTCCCCCACAAGCGCGCCAGGAGATGGATCGTCGAGGTCGCGCACAGTTGGTTCAATCGCTTCCGCAAGCTGCTGGTGCGCTACGAGAAGCTCGAACGAAGTTTCCTGGCCCTCAATCATCTGGCCGCCGCCATCATTGCGTTTAGAAAAGTGCCGCTCGATATCAACATTATTTACGGATAAGTTCTAAGTGCTGTCCCGCTGGCGGAACGGGCGCGTGCGCAGCTAGAACCTCCTGGTACGAGCTTTGCTGTTGAGATTCGTCGCCGCCAGCTTGAGCACATCAGAGTAGCTGCTGGGATCGAACGGGGTAACGGGCCGATCCTTGTGCTTGGCCAGGTGCTCCCTGGCCGCTTTCTCGACTTCGGCCGCACCATTCACCTGACAGGCCACGAAAGCGTCCATCTCGACGCGAGTGTCTGTCGCGCGGGGGCGCACCTCAATGGCCATAGTCTGCTCATTCAGAGCGATCTCAGCAGCCTGGGTGAGCATCGGATAGGTGAAAAGAAACGACGACCCTTGGAAGTCCATTGCCCAGGTAGCGACACCAACGCCCCACACCAGCTCGGCCGGTTTCGCGGTTTCCTCAGCCTCCAGTTGGTGTTTGAGCGCAAAGATGTCCCCATACAGGGAGATCGTCTTGCGGCGAGGCTTCTCACCCTCTGCCCAAGCTTTCCAGAGCTTGGTGTATTCATGGAGTATCTGGGCAGCACTCCCTCGAATCCGAGCTTCAAGCTGTGCGTGCTCGATTGACGGCGAGTCAGCCGATTCAGTATGGATTCGGTGCAACAGCGCGGCTTCGTCCAAGGAGGGCGGCTGGCCAAATGGATCGGAGCTGACGCGACACAATCCCGGAATTGCCGGGGGCTTGTCGGCCTCCAAGCGCTCCACCTCCAGCCAGATGTAGTCTCCCTCTAGCTGGAGATCCAAGTGGATGCCGGGAAGCCCTGCGATGTCCTCGGGATTGCACTTGAAGCCGGAATGCTTCGATACCTGGAAGCCACGGGGGTCGATATCTTTGGCCTGCTCCTCGATGTACTCAAAAAGGCGATGCAGTAGGTCACGCGGCGCTGGCGTCACTGGACCTTCCACTTGTGCGGTTTCTTCATCGTGATGCTTCCCAAGGCCCTATTCCGTCTACTAATTCTACGCCGCATTCCAGAGCAGAGGAACCGCTCGCTGTTATTTCAGGAAAAGGCATCCATGTCTACATGGATGATCTTGCGAAGCTCGGTACCGTGCGCAAAATGGGAATTGTCAGCAGCGGATGTAAATTGATACAGTGTTCCCGGTGACCTCGGTCGCCGTATACGCTCGGGTGACCGTGGCAAAATCGGGAAAGCGTGCCTTGATCTTCACCGCGTAGCCCGCCAAGGCGAGTGCCTGGAGACGGGCCGCAGCCTGCTCGGCCATCTGCTGTAACGTGGCCAGCATGGTCCTTCGATCCTCCAGATTTTCCGAGAAGGTCCGCTCGGTACCCACCGATTTCCGTTGGTGGGTCGGCTGCACGGGCCGCCTATCGATCCCCCGCGCCACTTCGTAAAACCAAGCTCCAACCTTACCGAAACACCTAATCAACCTCTCCTGCGCCATCGCCCGCTGATCCGAGACGGTGTCGATGCCCATAGCGGATAGTTTTTACAGTGGCCGGGCCCACACCATGCAGTTTGCCAACGGGCAGCGGCGCCAAGAAGTCGAGACCACGTTCGGGCGGGATAACGAAAAGCCCATGGGGATTGCGCCAGTCGGAGGCGCTTGGCGAGCAACTTATTATAGGAGACCCCTGCCGAAGCGGTCAGCCTCGTTTCCCGATGAATGCGGTCCAGTATCTCGCGGGCGATTTCGACCGCCAGGATACCATCGGCGGTGGCAGCAGGGACGTCCAGAAAGGCATCATCCAGCGACAGTGGCTCCACGAGCGGTGGTAACTGCGCAGGATAGCCATAACCTGACAGGAGGCCTCTCGATAGGCTTCCATGCGGGGACGGACAAAGATTGCCTGCGGGCAGAGGGAGCGGGCCCGTGCCACCGACATGGCCGAGTGGATCCCAAAACGTCGGGCTTCGTAGCTACAGGTGGCAACGACTCCCCGGCCATTTGGATCACCGCCGACGATCAAAGGCTGACCGCGGAGCTCCGGCCTGTCGCGTTGTTCTACGGCCGCAAAGAAGGCATCCATGTCCACATGGATGATCTTGCGGAGATCAGGGTTACTCTCTGGCACTGAGTCTGGCAATCGACGACCTCCTCGCCTGCCCAGTTTACAGAGGGCGCCCGGCTACAGGCGATGAAAGCCGAGACTCAGTGCGACGCGAGTTGAGCCGGTAAAGACACCTCTGGTGCCAGAAAGCCGATCTTGCCTGTCTCCGCTACACGTGACAAGCGTCGCGCGATGGTTTACAGTCTGTCCATGATCAAATCGTTCCGCCACAAGGGACTCGAGGCGTTCTATCGCAGCGGCAGTAAGGCGGGAATCCAGCCGGATCACGCGACCAAGTTGCGGGTCTTGTTGACCGCCTTGGATGCAGCGGAATCTGCGGAACAGATGAATGCGCCGGGATGGCGATTACACCGACTGACAGGCAACTACGAAGAATACTGGTCAGTGCGTGTGAATGGGAACTGGCGAGTGATCTTTCGGTTTGAGGGGATTCATGCGGAGCTGGTGGATTATGTGGACTACCACTGAGGGGGTGCTATGAGCGAAATGCACAATCCTGCGCATCCGGGTGAAGTGCTACGAGAATATTTGCCCGAGGGGATGAGCGTCACCGATGCCGCCAAGGCTCTCCACGTGACACGGCAATCGTTGTCGGCCGTGTTGAATGGCCGGGCTGGCATCAGTGCAGGTATGGCGCTCCGCCTAGAGGCTGCCTTGGGGATAGAGGCAGGGTTCTGGCTGCGTATGCAAATGGCGTTCGATCTGTGGGAAGCGCGGCAAAGAGGTGTAGCACGAGGGGTGCGCCATATCGCCGCATGAATTGTCAGTTTGAGACTGATTGCGGTCATTGGATAACACTTATATTCTAAAGGCATCTTATGCTCAGCGTCTGGATGACGGAACCAACATATTTGTACTATGATCTCCACATCGTTCCACCGTGGTTCCGAGAAGGTGTTACTTGGTCTTTGCCATTCTGGAGACTACAGGGTAGTTCGAAAAAGCAGGGTTTTGGCCTCACCGGATCCATCTAACCTTATTCGTTATGATTCACAACTATGCCTGATTTGTGGATTTTACAAGATTCAACATTATATTATTCTTAAATATTACTTTGGATAAATACAAAATGAATTATGCTATTGCCATACCAACATTATTGATCCCTGTAGTTTACAAGTTTATGCAGTTTTTTGCAGCTGGCAACTTCTATAGAATAAAAATATCAAAGTCTGACACAAATCTAAATATCACAGAGAAATTGATTGCAACAATAATGTCGAACGAGTCAAAATTAAAAGATGAATTCACCAACTTGAATTCGTATAATTTGTGTAACACGATAATTGAAGAATCATTATTTCATTTAAAAACTGGATACAGAATAAGAGCAAATCATATTGACCTGTACAATAATATTCTAAGGCTTTGTGGGTTGCCGTACATTGCATGCTTTGCAACAAGGGTGCATAGGCCAAACAAAGCGCTAATAAATCTTTCAGTAAGATCCTTTTTTGTTTTTTTAGTTATCGCGGCCATATCCATGGCAGCTCTTTTTGTTTGTGCCACACATATTGGCCATATACTAAGCCAGACTAAGTCAATCATCCACATCTCGTTAGATATAAAAAAGAAGATAGAATTATTTTTTCTAACTGTTTTTTCAGTCCTAATGATTATAGTTTATATAATATCAACAAACAATCTTGGAAATTCGTTTATTCTTTATCGATTACTAAAAAAACACAAGCGACAACCTAAGTAGTCATTTATGAAAAGCTAATTTTGCCGCTGAAAAATTCTACCTGACAAAGTGGACGTCCTCCCCGCCCCCCGGCCTACGGCTTCCGCCCTCAAGAGCAGGGAGGACGGGGCTTCCACTCCGCAAAGCATTGGCTTTTTCGCCCATTGAAGAGGGGTAAGCTTGATGGCGCGTTGATAAATAGTACTAAAGTATCAGATCTATTTTAAATGATTAATGACCAACCCGGTGCGTTTATCTAAAAGAATATTGAGGAAGCCGGGAACATTATTACAACCAAAAGTAATCACCTGTTTAGTCTGTAACGAGATTGATTAAAATAAATGTGCAATCTATGGAGATATAATCATGACGGTAGCTGTTTCACTTATTAATATGAAGGGTGGCGTTGGGAAAACAACCCTTGCTTTTAATCTCGCTTGGTTCTCTGCATGGAAAGCTAATCTAAGGGTTCTCGCCATAGATCTAGATCCACAGGCGAATCTTAGTCAGTATTTCATGGGCGCCCAGAGATACTTGGAACACCTGAACGCAGATAAAGGCACGGTTTTGGAGATCTTCGAACAGTTCTCAATGCCAAACCAAAAGAATGGGGCACCGACACTCCTTGATCCAACCAAGATTGTTCATCGCCTTCATGAATGGAACGACGGAAGTTTAATTGATCTTATCCCGTCGCGCCTAGAACTCGCGTGGACTCTAAAAAACCCAACAGAAAAATCTAGTCTTCTTCCACCATTTCTTGCTAAAATAAGCGAAAACTATGATTTGATTTTAATTGATTGCGCTCCTACTGAGTCGATCCTTACCGCCGCCGCATATAAATCGAGCCGCTTCGTAGTGGTGCCAGTAAAACCAGAATTCCTCGCAACCATTGGTCTTTCCCCTACTTGCACGCTCACTCGAAGAGTTCAAGCTCATGCATCAAGGGCACGCCATAGATATGGCGGGCATAGTCTTCAATGACAGCAGGAGATCTAACACGCCGCCTGAACAGGAAACCTCACGTACTGACGTGCAGAAATTAGCAAAGCACTTCGGTTGGTCGGTCTTTCACGAGGAAGCACATCATTCGGATTCTTATCCAGCAGGATCACGCCAAGCACTACCTATTTTTATGACAAGCTATGCTCGAGACTATGTAAAAGGCGGGTTCGCGAAAGTCGCTAATGAGTTCCTCGAGGCTGTGGGTGCAAAATGACATCATCCGCTCTTGCTCTCGCTCTTCGGATAGCACAACTCATCGAACAGCATTCCGAAAAAGACATCCGGGCAGCCATCGCCCTTCTCGAAACTCACGGAATCGGATCGCCATTATTAGATTTTCTCGCGCTTGTACGCACCAATGCTGATTCACCAAAGAGAAAACTTGATTACGGTTCTCCTCCCGCCTCTGTTGGGATAACGAACTCGAGGGCTGTACTCCAGCTTCGTGAAGCTGATCCTGAAAAATTCCGCCTTCTCAATGAGCTCGATCAAATGATCAGATATGGGAAGATTCTTTCGAGATTTTCGGACTTAAAACGCTTTGGTGAGGAAATTAGCAAGGCATTTCAGCCTAAAAAGTCACGCAAAGAAACTATTGAAAGAATTATTTCAATGTTAGCGGAACATCCATTGCCTGAAATTGAGAAACTAATTCAGCACGCTGCCTCCTTTGGTACTGCTGGTGATGGAGATGAATACCAGAGATTGTCGAAATTTATTCTTAACAGCAGATTAAAGAGTGAGTAGGAAGCGCTATTTACACATAATTTATTTATACGAAAATGGTTTATAATTATGCAAATCATGCGGTAACAAGCGTGGACGGGGCTTCCACACCGCAAAGCATTGGCTTTTTCGCCCATTGAGGGCTCAAAAGACAAGCGCCGCTTTATCCCCCCTTGAAAATGGGGGTTTAGCTTGATGGCGCATTGATAAATCACCATTCAGATATCAAAAACAAAACTTGGTGCAAAAACCAACATTTTTCGACGCTTCGGTTGCATGACGCTTTTGGGGCCATTTCTGGCCCTGAATTTGTCAATCAACTCGTCTACTTTTCTTTGTCTAGCAAGCGTCACCCAAGCGAACTGTGCACTAACCACAAATTTCCGGACGGCAGCTCCCGCTGCGTTGTCGTCGCTCGTAGCCGCAGGGCGAATAACGGCAACGGGTCGATAGTCCGCATTCCTCAAAGTAGAAAACAGTCGCTCGGAAAATCCAAACGCTCGCGCCCATGCCGTTCTCCAACTGGTTTTTGTCCACAACGGCATAGCGGCAGGGCGCGGCTTGCCAACCAGTCCTTGCACGCGACCGGCATTTCTCCCATTGTCGGACTCATGAGCTCGGGTCAATGATGCATGCCTTGATTCGGATCAAGGAATCAGCGCCCAAGACCCTCGATCATGGGCGCATCGACTGGAACATAAGGAGATTTTCCATGAGAAACCCATTGCATCGGCGTCCGCGCGGTAACGTCTTCCATCATCCCTTCATGGCGGAGGGATCGACATGAACCTTTTGAACGCCCCCGCGCCTTCCTTCGATGATCCGATGGGTTTGCTGCGCGCCTGCCATGAACGCATCCTCGGGCACTGCCTGACCTTGGAGCGACTCGCCGAACATCTCTCCCAGTGCGGGGTGGATAGTGAGGCACGACAGGCCGCCGCCCGGATACGCCGTTATTTTTTACTGGCCGCCCCGCAGCACCATGCCGATGAAGAGAAGGATCTGTTCCCCTGGATCTTGCAGCAACCGGCATTTCCGGCCATGCTGCACGCCTCGGTGAAAAACCTGGCCGCGCAACATGGTCAGTTGGAGCAACAATGGCGCCTGCTGAATCAAGATCTGGCTATGGTGGAAGCGGGGCATGTACGGGTACTCTGGCCGGAACCTTTTGTCAGCATGAATCGCGCCCATGTATCCCTGGAGAATGAGGAAATATTTCCCATCGCCGAACGTTTGATGGATGCGGAAAAACGGGCCGGCCTGGGTGCGGCCATGGCGCGGCGGCGTCAGGCCCATCAAGGTCATGGGGGAGACTTCCCGACAGGGAGGGAATTATCATGACACACGTGGTGGCGGAATCCGCATTCTTTGCACATACCCCGACGGGGTGACCGGGTTCCTCTTGAACGTCAACCGCTCGTCCGGTTAAATTACGGGCCGTGAAACAGAGGGCAGAGCGCCCGTGCCCGGCGGGAAGATGAAAACCATCGGCTGCAACCTCCAGCCTTCCTTGCAACAGCGGACGATCATCCGGGAAACTCATGGGATCAGCGAGGTATTAAAGCAAATGGCGCAATATGTCTTCACGATGAACCACCTCAGCAAGACCGTGCCGCCCAAACGCGTCCTGCTCAAGGATATTTCCCTGTCCTTTTTCCCTGGCGCCAAGATTGGCGTGCTCGGCATGAACGGTGCCGGCAAGTCCACCCTCATGAAGATCATGGCGGGGGTCGATACCGAATTCGAGGGCGAGGCGCTGCCCATGCCCGGCCTCAAGATCGGCTATTTGCCGCAGGAGCCGCGGGTGGACCCGGACAAGACCGTGCGCCAGGTGGTGGAAGAGGGTCTCGGCGAGATCATCAGCGCCCAGCGAGAACTGGAGGCCGTCTATGCCGCCTATGCCGAACCCGATGCCGACTTCGACGCTTTGGCGGCCGAGCAGGCCCGCCTGGAGGCCATCGTCGCCGCCAGCGATGGGCATCAAGCGGAGCAACAGATGGAAGTCGCGGCGGACGCCCTGCGTCTCCCGCCCTGGGACGCGCCGGTCGGCCCCCTGTCCGGTGGTGAAAAGCGCCGTATCGCCCTCTGCCGCCTGCTCATCAGTCGCCCTGACATGCTTCTCCTCGACGAGCCCACCAACCATCTCGACGCCGAGTCGGTAGATTGGCTAGAGCAATATCTACAGCGATTCTCCGGCACCGTGGTCGCCGTCACCCATGACCGTTATTTTCTCGACAATGCGGCGGAGTGGATTCTGGAACTGGATCGTGGACATGGTTTTCCCTACAAGGGCAATTATTCGGCCTGGCTGGAGCAGAAGGAAAAGCGCCTGGCGCAAGAGGCCAGAACCGAGGCGTCGCGCCTCAAGGCCATGCAGCATGAATTGGAGTGGGTACGACAGAGCGCCAAGGGCCGCCAGAGCAAAAGCAAGGCGCGCCTGGCCCGCTTCGAAGAACTCAGCTCCCATGAATACCAGACGCGCAACGAAACCCAGGAAATCTTCATTCCGGTGGCGGAGCGCCTGGGTAACGAAGTCATCGAGTTCCGCGACGCGAGCAAAGGCTTTGGTGAAAAACTGCTCTTTGAAAACCTCAGCTTCAAGGTTCCGCCGGGCGCCATCGTCGGCGTCATCGGCCCCAACGGGGCCGGCAAGTCCACCTTTTTCCGCCTGATAACGGGACAGGAACAGCCGGATAGCGGCGAGGTCATCCTCGGTCCAACGGTCAAGCTCGCCTACGTCGATCAGTCCCGCGATGCCCTGGCCGCCAAAAACAATGTCTGGCAGGAAATCTCCGGCGGTCTCGACATCCTCACCGTCGGTAAATTTGAAATTCCCTCCCGCGCTTATTGTGGGCGCTTCAATTTCAAAGGGACCGACCAGCAGAAGCTGGTGGGACAATTGTCGGGAGGCGAGCGCGGGCGCCTGCATCTGGCCAAGACCCTCATCGCCGGCGGTAACGTCCTCTTGCTGGACGAACCCTCCAACGACCTCGACGTGGAAACCCTGCGCGCCCTGGAGGATGCCCTGCTGGAATTCGCCGGCAGCATCCTGGTCATCTCCCACGACCGCTGGTTCCTCGACCGCATCGCCACCCATATCATCGCCTTCGAGGGCGACGCCCACGTGGAGTTCTTCGCGGGCAACTACCACGAGTACGAGGCCGACAAAAAACGTCGCCTGGGCGAAGAAGGCGCCAGACCGCACCGCTTGCGTTACAAACCGATCGTGCGATAGGAACTTTTGCCGCGGCCACGCCGGAAGGATCCGCGTCCGGGGGGAGGCGGAGGCGTCGCCGCTAAGTCCCGAAAATACGGACCGGCGCCTTGACTTTCGTGCAGCATCTCCTTATCTTCTCAGCCCTTAAGAATCATCCGCAGGAATGCCCCAATGAAGCGTACTTTTCAACCCAGTGTCGTCCACCGCAAGCGGACCCATGGTTTCCGCGCCCGCATGGCCACCAAATCCGGTCGCCTCGTGCTTAAACGGCGCCGCGCCAAGGGCCGTCAGCGCCTCTGCCCGTAGGTCAGATGAGCCCGGTGCAGGCGCATCCTTATCGCTTCACCCGCGAGGATCGCCTCCGCCAGAAGGCGGCCATCCGGCGCACCCTCACACAGGGCCGCAAAAAGGTCTTCCCCGAATTGGTGATCTACGTCCTGCGCAACGAACGGACACACCCGAGACTGGGTCTGGCCGTCGGACGCAAGGTGGGCAATGCCGTGGTTCGCAACCGTATCAAGCGGCGGCTGCGCGAAGCGTTTCGCCAGCAACCGGTGCGCGCGACGGGGCGGGATGTGCTGGTCGTGGCGCGGGCGGGCGCGCGGCAACTCAGCATGCAGGCCATGCGTGTCTACTTCGGGCAATTGCTGGAGAAGGCATGAACGCACGGCGCGCGGCCATCCTTGTGGTGCGTGGCTATCAGTCTGTCATCAGCCCATTCCTCGGACACAACTGCCGCTTTTACCCGACCTGCTCCGAATACACCTGCCAAGCCATCGAGCGCTACGGCATCGCCCAGGGTTTCTGGCTGGGCATCAAACGCATCAGCTGCTGCCACCCCTGGCATCCGGGTGGTATCGATCCCGTTCCTTGAAAGCCTTGGGGCCCCATGGATACTCAGAAGACAATCCTTGCCTTTGCACTCGCTGTGGTCATCTTTTTGCTGTTTCAGGCTTGGCAAGAACAAAACGCGCCCAAATCCGCCACACCGGCCGCCGTCACCCACAGTATGACGGCCTCCAGAATACCTTCCACCGCAACCGCCACCTCACCCGCGGTGGCATCCCCCCCCACCACGCCGGCCGACACCGGCTTTCAACCCGCGACAGGCCCCGCGGTGCCCTTCCAAACCCAGGTGTTCGCTGGTCGGATCACTCTGAACGGAGGGGATATCCAACACCTCGGTCTGCGCCATTATCCGCAGGCGGTGGATAATCCCGCACCCTATCCCATTCTCGATACCGCCGCGGCCAGACTCACCGTGCAGCAGAGCGGTTTCGTCAGCGGCGACGGGCAAACGCTGATTCCCCAGTTTACCGCTCCCGCCCACCTGAAAGCCGACGATCAGCCCATCGTCCTCAGCGGCAAGGCCGGACCCCTGACGGTGACAAAAACCTGGGTATTCCAGCCCGCCAGTTATGTGGCCGAAGAACGCATCACCATCACCAACAGCGGCTCCGCGCCTTGGGGGGGCAGCTATTTCGACCAGATTCTGCGCAACGACCGTACCGAAAGCCACCTGTTCATGTCGATTTTCACCGGCGCGGTGCTCATGCATGGGGGCAGTTTCAGCGAGCAGAGTTTCGGCGACATCCGCGACCACCCCGTGCTGAAAGCGGGTCCCGGCTGGGCCGGGATGATGGATCATTACTTCCTGACCGCCATCCTGCCGCCGGTGCATGCCCAGACCGAGGTCTATGCCCGCCCATCGGGGACCAATTACGTCGCCGGCGTGAGTACTCCGCTGCCGACCCTGGCACCGGGCCAGAGCACCACCATCACCCAGCAACTCTTCCTGGGGCCGAAACGACAGCAAACGCTGGCCGCCATGGGTCGCGGCCTGGAGCAAACCGTGGATTACGGCTGGTTCGCCATCATCGCCGAACCCATGCATGTGGTGCTGACCTGGTTCCATGGATTGGTCGGCAACTGGGGGCTGGCCATTGTCCTGCTGGTCATAGTGGTCAAATTCATTTTCTTCTACCCCTCGGCCATCAGTTATCGCTCCATGGCCAACATGCGCAAGTTGCAGCCCAAACTGGAGAAGCTGAAGAAGGAGATCGGGGACGATCGCCAGAAGCTGGGCGCGGCGATGATGGAACTGTATCGCAGCGAGAAGATCAACCCCATGGCGGGCTGCCTGCCCATCGTGCTGCAGATGCCTTTCTTCATCGCCCTATACTGGGTGCTGGTGGAGAGCGTCTCGCTGCGGCAGGCACCCTTTATCCTCTGGATTCGCGATCTGGCCATACCCGATCCATACTACATCCTGCCCCTGCTCATGGGCGTATCCATGTTCTTTCAGCAGCGCCTCAATCCGGCACCGGTGGACCCCATGCAGAAGCGTATCATGTCGGCCCTGCCCGTGATTTTCGCGGTATTCTTCTCCTTCTTCCCGGCGGGTCTGGTGCTGTACTGGCTGACCAACAACGTGGTCTCCATCGGTCAGCAGTATCTGATCACCCGCCACATCATGGCGGCCAAGGATTAGGGCGGGAAGGTTCGTGTTGAGTTAACGACATGGACTACCAGCAGGGGGACACCATCGTCGCGATTGCCACCCCGCCGGGGGAAGGCGGCGTCGGCATCGTGCGCCTGTCCGGACCACGGGCCTTGTCTATCGCCACGGCGCTCTGCGGTGGATCCGCAGCGGAACCCCTGACCCCCCGTTACGCCCACTTCCGCCGTTTCTACACTCGCGACGGCCGGGTAATCGATCATGGCATCACCCTCTACTTCCCCGCCCCGCACAGCTACACCGGTGAAACCGTCGTGGAATTACAGGGGCATGGCAGTCCGCTGGCCCTGGCCAGCCTGCTCGCCGAAGCCATCGCCCGCGGCGCACGGGCGGCACGGGCCGGCGAATTCAGCGAGCGAGCCTTTCTCAATGGCCGCCTCGATTTGGCTCAAGCCGAAGCCGTGGCGGACCTCATCCACGCCCGCAGCGATGCCCAGGCGCGCGCCGCGGCCGCGAGTCTGGAGGGCGCTTTCTCGCAGGCGGTCGACGGCATCCACCGCCAGCTCCTGCATCTCCTCGCTCTCGCCGAAGCCGGACTGGATTTCAGTGAAGAAGACCTCGGTGACACCCATGAACAGGCCATTGCCGATGGTCTGACGCAGTTGGGGCGTCAAGTGGCTCGATTACTCCGCCAGGCCGAACAGGGTGCCCGGCTGGCGCGTGGTGGCCGCGTCGTCCTCGCCGGGCGACCCAATGTCGGCAAATCCAGCCTGATGAACGCCCTCGCCCGGCGCGAATCCGCCATCGTCACCGCCATCCCCGGGACCACCCGCGACCTGCTGCGTGAGGAGATTCTCCTAAACGGCCTGCCGGTGGAACTCATCGACACCGCTGGCCTGCGCCAGGCCGGCGACGCCGTGGAGGCGGAAGGCATCGCCCGCGCCCGCCATATCCTGCACAGCGCGCAACTGATTCTTCTGGTGGCCGATGCCAGCGTCGGTTGGCAAGCAGAGGACGAGGTCATCCTGCGCGACTTGCCGGAAGGACCGCGTCGAATCATCTGGAACAAGTCGGATCTGGTCTCCGCTCCACCGCCCACCCCGGCGGGCGAGGTAGCCGTCGCCCTCTCCGCCCAAACCGGTGCGGGTCTCGATGCATTGCACCAAAGCCTGATTGAAGCGCTGGGCATGCACGGCGACAACGGCCCCTTCAGCGCCCGCCGCCGCCACGTCGAAGCGCTGGAGGACAGCCTGGACCAACTCAATACCGCGAAAGACCTGCACAGCGTCGGAGGGGTACCCGAGTTGGTCGCCCAGTCCCTACGCGAAGCCGCCGGCGCCCTGGCCCGCGTCACCGGCCAGATCGATGCGGAAGACATCCTCGGCGAGATTTTTTCCCGCTTTTGCATCGGGAAATGAGGCATCCGGCGCCGGCGGGTAAAACGCCCGACCGGCGCCGGTCTTCACCACCACTCCTCCGGACCCGCGCTCACTCCACCGCGATCTTCCGCCGTTTGGCCGACTCCGCCTTGGGCAGAACCAACTCCAGCACCCCCTCCTTATAAGCGGCCTTCGTCTGGCTGGCATCCACATCCACCGGCAGCTGCACCGTGCGGGAAAACTCGCCATAGCGACGCTCACGATAGATGTATTTCCCTTCCTCCTGAGACTGGATCTCTTCCTTCTTGCCGCTGATATACACCTGGTTGCCGTGCACCTGAACGTCCAGCAGATCCTTGTTCATGCCCGGGACCTCGGCCTTGATGACTATCTCGTTGTCGCGATCGATCACATCGATATGCGCGATGTGCGCACGCGGCGCGCCATTACCCGCCTGTACGGAAGAGCGAAAAACGTTCGGAAGTACCGAATCAAAGAACTGCTCCAACGGGTCCACGGAACGGACCGGCTGTGCGACCGACTTTGTTTTTTCATCCACCATGATCGAATCTCCTTATTTGAGTCAACGTCATGAAAACCACCCCATTCGATGGATGGGGGCCGCGGAAAAGAATTTCAAGGGATCCGGATCGGACGCTTCAATATGGATAATCCCAGCCCTCCGGCTGGTCCTTGAAGCGGCGATGTACCCACCAATATTGTTCGGGAGCTTTACGGATGGCCGCCTCCAGCGCGGCATTCATGGCCGTCGCATCGGCTGTGGCATCACCGCTGGGGAAGGACTCCGGCATCGGCACGAATTCTATCCGGAAACCTTGGCCACGCGGCAGGCGATAGGCAAAGAGACCGAAGACCGGGCTATCGCGGCGCGCCGCCAACCGTCCGAGCAACGGCGTCGTGCAGGCGGGGCGGCCGAAAAAAGGGGCGTACCCCCCTTCGCGCGGATCGACATTTTGATCGGGCAGCACGCCCACCACTTCTCCCTGCTGCAGTGCGTGCAGAAGCGGGCGAACCCCGCTCTCCTTCGGGGTCAACCGCGCGCCACTACGGGCGCGCCCGGCCACCATGCGCGCATTGATGGCCGGATTGCCGGTTTCCATATACAGGACGGTGACGGGCCAGCGCTGGCCGATATAAAGCACGGCCGCCTCCCAGGCGCCCAGATGGGCCGTAAAAAGAATGACGCCGCGCCCCTCGGCCAGCGCGGCATCCACCCGCGCTCCCCCATGCACCTCCCGGATCAGGCCGAGGGCACGCGGCAGCGGCCAGTACCACAGCGGTCCCAGTTCCAGGGCCGCCTGACCCAGCGCCCGGAAATGCGCCCGCCGCAGGGCGTGCCGCTGGGTCAGGCTCCGTGCCGGAAAAACGATGGCGAGATTGGCGTCCACCACCCGACGGGGACGGGACAGACTCATCCGAGCCAAATCACCGAGCATCGCTCCCAGGACCGCCCGCCAGCTCCCCGGCAAACGCGCCGCCCCGCGCAACACCCAGACGGCCAGCGCGGCCACCGCCCTTTGTCCCAGACTTCCCTGCTGCGCCGTCACGTCGCCCTTCTCCTCCACGCCACAGCCCGCATTGTAAGGGAGGACAGGGCATTCCGAAACGGGGTCGACTTCCCCCCGACGCGGCCCTTGGTTATATTGCCGTAATGCACGATTCCAGCAACGACGATCTGGTCATCCTCGGCGGGACCTTTGATCCCATCCACTACGGGCATTTGCGCGCGGTGGAGGAAGTGCGTCAAGCCCTCGCCATCGCGCAGGTCATGCTGATTCCCGCCGGGCACCCGCCCCACCGCCAAAGCCCCTGGGCCGATGCCCACCATCGTCTGGTCATGGCCCGCATCGCCGTAGCCCACCACCCACGCTTCAGCGTCACCTCCCTGGAAGTGGAGCGCGCGGGGCCATCCTATACCGTCGACACCCTCAACATCCTGCGCCAGCAGCGCCCCCAGGCCATCCTGGCCATGGTCATTGGCATGGACGCCTTTCTGCGCTTCGATACCTGGCGAGATTGGCAGCACATTCTGGAGCTTACACACCTCATCGTCACGGGGCGCCCCGGCTGGCCCGCGGCCGAGTTGCCGGAAGCCTTGCGCCAAGCCCTTTATCAGCGTCGATGCGAGGATGTCGGCACCTTGCGCCGGGCGCCGGCGGGACACATTTTGTTTCACACCGTCACCGCCTTGGAGATCTCCGCAACGAGTATCCGCAGCCTGCTCGCCAGCCGTCAAAGTCCGCGCTTCCTGTTACCGGACGAAGTATTGGATTATATTGAGGCCGAACGGCTCTACCAAAACCCATAGCCCGACCATAGAGGATCATCACCCTTGGCGACAGCAGAAAATCTCCGCGACCTGGCCATCTCCATTCTGGATGAACATAAAGCACTCGACATCAAGAGTATCGATGTCCGCAAACAAACCGACATCACCGACTATCTCGTCATCGCCTCCGGCAACTCCGATCGCCACCTGCGGGCGCTGGCCGACGCGGTGATGGCCCGTATGCGCGAGGAGGGCATTCGACCCATTGGCAAAGAGGGGCTTGCCGTCGGTGACTGGGTGCTGGTGGATCTTGGCGACGTGGTGGTCCACGTCATGCGGCCGGAAGTGCGCGATTTTTATCAACTGGAGCGTCTCTGGGGAGAGTTGCCCCAAATACGCAGTCAAAGCGAGAGTCGGTGATCCGCCATGCGCCTCTGGGTGCTGGCCATCGGCCGCAAAATGCCGACGTGGGTAGACGCTGGCGTGGCCGAATACACCACCCGGATGCCACCGCAACTGCGCGTCGAATGGCGCGGGTTATCTCTGGCGCGGCGCCAGCGCGGCGGGGATCCGATGCGCTGGCGCCGCGAGGAGGGCGAACGCATTCTCGCCGCCACTCCCGCCGGGGCCGAGCGGGTGGCACTGGACGTCGGGGGGCGGTATCTGGACAGCGCGGCCCTGGCGCGACGCATCGAGACCTGGTTCAATGGCGGGCGCGACGTGGCCTTGTGGATTGGCGGCCCGGATGGTCTCGACCCGACCCTGCAACCGGACTGGCGCTGGTCACTATCGCCGTTGACCCTCGCCCATCCGGTGGTGCGTGTCGTATTGGCCGAGCAGTTATACCGGGCTTGGAGCATTCAGGCCGGTTTGCCCTATCATCGTGGCGGAGAGGAGTAACGCTGACGTGAACAAGCTATGGAATCACCCCATGTATCCCCGATTAGGGATGGCGCTGGCCCTGACTCTGGGCCTCGGCGCCTGCGCCCAGATCGTGCAGGTCAGCCCGCGGCAAAGCGCCGCCGACACGATTTCCGTGCAGGCCGGCCGGGAACGCATTCTCGCCCTCTCACCGGCGGTCAGCGCACGGCAACTGGCACCGGCGCGACAGGCCCTGAGTGCCGCGCGCGCGGCGGTTGCGCGCGGCGACTACACCCTGGCAAGCCGCCAGACCCTGCTCGCCAAAACCCTGCTCGACAATATTCAGACCCGCCTCAACAGCGCCTCCACCGACAGCCAGCGGGCAGCGCTGCAAAGCCAGATCGTCGATTTGCAGAGTCGCAACGCCTCGCTCCGGCAACAGATTGCCGCCACCAAGGCACAGATTGCCCAGGAGGCCCCGTGATGCGCGCCCGTCATCTTATCGCCGCCGCCCTGCTCGTTGCCCTTGCCCTCCCTGGGGTGGCGCTGGCCGATGCCACGACGACCCATGCGCTGCGGCAAGCCCTTCAGCGACTCCAGGAGGCGCAACGCAGTGGCCCACCCATCCCCCCCGCGACACTTTCCGGCTTACACGACAGCATTCAGAGGATGACCCGCGATCAAGTAGATCCGCCCCTCTTTCGGGTGGATCAGGCGATTTTCGACGCCCGCATGGCGGGCTTGCGGGAAGAGCGACACCAGGCGGATCAGCAAGGTTCGTTATACCCCCTGCAAAATCAGGTGCGCTCTTTAACCCGCCAATATCAGTCCCTGCAAACTGAATACGCCAATTTGCGGGCGCAATTGGCGAACAAGACCATGAGCGGCGCGCAAACCCAGCATCTGCAAGCCGAGATCCAGCAGCAAAAACAACTGTTACAACAGGAAGAGCACCGCCTCGCCGGACTGGCCGGACAACCGTCGGCAACACCCAATTCGACGACGGCCCCTCCGGCGGCGGGCTATGGCAAAGCACTCACGGTCTACGCTCAGGTCCGGGCCGCTAGCGATGGCGTGCATGTCACCATGCCGGTGGACAGCCTGTTCGGCAGCGACAACCGGCTTTCCGCCGACGGTGCCCAACGTCTGCGGGCCATTTCCGGAATTCTCAAACAGGCCTCGGTCAGCGAAATACTGGTACGGGTCTCTCCCCAGCCATTGGGCGCCAATGCGGCGACCCAGCGCGCCGAAACCATCCTCCGCACCCTGCGCCGCGACGGCATACCGGGCCAGGTACTGGCCCTGGCCACGGGTGCCGGCCTCAGCACCGGCGTAGCCGAACTGCTGTTGGTGAACGCCAGCCAGACTCCGTGACCTCTCTGATTCTCGCCTCGGCCTCACCACGCCGCCTCGCCCTGCTCCAACAGTTGGGCTATGCGCCGGAGGTCTTGCCGGTCGCTGTGGACGAGACGCCCCGCGCGGGAGAAGCTCCCGACGCCCTGGCTCGGCGCCTGGCCCACAGCAAGGCGCTCGCCGCGGCGGCAATCCACCCGCAGGACACCATTCTTGCGGCGGATACCGTCGTTGCTCTGGGGAGTCACCTCTTCGGCAAACCGCGCGACGCCGACGACGCCGCTCGCATGTATCGGGCGCTGGGCGGCGTCTGGCATCAGGTACATACCGCCATCGCCCTCTCCCATCGCGGCCAGATCACGTTGCGACTGTGCGACAGCGCCGTCCGCCTGCGCGTGCTCAGCACCGCGGAAATGCGGGCTTACTGGGAAACCGGCGAACCCGCCGACAAAGCCGGCGCCTACGCCATTCAAGGCTTCGGCGCCGTCTTCGTCAGTGCTGTGCAGGGATCTTACAGCGGCGTCGTGGGCCTGCCCCTTTTCGAAACGGCGGAGTGTCTTGCCGCTTGCGGCCTCCCCCCTCCTTGCCTCTCAGGACACGCATGAGCGAAGAACTGCTGATCAATGTCACCCCCCAGGAAATCCGCGTTGCACTCGTGGATAACGGTGTCCTTCAGGAACTCCAGGTCGAACGCAGTGGCCATCGCGGCCTGGTGGGCAATATCTACAAAGGGATCGTCCGCCGTGTGCTCCCCGGTATGCAGGCCGCCTTCGTCGACATCGGTCTGGAACGCACGGCTTTCCTCCACGCCGCCGATATCCAGGAGGATCACGAGGAGGCACAAGGCGAGACCGATATCGAGACACGGCCCGGTCATCATGAAATCCGCAATGTCTGTGCCCTGCTCCACGAAGGACAGGAAGTGGTGGTGCAAGTCATCAAAGACCCGCTGGGCAGCAAGGGCGCCCGTCTTTCCACCCGCATCACCCTGCCTGGGCGCTATCTGGTCTATATGCCCTATGTGCCCCGGATCGGTGTCTCCACCCGTATCGAGTCCCCTGAAGAACGCACCCGGCTCAAAGAGCGGCTCAAATCCGTGATTCCCCCCGAAGAGGCGGGTGGCTACATCATCCGCACCCTCGCGGAAGGCGTGGACGAGGCGGATTTTGCCGGCGATATCGATTTTCTGCGCCGCCTGTGGCAATCCATTCGCGCCCGCCTGGAACACACCTCGGCCCCTGGCGAGATTCACCGCGATCTCAATCTCGCCATGCGCATGATGCGCGACGTGATGTCCGACGACATTCAGCGGGTACGCATCGACTCCCGGGAAACGGTGGATGCGGCCCTGGCCTTCTGTGCGGGCGTCACTCCGGAAGTCGCCGAACGCATCGAGCACTATAGCGGCGAGCGTCCCCTCTTCGACCTTTACAATGTCGAAGAGGAAATAGAACGGGCCTTGCAAAGCCGGGTGACCCTCAAGTCCGGCGCCTACCTCATCATCGACCAGACCGAGGCCCTGACCACCGTGGACGTCAACACCGGCGGCTTCGTCGGTCGCCGCAACCAGGAAGAAACCATTCTCAAGACCAATCTGGAAGCTGCCGCCGCCATCGCTCGACAGATGCGTCTGCGCAACATCGGCGGCATGATCATCATCGATTTCATCGACATGGAGGAGGAAGAACACAAACGCCGGGTCCAGCGTGCCCTGGAAAAAGCCATCCAAAGCGATCGCACCCGCTGCAGCCTCACCCAGATCTCCGCGCTGGGATTGGTGGAAATGACCCGCAAACGCACCCGCGAGAGTCTGCGCCAAGCGCTCTGCGAGCCTTGCCCCTACTGCCACGGTCGCGGCTTCATGAAAACCGCGGAAACCATCTGCTACGAAATCCTTCGCGAGATTGTCCGCGAAACCCGCGCCTATCCGGCGGAGCGCTTCGTGGTCCTGGCCTCTCCGCAGGTGATGGAGAAGCTGCTGGACGAAGAAAGCACCAGCCTCGCGGCGCTGGAGGAGTTCATCGGCCGACCCATCAAGGTGCAGGCCGAGGCGGCCTATACGCAAGAGCAGTACGACATCATCCTGATGTGATCCGGGAAAAAGCGACACAAAGCCCGCGGTGCCGCGCTTGAACAGGTGGTGAACTACCGCGGCGCCGCCGGGACGTTCACCACCACGCGCTCACGCAACCGCTGCGCCATCTTGGGGCCCACAACCGCGGCTAACGACGCGGGGCCGGGATAGGGGCCGTGCATCTCCCGGAAGGTGACCACCGCCGCCGCCCGCTTTTCGCCCACTCCCCGGAGACAACGCAACTGGGAGACATCGGCATGGTTAATGTCCACGAAGTCCGGACAAGTTTTACGGGCGGCCAGCGCAAAAGGGCTCGCGAAGAGCGTGCAGCAGGCGAATATGGAGAACCACGGCCACCAGCCCTTCCAGAAAGTGTTTACCGAACGCAACGGCGTGCCCCTAGCCCCGCAACGCCTCGCGCACCCGGTCCCCCATCGCCGCCAATGCTTCCGCCGTGCCCTCTTTCGCATGGGCAAAATTCAAGTCCGAGATGGCATTCATCGGGACCAGATGCAGATGGGTATGCGGCACTTCCAGGCCGGCGACCATGACCCCGACCCGTTTGCAGCCCGTCACCTGCTCCAGCGCCGGTACGACACGCTTGGCAAAGGGCAGCAGCCCGGCCAGCGTCTCGTCATCCAGCGTGAAGAGGTAATCATGCTCGATCTTGGGAATGACCAGCGTGTGTCCCGGCCGGATTGGGCGGATATCGAGAAAGGCCAGGTAACGGTCATCTTCCAAAACTTTCTGGGCCGGAATCTCACCGTGGATGATGCGGGTAAACAGGGTACTCATGCGTCCTCCCTGAGGGTGGCCAGAACGGCTTCGGCGGCATCCAGTGTCGTAGCGATCTCGGCATCGCCGTGGGCCGCCGAAAGGAAGCCCGCCTCATAGGCGCTAGGGGCGAGATACACTCCGCGCGCCAGCAGGCCATGGAAAAAACGGGCGTAGCGCTTGCGGTCAGCGGCCATGACCGCATCAAAACCACGCACCGGCCGTTCCGCAAAAAACCAGCCGAACATAGCCGGTACTTGATTGATCTGCATGGGGATGCCGGCGGCCTTGGCGCGCTCCGCCAGACCCGCGCAGAGCGCCGCCGTCTGCGCCGCCAGCCGCGCATGGAAGCCCGGCGCCGTCAGCAGCCGCAGCGTCGTCAGACCGGCCGCCATGGCCACCGGATTCCCCGACAACGTCCCCGCCTGGTATACCGGCCCGGTGGGCGCCAAATATTCCATCATCTCCCGCGGGCCGCCGACAGCGCCCACCGGCAGGCCACCGCCGATGATTTTACCCAGCGTGGTCAAGTCTGGCCGCACGCCGTAAAGCGCCTGCGCGCCACCCACGGCCACCCGGAATCCGGTCATCACCTCATCAAAGATCAACACGCACGCGTATCGATCACAAATCGCGCGCAGGCCTTCCAGGAAACCCGGCTCCGGCGGCACACAACCCATATTGCCGGCCACCGGCTCGACAATGATGGTGGCGACATCAAAGCCGAATCGCGACATCATTTCTTCCACCGCGGGGAGGTCGTTATAGGGCAGCACCAGGGTATCCTGACTCAGGTCACGCGGAACCCCCGCACTGGAAGGCTGGCCGAGGGTCAGCGCCCCCGAACCGGCCTTCACCAGCAAGCTGTCGCTATGGCCGTGGTAATTACCCTCGAACTTGATGATCTTGTCGCGCCCGGTATAGCCCCGGGCCAAACGGATGGCCGTCATCACCGCCTCGGTACCACTGGAGGTCATCCGTACCGACTCGATACTCGGCACCAGTGCGCAGACCAGCTCCGCCATCTCCACTTCGATAGCGGTCGGGGCACCAAAACCGAGGCCCTTCTCCATCTGCGCGCGCACCGCCGCCAGCACTTCCGGATGACCGTGGCCGTGAATCATCGGCCCCCAGGAGCCCACATAATCGATGTAACGGCGGCCCTCCACATCCCAGACGAAAGGCCCTTCGGCATGATCGATAAAAACCGGGTCACCACCGACCCCGCGGAAGGCCCGAACCGGTGAATTGACCCCGCCTGGAATACACTGTTGCGCCGCGCTGAAGAGCGCGTGTGAGTTCTGCGTCATCGTCACTCCTTACGACCATCGAACAGGGCAGTGAAGCGCCGTGCCGCACCTTCCACGTCAGCGGCGGCAAAAACACCGGAGATCACGGCCAGGGCATCGGCGCCCGCGGTAATCACCGCGCGGCCATTGGCCTCCGTGATGCCGCCGATGGCGACCAGGGGCAGACCAACGGCCGCGCGCGCCGCCGTCAAGATGTCCGTGCGCACCCGGGGGGCGTCCGGCTTGCTGGGCGAGGCGAAAAAAGAACCGAAGGCCACATAGTCCGCGCCTTGCGCCATCGCTTCCTGTGCACGCCGCACCGAGCCGTAGCAGGAAGCGCCGATGATTGTGGCACGACCCATCTGCGCGCGCAACGCCGTCAGAGGCACATCGTCGGCCCCCACATGAATGGCGCGCGCGCCCACCTTCCGTGCCAGCAATGGATCATCATTGATCACGAAAAGGGCGTTATAGTGTTCGCAAAGCTCCCGCAGCGCGCCCGCTTGCCCCCGCCGCCTGGGGGCTTCAGCCACCGCGTCGCCCTTGTCTCGATACTGCAGGACGCGCGCGCCCCCGCGCAGCGCCGCCTCGGCCCGCTCCAGAAAAACCGGCGCGGGCATCAGGCGAGCATCGGTAATGACATACAGGCCGGAAACCGTGGACACCGTTATCCGCCCCGCCGCCGTTGCGCGCGCAGATGAAAAAAGCGGTCCGGAAAATACTGTCCCTTGCCTAACGGGTAGGCATGCAGCAAACAGTCATGGGTGAAGTCCAGTGCCGCCAGGACCGCCTGTTCCACGGGCAGACCTTTGGCGATGCCCGCCGCCAACGCCGAAGCCAGCGTACACCCCGAACCATGGTAGCGCCCGGAAAGGCGTGATTGCCGGATAGTACGCCGCAATACGGCGTCATGAAAGAGTCGGTTCTCCAGCACCGGGCCATCGCCATGCCCTCCGCTGATCAGTACCCATTGGGCCCCCCGGCGGTTCAGCCAGCATCCCGCCGCCTCCAGGTCGTGCAGACCCGCCAAGGACTGTGCCTCTGGCCCGTTGGGTGTCAATACCGTCACCCGTGGCAGGAGTTCTGCGACCAGGGCCTCGCGCAGGCCCGCCCCGGCCAGAGAGGCACCGCCTCCGGCGGCAAGCACCGGGTCGAGCACCACCGGGATCCGCGGATAGGCCGCCAACAAATGGCTCACGGCCTCCACCATGGCGGCACTGCCCAGCATCCCGATCTTGATCGCGTGTACCGCCATGTCCTCCAGCACCGCTCGGGCCTGTGCCCAGGTATCCCGGGGATCCACCGGCGTGTAGGCATGCACATTCTCAGAGTTCTGAACCGTCAGCGCCGTGACCGCCGTGCAGCCGTGCACACCCAGACTGGCCAAGGTCAGCAGATCGGCCTGTAACCCCGCTCCGGCGCTAGGATCGGAACCGGCGATACTGAGGACGACAGGTGGACGCGCTGGCACGGACATGGGGAAATTCTCTATATGCGCAATGGCCGAAGCCGAGTCTAGCAGGAAAAGGGGCACCATGCGCATGCGCACCCCCTGAACAGCCTGTGGATAACTTTGTGGACTCTTTTTCTCGGCAGACGGAGCGATCTGAAGCCTAGGCGTACGATCTCCGGAACCAATAAATTTTTAACAAAAATCTGTTTTATTATAATGATATACAAAAACTACTGAAACCCGCGCCAGAACAAAGCGGCGCAACTTGAACCATCGTCCTTGTGGAAAACTTTGCCGCGCCCAGCGCTAACGCGCTCTGCCTAAGGGCCGCTTCCACCAGAAATATCTGGACCCCCGTTCCCTCTGCGCGCCTTTCCGGCCATACGGGAAAGGAGTCGGTCATACACCGCTATGGGCAAATGACGCAACAGTATCCCCAGCATCGCCATTTGCCAGGGCAACACCGTCCATGGCCGTCCTCGATCAATAGCGCGGCGCATTTTTGCGGCCGCGCGGTCCACCGGCATCAACCAAGGCATCGGATATGGGTTTTCCGCCGTCATCGGCGTGGCAATGTAACCGGGAACGATGCTGCACACCCGGATGCCACGACCGCGGAGTTCCAGACGCAGACTTTCCAGGTAGGCGATCACCCCGGCCTTGGACGCCGAATAGGCCGCCGCCCCCGGCAGTCCGCGAAAACCGGCGACACTGGCCATCCCCACCACCCGCGCTGCCGGCTCCAGGTAAGGAAGGAAAGCACTGCATGTGCGTTCTACGCCGACAAGGTTGGTAGCAATGATTTCAGCGAAGACCGGGCGATCGGCGGGTTCCGCGGTCAAGGTACCATGACTGATACCGGCATTGGCGATGAGGACGGCGACCGGCCCGAAATCCCTGGCGAAATCGGCGGCGATCGTATCCAATGCCCGTCCGTCACAGACATCGACAGTCCGTATCTCGACCTGCCCTCCGCGACCGTGGAGTAAATCCGCCGTTGCTTCCAGCGCTGGACGATGCCGTCCGAGCAGGAGGAGTGTTCGCCCCGGCTGTGCGTACGCCAACGCCAAGGCCCGTCCGATACCGCTACCCGCCCCGGTAATGACCACCGCGCCCATCATCGGGATCGTATTTCCCGCATTATATCAACGCACAGCATGGGACCCTCCGCAAATCCTTTGCCATGACGAAAGGAGTTTATTCTATTATAATTTACGCGCCTCGTAAAAAGCAAAACCATGGCGGCCGTTCAACCTCTCTATAAAGGGCACGGTTAAATAGATTAACAAATTGTATTATAACGATGTTGTAATCACAGGATGGTTTTATTAAAAGTTGAGTAAGTAGATTTATCGTTTTATTGATTTATTTTTAATCGACTATATGCGCCCCTATTCCGGCGCAAAACGCTTTCTCTTCAATAAGAGCGGGCCAGCGTATCCCCGCTGGCGCGCAGCGCCACACTTGGTTATACTCCGATTCATGAGAATTATGGTGAAACGTCCTCCTCACCGCGGGGAGTGATCCCTGTTTTGCTGCCCTGACCAGGTAGCCGCCGGGGGTATCGCGCTTTTCACCTTCAGACCCTCTGACAGGTTACGTATGAGCAGTCATCCAGCGCCATCCGCGCTGCACAACGGGGGCGCCCTATGGGCGGCGCTGTGCGTGCAGTTGCAAGAACGGACCACCGCCCAACAGTTCAACACCTGGCTGCGTCCCCTACGCGGCGAGTTGCACGGCAACGAGTTACGCTTGTTCGCGCCCAACGCCTTCGTCATGGAATGGATACGTGAACGGCTGATGGACCTGCTTGAAGCAAGCCTGGCCGATCTTGCACCGGGCGTGATTCTGCGCCTGGATCTGGGCGAGGAAGAAGGTCCGGTTCCGGCAGCCGTTCCTCCCGCCACCGCCATCGGCACCGATCCGCGCAATGGCCATCGCCTCAATCCGGGCTTTTCCTTCGGGTCTTATGTCGAAGGCAAGTCCAACCAACTGGCCGTGGCCGCCGCGCGACAAGTGTCCGAACACCCGGGAAAATCCTATAACCCTCTGTATATCTATGGCGGCGTCGGCCTTGGCAAGACCCACCTCATGCAGGCCGTCGGCAACGCCATTCTCCAGCGCAATAACGATGCCAAGGTACTGTACGTCAGTTCCGAAGGCTTCATCATGGACATGGTACGCTCCCTGCAGCACAACACCATCAACGACTTCAAACAACGTTACCGCAAGCTGGACGCCCTCCTCATCGACGACATTCAGTTTTTTGCCGGCAAGGATCGGACCCAGGAGGAGTTTTTTCATACCTTCAACGCCCTCTTTGACGGCGGCCGACAGATCATCATCACCTGTGATCGCTATCCCAAAGAGGTGGATCGCCTGGAGGAGCGTCTGCAATCCCGTTTCGGTTGGGGTCTGACGGTCGCCATCCAGCCTCACGATCTCGAAACCCGCATGGCCATCGTGCTCTGCAAGGCCGAGGAGAGCGGCGTTGATCTGCCCGAAGAGGTCGCTTTCTTTATCGCCGAAAAGATTCGTTCCCATGTCCGCGAGTTGGAAGGCGCGCTGCGCCGTGTCATCGCCCATGTCAACTTTACCCGCAAACCTTACAATCTGGACACCGCCCGCGAGGCCCTGCGCGACCTCATCGATGTGCAGAAGCGCATGGTCAGCCTCGACAACATCCAGAAGGTGGTGGCCGAATATTTCCACATCCGCGGCTCGGACATGCAATCCAAACGGCGCAGCCGCAACATCGCCAGACCACGCCAGGTCGCCATGTGTCTGACCAAAGAACTCACCAGCCACAGCCTGCCGGAAATCGGCGAAGCATTCGGAGGACGCGACCATACCACGGTCCTCCATGCCTGTCGGCAAATCGACAAATTACGTCAGGAAAATACCCAGATGGACGAAGATTACCGCAATTTGCTCCGGATTCTCGGCGCATGATCAAGTCTCCGCACAAGCTGTGGATAAGCGTCTGTATAACCCTTGCAAGCAGGCGGTATAGAAAAATCCGCTTTTTTTTATCTCCAAGCATACCCACTTACCCACAGCTTACCGACCGCTTCTCCAAGTCAAAATATGCATCACGAGCAACGCGCTACCTCATATTTCCACAAGCAACGGCGCCCTTAATAGCAATAGTATTTAAAGGAATAATTATAAATTACATATATAAAGCGACCCGATCAGCGCGCTTTCAGACCTGGCATTCAAGGAGCATCCTCTGATGAAAATCATCCTAGATCGCGAATACCTTCTTCCCATTCTAGCCAATATGGCAAACATTGCTGATCGACGGCCCGTACAACCCATCCTCGCCCATGTCTTGATCGAAGCCGCGGGACAGCACTGCCGCTTCGTTGCCACAGACCTGGAAGTGCAACTCTCCGCCGATCTGGACCACCCGGTGGATACACCGGGTGCCTGCGCCGTTCCCGCCCGCAAATTTTATGATATCTGCCGGGCGCTACCAGAACACACCCCTCTGGAACTTCACACGGAAGGTGAAAAACTCCTCCTGAAAGCGAATAAAAGCCGTTTCACCCTACACGTGCTACCCGCCGACCAATTTCCATATCTCAGCATTCATAGCAGCCGGTGTCAGGGCAACTGCCCCAGCAAAACCTTTCGCGAAGCCCTCGCCGTCGCCGCCAGCACCATGGCCCAAAACGACGCCCGTCTTTTTCTCAATGGCGTGCTCATCGAAGTGGAAGGACAGGAAATGCGTCTTGTCGCCACCGATGGTCATCGCCTTGCCATGATGAGCCTGCCCTTTGCCAACAATCTGGAAAATGGATCCTATCAAGCCATCCTGCCTCGCAAAGCGGTTCTTGAACTCCTGCGGATTCTTAATGATGGTGATATCGCGCTGGAAATGTCCGACACCAGTTTTCTGCTCAACGACGGTACGCAACAGTTTGCCTGCAAGCTGATCGACGCCAAATATCCCGATTACCGGCGCGTCATACCTCAAGGACATCCCTATGCTTGCATACTCGATCGCCAGATTTTTAAAAGTGGCCTGCAACAAAGCGATGTTTTGGTCAGTGACCGTAATCCAACCACCCATTTACATCTTGCCAGCAACCAGCTAATCCTGCGCAGTCGCAATGAAGAGCAGGAAGAGGGAGAAATCCAGATTCCCGCAGAATACCAGGATGCCGCTCTGGATATCGCCTTCAATAGCCGTTATCTCACGGATACCACTCAGATATTCACTCAGGAACGTCTGCGGATGCAGGTCAAGGACGGCGCCAGCAGCGCCATTTTCACTCCGGCGGATGGAGACAACCCCCTATATATCATCATGCCCGTCCGTCTTTGAGATGCCTCTGGAGGAGTTGCACATCCAATCCGTGCGTTGTATCGAAGCCCTGAGCCTGACCGCGAACTCCCGGTGGAACTGGCTGGTAGGGGCTAATGGCGCGGGGAAGAGTTCCGTATTGGAAGCCTTGCATATCCTCGGTACCGGACAAACCTGGCGGCATAGTCCACGCTACGTCCAGCGGGACGGCGCCGGTGAATATCTGGTGAGCGCACGCTTGTCCGATCATTTTTTAGCCCTGCGGCGGCGTGGCGAAGAACGGGAAATACGCTATGATGGCGAGCCGCTGGTCTCCGCCTGGATGCTGCTGGACGTCCTACCCCTGCAAAGCCTGCACGATGACAACAGTCACTTTGTCGCCGGCACGGCGGAAGACCGCCGCCGGGTGCTGGATTGGGGCATTTATTACGCGGATCGCTACTACGGCATGGTATTTCGCCAGTATCGACGGGCATTGCAGCAACGTAACGCTTGGCTGAAAAGCGGCCAGGGCCGGCAACCCTGGGATGACGCGGTCATCGCCGCCGGGGAGGAGATCCAGCAGCGGCGACAAGTGCACCTGGCTGCCGTGCTTCCCGAGGTCATCGCCCTTTGGGAGCGATGGTCGGGGGCGGTTTTCGGGCTCAGCCTGCATCTGCACAGCGGTTGGAAAGAGGGCTTGTCTTTAGGCGACTGCCTGCGGCGCGACCAGGAGCAGGATCGTGAAATGGGCTATACCCACAGCGGTCCGCATCGCGCCAATCTGATGTTTCGGGTGCATGGCAAGGCGGCGCTGGACATCTTGTCCCGAGGCCAACTACGGGTGCTGGGTCTCGCCTACCGATTAGCCCAGGTGCAGATCCTGAAGCAGGCGGGTTTGCCCCTGCCCATCATATTGATCGACGATTTCGCGGCGGAACTGGATGCGTCGGCGCGGGATTGGTGGGTCAAAGAACTCGATCTGCTGGGTGTGCAGGTCTTTGCGGCTGTCACCGCCGCCGGACAAATTCCGGCGGCGGTGAGTGGCAGTCATTTTTGTCTGGCCGCAGGCCAGCTTGAGAAGGAAACAGCATCATGATGGAAAAATACGATTCTTCCAGTATCCAGGTGCTCCGTGGTCTGGAAGCAGTACGCAAACGCCCGGGCATGTACATCGGTGATACCGATGACGGCAGTGGTCTGCACCACATGGTCTTCGAAGTGGTGGATAACGCCATCGATGAAGCCCTTGGGGGATATTGCGATACCATCCTGGTTACCGTCCATGAGGATGAATCCGTCAGTGTTACCGACAATGGTCGCGGTATTCCGGTGGATATCCACGCCGAAGAGGGCCGCTCCGCCGCCGAAGTGATTATGACCGTGCTGCATGCGGGCGGCAAGTTTGATGATAATGCCTACAAAGTTTCCGGTGGCCTCCATGGTGTCGGTGTCTCGGTGGTCAATGCCCTTTCTGAAACCCTTCAGTTACGTGTTTTCCGCGATGGCTATGTCTGGACCCAGGAATATCGGGATGGCGAACCCCGGACCCCGGTTATCCAGGGTGAGGCTTCGCGCAAGCATGGCAGCACCATTCGCTTCAAACCCTCGCCGGAGGTTTTCGCCGATACCCACTTCCATTTCGATATCATCGCGAAACGTTTGCGCGAACTGGCTTTTCTCAATTCCGGCGTGCATATCACCCTGCTGGACGAACGCGCCGGACGCGAAGAAGTTTTCCATTATGAAGGCGGTATTCGTGCCTTCGTGGAACATCTCAATCGGAGTAAAACGGCGATTCATCCCAGCGTGATCAACCTCGCCGGTCAGCGCGACGGCATCGCCGTGGAAGCCGCCCTGCAATGGAATGAAGGTTATAACGAGACCGTGCTCTGCTTCACCAATAATATTCCCCAATCCGACGGCGGCACCCATCTGGCGGGATTTCGAGGCGCGCTGACCCGTACGCTGAATCAGTACATGGAGCGGGAAGGCATCATCGCCAAGGCGAAGGTGGCGGTGAGTGGCGAAGATGCCCGTGAAGGGCTGACGGCGGTGCTTTCCGTCAAGGTACCGGACCCCAAATTTTCTTCGCAGACCAAGGAAAAGCTGGTTTCCAGTGAGGTCAAACCGATCGTGGAGTCCTCCATGTCCGAGGCGCTGACCATGTTTCTGGATGAGCACCCCAAAGAGGCGCAGGCCATTGCCGCTAAAATTGTCGAAGCGGCGCGGGCGCGGGAGGCGGCCCGCCGGGCGCGGGAATTGACCCGCCGCAAGGGGGCGCTGGATATCGCTAATCTTCCCGGTAAACTGGCCGACTGCCAGGAAAAAGATCCGGCCAAATGCGAAATCTATCTGGTGGAGGGGGATTCCGCCGGTGGCTCCGCCAAGCAGGGCCGCGACCGTCGCCACCAGGCCATCCTGCCCCTCAAAGGCAAGATTCTGAATGTGGAACGGGCGCGTTTCGACAAAATGCTGTCTTCCGATGAAATCGGCACGCTGATCACCGCCCTCGGCACCGGCATCGGTGTCGAAGATTTCGATGTGGCCAAGCTGCGTTATCACCGCGTCATTATCATGACGGACGCGGATGTCGACGGCAGTCATATCCGCACCCTGCTGTTGACCTTTTTCTATCGGCAGATGCCGGACTTGGTGGCGCGCGGTTATGTCTACATTGCCCAACCCCCCCTCTACAAGGTCAAGAGAGGGAAGGATGAACGTTATCTGAAGGACGACGCGGAGTTGGCCGCCTACTTGCGCGAGGTAGCCATGCAGGGCGCGCGGTTCCGTCCCGCCGCTGATGCCGAGGCGGTATCCGCGGAACAACTGGCGGGCATGATGCGTCAATATCAGGGTATTGAAGCACTGGTGCAGCGGCTAGAGCGGCGTTATCCCGGTACCCTGCTGTGGGCACTGGCCACTTTGCCTCCCATTGACGTGGGTACGGCGGATAGCGCCTTGTGGGATGCTTTCGCCGGGCGGCTTCGCGCGGCGCTGGAAGCGGACGCGCTCCCCGCCGAACATTATGGCGTGGAGCGCGTGGGCGAGGCGGAGACCCTGCGGCTGGTGGTGCGCCGCGAACATCATGGCAGCCAGGAAATGCGATTCTTCGATCCGGATTTTTTTGCCGGCGGCGAATACCGGCACCTAGCCGATTATGCCCGGATGATCGAGAGCGGTATCCGGATGGGCGCCCGGATGGAAAGGGGGGAACGCGGAATCACCGTCAACCGTTTCCGCACGGCCATGGACTGGCTCTTGGCGGATGCTCG
Organism: Acidithiobacillus ferrianus; assembly: GCF_010378095.1. Classification (GTDB taxonomy): domain Bacteria; phylum Pseudomonadota; class Gammaproteobacteria; order Acidithiobacillales; family Acidithiobacillaceae; genus Acidithiobacillus; species Acidithiobacillus ferrianus. Next base: position 1,284 of record NZ_WNJL01000014.1, on the reverse strand, counting down.
CAAGGGCATCGAGATCCAGCGTTATAAGGGTCTTGGTGAGATGAACCCGGAACAGCTCTGGGAAACCACGATGAATGCCGAAAACCGTCGGCTGGTGAGGGTGGATGTGGAAGATGCCATTGCCGCCGACGAGGTTTTTTCCATGCTCATGGGCGATGCGGTGGAGCCGCGCCGCCGCTTCATCGAGGAGAACGCGCGCTTTGTTTCCAGGTTGGATATCTAGGGGTACCGCATCATGCCGCCGCCTCTTGATCAAAGCGCAGCGGTATGGGCCAGTGGAGGATTTCCATGTATCCATCGGCATGCTCGACGAGGGCCGTGCAGCTTTCCACCCAGTCGCCGTCGTTGTAGTAGAGTACACCATCGATGGTTTTTTGCTCGGCATGGTGAATATGACCGCAGATGACGCCGTCAAAGCCGCGCCGTGAAGTTTCCTCGACCAGCAGGTGCTCGTAATCGTTGATAAACTGCACGGCCTTTTTGACCCGGTATTTGATGTAGGCGCTCAGCGACCAGTGACGGCGGAGACCGAGGCGGCGAAAGCCGCTCTGGAGCAGGCGGTTGAGCCAGAGCAGCAGGGTGTAGCCATGATCGCCGAGGCGGATGAGCCAGGTGGCGTAGCGCATGGCCGCATCGAACTGGTCGCCATGGATGACCCAGAGTTTTTTACCATCGGCCGTCACATGCACGGTTTCCTGGAGAATGGCGATATCGCCGAGGGCAATGACGTCCTCTTGGGACAGCACGTAGTCGGAGAGTAACTCGTAAATGGGATCGTGGTTGCCGCGGATATAGCGTACCGTCACGCCGTTGCGAGCCAGGCGCAGGATTTTCTGGACCACGGTGTTGTGACTGCGCGGCCAGTACCAACGGACTTTGAGGCGCCACAGGTCGATGATATCGCCGACCAGATAGAGTTGCTGGCAGGAGTTCTGGCGCAGGAAGTCCAGCAGGCTCTCGGCCTGGCAGCCGCGGGTGCCAAGATGGATGTCTGATAGAAAAATGCTGCGATAATGGGCCATGGGGTCATCCTGAAAAGGTGACAGGACCCTATATTGCCAGCAGAATGTGACAATTTGATGAAAGCCGGGGCTGAACCGTCGCCGGAAGGAAGACACGGGAGATCATGGTGATCAATCTACATAATTTTGAAGACAAAAGACTTATTTCCGATGAGGGTCTTGCGGGTTTGGATGAAGCGTTTCTTTGCGGGTTGGCGGAGGGGGACCGATCTCTGGCGGAGGGGTTGCGCGCCTACCGGTCTGGTGGTGAGGGTTTTGAGGG
>NZ_WNJL01000013.1 GCF_010378095.1 Acidithiobacillus ferrianus | reverse complement strand
CTCTGGACGATAGACATAGCAGGTCAGGCTGCCTGCCGTTGAATGCCTGCAGCATAGACGGCATCCGGGGTCCTGTCACCCAAGGCGGAATGGGGGCGTTGGGCGTTGTACCAGACGAAATAGGCCTTGAGGCCGCACCTGAGCGCCATGCCGTTGTCCGCCGGGTTCAGGTAGACGTGCTCGTACTTCACCGTAAGCCCCTGGCCATGGGGATATAGGTCACATTGCTCGACCACACCGGGTTGGAGCGGTCAATGACCATACCCCGCAGGAGATAGGGATGCCGGGGATGCGGCTTGCTGGTATGTGGCCCCGGTGCCACCGCGGCAATGCCCAGGATACGCATGAGTCGCTGAACCCGCTTGAGGTTCACCAAGACCCCCTGCGCCCGCAGCATGCGGTGGATCTGCCGCCGCCCCATGAAGAGGTGGTCGGTGTACAGGTGATCGATCCGCCGCAGAAGGTCGTCGTCGACCGGCCGGGGACGGGGCCGGTAATAGACCGTGCTGCGAGGCACCCCCAACAGCACACACTGCCGTTGCACAGAAGGCTGAGAACGGGCCCGGTCGATCATTTGCCGCCTCTCCCGATCCGGGACATGAGACCGGGCCTGCTCGCCAAAAAATCCCGCTCTACCTCCAGTTGCCCGATTTTGCGGTACAGGGCCTGGACATCCACAGACTCCTGGCCTGGGTCCTTCCCACGCGCAAACACCTCCGCAGCATGTTCCAGCAACTGCCGGCGCCAGGCGTTGATCATCGTGGGATGCACCCCATACTCCTGGGTCAGCTCCGCCATGGTCTTATCCC
>NZ_WNJL01000012.1 GCF_010378095.1 Acidithiobacillus ferrianus | reverse complement strand
CTTTTTGAAAGGAGCACACCATGTACCCAGGCAAATACACAGCATCCATCATGTTGGCACTCGGTCTGACGGCCCCGATCACGTCTTGGGCCGGAGGAGTGCTGTTGCATCTCAGGGACCAGGCCGAACACTCTTCCACCGCCTTGCAGCAATTGAAACAGCAGGCCCACACCGGGGACCGGGCTGCCCAGTATTATCTGGGGGCCCTCTATGACCCGAGCCTGAAACTCGGGCACGTAGAACCTGCCAACTGGAATCAGGCGCTTTATTGGTATCAGCATGTCGCCCTGTCGAAAAATGATCCGATCACCTGCTATCCCGATAAGGCCGTGGCCCATACACCCGCCCAGATGACCGCCTGGTGGCGCGCAGAGGCGGAGGAAAACCTGAAGGGTAACGACAACGACAACGGGCATTGCTAGAAACACCGGATCTTCTGAAACTTCCGATAACGCTGTTCAGTACTCGGAATTGACCGGAAGTTTCAGGCTTTTATTCGGGCTGGCGATAATCCGATCATGTATGATTGGGTTTGAAGAGAATGTTGTGCTACCATTGGGGCCTCACCCCGTGCCGCAAGGTGCCGCAGGTGCCGCAAGGCACGTCAAGAAAATCAACGCAGAAACGCTGCGGCAGTGAGGGCGGTGATACCCGGGCCGAAGTTGGAGCCGGGATCCGGCGCAGCGTCGTTCTAGGCCACACACGCTCAAAGTGTAGGTAGATCACCCCGAGGATGATGCCCTTTATAACCGCGCAAGCCGTTTTAAGAGACGGGGCTGCCAAGGCGACTTCATGAATGTCGAGCAAACGGCCACCATAGAAATAGCTGGTAGCTCCAAAGAGAATACCGGTTACCCCTGGCGATGGCGAGCAAACGGACATTTTTGTAGGATGACTCTTGCTGTAATAGTTATTTTTTGCACCATAGGATATTCCTTGTGACCAATAGTCTGACGAAGATCTTGAAATGAGAAGTCTATTTATAGCAATTTTTGCCATGCTGGGCGGCGGCGTGGGTTATCTTCTTCGCCCGGCCGTCCCACTCATCGGACAACTACCTTTCAATGTCATCATCGCGGATGGGAAAAATCTTCACGGCTTGGAGCGCCTCGCGCGGCCTTATGCACAGCAGTCTTTGGAGTGTGTGATAGCCGGCGCCCTGGTTGGCGGCATGCTCGGGTTGATTACCTCGTACCTCTATAATTTGAGACAAACGGATGGAACGGACGATGGCAGGCGTCCACGTACTCCGCCGGGACCGTAAACATAAATATGTTGCCAAATCGAATAGGTATGTAAATGTGGCGTGTAGTTAAAGCGGCGGCTTCGTATGAACCAGCCCAGACATGCATCGGAGCAATCAGCTAGTGGGGTGCATTTATATCACACCGGTCGCGCTTTTCCAGAAGCTTCCGCTACATGCTCATATACCGAAAGCGTTACCGCGAGGGTAGCATGCCCGAGCCAGGTTTTCACCACCGCAACCGGAATGCCTGCACGAAGTTGGCGGGTCGCAAACGTGTGGCGCAATACATGTGGACCTTTGTTCCGTTTTACTAAGCCCAAACTCGCAAAAATCATGGACACGATGTAATACACTCCGCTGCGTGAGAGGGGCCCGCCCATCGCATCGCAAAACACCAGCGCCTGCGAACCCGTACAACGCTTTTGCACTCGCAAGAAGGTCTCCCTGGCTTCGAGAAAGAGCAGCAGTTCCTGCTGGATGATGGGTCCAAGCGGCACTTCTCGTTCCCGATCTCCCTTGCCGATCACCCGAATCACCGGCATGTTCGAATCTAAATGTAAATCAGCCACCCGCAATTGAATAGCTTCGTGCTCGCGAAGTCCAGTGAAGTAGAGCAATCGAGCGATCTGTCGGGCACGTAGCGCTTGAAAAGACAGAGGAGAGTCTAGTCCTAACACTTGAGTAATTTCCAGAAAACGTTGTTCTTCATCCTCGAATAGAACTACCGGCAAACGTTTTTGTATTCGTGCAGACGACCTTCTGACGCGTCTGTCGCCAACCGCCCCACGGGATGGGTTATCTTCGACAACGCCATATTCTACGAGGCCATCAAAAAATCTAGTAAGTGCTGATAGTGCCGTAATTGTGGTGTTTATACTCCAGTTTCTATCTTTCTTCATTTTGTCGCAATATGCGTTTACTACGCTTCTTGTCACATCATTCCATGAAAGCGCGTTTTCTGAAATCCATGTGTTAAATGTGGATATATGCCAAAGATACACCTTGATCGACTCCTCGGAGAGATCGCCGAGTATCCGTAAAATGTCGCCGTGATCCAAACTTTCAAGATTCATGAGCTCTCGCGATGATCACCACTAGTGGCAGGCACCAACTTCCAGCAGCATCACGAAAATCGGCCCCCCCTGGGAGGGGTGCTCCGCTAAAAGCTTTGCTGATGGACATAACACTAGACAAAATCTGTTATTTTGTCTAGTAGCATTGGTGGTAACCCATGGTGGGAACCTCTCACGCCATTGACACATCAGCAAATAGCGGTAAAGATTTTATGCAGTAAGAATCTTTTATAAGAAATACGGAGCGTATGTGATAATATACCGCTACATTCACGGGAATAGATGGAGAGTATGTTATGCAATCAAACAGGGGCAACGCGAATGAAGCAACAAGTGTACCTCAGTCTTCAGAATCCAGAGAACAGATGGAATACGGAATAATTCCGGAATCTCCGATGAAAAATAGAAAAGTCACAACAGTGCTCAGTGGCGAAGAGTACATAGATTACGTGCTTCTCTGTGAAATCATTGACTTTGGGGGAAAACTTTCCACCAGAGACATCGATGATCGCGTGCTACGTCTGGCCATACGCTTGCTCAAGCATGAAGTCGATCAGTTTCGTAAAAAAACAGGAAGAATCTTTATTGCCGCCAGAGACGTGGAGAAAAGGCATGAAGCCTTAAAATAGAGAGGAGGGCCGTCGCTGAATGGTGCCCATCATGTTGGTGCTCAATCTGATGGCCCTGATCATAATCTTAGGCTTGGGGAGAGGGACATTGCCGATCCCGGGAGTTTGGCCAAGCTCTGATGTGGATCAGAGACAAGTGTGGCAGCAAGGCAATTAAACGTTCTTTGAACTCAGGCCTGATATGATACCAATATTTCATTTTACATGCGGCAGCGGGGGTTCCTGCTATCTCTAGGGATTGTATGATAGTCAGATGTGTCTGCGGCCGTTTGCTTGTTGCGGTGGTCAGCGTGCTTCTTGGCAGATGCGCCGCGCTCCCCTTCTCAGGGAGCCTCTAACGATCTATTCAAAATGCCGCAACGTCCAACCCGAATCATCAACAGATGGCCAGTTTGCCAGGATATCATTATACGATTCCTCAATGTTCGCTCCACCCCCGGAAGATGACCAAGGCCGGTAAAACAATCTGCTGAGCACCCCCGATTAGCGATTCTTGTCCCCTCTTAAAAACCATTGCGGTCGGCGAACAAACTGGCCTATTCTAGTAAAAAAGATATGGGCTGCCACTTTGAAATTAGGAGGAATACGGGTTACCCTGGCAATGAAGTGGCCAAAGATGACCATAGCTAGGGCTGGAATACAAAAGAACGCAATGACCCCCCATTCCCACAGCAATGGAAACGTTTGGTTGCTGGATGGTGTGGCCTGCTCCACTAATGATGGGGGTTGCCATTCCTTCTGGTCATTGACATCTGTTCTGGCAGGTAACAGCCCGCCGTGCTTACCGGCACGAGTTTCTGAGAGCATTCGAGCAACGTTGGTGATGTTTTCTAAATCCATGTAAGTAGTGGTTACCGGCCATCCTCGCCATACCTTGATTTCCATATCGCCGCTTTCTTTCCAGCGTGCCGTGACAGGGCCGTGTTCCACGTCGCCAACCACGCTGCTGGGCTGTCCATATTTGTACTCAACCATAGTGATAATATTCTGGACCTGTCTGGCATCATCGAAACTGGGGAACTTGTACTCGGCGACGGCAAAACGGTTGTGTTTTGTATATTTAACAGAAAACATGCTTGCCCCTTGTAGTTGGGGCAACTGCCCGTTTAATCGGTAGGTGTCGAACCATTGCTGGGGGCCATTCGGAATAAGGGGGAGCCCTGCTTTCTGTAAAGCGGGAGTCAGGGTAGCGCGTGTCGCGCCTTGTAACGGAACACCGAAGAGCATGAGCGGTACGGCCATCGCGCCTCCGGCCCAGATCCATAGCAATACGGCCACGATGAAACGACACACTATCACTGCTTCCCCTCCGCCCGCCGATATATCCGCATGATTCACACCCACGAAGTAGCACCATACCATCCACGCCCTGCATTATAATCCTAACACCTTCATTGAAGGCAACTTGGTGAGATCTCCGTTGCACCTCCTGCAACACCAGATTTATGGCAGACACAGGTAGTTACAGTGGCGGATTGGCAAATGCCCAATTCCCATGGGGAAGTGCTTACATGGAGCGGAAAGCTCTACGGTACGGCGGGATGAGCGAGACGACTATCATGGAGGGAGCTACTGACCCATCCGCACGAAGGGTCATGCTGTCCACCCTGGTTTCTGGGTACTGGACAATTTCGCGAAGACTATCGATGCCTCCTTGGCCTGGGATCGCGCTGAATCAGAAGAATGATTCGTCACTCAGGACACCTAGATGGCCCGTATAGATTCTTGTCATGGGATTCTGTGGATTGGGATCATGGAAAAAATGATGCGCGGGGTGTAATCTCCCCATTTGTTGAGAGATCGTCTAGCGAACCCAGTGTGAGTCGGTTGATATCACGGGTTCATCTATGCCACAAAGCGTAATCTGAAATAGGGACAGGGGAAATACTCCCCGCTGTATGTTGCATATCGGTTAATATGTTTTTTTCGTAGTATGAAATTGATTCACGATCCTCACGCACCACGATCCTGGTAGTAATACTCCTGGAGATAACCGCATGTATAGGACACTGATGCAATACTCTGATCAGGACGGTCTCATCCTCTTCTGACAGTCGTAGCGGCAGTTTCAATACGACATCAGCACGCTCTATCCGAACCTGACTTGTGCCATTTACGCTCACACTGAGCGTTATAAGGCAACATGGTTTCAGGTGTCTGCGCTCTAGGAATCTCAGGGCCAATTCGGCCAAACATTGACTCATGGCTATGTTTAGCATATGCAATGGGGTGAATTGTGTATCGCTCAGAGCAAACCCAGAAACTATATTTTTAGCACCTTCAATCTGGCATGCCATAGTGGCGCTATCTTTATCCCTAAAAAAATGAATTACAATCTCTTTGCTCATTACATGCCCCTAGTCTCACATGAAATAAATACATCAAACCAGCGCAGTAAACACTATAAAGGTAATAACAGATCCAACCACCTCTATCTTCTATGTATCCATTAAATAGGAACACCACATAGTCTCTCCGTGAGATCGCCTATTTTAGATTGTTCCAGATCTCCTGGGCAGACCATTTCTTGCCGTGATAATCGTTGGAACACCCGTACCACCTCACCCACAATGATGATTGCCGGGCTACCGAGATTGGCCTGATGAATTACGTCGGAAAAACAATTTAATTGAGTGCACACATAGCGCTGCTGTGGCAAGGTCGCCCAATGTACCGCGAGAACCGGCGTATCTGGATGCCGTCCACCGGCGATTAAGCCACCCTGAATCTCGGCCATCCGTGTTAGCCCCATGTAAATCACCAGTGTATCCGCAGATTTTGCGAGATGGACCCAGTCTATCGCTTCCCCTTTCCGAGCCTCATGTCCCGTTACGAACAGGACGGATCGACTGATCGTACGGTATGTGAGGGGCACGCCGACACAGGCTGCGGCCGCCACACCGCTGGTAATGCCGGGCACCACTTCATAGTTGATGCCAGCCATCCACATGGCTAGGCACTCTTCCCCACCACGCCCAAAGATAAATGGGTCACCGCCTTTGAGGCGAACCACCCGCATGCCTTGCCGCGCAGCGTGAATCATGCTTGCCTGAATGCTCGCTTGAGACGTTGAGGGTTTGCCGCCTCGCTTGCCTACATTCACCAATGTTGTGTCCGGCCGCGCCCTTTCCAGGATGCGAATATTAACCAAAGCGTCATGAAAGATGATGTCAGCCGTGTCCATAAGGGTGGCTGCCTTCAGGGTGAGCAGCTCCGGGTCGCCGGGACCTGCCCCGACAATCCAGACCTTCCCCCCCTTGTCGTGATGGAACCCGCTCATGGGCGGGAGCCCTCTCCTGCCGCAGGGAGCCACTGTCCTGAGCTTATGCCCAGCACAGAATACCCCCATGCCTCTTCCCGTACCCGCATCTCGCCGACAGGGCGGTTCCAGTGGAAATCTCCCATACCCGGGAACTCGATCTTTCGGGCATCATGAGGCATTCTCTACTCCAGAGCCGTTGAGACGAATCATTCCCGCCGCGACCGTTTGATGGGTTATTTCATCAATCAGAATAAATGAGCCCGTCGATCGGTTCATATTATAGGCATCAGCGATGAGAGGCCGTTGCATATTCAGCGTGACGCTGGCGATGTCGTTCAATTGCAGGGTGTTGACCGGGTGTTTTTGCTGCGTATTGACATCGAGCAGCGCATGGATCGTCGTGACACGCGCAGCGACTTGATTGGTCGTGTGTTTCAGCCAGTATTTGCGCCGCGGATCGAGCGGCTCTTCTGACAGCCAGCAAACATCGGCCGTGACCGTTTTGAGTTGGCGGGCTGGATGGTCGGCAGCCGTGAACATGTCGCCGCGCGAAATGTCCAGATGTTCCTCCAGTAACAATGTTACCGACTGACCGGCGGCTGCCGACTCCAGCGACCGATCAAGCATCAAGATATCCTTCACGGTCGCATTCAAACCGCTCGGTTGCACCAGAAGTTTGTCGCCTTTGCTCACCTTGCCGGCTTCGATACGGCCCATATAACCACGAAAACCATGGGCCTCATGACCATGGTGGCGCGCCACCAACTGTACCGGGAAACGCAGAGGCTTATCATGGCAATCGTCATAGACGCTCAGAGACTCGAGCCATTCGATAAGCGTCGGTCCCTGGTACCAAGGCATCTTGTCGCCCGAAGCAACCACATTGTCGCCCGTCAGGGCGGACAATGGAATTGCACGAATATTTTCCAGGCCCACCTGTTGTGCGAATTCCTGATATGCCTGCACGATGTGCGTATACACAGTCTGGTCATAATTCACCAGATCCATCTTGTTGATGGCAACCACGACATGGGCGATTTGCAGCAGATAGGCGACGACCGAGTGCCGCTTGGTTTGCTCCAGCAACGTAACGCGGCCGTTGTCGTTCAGCTTCACTTTCGAGGCATCAATCAGGATGATGACGGCGTCGGCAGTGGATGCTCCGGTAACCATGTTGCGGGTGTATTGCTCGTGGCCGGGGGTGTCGGCGATGATGAACTTGCGCTTGGGCGTGGCAAAGTAACGGTAAGCGACGTCTATGGTGATGCCCTGCTCGCGCTCGGCCTCCAGACCATCCGTTAGCAGGGACAGATCGATTGCGTCATCCATAGAGTGTCGATACCTGGTCTGTGACATTGCCTCCAGCTGGTCAGAGAAGATGCCTTTACTATCGAACAACAAGCGTCCGATTAGCGTACTCTTGCCGTCATCCACCGAACCCGCTGTGATGAAGCGCAGCAAACCGTACCGTTTGGCTGACGCTTGCAGCACTTGTCGAGAAATCATGGCGCTCATCAAAAATACCCTGCCTTCTTGCGGTGTTCCATGGATGCTTCCGATGCCTGGTCATCCATCCGGGTCGCACCACGTTCCGTAACTCTGGAAATGGCGGTTTCGGCGATGATGGCTTCGACCGTGGCGGCGTCAGATGCCACCGGACAAGTGCATGAGATGTCACCCACCGTGCGGAAGCGCACGATTCTGGTCTCGACTACCTCATTTTTCTGGATTTGTGTTAGATCAGTCAGGGGGATCAGGAATCCATTGCGCGAGATAACTTGTCGCTCATGCGCGAAATAAATCGACGGAAGCGCCAGTTTTTCGCGGGCGATATATTGCCAGACATCCAGTTCGGTCCAATTGGAAATCGGGAATACGCGCATGTTTTCACCAGGATGGAGTCGGGTGTTGTACAAATCCCAGAGTTCTGGGCGTTGCGCTCTTGGGTTCCACTGCCCGAATTCATCGCGGAATGAAAAAATTCGCTCTTTGGCTCGGGCTTTCTCTTCATCACGACGGGCACCGCCGATGCAGGCATCGAACTGGAACTCAGTAATGGTCTCCAACAATGTGATCGCTTGCGCTGCATTACGCGAGTCAGTCTCCGGATTGCGCAGACGCACAGTGCCGCGCTTGATTGATTCCTCGACCCGACGCACGATCAGGTGTTCGCCCAATTCGGCAGTGCGGCGATCGCGAAACTCAATGACCTCAGCAAAGTTGTGGCCGGTATCGATGTGCACCAGCGGAAACGGGAACTTACCTGGGTGGAAGGCTTTCTCGGCGATGCGCAGCAGCACTACCGAATCCTTACCGCCTGAAAACAGCAACGCCGGATTGCTGCATTCCGCCGCGACTTCACGCATGATGTGGATCGCTTCCGATTCCAACCAGTCCAGATAATGGTTGCCGGCGGCATCGATAAGATGTTTTTTATCTGCCGTGTTCATTCCATTTGTTCCGATGCTTTTGGTGCCGCTGCCAGTTTGACTCGGATCAGTTCGCCATCGACGATATGCAAGCCGCACTCTTTGGTATCCGCACCCTCCCACCACCAACGACCGGCCCGGATATCCTGGCCGGGAGAGATAGCGCGCGTGCAGGGGGCGCAGCCAATGCTGGGATAACCTTGATCATGGAGGTGGTTGTAGGGCACCTCAAACTGGCGGATATAATCCCAAACCTCGTCATTGTGCCAAGCGGCCAGAGGATTGAACTTGTGCAGTGCGTGGATTTCATCCCATTGGTGAACGGCGAGGCCCTGCCGTGAAGGCGACTGCGCTTGGCGCATCCCGGTTAGCCAGGCCTTTTTGCCCTGCAATGCGCGCCGCAAGGGCTCGACCTTGCGCATATGGCAGCAGGCCTTGCGCAGTGCCTGACTCTCATAAAAGGCGTTGGGACCATGCGCTTGAACATAATGTTCCACCGCCAGATCTTCGGGGAAATATATCTTTATGGGAAGAGAATAACGATTCAGGGTTTCCTGCATCAACCGGTATGTCTCCTCCGGTAAACGGCCGGTATCAAGGGTGAATATTTCGATCCAAGGCGCGCGCTTCGCAATTAGATCCGTGAGCACCATATCTTCCGCCCCAAAGCTGGTGGCAAAAGCCGCCGGGGCATAGGGCGCATTCCGTAACACTTCGAAAAGAAGAAGGATATCTTGCATTTTGGGCTTCGTGCTCATGGATTCCTCACGCTCTTTCCGTATGTCGATGACTGGGGTTCGACGGTAATAAATCCTGTCGCTGGACAAAGTCCCCAAAAGTCTCGCCGGGCCGACGGTGGCCAGCAAATCGCACCAACAACGGACGTAGCGCCTCCAACAGGGCCTCCTCTCCCATGGCCTCCCGGTAAAGCGTGTTGAGGCGCATGCCCGCCCGATCGCCGCCTAGGTAGAGGTCGTAAAGACCGGGCGCTTTGCCAACTAGGCCGATTTCTGCAAGATACGGACGGGCGCAACCATTCGGGCACCCTGTCATCCGTACCGCCAGTGCTTCGCCTTCAAGGCCGAGCTCTGCAAGCAGGGTCTCCATATGATCCAGAAAAACAGGTAGATAGCGCTCGGCCTCGGCCATCGCCAAGGGGCAAGTCGGCAGGGCCACGCATGCCATCGCGTGGGTGCGGATAGGAGCGAAGTTCAGCAGCCTGTCGAGTCCGTATTCGGCGAGCACGGCTTCGATCTGTGGACGCTCCGCGGGGGAAACGCCAGCAATAAGCAGATTTTGATTGCACGTCAGTCGAATCTCGCCACGGTGCAGGCGGGCGAGTGCGTCCAACCCGCTCAAGAGCGGGAAGCCGCCTTCAATATTCGCAATCCGGCCGCTAGGGATGAATAATGTCAGACTGCTTGTTCCATCATCGTTCTCGAACCAGCCGAAACGATCTCCCGACGTTTCGAAATAAAACGGACGTGGTGGGGACAAGGAAAAACCCGTGTGCTGCTGCACCTTCTGCATAAAGAAGTCTAAACCCATACGGTCCACCGTATATTTAAGTCGGGCATGGCTGCGATCACTCCGATCCCCATGGTCACGCTGGAGGGTAAGCACGGCTTCGGCAACAGCCAGGGCCTGCTCCGGAATACAGAAGCCGCAAGTATCTGCCAACCTCGGATAGGTATCTGGCTTGTTGTGGCTGCGTCCCAGGCCTCCACCAACGCACACATTAAACCCCACCAACCGTCCATCCTCGTGTATGGCGATAAACCCCAAATCCTGTGTGAACACATCGACATCGTTGTGCGGCGGTACAGCAATTGCGATCTTGAATTTGCGGGGCAGATAGGTCGGTCCATACAGGGAATCTTCTTCCGGAGGAGCGGTCACTCGTTGGCCATCGAGCCAAATTTCATGATAGGCATGGGTCTGCGGCAACAGGTGTTCGGCAATCCCCTTCGCCCAGCCGTACACTTCAGCATGTTGAGCGGAACGCTGAGGGGCGGAACTGACGATGACGTTGCGATTAACGTCACCGCAGGCACTGACGGTGTCGAGCAGGGCCTTGTCGAGAGCCTGCAGCGTCGACCGGAGATGGGTCTTGAGCAGTCCATGAAATTGTATGCTCTGTCTGCTGGTGATACGCAGGCTGCCATTGCCGTAGGTGCGGGCAATCTCGCTTAAGACCAGCCATTGTGTCCCATTTAATATGCCTCCAGGCAAACGCAACCGGGCCATGAATTGATACAGGGGCTCCAATTTCTGCTGATGGCGTTCTGCCCGTAGATCGCGATAGTCCTGCTGATAAATACCGTGGAACTTGATGATCTGGACATCATCCTCCGCCACTGCGCCAGTAACGGGGTTACGCAAACTCTCCCGCAACGTACCACGCAATCCACAACTTTCCGCCTTGATCCGCTCCACATCGGAAGACGCTTTGTCATTAGTAAACATCACGGTGATACCTCCCAGCCTGTTTCAACTCCAAAATATATTCCTCGGCTTGCTCTGATGTACGACCAGAAAGTTGAATGATCTCGACCAAGGTTCGTTGTACCGATCGGCCCATCGCTTCGGCACCGCAAACATACACGGCGGCACCTTCCTCAAGCCATGCGTACATGTCACCAGCGCGCGCTCGTAACCGATCTTGTACATATACCTTGTGTTCCTGGTCACGGGAAAAGGCGACGTCCATTCGGGTAAGGTGCCCATCCTTGAGCCAACGCAGCCATTCCCGCTGATAGAGAAAATCGGTGCTAAAGTGACGGTCCCCGAAAAAAAGCCAGTTCCCCCCCGTCGCGCCCAGTGCCTCGCGCTCTTGCAGGAATGCCCGAAAAGGAGCTACTCCGGTTCCCGCACCGATCATGATCACCGCTTGTTCTGGATCTGCGGGCAGCCGAAACTCGGCATTTGACTCAATGGATATCGGCACGGGTCGACCGACGGCAACGCGATCAGCCAAAAAGGTCGAAGCAACCCCCATGTGTTCCCGTCCATGACTGGCGTAACGCACCGCGGCGACAACCAGGTGCACCTCGCCCGGTGCGGCCATCAAGCTTGAGGCGATGGAATATCGTCGCGGCGGCAATGGTCTCAGGCAGTCGACAAAGGCTTGGGCATCGGGGGCATCAACGGGATACTGATCGACGATATCGATGATTTCCCGGCCATCTATCCAAGAGATGAACCTGTTGATATCCTGCTCGGCAAGCACGCTTCGCAATTCCTTCGCGTTGCCAAGGCTCGCATATCGTTCCAGAAAAGGTCGCGTGAGCTTGGTGATTTCATAATGCGCGGCAAGGGCTTCCATCAACGGTATTTCACCATGCCGAGTCTGTACCGGGGTACGGTGATCCAGTTTGAACCGATCAAGTAATGCCTCCACAAGTTGCGGAGGATTGGTCGGATTTACGGAAACAATATCACCCGGCACATAGTGAAGACCCGATCCATTGAGATCGATTTCGAGATGCCAGACTTCCCGGCTTGATCCGTGACCTGAGAGCTTGATCTTCTCCACCAAGGTGGCAGGGAAAGAAGTCTGGCCAAACCTTCCCTTTCCCAGAATGGAGGTCGGAAGCGGCGTAGGTGGCCGCGCGGTGACAGCGGCTAGGGCCTGCTCCATCCAGTGCGTTGCACGCTCTTCGTAATCAACATCGCAATCGACCCGAGGAAGCAAGCGCCTAGCACCGGCAGCAGCAAGGGCAGTGTCAAACTCCTTTCCGACTTGGCAGAATCGTGGATAACTCGCGTCACCCAATGCCAGCACAGAAAAACGGAGGTGGCGCAAGTCCGGCACTTGGCTACCCGTCAAAAGGGTATGAAGGGCGCGGGCGGTATCAGGGGGATCACCATCACCATGTGTGCTCACAATGACGAGCAAGATGCGATCCTGCCGCATCCTGGCGCGACTATAAGTCAGCATGTCCTGGAGGTTTGCCTGTACGCCGGAGATTCGTGCCTTGGTTGCCAAAGCCTCCGCCAACCGCTTGGCATTGCCGGTCTCCGTGCCGAACAAGATGGTGACATGCTCATCGACACCATCTGATATTCCTTGAGCATTGGCCGCATTTCCAATCCCCGTCAGGTAACCGCCGACCCAGAGTAGTTGATCGCGGCTCAAACCTTCGGCGAAGCGCTGCAATTCTTCCCGCTTGGAGGAATTCAGCAGAGTGTCTAACGGTTGAAGCGATTCCATATCATCCTCAAGCTTTTTACAATGACGCTTATATTCACTTTCACCCCGGAAATGTTAAGAAGAATAAGCGCGTAGGGTCATTGGCGGATCCATGGATGTATGGTTGCGCGTGCGAGCCCGATCAACCATGCGGGCAATGAGCGCGATTTCATGCGCGACACAGTATTGTTTTCTCGTCAGACCCCACTCCCGCAACTCATCGAGATCCAATCCCACATCGTCGCAGGGCACATCGAGCTCCTTACACGTCTTGCTATCATTGAGGAATCCGGCCATTTCGGCGATCTGATTGTTTCCTAACACAGCGATAGCCATATCTATAGAAAGTTGGGCCGCCCCTGCCAGCTGTTCTCCAACCGCAATTGTCGCGGCGTTCAAGCTGCTTGTTCGGACAAGCGTCGTAGCGCGTTCGACGGCGCTTTTTCGGTTGATCATCCTCATTCAGCACTCCTTATCCAAAATGATGCCATCGCTTTCCTTGGCCATGCGCTCATCTCTCTTCCTGGGGTCCTGGGTCAAATCCAAGGCCCAAAAGACGAGGCAGACTGGTTCACGTCGCCGCGCTTCCGGCAATGAGGCATCATCGGCCCATCATCCGTAGGCAGCGTTCGGATTCCCGCGTTCATCAAAGGCTTGATTCTAAGTGCCAGCGCACGAAACCGGAAAGACTGATATATTATATCTATATGCTGATTAGTTTTGGTGATTGATGATCTAATGAACCTCAACACGCTGTTCTATTTGCGCGGTGGCACGCCAGAACTTCAAGGTCCCTGCCGCCACCGACAGCTTGCATATGTCGCAGCCTGGAATGAGCCAGCAGATCCAGTCCTTGGAGGATGAACTCAACATCGAGCTTTTCTTACGTAGGGAAAAACGAATGATCGAAAGATCTCCAGAGGGTGAAAAGGTCTTTTACCTTACCCAACAGGCTATACGCGTCATAGAAAACATCCGAAAAGTGGGACAGACTTTTCGGATGGAGAACGTGGAGGATTCGTGGTCGCCACCACACTGCGATCAATCTGTTGCGGGGTGCCCTCTGGTCGATGAAGCTTTTGTCCATCACGGACGGTCACTCGGTCTTGGGCTTTCAGTTATCGATTCGGATGCCATTAAGATCTATGTCGAACTGGGATTGGGTATTGGTATTGTAGCCAGTATGGCCTATGATCCTATGCGGAATTTAAATCTTGGTATGGTCGATGTGAGCTACCTCGTTGATCCGAGAATCACTTACCCCGCATTAAGAAAAGAGACTTATTTACGTCAGTATTTGGCCGCCTTCATAGAAATGTATGCACCCCACCCGGATCGCGCCTCAGTGAATAACGCGCTAGACATCGCAAGAGTTTCCGGAAATATATCGCCGTTACCCACTCACAACAGATCTTGCGGCATTGCCGCCAAGAGGTCTCGCTCGTGTCGCTGAACCTTCATAACCACCGGCTCCTGGTGCCGATAGGCCTCGTTGGCGCCGTATATCGCATAATGGAACAATCGGTTGGACCCTTGGCAGATCTCCTGATCCGGTTGTGGCTGGCGAAGGTCTTTTTTGTCTCTGGGGTGTTAAAAATTTTCGATCTAAGCAACGCACCCTATCTATCCCATGTTGCCTACCCCGTGCCTTGGGTGGAGCCACTCAGCCCTACCTACCTGGGGGCGGCAATACAGATGCTCATCCCGGTATCGCTCGCACTGGGGTTGGCTACCCGATGGGCAGCACTATACATGCTCATTCTCGTCTTGGTGGTCCAGTTCAACTACCTCGCTCTGGATATCAATCTATACTCGGCGGTACTGTTTGGCTGGTTCGTGATCTGTGGCGCAGGGCCGTTGTCACTAGACCATCTCCTCGCACGCGGATTGGGAGATACCGCCCTGCCTTTCGCCACGACACTGACCCGCTTGGCAACTGCCGTCACGCGGTATCTCAAGCCGTTCTATCAATTGTTGATACGTCTGTGGCTTAGTGCGGCATTGCTGGTGGTAAGTACGGGAGCATCGATACCAGTTAGCCTGGTAAAACTGCTGCCAGAAAAATCGCTTGCCCATTTTACACCAACCCCCACGATGGCCCTGACGTGTGCGATGCTCGTCGCGCTCGGCTTTGTTGCCCGTCCCGCCGCGCTAGTGCTTATCGTGACCATTGTTGGTATGCACATAACCGGCTCGGTTGGTCCAGCGGACGTATATTTCGTGATGACGCTCGCGCTCGTCGGTTTGTACGGGCCCGGCAAACTATCGCTCGACGCATGGATCCTGGGGGCCCTTCCACAGATCAGCGGCAAGCCAATATTTTCTCTGGAAGAGACCCCACGCGTGGTAATCGTGGGCGCAGGCTTTGGCGGACTGACCTGCGCGGCGAAATTGGCAAAAACGCCGGTGCAGGTGACCTTGATCGATCGTCACAACTATCACCTATTCCAGCCGTTGTTGTATCAGGTCGCCACGGCCTCGTTGTCTCCCGCCGATATTGCCGCCACGGTGCGTGGCCTGTTTTGCGATCATTTCAACGTACGAGTACTACTGGGTCAAGTAACCGGGATAGATACCGTTCAGCAGGAGGTGCTCATCGGGAGACGACATATACCATATGACCATTTGGTGCTCGCCACGGGTGCATCCCACAGCTATTTCGGGCATGACGAGTGGGCCTCTTACGCGCCCGGATTGAAAACCATCGATGATGCGGTGGAGATACGGCGACGGATTCTCTCTGCCTTCGAACGTGCGGAAGCCGCCGAAGATCCCATTGATCGGCAGAGCTTGCTCACCTTCGTGATTGTAGGAGGCGGACCGACGGGGGTCGAGTTGGCAGGAGACATCGCCGAACTGGTCCGCTATGGTATGGAAAAGGAGTTTCACCACTTTGATCCAGCCAGCGCACGCGTGGTTTTGATCCAGTCCGCTCCGCGCCTATTGCCTCTCTTTCCCGAGACATTATCGGAAAAGGCGAAACGGTCACTCGAGCGGCTGGGCGTTGAAGTCATACTGAAAAGCAAGGTAAAGCACATTGATCGAGAAGGGGTGCTCATCAACGACAAACATCTGGCATCGCGCACGGTATTGTGGGCGGCAGGCGTCGTGGCATCACCGGCGGCGCAGTGGCTCCACACTTCGGCCGATCGTAGCGGACGGGTGAGGGTCGAGCCGGATCTTTCAGTGCCTGGCCTGCCCAACGTGTTTGTTATCGGCGATACGGCATTCGTCAATGCCTGGAAGGGGAAACCGGTGCCAGGCCTGGCACCGGCAGCAAAGCAAGGCGGGGTCTATGTGGCAAGGACCATTCGCAGGAAATTGCAGGGACGACCCGCTCAACCACCATTTGCATACCGTCACATGGGCAGCCTCGCCACCATCGGCAGAAAAGCGGCGGTGGCGAGCTTCAACGGCGTGAACATGAGCGGGGCACCGGCTTGGTGGCTATGGGGCATGATCCATGTGGCGCTCCTGGTCGGTTTGCGCAACCGAATCTCGGTGATGTTTAACTGGTTCTGGGCCTATCTCACCTTTAAACGGGGGACACGTCTGATTACGGGTGACGACCTGTCGTCAGGAGGCAAAATACCTTCCGCCGTCAAAGGCTTAGATCAACCTTAAATCCCCAATCGCCACTCCGCTGGTCTCATGGCAGACTCACCCCTCTCTAGATTGCCCTATACTGTGCCGGTTAGAGATGATGCCGATATGTTACAGAAGTTTCGACATCGGCAGAGGTCCACATTTCGTAAAAAACGAGGAAAATCATATGAATTCTCAAGCAGAGAAAGCGGAAACACGATACCTCGCTGCCCTGGAATCCGCTAAAAGAGCCCAAGAAACCCTCATCGGCATCCGCAAAAAACAAGATCGCAAAAAAAGAACCGCCGCCCGCAAAAGCATTAACCATAAACGATTCCTTGCCGGGGGCCTAATAGAGATCGCCGGGCTTCTTGAAACAGATAAGGGCCTCCTTCTGGGTGGCCTCATGGCGTTGGCCAAGACCTTGAATGATCCCGCTCAAGACGCCACCTTGGTCATCTGGAAACAGCACGGTGAGACCGAACTCGCGCAACGCGAGGCCATGTGCTTCAAAAAAGCCATTAACAAAGCCGCCGAAGAGAAGCATCCTGGCGCCGCGGCGATGGAGTAAACTAAGGATAGCGGGTACCAAAAGTGCTACCTGGTTACCATCACCGAGGCACCAAAGGTATCTCGCCAATGCTGCGACATATTCCCTGGCGTGCGGACTCCCTACACCTCCGCACCAAAACAGACACTGCAACAGGCAAGCAGACCGTAGGGTTCCGCAATTCGTCAGGGTCAGGATTACTACAACCTATCCCAGAAACCGGCACAAAAGATAATGACAAACATTTTGTCGATCCGTCTTCGTCAATCCAGAAACGCTCTGCTGACTGGCACCCTACGACAATTCATCACCGCTTGGAGTTATCTGGTCGAATCGATATGTATAGGAGTTTCTCAGTTTTTGCATCGATGTAAATGGTATACATAAGTTCCTCACGACGAATGTCCACCACATAACGTAGACCCTTACCGCCTGGGATTTTTTCCAGCTTCATGCCCGTGACCTTGCCAGTATTCGGAGGGCATGTTCGTTTGGCGATCGTAGGCGCCTGCAAAGGGTGAAAAAACCCTTTGCTCAACGAAAACCCACAGGGCCTGCTGGCGTTCAAAGCGATAGCTTCTGCCTTATCCGGACTGATGCGCGCCTCTTTGGCGTATTGCTGACCCTCATAGGCCCAAGCGGTGACACTGCTGCCCAGGCCGAGAGTCCCGGCGAGTATGGCGATAACGAGATAGCGTGACGTGGATTTCATAATACCTCCTTATTATTCATTAGCTCGGTACATAACGTCATCCTTATTCCCTGGATGGTAAACATGGAACCATCAGCCCGCCACCCGAATTTAGTATAGTAGGAAAACTTTCGGCGTAAAGAGGACAGCCAGGATTTGGCAGTGGTTTCCGGAGGGCAAGGCGTCATGGCGTGGGAGATGAGTTTTTAAAGGTCACGCCGGAGAACACCACTCCAGCCCCGCGCCGTGACGCCCGGTGTTGTCAGGAAAAAAGCGCGAAGGGGGCGTAGATGAGACAAATTGTGGAACCTGGTGCAACCAAGTGCGCAGAAGCTCAAGACACTTTGCACACGAGCATGTTGATAGCACTTGAACACCAAAGTAGAAAGCAGTACACGCCCATCCCACCAAAACCATGCACGGCCCTCTAGGGCATCCCTACCAGCGGTGGTAGAGGACATTGAACAACGTGCCTTTGGGAGGAAAGCACAAAGGGTACGTGTGTCCATTCATTGATGATTAGAAGACGCCGCATTTTCGTTGTCGATCACAGAATAAAGGCGCGTTTCCGGATCATGTAAAATTTCTTCCATCCATTGCCAAAAGTGCCACGTCACGAGACACATGGTCGGCAATGATAGCGCCGTCATGAATAACCCAGCAAGGTGCTGATCGGATAACCGGGTCAGTCCCCAAAGCATATGGGACGACTGCATGGGATTCATACTCGTGGCGCTCCAAAACCAAATCCCGCCCATTCCCATCATGGCCAGCTCTGTTGCCCATACATAGACCGCCTTTTGCAGGTGGTTACGAAGGTTGGGCAACGATGGGAACACCTTAAGAGACTGCATCCAAACGAGAATCCCCACGGCAAGATAAGCCCCTGGCAAAAGCGTGAATAAAACGCCAGACTTCAGCCCCAGATACATCTGATTTGACATGCTCCAAAAAACCAATAAAAACAGTAGAATGATACTGGTGACCGCCGGACGATGCGCAAATTTGAGAAGCCCATACAGATATTTGGTGTTATGGTTAATAGTAAAAATATTGGAGGGCATACCAAATACCAGAAGCGGTGCCGCCAACTCGAATTCTCCCATTAATTTTATGGTATAAAGAGTCATAGATCTATGAATCAGAAAATTCATGGGTGAGCTCCACAGAACCACCATAAAAAACAGTCCGGCAACGAACGACCACATTTTCCACTGCGGCCACTCGACACGTTCACGCCCATTAACGACATGATTGTCATACGCATAAAGATACTGCCCCATTAATACCATGGCAGTCAGTAGAACAACAGGATTCACGTACAAAAGTAGTGATGTGACATCGCCCCCTTTTGTCATCATCATGGAAATGCCAACGGCATACATCAACACCACCACAGATATTGCCGACGCAGTAATTATCTGATGGGCTACAAGGCCTTTGATGCATGTAATCATATTCACAGGAAATCTCTTCATATAGACACCTCAACGCCCATTATATACTTACCGCCATCCATCTCGACCAAAGCCGACACAGGCGAGCCAACCGAGCGGACACGCTCACCCAATACACTTCGACACTAAAGGGTGTTGTGGTACTCAAAAGAACCCATGCATCACAACAACCTGATGCCTCAACAGCCCCCTTTCCTCCTTATAACCCTATCCTTATCCTTCCGAATGTCAACCTCCTGATGGTCGTGCCCATGCTACATGCTGTCAACTCTCACATGCCACAACCCACCACCCCAAAGAAGGGGGCTAGACCTCGTTGTGCCGCGGCGGGAATTGAACGGCGACAACTCGCGCCGCCACCAGGACCGCGAGCAGGGCCGCAATAGCCAAAAGCACTGGTGAATCCATACGATGCGCGTAAAGGCCAATGAACATTTCACGCAGGACAAAAACGATGCCCACTTCGGCCAGTACTCGCAAACGGAGACGATGAAACTCCAGATAATCCGTAAAGGTGCGGAAGAGCTCGATAAGGACGAAGGTGGAGAGGACATCAATAACCAAGCTCTGTCCGAGACTCTCCACAAGCCCATGGATATGAGCGAGGCCATGGACGTCAGCCGCATCGCGCAAGGCGCTCGCTGCCACCACAAAATCATAGATCAAACCGGCCAATGCCCCCAACAAGGTAAGCAACATCACAAAGATCAATGCGACTACAATAAGATCCAAGAGCTTGCCATAAAAACGTAGGGTCCTACCCCGGGCACCAGCTACAAGCTCTCTTAGTCCCAATGGCGCTTCACCTTCTTCTTGTCCTCGCACAGATCAACCCGTTGTCCGTGCGACGGTAACCGCAAATGTGCGGTAACAAGAGCTCAAACCTCGATGTAAACCATCCTTGTCCATCTGCAAAATAACCTTACCCTTCCGCTTGAGGTCAAGCCCCATTGTCAATATTGTTAGGCGCAAAGACAAGTCGTTATCTGGCGACAGGTGTGAGCCACACGCCCGCGCCACCGGACAACAGAACTTCCTTACCAATAACAGTGCGCCGGAAGACACGCCACCCTCGACATTCATACATGAAGTGGGGCCACTTCCCAAGCCCGGTCTGTGGCCGTCCCCACTCCAGCAAGGACGGCCCTGACACAGAGATCTAGCTTACCGCCGTAAGTCATCACTACCACACAATGGTGCGACAATTTACCGCAGTTAACAAGGACCGTGCAAAGTGTAAGATTCACAATCCATTGCACACGGCATAGTCATCGTTTTCTGATTAGCATCCATCCTCATAAAGAGGTATTCATATGCGGTCCAGACACACCGCCATTTCGACAACGATTTCATTTCCGCTCTCCATGGTTTCATCTGCCGCGGCTGCCGTGCCAGTGCAGCGGTCGGTAAACGTTCATGCACCAATATACCATCCCCCTCGGATAGTCGACGGCGCCATTTATTTCAATATGGCTCAACCCAAGGGGATCCATGTATTCGCGGCGAAAAACGGGAAAACACTCTGGTGGTTCACAACCGGCGGAACGGTCCAAACGCCCGTCATCCTGGGAAGAAGAAGTCAGGTTTGGATGGCCCCTGATATGGGCAACGTCCATCATCTGTGGGCCATTCAGGTAAAAACGGGCAAATTAATATGGGATCACATCCGACATGAGCGACCGGCGTACATATGCAGTTATCTTACGCACTATGAACGTCATCTGCTTTTTGCGCAGATGGATGGCCACAGCCTATATGCTTTTTATCTGATTGGAAATATTCCAAACCATAGATATGGATTTTCATCGGAGATGGCTCCAGATTGACTATACCCGTAACAACAAAGCACGCGGTTGTTTTTGGTTCTGTAGATCACAAAGTCTATGGGCTCTCGATACCACAGGGAAGGTCCGCTGGCAGCAAAAAGTCGGCCACGCTTTTCTCACGCGTAATAACCACCGCATCATGGCATTCAACGCGCAAAGCGGCCTCCCTGCATGGAATTATCTGAGTAAAGACATCGTTTACCAGTCCGACACCTAAAGGTACGGGAGTCTATATCGGCACAGGTGGCAGGAAGATTGTAGCCATTGACCGACAACGGAGAAAGAACGTATGCACAGGAAAAACAACCCTTGCTGTAAACATTATCCTATCTGGAAGGTTGGTCTGGGGGTGCTCACCTCGGCTCTTCTAACGATCTCCACAACATGGGCTGACAACTTCGACAAGGCTTTTTCCTGGAATCTACATCTTAGTCTGGAGGGTTTGGAGAACTTTTCTGGGGGAATCGCCCCAGGCGCTGTGGGTAATGCTACGGGTAGAGCCGGTTTTGCCTTCAATACTGCGCACGCGGGTTGGTGGAATGGTGGGCGACTTGTCACAGAGTTCTTGGCCATCCAGAACGGCAATCCGGAGAACTACGTGGGTGATACCCAGGGGGTTAATGCCTTCACCGGCCTCAATCGAGGCGCACTCTATAAACTGTATTACCGGCAAAACGTAGGCCGTGCCACGCTACGAGCGGGGCTCATCAGCGCCAATGATTATTTTGATGCCACTGGCGTGGCCAGTGATTTCCTGAACGTCTCTTACGGATTCGGGGCAGCAATGGGCATCAACGTGCCAGGGGCTTCTTCGTATCCTTTTTCCAGTCTGGGGGTGATGGGCAGTTATAGTGCTGACGGTTGGACGGGTATGGTGGGTATCTTTGCGGGGGATGCCATTCATCCCTTCCAGAATCCCACGCATCAAGGAAATATGATCTGGCTGGAAGCCGATCAGACGGGCTCTTTAGGCGGCGGAAAATACATCGTGAAAGTGGGCGGGTGGCGGAATAGCCAACTCCCGCAGTATCGGACGAGGTTGGGCAACGACACCAACGGTTTTTACACGACGGGAGAGTACCGCTGGAAACAGGACGATATCGATTGGGGAAGCTTCCTGGAACTCGAGGCGGCACCTAACCCACTGAATATTCTACCTTGGTATATGGGTGCTGGATTGCGTTTGCGGCACTTCTGGGCGATACGGCCTGGCGATAGTGTGGGTCTCGGCATGGCCCGGGCCTGGTTACGGGGCGCATCATTTGATGCTGAAACAGACTTTGAAGGGTACTATTCAGCACGGCTTTTCCCGCGTTGGTATCTGCAAGCAGATCTTCAATATGTGGTCCATCCCAGCGCAAGATACCCTAATGCCATAGTCGGTATTCTTCGCCTTCACACGCGATTCTCATAACGAGACCAAGCGTGTAGTGCAAGCCAGCCATCCAAGCAAGATCCGCAGACTGCGAACCTGCGTGGAAGCCAGAGTATTGCTGTGATCGATTCATTGATGGGCGAAGATGATTACGCCTGCTACCCAGACCAACTTTTCCACGAAGTCGTCGGGTGTCTGCCTTGACAAACACTGCCACGGGGCAAGAACATAGGAGGCTACATGGGACCGTATGACAGTACAGTTCGGCGGGCAGTTTCACCAAGATAGCACCGACATAAGGAGAAGCGGGAAATGGGCAGGTCGTGCCTGTCACGCTATCCCTCCCCGGAATAAATGCCACGGGTTTCCGCACAACTAAATGAACCTGCAGCAGCTAAGATTCATTTGCGCGGTGGTGCATCAGAACTTCAATGTGTCTGCCGCTGCAGAGGCCTTGTATACATCGCAACCGGGGGTTAGCAAACAGATCCAACTTTTAGAAAACGAGCTCGGCGTAAAACTCTTTGCTCGCATGGGCAAGCGGATAACAGGAATGACCGCTGCGGGCGAGCAAGTCTATAATTTTGCGCAGCGGGTGGTACGTGATGTCGAAAATATCCGCAAGATGGGGCAGCAATTTTCCCGCGGAGATTGCGGGAATCTAGTAATCGCCACCACACATACCCAAGCCCGCTACATGCTACCCACCGGAATCAAAAGGTTTGCCGAGCGCTATCCCAAGGTGCGGCTGCAACTGCGCCAAGGCAACCCCTCGCAAATCGCGGAAATGTTAGCCACCGGAGGCGCCGACGTTGCCATCGCTACCGAAACCATAAGTTCTTACAACGGGTTGGTCGCCTTGCCCTGCTATCAATGGAATCGTATTGTTGTTGCCCCTATCGGTCATCCCATTCTGGAGGAGCGACCTCTCACCTTAGAAAAGGTCGCCGCCTACCCGATCGTTACGTATGATGCCACCTTCGCTGGCCGCTCTGCGATCGATAAAGCGTTCGCAGAGCGAGGCCTTAAACCCGATGTGGTGCTCTCTGCGGTCGATTCGGACGTGATCAAGACCTATGTAGAACTTGGGCTTGGTATCGGCATTATGGCACAGATGGCCTACGATCCGACGCGAGACCCTGCTTTAGGTGTTGTTAATGCGGCCCACCTTTTCGAACCGAGCACGACATATCTTGCCTTGAGGAAGGATGCCTATTTGCGTGAATATTTATATGACTTCATCGAAATATTCGCACCCCACATCTCTCGTCTCACCGTCGATGCCGCGTTAGCCGCAGAGGATGGATAGAAAAACTTGGTCATACAGCCGTCTGCTTCGCCGCTTACGTCCCTTCACAGCCGCACACGCCCCAACGGAATGAAGAAACGTCGGGGCATATTGATAACAAAAGGATTTCATGGCACGATCTGGAATCATGCGAAGTGGTAACATTTTGCTTTTGGACCGCCAACGCGTCGCGAACTGTCAAACAAACATCACCATGGCCAGAATGACAGGAAAGACAATAAATGATCCCCATTAAAGGAAGAAAAGATGATGAAAATAACTAGGTTAACCGTCGTACTTATCGCCGCGCAGATACTCTCTGGCTGCGCCTTTTCCGAGGGAAAAGGACAAGCAAGTTATTATGAAGGAATTGCGTCACACCAAGACATTAAAAAAATTTCTCCCGCACAACCTCAAGTCTCTCAGAAGATCATTGCAACTCACACTGAAACATCTGATCAAACACATCGGATTACAAACACACAAGACAACAAATCCTCATCTTCAGATAATAAACCATCCACTGAGACACAGCAATTCCGCGAACATATCAGAATCGGTGATCAATCTCAGTGTGGCATGATCGTGAAGATAAGAAAGCCAATCGTCAAAGTACAAATGACCTATAGAGAGCGTTGGATAAAGATCTCTGAAATATATCCCGCAAGTTCTGGCCGGTCATGCCCTATTGACGTCGATAGCAGATAAAAATAACGCATGACATTGGATATTCTTGACGCCATTAATCCTAATCCGAGGGACATAATATCTTTGGTCAGGTGGTCAGTTCGATTAAATGCACATAGTCTTTGGCTCAACTTTGCGGCCCTCAAAGGCTTGATCCCTTCCACTGGAGGAATCCATGCCCAGCTTTACACAGCAGGTCCCACCACCAACATCGGCTTTACCAGGAACGATAGAATGACTTTGCCGCATGGCTTCTATTATTCCGAGCATTTTATCACGTTATCCATGGTGCTCTCATGAACACACATTATTATTCTCAACATCCTAAATCCCTGTCTCTTTTAAACATGCGGCGCGTTTTGCTTCTGCGTGGATTATCCATCATCGGTCAATGTGTAGCCATTGTTTTCGTTGCCCATGTGCTCAGATGGCACATACCCATATGGCATCTAGCAACTATAATCATCATAGAAGCCATAATAACCATCGTCAGTATGGTGCGCCTCGCACTGAAGTGGCCCATTCGTAACAACGAGTTCTTTCTACAGCTACTAACAGATGTAAGTATTATGGTAGGTCTATTATATTTCTCTGGAGGTCCCACGAATCCATTCGTGGCCTTGTTATTATTGCCTTTGGTCATTGCAGTAACCACTCTCCCAGAAATGTACGGGTGGACCATGGCCGTAATCACTGTGGCTTGTTATTCAGGATTGATGCTTTTCTATGTGCCGTTACCATTGCATGCTTTATTTTCCTATGAAATGAAACTGCACATATGGGGTATGTGGATTGAATTCGTTATGATCGCCGGTATCATAAGTTATCTCGTTAAAAAGATGGGGGACAGTCTTCATGAGCGAGACCAAACGATCGCGCGTGCCAGAGAAGAAAAGCTAAAGATGGACCGCGTGGTTGAATTGGGCGCCTTGGCAACCGGTGTTGCGCACGAGTTGGGAACACCACTTGCTACTATGGCAATAATAACTAAGGATCTACAGCACGATTACAAGGAACCGCGCGACCTATCGGAAAGTCTAGGGATACTGTATGATCAGTTACAAAGATGTAAACACATCCTAAGCACCATGTCGGCTTCTGCCGGGCAGTTGCAGGCATCGAGTGGCGGCCAGGTACATCTTGAAGAATATCTAAACAACGTTGTTGCAAAATGGGGCGCCGCACACCCTGGCGTCAATATTAAAGTACGCTCCGACGGGCCGGGATTCGCTACACAAATCGTTGCAGAACATACTTTGACCCAGGCACTGACCAATATTTTTAACAACGCCGCTGACGAATCACCCGAGTATGTTGAAATAGATATACACTGTAACGATCATGACGTGGTCATTGATGTTCGTGACAATGGGCACGGGGTCACCCTAGAGGTAGCCAGGAATGCTGGACAACCTTTTCCCTCCAAGAAAGAGGATGGTCTTGGGTTGGGCCTCTTTTTAGCTACCACCATCATAAACCGCTTAGGTGGAAGCGTCTCTTTGTTCAATCGCAAAGAGGGTGGGGCTTGTACTCGCGTTACACTCCCCTTAGACTCACTGCTAATAAGCTACAATAGCTGATGTCCGCTGAAAACACCAGAGCCAACACCACACCAAGACCCGTCGCCACTATTATGATAGTGGACGATGATGTAACATTTTGTCAAGTATTATCCAATGCATTTTCCAGGCGTGGGTATAAAGTAAGCGCCGTGCATGACACTGCGGACGTCATCGGTGCCGTAAAAAAACACTCGCCAGATAGCGTGGTTATGGACCTGCGGATGCCCGGGATTTCCGGTCTAGAGTTAATACCTCCCCTCAGGAAACTCAACCCAAACATTAGGATTCTTGTGCTAACCGGCTATGCCAGCATAGCAACAGCGGTTGAAGCCATAAAACTAGGGGCGGTCTATTACCTAACCAAACCAGCGGATGCGGATGAAATTATTGCTAAGCTGAATAACAACGATGGCAACCCGACCACACCGGTGAAACGAGACCTTCTGTCGACACGAAGATTGGAATGGGAGCATATCAGCAAGGTATTGATGGAGTGCAATGGCAATATATCGGCCGCTGCCCGCATCTTGGGAGTTCATCGGCGCTCTTTGCAACGCAAATTAAACAAACATCCCGTACGGCGCTAAGTGATAGCCTTCTTCTCCAAATACTATACGCTGCGCAGCTTTTCTAGGGGTCATTTACATAAATACTCTCTTCCAGAATGTGGCATATTTCCGCTCTGGAAAGTCCGACAGCAGCTTTGTCCACTCAATGTCAATCATGAGTGGCGCGGGACAGTCGGTCTGCCTTGTGGTAGGCTGAACTGTCAACGATCACGATCAAACCTTAATCGAGTAACCTTATGAAGGAGTTAACCATGAAGCAGAGAAACCTTGTTTGGCCCATCACACTCGGCTCCGCCTTTGCCGTAACCCTCGGCGCCTTGCCTCTAACCTCTGTGGTTGCGGAGGCCGCGACCCAGGCATTAGCGACCGCGCAACCTATGGCCATGGCCGTTAATGCCCAAGGCGAAGGCAACTGTTCGCGCAACATGAAGGCCAAGGAAGGGCATTGCGTGAGTGCTGCGATGATCAAGGCACATGATGGCAAGTGCGGCAAAGCCTACATGATGCAACACAAGAACATGCCCATGTAACACGGCTGCGGTAGTCCTATTGGTAACAACCCGAATGACGGATAAGCTCTGGGGTAATTACCATGGCAAATCAGGTCGCCTGCGGTTGAGTCTTGCAACATATAGACCACTCTGGGATCTTTTCACCCAAGGGGCGGGACGTTAACCGCTGTACCAGACCTTCGCTGTGGTGGGTAGCTGCCACAGCGAGAACTGCGACGGGCCAATTCCAATAAGCCGAGCCAGGAATGGTGAGAGCGGGTAAGCGGCGAGAATAGCAGAACGGGAACGATGTTTAGTAAATGTGGTGTGCGCAATATCGGGGTGATAGATATCCTGCCAAAAAGATTAATTGCCGCTAGTCGGTTGAAGTATAGAAAGCGCATGCATATTTATCATGGCTGACCTAGTCGTATTAAAAGGTGCCATATTACTGCCGATCAACTGAACAGTATACCATCCATTTCCTTTATAGGATAACACTTTGAATTTAAGCATGGCCATGGACACTGCTGCAGTATAGGTTGTCCCAATTACTAAGGGTTTTTTTGATGGGCGCCCAACGCATCCAGATAAGCCTATGGTAACGAACACTAATGCCAGAAGAAACACATGATGCACACGCATATCATACCTCAATTGTAAGCGGATAGTATAGCACGTCAACCCAGCGGTATAGAGGCCAAAATTACAGCAGATATAACAGTGCAACACGGTGTTCTACTACAAACAAAAGTATATAAACTCCTCACACATAAGTACTAGTGCCCCTCATCGGCGTCCAGACAAAGCGAGCCACCCTTTTCATCCACTCCAAAAGGTCCACCACTAATCATACCTAATGCGTCCCTCTTGGAGCCATTGTCATTGGCGCCCGCCGATGGAACAGTACAAAGATCTTCCGGGATAAGCAAGCAACTGCCGAGAACTTGTGCTATTCCCCTATCCCGCGCCATCCACCCTCCAAGCTTTTTTCGTAGAGCATTCCAACACAGATCCCAAAGCATAGATTAAGGATTACAGCTTCCCATAGGAGTGTAATCCAGAAAGAAAGAGATTTACACCAAGGAAGCAAAAGGTAACAACCCATAGACTCATGAATGACCACCAAGCCATCTGCTTGCCACGCAATCCCTTACTGGTGCGAGCGTGAAGGAATCCCGCATAATTGAGCCAAACTATAAGTGCCCACGTTTCTTTGGGATCCCACGACCAAAATCCTCCCCAGGCCTTGGCCGCCCATACCGCTCCAAGAATGGTGGCAATCGTGAATAGTAGAAAACCGAGGGCAATCGCTTTAGCCATCATATCATCCATAAGCTCCCCACTGGGAAGCGCTCGGGCAAGGATTCCACCGCCTCCTCTCTTACGCGAACGATCACCAAGAATGTAGGCAAGACCGACAAAACTGGCGATGGTAAAGTTGGCATAAGCCACAAACATCATTGGAACATGCAGTTTCATCCAGAAGCTTTGTAGTGCAGGAATTATCGGCGCTATGCGATCCATGTGCTGAACAAACGTGAGCCAGAGAAGAAATATTGCAGACGCAGCCACCAACGGCATGACAAATGCTCCTAATGCCCTGGACTTAATGCGTGACTCATAGTACAGATAGAAGAGTGAAGTACACGCGCAAAATACAACCATCACCTCCCAAAGATTAGTGACGGGAACATGCCCCCAGCTAGGATGCCCAATATAGGTCTCACGCCAACGCACACCAAGACCGATAAACCCCATAAGGACGCCGGCCCATGTCAACCCCGTTGCCAAGCGTCCAACCTTTTCAAGGAGAGTGAAAAAATATATCAGATAGGCAATGGTGGCCGCCAAAAGAAAACCGACCATCCACATAACACCCGCATAACCCTGCAACACGTAACGCAACACAATATCGTTAGCGGGTGTTTGCCCAATACTATATAACCAGACGCCCAACAAGGCAGCGGTCACCACGGTTAAAAAGGCCCCTTGCATAGGGCGCCAATGGATGCCAACAGCAATCAGCGTTACATACCAGACAGCAAGCACCACATACTGCCAGAACCAGAACTGGCTGTTGAAAACATCTACCAGGATACCGACAGAAATCGAAAGTCCCGCGAACCACAACCAGTCAAGCTTGCTGAGGCGGTTTGTCCAACGCCCCTCTGCTTCGATTTTGGTGAGTGCAAGTAATTCATTTGCATGTGAGCTAGCCATCATCAATTCTCCTTCTTGCCATCCTGACTCCTCAGGACATTCTTAAAACGTACCGCGAATCCTTCAAATTCTTTGGTAAATTCATACGGGTTTCGGCTGCTGGTGCCACCGATAATTACCTCTGTACCACCACTTGATAACGTACGCAGCCTTACCAAGATCCGGCGTTGCGGTAGATAGAATAATATAAAAATGCCAAGAACCAGCACTGCACATCCCCAATAAATAACTATGGTGGCAGGCCATTTTGTTACCTCCAACCCCGCCGCCCAACGATGATCGAATCCAGTAAGGGTAACAATGAAAGGAGCGGGATATGCTCTTAGTTGTAATATAGCGCTAATAGCCGATTGGAAATATAAAGCCTCGGCACGCGCCGTCATAGAAGGAGCATAATCAGCCACTACACGTTTAAAAGTATCTAGAACGTAATCTCTGGTATTTTTACCATCACTAGCGGTAACTTGGTCTTGCAACGCAGATAGATATTTCATAAACAGCCCAATATTTCCATTAGGTCCGGTTGGAATAAATAGATATTGGTATGGGGCGCCAAACGCCGTTCTTACTCCCTGTACAAAATAGGATTGCCCGTTTCTTGCGATCGGCTGCATATACGTTTTAAACTCTGCACCGCTCCCGGATTTACTTTGCGCGATGTAGGTAAAGCTTGGACCTAAATTTACGTGCTTAAGCCCCTTGACAGGTTTGGCTTCAATAGCTCTTGCAGGTACCACATTGTCCAGAGAGAAGTTTTTTAATTTTAACTTGTATGACGTGCCAGAAACATCCACCGATTGCCCGACGCGGGCTTTTTGACGTATGGCATCCGCACCAGGATTATTAAGCATGTAACGCTTCATTTTTAGCAGAGAGCCGCCATCAACAAAACTAGCTTGGAATATCTGCACACCTTTATAGGTAAGCGGGTGATTAACGCGGACATTTCCCTCCTTCAACACTTTTCCTTCATTGTTATAAATAACGATGTTAGAAATAAAATCCTTTGGCATACCCGTAGAGTAGTAGGCGACATGAAAGCGTTTCACCAGAATATGGAATGGGAGCTTCTGAACTAAATAACCATCGCCCACCAGCTCATAGACCACATGCGTCGACTGGCCCTCTGGAACAGTAACTGTTCCGCGGTATGCTGGATTGTTATCAGGGAGCCACGCTGCCTTGGAAACTCCAGACAGCGGAATGTGAAAGTTGTTCTCCGGTCGAACGGAACCTACCAACATCGCCAACTTCACAGGGATGTCCGCATTATAAAGGGCGGCCGCACAAAATACGATAATAGCGGCATGCGTTAATATGTATCCAAGGCGATTATAACGGCCCTTACGGCCAACAACGGTCATGCAATGATCAGCGGCGCTCTCATGCGTTTTTGGCCGATAGCCTCGCCCTCGCAAAATCGCTGTCACCATCTGCGTGGCATGATCCATAGACAGTGGCGAGTGTAGCGTTATACTATTCGCCATACGCTGCGGCTCGTAGGCCGACGCTATCGCAGTATCCGGCTCACGCATTTCTCTCAACATACGTGGCGTATTACGGATCAAACAAGTGGTGGTAGATAGAACGAGAAAACCAACAATAGCCAAATACCAGTTGGTTCGGTAAACATTATATAAACCAAGATCACGAAAGACATCAAACCAGAACGGGCCAAATTTCAGAATATAGTTTTGATATGGCTGTTGCTGGTTCAACACCGTGCCTATAATAGAAGCAATCGCCAACAATACCAGGAGGTTGACAGCTAACCGCATGGAGCCAAGAAAGTTTACCGCTAAGCGGGCTCTCGAATGATTTACAACCCCTACGGAGATCTGCTTAGCCAAATTCGCTTCCTCTGGTGCATTCGCCTGAATAGCAAGTCATCAATAGACATGCGAACAGATCGATATCAGTCACTTAAGTGTAACTGCCTATTCCAATCCGCAACTCCTCATCACATCCTTGGAGTGATTCATCCATCATTGACCGCTGTTGGATGCACATTTGGAAAACTCTAGATTACGCACAACCATCCTGCCTGCAACGTCGGCCACAAGCCTGACTTGATATCATACATAACTATAGCAATCAAGCCCTCTCTAAGGGAGAAATCCAGTAGGATCCCCTTGTCGAGGGGCGCCGGTTACAAAATAGCGCCCCGCCCGGGCGTGTCCTGCGCTGCTCTCTGATCCCACACAACACCCGCTCTGCAGATCAGCGAGTATTCTTACTTAGCTCCAGCGGTTGTGCTGAGGATGGAGAGAGCACATACGATCGAATCACAAAATAAAATCTAAAACCACGCTGCCGTAGCCTGTCCTGTGTAGAGACAAGTAGTTGCAGAACTAACCCCCCTCTTTCCTGAGGCGACGCGGCACAGACATCCTCTTTAAATCATCCCAGGGTGCCAATATAGGCCTTCCCTGGCCTTCGTGCCACCCCATGGTATCGATATCATCTACCCCTTCTTTTTCAGATCTATCCAATACGCCGTTTTAAGCAAATAAGCGAGGATCGTGAATAGCAATAAAATACCAATCACGTACGGACCAAGGGCCATTCTCTTGAAATAGGATGGATCCGAAGCATATCGGAGAAAAGCAACGACATCAGCAACCTTCTTATGATATTCTGCAGGGGACAGTTTTCCGGGATAAATCACCTGCCCTTTCGGTCCAACGGTCCCCCCCCATGGGGCCAATACATTAGGCATGGCCACCATCGGGAACACATAATTATTCCAACCCGATGGGCGAGCCGGATCCCAGTAAAATGACAACAGATACGTATAAATAAACTTCGATCCCAAATACCTATCCATATGACTCAGATCTGGAGGCGGCTTTCCAAACCATTTAGCTGCCATGTCAGGGGGCATCGGAGAGACTATCGTTTTCTTAAACGCGGCACCATTTGGAAGCATTATGTCCTTCTTTACCTCTTTCTTCGGCATACCAAGATCTGCGGTGAGATACTCATAACGCAACGAACTGACCGAGTGACACGCCATACAATGGTCCGCAAAATATCTGGCTCCAGCTATGACAGTGGTTCGATTGAATGTGTAATGGGGAGTCATCCAATGCACTGTATCGCCCGCAGCAAAAGCCAAGCCGGGTACCAACATAGACACCAACAAGAACCACACATATCTATACCTGCTCATCCTGTCACCCTCTCCGGTACGGGCCGCGTCGGTTCTATTCTGCTCATGATAGGTAGCAGTATATAAAACCCTAGATACAACGCGGTTGCCACCCGCTCTATCATGAAATATTTAGGCAGCGGCGGCTGTTCACCCACCCACGCCAAAGTAATGAAGGAAACTCCGGCAACAATGAGCATAGTTTTATACACGGGACGGTACCTGCTAGATCGAACAGGATTGCGATCAAGCCAAGGTAAGAGGAATGGCAATAATACAGACGTAATCATTATAGCAATTCCATAGTACTTGTTAGGTACCGCCCGGAGCATGGCATAATAGGGTGACAGATACCATGGAGGAGTCACATCCGGCAAACTAACCATTGGATTTGCGGCGAGGAACGTCGTGCGCTCCATAAAAATACCATGCATCGTGGGAGCATAAAAGATAATTGTGACAAATATGGTCAAAAAAACGCCCACGCCAAACAAGTCTTTCACCGTATAATACGGATGAAATGGAATGCCATCTAAAGGCTTGCCATCCGCTCCCTTGTTCTTCTTGATATCGATACCGTCCGGATTATTCGAGCCCACCCTATGTAAGGCGACAATATGCATTGCGATGGCCGCAAGAATAATGAGAAAGAATAGAACGACATGCAGTGCCAAAAAGCGCTGCAATGTCGCAGTCCCAATGCCTGGACCACCACGCGCCAACGTGGTGAGGGGCGGACCAATGACCGGCACCGCATGTATGATAGAGGTGATAACCTCTCCGGCCCAGTAGGACAGATTCCCAAAGGGCAGGACATAGCCTACGAACGCTTCCGCCATCATCAACAGGTAAATGATATATCCGATGGTCCACACCAACTCTCTCGGGGCGCGATGCGATCCGTACAGAAGCCCACGAAACATATGGGCATAGAGCAAGATGAACATAAGGGATACACCGTCAACATGCATATAACGTATCAACCAGCCCCACTTGGTGTCATACATAATACCTTGCACAGACTCAAATGCACCCTGGGATGTGGGATCATAATGGGACAGCAGAAAGAACCCGCTGACCAGCTGGATTACAATCATCAACAGAAGCAAAGAACCCGCATAGTAGAGTATATTGAAGTTTCTCGGCGCAAAATACTCTGTTAAATGCTCTTTTACGGTCTCATCTAGAGGAAGTCTCTTATTGATCCATACTGAAAACCTACTCATCGGAACCACCCCCCTCAATTATTAGCCAGTCAACACAAGTGAGCTTTTGGATACATATGAGTAATCGTGGTGCTCATCTTTTCAGTGGAAATTTCATACTCTGGTACAGCCATATTATGTGGGGCTGGGGAACCCTGTATTACCCGGCAGGACAGATCATACATCGAACCGTGGCATGGGCAGTGAAACCCTCCGAGCCACCACGGCGCGACACTTCCTTTCTTCGGTCTATAGTGTGGGATACAACATAAATGATTACAGATACGTATCCCGACATACCATTCAGGGATCCTGGAGCGGTACATATTTGTACAGTATGGGGGCTGCTGCGGCACTTTACATAGCGGATCTTTCAAAATCCCCTTATCCATCGTCTCCTTTAACGAAGCCAACATTTCCGGGGTCCGATTTATTATTATCACCGGCTTTTTCTGCCACGGAACCGTTACCTGCATGCCAGGCTCGATGGGGGTGAGATCTACGGTGGTTGACGACGCGGCTTCTGCCGCTGCTGTTGGCTCCAAAGAATCCACCAAAGGCACGGCAACCATTCCAGCAACCACCGCTCCGACGGCAGATGTCGCCGCCGTTAAAAATCTCCGACGAGTAATATTCTTATGACCACCTTCCGCATCTGTAACCGTTGTCATCTCTATAACCTCGCTAATGCCAGATATCAACATCATAATTACTAGAGTTCGTCTATTCTGCCGCGACTGGCATTGTCCGCAAGCAGATAGATCGTCTTATTGTTCCAGGGCAACCTTTCTACGATCATCGTGCTCTGCGTCTAACCACTCTCTAGCATCCATTATTTGGCCACGCACTTCCTTACTATCTGGACCCATTAGATAGTCATACACCGGCATTATGGCCTTTGGTGGGGGAACAGACATTATTGATGCTCCGGGGTGCGTTCTTACCCGCATCCCCGTGCGGCAGGGCCCAGGATTTATCACATTTACGCGAACATTGGTCTTCTGCAATTCAATGGCGAGCGTGAGGGCAAGGTGTTCCGTTGCTGCTTTGCTCACGGCATAAGCGCCCCAATAACCTTTCGGTCTGCGAGCACAATCATCCGTTATGAATACCACTGAACTATCACTAGATTCTAGCAGCAACGGCAAACAGGCTTGTGTCAATAGATATGGGGCAGTGGTATTTACTCTCATAGTGCTCTCCCACAACTCTTCATCATAATATTGGATCGGAGTTAATATATCGAGCTCTGCCGCATTGTGCAGAATACCATCCAACCTGCCCATATTTTCTTTTAACCGTTGTGCGAAATCTATGTAATCGCTTCCTTTCGCAGTCAGCAGGTTCATCGGGTGTATGATGGCTTCCTTATACCCAGAATCAACAATCTCATCGTACACGGCCTCCAGTTTCCGTTGTGTTCGACCCAATAAAACAACCTCAGCGCCTAAACTGGCAAATTCCATGGCCGCACAGCGTCCAATCCCTTCGCCAGCCCCGGTGACAACAATTACTCGACCGCTCAGTAAATTGTCAGCGGGCACATAATTATTCATCAGCGCCTCCCGGCAAGCTGCGCACATAGGCAGCCAACCCAGTAATCTGGGCCTCACTCAACCGCGATGCAACATAACGCATTATGGCATGCGGATCATTGGTTCTGAGGCCTTTCTTGAAGTAATTCAGCTGTAAAACTACGTAGGCTTGCCTTTGCCCTGCCAAACGGGGAAAGAGCGGTGGGTCACCTAGACCAGTTGGACCATGACAGGCCATGCATGCTGGTACATGCGTAGTAGAAATACCGCCTTCATATATTTTCTTTCCTGCTGCCGCCAATTTTGGGTTGACTACCTTGCCTTTCGCCGGAGCCTGCCTAGAGTAGTAGTCAGCCACATGTTGCACCTGTGCCGGCGTTAATGACGCCGCCATGCCCCACATGATAGCCTTCGCCATAGGATCCGCACGCGTGTGACTTCGGAAGTTGTCCAATTGTTTGACTATGTAAGGTGCCCATTGCCCCGCCAAGTCCGGGAACATCGCGCCTTGTGGGGATATCCCGGTCATTCCATGACAGGCCATGCATGTGCTGCTCACCGATTGTGGAATACCCCCGTTTTTGGTGTTCGCCGTTGTTTGTGTGCTCGCCGCAGAAGATGTCGTGGCTGTGGCGACCGTTGCAGAAGAGACGGTGGATGTGGTGCCCCCCGCAGAAGTAACCGCGGCTGCTACAGGCTTGTTATCACGCACCGTTGCCGCCTCGCCCTTGGTCGCAGAAAAAAACATGGTGCTCATACCGATGAGCACGATAGATACGGTCATCTTTGTTATGCCAGGTCTTTTGGTGCAGCTAAGTCGGACCATCTGTCTCCACCCCCGCGTTAGCATATACTTATCGTCTTATGCGTTTGAAACTCCCATATTTGACGTATATGACTATAAAAACGGATTATGGTCAACCCCCAATATTCGTTATTGTTGCCACTGTTCAAACTACGCCCTTCAAAGTGGGAGAGCTTAGCGCGGCGATGCCCCCCCCAGACATCGCACCTCTCGCTTAGTCGATGAATATTTTCGTTCCAAACATATTAGAGAATAATAGATAATTAATGCATCACCACGGATTACGATGGCGTTAATATAGAAGTCAACATACTCCACGCAATAGGCACATTCTTTGACAATTGACCAAGCCATAACAGGTTGTTGCATGGCAAGAGCGTCCCTGCTTTATCTTTCTCAGAGCTAACGTAAACAAAGAAAAAGTATAACTCTAGACTCCAAATAGTATCCGTTAGTCGCGTCATTAAGGCACAGAAACCCATGCGGCTTGGCGCTCTGCTCGAACCGGGAAACGGCAGGCCCGAAAAGCATCTATCATCAGGTCGTGCAATCGAGGTCTCGACAGAGGTCTGAAAAAATCCCGGCCCCTCACAACCGTTACCAGCAGGTCTGGTTGGTCGTGAGTGTCTTTGTGAAGCCTGCACCTCCTCCCAAATTGGAGGATTCATTACACTCAGGTCACACTTTATTTTTCCGGCCAATCTTTTCCATAAAGTCTCTCGCCTTGTTTCTGGTGTTGCAGGTAGTCTTCATAGGATGGAATCATCTTCAATTCCAAACCGATGAATGGGCGAGGCTCGGCCAACACTTTATCTCGGTACTCAGAAAGTTCTGGATGCCGCTCCAAAAATGCGGCCATTTCCCCTAGTTTGTCCGGCGGAATGGGTTTGTACTGATCATAATTGTCCTTGGAGAAAGCTACTCGAGGAGCTTCCAATGTCATCCATATGATAAGAGATACCGCTATGGATAAAACATGCGGATGGAATGTTCCCCATATCAAATAGATGGTCGATGCCGATATGGCAGCCGCAAAAATGGAATAAATGAGGAGAGTCAATGTGATCATGTTCTTTTTCCTCTTGATTTCCGCGCTGGTCAGCGGTCTCTCATAGAAATTCATAGCATCCCTCCGACTTTACGAGTTAGTTATTTCAGTGTGATTATGGAGCAACGATGGATCCCCCGCTCATGGATATGAAGACTACGCGATTTTTGCCGACCAACATTCCGTGGTCATCCCGCACGTTGGAGGCTCCTCGCTCGAAGTCTAAAGACCCGTTGGATAGCATGTGCGAGCGAAGGTGCCGACACGTCGACCGCCAAACCCCCGCCAAGATGAGTCCCACTCCGCCATTGCTTCCAACATGGAAGCAGCGGCAGCGAAGATGTCGTCGGCCACCGCATCGCATGCGTGGGTCATCCGATCAAAAAACAAATGAAGGATCATAGCCCTCTGCCGTTGATTCATCTCTGAAAATAGTCACATTGACTCCATCACCGGAGGGTCAAAAAACCACCGCGCGCTACGCCAGCAGAAAATTTGATGGAAGTATAAACCGAATCAGAAAGGGAGAGAACTTACCTGAAATCCTAGATGCCCGCCCAAGTAAGGTCGGCGTCAAATACGAATTAAGGAAGGACACCCAAAATCGGGTTGGCGGTCCGACGAGAGCCGCACCCATGTGGTGCGTGTGCGTTTCGTCAACGCAACTGATGGCCTTTGAGTGAGCCCCGAGGGCTGGACGAGTTCATCTTATTGATTCAACATAAGCACCGTAGCGGTACACACGCCGTTATCCCTTTCCCGATAAAGGCTCCGCTTCTTTTTGTATCAAACCGGGATCTTTATACTATCTTTAGAACCATGGGGCTCCTCGAGGTTAACCCTCTGGCTAGGTCAACACGGATAATCTCAGTCCAACAACGTGGAGAAGGTGCCCAACATAGTCTACAAGGAGCTCTCATGCCGAAACTATTTATCATTTGCTTGAGCGGACAACGGGAAAAGCTGCAGTTTGCCGCCATGACCGCCTCCGTTGCCGCGGTGTCAGGGACGGAGGTGTCCGTTTTCGCCTCCATGAATGCTTTTCCATTCTTCATCCGGGGGCATGATAAGGAAGCACCTGCCGAAGGCCATATGGGGGAA
This sequence comes from Acidithiobacillus ferrianus, assembly GCF_010378095.1. Classification (GTDB taxonomy): domain Bacteria; phylum Pseudomonadota; class Gammaproteobacteria; order Acidithiobacillales; family Acidithiobacillaceae; genus Acidithiobacillus; species Acidithiobacillus ferrianus. The sequence continues at coordinate 3,407 of NZ_WNJL01000012.1, read as the reverse complement.
ATCCTGGCACAGAAGCACATCCCTTCCTTTTACCAGATTTTTGAGCAAGCGGTAGACCTTGGCGACGCCAAGATCTACGCCTGCTCCATGGCCATGGACATCCTGGGAATCCAGAAAGCGGAACTAGAACCCATTGTCTCTGGTCTCATGGGACTCACTAAGTTTTTGAGTGATGCGGAAGGAGCACAGATCTTTACCTTTTAAACGACTACACGGGGATCAAATAATGGAGACGCCAAGAGTCGTAGATGCACGTGGGCGGCACCTTGGAACTTCTGTCCACGGATACCGGCTCCGCCGCCGATGTCCCGGAGTGGGTCAAAATGAACTGCTCCGTGAGCAGGAAAGCTTGTTGGAAACCGGCATCGTGTTCCATATAAATCCCGTGGAAGAATTCCATTTCGCTGAGAATCTCGTCAAGTGCAAGAGCGGCGGGGTCGCATTGCCATCACCGTGGGTCTGCCGCACAAATGTCCGATGATTCCGCTGGAAATCACCTTTGCCATGCACGGCTTTATCCGGGATTGCGGCCTGCTGGACAAGACAATGTCTACTACACCTATCCTATTGGTCGCATCCATAGCCTAAAGAATGTCGCCCAATGGGCGGCCCCGGAATTCGATCGCATGGGCATTCAATACGAAACCCTGTTCAACATGAAAGAAGTGGATGGCCAAAATGTCCTGATACTCGGCGATATGACCAACATTCCCATCAGTAAAGCCCGGCTCTACCACTCATTATGAAGCGCCTGCCTACCCCACGGACGCCTTGATGCAGACAGATGTCGGCAAGGATTGATAGACACACTGATCGACGCCGTGATACACGATGGCTCTGGCGCCTTAGCGTTTCGGGCAACCCTTTTCACCATTATCCAAGCAAACTTGAGCATCATGAAGCACTATGCAATCCTCCGACAGGAGCACAAGCAGCGCAGAATGATATGATATCAAACCATATCGGTTGACATGATATAAAATTGTATGTTTTCATTGCATATTGCATTGGTTAATATGGTGTAGTATGATATTGCTTATTGGCGGCGAGAAGGGCGGCACAGGAAAAACCACTTTGGCAGTTAATTTGGCGTCAGGTTTCCGGTTGCGGAATCGTGATGTGCTGCTAGTAGACACGGACCCGCAAGGCAGCGCTTCTGGTTGGTCAACCATGCGAGAAGAACGTACAGATCTAACGCGCATACCATGTATGCAGAAGTTTGGCAAATCGCTCCAGAATGAAATAAAAGACTTAAGTGCCCGCTATCAAGACGTCATCGTCGACGCTGGCGGACGCGACTCCGTGGAGTTGAGAGCCGCGCTGGTCGCCGTTGAGCACGTCATCATTCCTGTCCAAGCCTCACAGTTTGATTTGTGGACTATTGAGCAAATGAGCGAACTGGTAAACACCGCTACCGCGTTTAACACGCACTTATGTGCGACTCTGGTGCTGTCCCGGGCACCAACCAACTTGCAAGTACACGATACGCACGCCGCGCAACACATGTTACAGGAATTCAAAAATCTGCGCCTTTCTAACGTCATCGTTCGTGATAGAATTATATATCGCCGCTCTATTGCACAGGGATGTGGCGTGCTGGAGTATCAGCCTGCGGACAGGAAAGCGCAAGCAGAAATAATTAATTTAATAGAAGAGATCATGATATGAGTATAGGATTCACCAGAACACCGAAGAAGACGGCCATAAGTGTAGAAGACTTTATATCAAAGGTCGATCCGACAGCCGTTCAAGACGACAAATTACCGTGGACCAGCCTGCGAGGAGACAAGAGAACAGAACTTTACAATATACGACTGACGGAAGTAGAAATGGCCAAGCTGCGCTTTATCGCAGAAAACACCCCAAATTCAATGCAAGCATTCTTAATGAAAATAATATTGCCCGCGATTGACCGTGCTATCGATGACGTGTTATCTGAAATAAAAAGGAAAAAAATGAATGCAAACAATTCCAGATGAACAATCACAATGGACTGTTGGTCTTCTTATCAAAGATTGATAAGATCCATAAGGAGCAAATAAACGTATGGCTAACGATAATGGAAAGAAAAAGATCCCACCAATCCGAAAAGTTGTAGCCCCATTACCTGAAGACGCATTTATCGATCGACAAATAGATCTCTTTCAATCATTTTTAGCCAACTCAGAGAATGAGCGTGAAGCGCTCTCAAATGCTGTTGATTTATGGGATAGTATCCCTCGCTATTCTATATCTCGCACTAGAATGAATAGCATGCGCACGGCGGAAGGATTTCTAGACGTCCTAGAATTACCCTTCAATTATCGAGGTAAACAACTTATTGCGATGATTTATCCAGCACGCATCAGAGATAAACAAGGCAAACGCCTCAGTTATTACCCAAGCGCCCGCGAAGAATTGATAGAACATATGCTAAGAAAAATCGCCTCTGAACAGAATGCTGGATTCTTCGATCGATTAAAATATCGCAGTGGCGCACGATTTTCTCTCTACCAACTGCGCAAGGACTTGGAACAACAAGGTCATGGGTTACGCTATGACGAGATTATAGAGGGATTGGATATTCTCTCATTAAGTAGTATCGAGATAGTGTCAACAAGCGATGGCGGCGAAGAAGCCTTCGCACGTTCCACCTATCTTGCAGCCCTGACAGGCGTAAAACGTAAAGATTATGAAGCAGACCGCAGCGTGCGCTGGGTGGCACAATTTCATCCGTTGGTTACCCAAAGCGTTGATCGGGTGACTTATCGTCAATTTAATTATCAGCGGTTGATGAAATGCAGCACACAACTCGCACGCTGGCTTATCAGCCAACTCGTGCTAAAATATACACAAGCAGCGATCACTAATAGCTTTGATATGCGTTTCAGTACCATAAAACGCGACAGTGTCTTGTTGAATGGTTACACAAGACAACGCGACGCAGTGGCCGCCCTTGACGCAGCCTGGCAAGAACTAAAAACATTGGGGGCCCTATCCACGATCCAAAAAGTAGAACAGCGCGGTGACCGCAACAAGATCGAAGATGTGGTCTACACCCTATTTCCAACCCAAAAATTTTCTGCGGAACAAAAAGCTGCTAATCGTCGGCAACACGACGCTAAAGTCGAAATCTCGCAAGTCCGAACAAACAACGCTCAGCATGACTTGGCGGAGATGGTGGGGAAGTCAAATCCCTTGTCCCAAAACTCGGGGGGAATAGGTCGCGGGCCCCCAAAAACTCGGGGGGAATAGGTCGCGGGATAACAGGGAGCGTGAATCGTGTATGACCTAGACGTCGGGGAGAATAGGTCGCGGATTATTCATGAAAGCGGGGGGAATGGGTCGCGGGATAAAAGGGGAATGGGTCGCGGGTCCCCAAAAACACGGGGGGAATGGGTCGCGGGTCCCCAAAAACACGGGGGGAA
>NZ_WNJL01000011.1 GCF_010378095.1 Acidithiobacillus ferrianus | reverse complement strand
CACTCCCTCCTTGTCGGCGGGAGCCATCATCTCAAGTTTCAGCTGGTCCGAGAATCCCGAGGCAGGTCACCAGTCATATGAAGCAATGAATCCTTTGATGGTCGATCCAACCAACCAAGCTGGGGTTGCGGCTGATGCTATCTGTGTCATGCTGGTTAGACTTAGAATATATGTCGATATAATTGCGGCACGTTTTATCATTTTTCACCTGTTAGTTATGATGCTGATAAATATGAGATGCTTTAACTCCTTCATAATTGTCCCAAGTCGATCTGGTAGGTTATCACCATCTTTTGTTTGGTGTAGTTATAAATGCACGTATGCCCCTTTGCCCCATAGAAACAACTTCAAGCATTGTTTTCATATTTGGATACACTTTTATTATCCTCGCGTTTAATGTTGGAGAAATCTCTACTCTTCGTCTGTCAAATAATCGTTTGCTTTACTGCTCAATAAGGCGATTTGGTTCAACTAGATTGCTGCATCAGCAGATTAACTAGCAATAGCCGTGCCAAGAATACCTTATTACCGTTTCATGTAATATTTTGTTTTGACACTCTCCAGATATGAAGGTCCTGAAAATCGGACTATGATAACCTCATTACGAAGTTTGTGACTTTCTATATATATGAAATATATAAAATAAAACGATTTCTTTAGGTGTTTGATTTGGGTATGGTTTTGCCGCAACGCGGGTAGCTAAGGAGCTAACAACCGCATCAGATAATGATGAATTAAAACATAAATAGTTTGTTGTATGATTATCGGGATGCAGGCTATTGCACTATTTTGTTCGTTCTGATTTTGTGCATTAACTTACGTTGTGGGGTGTAATTGGTCAAAAATCATCACATGTCGCTATATTACAACAAAAATCGGGTATTATTCCTTTAATTCTGCCCGAACCGTGCACAATGTATGGTTGCACCATACAATCACTCCATGCACCGAAGTGGTGCATGTTTTACGAGGTAGTCTTGTCTTCCTAAGCTTAGAGCTACCGTCTTTTCACCACCTCCTATCATGGGATGCCGATATGACCTGATAAACAATGGGTAGAACTACGTCGTGCGTCCTTTTTGTGTGGTCGGTCCTTGATATCTGTCCAATAGCCAGGGACAAGGCGCGGGAATTTATAAGACAGAAATCGGAGCACGACTCTTCCCAATGATTCATCAGTCTTGCCGTCAGGGATTTAGGCTGCGTTACCTTTACCTTCCCCTCCTGTTAGAGGGATTCCGTATTCGTCATGGCTACCGCAGCTTCTGGTGTTACCTGAATGCGCTGGCCAAGATGGACCTGGTTATCCTGAGCGATCGGGGCTTACCTTCGTGGGTACAGAGAATATTTGGAATTTACTGGAAATAATTGATGGCCTGATCAACCAATGGGCTACGCTGATTACCAGTCAGGTTCATGTGACTCACACTGACATGAATTATCTAGACGTGCCCAGCGTCCAGCGTAGTCCATTCGCTACTGCTGTAGGGACGGTGAGTGATCCATTATCGAAAGCCAAGTTCAAAAAGGGGGCCTCAGATTCGTATGCGGCGTGCATCTCCTGCGGCCGGTTTTTCAGAGTGTACCGCCTGCCTGCCCAAAGGCTAGATGGATCTGCTTAGACCAGCGAGATGAGTTTCCTGGAAAGTGAATGTCCGTTCCCGCTGCAAACTTGCCATTGGAAAGTCACCCGGAGGCAGAGAATCCGCGAGACGCCTTGTTTGCCTGGGAAAGCCGTTAGACAACGTGCACCATAACGATCCAGGATGAAACATTCATTTTCCTGTAAAATGCAGTGAACATTAATCAATTGGTTACGCAGTGGTTAGGATGATACTATTTTGTCCGTGGACAGCGGGGATGATCACGCGACCATCTCGCCGAGCTTCCGGCAAAGCCACTGCCATTCGCGGCGGGCGCAGTCATTCGTGAGTTCGAGTTCCACGAGGCCGTCCATCATGGATGGTAATATCCACCGGTACGCCTCCAGGCCCTCACCAGCCCCGCGAACACGGCACCACATTCGTGAGCGTTTCGACAATATCGGCGAATGGATCACACACAGGGACCGCGGGCGTCCCGGAGACCTCGACGCGCACCGTGATGAGTTACCACCAGGTAATACCCAATATCATGATCCGGGTAATAATGCCCATCGCCATGTGATTCACAAGGATTTCTTCCGTTTGAGCGGAACCACGTTTGATTGTGAATGATTGGCATAGGTATCCCAACCCGGCGCATAATCCTCGGCCTGATTTCCCCATACGGACCACCCCTTGCGGGGTCCTCTGGCGAACAGTTCAAGGTAGGGGCCGGGACTGCACGTTTCTATGATGGCGTATTGTTCATCGGGCTTTCGGCTGTGCTCCCGTTTTTGTGAGGAAATGATGTTTTCCTGACTTCTCCCCGGCGGCAAGGTCCGGGCCTTCTTTCCCCTGACGCCAAAAAGGATCATCTCCGTCACATTACGAAAATAGAAACCGACGCCTCTTCTATCCGGGCCGCCATCTTTTCTGATCTTGTACCAGATCACATTGGTTTTATAAGTAAACCCCCAGTGTTCCATGACTTGCATGCCTTCGGCCAATAGCGCGTTGGGCACCCAAAGGTACAGATGGGCGGTGTTGGTGACGATGGTTTCCACGGGAAGCTCTTTTATTTCCTGTAGTGTCATCGTCGAGTATCGGGAAAGGCGCTTGTGTTCTGGGGCCATTTTCCCGGTCCTGTTCTGAAATTGCCAGGGCGGATCGGCAAGAATGGTGGTGAATTTTCTCTTGCCCACCGTTTCCAGCAAATCGTCGGATGCGTTCATAGATTATTCGTCCTCCACATAGAGTGACGGGGTGATGCCGAACACCAGTAAAGGACAGCCACCGCCACCATTGCCTTCAATCCGGGGCAGCAACTTGCTCATATGCGTGGTGGATGCGCCGTAGGATGAACCTCTACCCAGTTGATTGAATATTTCCTGGAGGCTGTCGCAGCGGGTGATCACCACGCCAACGCTGATGGCGCGCAGATCAAATAGTAAACGAAAGTTATTGAGATCGCGATCATAGAATGGATCCTTGTTGTTCCACTCAATTTCCAGAGCGACGTGGTTGCGAAAGCAGTCGATCTTGTGGGTGGGTGTGTTCATCGTGTGCTGATCGACAACAACGTGCGTCTGGAACTCCTTCTCAACCCAGTTACGGCGGTACAGGTAACCATCGATGAATTCGGAAACCCCGGATTTGCGGCCGCCGGGATTGGTAATCCAGCTCTTGTTCAGACGAAAATCAGAGAGTACGGACAAGATATCCTTCCATTCATGGGGAAAATCGTGATGCAAGATGGCACAAGCGTGCTTCCATTCATGGGTCTCATAATGTGTACGAATGAATTCAGGAAGCAGTTCAACGCCCATGGGGCCTCCACGTTTTTTCACGCCCATATGGGGTGGTCATCGCTGATCCGGGTCATTCCCGTCCTTGACTCGAAAGCTCGCCTCGGCGGCATTCATCTCGTCGGTGGTGCTCCGTGCCGACTCTGCGGCGGTGCCCATGAGGTCTTCCGCAACGGGCTGGGGTGCGGGCAAATGCGCCGCGAAGAACAGTCCGGCTTCAAACAGCATATACATGGGAATGAGGAGCATGACCATGGATAACACATCGGGCGGACTCAGCACCGCCGAGGCGATGGCGCAGATCAGGAAGGCGTAGCGGCGGCCGCGGCGTAGTGCGGCCACTTGGAGCACTCCGACGCGCACCAGCACGACGATCAGAATGGGGATCTGGAAGGCGAGGCCGAAGGCGAGGGAGAATTTGACGATGAGCGAGAGATAGCTGTCGACTTTGGGCATGGCGGTGATGTCACCACCCGAAAAGCTCACAAAAAATCGGAAGGCGTTCGGAAAGACGATAAAGTAGGCGAACAGCATCCCGCCGATGAACAGGAAGGCGGAGATGAAAATCAACGGGAAAAAAACCTTGCGCTCGTGCGCGTAGAGTCCTGGCGTGACGAAGGCCCAAAACTGATACAGCACAACGGGTAATGCCAGTACGAAGCCCGATATTAAAGAAAGCTGAACGTAGGTAAGAAACACCTCGGGCAGGCTGGTGTATATCAAGTGGCTGCCCTTGGGCAGCACATCGACCAGCGGGGCGGCGAGAATGTTGTAAATGGTTTTGGAGAAGGGATATGAGACCAGAAAACCGGCAAAGATGGCGATCATCGAAAAGAGCACGCGGCGGCGCAATTCCAGCAGATGGCCGATAAAAGTGTTCTCCGCCAATTTGTCCATGCGTAAAAAATGTCCTTAGGCGGTATGGCGGTATGCGCGGGTTGGGTGGTCGACGGGCGGCAAGATACGGGCTGAAAGAATCAGACTATCGGTGATGACGGATCACGTGATCAATGCAGGCGGTCTTCTGGTCCAGGCAGCGCGGTATGCGACGCGGGGGCCGACAGGAGATCGGATTCACCTGGGTGGAGCGGCTTTTCGACTTCAGGTTTCTCATCGCCCGCCTCAGAGAGCGGGGCGGCCGTCAGATCCGCGGGTAGAACCTCTTCGTGGGCATGGTTCCGCAACCTGTGGGCCTCCTGGCGCAGTTCGTCCACCAAAAGCTGCTGTTCGACCTCCGAGCGCAAACCCGTCATGGCTCGCCGCATGGCGCCATACCATTTCCCCGCCGTGCGCGCGAGTTCGGGCATCTTCTCCGGTCCGACCACGAGCAGCGCGATGATCCCGAGTAGTGCAAGTTCGCCAAAGCTGAAGTCGAACATGCGCGATCAGCGATTCACGGTTTCATGTTCTTTGCTGGACGGGATATCGGCGTCGATGGTGTGGCCGATGGCTTCCTTTTTTTCTTCCTCCTCCTTGACGGCGGAACGAAAGCTTTTAATGGCGGAACCCAGGTCCGAACCCACGTTACGCAGCTTCGTGGTGCCAAATAGGGCCACTACGATTAACAGAATGATGACCAGATGCCAAATGCTAAAAGCGCCCATGACTGCTCTCCTTCCCCCGCAGGGGTTACGCGCCACAACTCACTCTTCGACCATAGGAAAATAAAACGGTTGCGTCAAGCGCGCGGCCGCCGCGCCGCTTTTTCTTCCAGGCCGGAAACCCCCTCACGTCGTGCCAGCTCCCCGAGGACGTCATCAATATGCAATTCCCGTTCCTCCAAAGCCACCATCAGGTGGAAGAGCAGGTCGGCGGCCTCTGCAACGATTTGTTTCGAGGCATGATTCTTACAAGCGATGACAAATTCCGTGGCTTCTTCACCGACCTTTTTCAAGATTCGATCCTGGCCTCCATGGAGCAGTTGCGCCACATAGGATTGGCCGGGATCAGCCGCCCGCCGGTGGTGCAGCGTGGCCTGCAAGCCATCGAGGATGTTGCCGGGCGGCGGGGCCTGATGCTGCCATCCGTTTTTGCCGGGTTGTCCGAGAAAAAAGCAGGTTTGCGCCCCGGTATGGCAAGCCGGACCCTCTTGGATGACGCGCATGAGGATCGTATCCCCATCACAGTCGAGGCGCATATCCACCAGATGCTGGATATGGCCGGAGGTTTCGCCTTTGCGCCAGAGCGCTTGCCGGGAGCGCGACCAGTAGGTGCCCATGCCTTCATGGAGTGTCGTGAGCAGGGCCTCGGCATTCATCCAGGCCAGCATGAGCACCTGACCATTGCGTGCGTCCTGAGCGATGACAGGCACCAGGCCGTCCGCATTCCAGCGCACGGCGGCGAGTATGGCGGCGTGCTGCGCTTCCGGTTCATTCATGACGGTCAGAAACCTCTCGTTGATATGTTTCCCCACGGTCATTGGGCGGAGTCGGCCCACAGGGGCACCACGTGTTTTAGCGGGTCGCCCGCACCGGAATGCCTGCGGCAGCCATCTGTGCCTTGACCTCGGAAATGCGGAACTGGCCGAAGTGAAAGACACTGGCGGCCAATACCGCGTCGGCATGTCCTTGCTGAACGCCTTCGACAAAGTGCTGAATTTCTCCGGCGCCTCCCGAGGCGATCACGGGTACCGGCACCGCGTCGCCGATGGCGCGAGTGAGGGCGAGATCAAAACCGATCCCCGTACCGTCCCGGTCCATGCTGGTGAGCAGGATTTCGCCGGCGCCGTATTCGGCCATTTGTCGCGCCCAGGCCACCGCGTCCAGGCCGCTACCGCGCCGGCCACCGTGGGTGAAGACTTCCCAGTGATCGTCCACCCGTTTGGCGTCGATGGCGACGACGATGCAGGAGTTACCGAAACGCCGGGCGGCGGCGCGCACCAGTTCCGGCTCATTCACGGCGGCGCTGTTGATGCTGACCTTGTCGGCACCGGCGAGGAGCAGGGTGCGGATGTCTTCGACACTGCGCACGCCGCCGCCCACCGTCAGGGGAATGAAGACCTGCGCCGCCACGGCAGACACCACACTGGCCAGGGTGCCGCGCTCTTCGTAACTGGCGGAGATATCAAGAAAGGTGATTTCGTCGGCCCCCTCATCATTGTAGCGTTTGGCTACTTCCACCGGATCGCCGGCGTCGCGCAGGGCGACAAACTGGACGCCCTTCACCACACGGCCGTGGTCGATATCGAGACAAGGGATGATGCGCTTGGCGAGCATCCCTCAGGTCTCGGCCTGGACGCGGGCCTGGGCAAAGTCCAGGGTGCCTTCATAAATGGCGCGGCCGGTAATGGCGCCGGTGACACCATCGCCCTCGTGGGCCTTGAGCGCCAGCACCTGCTCCAGGTTGGCGATGCCGCCGGACGCGATGACGGGCACCGGCACGGCCTGCGCCAGCGCTACCGTCGCGGGGATGTTGGGACCACTGAGCATGCCGTCGCGGCTGATGTCGGTGTAAATGATCGCTTCAATGCCGTCGGCGGCGAAATGCTGGGCGAGGTCAATGGGGTCGTGGCGGGAGAGTTTGGACCAGCCCTCGGTGGCCACCTTGCCATCGCGGGCGTCGATGCCCACCATGATGTGGCCGGGGAAGCTCACCGCGGCATCGGCGACGAAGCCCGGCGCTTTGACCGCCTGCGTGCCGATGATCACGTAGCGGACCCCAGCCTGGATGTAGGTCTCGATCTGCTCTTCACTGCGGATACCGCCGCCGACCTGGATTTCGAGATCGGGAAAGCGCGCGCAGATGGCGGCGATCGCTTGCGCATTCACCGGCTCCCCTTGCACGGCGCCGTCGAGATCGACGATATGCAGGCGTTTGGCGCCCGCTTCCACCCAGCGTTGCGCCGTGGCGACCGGGTTATCCGAGAAGACCGTGTGGTCTTCCATCCGGCCCTGCCGTAAACGCACACAGTTCCCGCCTTTGAGGTCGATGGCCGGAATCAACAACATGACACACTCCTCCACAGAGAGACGTTCCAGAAAATAGGCTCAAGTCGCACAATGCGCTCCGTAACCACCATCCCAACCGAGAAAATTCTCGAGCAGGCGCAGGCCCGCCGTGCCGCTCTTCTCGGGATGGCATTGCAGGGCGAACAGATTGTCCGCCGCCACCGCCGCACAGAAGGGAAAGGTGTAATCGCTGAATGCCGCGAGTGTTGCGGGGGTGGAGGGTTCCACATAGAAGGAGTGGACGAAATAAAAGTAGGCATTCTGGGGAACACCGGCAAACAGCGGGTGTTCCACGAGTTGATGCAGTTCGTTCCAGCCCATGTGCGGAATTTTCAGGCGCCGGCCATCCGCGGCTTGCAGGGCTTCTTCGGGAAAGGGGATGACCCGCCCCGGCAACAGGCCGAGCCCGACGTGTTCGCCATGCTCCACACTGCTGTCCATGAGCATCTGCATGCCGAGGCAGATGCCGAGGAAGGGCCGGGTCCGCGCCGCAACGCGGATGAAGTCGCTGAGTTCCCGGGCTTCCAGCGCCATCATGCAGTCGCCGAAGGCGCCGACGCCGGGGAAGATGATGCGGTCCGTGGCGGCCAGTGCGCTGGCCTGATCACTGACGATCGCCTTGCCGCCCAGATATTCTACGGCCTTGGCCACCGAGTAGAGGTTGCCCATGCCGTAGTCGACGATACCGACGCGAGCCGTGGCGGCGCTCATAGGGTCAGCGTGCCTTTGGTGCTGGGCACGGTGTTCGCCATGCGCGGATCGGGAGCGGCGGCCATGCGCAGGGCGCGGCCACAGGCCTTGAAGAGGGTCTCGGCGACGTGGTGGGTATTGTTGCCGCGCAGGGTGTCCAGATGCAGGGTCACCTGCGCGTGGTTGACGAAGCCCTGGAAAAACTCATGAAAAAGGTCCACATCAAAGTCGCCCACCTGGGCACGGGGAAACTCGACGGCGAAGACCAGTCCGGGACGACCGGAGAGGTCCACCACGGCGCGCGATAGGGCTTCGTCCAGTGGCACGTAGGCATGGCCATAGCGCTGGATGCCGGCCTTGTCCCCGACGGCGCGAGCAAAGGTCTGACCGAGGGTGATTCCGATGTCTTCCACCGTGTGATGGGCGTCGATGTCCAGGTCGCCATGGGCTTGAATGCGTAGATCGAAGAGACCGTGACGGGCGATCTGGTGGATCATGTGATCGAGAAAGGGCAGCCCGGTGCGCAGATCCGCCTGTCCCGAGCCATCCAGATTCAGGGCCACGTGGATCTGGGTCTCGAGGGTGTTTCTTTCGACTTCGGCTTGACGCGGATTCACAGTAGGGACTCCAATACGGCCAGAAAGCGATCGTTTTCGGCGGGTGTGCCGACCGTCACCCGTAGATATTCGCCGAGGCGAGGGTGGCCTGTAAAGACTTTGATGAGCACTCCGCCTTCGCGCAGCCCGGAAAAGAGCGCCGCCGCCCGCCCGGGAGCATGAAAGAGCAGAAAATTGGCGGCGCTGGGCCAGACCGACAGGCCGCACGCGCTGATAGCCCGGAAGAGTCGTTCCCGTTCGGCACGCAGGATCTCGGCCTGGGCTTCCAGTACTTCGGCATGACGTAGATAGAAAGCGGCGCTGCGCTGGGTAAGCACGTTGATGTTGTAAGGCAGGCGCAGCTTGTCCAGCTCTTGAATCCACGCGGCCGATCCCGCCAGCATCCCCAGCCGCAAACCCGCCAGACCTTCCTTGGACAGGGTGCGCAGCAGGAGGAGATTAGGGTGGCGGGCCAAACGGCCGGCGAAGGTTTTCTGGCTGAAGGCGTGATAGGCCTCATCGATCACCACAAGACCCGGAGCCGCGGCGATAATCGCTTCCAGATCCGCCTCGGGGAAGAGGCTGCCACTGGGATTGTTGGGCCAGTCGAGAAAGAGGATGGCGGGCCGTTGCGCGGCGATCGCGGTCAGCAGGGCCGGGAGATCCAGACGGAAGTCCGGGTCCAGGGGAACGCCCACGAAGTGCAGTCCCAGTTGTTGGGTCAGCAGGCGATACATGACGAAGCCGGGTTCCACGGCCATGACGGGGCGCTGGCTGCCCGCCACGGCGGTCACTAAAATCTGGATCAATTCATCGGAGCCGTTGCCGAGCATGAGTTCTATCCCGGCGGGCAGACCGACGTGCGCCTTGAGGGCGTCGACCAGGGCGACCGGATGCGCGTCGGGGTAGCGATTGAGGGGGGCATCGGCTAGGCTGCGCAGCCATTCTTCGCGCAGTGCCGCGGGCAGGCCGTAGGGGTTCTCCATGGCGTCGAGTTTGATGAGACCCTCACCGGGCGCTACCGCATAGGCCTTGCTGGCCAACAATTCCGGGCGCAACAGGCTGTGCATCAAGGCCGTTGTCGCGTTGTCGCTCATGATCCGGCCGTGGGGATGCGGCAGGCCGCCGAGCGTGCGTGGGCCGTCAGACCCTCACCCAAGGCCAGACGTTCAGCGATCCGGCCGAGTTGCGCGGCACCAGCGGGGCTGCTGTGGATAAGACTGTTGCGCTTGATGAAGTCATAGACGCCGAGGGCTGAGGAAAAACGCGCACTGCCGCCCGTGGGCAGCACATGGTTGGGGCCCGCGACATAGTCGCCGAGGGCTTCGCAACTGTGGATACCCATAAAAATGGCCCCGGCATTGTGGATATCCGCCAGCCAGTCTTCGGGATGCGCTACCGCAAGCTCCAGATGTTCCGGCGCGAGGTGGTCGGCAATGGCGCAGGCTTCGGCGCGGTCATGCACACGGATCACCGCGCCCCGATCCGCCCAGCTCTTGCGGGCGATGGGCGCGCGATCGAGCTGATCAAGGGCGGCATCCACGGCGGTTACGACCGACTCGATATGCGCGTCATCCCAGCTGATGAGGATACTCTGGGCCAGTTCATCGTGTTCCGCTTGCGACAGCAGATCCCAGGCCAACCATTCTGCCGGTGCCGAGCCGTCGCTGATCACGAGGATTTCGCTGGGACCGGCAATCATGTCGATACCCACCCGACCGAAGACCATGCGCTTGGCGGTGGCCACATAGGTATTGCCGGGACCGACAATTTTGTCCACCGCCGGGATATGCTCCGTCCCATAGGCCAGCGCCGCGATCGCCTGCGCACCGCCAATACGGAAGACACGATCCACGCCGGCAATGGCTGCGGCGGCCAGCACCCAGGGATTCACCTGGCCCCGCGGGGTAGGCACCGTCATGATGATTTCTTTTACGCCCGCCACGCGGGCGGGAAGGGCATTCATCAGCACGGAGCTGGGATAGGCCGCTTTACCACCCGGCACGTAAATGCCTACCCGGTACAGGGGCAGGATGCGCTGGCCGAGCACCGTGCCGTCGGCTTCGGTAAAGGTCCAGCTTTCACTGCGCTGATGTTCGTGATAACCGTGGATGCGTAGCGCCGCCTCTTCCAGGGCGGCACGTTGGGCGGGCTTCAGGCCGTTCAGCGCCGCTGCCCAGTCGCTGCGGGGAATTTCCAGATCGGCGGCGGAAGCGGTCGTTACGCCATCGAAGCGCTCGGTGTACTCGCGTAGCGCCGCATCGCCCCGATCACGGACCGCAGCGACGATCTCCCGCACCCGCGCTTCAATCTGCGGGTCCAGATTGGCATCCCAGTCGTGCAGCGCGTGAAGCTGACGGGCAAAATCCGGGTCGCGGGTATCCAGACGTTTCATGGGGTGACTTGCGCCTCCAGTTGGTGAATAAGGGTTTCGATGACGCGGCGCTTGAGTTTCATGGCGGCGCGATTGACCACCAGGCGGCTGGAAATGGGCATGATCTCCTCCACTTCCACCAGTCCGTTTTCCTTCAGCGTGCGGCCACTGGACACGAGATCCACAATCCGGTCGGCGAGACCGACCAGGGGCGCCAGCTCCATGCTGCCGTAGAGCTTGATGATTTCCGTCTGTACGCCGCGCGCATGGAAATGCTTGCGGGTAATGCGCGGATACTTGGTGGCAATTCGCACCCGCTCCCAGTGTTGCGGCACGTCGGTGACCGCCAGCGCGGCAGGCTCGGCCACCGCCATGTGGCAGATGCCGATGCGCAGATCCAAGGGCTCATAGAGATCCAGGCCCTCTTGTTCCAGCAGCACATCCTTACCGGCGATACCCACATCGGCGGCCCCCCAGGTCACATAGGTGGGGACGTCGCTGGCACGAATCACCAAAAAGCGCACCGCCGGGTCGGTGCTGGGAATGATCAGTTTGCGGGATTCTTCCGGGTCTTCCGCCAGGTGGATGCCGGCCCCCGCGAACAGGGGGACGGCTTCTTGCAGAATCCGTCCCTTGGACAGGGCGATGGTAATGCCTGCGCTCATGCCGCGCCCCTGCTGCTGCTGACCCGGTGGATATCGGCGCCGATGGCGCTCAACTTCTCTTCGATGACTTCGTAACCGCGATCCAGGTGATAGATGCGATCGATGAGGGTTTCGCCTTCCGCCACCAACCCGGCGAGGACCAAGGAGGCCGAAGCGCGCAGATCCGTGGCCATGACTGGCGCGCCGTGTAGCCGCGGTACCCCGCGCACCACAGCGGTCTTGCCATCGGCGTTGATGTCCGCACCCAGCCGCTGCAATTCAGAAACGTGCATGAATCGGTTTTCGAAAATGGTCTCCGTGATGACTCCGCTGCCTGACGCGATACAGTTCATGGCCATGAACTGCGCCTGCATGTCGGTGGGAAAGGCCGGGTAGGGTGCGGTTCGCACATCGATGGCCGACGGCCTTCGCGCCATGCGGATACGGATGTGGTCCGGTTCGGCATCCACCTCGGCACCAGCCTCACGCAGCTTGAGGAGGACACTTTCCAGCAGGCCGGGATCGGTACGTTTCAGGCAGACGTCGCCACCCGCCATGGCCGTGGCGACGAGATAGGTGCCGGTCTCGATGCGGTCGGGGAGGACGCTGTGTTCGGCGCCATGCAATTCGGCGACGCCCTCGATCTCGATCACCGAGGTGCCGGCCCCGGAAATCCGCGCGCCCATGGCCGTCAGGCAGCGCGCGAGATCCACCACTTCCGGTTCACGGGCGGCATTTTCAAGAATGGTGTGGCCTTCGGCGAGGGTCGCCGCCATGAGCAGATTTTCCGTCCCGGTCACCGAAACCACATCCATGACAACGCGGGTGCCGCGCAGGCGGGCCGCCTGCGCCTTGACGAAGCCTTCTTGCACCGTGATCTCGGCGCCCAGGGCTTGTAGTCCGGCGAGATGGACGGTCACCGGGCGGCTGCCGATGGCGCAACCGCCGGGCAGGCTGACTTCCGCCGAGCCGTGCCGGGCCAGCAACGGTCCGAGCACCAGAATCGACGCCCGCATGGTCTTGACCAGCTCGTAGGGGGCAACCACCGAGTGGACCGGGCGTGGATCCACCTCGATGCCGAGTTGGCTATCCACCAGTATCCGTGCACCGAGTGTGCCCAGGAGCTCCAGCGTTGTGGTGATGTCACGCAAATGGGGGATGTTGCGGATATGCACCGGCTCGCGCGCGAGCAGCGTGGCAGCGAGACAAGGCAATGCCGCATTTTTGGCCCCGGAAATCCGCAACTCGCCCCGCAGGGGACCATTGCCACGCAGGAGCAGCTTGTCCATGGGCGGGGGTCAGTCCGCGCGAGTCGCTTGGGCGTTGTCGAGCAGTTTCTGCAGTTCGCCTTGCTGATAGAGGTCGGACATGATATCCGATCCACCGACAAATTCACCCTGAATATAGAGTTGGGGAATGGTCGGCCAGTTGGAGTATTGCTTGATGCCATCGCGAATCTGCGGGTCGGCCAGGACATCCACCGTGAAGAGCTCCTTGACGCCGGACTGTTGCAGCAATTGCACGGCGCGCGCCGAGAAACCGCATTGCGGTGCCCGCGGATTTCCTTTCATGTAGAGCACGACGGGGTGTTTCTGGACCTGTTCCTGGATGAGTTCCTGAATCGTTGCCATGGTTGTCCTCGCTAACTAGAGATAAGAACGACGTTTAGTGTGTCGTGGAGTGACGGTGCTGTTGAGCTTGTTCGGGGGTTAGGGTGCGCAGCGAGAGGGCATGGATTTCCGCACGCATGCGTTCGCCCAGGGCAGCATAGACCAGTTGATGCTGTCTGATGAGGGAAAGTCCGACAAAGGCTGGAGAAACCACCAGTGCTTCGAAGTGGGCACCGTCCTCCCCTGAAACCTCGACCAGGGCGTCGGGCAGTCGTTGCTGGATGAGTGATTTGATCGTAAGCGCATTCATGGGAACGTAGTGTAACGTAAAAAAGCGGCTGTGTGATGGGACCACTTATACCCAGCGGCATCCCCTTGTGCAAGAGGGGAAATACCGACCCCCCTGTTACGGGCGCAGCTTATAACCGTCCGCCAGCAGGCGCCAGGCGAGAAGGCCGGTCACTCCCGCGAAGGCGATGCCAACGCCGAGGCAAATCCACACGCTGGCATCGGAGTCCGCAAAAAACCCATAGCGGAACCCGTCAATGATGTAGAAGAATGGATTGAACAACGATATTTGCCGCCAGGCACCGGTCAGGGACTGTACCGAATAAAACACGCCGGCAAGATAGGTCAGTGGCATGATGATGAAGTTTTGAAAACCGGCAATCTGATCGAATTTTTCGGCCCAAAGCCCGGCAATCAAGCCTAACGACCCCATCCCGCTGGCGCCTAGCACCGTAAACACAACAATCCACAAGGGGTGCAGCAGGGGTATGTGCAGATAAAGCAACGCCAGCGCCAGAATGGAAAGCCCCACCAGCGTGCCACGGAGTACGGAGGCCGCGACCATGGCGCCAAAGATTTCCGTGGGGCTCAATGGACTGAGCAGCAGGAAGACGATGTTGCCGGTCACCTTGGCCTGGATCAGGCTGGAGGAGCTGTTGGCGAAGGCATTTTGCAGGACCGCCATCATCATCAGGCCGGGCACGAGGAAGGCGGTGTAGCTGACCCCTGGATAGACGGAAACGTGACTCCCCAAGGCATGCCCAAAAACCACCAGATAGAGGAGGGTGGTGATCAATGGCGCCGCGAGGGTTTGCAGCCAGACCTTGCCGAAGCGCAAAGTCTCTTTGTAAAACAGGGTCCAGATCGGCACAAAACGGATGCGGCACGATCCCTGGTTGGAGGGACGTAAGGAGGCCAACCGCGCTGTGCTGAAAACTTCAGGCATCGGCGCTGCGCAGACCGGGTTCGAGAATCTCGACGTAAGCGCTGTCGCGAATGCGGCGTTGCCATTCGTCCATCCGTTCGTGGACGATGCGGTTGTATAATTGCATGCGCGCCGCGGCCATGATCTGCTGTTCTTTTACGATTTGCTGGCGCTGGCCCTGGGAGTGCATGATGTAAAGGGCGTCTCCTTCGCGGATGGGGCTGCTGACACCGCCGACTTGCAGGGAGAGCAGCGCGCGTTCGAGATTGTCCGGCAGCCGGCCGGGGGCGACCCAGCCCAGTTCGCCCCCGTGGGCGGCGGTGCTCTGGTCCTGGCTATAGTTGCGGGCCAGTTCGGAAAAACGGGTGCCGTTTTGCAGCGCCTGCTGGATGTCCTGGGCGCGGGTCTCTGCTTCCTGTAATTGTAGGCCGTTGCCGGCACGGAGGACGATCATGGCCGCTTTGACCTCGGTGACCGTCGGCTGTTCGTGTTTGACATCCAGGAGTTTGAAAATGTGAAAACCGGTGGGACCGGGGATGATCGGACTGATGTCGCCCACCTTCAACTGGAGGAGGCTCTGGGTGACCGAGGGAGGCAGCTCACCGGCCTTGACCCAGCCCAAACGTCCGCCTTGGAGCACATCGTGGCCGCTGCTGACCTGGGTGGCGAGACGACTGAAACTCTCGCCGGCGATCAGTCGATCCCGCACCCGGCTGGCCTCACGCCGTGCCGTACTGACGGCATCAGGGGTCGGATTGTCAGGCAGCGCGATGAATATCTGTTGCAGGTCAAAGCGCACGCCGCCCATCTCTTTGAGTTGCTGCGCGAAGGTTTTGACCTCATCGGGACCGATGTGGACCCGGCTCTCCACTTCTTGCTGCATGAGGCGGTCCACCCGGATGCGATCCCTGAGGTCGTTGGTGAAACTTTTCCAGGATTGTCCCTGGTTGGCCAAGGCCTGACGCAACTGGTCCGGGGTGAGATTGTTGGTGCGCGCGAGGTTGTCGACCGCCTGATCCAGGGTGGCCTTATCGACCTTGATGCCCGCACGGTGAGCGATCTGCAACTCGATGTCCTGGAGGATCATCTGCTGCAACACCTGCCGGCGCAGGATGTCTTCCGGGGGCATGGCGTTGGGGTCTTGCGCCTGCAGGCGCGCGCGCACCGCGCGCACGCGCTGTTCCAACTGCATGGAAGTGATGATGTTGTCATTGATCACCGCAACGACCTTGTCGAGATCCTGGGTGTTTTCGGGTAGTGGTGCCACCACGGGCGCTTCCGCGGAGTTTTCCGAATAGGTTTGTGTGGCCGTCCGCGGTGTGGCCACGGGCGGGGACGGCAGGAGGGTGTCGCGATTGAGAAAGGGGGTGGTCGCCCAGGCCGAAGCGGGAATGGTGCCCAGGACGAGGCCCAGGACGAGTACAGCGGAACGGTGTTTGAGCAACATCAAAACTCCATGCTTGCGCCCGGCACATACTGGCTGAGCAGGCTGTTTGAGGCGTTACCGAGGCTGGTCAGGCCACGCAACACGATCTCCAGATAAAGGACATTGTTGGACTGTCCGCCGAGAAGGATCTGATGATAGACCATCATGTGGGTCGCCCAGCAGCCGCCATCATAGCCGATCCCCACGAGCTCCTCCAGAGGCTTGCGGTCGGTCACGTCATATTGGTAGCTACCCAGAAGTTGCCAGCGTTTGTAGAGGGGCCAGGCACCGGAGATGCCGGCCTGATTCACGAAATGGCGGGTGAAGCGGTAATCGAGGTTGATGGCACGCTGGGGGCCGGGCAGCCATTGGGCGCGAAGGTTGAGCCGTTCCAGCTTTTGCCAGGGGGCGTCGACCTGCGAACTGGCGATGAAGTTGATGTCCGGGAGGGGCGCGTATTGTCCCTCAAAAAAGTAGTTGGATTGTTGGTTCTGGGGAACGATATCGCCGGCGAGATTGATCTGGCGCCGGTTGAAATAACGGATCTGCCCGATGGCCGCCTGCCAGAGCTGACGCCCGCTGGGGGTGAGCCAGGTGCCGCGCAGACCCAGTGCCACCTGATTCGCGGCATTGATACGGTCGCTGCCCGTATAGAGGACGTTATTCGTAAAGATCATCGGGAAGTTCTGATAGGGCTGGCTGGCATCGAAACTGGGGATGCCGTTCTGGGCCTGCAGGGGGATGTAAGTGTATTTGAACAGGGGTTGCAGCAGTGCGGTGCTGCCGTTGCCGTCATAACGCACGAAATTCAAGCCGCCCTTGAGGCTCAGCGCTGGCAGGGTGCGATTGGTGGCGCGCGCATAGGGGCCGTTGCGCTGGATCTGGTAGTGGCTGTAGTACAGCCGGGCCTGGGGTTCCAGAAACCCCCAACCACGGCTGAAGCGCCAGCCGAGGGTGGGAATGAGGTCGAGACGCTGGCCAATGGGACCCGCGGAGGCCGAGAAGTAGTTGAAGCTGCTGTGCCAGTCGAAATAACCGCTGCGTCCGACCCGCCAGTAGCCGTCGGCAAAAAGGCGGGGCAACTGGGAGTAGGGCGCGACCCCGCCGGGTACCAGTTCCTGGTAGCTTTGCAGCGCGGCCCCAGCCTCAATGTGGGCGTTGTCGTAGTACACCCCGCCGGAGGAGGTGAGATAGGGCGCATTACCGATGCCACCCACGAAGCTGCTGCCGAATCCCGCGACCCCGCCGAAATCCGAGAGAAAGTTTTTGTAGCTGACGCGGTTGTAATTGGCGTTGAAGCTAAAGCCGTCGCCCAGATTCTGATTGTGTTGCCAGGAAACCGCCCAGACATTCTTGTGGGTCAACTGATCGGAGGGAAGCAGATCGAGGTAGAGCTTGCCATTGTAATGGGGTTCCAGGTAACGAAATTCATTCTGCAACATGACGCCGCGACGGGCGAAATAGTCGACGGTGACGGTGTCGTCCATGTTGCTGGATATGTTGAAGTAATAGGGAATCCCGAGATAGAAGCCGTTGATGGTGGAACTACCTACGCTGGGTGCCAAAAGTCCCGAGTGCCGCTTCAGCGGAAAGCTGAGATAGGGCATCCAGAATACCGGAAGCCCGAACACATCGACGGTCGTGTCAGCGGTGGAGACATAGCTGTCATTCTGGTCGAGATCGATTTGACCGCTCCAGAGTTGCCAGGCCGGTTTTTCGCCATCACAGGTGGTGTAGCAGGCTTCGTTGAGCCGATAGTGGCCTTTGCTGAGTTCCTGGCCATTTGTGGCATGGCCGTGACCATTTTGTGCCTCCAGCAAATAGCGGGGGTGGACGATCACCCCTTCGTTGGCCCGCAGATGAATGGTGGCTTTGGGGGCGGCCGTAACGAGCCCGGGGCTGACCATGCGCACATGGCCGTCGGCGATGATTTCATCGCGTGCCTGGTCGTAGTGCACCGTGTCCGCATAGACCCGACGGTCGCCGTACAAGACCTCGACGTTGCCGCTGGCGGTCCAGTGACCGCTGCCGAGGCCGTTGACCTGATCGGCATAGAGGGTGATCGGGTGCTCTGCCGCCGCGGCGACCGCCAGCCCAGGAGCCAACAGGGCACCGAGCAGGGCCTGACGGATGCCGGGCGGGACAACATGTCGGCGTCTTTCGGCGCGGTTGGGTCGAAGCGGGGATTTTTTACCGTGGTGCAGGGGGCTTTTCATAGAGGCCTAAAATCGCACAGAATGCTTTTATGTCGCAATCTTTCCTTGCCGCTGATTCCCGCGTCGCTCCGGCAGATGCCCCGCTGTCTCCGGCAGCCCGTCGGTGGCTGCGGCAGCGGGGTGTAGCCGTGACGCGGGCGCGCGCCATTCCTGGAGACGCCAGTGGGCGGCGTTACTGGCGCCTGCCTGGGGATCTGATCTTCATGGATGCCCCGCCGCCGGAGGATATCTTACCCTTTTTGCGGGTGCAGCGACGCTTTGCCCGAGCGGCCTTGCCGGTGCCGCGGGTGCTGGCCGCCCAAGTGGTGCCGGGTTTTGTGCTGCTGGAAGACTTGGGGACGGTGGATTTAAAAGCCGTGCTGGACGCCGGTATGGATGTGGACCGTTGGATGCGGCGGGCGATGGTTTTGATACGGGATCTGCAGTGGGCCGGACAGCGACAGGGCATGTTGCCCCCCCTGCCGTTTTTTTCGGCCGCCCGCTTGCAAGAGGAACTGACGCTTTTTATCGACTGGTACCTGGGCGGACATCTCGGCCTGACCCTGGATCCGCATCGAGGGCGCGCCCTGCGGACGCTTTTTGACGTCCTCCTGAAGAACGCAACCACCCAAGCGCAGGTCTGGGTGCACCGGGATTTTCACGCGCGCAACCTCGTTTGTCAGGGGGCTGCAACGTTGGTCATGATCGATTTTCAGGATGCCGTGCGCGGGCCGTGGACCTATGATCTGGTTTCTCTGCTCTGGGATCGTTACTGGGATTGGGGGCGGGCACGGCGGGATGCCTGGGCGCTGGATTTTCTGGCGATGGTGCATCCGGGCATCGCGCCACCCCGCCGCCCGGCGGATTTTCTGGTCAGTGTCGGGCGCATGGCGCTGCAACGTAACCTCAAGATCCTCGGTGTTTTCTGTCGTCTGGCATATCGGGATGGCAAAATCGCTTATCTCGATTTTCTGCCACGATTCTGGGCCTACGTTTGGGAGGCCTTGGGCGATGATCCCCAGTTGCTGTCTTATCAGGCGCTTTTCGCCCCATGGGCACCACCGTTACCCGGGCGATGATCTTGGCGGCGGGCCGAGGGGAACGGTTGCGGCCGTTCACCGACCACATTCCCAAGCCATTGCTGGAAGTCGCCGGGAAGCCCTTGATCGTGCGTCATCTGGAGTCGCTGGCGGCGGCGGGCATTCGCGACGTGATCATCAATGTGGGCCATCTGGGCGATGTCCTCATGCAAGCCTTGGGTACGGATTGGCACGGGGTTGGCATCCGGTATAGCGACGAGCGTGACGGTCGTCTGGAAACCGGTGGCGCTCTCGTCCGGGCCTTGCCGCTTTTGGGGGATGCGCCTTTTTTACTGGTGAATGGGGACATCTGCACCGATTTTCCCTGGTCGCGGTTGTGTCAGCCCGCCGCCTCGCGCGGTCACCTGGTGCTGGTGCCCAACCCGGCGCAACATCCGCACGGGGATTTCGCGTTGCGCGGCGGCCTGGTGGCTTTGACGGGTGAAGAACGTCATACTTACGCAGGCATCGCCCGCCTCGACCCGGCGTTGTTCCGGGATTTCCCCGAGCAGTCCGCCCCATTGGCCCCTTGGCTGCGGCGGTGGATTGCGGCGGGTTTGCTGGAGGGGACATTGTATCGGGGAAGATGGACAGACGTGGGTACCGTGGAGCGCTTGCTGACGGCGCGACGAGAGTGCGCGGAGGTCGCCGGGCGTGGGCTTTGATCCTTTGGCGGTGCAGACCGCCGTTCGTTTGGAGGCGGATCTGCGCGATCGCTGGCGGCGGGAGTGGGGCCTGCTCATGGATCTGGCGGTCTGGGGAGAGATGCGCAGCACCCAGATCGGATTGTCGGGCAAGTTACGTAAGCGGGTGCTCGATTTTGGCGAGCGTTTGCGTGCTTATGGAAGTGACCGGAGTTGGATCCCGCATCCTCGTGAGCAGATCAAGCATGCCCTGAGCACGAGTCTGCAAACCCGCGAAGCGCTGGAAAAAGTCGGTGAAGTGGTCGGCCAGTTCAGCGATGGGGCCGATCTTGCCGCGTTGCGCGCGCTATGGGCCGCATTGAGCACCGCGCTGCTGGCCGACATCGTGATGCGGGAAGGGCGGTTGGTGCGGTTGCTGAATCAGCAATACCAAGAAGAAGTTTGACCCTGTTACCTGGTAGGTTTGCCGCGATATTATGAAGATGGTTTACGCTTTGGTGATTATTGGTGCCCTCGCGCTCTTTACCCTGTTCCTGTGGTGGGCACGGGGGCCGGTGGATAGCGTCACGACCCGGCAGGGAAGCACCGGTTGGTATGTCCAGCATCCTGACGCGCTGGCGGTCGAGAACCTGAAATGTTGGAAATTATTGCAGGCCGCATCCTTTGCGGATGTAGACAAGGTCATGGCCGAACACCCTCACTGCCGTGCGGTCTATGAGGCGATCCAGAAGCAGGATTCCGCCCATGCGGATTGAGGGGCTGCAACCCTCGGCCGTGACGGTGGAAAGCCTGCTGGCCACCGGGCGAGAGGTGCTGCGCCTGGAGGCGGCGGCGGTGGCGGCGTTGGAAACGCGCATTGACGCCGAGTTTGTCGAGGCTTGCACGCTCCTGTTGAATTGCCCCGGCCGCATCGTGGTCAGTGGAATGGGCAAATCCGGGATCATTGCCAAAAAAATAGCCGCGACCCTGGCCAGCACCGGTAGCCCCGCCCTTTTCCTGCACTCCGCGGAAGGCAGTCACGGTGATCTGGGCATGCTGACCCGACAGGATTGTCTGCTTGCCCTCTCCAATTCCGGCGAGACTGCCGAACTCCTCACGATTCTTCCGGTAGTCAAACGCCTCGCCGTGCCCCTGATCGCCATGACCGGCAACCCGCAATCCACCCTGGCGCGGAGCGCCGCCGTGCATCTCAACTGTAGTGTGACACGCGAGGCCTGTCCGCTGAATCTTGCGCCGACGGCATCGACGACGGCGGCGCTGGCCATGGGGGATGCGCTGGCTATGGCCCTGTTGCAGGCGCGCGGCTTCTCGGCGGATGATTTCGCCCTGTCCCATCCCGGCGGCAGTCTGGGCAAACGCCTGCTGTTGCGGGTGCATGATGTGATGCACCAGGGCGCGGCGCTACCCCGGGTGCGGCCGGATACGCCGCTGCGGGATGCGGTGCTGGAGATCAGCAGCAAAGGATTGGGGATGACGGCTGTGGTAGATGCCGAGGATCGGGTGTTGGGGATCTTCACCGATGGCGATCTGCGCCGTGCTTTTGCGCAGCGTCAGGACCTCTGGGAGCGACCCATGTCCGAGTTGGCGCACGCCCAACCGACGACCATTGCGGCTGAGGCGCTGGCCGCCGAAGCCCTTGCCCTGATGGAAGAGAACCGAATCGGCGCTCTGCTGGTCACCGACTCCGAGGCGCGGCTGGTCGGTGCATTGAACATGCACGATTTGTTGCGCGCGGGTATTGTGTGAGCCCACGGTGTAGCATGCATTTTTTCTGCCTCTGGAGCGCCTATGTCGCTTGATGCCAGTCTGTTGAGTATGGCCGCCCATATCCGTTTGCTGGTACTGGATGTGGACGGTGTGCTGACCGACGGCCGTTTGTTTTTTGACGATAACGGTCAGGAGAGCAAAGCCTTTCATGTGCGTGATGGTTATGGCATGAAGCTCCTGCAGGAACGGCGTATCGAGGTCGCCATGATCACCGCGCGGTACTCCCCGGCGGTTGCCCATCGTGCGCATGATCTGGGCGTGAAGCGTATCTACCAGGGCTGCGCGGATAAGAATCTGGCGTACACCGAGCTCAAAATCGCACTGCACCTGGATGACGCCGCAGTGGCTTATATGGGTGATGATCTTATCGACCTGCCCATTCTTACCCGTGTCGGTCTGGCGGCGGCGCCTGCCGATGCCCATCACGAAGTGGCACGGCGGGTCCATTGGCAGAGCAGCCTGCCGGGCGGTCGTGGCGCGGTGCGCGAATTCTGTGAACTGATACTGCGGGCGCAGGGCCATTGGCCGGCCATCCTCGCCAGGGCCGCCGGAGAGGCGCCATGATCGTGCAGTCAGGCGGCTCCGGGGTGATTTCTGAAAGGATACCACGCGTTCGCTGGCCCAGCCTGGGTCTGCTCGTGCTACTGCTCATGCTGGCGGCGCTGGTGTGGTGGTCCTGGCCGCGGCACCCGTTGCCGCAGCCGCACATCGATTGGCGCGGGGAGATCCACAAAGGGGATCAGGCGGTGGAAGATGTGATCATGCGTCAGTACACCGCGACCGGGAATCTGGATCTGCTGGCTACCGCGCAGACCGCCTATCATGAGCCCGGCGTGAACCAGACCATACTCAGTCAGGTGGTCGTTGAACGTTTCCAGCCCGGACAACGGATGCATCTGCGCGCCAATCAGGGTTTGGTGGATGGACGCAGCCATTTGATTACGCTGTGGGGAAATGTTATCGGCACCTTGCAACCGGGTACGCGTATGCTCACCGAAAAGGTGCACTATGATCCGCAAACGGGCATTATTACGTCCCGCGAGCCGGTGAGGCTGGAGCGGGGCCAAGACTGGATGACCGGGAGGGGCTTCCGGGCTTCGGTGAAAACCCAAGAGGTGAATATTTTGCATGACGTGCGTGGTGTGTATGCCCCTTAAGCGAGTCACCCCCGGACGATTCTGGCCCCTTCTGCTCGTGGCGGCCTCTGTCACCGCGCTCGCCGCACCCGTTGCGGATCAGGGACTGGGCAAAGGCCCCATTCATATCAGCGCCAACACCCTGCAGGGCGAGAATAAGCCGCGGCAACAAGCCATCTATACCGGGAACGTGATCATGACCCAGGGAGACGTGGTCGTGCATGCCGACAAACTCACCATCGACGCCGTCGGCGGCAAGGTCCAGCGGGCCACGGCAACAGGTAGTCCGGTCACTTTCACCATGTCCAGCGCGCAGCGCCACGGCTATGGTGACACGTTGATCTATAAACCCGGCAGTGGCGAAATCATACTGATGGGCAACGCCCATCTCTGGCAGGAAAAGAACGAGGTCAGCGGTCAGCAAGTCACCTATTTTCTACGGGATCAGAAAACCGCGGTTACGGGCACCTCCGGGAAGCGGGTGCGGTCGGTCTTCTATCCGGCGACGGACCACCACTCCGCTGGTGGTGGGAGGCCATGAGTGACTTGTTACAAGCGCAATCCCTGGTCAAGATGTACCGGCGACGTGTGGTAGTGCGTGATGTTTCGGTGCAGGTGGCTGCGGGGGAGGTGGTGGGACTGCTCGGCCCCAACGGGGCTGGCAAGACCACGACTTTTTACATGATGGTCGGTCTGGTGCGTCCCGACCGGGGGCATATTTTTCTGCAGCAACGTGACATCACGATGTTGCCCATGCATGAGCGCGCCCGTATGGGGCTGGGTTATCTGCCCCAGGAGCCATCGGTTTTCCGCCAGATGAGCGCGGCGGACAATGTTCTTGCCGTGCTGGAGACGTTACCCCTGAGCAAGGTGGAGCGGCAAGAACGGTTGGAGCAATTGCTCAGTGAGTTGCATCTCCATTCGTTGCGCGATACCCGGGGGCACAGCCTCTCCGGCGGCGAGCGGCGGCGAGTGGAGATCGCGCGGGCTCTGGCTATGAATCCGCGTTTTATTTTGCTCGACGAGCCCTTCGCCGGTATCGACCCCATTTCTGTTTTAGAAATTCAACGGCTTATACAAGATCTGCGCGAGCGTGGCATCGGCATTCTGATTACCGATCACAACGTGCGCGAGACTTTAGGAATTTGTGAACGCGCCTATATACTGCATGATGGCAAGGTACTTACCGCTGGCAAACCTCAGGAGATCGTCGATGACCCCATGGTACGCCAGGTTTATCTGGGAGATCAGTTTCAAATCTGATCGTTGGAAATCATGAAACAAGGCTTAGAACTCAAGCTCGGCCAGCATTTGGCCATGACCCCGCAACTGCAACAGGCCATCCGTCTGCTGCAACTGTCGACGGTTGACCTGCAGCAGGAAGTTCAGAGCATGCTGGAAAGCAATCCTTTGCTCGACGAGGAAATGGGGGAGGAGGGCGGTGGGGCCGGAGCCGCCCCGGAGACCGTCGAGCCCTCTTCCCAAGACCGGCAGCTGGATCTCGCTGCCGAGGATACGCTGCCTGACGAATTGCCCATGGATAGTCAATGGGACGATGTCTTCGACTTGGGGACGTCGAGTTCCGGCGGTGGTTCCGACGAGGATCTGCCGGATTTCGAGTCGCGCAACAGCCACAGCCAGAGTCTGCAGGATTATCTCCGTTGGCAGGCCGATATGACACACTTCAGTGCGGACGAGCGCAATATGGCGGAGTTGATCATCGATGCCATCGATGAGCGTGGTTACCTGACGGAAAGTCTGGAAGAGTTTGCCGTCGCCCTGGAAGTCTCTGAGGAGACGCTGCTCTCCGTATTGCGACGGGTGCAAGATTTCGATCCTCCGGGCGTGGGCGCGCGTGATCTCAGTGAATGTTTGCTGCTGCAACTGCAGCAGATGATCGACGCGGATGCGCCGGTGTTGCTGGCTCAGCGGATTGTGAAGGATCATTTGCAGGTTTTGGGGCGCCACGATTACCCGCGTCTGTGCGAGACGCTGGGTGTTGATGAAACGGCATTGCGTGCGGCGATGGCGCTGATTTCCACGCTGAACCCCAAACCGGGCGAAGATGTGGGCACGGAGGCCGCCGAGTACGTGATTCCCGATGTGATCGTGCGTTGGACCGGTAAGCACCTGCGTGTGGATCTGAACCCCGAGGCGATGCCCAAGCTGCGTATCAACCGCCGTTACGCAGGCATGTTGGGCGGAAAGGATGCGGCGCACAAATATATTCAGGACCAGCTCAATGCGGCGCGCTGGTTCATCAAGAGCCTGCAGAGTCGTCAGGAAACCATACTGAAAGTGGCGCGGGCCATTGTGGAGCGGCAGAAGGAATTTTTCGCCAACGGACCGGAATCCATGCGGCCCATGGTTCTGCGTCATATCGCCGAGGCGGTAGACATGCACGAGTCGACGGTTTCTCGGGTCACCAACCAGAAGTACATGATAACGCCGCGCGGTCTCTATGAGTTCAAATACTTTTTCTCCAGCCATGTGGGTACCGACAGTGGTGGCTCGGCCTCGGCCACGGCGATCCGTGCGCTGCTCATCAAGCTGACGCAGGCGGAAAATCCGCGTAACCCCCTCAGCGATGCAGAAATTGCCAAGGTGCTCGCCGACCAGGGCATCCAAATCGCGCGGCGGACGGTGGCTAAATACCGGGAGGCCGCCAACATCCCGCCCGCGAGCCAGCGCCGGCGGCTCTGAGCGTGGTGGCGGTCAGGGTTTTGTGATGGCGCCGTTGGCGCTACACTGGAGATGGACCCCGTAGCGGGGCAGGACTCATATAAGCGGTCACTCTGAAATTAAGGTAGGAGAGCGCCATGCAAATAACCATCACCGGGCAGCACCTGGATTTGACCGACCCTATCAAAAACTATGTCGATGAGAAGATTGGGCGTCTTGGTCGCTATTTCGATCACGTCATCCATGCCCGGGCGGTGCTGAAGCACCTGCCCCACGAAAATCTGGTGAATGTTGCGGACATCACCGTCAATGCACCAGGTCATATTTTCCACGCCGAGGTACACAATGCCGACATGTACGCGGCTATCGATCTGGTGGCGGACAAGTTGGAGGCGCAAGTGCACAGCTATAAGGAAAAGTTGCAGGATCGCCGTAATGACCATCCCACGGGCTTGGCAGCCATAGCCGAAGCCGACTGATCGACCATGATGATCGCCCTGCCCCTGTCTCCGGCGAACATTCGTATGGATCCCCCCGTGGCGGACGCGGTTGACGCGCTGCAGGTACTGGCGGAGATGCTGGCGGAATCCAGCGGCTTGTCCGCCCAAGGTATCGCTGCGGCCTTGCAAAATCGCGAGGCCCAGGGGTCCACTGGTATCGGGCACGGGGTGGCTTTGCCCCATGCCCGCTTGGAGGGGCTGGATCGGGTGGTCATCGCGGCGTTGCGCACCGCGCGGGGTATCCCCTTCGCGGCTCCGGACGGGGTGGACGTGCGGATTTTCATCGCGGTGGCGGTTCCGAGAGCGGCAGCGACCGCCCATCTCGAGATGCTCTCCACGCTGGCCGCCAGGCTGACTGTGGACGGAGTCCGCGAGGCACTGTTGAAAACTCCGGAGGTCACGGAGTTTTTTCGTATATTGACAGGTCCCGCGTAGGTTGCGTGGCGGACCGGTGTGCGCCATGACTTTTGCGCAAAGCGGAGGACTGGAGCGACACATCAGTCTGTGTCAGTTCTGCGCGGATCTGCACAGCGAGTTGCACTGGCAATGCCTGCATCAGCCTGAGGAGGGCAGCCTTTCCGGTGATCCATGGGCCGAGGATGACGTGGGAGGCGCGGCGCTGGTCGGCTTCTTGAATTTCATTCGCCCGCATATGGTGCAGATTGCGGGGGCCTGCGAACTCGCTTATCTGGAGGCGCATCCGGAAAGCACGGCGCAATTCCTGCCGGCCAAGTTGCGATTGCTGATCGTCTGCGAAGGGCAGAGCCTTGCCGATCGTCTCTATGCGGATTTGAAGTCCCGTCACATCGCGGTGATGGCGACATCCATGGGTGCCAAGATGGTGCTCGCCCAGGTGCAACATTACCTGCATCATGCATTGGCACCCCGCCAACAGATCCATGGCGTGCTGGTCGATGTGCTGGGGGTGGGGTTACTCCTGCAGGGTGAGGCGGGTATAGGGAAGAGCGAGTTGGCGTTGGAACTGGTGAGCCGTGGTCATCGACTGGTGGCCGACGATAGTGTGCTTTGTATCCGCGAGGCGCCGAATGTATTGACTGGGCACTGCCCGGCACCGTTGCGTAATTTTCTGGAAGTGCGCGGTCTGGGTATTATCAACATCCGCGAGTTCTTTGGCGCGGCCGCCATCGTGCGTTCAAAACGCATTCGTCTGGTGGTCGAGATCAAGGATATGCGCGATATGGAAATGGCCGATATCGATCGTCTGCAGGGCAAAGTCGATCATATGGACATCCTCGGAACCCAATTGACGCGGCTGCGTTTGCCCGTATCGGCGGCACGCAACCTGGCGGTGCTGGTCGAGGCCGCGGCGCGCAGTCAGTATGTGAAGGAGTCCGGCGGCGACATGCTGGCAGATTTTGAGGCGCAAGTCAGACGGAGTGCTGGAGAAGCGTGATGCCGCAGCAAGATTTCATCCTCGTCAGCGGCCTGTCGGGTTCGGGAAAATCCACGGTACTGCAAGCGTTGGAGGATCAGGGCTACTACTGTGTCGACAACCTGCCCGCTACCTTGCTGGTGGATTTTGGTGGTCAACTCGCACGGCGCGATGCCTGTTCCATGCTCGCCGCCGTGAGTATCGATGTGCGCAACCGGGAATTCCTGGCGGCATTGCCTCAGGCCCTGATCGAACTGCGCGAACGCCATGCGCTGCGCCCGCGCATCCTCTTTCTGGAGGCGGACGAGGGCACATTGCTGCGCCGCTTCAGCGAGACGCGCCGACGTCATCCTCTTACGGACGATTTGGCGCCCGCGCTGGGCGAATCACTGCTCACGGTGTTGCGACGTGAACGCGAGATGGTGCAACTCCTGGCTGATGTCGCGGACAAACGACTGGACACCTCGCAGATCAATACGCATCAGTTGCGCCTGCGGGTCCAGGCGTGGAGTCTGGCGTCGCGGCACTACGGGGGCTTGGTCCTGTTACTGCAATCCTTTGCCTATAAAAAGGGCATTCCTCTGGATTCCGACTTTGTTTTCGATCTACGCGCGCTGCCCAATCCCCACTACGATCCTGCGTTGCGGGGACTCACCGGGCGGGATGTCGCGGTCCGCGATTTTTTGGCCCGGTCGCCGGAGGCGGTGAGTGCTTTTCACTCCTTGCGAGCTTTTCTGCAGGGCTGGCTCGCGCCGTTTGCGCAGGAGCATCGAAACTATGTGACGGTTTCTCTGGGCTGTACGGGCGGTCAGCATCGCAGTGTGTACATGGTGGAGGCTTTGGCCCAGGAGCTTGCGGGGATGGGGCAGCGTGTTCTGGTGCAGCATCGGGAGCTCGACATTACCGAGACGCTGTCATGATTACCATTGTGCTTCTGACCCATGCGGGACTGGGTGAGGCCTTTGCGGCGGCACTCCGGCATATTTTCGGTACGCTCCCGCCCGCGCTGGTGGTTCTGGAGGTCCTCCCGGATCAGGCCCCGGAAGCGGGCCGTCGCCGCTTGTGGAGTCTGTTGGAGAATTTGGGAGAGGACGACGGCATCTTGATTCTCAACGACCTTTATGGCGCGACCCCCGCCAACCTTATCCCCGCCATACTGCCGGAAGGTCGGGTGGCGGCGGTGAGCGGTTTGAATCTGGCCATGCTGCTGCGTGCCCTGTCGCGGCGCGGTGAAGGGCTGGCGGCTGCCCGCCGTGGGGCCATGGAGGGCGGGATGGAGGGCATTGTGGATATCCTGGCGCATCGCGATGCCCAAGCGTCGCCACCGGACTGATCCGCGCTCCCGCCTCTGGCTCGGGGCGCCGCCGCGCGCTATGCTCAGAAATCGTACACGACCACGGTTTCCGGTAGCCCAAGGAGAGGCCAGCGCCCCATGACCCTACGCGTAGAATACCCCATCATCAACCAGCTGGGTTTGCACGCACGGCCCTCCGCCAAGTTTGTCAGTCTTTCCGCGCGTTATCCGTGCGCGGTTTGGCTGGAACGGAATGGGCATCGGGTGAGTGGCAAGAGCATCATGGGGTTGATGACGCTCGCCGCGGCACAAGGGACGGTCTTGACTTTGGAAACGGACGGTGAGGGAGAGCAGGCCTGTGCCGCCGCCTTGCTCGAACTCGCGGCGGATCGTTTCGGTGAGGAAGCATGAGTTTTGAGCTGGCGGGGATTGGCGCTTCCGGTGGCATTGCCATCGGCACGGCGCTGGTACTGGAGTCGACCGCGCTCGACATCCCCGAGCATCTCCTGGTCCCCGAACTGGTCGAATCGGAGGTGCTCCGTCTGCGCAATGCATTGAGTTGCGCCCGGGATGAATTACTGCGTGTCCGCGACGCCATTCCCGACGATGCCCCACAAGACACTCACCTCTTTATCGATGCTCACCTGTTGATGTTGGACGATCCCGCCCTGCGCGAGAGGCCCCTGCGGTCCATTCGCGAGGATCGTCGTAATGCGGCCTGGGCGGTCCATCTGGAGAAGGAACGGCTGCTGGCAATTTTCGACCGTATGGAAGATGCTTATCTGCGCGCCAAACGGGAAGACATCATTCAGGTCACGGACCGGGTGCTGCGCCACCTGGTCGGTGTGCAGGCTCCCGTGTTACAGACCCCGGAGGGCCGAATCATCATTGCCGAGGAGTTGACGCCCGCGGACACGGTCCTGATGAAACAGGACAAGGTGTTGGCCTGGGTGACCGACTTCGGTGCGGCAAACTCGCACGCGGCTATCCTGGCCCGGAGCCTGGGGCTCCCCGCCGTAGTCGGCACGCACTCGGCGACCCGCCTCCTGCGGAGCGGAGACACCCTTATCGTCGATGGTGACCAAGGCATCCTGCTGGCCGCACCGGATGCGGCGACGCTGCGGCAGTACCGGGCACTGCAGGAGCAACGGCAACGGCGCCGGCGCCTGCTGGAAGAACAGCGTGACCTGCCTGCGGTGACGGTGGACGGTGTGCATATCCATCTGCGTGCCAACATTGAGCTGCCGGACGATACCACCCTGGTCAAGCGGATCAATGCGGATGGCGTCGGTCTTTATCGCAGCGAGTTTCTCTTCATGAACCGCCCGGATATCCCCGATGAGGAAGAGCAGTTCCACGCCTTTGCCCATGTGGTCGAACAAATGCGTGGCGCACCGGTGACGATCCGCTCTCTCGACATCGGCGCTGACAAGGGCCTGCGTGATGATGATGCCGGGTTGCACGTTGCGCTCAATCCCGCCCTTGGTCTGCGGGGATTGCGTCTTTGTCTGCGTCGTCCGGAATGGTTCCGACCGCATCTGCGCGCCATCCTCCGCGCCTCGGCTTTGGGGCCGGTGCGTCTGATGCTGCCCATGCTCAGCAGCATGGGCCAATTGCTGCAAACCCGTGCGCTGGTGAGTGAACTGCAGGCGGAACTGCAGGCCGAAGGACGCGCCTGTGACCCCCATATGCCCATGGGCATCATGGTGGAAGTGCCTGCCGTGGCGGTGGCGGCCCATTATTTCGCCGGGCGGGCGGATTTTTTTTCCATTGGCACCAACGATCTGATCCAATACGCGTTAGCGGTGGATCGTGGCGATGATGATGTCAATGACCTGTTCGACCCCTTGCATGTCGGTGTGCTGGCAATGATCCGGCACACCATAGCGGCAGGCCATGCGCGGGGTATTCCCGTGGCCATGTGTGGCGAGATGGCGGCGAATCCAGCCTACACGGCGCTGCTGCTGGGGTTGGGATTGCGGGAGTTCAGCATGTATTCCGGCGCCATTCCCGAGGTCAAGGAGGTGATTCGGCAAACCTCCATCGTCGAGGCGGAAATTCTGGCCGCCCGTCTTCTGGCTGGAGAAGAGTCGGTATTGATGGGGATCGGGCATAGCTAGGCGGGCTCCGCGCCGGATATGGGCGTCTGTTCTGGTGACCTTGGCCTTCCTCGCGCTGGGCGGTGTCTTTTTCTGGTTCTTCGGTGGTCCCCGCTATGTCCTGGAAGGCGTATTGGGCGCCCGCTTGCGGCAACCCGTTCATCTTGCCGCCGGCCCCCAGATATATTGGGGGAGGAAGACCGTGCGGATCACGGTGCTGGGCTTGCGTGTCGGTACCGAGGCGCGGCCCTGGTTCAGCGTGAACCGGTTGATCATCGTCCTGCCCTGGTCCCGCCTCCTGCGCGGGCAATTACAGATCCAGAAGGTCACGTTGGACGCGCCGACACTGAATGGGCCATGGCGGGGTGTCAGCAGCACCGGGGCGAGAGCATTTCCCTGGCCCGGCGAAATGGTCGTCCACAACGGGGCATTGCGCTGGCCAGCGGTGGCTGGGCACACCCTGTCCGTTACCGCCCTCAATGGGCGGGTGGTGGCGCAGGGCCTCAGCCAGGTGGCGGGTGACTGGCACTGGCGGAATGCGGGTGGGCGCTGGCACTTTGCCGCTGAAATGGCGTCCGCACCTATGGTGCTCGCCCGCAATATGATTTTGCGAGTGGCTACTCCGGCGGAGCCAGCGTTGCTGCAAGTCGTGATTCCGGTTCTGCAGCGGGGGTCGCGGGAAATTGTCGTGCCAACATTGCTCGTCCGTTGGCAAGAAAGCGGGCAGCGTCAGGCTCGGTTACGGGTGCGGGCGCTGCGCCTGAACATGCTGCGGCGTCATGTGATCCTGGGGGAGGGCGTACTGGCGGCGGGGCGTGATCTCACCCTCCATATCCGCGCGGCGGATCTCCGCTGGCCCCCCCTGCAGGGCCATCTGGCCTACCAGGCCACTATCCGGCATCTGCCGCAATTGGCCCGGCGCTGGGGACTGACCACCCCACCGACGTTGGCGAGCCCGAACGCACTATATCGGCTCACGGCCGCGGGCACACTTCAGTGGGATGGTCCTCATTTGCAGTGGCACATTGCACAGGGACGGATGGATGGCAGTGCTTGGGCGGGCCAGATCGTGGGAACCTGGAAACCACTGGCGATCCGTGTCGATCTGCACGTGGGGCGTTTGAATCTCGACCATTACCTGCCCGCCCCCCGGACCGGTACGGGCCCATCCGCGCTTTTGCCCGCACTGCCTGCGCACTGGCCCGTGACCGGCAGCGTTCGCGTCGCTCACCTGCGTTGGGGTAGGATCAATGCGCGTGACTTGGTGATTCGTAGTCCTGCTTCCGGAGCGCCCCATTGATCCCTCTTGCGGAAATGCTGCTGGACTGGTACGCCCGCCACGGACGCCACGACCTGCCGTGGCGCCAGACCCGGGATAGCTACCGCCTGTGGCTGGCGGAAATCATGCTGCAGCAAACCCAAGTGGATAGTGTCAAGCCGTATTATGGCCGCTTTCTGGAGGTCCTGCCGAACTGGCAGGCGTTGGCGGAAGCACCGCTGGATCAGGTGCTTGCCTTATGGAGCGGACTGGGTTATTACGCCCGTGCCCGCAACGCCCAGCGGGCGGCGCAGGAGGTGGTGACACGCCATGCCGGCCATTTCCCGGACACACTGGATGCGGCCATTACTTTGCCGGGTGTGGGGCGGAGCACTGCAGCCGCGGTGCTCGCCAGCGCCTTTGGGCAAAAACACGCCATTCTCGATGCCAACGCCCGGCGCGTGCTCATCCGCAGTCATGCCATAGACGCCGATC
Organism: Acidithiobacillus ferrianus; assembly: GCF_010378095.1. Taxonomy (GTDB): domain Bacteria; phylum Pseudomonadota; class Gammaproteobacteria; order Acidithiobacillales; family Acidithiobacillaceae; genus Acidithiobacillus; species Acidithiobacillus ferrianus. The sequence continues at coordinate 236,509 of NZ_WNJL01000011.1, read as the reverse complement.
CTCGGGCCACGGCGACCCAACATCGGCTTTGGTCACTGGCCAGCGCCCTGACACCGCACGATGCCCACAGCTATAATCAAGCCATCCAGGATCTGGGTGCCATGATCTGCACACCGCGCCAACCGCGTTGTAGGGCGTGTCCATTGGCGGGTCTGTGTATGGCGCGTGCCCAAGGGCGGAGCCACGACCTGCCGGTGGCTCGTGTCAAGGCAGCGAAGCCCGAGCGTTGCGTCTGTTTCCTTCTGGCCAGGGATGCCGATGGACGGGTATTGCTGGAAAAACGCCCGGAGACGGGTATCTGGGGTGGGCTCTGGTGTTTGCCGGAGGCCGCGCCCGGCGGTGGCGAACATCCCGTCCTTTGCCCTGATGCGGCGTATCCACTGCAAGATACGTCGGTCCTGCGTCAATCCCTGCGTGCGGTGTGGGCACGGCGCCTCGCGTTGCATCTGGAACTGACCATGCTGGAAGAAGAGCAGCGGCATGCGTTTACCCATTTTCAATTGCGTTTTCGTTGTGTGCATGCGCGTGTTCTGGGCGGCGCTGTCGCGGATTCGGCAGTACCGCTGCGCTGGCACGACCCGGCAGAAGCCTTGGCGCAAGGCTTACCCACCCCCATGCGCCGCATACTCGAGCGTATGGTGAAGGCCGCTGATTCCTCTCGTGTCACGCGGCTTATTCCCAGGCGGCGAGTTCGGGTAATATAGGTGGGCAAGCAGCATCTATCCCCAAATCATGAAGGAATTTCGTTATGTCACGAATGGTGCAGTGCGTAAAACTCGGTCATGAAGCTGAAGGTCTGGATCGTCCCCCATATCCTGGCCCCCTCGGTATGCGGATCTATCAAGAGGTCTCCAAGGAGGCCTGGCAGGGCTGGTTGAAGCATCAGACCATGCTCATCAACGAATATCGCCTTTCCCCCATTGATCCCAAATCGCGAACCTTTCTAGAAAAACAGATGGACGCCTACTTCTTCGGTGATGGTGCGTCGGCACCCGAAGGCTACGTGCCGCCTCAGCCGTAAGCATCTTTGAGCCCGGATGGCGGGTGTCTTTCGGGACACCCGCCATCCGATGGGACGCCGCGTCGTTGCTTGACGACAATAGCCAGGCATACCGGATCAGGCCATTATTGCGTGGATGCCGGGTTTTGTCGCTGGAAGGTGACGATCTGGACCGGATGATTCGCCGCCTCGTTCCCCTCTCTTTTTGTCCGGTTTCCCAGAAAACACACTCCTCGTACTTCATGTTTTTACAATAACCTATTGCATACCATATATTTTATGAAAAACCGCCAGGAGGACGAAGGACGCCCGCCGGCGCTTTACGCCCCGTTCCCGCGGGGGTGGGTCGGAGATGGGCGACTTATCGGACGCTCCATAAAGGGAGTCTTCAAAAAAATACTTTATAAACATTTAGATAAAAATTGGCACATATTGTGCTTTAGGTATTCGCCGTCAAAAAACGGCACCGCCGAAAGCGGAATCTGGAATCACCTTTTGAGGAGAGCTTATTTATGAAGAAGATCGTTGCCTTGACTGCTGCCCTGTCCTTTCTGACCGCTACCGCCGCTTTTGCCACCGAGGTCCCGGGCGCGAAGGCCCCGGAGAAGACCATGGAGCACAAGACCCCTGAGCACAAGGTCATGAAGCGGAAGATGGAGCATAAGAAAGTGATGAGAAAGGCCCCCGAGCACAAGCGTGTGGAGAAGAAGCCCGCAGCCTGAGGGCTGTTGGGGGCGCGCCTTTCCGGCGTGATTCATGGTGTTTCGATTGCTGAACCTGGGGGATTGATCTCCCAGGTTTTTTATTGGGTGCTCCGGCATGGCCCCCTACTTCCGCTTTCCACGGCAGGGGTTATGGGTGGGCGCCTGGAGAGCAAGGTGCGCGTTGGATCGTCAGTGAATCATGCATCCGGAGTCCTTGCACTTTCCCGCTTACGCTTCTACGCTGGGCCTCTTTGATTTTTTGCCGGAGTCCGCTGATCTATGGCATTACGCCCGAGTTCCATTTCCAAGCTGGTCGTCATCGGTTTTGGTTTGGCCATCGTGCCTTTGGTGTTGGTCATTGTCAGCGTGACGGTCGCCATCGCGCATTTTGCAGAGCAGGGGCAGGTGAGCATCCTGCGGGCAGTGGCCATGAGCGATGCCGCCAACCGGATGAACAATGCCGTGCGATCCATGGAGCGTTATGGTCTGCAGTACACGGTGTTACAGGATCAAGCGCTGTTGGTGCTCTACGATCAGAGCTTTACGGGGTACCAGAAATCCAGTGCCCAGTTTGCCGCGGCGGGCCCATCCACCGCCGATCGGCAACGCCTGGAGCGGTTGGCCTCGCATTTGGCCCGCGCCCGCCAACTGTTGCCGCTGGTGTCCCTGGAAGGGAACCGCAGTGCGCTGGAAAGTGATTTCAGTCGCGCCAGTGGGGAGGCACAACGCCTGCAAAGCGATGTGAATGAGGGGATCAGCACCGAGGTGGCCAAGCTGGGTACCCGAGCGCTGGCGATCAAGCGCCTGACCATCGTGGAGGTATTGCTGGTGCTCCCCCTTTCCATAGCGGTGGCCATTCTGTTCATCGTCCTGATTACCCGCCCCATCCGGCGCCTCGATCAGGCGGTGTCCGGTCTCGGTGACGGTGATCTGGAAACACCTATCACCGTGCAGGGACCAAGGGATATCGCCAGTCTGGGCGACCGGTTGGAGTGGTTGCGTAATCGGATGAATGCGTTGGAGGCGGCCAAGCTGCATTTCCTGCGGCAGCTTTCCCATGAACTGAAGACGCCGCTGACCGCAATCCGCGAAGGCGCGGATCTGCTGCAGGAAGACCTGGGACACGAACTGGGCGCCGAACAGCAGGAAATCGTCCACATCGTGCGTGACAACAGTTTGCGCCTGCAACGGCTGATCGAGGATCTTCTGCGCTTCAGCCTTGCCGAAGGACCGGTGGGCGCCGGTATGGTGCAGGATATTTCCCTGACCGCCGTTGTGCAGGATCTGTTGCTGAGCTATAAGCCCAGCCTGCGTAGCAAGTCCCTGCACTTGGCTGTCGATCTGGCGGAGGCGCAGGTGCGCGGCCACAGCGACCGTTTGCGGACTATTTGTGATAACTTACTCTCCAATGCCGTGAAGTTCTCGCCACAAAACGCTACCATACGACTGCATTTACAGGTACAGGGCGAACGGGCGGTCCTCGATGTTCAGGATGAAGGGCCGGGCGTGGCGCCTGAAGAGCGTGAAAAGATATTCGATATTCTCTACCGGGGCGAGGCCTCGGATACGGGAAAGGTCGAAGGCAGCGGCTTGGGGCTGGCTATCGCCAGAGAATATGTCTTGAGTTATGGGGGAAGTCTTGAATTGCTGGATAAAGAAACGCCAGGAGCCTGTTTTCGGCTGCTCCTGCCGCTCGCGGATCATACTGCTCCCCATGGTGCTCACCGTGCTGACTCTGGCGGGTTGCGCGAGCCCGCCGCCGCTACTCCCCCCAAATACAGTGATCCTCAAGCCGGGTGAACAGGTGATACGGACCAGCGAATTGACGGCCTTGCAGGCGCATATCGCGGCACCGGAAAAAGTCACCCCGATTACGGCGAGTTGCCTTTCGGAAAAAGCGGAAGCGGCCAACCTGAACCAGCAGCTTATGGATGCCCGTGCCGGTGATCCGGGATACCAGAAACTGGAGGCGCGGGTGAACGAACTGCAAAATCGCCTGGCGCAGTCCCAGCAGCGCGAGGTGGAACTCCGCAAGAAGCTCAATGAATTGGTGCAGATCGAAAAAAACGCACGTTTACCGCAGGGACGCTAGACAGCTATGGAAAAGGGTAAAATCTTACTGGTAGACGATGACACCGATCTCCTGCGGTTGTTGTCCCTGCGTATGAAAAGTGCCGGTTATGCGGTCAATACGGCCATCGACGGGAATGAGGCGCTGTCGGTGCTGGCGATGGAGCATCCCGCGCTGGTCATCACGGATCTCAAGATGGGTAAGATGGATGGCATGGCCCTGCTGGACGCCATTCGCCGTGATTATCCGACCCTGCCCGTCATTATCCTCACCGCCCATGGTTCTATTCCCGATGCCCTGCTGGCGGCCGACCAGGGGGTCTTTGCCTTCCTCACCAAACCGTTTGATGGCAAGGACCTCATGGCGCAGGTGGAGCGTGCCTTCAGCCTGACGGCGGCGGTGTTGCCGACATCGGGCAAGCCGGGCAAGGATTCTGGCTGGGAGCGCATCCTGACCCGCAGTCCCAAAATGCAGGCGGTACTGGATCAGGCCCGCCTGGTGGCCGCTTCGGGTGCGAGCGTCTTCATTCATGGCGCCAGTGGCACAGGCAAAGAGTTGCTGGCCCAGGCCATCCATCAGGCCAGTCCCCGCCGCAATCATGCCTTTATCGCGGTGAACTGCGCGGCTTTTCCCGAGCAGTTGCTGGAGTCGGAACTCTTCGGGCACAAAAAGGGTGCCTTCACCGGCGCTGCCAATAACCATCAGGGCTTGTTTCAAGCCGCCGAGGGCGGCACCCTTTTTCTCGATGAAATTGGCGATATGCCCCTCTCCCTGCAGGTCAAGCTGCTGCGTGCCTTGCAGGAACGGGTCATTCGACCGGTCGGCGCCACAGAGAGTATCCCTGTGGATGTACGGATCATTTCCGCCAGTCATCGGGATCTGGAACAGGAGATGGCCGCGCGACGTTTCCGCGATGACCTCTATTATCGCCTTTGCGTCGTCACGCTGGAGCTGCCTGCCCTGGCCGAGCGTCCCGAGGATATCCCCTTGCTGGCCGAATTCTTCCTGCGTGATACGGCCGCAAAAAATCGCAAGGATGTCCGGGGTATCGCGCCGGAGGCCATGGAGCTCATGGTGGCGGCGCCCTGGCCTGGCAACGTCCGGCAACTGGCCAATGTCATTGAACAGGCCGTCGTGCTTTCCACGACCCCGCGCATCGGGGCGCCTCTGGTGCGTCATGCTCTGCGCGACCGTGAAGGCGAGGTCCTTCCCCTGGCCGATGCCAAGGGCCGCTTCGAAATGAACTATCTCATTCAAATCATGCGGATGACCAGAGGTAACGTGAGTCAGGCCGCGCAGTTGGCACAGCGTAACCGGACCGAGTTTTATCGTCTGCTGCGCCGCTACCACCTCGATCCCGCGGCCTTCAAAGAAACCGACGGCGAAGACGAGGTGGAGGAGTAGAGCCGGCCGCGCCGCGTCATGATAAAAGCCCCCCGCTTCAGGCGGGCGAGGTCGTTATCTTCTGCGGCAATTCGCGGCTCTCCCCGGTGCTGGAGTCCGGGGCATCCGCTTGGACAAACCGGTGTGGCACGTCACATCAGAAGCATCGCGATCCCCCACAATGCAACACCGCCCGCGGCGCTCAGCATCCCGATGCCAAAAAGCCATGTGCGCCGGGTCAGGGCGGTGATGGAGGCCAGCGAAATGGCGATCTGCAGGAAAATCATGGCGATTTCCATGTCGTTGTGGGGACGGTTGAGGCGGGCGGATTCCGTGTTGGCCTGCTCCGATTGCTTTTCCAGCGCTTCCGCCGCCCGCTGGATGCTGCCTTTCTGGGCCTTGTACTTGGCGATCTTGCTTTCGAAATGGCCGGCCTTGGCCGGAGCGAGGGTGACGGCGAGTTCCATGAGGTGCAGCTTGGTGCTGACGGCCTGATAATAGTTCCACTGGTCGGTGGCGTTGGCTTTTTTCAGTACGGCCTCATTTTTATAGAGCAGAACCTCGTTCATGAGGTATGTGCCCTGATAGCTGACAATGGCGCCGAAGGCCGCCAATATCGCGGTGAAAATGGCTACCCACTGGCCGAGGCTGTGCCGATTCTCTGCGTGACTACCCGGCTCGGTCGCAGGGTGTGCCGCTTCTTCGTGGGGGGGGTGGGTGTGCAGTCCATGTCCGCTCATCCTGACTCCTGTTTGGTCCGGGGGAAGGTTTGCGGCTATGCTCAGGACAATGCCCGCTCAGGTCAAGAGCCAGGGGCGCTTCTGGAGTGCATATCGCATGATTTTGTCCATTCCTCCTCCCGAACGGGAGGACCCCGCCGCCGACGCGCCGGAGACCGCGGTGTTGGCGGGGGGCTGTTTCTGGTGCGTGGAGGCGGTATATCTGGCGCTCGCCGGGGTGACGCGGGTGGTTTCCGGCTATAGCGGAGGGGCGGCGGAGACGGCGAATTATCGAGCGGTCTGCGGTGGCGGCACAGGACACGCCGAGGCGGTGGAGGTGCGTTATGATTCCACGGTGCTGTCCTTCGGACGCTTGTTGCAAGTGTTTTTCGCGGTAGCTCACGATCCGACCCAGCACCACCGGCAGGGTAACGATGTAGGGACGCAATATCGTTCCGCCCTCTTCACCCTGAATGACGCGCAGGCGGCCGTGGCACGGGATTATGTGGCGCAGCTTCAGCAGGCGGGTGTGTTTGGTGCCCCTATTGTCACCGAAATCACACCATTGACGCGGTTTTACCCGGCCGAGGCCTATCATCAGGATTATGCCCGTCGACATCCTGAGCAGCCTTATATCGATGCGATAGCGCAACCGAAGGTGGAGAAACTGCGGGCATGTTTTCCGCAATGGTTGCGACAGATTTGAAGGAGGATATGGCGATGATCCGCTCATCCGCTGGCTTTGACTTGACCCCGATGGATGCGGAGAGACGCGCCCAAATGGCGCGGGATTTGCCCGCCGAGGTGCGTCATGTGCTTTTTGAGCAGGGCACGGAACCCCCTTTTTGTGGGGATTTGTTGCATGAGAAGAGGGAAGGGGTGTTTGCCTGCGCGCTGTGCGGGTTGCCGCTGTTTCGCTCCACGACGAAATTCGAGTCAGGAACAGGCTGGCCGAGTTTCTGGGAGCCCTTTGCGCCCGACCATATCCATGAGGTCCGTGATGTCCGTCATGGCATGGTGCGCGCGGAAATCCGCTGCGCGCGCTGCGACAGCCACCTGGGGCATGTGTTTCCCGATGGTCCGCCCCCAACGGGGTTACGCTATTGTTTGAACTCCGCGGCGCTGCGTTTCGAAGCGGGGGGCGCGGCGGATGGTGAGTAAGGAGGCGTTGCTGCCCCGGCTCCGCCAGACCCCGTTGTTTTCGGCGTGGCCGGAAAAGGTGATGCTGCCGCTGCTGGCGCAGTCCCGGCCCCTGGTTCTGGCGGCGGGGGAGATTCTCTTTGCCGAAGGCGGACAGGCGCAATCCTTTTATTTCCTGGCGACGGGGCGGGTGGACTTGATTGCGGCGGCGGCCACGGGGCAGGAGAAGATCGTCGAAATCATCCAGCCCGATGATCTCTTCGCAGAGGCCGTGGCCTTCCTGGGCGGCCGTTACCCGGTGACGGCGCAGGCGGAAGGCGTGGCCACGGTGCTGGAGATTCCGTTAGATCTCTTCGTGGAAAGCCTGGAACAGCATCCTCTGCTGATGCGGCAGATGCTGGCGCGACTGAGCATGCGTCTGCACTTTCTGGTCAAGGAGTTGCGGCATCTGAGTGTGGAGTCGGCGGAACAGCGGCTGGTGGGCTATCTGCTGGATCTGTGTCCGGTGCTGAATGACCCTGCGCGGATCGAGCTTCCCGGCAAAAAAGCGGCGGTGGCGGCACGATTGGGTCTGACCCCGGAAACCTTGTCACGCGTGCTGGCGCGACTGCGCAAGGCAGAATTGCTGACGGTGGACCGCCGTCTGATTTCCATTCCCAATCCCCTCGCCCTGCGGCGCTGGGTCGAGGGGCGCTGAGGCGGCCACCGGAGAATGGTGACGCCGGTGGCGGATGGGCCATTCAGCGCCGGGGATCGTGCAAGGCCGCATGCAACCCGCTCATGCGCCGGGTCGGACGGCGGATGGCCTCTTCCAGCCGTTCGCGGGGGGCGATGAGGGTGAAATGGCTGCGGGCGCGGGTGATGGCGGTGTACAGCAACTCGCGACTGAGCACCGGACTGTCTTCTGGCGGGAGGATGAGAACGGTATGGGCGAACTCGGAACCTTGCGCTTTGTGAACGGTCATCGCCCAGGCGCTTTCGGTGTGGTTGAGACGGCTGGGGAGAATGGCGCGGGGCGGGCCGTCGCTGCTGGGGAAATAGACGCGCAGGCGCTTGCCGGGGTCGGGCAGGGTGATGCCGATGTCGCCATTGCTGAGACCGAGGTCGGGGTCGTTGCGGGTAACGAGCGTGGGGCGCCCGGCATACCAAAGACCGGGACCCCGCGGAATGCCCTGATGTTGCAGATATGCTTCCATGGCCCGGTTGATGCCGGTGACGCCCCAGGGACCTTGGCGCAGGGCGCAAAGGATGCGAAAACCGGCGTAGTCTTTGAGCACTGCGTTGACCCACGCGGTATGTTGCCGCGCGTCTTGCGGCGGCTGACCGGCAGCTTGCCAGACACGGCCATAGGCCGTTTCCATGCCCGCGAGTGCCAGTATCTGGTGCATGTCGGGGACGGATTGCCAAGCGAGAGCGCCAGCCGGACCGCTGTGCAAAATGTGGAAGACGGCTTCGGGACGACCGCCGCGGACGGCATCGGCCAAACCGCCGATTTCGGCGTTGAAGCGGTGGCTGCGTTGCAGGCGGATGATGCCCGGCGCGAGGGGGTTGGTGCTGTCTTCGTGCCGTGGTGCGGCACCGCAACTGTCCTGCAGGTAGGCGCAGGTGTCCGCGTCATACCGTCCGCTTCCCTCACAGAGTTCGGCGAGGACGGCGCCGGCTTCGACGGAGGCGAGCTGATCCTGATCGCCGAGGAGGATGAGACGGGCGGAAGCAGGCAGGGCGCGGAGCAGGGCGGCCATCATCTCCTGATGGATCATGGAGGCTTCGTCCACCACCAATACATCGAGTTCGAGGGGATGGGCGGCGTCATGGCGAAAGCGGCGGCGGTCGTCGGGGTGGACGCCGAGCAGGTGGTGCAGGGTGCGCGCCGGGCGCAGGCGGGCGAAGGTTTCGGCCAGGTCCATGCCGAGTGCCTGATTCCATTGCGGAAGGGAGTCGACAGCGCTGTGCAGGGATTCGTCGATGCGCACGGCGGCCTTGCCGGTGGGCGCGGCGAGGACGATGCGTAAGGGGGAGGTGCGGCTGGCCGCCATGAGCAGGGCGATGAGGCGGGCGACGGTGTAGGTTTTGCCGGTGCCGGGGCCACCGGTGATGATGCCGAAATGGTTGCGCACGGCCAGGGCGCAAGCGATTTTTTGCCAGGGGAGAGTCTCGCTGGATTTTTCGGACCCTGGGAAGAGTCGCTCCAGCCAGAAGCGCAACGTCTCGGTGTCGATGACATCGGCGACGCGCTGCCGGACCCGCTGGCGCAGGGTCTCGGCGATGAACTGCTGGTCGCGCCAGTAGCGGCGCAGATAGAAACACCGCGCGCTGAGCACCAAGGGTGTTTCTTCAGCGCCCGCCGGATGGGGAACGGTGCCCTTCGTGATCTGCACGCACCGGCTTTGGGCGAGGGTCTCCGTCCACTGATCGGAGCGGGACCAGGGGCCGAGTGCGGTCTTCAGCAAGGCCAGCCCCGGCGCGGGCCAGTCCAGGAATCCTTCCGGCGTGGCGAGGAAGGTTTCCAAGGTGATGCAGGTGTGGCCCCTCCCCTCCAAGTGTGCGAGAAGGGCACCCGCCAGCGGCAGGAGGGCGGGGGCCTGCGGATCCAGACGGACGAGGAACTGGGCGAAGGCGAGGTCGAGGGGCCGCAGCCAGCCTTCCTCAGTCCAGGTGCGGAGTTGGTCCATCATGGCTGAGGTCATGGGCTCACTCATGGTTGGGTTGCACGCTGCGGCAGGCCGAAGAGGCGGTCGAGGGCGTCGAGCAGGGCGAGGTCGGCGGGAAGATGGAGCATACCCCGTTCCGGTCCTCGCAGTCCGCGCAGGAAGCAGAAGAGGGTGCCACCGAGATGGGTTCCGGGCCGGTAGCCGCTGCCCATGCGCTGGCGCAGCAGGCGGTGCAGGGCCAGTTGATAGAGGCTGGACTGCAGTTCATAACGATGGCCGAGGGTGGCGTTGCGCAGGGCTTCGGCATGGTAATCGGCGTCGTCGCTACCGAGGGTGTTGGATTTGTAGTCAAGGATGTAATAACGCCTGTCCTGCTCGAAGACCAGGTCCATGGAGCCGCGCATCATGCCGTGGATGATCCGCTGAGGGAGCCTGGGGCGCCCGATACCGGGGAAAATATGCTGTTGACAGAGCCGGTCCAACTCCTCGCTGCGCAGGGCATCGCTGGGAAACCAGAAGGCCATTTCGCTCCGGGGGTCGCGGAGATCGCAGAGCGTCGCTGCGAGGGGGGCGAGGGGGCTATGGATGATGGCGTGCAGCCATTCGGCGGTTTCTTCGGTCCAATCGCTCAGGCCGGCCTGGGTACAGGCCTTGTGCAGTGGTTCGGCAAAGTGGTCCTGATCCGCTTGATCAAAATCGCTCAGGGCAAGCCGTTGCAGTTGCGCGTGGAGAAAGGTGCCGGCATTCATGCCCTGCGGATAGCGATGCCAGGGCGCGCCGGTCCGGGCGCGCCGGGGCGTCGCCGCCGCCGGATCGGCGGGAAGATCGCGCACCAGGTGGGAGAAGCTGGCGACGCCCCAGTGCTTCTCGAAGCGCGCGGTATATTCCGCGGGCGGGTTGCGGGTGCCATCGGGGTGACGCGCGACCCGCGTCGTGGGGAGGTGACCCGGTAGCGTCTCGACGGCAATCTCCGGGGAGCGTCGGGCGCAGTCGTCGAGCAGGGTGGCGAGATCACGGACGGGGGGGCATTGGCTGCCCAGCAGGTGGGCGATGGCGCTGCCGGTAAAGATCGGTGTTCCCGCCGTCTTTGGTGTGGCGAGACCCAGCCAGAGGGCGTGCTCGGCACGGGTGAGGGCGACGTAGAGGAGGCGGAGGTCTTCCTGCAATCGCGCCCTTTCTGCGGCCGCCGTGTCGCCGCTTTCCCAGTGGATGGCGGGCTGTCCCTCCGCATGCCGCGTGATGGTGAACGGGCTGGCCTTGGCCGGCTTGCGGGTGGCGATGAAGGGTAGGAACACCAGCGGGTATTGCAGGCCTTTGGCGGCGTGGATGGTAACTACGCGCAGCAGTTCGGCATCGCTCTCCAGCCGCAGGATGTGGGCGTCACTCTGATTACTCCCGGCGGCGATGGCCTCGCGCAGGTGGTGGATGAGGGCTTCGGGGCCGTCGAGGGTGGCGCTCGCCTGTTGCAGGAGTTCGCCGAGGTGGAGCAGGTTGGTGAGGCGGCGTTCGCCCTCGACCCGGGTCAGCAGCCGGGCGGCGATGCCGAACTGGTGGATGCTGTGGTGAAGCATAGCCAGCACGCCCTGCCGCCGCCATTGCCGGGACAGATCCTGGAATTGCTCCAGTTGCGCTTCCCAGACCGCCTCGTCCTGATTGAAGGCATCCAGGGCGCTGAGGGGCTGCCCCAGCAGCGGCAGGGCGAGGGCGACGCGCAAGCGGCGGGTATCTTCAGGTTCGGCGACGGCTTCCAGCCAGAGGAGCAGGTCGCGGGCCTCCTCACTGGTGTAGACGGAGTCCCGCTCCGAAAGGAAGACGCTGTGCAGTTGGCGGCGTTCGAGCGCCTGGCGGATGCTGGCGGCCTCAAAGCGGTCACGAACGAGAATGGCGATGTCTCTGGGTTGAATGGGCCGGGGTTCCCGACCCGCTTCGACGAAAACGGCGGTGGGATCGGTCAGCAGGGTGGCGATGCGTTCTGCCGTCTGCTCGGCGCAGCGCTCCAGGTAGTCTCCTTTGCTGAGCGGCTCGGCGCTGACCCAGAAGGTGAGGGTCGGGGCGGGTATCCCACCGGTCTGCCAGCATTTTTTATGGCCATGGGCCTGCACGGGCTGATAGGGGAGCGGGTTGCTGGTGCCGGGCGCGGCATAGGCAAAAGCGCCTTGGGGGCTATTTTGTTCGACAGCGCTGTAGAGGGTGTTGAGGGTGCTGACCAGTGCGTGGCTGGAGCGATAGTTGGTGCCGAGCGCATAATGGCGACCCTCGGTCAGGCGACGCGCCTGCAGATAACTGTCGATGTCCGCGCCCCGAAAAGCGTAGATGGACTGCTTGGGGTCACCGATGAGCAGAAGCAGGGTGTCGGGGTCGTTGTCGGCGGCATGATAGATATCGTCGAAGATCTGATATTGCAGGGCGGAGGTATCCTGAAACTCGTCGATGAGAGCGACGGGATATCTCTGCCGCAGGCGAGCGGCGAACGCCGGTCCCCGGGTGCTGTCGTGCAGGACCCCGGCGAGACGCCGCTGGTGGTCGGTAAAGCTCACCTGCCCCCTCTGGGCCTTGATCTGGCTCAGCCGGGCGTTGATCCAGGCGGCGGCGTGGGTGCGAATTTCGCCGTGCAGTCGGGCGAATTGCTGAGTGATGGTCTCTAGCGCGCTGAACAGGGTATCCAGTACCTCGGCGGCGGGGTGAACGACGAGAGGCGGCTTGTTCTTGCAATAGCCGGGCAGCTTGCTGGCAGAAAGGCGCTGACATGTATCCGGTTCGTCGGGGATCAGCATGTCGGGATGGTCGGCCCAATCACGCAATGCGGCGAGGATTCGGGTGACAATGGCTGCGCTTAGGCGGTTACCATTCAATGGATTGTTCGCTTTGGGACCGTTTACGAGCCCTGACAACCACACCGCGAACGCATCCTGCTCCGCCGCCCATTGCGCCTTGAGGGCGGCGAGTCGCCGTCGGGGTGCGGCGAGGGCATCGGGCAGCCAGTCCGCCAGCGTGGATTCTGGGGTGGGCAGGGGCGGGTCGAGTTTGCACAGGGCTTCTGTCTCCTGCCGGACTTTATCGGGGCAGGAAAAGAGCTGGAGGACCTCACTGAGGGCGGATTCGCCCAGCGGGTAGATTTCCTGCCGCCAGAAGTCGCGCACGGCGTCGTCGCGCAGATCGGTCTCATCCGGGAGCAGGGTTTCACGGAAGTCGCTGCCCGTGGCGAAGGCATGCTCGCGCAGGGTGCGCTGGCACCAGGCGTCGATGGTGAAAATGGCGCTGTCGTCCATGGCGTCGGCGGCGAGGGCGAGCTGGTGAGCGGCCTGGGCGCGGACCCCGGGATCGGCGTAATCGACCAGCAGTGCCTCGAGAAGGGCATCCGGCGCCATGGGATCGCCGGTGTGCCGGAAATATTGGGCGGCGGTTTGTAGACGGTCGCGAATGCGCTCCTTGAGTTCCTGGGTGGCGGCGCGGGTGAAGGTCATCACCAGAATGTCTTCGGGCAGAAGGGCGCGGGCGAAGCGCTCGTCCTTCGCGCCGTGCCCGAGGATCAGGCGCAGATAGAGGGCGGCGATGGTCCAGGTCTTGCCGGTACCGGCGCTGGCCTCGATGAGGCGGCTGCCATGCAGGGGCAGATGCAAGGGATCGAGGATCGTGATCATGGGTGCGTCTGCCACACCAGCGTTTCCAGCCAGTCCGCGAAGGGGCGGTAAAGGGCTTCGGCATATTCCGCGAAGCCGCGTTGTCCCGGTCCGGTTCGGGTGCCGCTGAGCGTGGCGAAATCGGGATAGTCGCGCGACAGGCTGAGATCCTGTCGCACTTCGCCGTTCAGGTGCTCATTGCCGTCGTAAATCAGGGCCGGGTTTTTCCCCCGCAGGCGAGCAAGCGCGGTTTTGAGGGTGACGGGCAGGGGTTGGCAGAGACCCTCCTGCCAGAGGTCCAGCAGGTCATCCAGCAGTGTGGTGCCATCGCCCTCCAGGGGCGTGGCGCGGATGACCCCGTCCCGGCCGACGAGAATGCCACCGCAGGGCAGGCCGATGACGGCGGCGAGCCTCTGTTGAAGCCAGAGGGCCGCGAGCTTGCCCCCGTCGGGGGTCTTGCCGTCCTTGTCCAGCAGGCGGCCGGCATGGAGCTGGACGAAGGCGAGATCTCCCGACCTGTTTTGGTACAAGGTCGGCAACCAATCCGCCAGCCACATTTGCCCGCGGGTGTGGGTGATGACTCGTCGTTGGGGTGTTGCGATCCATTCCGCGCCGATCTCCCGCCAGGCGGTGAGGATGGGGGTGGCCTCGTCCAACAGCGTGGTTGCGGTTTTCGCCGCCAGACCAGCGAGCGGATACCGGCCGCTGCGTTGCTGCGCCCGCACCCTTTCGGCAAGGCACGCAGGGCCGTTTTTTTGCGTGGTCTTGAGCAAGTCGTCAAGCAGATGGTAGGTTTCGAGGCCATCCAGGGTGAAGGGTTCGTCATCTTCCGCCGCTGGATCCACCGCGCTGAAAACGGTACGCAGGCGTTGCCGATAAAAGGCGCGCGCCGGCCAGCGGAAAAACTCCAGCAGTGCGTCGAGGCGCCGCGGGGTGACCTCCACCGGGACAGGGAGTCCGGCATCTTCCACGATCGTCCGTGGTGCTGGGTACCATTCGCGGGACCAGGTGCGCAGCCCTTGTTTGTTTTGCAGATAGTCCGGACTGAAGGGTTGGAGCGGATGGACGAAGGTGCGTTTTTCCAGCACGCTTTTTTCGTGACGTTCCCGTGCTTCTTCGGACAGCGGCCAGCCGTCGCGAATGGTGTCCCGCAACTGGGCCACCAGCAGGGAGGGCGCCAACTCCTGGTTGTTGCGCTGATCCCGCCCCGTCCAACTGAGGTACAGTTCCTGCCGGGCGGCGAGCAACGCCTCCAGCATCAGATAACGATCGTCGTCGCGACGGGAGCGGTCACCGGGGCGGGCCATGCCGGGCAGGGCCATGAGATCGAAATCCGGACGCGGGCTGCGTCGGGGATAATCCCCCTCGTTCATGCCGAGCAGGCAGACCAGCGGATAGGGTACGGCGCGCATGGGCAGAAGGGTGCAGAAGGTGACGCCGCCGCCGAGAAAGCTACGCCCCAAATCCGGTGCGTCCAGCATCTCCAGCCAGGCGCCGCGAAACACGGCGAGGGGGAGCGTTGCGCGGAAATTCGCCGCATCGCAGTCCGCCTGCCATAGGCGCAAGGCTTCTTCCAGATGATGCAGCAGGACTTCGTCGTCGGCATCGCTGGCGCTGAAGAAGTCGGTGAGCAGGGTGCGGGCGGTCTCGCCCCAGCGGTCCGGCGTCAGCGGCTCGACCAAATTGTGCTGCCAGTGCTCCAGTTTTTCCAATAGTTGACTGAGGGGTCCGAGGAGCGCGGCATCCAGTCCGCCCGCCGCACCGTAGGCTTCGATCTCCGCGAAATGACTGTCGTCGCCGTTGGCGTAGCCGAGACAGAGGCGCTGCAGGGCAAAGTCGCCGCTATTCTGGGGTCCGCAATGGGGCAGACCCAGCGCGGCGCGCTGTTCCGCCGAAAGGCCCCAGCGCCAACCCGCGCCGGCCAGCCAGTGCTGGAGGATGGGCAGGTCTTCCAACGTCCATCCGAAGCGTCGACGCAGGGCGGGGCAGTTGAGGAGATCGCGGATTTCGCTCTGTCGACAGCGCTGCTCCGGCAAGCGCAACAACCAGTCCAGAGCCTGGAGTACGGGCTGCTCGTCGCGGGCCCGCAAGTCGACGATGTGGTAAGGGATGTAACGCGCATCGTCCCGCGCGTATTGATCGAAAGTGGCGCGAATCAAGGGGGCGAAGCTGCCGATCTCCGGCACCATGACGATGGTGTCGCGAGGTTGCAGTGTGCCGGTGGCGAAACGATCCAGCAATTGATCGTGGAGAATCTGCACCTCGCGCAACGCACTGTGGGCGATGTGAAAGACCACGGAGGTGTCTCCGTCCTCTACCGGCGTGCAGGTCTGCGGACTGACGCCTTCGAGATCACGGATGCGGACCTGCAACTGACGCAGGAGAGTGTCGCCCCGATCCTCGCTGAAAAGATCGATACGTGGAAGGCTGCTCTGCTGCCGCAGCGTCATCGTTTCGTCACACTGGTCCAACAGATTGAGAAAGTCACGACCCTGACGACCCCAGGCGGCGAGGAGCGGATTGCCAAACTGATGCAAGTCTTCCGGCGCGGTGTTTGAGAGATCGCGACCGTGGCGCAGAGGCTGGCGGCGGCGTTCGCGACGCAGCAGTTCGCGCCCGGAAACGATGTCGGCCCAGTGATAGCGACAAGGGTTGGGTACCGCCAGAATCACCTGCATCCGCCGTCCCAGCGCGGCCAGCGCCGTCAGGCTCTGTTCCGGCAGAGTGGCCGCCCCGAAGAGCGTGACGCGGCGGGGCAACGGTGCCGCAGGAGGCTGCCCGGCGTTCAGGGCGGCGAGGAACCGGTCATGCACCTGCGCCCGGCCCAGGGCCCGATCCGGTCCGTTCTGTTGCAGGTCGCGCCGTAATGCCTGCCAGAGCCGGGGTTGCCAGCTTTGACCGGCGGGCAGGGCCATGCGCTCGCCGTCACCGCGCCGCAGCAGGGACTGGCCGGCGGCCCAGTCCGTGAGCCAATCGCCGCGATAGACCTGATACTGGTCGAAGAGATCGGCGATCTGCGCGGCCATTTGCCAAAGCCGCTCCGACGCGCCATCCGGCTGCGCCACCCGGTCCAGAAAATGTCGTAGGGGGGCGAAATCGGTCTGAGGCAGCAGTTCCGGCAAGAGGCGCATCAGGCGCCAGGTGAGGGGTGCCTTGTCCAGCGGCGCGCGGGCGGGGAGGATGTCTTGACCCAACACCCGTCCATAGCTGTCCCAGAGAAAGCGCCCTGGCAGGGTGACGCGCACCGCCGCGCAGATACCTTCATGGGCCGCCAGGGTCCATTGCAGCCACTCGGCGATGCCGTTGCTCTGAACGAGAAAAATTTCCTCTTCCAACGCTTGCAGCGGGTGTTCGTGCAACCACTCCAGAACGGCATCGCTGAGCCACTCCAGGCGGTCGCCATGGAGGACGATGAAGCCCGGTTCGATGTCCTGACGGCTCATACGGCGGCGGGCAAGGTGCCGAGGATGGCTCCGGCGGATCGCATGCGTTGCAGAAAAGCGCGTATGCTTGTCTCCAGATTGCGCAGATCCGCCCCCTTCTCCAAGAACCCGCTTTCCCGCCACTGGGCGAAAAGGGCGGCGCCGGGCATGGGGTTCTCGCGGAGCGTGGCGAAAAGGCGGAGGCCAAGGCCATCCAGCACGATCATCTGCACGACGTCTTTCGCATCACGATAGAGAAAAAGCGGGCTGAATTCCGCTGTGAGCGCTGGTACCGCCGTGAAGGCGGGTTCGAGAATCAGCCGCTGTACCGGGTAACGATACTGCAGTAGGGCATGTACCGGATTCAGCACGGCGGGAGCGGTCCAAGGATCGCCGTCGGGCGTCATATGGTCAGGCGGTGGGTCCGCCTCCGCCACGGTCAGTGCGAGCTCCAACCACTCCAGGTGGGCGAGCTCGAGGGCGTAGGGCCGTATCGCCGTCAGGTCTTCCTGACGGGCGCTGAGATAGGCGAGGAATTCATCCGGTATTTGCCGGAAAAAAGGGCTGCGGCAGGCGTGTTCGGCGATAAAGGCGTCTCGCCATTTCCGCCATTGCGCCTCGCCCATCGCCCGTATCCAGTGAGGGAAGCAGGCCTGCAAGGGGGTTGTGAAGTTGGCGACGAGCAGTTCGCGGTAGAGTCCCGCCGCCTGGGGATCGAAGCCGGGGGGGCAGGCATGGTCCGCGGGTCCGCGCAGGTGTGCGGCGAGGGCCGTGATCAACCCCGGATCGCTTTTGGATTCAGTGGGTGCCACGGGCCGGCCGCGATTGGCGTGCGCCCCGGAGTTCGCCGAGAAGTTGCGGCAGGGGCGGAATTTGATTGTCCCATTCCAGCAGGGTGGGCAAGGCGCCGAAGAGATCCGCGCTGAGGCGTAGCAATTCCCAGACCGGTGTGTCCACCGCCGCATCGTGGGTGTCGATGAGCCAGCCCTGTGGGTGTCGGGCATAGCCGGCGATGTGCTGATAGGCGATGCGTCCGGCGGGCAGGGCGCGCAGAAAACCCGTGGCGTCGTAGTGGTGATTGACGCTGTTGACGTGGAGGTTGTTGAGATCGAGGAGGAGCAGGCAATCCGCCTCTTCCAGCACCGCCAGCAGAAACTCCTGTTCCGTCAAGGTATTATGGTGGAATCCGCCATAGTACGCCGTGTTTTCGACGATCAGTGGCTTTTGCAGGAAATCCTGTACCCGGCGGATGCGCCGCGCCAGATGGAGCACCATCTCCTCCGTGAAGGGCAGCGGCAGCAGGTCGTAGAGTTGGCCGTGATCGGCGCAGTAGGCGAGATGTTCGCTGTAATGATGTATCCCATGGATGGCCATGAAATCCTGGATGGCCTTCAGGAGTTCCATATCCAGTGGCGCCGGTCCGCCGATGGAGAGAGACAACCCATGACAGATGAAAGGATGTTTTTCGGTCAGGACGCGGAGCCGCGCTGCCGGACGACCGCCGAAACCGATCCAGTTTTCCGGTGCCAGCTCAAAGAAATCCACCCCGTGCCCCGGCGTATCGAGGATCTGCTGGAGAAACTCGCGGCGCAGGCCGAGGCCGAGGGCACCCGGGCCTATCGGATGCCCCGCGGAGGGGACGGCATCGCGCTCAGGCACCCGTCCAGACCTGGAGAAATGAATCACGGCGGGGCTAATAGCGCCAGCCGGGCCAGTATCCCCAGCCCGGGCCAAACCACCACCCCGGGTAGTAACCGAACCCAAAACCGGATCCCATGAAGACTTGCTCGTCCACCCGCGGGCGCGGCGGTTCTATCGGCCAAAGATAAACGGTGCTCGCCGCCAGTTCGGGGTAGGCATAGTCGAATTGCCCCACTTGATGATGTACAACCCTCTCCACTCGCCCGATAAAGGTAATCTCACGGCCCGCGCGATACAGCATCGGGTCATAAAAACCCGGAGCGCAGGCGATGAAACGGCCGATGTGGGCCTTTCCGCGTGCCGATCTGGGCCGACCATCGCTGGATAAGGGCTCACCCAGCACGGTAAAGCAGGTTTGCTGGGTCTCTGGGTGGGTATCGATGAGTGTGCCGCCCCAGCGCACTTCCTGGCCCTGATAATGGCCGGTTTGCGCGGCCATGGGGGAGATATCCGGAAATTTTCCACTCACTGGTGTCACCGTGGCGCAGCCCGACAGGCACGCCAGGGTCATCAGCGCTGCCACCATGTGCTGACCGGTTTTCGACATTGTTGAGATCCCCCTGAGAATGACCACGAATCCCCGCAAACGATGCGCAGGATGCCGCCTGGAGCGTGGTATCCGGACGGTCGTGGAATCAAAACCAATACGGTGCGTACCCTCGAATATCTGGCGGTCGTAACGTCCCAGCCGCGCGCTGGCCTCGTGCATTTTCACCTTCCTGGCGACATGAAATCACTTAATGGCGCGGATGGCAAGGCATCGTTCTGGCCATCAGATGTTTCCCCAATCC
Organism: Acidithiobacillus ferrianus; assembly: GCF_010378095.1. Taxonomy (GTDB): domain Bacteria; phylum Pseudomonadota; class Gammaproteobacteria; order Acidithiobacillales; family Acidithiobacillaceae; genus Acidithiobacillus; species Acidithiobacillus ferrianus. The sequence continues at coordinate 217,307 of NZ_WNJL01000011.1, read as the reverse complement.
GGCTCGGCCAACTGGAATGCGTTCTCCTGATACTGATAACGACGTTCCCAGGGGCGGGGAGTCAGTTCCTCCCGAGATTGCTTGACGGCCAGTATCTGATGCAGGGCGGACCAGTTATGCCAGAAGGCATAGGCGCAGCCGGCCATGTAGATGGCCCAGATGCGGTAGCGCTTGTCCCCGATCATGGCGATGGCTTCCGCCTTGCGCGCCTCCAATCGCTGTACCCAATGGATGAGGGTTTGGGCGTAGTGAGGGCGGAGGTTTTCCACATCCAGCACTTCCAGATCTTGCCCCGCCATCTCGCGCACTACCCGCCACAGGTGGGGAATCTCCCCATCGGGGAAAACGTATTTGTCCATGAAGTCACTGCCGGAATGATGGCCTAGCTCGTCATCCTGCTGGCTGGCGGTGATGCCATGGTTCATCACCCAGCCGCCCTCCTTGAGTACCCGGTGGATCACCTGGAAGTATTCGCCCAGCTTGGCGCGGCCGACGTGCTCGAACATGCCCACGGAAGACACCTTGTCGAAAAAATCGCGTTCCGGGATATCGCGGTAATCCTGCAGGCGAATCTCTATGCGATCCGTCAGTCCTTCCCGTTCCACACGCTCCCTGGCGTAAGCGAACTGTTCCTGACTGAGGGTGATGCCGACGCCTTGAATGGCATAGTGTTTCGCCGCCCAGACGAGTAAACCGCCCCAGCCGCAGCCGATGTCGAGGAGCTTTTCGTCGGGCTGCAGATGCAGTTTGCGGCAAATGTGATCCAGTTTTTGTGCTTGCGCGGTGTCGATATCCTCCGCACCGGTCTTGAAGTAGGCGCAGGAATAGACCATGTTGCGATCCAGCCAGAGTTGATAGAAGGCATTGGAGACATCATAGTGATAGTGAATGGCCTCGGCATCCCTGGACTTGCTGTGCAAGGCCCTGCGTAGAAAGCCGGTTTTTGGTTTTTTGGCGGGGAAGGCGCGATTCAACGCTTCCGCGACGGCCAGAATATCTTGGTAGCGGCCGTCGAGGCCGATGCTGCCCTCCACATACCCTTCGCCCAGCACATCGATCGCATTGCCCATGAGCAGGTTGGTGACGTGCCTGGCGGAATGCAGGCGCATGGTGACCAGCACCTGTTCGCTGAAGGCGTATTCGTGGCCATCCCAGAAGATGATGCGCAGCGGCAGCGGCTTCCCGCCCAGATTTTTCTTGACATGGTCCAAAAAGTTGGTGCGTAGATCCTTCATGTTGAGGCTCCTGTCCTGATCCGGTATGGATGGCGGGACCTTCGGCGATGGTCGGACCCGCCCTGGCTCAAGTATAGAACAGCGCGCGCCCTGCAAACTTCCCGGGAGTCCCCGGCAGTCGGGCCAGAGAGACAGAGGCGGGATGTGCATTCATTCGCAGTCGCAATCGGCTTGCCAGCGCAGGATATGGCTTGGTGGCACCAACTCCCGCAGGCGCGGCATCACCGCATCCACGGTCTCCGGTGCGTCAAAAAATTCCAGTACCAGCGGCAGATGCACATTGAGGCGCAGGACATCGTCGGCATGCACTAGCCCTTTGCTGCCAAAGCCCGCGATGCCGCGAAAGGCGGTAACGCCATGCACCTTGTACTGATCGTGGAGCATGCGGAAAATCTCCTCCATGAGATTGTGGCCGCCATGCTTGTCGCCTTCCTTAATATAAATACGTACTACGGATACGGTCGTCATGATGCACCTCTCAGATATTGCGGGAAACCCAGGCCCCGGCAAAAGCGGCGCCGACGCACAGAAACAGCGACATGAACATGTACAGCAGGCCCTTGATGGCCTCGCCATTTTCAAAAAGCACCAGGGTTTCGAGGGAGAATGTCGAAAAAGTGGTGTAGGCGCCCAATCCACCGGTGAGTATGCCCGTGCGCAATTCCGGACTCACAGAAATACGTTCCAGGGTCTCGAAAAACAGAAAACCCATGATAAAACAGCCCAGGACATTGATGCTCAGGGTGGCCCAGGGAAATCCGCGGCCGAATACCGTCTGCACCAGCAGGGTCTGTCCATAACGCGCCCAGGCGCCGAGCACGGCGAACAGGGCAATAAAGCCGAAAGTGGCGAACATCTTTACTCCTTCACGTTACAAATAAAAGACACTGGCAAAAATAACGATTAACAATATCCCGATATAAGCGAGATAGGCGTTGAGCGAGCCGTTCTGTAAAGTCAGACCGATCCGGTCGCTGAGCTTCTGTACCAGGCGTACCACCGGGCGGAATAACCAGGGCCCGAAGACGGGCGCTTGACTGTAGTTAAATTGCAGAGTGTGCACGAAATATTCGCGTTCCGTATGCTGTTTTCGCGTGTTGGTGCCGGGTCGATACACAAAGCTGTAAAACTCCCGCAACGCGTTGGAGAACGCCAGCGCGGTGATGGCGTTCTCCGCCGGTATACGGCGCAGACCGTGACCCCATACCGGTACCCGGCGGCGACCGTGACGGCGATGGCTCCAGCCGAGCAGACCCAAGGGAATCAGCGCCAGCAAGAGCCCCGTGAGCAACAGCAGGGGTGGCGAAATGAAGGCGAAATGGAGCGTGAGTGGCACCAGTATCGGGCCGCGCACCATGGCGGCCACGGCGGCGGGGACAGCGAGCCAGTTGTCCCGGACCAGCGCCGCCAATGTCCATGGCAGAGCCACGGCATAGGCCAGCACCAAAAGACCCAGACCCAGAATCGGCCAGCGTCCCGTGACTTCGGCTGGATTTTCCTCCCGTCCGAGCAGGCCGATGCCGAAGACTTTGACCATGGTCGCCAGGGCGATGGCCGCCGTCAGGGCGAGACCGGCACCGCCCAGCGCCAGGGTCACCCGCGCGGCAGAAGAGGTCAGATGGAAATCCTGAAACACGGTCTGGAAGAGATACCATTCACTGGCAAAACCCGCCATAGGCGGCATGGCGGCGAGGCTCATGGCCCCGAACAGCGCACCGATGCCCAGGGTCCAGGGGGCGAGGGCCAGTACCCGGCTCTGCGCGATCTGATAATTGCCCCGCACCGCAGCCACCCGGTCGGCGCTCAGCATCATCGCGCCTTTGGCCAGACTATGGCCGCCGAGATGAATCAGGCCTACCGTCCAGGCCAGCGTCATCAGCAGAGACAGGCCATCCGCCCGGAACAGGGCGGCGGCACCCAGAGCGACCACCGCCAGCCCCGCATTTTCCGCCGTGGAAAAGGCCAGCAGGCGTCGCCAGTCTTCCTGTTGAAAGGCGTAGAGAATAGCGAGGATGGCGGATAGCGTCCCCAGGGACACCAGCAAAATGCCCACGCCCGTGGTGGCACTGACCGGCAACCAGTCGAGCATGGCCCGTCCCAGGGCAAAATACGCGACGTTCAACACAACGCCGGAAAGCAGCGCCCCGGAGGCACCGCTGCCACTCCCGTAAGCACCCGGATACCATTCATAAAAGGGCAGAATACCGAGCTTGGCGCCGAAGCCAATAATGAACAGTACCGCCACCCCGAAGGCCGCCCCGCCGTAAGTGGCCCAGCTTGCCGCCCAGCCCGTAAAGTCCGTATCCTGCGCGCCGAGCAGGACCAGGCAGAGCAACAGCGCCACCGCGCCGATCTCCAGCAGCGCCAGCATGTACAGGCTGGCCTGCCCGCCGCGTTGAGCTTCCTGCAGACCGTCGGCGAGGAGCATGATCGCGCCGCCGAAACTCAAAAACTCCCAGGCAATCAGAAAAGAAACACCCTCCTGTAAACCGGCAACGCCGAGACTGCCCAGCAGGGCGACTGCCGCACCGGCCATCCAGATGGCCGGGTTTTTGGCGCGACCGGGAGAAAGGAAAGCCGCCAGCGCCGTCAGCCCGCCCCAGAACAGCAGCCAGGCGGCGGATGGCTGAAGCTGCCAGGTCACGGCCATATCGCCTAGCGACCACATCACACCGGTCGCCGAACCACCCGGTAAGCTGGTGGCGCTGCCAATGAGTGCAGCCAGCACACCCAAAATCAGGGTCACGCGCGCCAGCCTGCCTTGCTGCAACATACCGAGAGCAATGGTCAGTATAAAAAGGCTGGCGGCGACACAGAAACTATCCAGCACCATAATGTCCCCCCTGGACCCGTTGCGGCATCCGTTCCAGCAGCAGGAGCAGTGCGTGGATGAGTGCCGCCGGATTGGGCGGGCATCCGGGCAACCAGACATCCACCGGCAGAAGTGTGTCGAGTCCCGAGCCACCCGCGTAGCCGCCATCCATGGGCGCGCCGGAGACGGCGCAGGTGCCCGTCGCCAGCACCAGACGCGGTTCCGGCATGGCCTCCCAGGTGGCCAGCAGCGGCGCGTGCATAGGCGCCGTCACCGGTCCGGTGACCATCAGCAAATCCGCAAAACGCGGCGAGGGTGTGAAGAAGATACCCAGGCGGTGCAGGTTATAAAAGGGATTGTCGAGGGCGCCGATCTCGGATTCGCAGCCATTGCAGGAGCCCGCATCCACATGGCGGATGTGCAGGCTGCGGCGCAGGCTCCGCGCCACCCGCTTGCCCAGGTCCTGTCCTACGCGGCTGTCCAGCGCCTTTTTCCAGAGCAGATCTTCGCGCCGCCGCACACCGAAAGCCCAGTCGTAAGAGCTGGCCATCGCCCCTTCGGGACAGTCTTCCACGCAGCGCTGGCAGACGATGCAGCGTCCGTAATCGACCTCCGCTTTCCCCGCGTTCACCTGGATAGCACCCGTAGGGCAAGCCGCTGCACAGGCATCACAGCCCGTACGGCAGGCTGCGGAGTCCCAACGCGGCATGCCCAGCACGCCATCTTGCCCGTCGGGACCGCGCTGCGGCCAGCGGGTGGCGGCTTTGCCGGCCTTCAATCCTGTCCAGGTCCATACCGGCATGCTGTCCTCCTAACGGTCGCAACCGGCGATGGTGAGGCCGAAACTGGCCTCATTGATGGCGTAGTCCATCATGTTGGTGCCATGCGCCGTGAGCGGAAAGACGCGCCAGTTGGAAAATGAGGGTGATTTGATCTTCACCCGTTCGAGGCGGCCATCGCGGATCCGCACGGCGTAATACAGAGAGCCGCGCGGGGACTCCGTCCAGCCCAGCCCTTTCTGCTGTCCCCGTGGCACGATGTATTCAGCGCGCACCGGGCCCGCTTTGAGGTGCCCGGAAGCCTGCATCAGCAGGGCGATGGCTTCACGTAAAGACTCGGCGCGGACTTCACTGCGGGCCATGGCATCGCCTTTCGCGCGCACCGGCACATCAAAGCGCAGATGCGGGTAGGCCGCGTAAGGGTGATCGCGGCGCAAGTCCCGGTCGAGGCCGGAGGCGCGCGCCACCGGTCCCGTCGCCCCCTGATCAAAGGCGACTTCCTTCGATAAAATTCCAGTGCCCATCAGGCGGTCGAGATGGCTGGCGGTTTGGTGCAAGCGGGTCAGATACGCGTCGCCTTCGTCGCTGATGTTTTCCAGCGCGCTCGCCAGGTGTTCCGCCTGGAGGTCGCGGCGCAGCCCGCCCACAGACAGCAGGCTGCGCAGGAAGCGCGATCCGGTCAGTTGTGCGGCCAACTGCTTCACCCGCTCCTCCAGCAGAAAACCTGTCGCCGAGCCCACTTTCAGCGTCGTCGTCTTCGCCAGCAGGCCGAAATAGTGGAAGTGATTGTAGAGGCGCTCCAGCTCCGCAAGAATCACCCGCAGCAGTTGCGCCCGCGCTGGTACTTCGATACCCCAGGCCGTCTCCACCGCCTGACAGTAGGCCAGGGCATGGCAAACGCTGCCGACGCCCGACACCCGCTCTGCCAGAAAGACCGCGGCATCTGCCTGCTGGCCCACGAAGCGCGCCTCCAGCCCGCGATGCTTGAAAAAGAGCCGGGGATGGTAGTGGAGGATGGCCTCACCGATGTAGGAATAATGAAATTCCCCCGTCTCCACCACATCGGCCCGTATGGGCCCCCAGTAGAGGTTCTGCACCTGATCGCCCTGTACTTCCGGCATGGTGGGGGGCATATATTCGCCGCTCAGGCGGCCTTTCCCCCCCTCCCGCCCCAGGGGCGGGAGGGGCAGCGAAAAACCCTCGTGGATCACCAGTGGAAAGGGCTCGGGATGCCCTGTAAACGTCAGACCGCCCAGATCCCGCATCTCCCGCTCATACCAGCCGAGCAGAGGCACGATGGCCGCCAGCGACGGCAGCGTTTCCTCGCCACGGACCTCCAGCAGCAGAAAGGGCACGCGGTTGCCCTGACTGACCAGATAGCGTACCACGCACTGACCCTCTTCCCAGTCGTGCCAGGCCATCTGAAAACGCATTCCCGCCGTGACGCAGTCCTGTGCCACCGCGGGTAAATCAGTGGCACGGAGCGGACGCAACGCGCAATCGTTGTACCTCATGGCCGCACTCATGGCTGCACCACAAAAGCGTGCTGAAAGAAAGTCCACAGCCCTTCCGGCCACCACAGGCCGAACACCAGAACGGGCACAAAGGCCAGCCACATGGGCAAGGTATTCCAGACGGACAGCGTCAGGGTCGGCTCCGCACCGGGCACCGGTTCCGGCCCCCAGATCATGCGCCGGAAGTGGTTCATGAAGGCGACGAAAATAAGGATGAGCAATATCGCCATCACCCACACCGCCCAGGGGTTGGGGCTCAATATGCCGCCGCGCAGGATGGTGATTTCCGAAAGAAAAAGCCCGAAGGGCGGTGCCCCGGTAATGGCCACCGCGCCCAACAGCCAGAGCGCGCCGCTGACCGGATAATAACGCAGCACCCGCCGCATGTTGCTCATGGATTTGGTGCCATAGGCGCGTATCATGTTGCCGGCGCCGAAGAACATCATGGACTTGGTCAGGGCGTGGTTGATCATGTGATACATGGCCCCGGCGAAGGCCATGGGGCCGCCGAAACCAAAGCCGATGGCCAGCACGCCCATGTGCTCCAGGGAGGAATAGGCCAGCATGCGCTTGGCGCCATCCTGACGGACGATGAACAGTCCCGCCACCAGAAGGGAGATCACCCCCAGCACCAGCAAGGCCGTATGCCCCATCACGCCATGGCCGCCGCTATCGACGATGGACAGGAAGCGGTAAATGCCGAGCAGGGCGATATTCAGCAGGGCCCCGGAGAGCATGGCGGAAACCGGCACCGGGCCTTCGCTGTGGGCATCGGGCAGCCAGGTGTGCATGGGTGCCAGACCCACCTTGGTGCCGAAACCCACCAGCGTCAGCAGGAAGGCCAAGAAGAGCAGCGTCTCCGGCATCTGTGGCGCCACCGCCCGCAGGTTGGCCCAGGTCAGGGCATAGGTCGGCCCCAGGGTGAAGGTCCCGCCCCAGTAGAAGAGGATAATGCCCAGCAACGCCAGCGCCAGACCCGCAGAAACGATGATCAGATATTTCCACGCCGCCTCGATACACTCCGCCTCACGCTCGAAGCCCACCAGAAAGGCGCTGACGATGGTGGTGAAGTCGATGGCGATCCAGAAAATGCCGGGATTGTTCATCAATGGCGCAATCAGCATGGTCAACGCGAAGCCGGCCTGCAAGGCGTAATATTTGTGGAGACGCGGCTTTTCCTCTGGCAGCAGACGCATGTAGCCGATGGCATAGAGAGACGCCAGCAGATAGACCAGCCCCACGCAGAACAGCACCCAGGCCCCCAGCGGCGTCAGCAGAAGATAGCCCGCACCGGTCACCAGCGCCTCGTCGGGTGCCACCACCAGAATGGCCAGGGTCAGGCCAAAGGCGGCCAGCGATGACGCCAGATTCAGATATTCCGCCCAGTGCGGATGGCGGACCGCCATGATCAGCACGATGGCGACTGCGGGCACAATCCACAAAGCCGCAATGAGTGCCGTGAAACTCACCTCAGCCCACCAGCTTTTGCAGTTTGCGGCTGCTGGTCGCCCCGGCATGGGCTTGCAGGAGGCGCACCAGCATCCCGAAGGTCATGACAATGATCAGCAGGTCGAAGATGATCACCAGTTCCATCAGGATCGGCATACCGGGCACCAGAATCTGCGACCCCAGAAATATCCCGTTCTCGATCACCAGCAGGCCCAGAATGTGACTGATGGCCTCCGAGCGCAGGATCATCATCAAAAAGCCGATCAGCTTGAGACTGAACATGCCGGTCAGGGCCAACACCGCGATATTGTCGCTGAGGTGCAGCGTCACCCCCAGTTGCCGCGAGACTTCATAGGAAAAGATCACCAGTACCGCGCCGAGGACCATGCTGGAGGAGGGCTTCAGCAACGGGGTGAATTCGCGCTGAACCCCCAAGCGATTGATCAGGCGCAGCACCAGATAGGGCAGCAGCGATCCGCGAAAAAGCGCCGTCAGGAGGGCGATGACATAAAGCTCCGGGTAGTGCCCGTAATAACCGATGGCGGCGGAAATGGCCGCGATGACCCAGGATTCCGCGGCAAAGGCATAAACATGGTTTTTCAGCCAGTGTGACGCCAGCATCACGAAAGACAGCACCAGCGCAAGGATGACCAGCAGACTGAAAAGTGAGGTGGCCAGGGGACTCAGATGAAAGATCAGCATCTCAGCCTCCTAGAGTTGGTCGGCCACAATGGCCAGCACCGCAAAGAGAAAAGACAGCGCCAGGGGCTCCTGATAACGGTAGAAGCGCAGCCGCGATTGCAAGGTGTCCACCGCCACCATCGCCAGTCCCACCGCCCCGTACTTGGCCAGGATGATCAGCAAGGCCAGCAGCACTGAACCCAGACTCCCCGTAGCGGACAATCCCCACGGAAAGAAAAAGACGTTAAGGAAAATGGTGTAGAGCAAAAACTGCTTCATCCAGCTCGCCCATCGCAGCAAGGCCAGCAGCGGTCCGGAGTATTCCAGAATCCGCGCCTCGTCGATCATGTAGATCTCGTAGGGGATGGTCGAGTGGATGGGCAGGCGGTCGGTCTCCACGGTCAGCAGAATGAAAAAGGCGAAGATCAGGAAGATGTGCGCCGGGCTCCAGTAGGCCACTGGGTCTCGCGCCAGCAGGTGATTGGCGACGAAGGGCAGCATGGAGTGATCGAGAAAGGTAATGCCGATAAAGACCAGGATCAGGGTCGGCTCGGCGAGGATGGCGAGCATCACCGCGCGGCTGGAACCCAGTCCGCCGAAGGGCTGCCCGGTATCCAGTCCGGCCAGCAGGATAAAAAAACCGCCAAGGGTCAGGATGAGGCCGCCGCCGAGGATATCGCCCATGTCCGAGAGCGGCAGGGGGAAATTGGTCAGCACCGGAATCAGCATCGGCACGATGAGCATAGCGGTAAAAGCCACCACCGGCGCCCAGAAAAACACCCAGGACGCGGATTCCGGTATCAGCAGGGTTTTGTGGAAGAGTTTCCAGAGATCCCGATAGGGCTGGAATATGGACGGCCCCTGTCCGCGCTGAACGCGCTCTTCCATGGAGACAACGAAGCCGTGCAAGAGCGGTGATAACCATATCACCGTCAAGACCTGCCCACCCTGCAGGACGATATCGTCGAGCATGCCTTCCCCTTTATATGGTTTCCAACTCCCCACCACCCGACCTTGCGATCAGGAACAGTAGCAGTCATTAGCCTATAAAGGCGGTTATTGGGCGGACTCCATCGCCACACGTTTTATTCATGTTAGTAAGGCGCGATGCCGGGGTCAAGATCCTTCCGTCGGCTTCTGGCGTGCGGTGATTCGTAACAGGGCGATGTTTTCGTGATTGTAGATTTCGTAGCGCACCATGACGGTTTGCTGCTGATACGCGGCGGGCAGCGCCGCCCGGACAGCGGGGATATCTCTTGCCGGGCAGACGAGATAGAGAGGCTCTGGACCAAGGACTGCGGGCAATTCCGTCAATGCCTGCAAGTGCCGGATGGGCATGTTGCCGCGTCCGGCATAGAACAGAAAATTCGGCTGGAACCACCGCCAGGACGCCAGCCGATAAGGTTGTTGGCCTTGCAGGGCAGCAATATGTTGTCCCATGTCGCGCGATGGCTTGACGGCATTGAGGGGGGGCGTGATGACAAAAACCAGTAGCGCGGCGAGGGCCACGCTGCCCACGCACAGGGCCATCCAGGCCTCGGTCTCGCGGCGTCGCCGGAGCAGCACGAAGGCCGCCACCGCCGCCAGCATATAGGGCGCGCCGACTTCCACCATATCGGGCAGATGCGGTTGGCGCGACAACACCACCCAGCCTGCAAAAATGCTCAATGCCAGTCCGGTGAGGAACAGTACCCCGAGTGAAAGCGTCCATCCCCAGCGTGCAGGGTGGGTGGCATTCACCCGTACTTTCTCGAAATAGGCCGCGAGCAGGATAAAGAGCGGTGGATAGGCCTCCCAGACGTAATTGGGGAGTTTGGTGGCGGATAGGGCAAAAAAACCGATCCAGGCCGTGACCCAGACCAGCAGGAACAGGGTTTTTGGCTGGTTGTGCAAGGAATCCCGCCGGGAAAGCCACAAATCCCGAAAAACTTGCGGTAAAAAAATCGACCACGGCAGCATCCCGAGAAAGGTGCTGGCCAGATAGTATACCCAAGGCCCGCGATGTCCCTGCATGCTGTCGTCGAAACGGCCAATGTTCTGTTGCAGGAGGAACGCGCGATCCCAGGCCCAGTGGGTTTCGATGCCGACGGCAAGATACCAGGGCAGCGTAATGATCAGAAAGAGTGGTACTCCCCAAGTCAGCCGGCTTTCCCGCCAGAGAAAAGCCAGATCCCGGCGCAGCAGTAAAAACAGGACGATAATCAGTCCTGGCAGCAGGAATCCGATGGGGCCCTTATCCAGCGTGGCGAGGGCCATGGCGGCGTAGGCGATGAGTAATTCCCGGCGACGGCTCTCCGGGAGCAAATAACCGCGCAAATAGCTCAACAGGGCCACCGTCACCGTCAGGATCAGCAGCGGATCGGGGGTGGCGCCTCGAAATATCACGGTGCTATGGAGTGCGGTGGCGGTGAGCAGACCGCAGATGAGCGCCGTGTTCTCACCGTACAGACGCCGCAGGGCCATGGTCAGGTAGAGGATCAATAAAGCGCCGACGACAGCGGAGCCGATCCGTAAACCCCAGGAATTCATCCCCAGTACTTTGACCCCGGTCCACATCAACCAATAGTTCAGTGCCGGTTTGTCGGGCATCAGCCGTGCATTGAAGGTCGGTACGACCAGATTGTGTTGCGCGATCTGATCTTTCAGCGACTGCGCGTAGATGGGTTCATCAATATCCCAAAGGCTGGTATTGCCGATGCCCCAGGCGAAGAAAAGCAGCGCGAACAGAAACATCGCGGATGCCTTCCACCCGAAAGATCGGCGGGGGCCCTTACTTTGAAAAGGCATGTTCGACTCCCGGCGCATACGCCCTGTCGCCCTGCAACGGCCTGGAAGACCACACAGTGCCACACCCCAGGGAACGACGGGCGAGAGGGTCGGGATCAAGGTGAATGCGCGTTCCGGGGCGTCTGAAGAATGCGTAGTATAGTCCGGCGGACCCGATCCGCAAAAAAACAGCCCCTCCCTGTTTGCGGGTTCCGCTTCAGCCCAACCCCGCTGGGCCGGTGAAACGCGCTTCGCGCAGCGCCGCCGAGATGTGCTTTTCGCGGAATGCTGATAGAGTTCAAGAGGGTTCGTGTCACTGCATGACATCATCGTTTATGGGCACGGGGCTCTGCCCTGATGAGAGGAGTGGGGTTTTGTCGTTAGGTCTTGGGACAGCACCTTCCGCGCCGCGACGTCGGCCCCGAATGGTCCGGTTACATGCGCTGCGGGACAACGCGGTGGCCGTTGCGGCGTGCCTGCTGTTGACCCGAATGGCATGGTGGTTGATATCCGACGCCTCCCGGGCGTTTTATCTCTCCGCATGGGCCACCTCCGGTCTGGTCGTGTTTCTGCTGTTGCGCAGGGGCAAGGTGTTGCTGCCGGGTCTCCTGCTCGGCGAGTTTCTGAGCGGTCTGATGCTGGGTGTCGTACCGCGCGAGGCGATACTGCTGTCCATCGGGGTGGTCCTCTCCGCCTGGTTTTCCGTGCGCATGATGCGTCGGCTTTATCCCGCCTGGGAGGGCATCGAACAGGTCGGGGATCTGTTCGCGTTTATCGCGTTGCCGTGTGTCGTCAATGCGTTGTTGGTGGGTTTTTGGAGCGTGCTGATACAGCGGCCCGATGCCATGCTCTCCTGGCCGGGGCTGTTATCCGCGGCGAGCAATGGCCTCAGCGTCGTCTTCGGCGTGGTGATTTTCAGTACCAACCTGCTGTTGTGGCCGAAATCCTGGCGCTGGCGCGATCAGATTCCGGTCGACCCCGTATTCTGGCTATTTGCGTTGGCTTCGACCGCGGTGGTCACCGCTATTTTTTGGCTCTCTTATCCGGCCTTCAGTGGAGACATCGAGCTGACAGGTCTGTTGCTTCTGCCCGCCTTCTGGAGCATGACGCGCTTTCCGCTGAGCGACGTGTATCGTCTGGTGTTGCTGCAATTTCTCATTGCTATCGCCGGAACGGCGCGCGGTCTGGGACCGTATGCCGGGGCCATCCATATAGACCCGGAATCCCTGTTGCAACTGGTAGGGGTGGGCATGGTGATGGTCGGGTTGTTCGCCGGGGCGATGATCACCGAATCCGTCAAAGGGCGCGATGTGTTAAGGCAGGGCAATCGCTGGCTGGAGCGCCAGGTGCAGGAACGCACGACGGCGTTGCGGCAAAGTCATCGGGAGGTCCTGGCCAGAGAGCGCTTCTTCCAGGCGCTCAGCGAGGTCAACCGGCTCTTCTCCGGAAGCGTGGAGGAGCCGGAGGCGTTCGTGCTCGAGGCATTCTGCCAGACGCTTCAGGCGCAGTTGAAACTACCCCTCGTGTGGGTGGTGGAGACCTCACCGGAGTCTGATTGGGCGACCTTGCGCGCCGTGGCGGGTCCGCTCGCCGAAGCGTTTCGCGGAGTGCCCATTCCCGTGCACGAAGATCGTGCGTCTTCGGGCGTACCCCTGCCGACCGACCGTGCCATCCCGGTGTCTCCTGTGGTGGATCGCGATAAGGCGGCCTGGGCGGTTTGGCGCGCTTTCGCCGCCCGGTACGCGCTGGGCGGAAGCGTGCAGGTGGCCTTTTCCTGGCCCGATGGCCGCTCGGGGCGTATTGCCCTGCAGCGTGATCGGGGGGCGGAATTTCCCCGGCAGACCATGCAGCTGATGGCGGGTCTTTCCGGGGATTTACAGGATTTCTTGCGTCGCCAGGAAGCGGGACGGATTTTGGAGCGCACGCGTACGTTGCAGCGGGCCTTACTGTTGGCGGGCGAGGTGGCGTTAACGACCGAGGAGATGGGTGTGCTTTTTCAGCGGAGCTGCCAGCAGCTCATCGATAGCGGATTGTTCATCGCGGCGTGGATCGCCCGTCCCGGCGCGGATGGTTGCATGGATGCCCTGGCGAGCGCGGGCTGGAGTGCCTCCAACGCGTTGAAGCGTCGCTGGCCGGTTTCCGCGGACGTGCCGGAGGGACAGACGGTGGGGGCGAGGGCTTGGCGTAGCGGGGATCTCGTGGTGCAGCAGGATTATCTTTCCGATCCCTTGGTGCAGTTGTGGCGTGAACAGGCGTTGGAGTACGGCTGGCGCGCGGCCGCCGCCGTGCCGATCGTCCATCAGGGGGAGCAATGGGCCATCCTCGCGGTGATCGGTGGCCAACCCATGATGTTTTCCGAGGAAATCTGCGAGTTGTTGCGGCAAATCTCGCGGCTCATCGGGCATGGCATGGACGAGTTGTTTTTGAAAAAGTCACTGGCGGAAGAAAAAGAAAGTCTGGCGCAACTTTCCGCTCAAGACGCCACCATGCGCCGTTATCAAGCGGCCGTCGTGCAGTTACAGCGCTATCTGCTCGACCGGAGGGGGTCCGCCGCCATCTTCCCGGTGATTCTCCAGATCCTGGTGGAAGAAACGGAGGCGACGGCCGCTTACATCGTTTTGCCGGACCCGGTGGCGCCCATCCTTCGGGAAACGTATCTGAAAGCGGCGACGCCTGAAATCGCCCATGCGCTGCTGGAGCTCGCCGATACGCAGAATGTCCTGGGCTGGCCCTCCGAACAAACCCTGCTGGGGGAGATTCTGCATCGTGACCGTGGCTGCGAGGGGCCTCTCGTCCGGGATACGTTGCCACCGTATCACCCGATCTTCGACGCATATCCGGGTCTGCAGGATCAACTGGCCGCGAAGATGCTGTGGCCGATTTTTACGCACGAGGGAGGGCATCCCGAGGCCATTCTCGGTATCATGAGCGCTCGTGCGGGGCATTTTACGACCGCCGTACAGCAACTCTACAGCCAGGTGGCCAACAGTATCGGGCTGGCGCTGCGTCAGGAGCGCTACCAACAGGAGATCGAGCAGGCACAGGAAAAGCTCCAACAGGTCGCTTTCTATGACCCGCTGACGGGATTGCCCAACCGCCGCCTTCTGGAGGCGCAACTGGAACAGGCCATGGCGCGTCATCAGCGGCAAGGGGGTTTTCTCGCCATTTGTATGCTGGATCTGGACGACTTCAAGCCGATCAATGACCGCTTTGGTCACGAGGCCGGGGACGAGGTGCTCGCTGCCCTGGGGCAGCGATTGCCCGAGGTGCTGCGGTGCAATGACATGGTGGGCCGGTTCGGTGGCGATGAGTTTGTCATTCTGCTGGAATCCGTGCAGAATCAGGAGGATCTTTATCAGATCCTGTACAAAATAGAGTCGGTGATCACCTCGCCGCTGATGTTGCGGAATGGCACCAATGTCCGGGTTGGCGTCAGTATGGGGGTGAGTATCTTCCCCGGAGCGAAGACCACGGCCACACCCGATGGTTTGCTGCGGGATGCGGATCAGGCGCTTTACGAAAGCAAGCGCAGCAAGGCGGATCGCAGCGCCTATTGGGTGCTGCATGAAACCGCCGCGGCCATGAGTCGTTCCCCGCTTGCGCAGCGATTGCTGGCGAATGGCCGGCTTCACGTCCTCTACCAGCCGGTCTGGGATAATCAGGCGATGGCGGTCGTGGGCATGGAGGCGTTGGCCCGCCTGCGGGCAGACAACGGGCGCATGCTTGCGCCCCGTGAGTTTCTGCCGCAATTGCGTGGCGCCGACCTGTGCCACCTCACCCAGCATATGCTGGCCCAGGCGTTGGAAGACCTGAAGATCCTGGATGGGCCAGGCCGTGAACTGTGGGTCTCGGTGAACATCGATCCCCAGTCGCTGAACAAATCCTGCATCCGCCAGATCCGCCAGATCATTCTGCAAAGTGGTGTGAATCCCGCGCGTATCATGCTGGAAATCCTGGAAGGCAGTGATTTTCTGGAGCGCAACGCGGCGTTGGAGCTGCTGCAGCAACTCAAGGCGTTGGGGGTGCGTCTGGCCCTGGACGATGTGGGCAGCGCTTATGCGTCCTTGCTGCGCCTCAAGGATTTGCCCGTCGATGAGATCAAATTGGATCAGGGTTTCGTGCGTATGCTGGCGCAACGCCCGGAGGATTTACACTTCGTTCTCGCGGTGCGAGATCTGGCACAGGGTTTGGGTGTGGATCTGGTGGTGGAGGGGGTCGAGAATGAAGCCGTTCTGGATGCCATGATTACGCTGGATATTCCGCTGCTGCAGGGACGGGGCATCGCCCGCCCCATGCCGGTTGCCCGGCTGCAAAGATGGCTCCAGAAGCGGTATGTGCAGCACCCGCACCCCAGCACCCTGTTGGGAGTGTATGCCGCCCAGATGGCCAACCACAGCGTGTTATCCAAAATGGTCCGGCAAAACCCCCATTTGCTGGATTCCATGACACTGGGCAATGCGCAGGCCTGTCCCATCCACGGTCATCTGCGGCGCTTGGGCCGGGCCGAGGGAAACGCCCTGGATCAGTGGCACCATGCCTACCATCAGGCCATGGGCACCTTGGTGGAACAGCTGGATAGGGACAGCGGCCGCGCGGACTGGACGGTGCTGGAAGAGACCGAAACCGCTTTTTTGCAATCCTTGCGGGATGCCTGGCAAGGACATCTGCGGTAACGCGTATCGATTTCGTGCTTGGTGGCCCGCGGGCGCCGCGGCCGATCCGCCCTTGCGGTGCCGCCGCGCCTTGCCTACTCTTGAGCCAGAGGTTTCTCGTTCGTTCCCCTCCGCACAAGGAGTATGCCCGTGTCCGTATCCCTGAACACATGGTCCGTCTGGCAGGATCTGCAGCAGCATCGGCAAAGCTGGGATGGCGTTACTCTACGTCAACTCTTTCGTGAAGATCCGCAGCGCGCCCAGCGCTTTTCCGCCGAGGCCTGCGGACTTTATCTGGATTACTCCAAACACCTCATCGATTCGGAGACCGTACGCCTGCTCATGGCGTTGGCCCGGGGACGGCATCTGGAGGACCGCCGCGCGGCGATGTTCGCTGGCGAGCCGGTTAACCGCACGGAGGGTCGGGCCGCGCTCCATGCCGCCTTGCGCGCGCCCAAGGGCTATGTCATGCCCACGGTGGGGATGAATGTGGTGCCGGAGGTCCACCAGGTGCTGGAACATATGGCCGCCTTCACCCGTTCCATTCATGAGGGCCGCTGGCGCGGTGCGACTGGCCGACCCCTGCGCAAAGTGGTCAACGTCGGGATCGGCGGCTCCTACCTGGGGCCGGAGATGGCCTGGAAGGCTTTGCGCGCGTACCGTCATCCGGATATGGATCTGCGCTTCGTCGCCAATGTGGATGGGGCGACTTTCGTCGATGTGACTGCCGGCCTCGACCCTGCCGAGACCCTCTTCATCATTTCCTCCAAAACCTTTACCACCCTGGAGACCATGACCAACGCCCATCAGGCGCGTCACTGGATTACCTCGGCCCTGGGGGAGGCGGCCGTGGCGAAGCATTTTGTGGCGGTTTCCACCAACACCGACGCCGTCAAGGCCTTCGGTATGGATGCGGAGCACATGTTTGGCTTCTGGGACTGGGTGGGCGGGCGGTATTCCATGGATTCCGCGATCGGCCTGTCCACCATGCTGGCGGTGGGGCCCGAGCATTTTACCGAGATGCTGGCGGGTTTCCATGCCATGGACATTCATTTTCAGACCGCGCCGCTGGAGCGGAATTTGCCGGTGCTGCTGGGTCTGCTGGCGCTCTGGTATAACAATTTCTGGGCGGCGCACACCCAGGCCATACTGCCCTATGCCCACGACCTGGCCCGTTTCCCGGCCTATCTCCAGCAACTGCAGATGGAGAGCAATGGCAAGCGTGTGGATGAGGACGGACATCCCGTGCCCGTCGATACCGGTACCATCATCTGGGGTGAACCGGGCACGGACGGACAGCATTCTTTTTATCAACTGATCCACCAAGGCACGCGCCTGATTCCCTGTGATTTTATTGGCTTTTGCCGACCGCTGAGCGCGCTGGCGGAGCAACATGATCTGCTGATGGCCAATCTCATCGCGCAGGCCGAGGCGCTGGCCTTCGGCAAAACGGCGGAGGAACTGCGTGCCGAGGGGGTCGCCGAGGCGCAAGTGCCCTTCCGCATGTTCCCGGGCAATCGGCCCAGCAGCGTGGTGCTGGCCGACGCCCTCACGCCCCATACCCTGGGGGCGCTGGTGGCGCTTTATGAGCACAGTGTCTTTACCCAGGGGGTGATCTGGGGCATCGACTCCTTTGATCAATGGGGTGTGGAGCTAGGCAAAATACTGGCGCAGCGGATCGTGGCGGATATACGGGGGGCGGCCGGCCATCCCCACGACGCCTCGACGCAGGCGCTTATGGCGCGTTACTTGCTGATCCGGGGTGACTGATCTTCGTGTACGCGGTCGCCATGTCCGGCGGATGGAGCGCGCGGGGGCGGATCGGGAACTTTTCCCTGCGGGTGGATTTCCAACAGGTACTATCAGCCGGATCAAAGAACCGCTCCACACGATGAAATTGTTCGAAGCTTTGGCCCTCGCGGCCATGATGGCCTGGGGGGACGCCAGCGCGGCCACCCCGGATTTACCTTCACCACCCCTCTTGCCGCCACAGCCCCCTCTGCCCGCGCCGCGGTTGACGGATATACAAGGTGCCGTGCTGCTGGATGTAAACAGTGGCCAGGTGCTGATGGCCGACCATGCCGAAAAACCCCTCAACCCTTCCGGCCTGGTCAAACTGATGACGGCCTACGTCCTGTACCAGGCGGAAAAGCAGGGCATGGTACAACCACAAGCAGCGGTGCGGGTCTCGGACGAGGCGTGGCACGCGCAGGGTTCCCGGATGTTCATTCAGCCCGGCATGCCGGTCACCTTGACGCAGTTGGAGAGCGGTCTGCTCATCGACGGTGGTAATGATGCGGCCATCGCCATCGCTCAGGCCGTGGCGGGCAGCGTGGGTGGTTTCGTGGGCCTGATGAATCGCGATGCGCTGGCCATGGGTCTGCGGCATACGCACTTCACCAACCCGGACGGTTTGCCGCAACCCGGCCAGACCAGCACGGCGCTGGATATCGCCCGTCTCTCGGAGCGCTTGATCCAGGCGCATCCGCAGGTGTTGCAGGTGGCCGGGAAGACTTCCTATGTCTACAACCGGATCACGCAGTTCAACTACAATCCGCTGGCCGGCCGGAGCGACATCGATGGTCTCGGCGTCGGCCTGGCCGCCAAGGACAGCTGGAATCTGGACGCCAGCGCGAGCCGTGACGGCCGCACACTCGTGGCTGTGGTGCTGGGCGCGCCTTCGCGCCGTGCCGCGGGAGACGATGCCAGCGCGCTGCTGCATTACGGCTGGAATGGCTGGCGGGATCGCTCCCTTTATGCCGCTGGGCAAGTGGTGGCGAACGTGCATCATGAAGACTGGAGCCCGGAAGACCTCCAGGTGATGACCGCCCGCGCCGTCACCCTGTCGGAGCCCAAGCAGGGGGGCACCCACTTGCAGGCGCAGTTCATCCCCCTGACGGGTCTCAAGGCGCCGATCCGCGCGGGTGAACCTGTTGGTACGCTGACGGTGCGCTGGTATGGGCACCTTTTGCAGCGGGTGCCGGTAGTCGCCAAATCCGCGGTGCAGCCTGCCGGCTGGTTGACCCGTTGGTTGCATACGGGGGAGTCATGGCTCTGATGCCGGTTGCCCCATGTGCGGCCCGCGTACTCGGATGTGTCTGGATTAGGGGCTGATGGTGATGGCGCGAGGGGCCGGCGGCTCGCGGCGCCGTTGGATTTTTTGGACGTTTGTCGTCACCGTTTTGCTCTGCGCCGGTCTCGTCGTGGGTGTGGGTATCTGGACCTGGCGCATCTGGAGCGATTTGCCCCCGGTCACGCAACTCGAAAACTGGCATCCCCAGGAACCCCTGCGCATCTATGCGGATAATGGGCGTCTCCTGCAGGTGGTGGGGCCGCAGTTGCGCTATGCTTTGCCGCTGGCGCAGATTCCCAAACCCCTCCAGGAAGCCTTCATTTCCGCCGAGGATTCTAAATTTTACAGCCACGATCCGCTGTACTATCCGGTCAGCTTTCCCGGTATTCTGCGCGCGGCCTGGGTGGATCTGCTCCACATGGCGCCGGTGCAGGGGGCGAGTACCATCACGGAACAGGTGGCGCGCAACTTTTACCTGACCTCCAAGAAGACCGTGACTCGCAAGGTGGCGGAGATCCTCCTGGCCTATAAGGTGAGCGCGCATTTTACCCGTTCACAAATTCTCGCGCTTTACCTCAATAAAATTTACCTGGGGGAGGGCGCCTACGGCGTACAGGCGGCGGCGGAGACGTATTACGGCAAAACCGTGAGCCAACTGACCCTGAGTGAAATGGCGACGCTGGCCGGACTGCCCGCCGCGCCTTCCTACTTCAACCCCATCGCCTCGCCGCGAGCCGCTAAAACACGCCGGGATTACGTATTGCAACGGATGGCGCGACTGGGTTACATCAGCGTGGCGCAGGAGCGCTCCGCGCTTGCCGAACCCGTCCGTGCCCACTACCACGCGCCCGCCAGCAATATCGCACCCTACGCGACGGATTGGATCCGCAACTGGTTGGAGCGCCAGTTCGGCGCGGTCTTTACCTACCGGACTGGTCTGCGGGTCTACACCAGCATCGATCCCACGGATCAGCGCGCCGCGGATGCCGATCTGGCGGTGGGTCTGGAAAACTACAGCATGGGTCTTGACAGCATGGACCCCAAGGCCTGGCGTGGCCCTATCGCCCAGTTGCGGGCCCCTGCTTTGTCGGCGGCTTTGCAAGGCCAGCGTCCCGGCCAGCTGCCCCATCACAACCCCGCCAACTTGCATTGGGGTGTGGTGCTGAAGGCCAACGCCCGATCGGCGGAGGTGTCGCTTGAGGGGCGCCGTCTCCTCCACCTCACCCTGCGCGATGTGGTCTGGGCCCGATCGGCACCACGCGGCAAGCCGCCGACGGCGGTGGACGAGGTATTGCAACGTGGAGACCTCATCTGGCTGCGTCGTTATGTGGCGACGACCACCGCCGGCACCGGGAATCCGGTTTGGGGCACGAAAGTCTGGCACGACGTTCCTCACGGCGGCTGGCAGCTTGCCCAGATCCCCCGTGTCCAGGGCGCGCTGGTTTCCCTGAACAGCCGCTCCGGCGCCATCCTGGCGTTGTCGGGGGGGTTCAGCTACGCATTGAGTCACTTCGATCGCGCGCTCTATGCGTACCGGCAGCCGGGCTCCGGCTTCAAACCCTTCGTCTACGCCTCGGTTATGGATGCGCCGGCCTATCTGGCCAGTGGCAAGAAGCATTACCTGACGCCGGTATCCCTCATCGCCGACACGCCCTTGGTGATTCCCCTCGGTAACGGCCAGGTGTACGCGCCGACCAATTATAGTCGTACCTTTTCCAGAACCCCCTTCCCGGTCTGGGAGGATTTGGCCGATTCCCATAACGTGCCGAGCGTGCGCTTGTTGATGCATGCAGGTATTCCTTATGTCAGGCGTTATGTGGCGCGTTTTGGCATCCCCGCCAGGCAGATTCCGGCTTCGCCCTCCATGGCGCTGGGTTCTGGCGAGGTTACGCCGTTACAGGTCGCGCGGGGCTATGCGGTGTTTTCCAGCGGCGGTTTTTTGCCCCATCCCTATCTGATCCGCAAGATCGTGACGGCGCATGGCACGGCGGTGTCCCTGATGGGTTGTCCGTTGGGGTACCGGCCACCCCCACAGCATACGGTGATGCCACCAGGGGTGGCTTTTCTGATGACGCGCATGATGGAACGGGTGATCCGGGAGGGCACCGGTGTTGCGGCGCAGATTCTGCATCGGCATGATCTGGCCGGGAAAACCGGCACGACCAACCATGAGGATAATGCCTGGTTCAACGGATTCAATCCCCATATCACCACCTCGGTCTGGGTCGGGTATGACGATAATCACACGATGGGGACCTGGGCCGCCGGGGCTCGCCAGGCCTTGCCCATCTGGATTCGTTACATGCGCACGGCGTTGAAGGGTGAACCCGATGTCGGTTTTTTTCAGCCGCCGGATGTGGTGACGGCGCACTACGATCCGCGCACCGGGACGCTGGCCCCCGATGGGGATCCGGCGCACCGATATCCTGCGGGTCATTTTTTGGCCGGCTACTTGCCGCCTCGTTCCACGATGGGTGAGGAGGTGCAAAGCTTCATCCATGCGCTGATGCGTATTTTCTAGAATGTTCAATGCGTTGTCCGAATGGTTCGGGCCTTCTTCGGGATCCATGCCGACGCACTGCGGTTTGTGGCTCACGGTGGGGCCGGAGCTTGAATCACTTGGCGGCATCTTCGCAGGGTGTTTCGTGCGATGTGCATCATCCCACGGTGCGAGACGGGCGGTGGTCAAGGCCGCGAGGGGGGCACCATAACCTTGTAATCATGCCATGGTTTTGTTTAGTCTGCTTGAATCTTTCGGCGCTGCAGTGGGTCGGTCGTCTGCGGATCCACGGGGGCTGACACGCGAAAACAAGGATCTGCCCATGATCAGAATGCCCGATATCGTGCGCTTGTCGCCCCGGCAACGGTTGCTCCGTTTCGCGGTCAGGATACGGGCGGTCCTGTATTTGGAGGCATGGTTTCCACAAATACCGCTGGCGCTCGCTGTCGGGCTGTTGGGGGCGTTGGCGGTTCTGGATGCGTTGCCACATCTCACCAAGCTCTTTCCGGAACTGGCCGATCTCGCGCCCGCCGCCAGTCTGACCCAGTCCTCGCTTTTGTCAGCGCTGGGCACGGTACCCGAGGCGGTTGTCGGCACCGTTTTACTACTGATGGCCTTCGGATTACTGTTTCGCTCCCGTTTTTCCTGGGCCATTACGCTGGTGCTCGCAGCGGCGATGCTGGCGATGCTGCTGCATCACTACGGGTTGGTATGGAGCGGTGTCACCGTTTTCAACGCCATGATTCTGGTGGCCTTGCTGGTGTTTCGGCGCCATTTCGCGCGTTCGAGTGTGGCCGCTGGCACCCTCTTCGCGGCAATATCCATTTTGCTGCTGATGAGTTACGCGGTGCTGGGCAGCTATGTGTTGGGTGCCGGGTTTTCGCCTCCGATCAAGGACCTGGTGAGCGCTTTATACTTTGCGGTAGTCACCATGTCCACGGTGGGCTACGGAGACATCGTGCCGAAAAGTGAAGATGCCCGATTCTTTGTGGTTTCCATCATCATTCTGGGCATCACCGTTTTTGCCACCTCTATTTCCGCAGTCGTGGTGCCTTTGTTGAATGGCCGGATGCAACATCTGCTGATGGGAGAAAAAAAGCGTGTATGGCGTAACCATTACCTGATCATTGGTAATAACGCCTTGGCGCAAAACACCTATCATGCCCTGCGTGCCCGGCATTTGCCCGCATTGGTTCTGCTGTCCGCCGTGCCCGAGCATGTGTGGATGGCCGAAGGAGATCTGATGATCGGTGATGCGACGGATTCGGATGTGCTGCGTAGGGCGGGTGTCGAGCGCGCCCTCGGGGTTCTCGCGTTGCGGGTGATCGACAGCGAAAATGCGTTCATCGTTCTTGCCGCCAAGGAGGTGGCGACTCCCGGAAAGATGGTGGCGGCGGTCCAGGACGGTAAGAATCTGGAACGCTTGCGGCAAGTCGGGGCGGATCTCATCATCGCCCCGGAGGTGCTGGGTGGCGAATTGCTGGCTCTGACCCTCAGTGGTGAGGAATTGGAGGGGAGCACCATCATCAACAGACTGTTTACCGCTGCGGCGGAAGGAGTTGAGGCTTGAGCACTCTAGTGGCGGTAAGTATCGTGGTGTTGGCCCTGATGGCTTTGGGTATTGCGGCGATGTTCCTGCATGTGGCGGTGTGGCTGTTGGGGGGTATTTTCGGGCTGTTCATCTATTTTATACCCAGCATTATCGCCGCGGCACGTCATCAAGAGCATTTTTTATGGGTGCTGGTGCTGAACATCGTGCTCGGCTGGTCGGGAATTGTCTGGATCATCCTGATGGTCTGGGCCATCCTCGGCGAGCGCCGGGAGCCGACCTTGCGTCACGTTGGCGCGGATGTCTTCAACCCTCGTGTTCGCCGCTGACCACGAAGGTGCCCAGGCGCAAGCGGCGTAGACTGGCGGCGTAATTTTCGGGGGCGGCTGTGGGCGCCATCGGACCGATCTTGATCTTGTAGAGACTGCCCGCCGCGCTGGAGGATACCGGTACCATGCGGGCGGTGCTGATTCCGAAGTCCCGTAGTTTGCTGCGTTCGCGAACGGCGGTGGGTAGCTGCATGGGGGTTGCGGTTTCCAGATAGATCGCTTTGGGTTGCGCGGGCTGTCGCCACTGCCGCAGGATGCGCGTGGGGGTTTTGGGCGGCT
The DNA here is from genome assembly GCF_010378095.1 of Acidithiobacillus ferrianus. Classification (GTDB taxonomy): domain Bacteria; phylum Pseudomonadota; class Gammaproteobacteria; order Acidithiobacillales; family Acidithiobacillaceae; genus Acidithiobacillus; species Acidithiobacillus ferrianus. The sequence goes on along the minus strand of NZ_WNJL01000011.1, from coordinate 193,689 downwards.
GCGGCGCGGTTGCAGGGAGGGGTTCGGTTACCGCGGGCCTGGCGTGGGCCGGGGTGCTGGCAAAAGCATTGTCTACCACGGCCGTGAGATTGGCGCGCGCGGGGGAGGGCGGTGACGTGTAGGGAGGCACCGGGACCGCTGTCGGCGTGTTTGTCACCGGTGGTGGTGTGCTTCCTGGCGCCGTACGCTGAACCACCGGCAACACCCTGGGCAGGGATGCCCCCGGACCAAGGGCGCTGGGGACGACTTGGATATGGACCCGCGTTGTGCCCTGACTGAGCATGCCGAGCAGCCGCGCCGCGCCATAGGAGATATCCATGATCCGCCCGCTCACGAAGGGACCACGATCATCCACCAGCACCACTAGGCTGCGCCCGTTCTCCAGATTGGTAACACGCACGCAGGAGGGGAGCGGCAGGGTTCGGCTGGCGGCGGTCATTTGCCGGGCGTGAAAGGCCGTGCCCATGGCGGTTATGTTGCTGGAGGACTGTTGGTCGTACCAGGAGGCGATGCCGTTTTCGGAAAAGCCCGCATCGTTCCGCATGGGGTGGTACCATGTGCCGTTGATCTCGTAGGGTTGGTTGTAGGCGGCATTGAGATTGGGTGTGGGTGCGTAGCAATCCTGTCCGGTGGAATAAGCGGAGCCCCGCGCGGTTGAACTGTAGCCCGGTGCGCTGGCGACGCGCCCCGGCATGCTTGCGCAGCCAGCCAACGCCGCCGCCAGGCCAAAGGCCCCCAGTCTGAAAACCTGAAGATGGTATCGCACGAGTATTCCACTCCTCTGGGTCCGGGGACGGTCCTGGACGCACCCCCCCCGGCCCACGTCTGCGTAGGTCTCCGCATTCTAGGCGATAATCTTGAGAAAATTCAAGAAAGGCTGATGGTTAAGCGCTTATTTTCAAGTGATGAGCGAAAATTGGGAGGAAGACGGCCGCGGAATCGCCGTCATTGGTCCATTTATCGGGGCGAACAGGTGTAGCCCGCCGGACAGCTCGGGGGCTGCTGGTACTGAGGAGCCGTTGGCGTGCACACATAGCCTGCCGGGCAGGGCACGCTGCCCGGTGGGGGGGCATAGTAACCAGGCTGTGGTGCCGGTGCCTGTCGTTGACTGTTGGAAATGCCATAACCGGCTAATCCGCCCAACCCGGCGCCAATGGCGGCACCCGCCAGCGGGGCGCCCGTCTGGTTGCCGATCACGGCGCCGGCCAGAGCCCCGAGCAGAGAGCCCCCCGCCGTATTGGCCGTAGTACTGTTGCTGGCGTAGGGGTTATTCGCGCAACCCGCCAACGCGAGGGGAAACGTTGCGATCATCAACCAGCGCGCAGTTTTCATGGTTATGTCTCCTCGTAGGGTCTTACAGGACGTCTGAATGTTCATTATGAAGTAAAATTCCATAGAGACACCAGCGGGATTTTTGCCAGAGGCATCCCCTCCGTCTTTTTTTGCGGTATAATGCGCGGTGGCGGTTCATTCACCGGACCGGCGTCGTTGTTTACCATGGAGAATCCTATGACCTTATCGTCGCGCCTCGCAGTCGCCCTGGTCGTGCTCACTCTCGGGCTGGGTGGTTGTACCGCCACTTGGGCCCCGCAGGTCAACCCGGTGCCCTACTACACGTATTATCCCGCAGCGCTCGGCGTCGTCACTGCCGCGGCCGAAAAAGCCCTGCCCCAGGCGGGTATGCGGTTTACCGGATCCAAGCAGGTCGATCCCGATACGACGGAAGTGCGTGGTTACGACTCCGAGGGGAATGCGATTTTGATTACCTTGCATGCCGAAGGCGCGGCGGTTACTAAATTTTCGGCGCGCATTGGTCTTTACGGACACCTCCGGGAAGTGGAAGCGATCGAACACTGGATGGGGCGCTACGTCGGGCAATCCATGGCGCGGCCCTGAGGCGGTCGTGGCCAGGACGGGGGCGCGGAATCCGGCGTGCTTTGGAATCTCCTGCCACTTCCTTTGAAGCTTCTCGGAAAGGTGGAAAAATGGAGTGATAAACGCGACCCCCTTGCTGAAAAAAGTAATCATTGCCGGACCTGTCGGCTCTGGTAAGACAACGGCTCTACAAACACTATTCGGCGCAAACCTGCTTTCCACCAGCGCCCGTTATTCCGAAGCACAATCCGCGGAGCGTAAAAGCACGACCACCGTGGCGATGGACTATGGAGTGATCGCCTGGCCGGACGGCAAATCCAGACTCCATCTCTATGCCATTCCTGGGCAGGAACGCTTTCAGTTCATGTGGGAGATTCTCGGCAAGAATACCGATGGGCTCATCGTGCTTATCGACGCCAAACGGCCCCGTCCGACCGCCGCCATGCATCTTTACCTGGATAAAATCCTGCCTCTTTTGAACCGGGCAATAGGGGTCGTGGCCCTCAACAAGCTCAATGCGAAAGAGCGAAACGCCCTTGATCTCCCACCCTATTTACGGCATGGCGACCTGCGTCTGCGGCTGACCACGACCGATACCCGGGACCAGGAAGAGGTTCTCGCCTTGCTGCGTTTGCTGATGGCCGAAATGGCCCATGAGTTGTACCCCGCGACCGCCCCCTGACCTGAAGGGAGGGGGTTCCTTCCGGAGGAGATGATCACGGCGTTTATCCCACGACGGTGATCTTCCTGTCGACGGTTTTTATGGAGGATGCATACGATGCGGCTACGGATTGAATATGGCGCAATCGCCCGCCTGCGGGCCTCGCAGATAAGCCATGAAATCCGAGGCCGGCATCGGTCTGGCGATGCCATAGCCCTGACCATGGTTGGCCTGCATCCCCCGGAGCAGGCGGGCGATTTCCGCATTTTCGATACCTTCGGCGGTGACGCTGACGCCAAGTGCATGCGCCATTTGAATCATCGCACGAATCATCTGCTGATGACGGCCGCTGTGGACCATGGGGATCACAAAACCGTGATCGATTTTGATCTGGTTGCAGCCGAGTTCGAGAAGATACTGGAGCGCCGCCGGGCCCGTGCCGAAATCATCCAGGGCGAAGCGCACCCCCAAACTTTGGCAGTCGGCGATCAATCGGGACGTTTTGGTGATGTCGCGAAGGGCGATCCGCTCCACCAGTTCCAGGCAGACGTGCTCCGGAGGGAGCGCCGGGCACTCGGTGAGTGTACGGCGCAAGTCATCGCACAGACGATGATTTTCCACTTGGCGGGCGGCGAGATTGATCTGGATGTCCAGATCCAGGCCCTGCTTGATCCACGCTTCCCCCTGCCGGCAGGCGCTACGGATCACCCATTGGCCGATGGAATGCATGATGGGGGAATCCTCGGCGATGTTGAGGAAGCTATCCGGTTGCAGCAGCCCCCGTTCCGGGTGTTGCCAGCGGATCAGGGCTTCAGCCCCTACACAGCGCCCGGTCTCCATGCTGATGATGGGTTGCCAATACAGGAGGAGCTCCTGTTTTTTGAGGGCGCGGTCCAATTCGCCCTGCAGCCGCTGCGCGGCGCGCAGGCGTTTGTCCTCCTGCTGGTCGTAGTAGCGCCAGCAATTACCGCCGGCGGCCTTCGCCCGGTATACCGCCTGATCGGCGTGATGCATCAGTTCCGAAGAGTCGGAGTCATCCAGTGGATAGGTGGTCACTCCAGCGCTGGCGGTCACGCTGATGCGCTGGTCATTTATGCCGATACGGATATTCAGGGCGAGAAGCACGCGACGTAATACATCCTCGAGATCATATAAGCTGCGTAGGTTCTCGGCCAGTAGCACAAACTCGTCTCCTGCGAGGCGCACGATCGTATCGCTGCAGCGCAACACATCCCTTAAGCGACCGACAATCTCGCAGAGCAGCCGATCGCCCGCGGCATGGCCTAGGGTGTCGTTCACTTCCTTGAAACCATCGATATCGAGGAGGATGACGGCGAGTATCCGTTCACTGCGCCGCGCCCGCGCACAGGCCACTTCCAGCCGCTCTTTCAACTGGTAGCGATTGGGTACGCCGGTGAGCGCATCGCGGGTGGCGATACGTTCGAGATGCGTCTCGATACCCATGCGATACCAGGCGGCGCCCAGCATGTCGGCGAGAAGCTGTACGATGCGCTGATTATGGTCGTGGATTTCCTCGGGTGCCGGGTGAAACCAGGAAACGGCGAGTATGCCGGTGCAGCCCTCCGGACCGTGTACGGGGATGGCCAGACTCCCTAACAGGCCCGTTGCGACGTACTCGGGCATGGCGTCCGCGTTGCGCGGATAATCCGAAATGTAGTAGGCACGATCGTCCCGCAACGCTCTGCCACTATTGCCTTGATCGTCCGGAAAGACATGCCGGGAGAGTTGTGCATAGCTCTCCGGCAAACCGTGGAAGAAAAGATAGCGCAGACTCTCTTCTTCATGGACGATGAAGGCCGCGCCGTCGGCGCCAAGGACCTCGGCGGCGAGGGCCGCCGTTTCCTCGAAAAACGCGTCGAACTCGTAAATACGCACGAGATTTTGCAGCCGGTTTAAAACGGAAGTGGACATCATTTTGCGCGCTCCGGAAACTCCGGACTGTGCACCGCGTCTGCCGGGGCGGGCCGCCGCGAAGCGCGCCCCAAGGAGTCAATGATCACCGTCAGTCCGTGCCCGCCGGCGGGTAGTGGGTTGCCGCTCCGATCGCATCGGGCCCGTCCCAGGCGGGCTTGTTGGGCGCGAGATTTTCAATGGGGGCACCCATGACCCCGGGGATGGGATCTTCCTTGTGGGTAGCGTAGTCCCCGATCTCCAGGTCTGCGTCGCTCATCCGCAGCGGAATGAAGATACCCAGCACCTTGAGGATGCCATAGGTCATGATGGCGTTGTAACCCACGATCACCGCGAGTGCCACGCCCTGATGCCAAAGTTGCGTGAATCCGCCGCCGTAAAGCAAGCCGTCCACGGAAATGTCGGGGGTCTTCCCCGCGCCATAGTAGAGCACCATCCGCGGGTCTCCCAGGATACCGACCAGCAAACCCCCAACGGCACCGGCGACGGCATGGGTATGCAATACACCCAAAGTGTCATCCACTTTGCCAAGCCAGGTCTTCGGCCCGATTTTATTCATGGTGATCCAGGGAATCATCCCCGCTGCCACGCCCAAAAGCAGCGCGCCCCAGCCGTTCAAAAAACCCGCCGCGGGTGTGATCGCCACCAAGCCGCAAATCATGCCGTTGATGGCGCCTACCATGGATGCCCTGTCCAAAAAGGCCATGTCCATAAAAAGCCACGTGAGCAGTGCCGCCGCTGTCGCGAGATTGGTGTTGATCACCGCTGCCGCCATATCCTGGTTTGCAAAATAGGGGTCGCCGCCGTTGAAACCATTCCAGCCCAGCCACAATAGGCCGGCACCAGCCATCGCCATGATCAGATTGTTCGGTGGAAAATCGGCCCGGTCCGCATACAGGCGCGGTCCGATCACCGCCGCGGCCACGAAGCCCGAAACGCCCGCCGCGACATGAATGACATATCCGCCGGAATAATCCACCGCGCCAAGCTGCGCGAGCCATCCGCCGCCCCACAGCATGAAAGCGCCCACCGAATAGACGAGTGCGGACCAGATCGGCACGAATACCATCCAGGCCTTGAAATTCATCCGCCCGAGGACACCGCCGGCGAGGAGGATGGGCGTTATGGCGGCGAAAACGAATTGAAAGTAGATCAGCGCGGACTGTGGAAACGCGAAGCTCGGCATACCGCCGTTCAAGAGGGGAATATTGGCTTGGCCAATACTGTCGAGCGCCGACATCACGGGCTGTGGCCAGCCAAATAAGCCCGAAAGTATTCCCGGTCCGAGGTGTACCGGACTGCCGAAGGCAATGCTGAAACCCACCAGCATCCAAGTAATGAGCACGGCGGAAAAGGCATAAAAAACCATCATTGCAGAGTTGAGTGCCCACTTCTTCTTGACGACGCCACCATAAAGAATGGCCAAGCCCGGGACACTCTGCAGCCCGACGAGCGTGGCCGCTGTGATTTGCCATGCGGTATCGCCTGGGCTGAGATAAGATGGGTGTGCCAAATACATAGAGTCCTCCATTGAATACCCATTGCTGTGCCGATGATAAGGTCAAATAAGGTGATCTATCGATGAACATTCATTGAACAGGTCAATTGATCAGCCGCTTCCCGCATATCTATGGTATACCTCGGTGAGCATGCTGATTTCCTCCTGCGCGGGCTCTCGCCAGTCGTGGATGCCAAGCCCGCGCAATATATTCTGGCCTTTTGTATCACTTTTTAGCGACAAAAAGAGTTCCTTGACTTTGAGAACTGTAGATTTTCTGTGTGGGGAGAGACACAGCGTGTGATAGGCGAAATCTGTTCGACTTTCATCCATTACCTCTAGTGTGCTGCGGGTAATCGAAGCGAGTCCGGAAAATGTCTGGCGCGGCAGAATGGCGATATCTCCCATGTTTTTCAGGAGCATCTGTATGGATTTCATGTCATTGCCAACGAATAAATAATTGGCGTCGTCGGAGGAATACCCGGTTTCGTCAATGAGCATGCGGCCCAGCAGGTATACATAACTTTCGATCCGCGCAGTCAGTATTTTTGGTCGCGTAAAGTGACCCCAAGTTTTCCTTTCATCATCCCGGCGTCGCACGATAACCGCTTCCTCGGGATCGCTACAAGGAACCATCAACGGAAGAAATCCCTCGTCGATGAGTTCGCATGCCACAAAAGGAGAGGCGAACACCATGTCAGAGGTGGCTAATGGTGCCGCATGGTCTTGATCCAGGGCACCAAAATGCGGTTCCAGCCGAATGGTGTGTCCCCAATGTCTTTGCAAATGCGTATTTAAAAAGTACCAGGACTCCAATTGTCCGCGATCCTGCAGGCTCACCGAAAATCGCCAGTGGCTACTGGGTGATGGGTCTGTGGGTGCGCTGGGCACCGCAGTGGGTGTGCGGGTAGTTATCGGGGCGGGGGTGTCGCACACCGGGGCGGAAGCGGACGGATTTTGGAGATACTGATTGAGCCCCGTCATCTTGAATAACATGGCCGTCATGCGGTTCATTCCTTCCGCGTGAACCGCTATCCCCTGGGTCTGAAGCTGCTTCAATATATTGAGCAGTATGGCGAGTCCCATGGAGTTGACGCGCTGCACGGCGGAAAAGTCCAATACGGCCGAATCCTCGATGGAAAGGAGGACTTCTAGTCGTTCCTTGGCATCGGCGTCAATGACTCCCTGCAGACTGACCACAGTCTTCCCCGCTGCGTGTTGCCGCGTGATTACCTCAAGGCTTGTCATGATTGAACTCGCAAGTGTCACTATGATAAAGAAATTGGAAGGAAGGGTAACGATCTTCCCGGGGCGGGTGGTCCAAATCAAAAAAGAGCGTGGCCCGGGTTTCCCGTCCGGGGAATACCCTTATTTGAAGATAGTTCGAGAATCGCCAAAGCAAATATAAACCGCCGCCACCTTGATTGGCGATGAGTCCCTGACCATGAATGTGCGCAGAGAGGCGTTGTAGAAAAATGGACGGAGTCAATGTGCCCCAGTTATCGCTCATTTGCATGGCCAGGATGTTATCTTTGCGGGCAGCGCGTAGATATATATATTCGTCTTCCCCTAGTGCGCGTTTGACCCCTTTGGGATAAAGCGCGTTACCCCGGGCATCTCTTGGCGCCGCATAAAGCGCATTTTCCAGCAGTTCATCGGCAACCAGTATGGCGATATCCATCCATGCATCACTCATTTGTGATTCCTGGAACCAGGATTCCAGAGACATGAGGACTCCATCCTTGTCGGATGATCCGGTAATGGGTAACTGAATCGGTGTATCTATGCCGAGATAGGTGAATAACTCGTCATTCGTATCACGATGGGCGCCGAGAAGGGCATCCCAACCAAGATTGGTGAGGAAGGTATCCCTGGACTGCAATACGCGACGAACGCCATCTCGACTCATTTGTGGAAGCAGATGGTGCCAGTCATTATCCGTCAACAAAACGGTGTGCTGGCGTGATATTCTGGGAGAGATGCGCGCGTGCGTATAATAATCCTGGGAGAGCCGTACGACTTCCAATTGTTTGGATACAGAAGGGGTATTTTCCAGAGAATCAAAACGCTCATCGTGGCGTACGATGATCAGGCTGAGGTCATCATCAAAATTGTCTTTTTCGCAGAAACTGCGTAATTTATCAAGAAGTGCGTCGCGCAATACCTGGTCATCGAAAGACGAAAATGCTTCGAGTGCGGCCTCTAGTCTCTCGTAACCGAAAGGCTCGTCATCCGGGTTGCTCTCTTCCACCCAACCATCACTGATCAGGAGTAACCGGCTCCCTAAAGGGAGATCAAATTCGCTGACCAGCATTTCCTGGTTTATTTCCTGGCCGAGTGGTAAGCCGCCTATTTCCAGCATCTCCCAAGTACCATCCGGTTTCTGGAGATACGGAAATTGCTGGCCGGCGTTCGCAAGGTAAAGCCTTCCGCGACGAAAATCTATCGCGGCGCAGATCATGGTCATCAGACGTAGCCCCTGAGCCACCTCCAGAATGGTGTTGTTGAGACGGCGCAACACCTGGTCGGGATGACCGATACCTTCCGCGCGCATTTGGTTGATGACCGTTTTGGCGACAGCCACGATACTCCCCGCGGCGAGTCCATGTCCGCTGACGTCACCCAGTACCAGCACACTGGTCTCGCGGGTGGCATAGCAATCGAGGTAATCGCCACCCACTTCAGAGGTGCTGATACTCGTGGCGAGACCCGACACTCCCGGTAATTGGATGTCCTGGGGACCGAGAAACGCCGTGTGAAGCTCGGCGGCTTGCTGTGCCTCGTCCTGGAGACGCTCGCTCAACGATTGCGCCCTGAGCAGAGTGAGCTGCTGTGCTTTTTGGGCCTGGGTGCGTTCGGTCACATTTACGCCCATGGCGACACGCAACAGATCTTTACCACTCACATCGCGTACGGTCGTCACGGTCCATGCCACTATCAGCGTATTGCCTGTGGCATCTAAAATCGGTATCTCGACGATTTGTTCCGGATCGCTGGCATCCAGCAGCGCGATGACGCTGTCATGATCTTCAGAGAAAAAGAGACGATCCAGTATCGACCGGCCCACTATCTGCGTGCGCGGCCATTGCAGCAGGCTTTGAAAATAGTGGTTGACGAGAACCACTTTGCCATCCGATTCGAGAACGATGATGATTACCCGCGAGGTATTGATGACATCCTCATTAAATTCTCCAGCCCGCGCCAGCGCCAGCGCTCGCTCCATGCTTTGTCTGCCGATGGGCTTTAATATGCCCAGCCAGGCATACAGTAGCGCCAAGAAAATGGCGATCCCGCCGCCGAAGATGAATCGTTGACTGTCTTTGAGGTAATGTTGGGTTCGCTGTTGGTAAAATAGTGTGGCTTTCTCAAGTACGCCGCGCACCACGGAGCGGTGACTATGGTTCCCTTGCAATAATTGCGATAAATCCGTATTGAAGGCTTGATTATAGGCTAGACTTTTCTCAAAGTTGGTGACATAGTCTCCATTTGTATCACTTCGTATGGACTGTAGACGGCTAGCGAAGCGGCGCAAGGGCTGTATTGCGGAAGATGGCTCGATCGTATTATTTTCCAAATGCTCCACTTCGGCAAGGTATGCCCGGTATTGGTGCAATGCGGCGGATGATTGGGCGTGATTGGTAAAAGTCTGCCAGATACCTACACTGACGATAATGAGCAAGAACGCGGGTATCCATAGCGCGATGAAGTATTTGCTGCGTACATCGTCCACGGCCTCAATATTTGTTTTGTAGAATGATCCAACCGGAACACGTTCAGAGAGTCTTGCGCTTTCCATTGTTGTCCTCGACGTTCTTATCTCCATGACCAATGGAGTTGAATGTGCATGCTCGTGCGTTTCGCTCGCAAATGTGGCGGATGTCCGTCTGCTTTTCCCGGCAATGACTGTTTCGTGGATGTTACAGGCATCCGTGTAATACCCATGGTAAGAGATATAGATTGAAATGCTGTAAAGTAAATGTATTATAAGCTTCGTTACAAAATATTTTTGAAGAGATGGATTCCATTCGGATGGATGGTGATTCGCCAAAGTACAGCCTAAATATGCTGTGCATCGCGCATCCTGTTTGGCAGAAAGAACACGGCGGATGAATCCGCCGTGTGTTACAGAAGAACGCCTATGGTAAACGGTCAGTCACCGGTCACCGGTCGACGTTCACCATCGCCATAGAAAGCGTAGGCTTCTTCACCGTGGACGGCGTCATCACCGATCAGCAGTTCCTCCTCGGACATGCGCAGGGGCACGATCAGGCTGATGAGCTTGAGCAGAATGTACGTCACTATGAGGTTCAGCGCGATGATGAAGGCCGCACCGATGAGTTGCAGCCAGACCTGATGCCAATTCCCCTCGATGGCGCCGCCCGGAGTGCTCAGGGCGAAAGCGGCGCAGCCCGCCTTGGTTGCCAGTAAACCGGTCATGATGCCGCCCAGCACACCCGCTACCGCGTGGGTGTGGAAGACCCCCAGGGTGTCATCCACCTTGCGGAAGATCGCCGTTTTGCCGAGCAGGTTCATGCTGAGCCAGGGGATGATGCCGGAACTGATACCGATGGCAATCGCGCCCCAGCCATCTACCACGCCGGCCGCCGGGGTGATCGCCACCAGCCCGGTGATCATGCCTTGCACCGCGCCGATGACCGAAGGCTTCTTGAAGTAGAAGATGTCCATGATGGTCCAGACGATCACGCTGACGGCGGTGGCGATGTTGGTGTTCAGAACCGCGGCCCCGGCATCGCGACTCGCCGCGTAGGGGTCGCCGCCGTTGAAACCGTTCCAGCCGAGCCAGAGAATACCGGCACCGACCAGCATCAGCAGCACGTTATTGGGCTGGAAGTTTTCGCGATCCCGCGCCAGACGGGGACCAATGACCGCCGCGCCCACGAAGCCGGCGATACCCGCGGAGAGGTGGATGACATAACCACCGGAGTAGTCGATGACGCCGAGGCTGGAGAGAAAGCCGCCGCCCCAGAGGCTGAACGCGCCCACCGTATAGGAAAAGGTCAGCCAGAGCGGCACGAAAATCATCCATGCCTTGAAGCTCATGCGTCCGAGGAATGCGCCGGCCATGATGATCAGGGTGATGGCGGCGAAAACGAACTGAAAGTACACCATGGTGGACATGGGGAAAGCGGCGGTGGTGTTCGATGCCGGAATGAGTGCCTGGGTGAGTTCATCCTGCATGGTGAGGATGGGGTGCGGCAGACCGACGAAGGGGAACCATTCTTTGCCGAAACCCATGTTGTAGGCCCAGAGTACCCAGGAGATCAATACGGCGGCGAAGGCGTAAAAAGCCATAAAAGCGGAGTTGATGGCCCATTTCTTTTTGACGATGCCCGCGTACAGGACGACGAGCCCAGGAACACTTTGTAAGCCGACGACCGTTGCAGCGGTAAGCTGCCACGCATTGTCGCCGGTATTCAGCCAAGCTACTGACATGAGGAAAATCCTCCCTTATAGGGTTTTAGGAGCGGTTGAAGAGGTAAAACAGAGTTATAGGGCATCGTTACCCGTTTCGCCGGTACGAATACGGATCGCTTCTGCGATTTCAGAGACAAAAATTTTCCCATCACCAATTTTTCCGGTGCGGGCCCCCTTTTCGATGGCTTCGACGGCCTGATCCAGGGCGTCATCGCTGATCACCGCTTCGATTTTGACCTTGGGGAGAAAATCCACCACGTATTCAGCGCCGCGGTAGAGTTCGGTGTGACCTTTCTGGCGCCCGAAGCCTTTGACCTCGGTAACCGTCAGGCCCTGGATACCCACAGCCGATAATGCCTCACGGACATCGTCGAGCTTGAAGGGTTTGACAATGGCAGTAATCAGTTTCATGACGACACCTCTTGCACAGGGTTGGAACAGCCCAGGGGCAGAAGCCCCCGAGGTTAAAACATGAAGCCGGTTTCGACCATGCCGCGGAGTTGGGTGCGGCCCAAGGCGCTTCCGCTGGCGGGGTCTATGGTCTGACCGGAAAAACCGTACCCAGATGGGCTGGACGCGGTGACGTAGGACAGTTCGGCCCGGGCAAAAAAGCCGCCGTTCTGGTAAGTCGGCGTGGCCGTCAGCGACCAGGCATGGGAGCCGGGGCCAAAGCCGGTGAGGTTGGCGGCCCCATCCGTAACTGTGCCGGAGTTGCTGATATACTCCACCCGGCCGGCGAGGGAAAACTGGTCGGTCAGACTGTAGTTGGCGAGCAGGGCGGCCCCGAACGTGCGGGTGGTTTTGGTGCCGGCGCCCAGCGCCTGAATGGCGCTGGCCGGTACGCGCGTATACTGCACATAAGGGGTGATCGAAAGGGAGTCGCCACTGTAAGTGTAGCCGATGTCGAAGATGCTTTCGTTATTTTGCAGCGGCGTGGTGGCAAGGGTGGCGTAGGCATAGTCGGTCTGTCCCAGATTTCCGCCGCCCTGGAAAAACACACTGTTCTGCTTGTTGACCGCCCAGGTCAACAGGCCGGTCACCCAGTTGAAGCGATTCGAGTAGAAGCCATCGTTCCAGGAGAGCGACGCCGTGACCGGACCCGTGGTGTAATTGGCCTGGATGCCTTTATTGACCGCGTTCTCCTGACCCCAGAGCAACCCGCGTTCGATGTTCCAGTTCTGGTAGCTATAGGTGTATTCGGCGCCGATCAGGGTATAAAGCTTGCCGATCTGGATATTGAAGCTGTCGGTCGGCGCGATCTCCACATAACCAACGGGTAGGGCGCCGAAGGTGTGCTGGGTGAAGGCGGTGGTGGAGGCATAATTGGCGCCCAGGGTCGTGACGTTGTAAACCCCTGCTTGCAGATAAAACTGCAGAAGCCCGGCATTCTTCTGGATGATGAGCATGCCATTGCTGATGTCGGTGGACGCATGTTTGTTGCCGGGATTGCCTGATCCCGCGAATATCTTGTCCTGCCAGATGCCGTAGCCGCTCGCCACGCCCTGTGCATGGAGTGTGCCCAAGGGGCCGGCCTCAAAGACCAGAGGGCTGGGTAGCGCCAGCGGTGATGCGTGGCTGGCCTCGATCGCCAAAGGAGATGCGGCGAGCATTACCAGCGAGATGATGGTATACCGATCGTGCCGATGAGAAGTGGTTTTTTTGAAGGTGCACATGGGTTTGGTCGCTCCCTGTCTATCAGTGACAAGAAGCACATAGCAAACTTGGTGCCAAGTGATAATAGATTAAAAATCAACGCGCTTATTAAAGTCATCGGGGCATTGGGTGCGGATTTGCACCATATTGATGCATGATGCACTACTATGGTGCAACAGATCGGCATGGTAGAGCGCGGCCGTCAGGAAGCCGACGGTTCGCTCAGGGAATTATCGGCCATGTCCAGATGGACATCGTATCCCCAGAGGTCGTGTACGAAACTGAGGGTCTTCTGGGCTTCGGTTTGATCCAGGGGCTGGGCGCCCATCTCCCGCAAACGCAGATGGCGATCTCCCCAGCGATCCACCGATACTACCTGGATGTCCGGAGGGCGGGTGCTTTCGGCGATCTGCAGGGCGAGCGCCTGGCGTAAATATTGATAGCCGGAGTCGTCGTGGATGGCGCTCACCCGGTAGGTCGCTACGTTGGGATCATTGCTCAGGGCAAACAGGCGCAGGTCGCGCATGACCTTGGGTGAGAGATACTGCAACACAAAGCTCTCATCGCGGAATTCACGCATGGCGAAGAGGATTTGTTTGCGCCAGTCGGGGTCCCCGGCAAAGGCAAACCAGTCGCGGTCCTCCTCCGTGGGGGCCAGACAGATCCGTTTGATGTCCTGAAACATCGCGAAACCGAGGGCGTATGGATTGATGCCGGTGTAGCGTGGGTCATCGAAATCGGGCTGAAGGGTGACGGCGGTATGGCTGGCGTAAAACTCCAGCAGGGTGCCATCGGTCACCAGCCCCTTGGCATGCAGACTGTGCAGGATATGGTAATGCACAAAGCAGGCGAAGCCCTCATTCATGATTTTCGTTTGCCCCTGGGGGTAGAGGTACTGGGCGATCTTGCGGACGATACGGAGGATTTCCCGTTTCCAGCCCGCCAGATGAGGGGCGTTTTTTTCGATGAAATACAACAGGTTTTCCTGTGGGTCGGGCGGGAAGCCCGTGGGTTCCGGAGGCCGTTCGGCGCTGTGCGGGGGGAGGGTGCGCCAGATTTCCGAAAGTTGCTGCTGCAGGTAGCGCTCGCGCTCTTCGCGGCGGTGCTCTTCTTCTCGGGCGGAGAGGTGACGCGGACGACGGGCGCGATCGACCCCGTTGCGGCTGATGGCGTGGGCGGCATCCAGCACGTCGGTGACGGTGTCGATGCCGTAGCGCTCCTCGCACTGGGCGATGTAGCGCTGGGCGAACGCCAGATAGTCGAGAATCCCTTCGGCATCGGTCCATTGCTGAAAAAAGACATTATTCTTGAAAAACGCATTGTGTCCATAGGCGGCATGGGCGATCACCAGGGTCTGCATGGTCATGGTGTTTTCTTCCATGAGGTAGCTGATGCAGGGATTGCTGTTAATGACCAGTTCGTAGGCCAGACCCATCTCGCCGCGCCGGTATTGACCGGATTCGATGGCGCGCTGCTTGCCGAAAGACCAGTGGGCGTAATAGACCGGTAAACCGATGGAGGCGTAGGCGTCGAGCATCTGCTCGGCGCTGATGATCTCCAGTTGGTTGGGATAGGTATCCAACTGCAACTCTTCGGCGGCGATAGTGGCGATTTCCTCGGTGACCGCGTCGATCCGTGCGAAGGTCCAATCGTTGTCGGTAAAGAGAAACTTAGACATGGCTCGGTATCTCCTCGGTGGCAAAGAGGGCACGAAAGAGCGGATAGATATCTTCCCGCTCGCTGGCGCGGGCGGTGATCAGTTCCGGAAAATTCTGGGCGATGGCCTCATAGAGTTGCAGCAGGTCGCTTTCGCTGTCGCGGTTGACCTCCAGGTAGAAGAGGTTGCGCAACTGCGGCAGCAGACTCGTGAGATGCTCTCCCACCACCGCGTTGTCGGCGAAATAATTGTCTCCGTCGGAAACCTGCGCCAGATAGATATTCCAGCGATCCGGCGGAAAACGTTGCTGCATGATCTCTTCCGTCAGGACGATGGCGGGGGAGACCAGCGTACCTCCCCCCTCCCTGGCCCCGAAAAAGGCCTGTTCGCTGCATTCCGAGGCGGTGCTGTGGTGTTTGATGAAAACGATCTGCACGGCTTGATAGTGGCGACGCAGGAAGAGATAGAGCAGCAGGAAGAAGCGTTTGGCCAGATCCTTCTCCTTCTCGCCCATGCTGCCCGACACGTCCATGACGCAGAACATGACCGCATTGGTGATGGGATGGGGCTGCTGATCGATATGGGCAAAACGCAAGTCGGCCTCGTCGATGAAGGGGATGGCCTTGATCTTGCGCTCCAGGGCGGCGATCTGGCGATCCAGTTCGTCGATCCGCCCCTGTTCCACGGAGACATCCTGTCCCCGCGCCATGCGGTCCTGAATTTCCTCCTGCAAGATGCCGCGGGCATCCAGCAGGTCCTGCAATTCACGACGCTTGCCGGCCCGCAAGGCGAGGCGACGCGCGCGCGCGGCCCGCATGGTGCGCCCGACATGCATCCGGGAGGGGCTGCCATCCTTGATAAAACCGGCCCGGCGCCATTGCTCCGCGTGGATGTCCCCCTGCGCGGTTTTGCGTAGATTGGGCAACGCCAGGCCGTCGAAAAGCAGATCGAGAAATTCGTCAGCGGAGAGGACGATGGCGACTTCGTCCTCTCCCAACCCGTCGGGGGAGCCCTCCCGGCCCTTGCCGGAACCTCCCCCCTCGGGCTTGCTGATGCTGTCACCCCGGCGATATTCCTTGTTTCCCGGCAATACCCGCTCCCAGGGGGCATCGCTGAGGTCACGGCGAAAATTGGGTTCATGCAAATCGCGGGTAGGGATGGAAATGGGTTGGTCGGCGTTGGCCAGGTCCTCGATGGAGCCGGAGCGTGCCATCTTTTCGACAGCGACCCTGAGTCGGGCGCGCACGCGTCTTTGCAGACGGTCCTGATTGGCCGTGGAGCGGGTTCCGGAACTGCGCCGGTCGATGATCGTGCTCATGGCAGACTCCCCCAAAGTGACAACGCCTTCCCCCATTATGACCCATAATGGCGGGAAGGGTTGCGATGCGTGCGGATTGCTTACTCGTACACCTGCTCTCCATGTTGGGTGATATCGAGTCCTTCCTGTTCCTGCTCTTCCTTGACACGCAGACCCAGGGTCCAGTCGATGGCTTTGAGGAGGATAAAGCTGACGATGGCATCGTAGAGAATCGTGACCCCCACACCGGTGGCTTGAGTCAAGAACTGTCCGGTGTTGCCCTCCAGTACGCCCGCCGTGCCGCCGATGGCCCGCACCGCGAAGACGCCGGTGAGCAGCGCCCCGATGATGCCGCCAATGGCATGCACACCGAAGGCATCCAAGGAATCATCATAGCCCATCCGGTTTTTCAGATGGACCGACGCCCAGAAACAGAGGATCCCCGCCGCCATACCAATCCACAGGGCCCCCATGGGGTCGACAAAACCCGAGGCGGGAGTGATGGCGACGAGGCCCGCCACAGCGCCGGAAGTCATGCCCAACACCGTTGGTTTGCCGCGCGTCATCCACTCCACGAACATCCACGAGAGTGCCGCCACCGCGGTGGCGATCTGGGTGGTGGCCATAGCCATCCCGGCCCGGTCACTGGCCGCCACCGCCGAACCCGCATTGAAACCGAACCAGCCGACCCACAGCAGGGAAGCGCCGATGAGGGTATACATCAGATTGTTGGGGTGCATGGCATCGTGGGGGTAACCAGTTCGCTTGCCCATGACCAGCGCCGCGACCAGACCGGCGATGCCGGCATCGATATGCACCACCGTGCCACCCGCATAGTCGAGGACGCCATCGACGCTCAACCAGCCACCGGGACCCCAGACCATGTGGGCGATGGGCGCATAGACCAGCAACGACCAGAGACCGGTGAACCAGAGCAGGGCGGAGAACTTCATCCGTTCGGCAAAGGCGCCGACGATCAATGCCGGGGTGATGATGGCAAAAGTCATCTGGAAGGTCATATAGACCGATTCCGGGATGGTGGGGGCCAGACCGTTGGCGGAGTCCAGGCCCATGCCGTTGAGGAAAAGACGGCTCCATCCACCCATGAAGGCATTACCCGAGGTGAAGGTGATGGAGTAGCCGAGGATCATCCACAGTACGGAAATCAATGCCGTGATGCTGAAACTCTGCGCTGCCGTGGCGAGGACGTTTTTTTTGCGTACCATGCCCGCATAAAAAAGGGCCAATCCTGGCACGGTCATAAGCAGGACCAGGGCGGTGGAGGTCAGCATCCACGCCGTATCACCGCCATTGAAAGAGGGGGTGGTGCCGGCCTGGGCCAGCGGACTGGCCAGCAGGGACAGTATGCCGATCCACGGTGCCCCCGCGGAAAATGGGTGTATCGCTCCCTTCTGCATCTCGTTGCTCCTTTTTCTCGATGAAATCACGGGGCGGTTTGCCTCGCTTCGTTACTTCGAGATGGGGTAAGCAATAACCGTGCAAACCTGATCCGTACAAGGGGCGTTGTGGAGATCTGGAGGGGGGTGGGGCGTTGGGAGAGGGGGTTGCACCAAAATGGTGCATTGCGTCTGGCGCTCAAGGCGTGCCCGCGGACGCGGGCACTGGAGGGTGCGCACCACGAGGGTGGCTTTCAGTGATGTTTGCGGTATCGCATGTACCAGTCCACCAGCAGGCGCACCTGCTTTTCCGTATAGCCCTTGGCGGTCATTCGAGCGACGAAATCCTGATGCTTGCGCTCATCATCGGAGGAACTCTTCTTGCCAAAGGAAATGACCGGTAGCAAATCCTCCGTGTTGGCGAACATTTTCTTCTCGATGACGGCGCGCAGCTTCTCGTAGCTCGTCCATGCCGGACTGAGGCCGTCGTTGGCCGCCTTGGCGCGCAGGACGAAGTTCACCACCTCGTTGCGGAAATCCTTGGGGTTGGCGATACCCGCCGGTTTTTCAATCTTTTCCAGTTCTTCGTTGAGAAGCCCGCGATCCATGAGCTGCCCCGTGTCGGGATCCCGGAACTCCGTGTCCTGCAACCAGAAGTCGGCATATTGGATATAGCGGTCGAAGAGGTTCTGACCGTAATCGCCGTAGCTTTCCAGGTAGGCCTTCTGGATCTCCAGACCCAGGAACTCGGCATAGCGGGGCGCCAGTTCGGTCTTCAGAAAGGCGAGATAGCGGGACTCGATTTCCGCCGGGAATTGCTCGGCGCGGATTTGCGTTTCCAGCACGTGCAGGAGATGCACCGGGTTGGCCGCCACCTCGTCACTGTCGTAGTTGAAGGTGCGCGATAGGATTTTGTAGGCGAAACGGGTGGAAATACCGTCCATGCCTTCGTCCACCCCGGCGGCGTCACGGTATTCCTGCAAGCTTTTGGCCTTGGGATCCTTGTCCTTGAGGGATTTGCCGTCGTAAACCTCCATCTTGGACCACAAGCTGCTGTTGCCTGTTTCCTTGAGGCGACTCAGCACGGAGAAACGTGCCAGCATGTCCATGGTATCGGGGGCGCAGGGCGCGGTGTTGAGCGCACTCTTTTCGAGGAGCTTGTGGTAGATGTGCGTTTCTTCCGTTACCCGCAGGCAATAGGGCACTTTGACGATATAAACGCGGTCGAGGAAGGCCTCGTTCCGCTTGTTGTTGCGGAAGGCGGACCATTCAGACTCATTGCTGTGGGCGAGGACGATGCCCTGGAACGGCAGGGCGCCAAAGCCCTCGGTGCCATTGTAGGTACCTTCCTGGGTCGCCGTCAGCAAGGGATGCAGCATCTTGATCGGCGCCTTGAACATCTCGACGAACTCCAGCACGCCTTGGGTGGCGACGTTGAGGCCGCCGGCGTAGGAATAGGCATCCGGATCGTCCTGGGAGAAATCCTCCAGCTTGCGGATATCCACCTTGCCCACCAGACTGGAAATATCCTGATTGTTTTCATCGCCCGGCTCCACCTTGGTGATGCCGATCTGGTGCAGTTGGGAAGGGATCAGGCGGTGAATGGTGAATTTGCGGATATCGCCGCCGAACTCGCGCAGCCGTTTGGCGGCCCAGGGAGACATGACGCCACTGAGGGCGCGGCGCGGAATGCCGAAGCGATCCTCCAGCACCGGACCGTCTTCGTCGGGGTCGAAAAGTCCCAGTGGGGATTCGAAGAGCGGCGACACCTGGCCGTGTGCGGCCAGGCAGTAGATGGGATATTGTTCCATCAGGCTCTTCAGGCGCTCCGCCAAAGAAGACTTGGCGGCTCCTACCGGACCGAGCAGATAGAGAATCTGTTTGCGCTCTTCCAGTCCCTGTGCCGCGTGACGGAAATAGGCAACAAGATTTTCCACCGCATCCTCAATACCGTAGAAGTCTTTGAAGGCGGGGTAGGTCAGCAGTTTGCGATTCATGAAGATGCGCGAGAGTCGGGGATCTGTCTGGGTGTCCAGCACCTGCGGCTCGCCGATGGCGGCTAGCATCCGTTCGGCGGCGGTGGCGTACGCCATGGGCTCGTTCGCGCAGAGATCAAGATACGCGTCAATGGAAAGGGTGACTTCCTGCCGTTGCAGAAAACGCGCTTGGTAACGGTCGAATAAGGCCATTTGCCACTCCTTGCGGCACTGCCGCGTTCAATCTATGGCATGTGAGACTAATGTACCCTTAACGGCTTGGACCGGGTAGTGCCGTTCCGGGTTCACCAATAATCAAGCATTTCCTGTGCCATGCGGTTGGGCTTTCCAATACCTCTGTCTGCGCCCTTCGCGCGCTGAAACAGTGCGTCTCGCGCACCAGTATGGTGCATTCCGGGGCGGTTCGCCAAGGGGGTTATCCGCTTTTTCACGGCGAAGTCCACCCGGTCGCGTGGTGCCGCTCGTCGGGAATGGCTTGTTTTTGCGGTGATACGGGCGCGGTGGCCGGATGGGCGAAAAAAAGGGCGGAGGGAACCGCCCTGGAAGCCACTTGAGGAGGAGTGATCACATGACCATGATCGGGATTCATCAAGCAGGAAGCGTGCCAACTTTTTGGGCGGGGTATCCGGGCGGGAATCTGCGCCGGCGGCGGTGGCGTCGTTTTGCCTGGCATGTCCTTTGCCTAGCCTTTCATGACGCGAATTTCCGGCGTATTTTCGGACTCCGACCCGACAGGTGGCTTTCCTATGAATCGCTTCGAGCATTTTCGTGAAGTACGGACTGACCTTGCGGCGTTGCTGGGAGGGGTGGCCGACGCCGTGGCCACTCCCCGTCTGTTTGCGCAGGACGGTGAAGGTCAGCGGCGGACCCTCGCCCGTCTCATCGCCCGTCATCCTTTTCTCGACCTGTGTTACCTGCTCGATGCCGAAGGTCGACAGATCGGTGACCATGTAGGGGCATCACGACGGCGCGAGAGGCAAGCCGGCGATGGTGCCGATCGTAGCCACCGGCCCTACTACCGGCTGGCGCGGGAGGCGACCGCTCCAGTCCTCACCGAGCCGTACTTGTCTTCGGTCAATGCGCACATCTGTGTGACCGTCGCGACCCCTGTGCGTGATGAAACGGGTCATCTGTTCGGCATGGTGGTAGCCGACAGCGAACTGGATCGGGCACTGGCCTTGCTGGAGGAGGATGACACCCGGCGCAGCTTTGAACCTTATTTCAAGATTTTCTATGCGCTGTTTTCGCTCGGGTTGCTGGCGGTGAGCCTGGCGCTCGGTCTGCACGCGGTCATCGCGCTGGGGCCGGTCTGGTCGACGGTCGCCGTTCTGGGAGATTTCAGCGCACCGTTTCAGGCGACCATCCTGTTCACGCTGGCACTTGCCGTGTTTGATTTGGCGAAGACGATCTTTGAGGAAGAGGTGTTGCTGCGCAAGGATATCCGTCGCCACAGCACCACTCGGCGAACGCTGACCCGCTTTATCGCCGCCATCCTGATTGCCGTATCCATCGAAGGTTTGATGCTGGTTTTCAAGTTCGCCCTCGATGACCCGCGGCGTCTGCGGCTGGCGGTGGATTTATTGCTCGCCGCCGCCGCGTTGATGGTGGCGCTGGGCCTCTATGTGTATCTCGGTGCGCAAGCGGAAGTGCGGTTGTTGCGGGATAGGGATCAACGCCGCAATGCGCGCTGAGAGACCCTCCCTGTCCTCCGGGAGGATCGCCGGGGTGCTCAGATGGGGCGAGTCAGGCGCAGGTCGAGCGTGTGGGGATAGTCTGGCTGATTTTCCGCGTGAGGGGTGTTCCAGTGGCGCTCACCGCCGCCGGTGGGCACGAAGAAGCCCTCGCTGGGGCCTTGCACCCTGGGCTCGGCCTGAGGACCCTGACGGTGACCGATGGTGGTGAAGCGGCTTTGTCGGCGCGCTTCCGCCTCCCAGGCATTGACCGGGAACACCTCTGAATTGCGCCCGCCGGGGTGCATGACGTGGTAGGTGCAACCCCCCAGACTGCGCCCGTTCCAGGTGTCGATCAGATCGAAGGTCAGCGGGGTGTGTAGCGGAATGGTGGGATGCAGCGCGGAAGGGGGCCGCCAGGCGCGATACCGTACGCCAGCCACCTGTGTGTCATGGGCGCGGGTGGCCCGCAGCGGCACCCGCCGACCGTTGCAGGTGATCACATGGCGTTCCGGCGTCATGCCCATGACCCGCACCTGGAGTCTCTCGACCGAAGAGTCCACGTAGCGGGCGGTGCCGTTGCCGGTCATCTCTTCGCCGAGGACATGCCAGGGCTCGATGGCGGCGCGTAGCTCGATCTCCACCTCGCCGATCCGGACATGGCCGTACTGCGGAAAGCGGAATTCGGAGAAAGGCGCGAGCCATTCGAGATCAAAGGGAATGCCGTGCTCCTGCAGATCGGCGCAGATGTCGCGAAGGTCTTCCCAGAGATAGTGGGGCAGCATGAAACGGTCATGCAGGGCGGTGCCCCAGCGTATCAGCCCGTGACGATAGGGGTCTTCCCAAAAACGCAGCAGAAGGCCGCGCACCAGGAGTTGCTGTGTCAGGTTCATGCGGGCGTGGGGCGGCATCTCGAAGGCGCGTAACTCTACCAGCCCCTGCCGGCCGGCTGTCTTGGTCGGCGAATAGAGTTTGTCGATGCAGATCTCGGCGCGGTGGGTGTTGCCGGTAATGTCTACCAGCAGATTGCGGAAGAGACGGTCTACCAGCCACGGTTGCGGCACGGTCCCCGGAGGGACCTGGGCAAAGGCGATCTCCAGTTCGTAGAGGCTTTCGTGACGCGCTTCGTCCACCCGCGGCGACTGGCTGGTAGGGCCGATGAACAGGCCGCTGAAAAAATAGGACAGGGCTGGATGATGCTGCCAGTAGGTAATGAGGCTCTGCAGCAGGTCGGGGCGCCGCAAAAAAGGACTGTCACTGGGTGTCGCGCCCCCGAGGGTGATGTGATTGCCGCCGCCGGTACCGGTGTGTCGACCATCGCGCATGAATTTCTCGGCCGTCAGTCGGCAGGCGTGGGCGTCCTCATAGAGGGCCGTGGTCTTTTCCACCATCTCCCGCCAGTGGGTCGAGGGATGGAGATTGACCTCGACGACACCGGGGTCGGGAGTGACCAGCAGCTTTTCCACCCGTGGATCGTTGGGCGGCGCATAGCCCTCGATGACCACCGGCATGTTCAACTCGGCGGCGCTGTGTTCGACCGCGCTGAGCAGATACAGGTAGTGTTCCATGACCTGCAAGGGCGGGAAGAAACAGTGCAGACAGTCCCTGCGGATTTCCAGCGTGACCGCGGTGTGGGGAATTTCCTCCCAGAGTGGCCGGTCCGCCATGGCCGTTTTCGACGCTTCGGGGACATGGCTGTGGCGCGCGGTGATCTCGCCGTGGATATCCGGCAGGGCCTGGAGCGGCGCGAAGGGATCGCTCTCCGGCTGCCATTTTTTGTGGGTTTCGACGACCCAGGGCAGGCTGTCGAGAGGCAGGCGCATACCCAGCGGCGAATCGCCAGGGAGGAGCACCAAGCGCCCGCTCCGGAAACTCCAGGGCGCCGAATACCAGCGCTGCTGGCGCCATTCCCAGGCGAGGGGCAGCACCCAGCCTGCCGGATGATCCAATCCCGCTTGCAATTTGCCGATCAGCGCCTGGCGTTCCAGCGGATCATCCAGGCGATGGGTGCTGAGATCGATATTGACCGGGGTGCGGCCCTCCTGATGCAGGATATGCCAGGCATCTTCATAAGCGGGCAGCAGACGGTCGCTGTCGAGATGCAGGTGGCGGGTCAGGGCGCAGGCGAAGTTGTGGACGTCATCCGCCCGCCAGCCGTAGTCGTGCAGCGGATCGGCCCGCAGTCTGGGTTCCGTCCACATCGCCATGCCATCTTTACGCCAGTAAAGGCCGAGCGCCCAACGTGGCAGGGATTCGCCAGGATACCATTTGCCTTCGCCGCTATGCAGCAGCGCGCCGGGCGCAAAACGCTGACCGAGGCGGCGTACCAGCGCTTCGGCATATTCCCGTTTTTGCGCGCCCAGGGCTTCCTGGTTCCATTCGGGGGCATCGCCGCCCCCGGTGGCGGCGAAGGTCGGTTCGCCGCCCATGGTGAGCCGCATGTCGGCGGTCTGCAGGCGGGCATCTACCGCCGCTCCCAAGGACATGATGCGATCCCACTGCGGATCCGTGTACGGTTTGGTGACGCGGGGTGTTTCCGGCAGGCGGGTGACGGAGTTGACGAAGTGCAGTTTTACCTCGCAGGGGCCGGTAGCCCCGATGATGGGGGCGGCGCTGTCGTAATGCGCAGCGCAGGCCAGCGGGATGTGGCCCTCACCGGCAAAGAGACCGGAGGTGGGATCAAGACCGATCCAACCGGCGCCGGGAACAAACACTTCGGCCCAGGCGTGGAGGTCGGTAAAGTCTGCGGTGGCGCCTGCAGGGCCGTCCAAGGGCGCCTGATCGGCTACCAACTGCACCAGGTAGCCGGACACGAAGCGGGCGGCGAGGCCCATGTGACGGAGCACCTGCACCAGTAGCCAGGCGCTGTCGCGACAGGAACCGCTGGCCTTTTGCAGTGTTTCTTCGGGGGTTTGCACCCCGGCTTCCATACGCAGGGTATAGCCGATATGCCCTTGGAGTCGCTGGTTGATTGCGACCAGAAAGTCCACGGTCCGCTGATGGTGGCACTGAATGTCGAGCAGGAATCGTTGCATCAGGGGGCCAGCGTTTTCACCCTCCAGATAGGGGGCCAGTGTTTTGCGCAGGGTGGGGTCATAGTGGAAAGGCCAGTGCTCCGCGGTCGCTTCGATGAAAAAATCAAAGGGGTCGATGACCGTCAGGTCGGCAATGACCTCGACACTGACTTTGAGCGCCCGCGCGCGCTCCGGGAACACCAGCCGCGCCTGGTAATTCCCGAAGGGGTCCTGCTGCCAGTGGAGGAAATGATGCTTCGGCTGTACCTGAAGGGAATAGGCGAGGATCGGCGTGCGGCAATGCGGCGCCGGGCGCAGATGCAGCACATGGGGATGGATCTCCACCAGGCGATCGAAGTCATACTCGGTCTGGTGGCGCAGGACGACGTGGATGCCCATGATATGCTCCTCTGGAGTGAGCGCTGCGCCGCGTTCGCCGTCAGGCTTGAACGGCGCTCAAATGCAGCCCGTTGGATGCGGCATCGAAACGCGCATCATCACGGGCGAAGTAGACGCCCTCAATGGTACGATGGACCACGGCCAGGTCTTTCTGTGCCTGATCGAGGTATTCGTGCAGCAGATCCGGGCGTAAATCGGCGAGTTTCAGAGTATCCAGCCGCCGCCGCGCGCGGCGCACCGCCTCAGCGGGGATACCCGCGTTGGGCAGATGGGCCAGTGCCACCTCCATCTCGCCGAGGCAACACTTCATGCTGCGCGGAAACTTGCTGTCTTTGAGCAGATAGTCCACCACCTGATTGCTGCGAACCTGTACGGAGACATGACGGCGGTACATCTCAAAGGCGCTCAAGGCCCGCAACACACCCAGCCAGAGGCTGCTCCCGGTGGCGTTCTGCAGGCCCTGGTCCTGCGGCAGGATCACCGCGCTGGTCACATCGACGATGCGGGTGGTCATGTCGGCGCGCTCCATGTTGCGGCCTAGTTTGATGAACTGGTACACGTTATCCTGGCTCATGCTGCCAAT
Organism: Acidithiobacillus ferrianus; assembly: GCF_010378095.1. Lineage (GTDB taxonomy): Bacteria > Pseudomonadota > Gammaproteobacteria > Acidithiobacillales > Acidithiobacillaceae > Acidithiobacillus > Acidithiobacillus ferrianus. The sequence goes on along the minus strand of NZ_WNJL01000011.1, from coordinate 168,620 downwards.
GAGCAGGCCGACCAGCGCGTGGCGCCGGGCAATGACTTCGTTGAGGAAGGCGTAGCGCCCGTGGCGGCTGTCCGAGCTGCTGCCCGCGTTTTCGCGGACGAAAAGGAACAGCACGTTGAGGCGTTCCCAAAAATCGGCGGGGAGGACGTCGCGGAAGGTGCGACAGTTTTCCCGGGCTTGATGGATGGCCGCCATCAGCGAATTGGGATGGCGTTCGTCGGCAATGAGGAATCGCATGATGCGGCCTTCTTCCGGTACGCCATAATGCTCGGTGTAGAGTTTGGCGTCGCCGGTGACTTGCAGCAGGATGTCCCAACCGAATTGCGCGCCCTGAGGCAGGTCGAGCAGGAGCAGGGTGGTGGCGTTGATCAGCCGGGCCATATCCTCGGTCCGTTCCAGGTAGCGCGCCATCCAGTAGAGGTTTTCAGCTACTCGCGAAAGCATGAGGCCTCCTCATCGACAATCCAGGTGTCCTTGCTGCCGCCGCCCTGAGAGCTGTTCACCACCAGGGATCCGGGTTGCATGGCCACCCGGGTCAGTCCGCCGGTAGTCACGTACATTCTGTCGGCCTGCAAAATAAACGGGCGCAGGTCCAAGTGACGTGCCTCCAGGTGACTTCCCACCAGCGTGGGCGCGGTGGAAATGTTCAGCGTGGGCTGGGCGATATAGTTGCGCGGGTTGGCCTGGATCAACTCCGCAAAGCGTGCCCGTTCGTCAGGCGTGGCGCGTGGGCCGATAAGCATGCCGTAACCACCCGACTCGTTGGCGGGTTTAACCACCAGGGTGTCGAGATGGTTCAGTACGTAGTTACGATCCGCGTCGCGCATGCACAGGTAGGTCGGAACATTGGGCAGGATGGGCTCAGCATCGAGGTAATAACGGATGATCTCCGGGACGAAGGCATAAACCACCTTGTCATCGGCTACTCCGGCGCCAGGGGTGTTGGCGATGGCCACGGTGCCGCGCCGCCAGGCGCGCAGCAGCCCGGGAATGCCCAGGGCCGAGTCGGGGCGGAAGATCTCGGGGTCCAGATAATCGTCGTCGATGCGCCGGTAGATCACGTCCACCCGCTGCGGTCCAGAAATGGTCTTGAGATAAACGACATCATCATGGCCGACGAAGAAATCGGTACCCTCGGCGAGATAGGCCCCCATTTGTTGCGCCAGATAACTGTGCTCGAAATAGGCGGAATTGTAGATGCCCGGCGTGAGGACGGTGACCAGAGGTCGCTCCGCCCCCCGTGGGGAGAGGGCGGCGAGCGTCTCGTAGAGCCGGTTGGGATAGTCGTCCACCGGCAGGATGGTGCAAGACTTGAAGAGCTCCGGAAAGAGCCGTTTCATAATCTGTCGATTTTCCAGCATGTAAGAGACGCCGGAAGGCACCCGCAGATTGTCTTCCAGCACGTAGATCGTGCCGTCGGCATCGCGGACCAGGTCGCTGCCGCAGATATGTGCCCAAACCCCGAAGGGTGGGTGCACGCCCCGGCAAGCGTCCCGGTAATTGTGGGAGCCGGCCAGCACCTCCGCGGGGAAAATCCCATCGGCGACAATGTGCTGCTCGTTGTAGAGATCGTTGATGAAGAGGTTGAGGGCTTGCAACCGTTGCTTGAGTCCTTCCTCGATATGCATCCACTCCCGCCGCGGGAGGATGCGGGGAATGATGTCGAAGGGCCAGGCACGGTCGATGTTCCCCGCTTCGCTGTAGACCGTGAAGGTAATGCCCATGGCGAGAATGGCGGCGTTGGCCGCTTGTCGGCGGGCCAGCAACTCGTTGCTGCCCAGGGTGCTGAGGTAGTCAAAGAGGGGGGCAGCGGCCGGACGCGGAATAGCGTCTTCTCCCACCAGTTCGTCGTAGGTGATTTGCTGCTGGTAGTGCCTGCTCAGCCAATCCATTAAGCCTTTACTCCCTTTCGCGTGACGCCGGTTCACGCCCCTGACATGGCAGTGAGGTGTGCGTCCTTGTCCGTAGGCTGGATCGGGTCGCGTTATGGCCGTTATACAAGTTTAAGCAAGTGATGTGCCACTCAATTCGTGGCGTTCCTTTCCACTTTGGTCCTTCCCCGCCCCTTCAGTGCGCATCAAGCCGCTGGCCCTCTGTCTCATCCGGTCTTTTTCAAGCCGACGATCCATACGTCACATCATGACATCACCGTTGCGTATCGACCCGTGGATGCCGATATGCAGCGGGCGATCAGGCGAAGTCCTGGATTGCACCATAATGGTGCGTACTGTGCAAATTTGGTGCAGCACGGTTTCCCGCCTGCTTATTCGTCCGGCGCGCACGCAGTTTCGTTGGGGATTTCCCAGGCGAAATGCGGCAGATCATCCAGCGCCCGCAGCAGTCCCTGACTCCAACGCTCTCCGATGCAGCGATAAAAAGCGTCATCCTCGGCCAGATTCAGATAACGTCCCGCCTGTAAACTGTCGGTGCGGTAGATGAGCAATTCTACCGGTGGTCCCACGGTGACGTTGCTGCGCATGGTGGAGTTCATGGAGACCAATGCGCAGCGGGCCGCCGCCTCGAGCGAGAGTTCCGGTCTGATCACGCGATCCAGAATCGGTTTGCCATACTTGATTTCACCCAGTTGCAGAAAGGGATGGTCCGACGATTCGTGGATGTAGTTACCTTGCGGGTAAATCATGTAGGTTGCCGGGGTCTCCGTGCCGATCTGCCCCCCCAGAATGAAGGTCGCTTCAAAATTGGTGTTTGCTGTGTCGCGGTTGGCCTGGTTACGTTGTATCTCGGCGTTGATGAGGCCGACATAGTCCGCCGCTTCCGCCATGCTGGCCAGATTGAGCAGATGGGTGGCAGCGTCCTGGTCGATATCCTGCTGCATGCGTTTGACCACACCCTGGGTGGTGGCCAGATTGCCGGCCGAAAGCAGGCAGAGAAAACGATCTCCAGGCCAGCAGAAAGGGTGCATTTTGGAGTAAATACTGACGTTGTCGGTACCCGCGTTCGTGCGCGAATCTGAACAAAAAATCAAGCCTCCTGCGACGTGAGCGGTGAGGCAATAGGTCATGGATTATCCCTCGGAGCCCGGCGACATGAATGTGTGATAGTCGCCGAAAATGCGGTCGTTGGGAAGACGGGCCGCCCGGTACCGGCCGCATACCTGGGCGATTCGCCCGAGATGCACTATTATGGTGCATAGTGGCGGTCCGTTGTTCGCGCCCGGACCGGGCCTGGCAAAAAATGTGGCCCTGACGGCGTCGTGGGAAGTGCGGGGCAGGGTATCGCGTGGTGTGGTGCGCTTCTTGCTTGAGTGAGCGCAAAGCCTGTTTGGCGAATTACAGAATCGGAGCTTGCATGGCGCGCCGTAAAAGCACAGTCACCGTGCCGACGGAGAATATGGTGTTGGATGCTTTGGAATCCGCGGTACTGGTTCTGGGGAGAGAGTACTCCATCCATTACATGAATCCTGCCGCCGAAAATTTGTTGCAGATCAGTCAGCGTCAGGCATTGGGGCAGCGTTTGCCGACGCTGTGCAGTATTGTCGGCGAGGAGCATTTCGCCACGCTTTTTGCCGATGCGGTGGCGGCGAATTCGGCGATACTGCGCCGCGCCTTGCCTTTGGTCTTGAATGAGGGGGGAAGTGCGGTGGTGGATTTGGTGGTGACGCCGTCGTCCCCCGGCGGTCTCATTCTCGAAATGCGGCCGATGGAATTGCCAGCGCGCCACGCCGAAGAAGAGATGCAGGACCGCATCTACGGCGCCGCCCAAGAGATGCTTCGCGGCCTCGCCCACGAGATCAAGAATCCTCTGGGCGGTTTGCGTGGAGCGACGCAGTTGCTGGAGCGCGAACTGCGTCGCCCGGAACTCAAGGATTATACGCGCATCATCCTGCACGAGGTCGATCGTCTGCATCATCTGGTGGACCGTTTGCAAGGACCACGTAGCCGCCCGGTCTTTACCGAGGTCAACATCCACCAGGTGCTCGAACATGTGCGCCGGCTGTTGAGTGCCGAGTTGTCCATTGGTATCTCCCTGCGTTTCGACTATGACCCTTCCATTCCCGAGATCCTGGCCGACCAGGAGCAGTTGGTGCAGGTTTTTCTGAATTTGTTGCGCAACGCCCAGCAGGCGTTGGACCGCCATGGCACGATCCTGATTCGCTCCCGGGTCGAGCGCTATGTCACCTTGCTCCATCAGAAATATCGTTTGTCCCTGCGCGTGGACGTGGTGGATGATGGTCCGGGCATTCCGGCGGAACTTTTGCCCAGGATATTCCTGCCTCTGGTCACCAGTCGCGCCGAGGGTATGGGGATGGGGCTTGCCATCGCGCAGGGGTTGGTGCGTGGACACGGCGGCGTCGTGCATTGCCGGTCGCAACCCGGAGAGACGGTATTCTCCGTGTCCCTGCCCTTGCTGTCCCACTCGGAGGGCTCCGCATGAAGCATGTCTGGATCATTGATGACGACCCTTCCATCCGCTGGGTGCTGGAAAGAGCCTTGGACCAGGCCGACATCCCGGCACGCAGCTTTGCGGACGCCGACAGCGCCCTGCGGGCCCTGGGGCGTGAACAGCCGGGGGCTATCGTGACCGATCTGCGTATGCCCGGCTTGGACGGGCTGGCCTTTCTGCGTGAGGTGCAAACGCGCTGGCCGAAGCTGCCGGTGATTGTCATGACCGCGCATTCCGATCTCGATAATGCCGTTGCCGCCTTTCAAAGCGGTGCCTTTGAGTATCTGCCGAAACCCTTTGACATGGATGAAGCCGTTGCGCTAGTGCGGCGCGCGCTGGGCAGTCAGGGAGAACCCAGCGCCGCGGGCATCGAGGAGGGCGAGCCGACAGAAATGATCGGTGAGGCCCCGGCCATGCAGGAGGTGTTTCGTGCCATCGGTCGCTTATCCCGCTCACAGATCAACGTGTTGATTACCGGTGAATCGGGCTCCGGCAAAGAACTGGTGGCGAGCGCTTTGCATCGCCACAGCCCGCGCGCGCGCGGCCCCTTCATCGCGATCAATACGGCGGCGATCCCCGCCGAGCTCTTGGAGTCGGAACTCTTTGGCCACGAAAAGGGGGCCTTCACGGGGGCGGTGCAGGCCCGCCAGGGACGTTTTGAGCAAGCCGCGGGGGGCACGCTCTTCCTGGATGAAATTGGCGATATGCCCGCTGCTTTGCAGACGCGTCTGCTCCGGGTGCTTTCCGATGGCACCTTCTACCGCGTCGGTGGCCACGCGCCACAACGTGCGGATGTGCGCGTCCTCGCGGCGACCCATCAGAATCTTGAGGTCAAGGTACGAGATGGCAGTTTCCGGGAGGATCTGTACCACCGGCTCAATGTCATTCATATCCATCTCCCGCCGCTCCGGGAGCGGCGGGAAGATATTCCGCGCCTCGCCCGCCATTTTCTCCGTCGCAGCGCTGACCAACTGGATGTGGAGCGCAAGGTTCTCAGCCCGGCTGCGGAGTTGGCGTTCATAGACTGGCATTGGCCCGGCAATGTCCGCCAACTGGAAAATGTTTGCCGCTGGATTACCGTGATGGCGCCCACCAGCGAGGTGCAGTTGACGGATCTGCCGCCGGAAATGGCGGTCCCCTCGCCAGCCGTCGCTTCGCCTGAGACGGCCACCGAGGATTGGCGTCTGCTATTGGGAAATCTGGTGCGACGGCGCCTGGCCAGTGGGGAAGAGGCGCTGCTAGGCAAAATTCAGCCGCAGTTCGAGCGTTGTTTGCTGGAGGCCGCCCTGCGTCATACCCATGGTCATAAGCAGGATGCCGCCCACAAGCTCGGTTGGGGACGGAACACCCTCACCCGCAAGCTCAAGGAATTGGGCATGGAAGACACCACCAGCACCGAATCTGGCGAATCCCGGATTTTCGACTAAATCCCCTGTCCATAATGTTTGAATAAAGGGTACGCCTGGGGATTGGATCGGGCTGAGGGGTCTATGCAAGGAATCATACTGTTTCTGGAGGTTATTGTTGTTGTCTTGCTGCTGGTGGAAGTGTTTATCCGCCTCCGGGCGCGCCGCCGGCGTGTGCAAAACAGCGGGAGCGCGCCCGATGTTGCATCCGTCGCACGGGCACCACAACCGGTGTCTTCTGAAACCGGCGTGGAAGTGCCCGTTCCCCCGGCGGGGGTGGACGGTGGTGTCGAGCAGCAAGCGCTCAGCGTCGAAGACCTGCTCAACGAGGCTACCATCTATTTGGAATATGGCCACTATGCGCAAGCGGCCACGGTGCTGCGCTGGTATGTGGATCTGAATCCACACGAAACCCGGGCCATCAATCGCCTCCTCGACACGTACCTGGCCATGGCGGATATGGATGGCTACGCCACTCTGCTCGAAAGTTTGGGAGAAAAGCCCGGTGCTGCCCCTATGACGGAGGATTGGTGGCAGGAACGCATAGATACCGGTCTGACGCAGGATCCTGGTAATCTTGAACTCCTGGTGCTGGCCGAGAAGGTGGGGATGGCGGTGCCCATACCGCAGGCCCAGGCCCCGGAAGTGGCCATGACGGCGGAGATGGCGCTGACCCTGGTCTCCCGAAATTCCGATCCGGTCTATGGGATGGCGGTGCTGCAGCGGGCGATGGTCCATGAGCCGCAGCGCCTGCCGCTCTACGCCGAACTCCTGCGTATCACCCATCAGCAACACCATATCGAAGATTACATCAACACGTTGATCCTGCTTTTCCTGGCCGTGGGAACCGGTGGCAAGACTCTGCGCGAGCGCATGTTGCGCGCGGGCGCCGATCTGGGGCCGCATCCTCTGTGGCGTGTATTGACGCAATGGGATGGCGATCCGGAGGTATTGCGGCAGTTGGCCCGGTCCCGTCGTGTCGAGATTCCGGCAGGCTTGTCCGGTTCCGCCCAAAGTGGCGGATAGGCTTGCTTGACAAGCTCGTGCCGCGCTAACGACAATCGCCTGCGACCGCAAGCTCAACACCGTGCAGGTGCGAGCAAGTGTTGATGCAGGCAGACAGAGGGGCAGCAAGGCATGGATTTGGAGGAAGTCAACCGTCTCGTGCGGTCTGATATGATGGCGGTGAACGGGGTCATCCAGGAGCAATTGCGTTCCGGGGTGCCGACCATCCCGGCTATGGGCGCCTACCTGATCAATGCTGGTGGTAAAAGGCTGCGCCCCATCGTCCTGCTGCTGGCGGCGCGTATGGGGGGTGAGCGCGGTCCCCGCCCGATTCCGCTGGCCGCCGTGGTCGAGTTCATCCATACGGCGACGTTGCTGCACGATGACGTGGTGGACGGTTCCGAACTGCGGCGCAACAACGCGACGGCCAATCAACTCTGGGGCAACGCTGCGGCGGTCTTGGTCGGCGACTTCCTCTACGCCCGTTCCTTCGAAATGATGGTACGGGACGGCGATATGCGCATCCTCGCCACCATGGCGGAGGCCACCAGCGTCATTGCTCAAGGCGAAGTGGCACAGTTGGAGAACGCCAACGATCCCCACCTGGGGTCGGGGGCCTATTTCGCCGTGATCGAGGCCAAGACCGCCAAGCTTTTTGAGGCCGCGGCGCGCATCGGCGCGATCGTGAATGGGCTGGATACCGCCAACGAAACCGCTCTGATGCGTTACGGCTCTCTGCTCGGAATGGCCTTTCAGTTAGTGGACGATGCCCTGGACTACTCCACCTGCGCCGAAAAAATGGGCAAGAATCGTGGTGACGATCTGGCCGATGGTAAGGCGACGTTGCCTTACATTCACGCCATGGAATGCGCCACGGCCGCCGAGCGGGCGGTGCTGCGCGAGGCGCTTCGTGGTAACCCCCCCGCCGTTTTTGATCCCGTCTGGGACATCATTGCCAGGACAGGGTCAATTGATTACACTTTGCGCGTTGCGTCCGACAAGGCGGAACAGGCGATTGCTTGTTTGGCCGGGTTCCCGGGGAGTCCAGAGAAAGAGGCTTTGGCCTTTCTGGCGGCATTCTCGGTGGAGCGAGATTTTTAGATGATGTCATCGGGGCGTGGCTCAGCCTGGTAGAGCGCCGCCTTCGGGAGGCGGATGTCGGAGGTTCGAATCCTCTCGCCCCGACCAAATTCGGAGAGGCCCGCATCGTTGGGCCTTTTTCATAGGAAATTGACGGTTGTCGCGTCTGTGGTCACGGCGGATGCGCAAGCGGACAATGCGCTGCGGTTTCGTACCTCAACACGGATATTTGTGCTTATGCTGAAGTGGCTGATGCTGACCGTGTTTGCCGCACTCCTGTTTTATGGATGGCGCCACCGGCAACGCCACTCGAAGAGATCCGCCGTGGATCGGCTGGTGCGTTGCACACGCTGTCACCGGTACCTATCCGTCCGCTCCGCAGTCTGCCGAGGGCATGGCGACTACCGTTGTCCACAGCATGCCGGGGAGGATCAGTGAACCCTGTCGTATCGTCTGCTCGGGTTTGGCTCTACGCCGCCTTTCCGCTGTTTGCCTATGTCTTGTCCTGGTATTACAACGGCCAGTTGATCCCGTTGCTGGCCTCGGCCAGCGTGGTGTTGCTGATCTGGGGGGTTCTGGTCTGGTGGCCGCGTCTGCGGGATGGTCTGCCCTGGCCGCGTGGCTTTCTGCCGGTGTTCATGTTGTGCTGGTTTCTGTGGCTCGGTTTGACCTTGTTCTGGAGCGGTTCGCCCTACAGCAGTTGGTTCTACTTCTGGGTGCTGGGCGCTTTGCCGCTGGTCTTCCTTATCAGCATGGGGATCCCGGAGCCGCTCGCCGAACCGCTCTGGATCTGGCTCTGGCGCGGGGTGCTGGCCAGCGCCTGGATATTGAGCGGAATGGCCCTTTGGCAGTATTACGTGTGGATGGGGCAGGGGATAGACCTGGTCAATTTGCGGCCTTACGGCCCGCTGCTGGACACCAACAGTTATGCCGCTTGGTTGAACCTCCTGTTTTTTCCGACCCTGGTCGCCTATTTTGTGCAGGATGGTCGCCGCAGTGTGCGCTTTCTGAGCGGTCGCATCGATCCGACGGCCCTGTTTTACCTGGTGACGCTGACCCTGCTCCTGCTTGCCTTTTTTTCCACCAGTAGCCGTGGCGGCTTCCTGGCGTGGGTCTGTACCATGCCTTTTGCCCTCTGGGGATTATGGCGGCAGCCCGCGGCGCTTTCCCGCTTTGCACTGATCTTCGCGCTGACATTCATCGCGCTCCTGCTGATGGATTACGCCCACGGTTTCGATCTGATCGGCCATCTCGCGCCCAGCTACATCACCAGTAACATGACCACGGTATCGCGTAAGTTCATGTGGATTGCCACCTGGCACATGTTCCTGAGCCATCCCTGGCTGGGAACGGGAATCGGGTCTTATTTTCTCAATTATCCCGCCTATCGCCTGCCGGGTGAGCTGGCGTCGGCGGGCACCTATGCCCACAATGATTATCTGGAATATCTGGCCGAGGGTGGTCTCATCAATCTGGGTTTCCTGCTCAGTTTCGCCGGAGTGCTCATGTACGCGTTGTATCGTCTGCTGTATCAGGCGGGTAAGGCGGTGCAGATCCATGACGCCCGGCGCCTGCAGGCGTTGGGCCTGGTACTCGGAGTCTTCGCCATCACCGGTCATGCCCTGGGAAATTTCATTTTTTACAACCTGCCCCTGAGTCTGCTGGCCGGACTTTTCCTGGCGCGCGCCTGGCGGATCACCAACGCGCATGGGGAGACGGCCCCTTTGTTGCCGCGGATGGGCATCCGCCACGGTTTCTTTGCCCAGGCATTGCTGATCATCGCGGTGGTAATGGCTTCCTGGAATCTGGTGGCGGACGCGGCGACTTTTGCCCTGCTCAGTGACAACGGTTGGCTGAGCCGGGTTATGCCCAATGCGAACCAACGCGCCATTTTTCTGATGAAGGCCGCGAACTGGCTGACACTGGTCCGTCCGCTGGCGACCCAGCCACATGTTTATCTCGCCAATACCTATCTGGCGCTTGCCGACCGGGATACGCAAGTGGATATCGCGCACCGTCGTGCTCTGGTGGAGGCGGCGCTCAGCCAATATCGCCAGAGTTTGGTGGGCATCCCACAGCAATCGGGGGTGTTGAACTCCATCGGAAATCTCTATCTGCGGCAGGGCGCCCTGCTGGGTCTGGATAAGACACGGCGAGAGCGCAAGGCCCTGTTGGCTTGGCGCCAGGGCTTGGCCATCAATCCCGAAAGCGTCAGTTTGCGCAACCAGATCAGCCAATTGGCCTACGTGGATCAGGGTCGGGTCGAGGCCGGGGTGGTTTTTTTACGCGCGGGCCTGCGACGTCCGCTCTTTCCCTACTCGCGCAGCAATCTGCAGATGATGATAGCGGTGACCCAGTGGCGGGCGGGCCAGCGATCCGCGGCCACGGCGACCCTGCTGCAGTTGTTGCGGGAGAATCCGGGGTACCCATCCGCCATTTCCATGTTGCAGGCCATCCGTCGCCGCGCTGGGTCAAAAACGATGGTGCCCTGAACGTGGATAAGAAGGTTGTGCCCTGCTTTTGCGCACCGCGCCGACCACGCGGGTGCCCGGCCGCCGGGTGTCTTGGCGCCCGCGGGGTCGCGTTGATGTGGATGGTATCCGGGCTTTACGCGGCGATGGAGGGGGTCTGTCGAGGAGCGGTACATGGCCTCTGAGCGGCTAAACTTGCGGCGTATCCTACCGCGCTGGCGCGCGGCGGCGCTGTTCGCCGTTATTTTTCTGGGATTGACGGTGGTGTTGGTCCGGGATACGGAACTGCAATGGTGGCAGGCCCACGATCTGCGTGCTCAGGGACGCATGCGCTACTTGCAGACGCGACCCTTGCCTGCCGATCGCGGCGTGATTTATGGCAACAACGGCGAAGCGTTGGCGGTGAATGTGCCCGCTGTGACCATTTGGGCCGATCCGCGCATCTTCAATGCCCAACGCAAAGTGTGGGGCAGGGTGGCGCGGACCCTGGACATAAGCCTGAAAACACTGACGGCGCGAGTGCAATCGGCGGGATCGGGCTTTGCCTATATTCTGCGCCAGGGACAGCCGCAACTGGGTACGGCGCTGAACGCCCTGCAGATACCGGGCATTTATGTACAAAGAACCAGCCGCACCTATTATCCCTTGGGCGCGGTGACGACGCCCTTGCTTGGTCTGGTCCATCTGGATCATCAGGGTGCCGCCGGTCTGGAGATGGGTTACAACGCCTGGTTGGCGGGCAAGGCGGGCCGTGAAAAAGTACTGGTGGACGGGCAGGGCGAGGTACTGCGTGTCTTGGGCGCCCGGCAGGCGCCGGTGCCCGGCCACGATCTCCACCTGACGATCAATCCGCAGATCCAATATTGGGCCTATATGACCTTGTTGGCCGCGCAAAAACATTTTGGCGCCACAGATGGCTCGGCGGTGGTGATGAACGTGCGGACCGGGCAGATTCTTGCCATGGCCAGTGTACCCTCCTGCAATCCCAACGCGCGTGGGGACTGCGGGGACCCCGCCGACTACGTGAACAACGCCGTGCATCAGGCCTTTGAGCCCGGTTCCGTGATGAAACCCTTCATGGTGGCCGCCGCGCTCGAGACGAACAGCGTCCAGCCGGATCAACGCTTCAATGTCTCCCACTGCTTACCCGTCGGCGGTTTCTGTATCCGTGACGATGTAATCCACCATGAACTGAATGTGGCGCACATCCTCAAATACTCCAGTGACATCGGCGCGGCTAAAATCGCTTTGCGGACCCCCGCGCAAGCGATCTACGACATGTATCTGGCCGCGGGATTCGGTGCGGAACCGGATCTGGGCTTTGCGGGCGGGACGAGTGGTGTACTCCCGCCGCCACAAACCTGGGATAAGGCGCGCCATGCGACCATTGCGTTGGGTTACGGGGTGTCGGTGACGACGCTGCAGTTGGCCGAAGGTTATGCGGCCATCGCCAACGGCGGTTATCATGTCACGCCGGTACTGGTGAGTGGGCAATCGACGCAGCGCGTGCGTATCATGCCCGCGGATGTCGCCGCCCACTTGCGGCACTGGCTAGAAGGGGTCTGCGCCGCCAGCGGCACCGGCATTCTTGCCGCGATCCCCGGTTATGCGGTGGCCGGCAAGACGGGTACCGCCAATATGGCCAATGGCAAGGACGGCTTCTTGAAGAACAAGACCAATGCCACCTTTGTGGGTTTCGCGCCGGGTTTCGCACCCCAGTTGGTGATGGCCGTATCGCTGCGCGGGAGTACCCGTTACTGGAACTTTGGTGGCGTGGAATCGGCGCCCGTGTTTCGGGTGACCATGCGCCATGCCCTCGAAGGGCTGAACATCGCCCCACGCTGGTGCGGAGGCAAGGCCTGCGTTTCCAAGGATAAGCATATCACGGCCACTCAGGCGGAGATCTGGGCGGAAGGAGGCGGCAATTGAACAGACTGGACAACTGGGTTGCGGGAACGCTGACCGCCGGTATCGCGGCAATCCTGTTGGGGGTGTTGGCATACGCGGTATTCTGCCGTGTTCCGGTAGCGCATCTCTATGTGAATGCGGCCGGCGCGCGCGCCATCATGGCCGGGGGACATCGCGCGATGGCCGCTCCGGATTGGCCGGGCGCCTATCGGGTGAATCCGCGCTCCGCCAACGCGGCCTTCTGGCCCAGCGTGACCCTGGACTTCAGGGATGGCGCTCCGGTGACGGTCCTGCGCCGGGATATCGTGCTCTGGGTGTACCGTGGTTAAGCGGCGCGACTGGACGTGGTGGCTGCGCGAACTCACCCAGGGGGCGGCCTGGGTGCTGCTGGTGCTGCTGGCGGTCCTGTTGCTGCTGGCCGTGGATGGCCTGCTGCTGATTCCGGGACTGATTCTCGCCTATGGAGTAACCGGGTTGCCCTGGCAATGGCAGGGCTTTATCCCGGATCCGCGGGTCCCGCCGGGTCCCTGGCTGAGTATGGCGGTGGGCTTGATGGCCACCCTGGTGCCGGCTATTGTCGACGGCCTGCTTTTGCAGCTACTTTTGCGCGACAAGACGCGGCGCGGGCCCAAATCGCCTGCCTGACCTGCCAATGCGTGAGGGGGGCATCGTCCCGGCAATCAGGAGTCGACAGCCGTGGACGCCGCTTTCTCCTCCAGGGCTTCCCAGCGTGCGTAAGTGGCGGCGAGTGCCGCGCTGACCGCATCGGCACGGATTTGCACGTCGCGCAGGCGCCCGGGGTCCTGGTAGATCTCGACCTGGCCCAACGCGCTGGCGATTTCACGTTGTTCCTTCTCCAACGCCTCGATGTGCGCGGGCAAGGCGACCAGTTCCTGTGTTTCCTTATAGCTCATCGCTGATTTTTTGCCCTTGCCACCATCACGTTTGCCTGCGCCCTTGGGCGCAGGGCTGGTCGCGGCCCTGGCCTGGCGCTGTAATGTTTCCTGCCAGCGTGACCAGTCCTCATAGCCGCCCGCGTTCTGACTGAGCTGACCCCCTTCCCCGAAGGCGATGACCTGGGTGACCACGTTATCGAGAAAGTCGCGGTCATGGGAGACCAGAAAGAGGGTGCCGGGATAGCTCAGCAGGCGCTCTTCGAGAATCTCCAGGGTTTCCAGATCCAGATCGTTGGTGGGCTCATCCAGCACCAGGATATTGGCAGGACGGGCAAAAAGACGGGCCAGCAGCAGGCGTGCCCGCTCCCCTCCGGAAAGCGCCTTGACCAGGCCCCGCGCCCGGTCGGGCGGGAAGAGGAAGTCCTGCAAATAGCCGAGCACATGGCGACGCTCGCCATTGATTTCGATAAAGTCATTGCCATCGGCTATGGCGTCCGCCACCCGGCTCTCGGGGTCGAGGGCGGCGCGCATCTGGTCGAAGTAGGCCACTTCCTGTTTGGTCCCTCGCCGGATGCTGCCTTGTTGCGGCGCCAGTTCGCCGAGTATCAGGCGCAGCAGCGTCGTCTTGCCCGCCCCGTTGGGGCCGATGATGCCGACCCGGTCGCCACGTTCGATGCGTGTGGAAAAATCGCGGATGACCGGACGCTCCTTATAGGCAAAAGAAACGTGATCCAGTTCGGCGATGAGTACGCCGGAACGGTCTGCCGTGCTGATTTGCAGGGTGGCCTGCCCCTGCCGCTGGCGGCGGCTGGCGCGCTCCTCACGCAAGCCCTCCAGACGCCGCAGGCGGCCCTGATTGCGTTTGGCACGGGCTTTGACGCCCTGGCGCAACCAGGCCTCTTCTTCCGCGAGTTGTCCTTCCAGACGGCTGTCGGCGGCGGCTTCGGCGGCGAGGACTTCGGCCTTGCGGCTTTGATAAGCGGCAAAAGTGCCGGGAAAACTGCGCAGTGTCCCGCGATCCAGTTCGATGATGCGGGTCGCCAGGCGGTCGAGAAAACGCCGGTCATGGGTGATGAAGACCAGCGTACCCCGGTGGCGCAGCAGGGATTGCTCCAGCGTCAGAATCGCGGGCAGGTCGAGATGGTTGGTGGGCTCGTCGAGAAAAAGCAGATCCGGTTCGGCGACGAGGGTGGCGGCGATAGCCACCCGTTTGCGCTGGCCGCCGGAAAGGGTGCTCACCGCGCCCGCGGCGGGGAGGCCCAGACTGTCGCGCAGGGCTTCTGCCTTGTAGTCGATCTGCCAAGCCTCATGATGGTCGGCGAGGGCATGGGCATGGGCATCGTCCGCATCGGCGTCCTGCAAGTGCCGCCAAGCCGGGTGCCCGGATTTGATGGCGGTGAGCAGGTCGTGCTCGCCGGTCAGTTCGGGCTCCTGGGCCAGATAGGCGCGGTGAATGCCGGGGGCGACCCACAGCGTCCCGGCATCCAGGGGAGCAAGGCCCGCCAACACTTGCAGCAAGGTCGACTTGCCCTCACCATTGCGGCCAATGACTCCGACCCGCTCACTGGCCTCCAGATTCAGTTCGGCGTGGTCCAGCAGCGCCCGGCCACCCCATTCCACTTGCCCCGCTTCCAGCCGCTGAATAGACATCCAGGCGATCTCCTCCCTACCGTAAGATTAAAGGCGTAGGGTACGGGGCGTACCGCAATGGCGCAAGCGGGCCGCCGTGTGGAACGCGCCGTGCCGGTCAGCTGAGCAGGCGCAACGCCAACGGATAGCGATAGGTCTCCCCTTGGCTGACTTTGATGGCGGCCAGGATGCAGAAGATCAGATTCACCAAGAAGATCGGTGGGAAAAGGATCAGGCCAATCATCAGGGCGCTTAGCGCGGTGGCCACCACGTAGGCAATGAGGACGGTCATCTGAAAATTCAACGCTTCCTTGCTCTGCTGGATGAGCCAAACAGGTCCGCTGTCCTTTTTGATCAGGTAGACAATGAGGCCCGGGATAAACCCGAACAAGATGCCCCCGGCGTGGGTGAGTGCGGCGATGTTACGGTCGTCTTTGCTGGAAACTTGAGTGAGATCATTGCTAGTCATGGTACGCTCCCGGTAGGTGGGTCTCTCATACACGTAGGCCCGGTGAGGCCCGGTGATGATTCACCCCGTAGCCGACATGTTCCATAGTACTGAATTTTTTGATGAGATGGCAGCCCAACATCGATCCTTTGTGGAGAGCGTGTCGAAGATTGCCAGAGGCGGACGGGACCATTAGCATAAGGCCATGCCAGACTCCCTGACCGACCCGCAACGACAATTTCTGCAACTGCTGCATTTGTCCGTCCCCGGCGACCCCCCGCCGGAGGTGACCCAGGCGAAGGCGCCCGCATCGACCGCGCCACCGAAGCGGTCGACCCCTGCGCCAGCCGGGCCCGTCCCTGGATCGCCCCGCTCCGCCGAGGCGGCGCCACCTCCGGCACCCCCCCCGGTGGAAGAAGCCGTCTCCGTACCGCAACGAGCGGAGTCAGCGCTTCCCGACCCGCCCCCCGATCCGCAGCGACTGATGCGGATCGCCACCCTGGACTGGCTCGACTTGGGCCATATGATCACCGCCTGCCGCGCATGTTCTTTGGGCGAAACCCGCAAACACGCGGTGGTTGGCGCCGGAAACCCGCGCGGCTCCTGGCTTTTCGTTGGCGAGGCGCCGGGTGCCGAAGAAGACCGCCGGGGTGAAGCCTTCGTCGGTCGTGGGGGTCAGCTCCTCGACGCCATGCTCCATGCCATGGGTCTCAGCCGCGAGCACGAAGTCTATATCGCCAACATCCTCAAATGCCGTCCTCCCAACAACCGCGATCCCTTGGGGCCAGAAGTGCATGCCTGTATACCGTACCTGCAGCGCCAGATCGCCCTGCTGCAACCGCGCATCATCGTCGCCCTGGGGCGCTTCGCCGCCCAAGGGCTGCTCCAGGTGGACACGCCCCTCGCTAAGCTGCGCGGTACTCCCCAGCAATATCAGGGTATCCCCCTCATCGTCACCTACCACCCCGCCTACCTGTTGCGCAACCCCATCGACAAGCGCAAGGTCTGGGAGGACTTGAAGCGGGCGTTGGAGGTGTTTGCGGTGTTGCAGAAATGACGAGCTTGGATCATTGACGAAACAGCCCCAGGGGGGCGGTACCCGGCACATTCGGCAAAGCCACGGGGCAACGATTTACCAAGGTCTTGCCGTTGGCCTTGCTTTTGCAGTGCATCAAACCATAGGCGGTAATGGGCAGGGCGTAACGTTGGACTTCCGTGCAGCGTTGTTGCCATTGGGCGTTTTTATCGCAGTGGACGTTGAAGCCTAGTAAGTCGGCATAGGCCCAACCGCGGATGGCGGGGAGATAGCGCCGGAGGGCCGCCGGGTCGCGCACGAAGAGCGCGATCCGGCCGGACCGTAACCGATGTTTTGCCGGATCGATTTCATCGCGTGTGTCGTGCCCCGGGAGGATGGCATTGGAAATGTCGGGCAGATCGTCCACGGCGCCCACGAGTTGCACGCGACCTTTGGCATCGGTGATGGCAAGGGAGCGCACACTGCCGTTGCCCTGCTGAAAACCCCAGAATAGGGTGCTGCCATCGGTGAGCTTCACATGGGCGGGGGGATATTGTTCAAAAGCCCCCAAAATGCGATCGGCGAGAGAGGATTCCGGGGTGATGTCTTTCCGCCCCTCTTCGGCGCTTTGGAAATACGTATGTTCGCCGATGAAAAGGGCGATGTCGGCATCGGGGAGTTCGATTTTGAGCTGCTTGTTGAGTGCGATGAGTTGCTGTTGTCGCGTCCTCATGATCTTCATGAGGCAGGCGGTATCACTGCCACAGGCATCGCGTTGCTGGAGATAGCCCCGTTGTCCCTGGATGATTTTATCCTGTTCTGCACTGCCGGGTGTGGTGTTTTTCAGGGCACGTTTGTAAAGTCCGGCAACCCACATATCGAGTGGTATGAGTTCATTGAAACCTTTGGCATGACAAATTGCCGCTTCGGCAGGACTTTTTGGTTTTCTACAGTCTGCGATGCCTGTGGTAGATGGCATATCCTCCGCCAAAGCAGGGATGGTAAGTATTAAACCCGTGATCGTGAGTATAATGTGCTTCCGCCAACCAGCTTTCATGACCATAGACTCCTTTCAAAGTGTCGAGCGTATCTGTAATGTCGTTCAATGAGGGCGCTGCGCAGGGCATCGCGCGGTGCGCAGGGATTTCCTTTATCGGGCAGACGCTTTTTGTCTATGGCTTTTTGGAGTAGCTTGCCTTCTCTGTGCCTTCTGTTTTTGTAAATTTTACGGTTGTCTGGCACATCAAAAGTCTGCAGCTTCGTGGCCAGATCTTGCCACCTGCCGTTATAGTACGAAGACCACAGAAGCGTTCTGGTTCGATCTTGCGGTGTCGCCCCTCTCCCATTTTTATGGCGTCTGCCCATGGAGTCACTGCTTCCGTAGTTGTAAGAAAAATCCAGGAGTGTGGTTTGTGCCTCGGCCGGGAGCTGTTTGAATGTCGTACCCAAGTTGTTTTTCCGGTCAAATTGGATTTCTACGGCCCTTACGAACCGGAACTCTACGGCCCTGGTGAGTAAATCCGCCTGTTCTTCCGTGAGAGAGATGGGCTGGAGTTCGATTCTCCTAACCGCACTCCAACCTTTTATTCTTTTGTTCATATAGGGGGCAAGCTTTGTTATGATTAGTTCGAAATCACCATTTCCTATATTGCCATACGCTTTTATATAGTTCTCAAAATCTTTTCTGATCTGTTGTGGAGACTGTTGTGCAAGATCAACACCTTTGCCTATGGTGACTCCACTATTCGAGTCTGGAGTATTATGGTGCCTTTTTTTATCTATGTGACCTGGATTGTTATGGTCTTCCATGTGATATCCCGGTACGTAACCATCCAACCATAGCCCTCCCTCACTCACGGATAGAAAGGAGGGATCGACTTTGTATGCGGAGGAGCAGTCGGGTGCCGGATTTGCGGCTGATGCATTCGGTACCGATACGGGCCTTGGTGCCGGTGGATTCATCTGGTTGCCGTTGGTGATCATGATGCAGTTTGCAAGATCATAAAAACGCATTTCATACAGGTTATTGAGGCACGCTATGTTGGTTCTGCAAAGGTTCCGTTGTTTGATGAAGTTCCTTTGCCGTCTCATGGTGGTGCGCCTGGCTGTGGCATCTGTGCGAACTTGCTTCAGGCGGGTGGCGTAGATCTTGCTCACTTGGCGATCCTGGATGGCGAGGCTGGAGTTGCTGCAGAGTGTTTTTTCCGTATCATTTTTCGCGCGGGCGCAGTTGAAGGATGGGCTGTCCTGGGCCAGGGCGTCGCCACTGGTGATGGACAGGACGACGAGCGTCAGGAGGGACCACTTCCGGTCATTCAGGGTGTACATAGCCACTCCAGGGGTTAGTGATCGAATGGGGAGCCGCCAGCGCAGGCTCCCGGGGGTGATCTATCGGCAGGCGCGGTGGACGGGTCAAAATCACCGTCGTATATGGGAATCACCTCATTGAATTCATCGTCCTCATTATTCCCCAGATCCGGGTTTGATCCCTGCCCAGGATCCGCCTTAACGGGTAGACCCTCCGCCAGCACCGGGCTCTGCATCCGCATCACCGCCTCAGCCTGCATCGGGATGCCCCAGCGCATCTGACCATTGGCTCCCACGGACTGAGCCAGGTGGATGCCGAAAAGGCTCGGCAGTCTCACACTCCCCGGTGTCTTATCCATTAGATAGATGCCCTGGCCCATCCGGTCGATGAAGGGCACGATGAGTGGTTGAACGATGGTTATCTGAATCTTGAGGAGTGTCGCGTCCTGTACCGACAAATGACTTTCGCCTCCCGCGTTGGTCTGACGATAGCCGAGATGATCCACCGGAATCGCTCTAACCCATGCCCCCGAAGCGTCGCGGGTCGATTCCGAGAAGTCGTCAAAGGCCTCTCGGGTAGGGCTGAGTATCCGGATGGTTGCTTGACCAGCCGCCACTTTAGCCATGGCGTAACCCTGGGCGAGGGCGGATAGATTTTGGCCGTGAGTATAGAGCGGAGTGAGTCCGCGGGCCAGGGCATCGCGCATGGCTTCGACACGAGCCCCGTGCAAAACCCCCGCCCGTACCGCCTCCTGAGTAGCGATTTCCAGTTGGGCGCGGGCCTGATAGAACAGCGCCGACTGGAAAGTACCAAGGAGGGCTAGCAATAGAGCGGGTGCGGCGATGGCGAATTCCATGGCACTGGCACCTGTTTCCGAGCGTCGTGCCAAGCGATCATCTGCCATGGTTCTCCTCCCGTCCGCGCAGGGGTTCCTCAGACCGGAAGATGGATAAATCCACGGGCAGGCCGCGCTCGCGCATGGTCTCGTAAAACTCCGGCACGGCCCCGGTAGCCTGGAAACTGCCTCGCACCTTGCCATCGACGTCGTAGCCATGCTGTCTGTAGGTGAATAGTTCCTGTAACTGGATGGTGCCGCTTTCGATGCCGGTCACCTCGCAAATGTTCGTGATCTTGCGCGAACCACAGGAGAAGCGGGTGATCTGCACGATGATGTCTACTGCCGAAGCGATCTGCTCGCGGATGGCGGTGAGGGGTAAATCCATGCCGGCCATGAGCACCATGACTTCGATCCGGGAGAGCATGTCGCGAGCAGTGTTGGCGTGGGCGGTGGTGAGCGAGCCGTCATGACCGGTGTTCATGGCTTGCAGCATGTCCAACGCTTCGCCGCCGCGGCATTCACCCACCACGATACGGTCGGGGCGCATGCGCAGGGCGTTGCGCACCAGTTCGCGGATGGGCATCTGGCCTTTGCCCTCCATGTTGGCCGGGCGCGCCTCCAGCGACACCAAGTTGGGCTGCGAGAGGCGCAGTTCGGCAGCATCCTCAATAGTGACGATGCGCTCGTGATCGGGAATATAGTTGGAAAGTACATTGAGCAGGGTGGTCTTACCAGATCCGGTACCTCCGGAGATAATGATATTTTTACGCTGCTGCACGCAGACCTGAATGAAGTGTGCCATACGTGACTCGATGGAGCCGTAAATCATCAGATCTTCCATTTGCAGACGTTTTTTGGAAAACTTGCGGATGGTGATACAGGCGCCTTTCAGGGACAAAGGGGGAATGACGGCGTTGACCCGGGAACCATCGGCCAGGCGCGCATCCACCAGCGGCGAGCTTTCATCAATTCGGCGGCCGATGGGTGCGACAATACGGTCGATGATATGGCGCACCGCTAGTTCACTGCTGAACAGCGCCGGAGCTGCCAGGAGTTTACCCTGCCGCTCGATAAACACCTCATCAAAGCGATTGACCATAATTTCCGTGATCGTGGCATCAGCCAGGAGATCCTCCAGAGGGCCAAGCCCCACCGCTTCATCCAGCACTTCTTTGACGAGACGTTGCTGGTCGATGTCCGGAGGCGGATTCATCCGCCAGACCACTTCCCGCACCAGTTCGCCCACCATGCGGCGGAGTTCTTCGGGGGTTAGGGCGCCGAGATCGACACGACGCAGATCCATCTGACTGCGTACCGTCTCGTGGACTTCCCGCACCAATGTCAGCCAGCGGGTGTCGTAGATGGGGCGACTCCACGCTGGTGCTCTTTCCATGGAGATGGTGTTGCTATCTGTTGCGGATCGAGGCGCTGAAGTCGTTTCGCGGGGTACTTCCGCCACCCCCAAGGACAGACCCTCGCCATCGAAACGGGGCAGGATCTGCAAACGATATCCCGCAACAACAATCTCATCGTGGGCCTCCACCGGCCCATAGGCGCGCATGCGCTCACCGTTGACCAGCACCGCACCAAATTTGCCGAGTCCCTCGATATAAACACCGCCCTGTTCGGCATACACACGCGCGTGTTCCTTGCCGACATTCCAGCCGCCCATGCGCAAATGGGCGTACTTCGCCTTACCCAACAAGCAAACGCCATTGTCCGGTATAATCTCCCGAGTCCCGGTTCTGGGATGTGACGCGCGAATCATAAACATGTAGTTGTCTCCTAGCGGATGATTCTCTGGTCAGAATTGCGTTTATACATATTTTCGAGATAACGGGCGTGGGATTCCCCGTTGATGTTTTCTAGCGAGCCCGCAGTGATTACTTTTGGGGTTACCAGAAATACCAGATCCGACTCGTTGTCTCTGAAGTCCTCTGATCTGAATAGATATCCGAGAATAGGAATGTTGCCAAGGCCTGGTATCTTATTACTATTTTTTGCAATGCTGTGATCCACCAACCCGGACATCACCAGGGTTTCTCCGTCTTTCAAATTGATTTCCGCCCGGGTGCGGCTGGTAAAGAACCCCGGGACGCCGCCGACCGTGATAGAAGGGTCAATATTGCTTATCTCGGTGAATATTTTCAGGCCGACGTTGTTTCTATCGTCCGCTACGGGGGAGAACTTGAGACGGATACCGAAATCTTTGAATATCACCGATGTTTGTCCGAAACCGATGGCCAGGGGAATGGGAATCTGTCCACCCGCCAGAAATTCAGCAGGCTCCTTGCTGCCACTCTTGGCGCTGAGCTTCGGGTTGGCGATCTCATAGGCATCTCCATTTTGCAGGGCGAAATTGATTCGCGAAGCAACAGAGGTGATGACGCCAAAATTGGTTGCGAAGGGAGCAACTTTCATGGGTAAATCCGATAATCCTGAACTGGGGAAAGAGAAGTTGGCCGAGGGCCCACCGGTACCGTTACCCGTCGGTATCCCCATGCGAAAATACGGGTTGGAGCTGAAGTCACCGACAATGCCCGCCTGCGGCCCCGCCACGGATTGATTCCAGTTCACTCCGAGGCTGCGGAAGAAGTCTTTTTTCAGCTTGAGGATCCTGACATCTAGCAGCACTACTTTTTCCATTCTCAACGGCTCCTTCTCCGCGAGATTTATCACGTTAGGATAGGCCGACCTGAGTTTTTCTATTCTATTCAAGTCTTCTTCAGAGAGGTTTTTACCGTCAATGATGACTTTGTCACCAACGACATGCACCAGGGTATTTGGGGTTTTTTCGAGAAGGCCGGAAATTTCCTCGGCGGCGCGTCCGACATCTTTAGGGGCGATGACCACTCGCGCTGCATTCTCTCCTCCGTTCTTATACCAGAGATGCAGATTTGTTTCGCCCGATCCTTCGGCAAGGAGCAGCAACTCTTTGCCATCTACCAAAGTGACACTGAGAATTTTTCCATTACCGACAGCTACCCGCCTTATAGTATTCGTCGGTATGATTTTTACTTGACCGGAGTACATGGAAATACTCGACTGGCTTCCTAGTTCCAGGTTGCCTTTGGCGCAGACCAAAATGGGTAGTATCAGGGTGATTATGGCCGCAGCCAGGGGGGTTCTAACCATATTCATCGGGAATGATTTCCTATCAGGACCGCGGTAGAGATGGGACGTAGGGGAATGGCAAATATCTGATTTGACTCTTGGGCGCATCATCGGGATGTGCTTCGCTGTTATCATCGGACATGGGGCTGTCCATGACTCTGGATATAGCCTGCGGGGCACCCGTGGTTTGCAGGTGGGCGATATTTGGCGCGCCGCTGCCAGAAGAACCGCCGGCGATATATTCCACACCCACGGCGGTATGGGGATAACCAATAATGTCGTGCAGTGACACGGTCCGTTTGGGCCACGTGCTATTTTTAGCATTGCCGCGTAGGTCCAAACGGAGTTCCCCACTCTTTTGCGCGACCAGAATCATTTGCGCTTGCACCGGCGTGACCTCGAGAGTGACTGTGCCATAGCCTTCGGCATTTATACCGCCGCCGTTGGGGGATACGTCCCGGCCTGTTGCGATGATTTTCAGGTTTTGTCCCAGGAAGCGCACGACAGCACCCTCCGGGGCTGCGGGGGAGATCCGCACGTTGGTGATGGGATTTGCGGCAGTGGTGCGTATATCCGCTTGGGTGATCCACAATATGTCGACGTGATCCCCCGGGCGGAGCATTTTGTCCATGGAGTTTTCGGAATTCACGGAAATCGTCAATGCGACATGCTGGTCATCCAGAATGTCCGCAGGGCTCTCCGTGGAACTGAACATGGAACGTGTTAATGGCTTGCCGCGTTCGGCAGGGAAAAGTAACCGTTTATTCTCTATTTTGTTGAAATCGGTATCCATAATGACACCACCGGGCGCGCTATCTGCAGGAATGTTACGCCGCGCCACCATGGACAGGGTAAGTACCGTATTGGCAGGCAGGTTTTCGATAGGCACTATGACGGCGGTGGTGCTTTCCTTTTTTGAGGACAACTCGCTGAACAGGCGCTGCTTTAGGGCCGACTCCTGGGCGTTCAGGGTATGCACGGCAAGGAAAGCGGCTCCCAGCCCCGCTAAGGTGGCGATAGCGAGAAGGATCCAGCCGGTGAGCGCGCGGCTTTTCTTTTGCAGTACCGGTGGGGTGGACTCGGATTTGATCGGGGCCGACACGGGAACTCCTCAGAAGGGTAGGATGGCGATGGAAGCCGCCCAGGAAAAATCGCTGGAAAATTTGCGCAGTGCTTCCATGAGTTGGGCAATGGGATTGGGGTCACCGATGAACAGCAATCCGAGCGCGAAAATCGCGACCAAGGCGTACTCGATGCTGGCTTGACCTTTTTCATCCATGGGTGCGCCCTGCCCTCTAACGCTGATCCAGCACGATGACCAGACGGCTTTTACCGGTACCATCCTCGCCGATGACGATGTCGAGACGACGCCTTCCCTTCTGCATGGAGATCACGGAGCCGCTGTTGTGTACGGTCGGTAACGGTTGCCACCGCTGTGCCTGCAAAGCCCTGTTCAGCGACGCATGAACGATGGTGGCCGGCGCATCAACGTGCACATGCAGTACCCGTCCACGGATGCCACCATCGCTACTCTCCACGTCCTGAAGCACCCGCGCATTGGCGGGCAAGGGCAAGTCGCCGGGCAAGGTATCGTGTTCAATTTTCTGATCCATGCGCAGACTGGTGAGCGTGCCATAGGCCACGTCTCCCTCCATGTGCCATTGACTGGTGAGCGAGTAAGGTGGGGTGATGCAGCCCTGGATATGCTCGTTACGGGGCTGGTTTTCGGTATAGGAACCCCTCAGTTTGGCGCAGGATTCCACAAAATGAGCGCGCAGTCGCTCCTCCTCGGCACCCACATGGAACTGCACGGCCCGCATGTCCACGCCGTTGATTTTGAGGTGGCTAGCCAAAGGTTCCATGACCGCATTCTCGGGTGCGGGCAGGAGGGGGTCATTGTCGGCGGCGAATGCGACGGCTGGACTGGCGAGGATCATGGCCACACACAGGGCAGATTGAAGTTTCATCTAATGACCTCCACTGGGGTAAGGTTGAAGGCGGTCGCCATACTGCACTTCGGGATCTACATGCCCGAATGCCAGATGATCCAACTCAGGGAATAGAAAACCGGCCACGGATTTGACGGTATTCATCGCACCGTTATTCAGGTGATCAGTGGGCAGAAGTTTCCTGACGACGCGAGTTGATTCGCCAGGACCATTCGCGGTCCAGGCATCGGTGAGCACAGCGGCCTGTGCCGTAAATTGCGGTCCTTGGGTGAGCGGGTTGCTGGGCAGATGGGCGTATCCCGGCAGCCCCTCGAGCTGAACGCTCACCGTGGCTACCGTAGGACCGGTCATACGGAGGGGGACGGCGGTCAATTTCATGAGTGTGCCTAAAAATTGCATGGATACCCCAGTGGCTATGGGCTCTTCGTGGGTGGCGATCTGGATATCGGCAAGGTCGCGCAATAAAGGCCGACCATCATGTTTGGTCAGGATCGGCTCTATATTTTGTCCACCCCCGGCATTGGCGTGCGATATGGCCCCATTGTGCTGACCAAAAAACTGAACGGCCGCCTCATTACGCAGATCCACATCGCTCTTGATGGCTAACCATTCCCGTCCTTGCGGTGGTTGATCTCGCCAGACCGTCCGTTCCCACGCCACATAACGCGCGGCTTCAAGGGTACGTAATTGAGTGAAGCTCCATTTGCCGGTATAGATCACCAGAAAAAAAAGCGGAACGAGTGCAAATGCCGCCACCACGATGAATTCGGTGAGAGATTGACCGCGTTCGTCGGGTCGATCACCCAACAGGTTTGATGAACTCATGCGAAAGACCGGATTCATCGGCGCGCTGGTCCGGGGTGGCCCGGAATGTCATCAATAGCGGTGTGGAGCCATCGCATGGGAATGGCGGGATTTTCTGTGAAATCCCCAGATACCGTTAACATGGTGATATTCAACCCGCCCATTATTATTTGTATGGTCGTGGGTGACACGTATATGCGTTTGCTCATGTTGATTTCCTTTTGCTAGTGTAGGCCGAGCAATGCGGCATACTGTGTCCGGTCTGCCATATTTGTATCTACGAGACGCGCCTCCCAAAAAGGGCTGAAGAGATTGCCTCGTTCGTGATATTTATCACCACGTTGCCAGAGTGACGCGGGTCGGCGGAAATAGGTTTGTGCCTTCGCAAGAGCACGCACCTGACCTCCTTGCGCGCTTTGCGGCAAGATCATATTCATTTTTCCCTGACCGGTTGTATGACTGATTCCCAGCGCTGTAGAGGCGTCACGAACGATTTGTCGTGCATGTTCTACGACGACGATGTAGGACGGCATGGCGTCTGCGGGATCGCCCTCGCTACTGTCAAGGGCAGTTGAACTTCGGTTGAAATCTTGATACCTGGTGATTCCACCTGCACTGCGCCGATGAGAATCTCCAAGCGCTTCTGATGATGCACTGTTTCCATAAGTATCCTGTTCTTCAGGATGGCTATAACTTGCCAATCGAGATGTTTGAGGGTTTCTATCCCAGGAATGGCCATAAGGCGGTATATCTTGGGTGATAACGGGAGGCGGGAAGTGGCTTTGGGGCGGACTATTGATTTCCTGATAATGGTATGAACTACGGAAATAATCGTACTCATTGCCACCGCCAGACTGCGCGGCACCCCAACCTAAGGGAGCTTCTAGCCCTCCTCTCCATCCACAGCCTGACCACCGGCAACTCCATGCCCAGACCCTCAGGGATAATGTATCCATCCCGGACCAAGCATAGGTTCCCGATTTATCCATTGCTATTTGGCCCCCTCCGCTTTTTGTTATGCCGACTTTAAAAGGAAATATGGTGAGAGAACCGAGCGGGCGCAAGACACTCGGGAGATCATTTCGTTCTCTAGTAAAACCATCCCTGGAAGCATTTATCATATACGCCATTCGTGCTTGAGCGTTCTCTTTGTTGCCTCCCCAACGTTTGATGAGATCCCCTCTATGGATAAAATATTGAGATAGATTGGTGGTCAGGACCATACCGTTTATCCTGGCATCAGGATCGTTCAGTTTTACCATCTGTTCGGCCACAGCAGTTATGGCTCCACCGGGGTTGGTATTTCCGCTACCAGGATCAAAAATGCCATTTGTCATGTGATAAATCTCCTGCGCCCCACTCAGTGCGGCATCGGCGATGTCCAGGGCAGGGAGAATCACTTTTGAAGCAGCATCGATGCCTTGGTCCAATGCGTTGGTAGTCTGAGCAATTGCATTGGTGATTGTCACGGTAGCTTGTCCGACCACCGGTATCCAGGACACAAGAGCGCCCAGGCGCTGAATGTTTAGGCCGAAAGTTTTGACGTAATGTGACCATGAAACCAGGCTAATCGTTTGCCCAATAGCAACCTGATTGGCAATCATTGCGCGATTGGTGTAGGAGATGAAATTGAGTTCGCGTGCTTCCATTTTCATGGCGGAGAAAGCGGCAGCGTCAGCGGCATTTTGAGTTTTTAGTTTGGTGGCGGCGAGTTGTCCGGTATTAAAGACGAAGAGAGCAGTGAGCAATACTATGGGAATCAAGACCGTGGTGAACAGGGCGGCTTGTCCGTATTCTGTATGCTTCCCCACGATAAGAGAACCGCTTTTCAGCCCAAGAATACGCACACTATATCCCCTTTCTGCGTGAGCAATCATGATCTGAATGGACTTTTTTAAATCGCCTCAGATTATGGGCGGGGTGACCCCCCGCCAGCGGATGATTACTGGCCCATATCCGATTTGTAGTCACTCATGTTTTTCTGCTTGCCCGCGTTGGTTGTCGCCTCTCCGGCCGTACCTTGGGCTGCGGTAATATCGGAATCCGCCTTTTTGCCAGATAACTCCTGAGAAATACCTGCCATCTGATGGCGTAGGGTTTGCCCGAAGAAAGAAAATACGGCAATGCCGGTAATCGCAATAAGTGCAACAATTATCAAATATTCGGTCATGCCTTGGCCGTGTTCTACCTGAGAAGTTGGAATAAAGGAATGGTATTTCATGGTTCCTCCAAGATGGGGCTGGGATGGTATCTGCCACGGAAATATTCAAACATAGATAAGAACATCGCACAATATGGCCAATAGTCACTGTGATGTGCTGTAATATAATGAAAGATATAGCTATTAATAATGCTCCATATCTGTTATAAAAATGGTACATGCATGAAGGAATGATATAGGAAGAGATCAGATAATTCTGGGTACCAAATGTTATTGACCCGTGTTCTGTAAAAACGGATGTGTGAACCTTAAAGTAAACAGGATGGTGCGATTCCTTATCCCTTGGAGTTGAGCTGGGAAATGATCGTTGTTGCCGTAAAAAAACACCGGACAACTTGTCCGGTGCGCTCGGTGCTGGTGATCTGTAAGGGTGCGATCAGTTACCCAATATGCCCTGTACCAGGTTACGCACACCCTGTTGTATCTGATGATTGGTCTCGCTGCGTACCGTGTCGACAGTGGTATTGATTAGTTCAGCGCCAGGGGTGTTGGCTCTGGAAGAGCTTGCGGTTTGACTGGTATTGTCATGATGCACATTGGCGGTGACGATGTTTGCCGATTGGCGGCCAGCGAGGGCCCCGGGGGTGAGGTTCACGACTTCCACGCGGCGGTTTTGCGCGCGGCCTTCTTCGCTGTCGCTGTTTGCTACGGGCCGTGTGGCGCCGTATCCGATGACTTCGATCCGCTGATCCGCTATGCCTTGCGCCGCTAAAACCGACTTTACGGTCAAGGCGCGATGCAGCGACAGCTTCTGGTTATAGGCAACGGTACCCACCGGGTCGGTGTGCCCTTCCAGACGTACCCGCAGGGAAGGGTGCTGGCGCATCAACCGAGACAGTGCGATCAGGGTGGGCTGCGCATCCGGCCGGAGGGTCGCCTGGTTGAAATCGAAGGGCAAATGCATCGCGAAACGGCCTTGCTGAACCAGGGCGCTGGCCATATTTTCGCGGCTCATCTGTCCAGCAACGCTGCTGACCATACCACTTTGCATGGGTTTTGTTTGTACCGCATAAACGGAGGCTACCTGGGAGTGGCCAAATTCCGTATTGTCATTGATGAATACCAGTGTACGTACCCCATTGTTGACGCGATGCTCGGCGGTCAGCATGCGACCATCATTAAAATAAAAGTTTTCAACCCCGCCGGTGTAACCGGTCGGCGCTCCCCGCCAGATGGGTGTGCTTAGGGGGGCTCCTTTACGTGTACATCCGTGGTCCGCACACTGCCACAAGATGCGAAACCCCGCGCGTTGCAAGGCCTGCTGGTAGTTGCGGATGAATTCTAGCGGTGAGCGATCCTCAGGCACTTTGTATCTGATATAGGTTATCTGACCTTCCACGGTCTCCGATCGGGCCAATCCTGTTTTGCCCAAGGGTCCGAGGGGGATGACGATTTCATCGTAGTGGACGGTTTTGTAGTGGTCGATGACGCTGCCGGGGTAGCGTCCCAGAAAAGGTAGATCTTGTCCGGAGTCGTCCAATGCGAGGACGGGGCTGGCGAACAGGAGCAACAGTAAGCCGATTCGCCGGGTAAACGTGCGCATGTTTCCTCACTTATGCTTGGTGGGGGAGGGTGCGGTTGCCTCCGGATCTTTTGTTTTCGATGGTTTTGAGCAGACGTGCCAGGAGCATCCGCCGGTTGGGTACTCCATGCCGTCTGCACAAGACGGCGATCCGGGAGCGGATCGTGCTTTCGCTCTGACCGATCTGGGCGGCAATCTCGTTCTGCCCGATGCCCTCCACGAGCATTTGCGCAATACGCAAGTCCGTTGGGGTGAGTTCGGGATGGAAAGGCGCTTCAATTTCGAGGGTCGTGTAGAGGATGAGCAACTCTGCCTGGACATCCCTGAGTTCCATGTCGCTCAACGCGCGAGTGATATCCAGGTGGAAGAGGGCGATTTGGGTAGGAGCGGGGTTGCAGAGGAGGCTCATCGCGAGTTGCGAGCATGTCGCGATGCAGTAAGGGTGTGGACTCCCGGAGATTGCCTCGCGTTGTGCCCGGACGATCAATTCTCTGGGTGGGGCGGGCCAGCGCCCCGCAGGGTAGCGCCACCAGGATCTGGTCTGCCAGCCTTTGTAGCGGCGGAGCAGGCGATAGACCTTGATTTGGCGAAACCAGCCCTGTTTTCGCCATTTTCTGGCGAAATCGGAAGGTGACTTTCCCAGGGCATGACAATTGAGTGCGGGGCCCGTGCCGCACGCCGCAGGCTGGGCCAGTAGATTCAGCCACATATTCGCTCCCTCCGATACGGAGAATTATATAATTTAACTTGTAACCGATGTTACCGCGCCCCGCGCTGATGTCAATACATGACATGACTACGCCTGGACTAGATCAGGCCAAACAGTTTTTGTCTTGACGGAAGGGGCCACTATAGGCTCCAGCCCGGCCCATCTCCACTCGCCCCGGAAATTCCGGCCAAAGCATAGAAGATCAGCGTGAAGGCAGAAGACTCAATACTTGATGGTCTCGGTGCGATAGTGCCATGGAGAAAATCGTGGCACAAAGGTAAGGCATACGCCTTCTGGAGCGGACCTGTGACCGGTTATGCCTGGCATGCAGGAGGACACCCCCATCCCACCGGTCGCCTGAGCGGCGCCTCATCGTAAAATGCGATAGGGCCTAGGTTTTATCACCTAGGCCCTGGTTTATCTGGGGTGGCTGACGGGGCTCGAACCCGCGACAACCGGAATCACAATCCGGGACTCTACCGACTGAGCTACAGCCACCATCGGCGTGGATGATACAATGACTGCGGCGGGGGCTGCAAGGTGAATGATGCGGCGTTAATCCATGAACAGCGAGCTTACGGAGTCCTCTTCCGCAATTCGGCGGATCGTTTCAGCAAGCAGTTCGGCGACGGACAGAACACGAATCTTGCCGCTGCCCCGGGCGTCCGGGCGGAGCGGTATGGTGTCGGTAACCACGAGTTCGTCCAGCATGGAGCTTTCGATGCGCTCCATGGCGGGGCCGGACAGTACGGGATGGGTGCAGTAAGCGCACACCTTGATGGCGCCCTGCGCCTTGAGCGCATGGGCGGCTTCGCAGAGGGTGTTGGCGGTGTCCACCATGTCGTCGACGAGGACGCAGGTGCGACCTTCGACGTCGCCGATAATATTCATGACGACCGAGTCATTGGGACGCGGTCGCCGTTTGTCGATAATGGCGAGATCGACCTCGAGCCGCTTGGCGATGGCGCGGGCGCGAACGACGCCGCCCACATCGGGGGAGACGACGATCAGTTCCGGATAGCTCTGTCGCCAGATATCCCCCAGTAGGATGGGCGAGGCGTAGATGTTGTCCACTGGAACGTCAAAAAAACCCTGAATCTGATCGGCGTGCAGATCCATGGTGAGGACCCGGTTGGCACCAGCGCTGGTGATGAGATCCGCGACCAGTTTGGCGGTGATGGCGGTCCGCGAACGCGATTTGCGATCTTGTCGGGCGTAGCCGAAATAGGGCATGGCCGCGGTGATGCGGTTGGCGGATGCGCGTTTCAGCGCATCGATCATGGTGAGCAGTTCCATGAGGTGATCATTGGTCGGCGCGCAGGTGGGTTGGAGCACAAAGACGTCCCTGCCGCGCACGTTCTCCAGGATCTCTACGAAAACCTCGCCATCACTGAATGCGCCGACTTCAGCACGGCCGATGGGGATCTGCAGGAAGCGTGCCACCTGGGCGGCCAGGACGGGATTGGCGTTCCCGCTGAAGACCATGAGATTGCCGTGGGCCATGTGATGCGTTTCCCTCTCCGCAGGTGGCAAAACAGTCCGAGGATAATTTGGCTGGGGCGCCAGGGATCGAACCTGGGAATGCCGGAATCAAAATCCGGTGCCTTACCGCTTGGCTACGCCCCAATAATTATTGCTCGGCGGGATCGTAAAGCGGGTGCACATTCCGTCCGCGCACAGGCCAAGCGTGCCAGGGCGCTGGTGCCCGGGCCGCAATCCGCCGTGCGGATGCCGCATCTGCGACCACCCCGAAAACGCAGGCACCGCTACCCGTCAAGCGAACCGTTCCCATACCTTGCTGATTCATCAACCAGCGTATGCCACGGTCCACTTCAGGGTAGCGGGCGCGCACCATGGGTTCCAAGGTGTTTTCCACTGTCCCGCCGAGAAACGCGCCTATTGTGATGGGCGCATGATGTCGTGTCAATTCAGGGGCGGTGAAAATCTCCCGGGTACTGACCGATACCTGCGGGTGCAGCAGCACATAATGGCTTTCCGGAAGGCCGTCCAGCACTTGCAAGCGTTCACCCACCCCTTCGGCCCAGGCGCTGTGTCCAAAAATAAACACAGGAACGTCGGCGCCGAGGCGGGCGCCGATCTGCATGAGTTCCGCGCGGCGTAAACCCGTGCGCCACAGACGGTTGAGGATGATGAGGGTGGTGGCGGCATCCGAGGAACCGCCACCGATGCCACCGCCCATGGGCAAAATTTTGTCCAGATGAATATGGACGCCCTCGCGGGCACCGCTGACATCGGCCAGGTATCGCGCCGCGCGAAGACTCAGATCGTCGGCTTCTGTTACCCCCTCTGGTCCTCCACTGCGGGAGAACTGTCCGGCCGGTCGTGAACTGAACTGGATCTGGTCGGCCAATTCGACAAACTGAAACACGGTTTGCAGATCGTGATAACCGTCGCTGCGCTGGCCGATAACACGCAGCATCAGATTCAGTTTCGCGGGCGCGGGATAGAGTTCGTTCATGGGATATCGTGGATTCCCATCCGCCACTGGGTGATGGCCAGGCGCAGGGTGATCCCCTCTGGGCCGGTGGCCTGGAGTAGTTTGGGCATGATCAGGCCGCCTACCGGCGCATATTGGAGGTAATGGATCCGCCAGGGGCCGCTGTGCAGTAGCGTGGGTAGTCCGGCAGTATTCGTCCGTTCGGCCGTCGTGTGGCCGGGCAGGCCGAGCATCCAGCCAGGCAGTTCGTTGGCGGGAAGATCGACATGCAGGACCAAAGCGAGGAGGGCAGCCAGATTGTCCGCTTGTCGCGTTTCGCCGTTGGCCAAGCGCAGGCGCGCACCCTGGGGATCGACCTCAATGCGGGCGATGGTGCGACCCAGCGGGTCATAGATGGAGAGTTCCTGCCGTTGAGGCAATTGTTTCCAGCGGAAGCCGAAGTCCTCACTGTTTTTGGGGGTGCTGAGCGCCGCTTGTCCGCTGGCCTGCCAGGATTTCAGGCTGGCGACCACCTGATTTCTTTCTGCCGCGGGTAACAGGACGTGCCGAGGGGACTGGATCGGTGGGGTTGTGGCACAGGCCGCCAGCGTACCGGAGAGCAGGAGCATGGCAAGGGTACGGGCGGGTCGTTTGCGCGGGTGATGGGAGGCGCGGATCATGGTTGGCGCGCGAGGTCGCTTTTGAGGACGGCATTATCCGGGTGCTTCCGCAGCGCATCGTGCCAGACTTGTCGTGCTTCCGGGTGGCGCCCCAGCGACCAGAGGACTCGTCCGAGGTGCGCACTGACTTCGGCGTCGTCGGGCAGACCCGCGTGAGCCTTCTGCAGATATTCCAGGGCCTTGCTGTTGTCGCCTTGCAAATGAAGCAGCCAGCCCACGCTATCGAGTATCTCCGGGTTTTCAGGCGCCAGACGGAGCGCTTTTGACAAGAGCTTTTGCGCTTCCGCCAACTGGCGGTGACGCTCCACCAGGCTATAGCCGATGAAATTGTACGCTTCGGCACTATCGGGCACCAGGCGGATCACCGTGCGCATGGCGTTCTCCATGGCCGGGTAATCTTTGAGTTGTTCGTAGACGACTCCCTGAGCGTACCAGAGATCAGCTTGGTCCGGCATGCGCTGCAGGGCCAGATTGACGGCTTGTAGCGCTTGATGAAGGTGCCCGTTGCTGCGCAGCAGTTCGACCTCCAGCAATGGGATCCGTGCCTCCTGCGGGTGTTCGGTCGCCAGCTTCTGGAGCTTTTTCATGGCGTTTTCGTGATGACCCAGCAGGTACTCCACCCGTGCGCTGCGTAGTTCCGCTTCTGGATGGAGCGGCCCGGAGTGGATGCGCTGATACCATTGCAGTGCCTCTGCCCAGCGTCCCTGGGATTCATACAGGCGGCCCAGATAGTAGAGCGGTGCGGGAGATTGAGGGGCCAATTCGCGGGCGCGCCACAGGGCGGTTTCCGCGCCTTTCCAGTCCGCGCGATTGATGTCCATGAGCCCCAGAGACAGGGCGATATCAGGATCATCGGGATATTGCTGGGCGAGTTGCTGATAGATGCGGTAAGCCTGGGTCAAGCCACCCATCTTGAGGTAGAGGAACGCCAGGTATTGGCGTGCGAACGTGGCGTCCGGATGGCTGGCGGTAAAACTTTGCATGGTTTGCAGAGCGGCAGTGAAATTATGCGTGGCTTGCAGGGCCTCGGCGAGACCGATGGCGGCTTCCTGCCAGTCCGGACGGAGGCTGGTGGCTTTGTCCAACCAGGAGATGGCATGCTCGGGTCGTTTTTCGGCAAGATCAATGCGCCCCAGCGCATAATAGGCGGAGGCGGAGTCCGGGTCCTTGTCGGCCAGCGCACTCAGTAGTCGTCGTGCCTCACCACTGCGTCCATGGGAGACCAGTAGTTCGGCGAGTTGCAAGGTGACATTGGGATTATCGGGAAAGCGGGCCAGGGTGGCCTGCAGCAGCTGAATGGCTTGCTCGTCCTTGCCCGTCGTCAGCAGCAGAGCGGCCTCGAACTGATCGGCATCTGCGCTGCCCGGAGCCGCCGCGCGCCAGCGTTCGGCGAGTTGCAGGGCACCCGGAAAATCGCCGAATTGCGCGGTGACCTGGGTCGCACGGCGAAGAACATTGGCCTCCGGAGCCAACTTCGCGGCCATTTGCCAAGCCGGGATGGCCAATTGCGGTACCCGTTGCGCGGTGGCGAATTCCGCGACGAGCAGGTAGTAGAGTTGTTCCCTGGTTATACCACCGAAGGCGGAATTGGCGGCCGCGCATGCGGTGACGAGGCCGAGCATGACACCCGCCACAACGCCTCCAAGCCTGCTCCTCATCTCCCCGTTCTCCGCATTTCATGGTCAGCGGGCACAATAACCGCTCGTGACTTGGCTTGCAATCCTGCTCGGCCTCGGCGACAATTCTGCACCTTAATCGTCGCCCCGCAGGGACGGTCGCTGCTATTTTCTGCTTTGGTCTGAGTCATCACACTGCCCCTATCGCGATTCGGGAAAAGGTCACTTTTTCTCCGGAAGGTTTTGCTGCGGCCTATCACGATCTTCTGGAGCTGGGGCTGGCCAGGGAAGCGCTGATCGTTTCTACCTGTAATCGCACGGAAATATACGCGCATGGCGGGCAGGGGTATCACCGCCAAGTCTTGCAGGATTGGCTCTGCCGCTTTCACGACGTGGATCCCCGGTTGCTGGACGGGTACGGTTATTACTCCAATGACGCGGAGGCGGTACGCCATCTGTTCCGGGTGGCTTGCGGATTGGATTCCATGATTATCGGCGAGCCGCAGATCCTCGGACAGGTCAAGGATGCCTATCAGGCCGCCGCCGACAGCGGAGCCGCCGGACCGGTGCTCAATCGCTTGTTGCACTGGAGTTTCCGGGTGGCAAAACGGGTGCGGTCAGAGACCGCCATCGGTTCGGCGCCCGTGAGCGTGGCCTATGCGGCGGTGAGTCTGGCCAGGCAGTTACTGGGCAACCTGGAAGGCAAATCGGTATTGTTGATCGGCGCCGGCGACACCATTGAACTGGTGGCTACCCATTTGCGCGAGCATGGGGTGGGTCGGTTTACGGTGGCCAACCGCACTGCGGAGCGTGGTGAGCAGTTGGCCGAAAAGTTCACGGGTAATGCCCATGCGTTGGAGGCGATCCCGGAACTCCTGCGCGATGCCGACGTGGTGGTGAGTTGCACGGCGAGTTTGCTGCCCATTGTGACGCTGGAAACGATTTCCGCAGTGATGCGACAGCGAGTGCGGGGAGAACTGATGTTGGTGGATCTCGCCGTGCCCCGGGATATCGCCCCGGAAATCGACGAAGTGGCCCAGTGTCATCTCTACACGCTGGATGATCTCAATAATATCGCCCAGGCCGGAATGCGCGCGCGGCGCGAAGCGGCCGCCGCCGCAGAACTCATCATCGCTGACGAAGTGGGGGAGTTTCAGCAGTGGCGCGAAAGCCTGGATGTGGTGCCCGCCATCCGGCGTCTGCGTGATCATGTGGAGGAGCGGCGCCAGGAAGAGGTGCGTCGTTTCATGCACTATCTGGATCAGGGGCAGAATCCCCATGCGGTGCTGGACGCTTTCTCCAAGGCGCTGATGAACAAGGTGCTTCACGACCCTATCGCCACACTGCGCCAACCTTGTCAAGAAGCGACCAACGAAAGCCTGGTGGCGGCGTTGGATATTCTTTTTCGTCTCAGTGATGCCGAAGGATGAGCCTCAGTCCGCGCTTGCAGGGCCAACTAGAGCAGTTGGCTTTTCGTTTTGATGCCCTGAGCCAGATGCTGGCCGATCCAGGAGTCGCTGACGATGCCCAGCGTTTTCAGACGCTTTCCAAAGAACTGGGAGAAATCAGCCCGATTCTGGAATTGTTGCGCCGTTATGAGCAGCGGCAGCGGGAGCTGAACGACGCGGAGCGGATGCGCATGGAAGAGTCGGACCCCGAGTTGCGCGCGCTTGCCGGTGAAGAAATGTCGGTGGCGCAGGCGGATCTCGATGAACTGGAAGAGACACTGCGTGTACGCCTGTTGCCCAAGGATCCCAGTGACGATCGCAACGTCTTTATGGAGATACGGGCAGGGACCGGGGGCGAGGAGGCGGCGCTTTTCGCGGGGGTTCTGGCGCGGATGTATACCCGTTACGCCGAAAGCAAGGGCTTTGCCGTGGCTATTCTGTCCGCCTCCGAGTCGGAGCGGGGGGGGTATAAGGAGATCGTGCTGGAAATCGATGGGCGTGGCGCTTATTCCCGTTTGAAATTCGAGTCGGGTGGGCACCGCGTACAGCGGGTGCCGGAGACCGAGACGCAAGGGCGCATCCATACCTCCGCCTGCACGGTGGCGGTATTGCCCGAAGTGGACATGGTGAGCGAGATCACCATCAATCCCGCCGATCTGCGTATCGATACCTATCGGTCCAGTGGCGCGGGAGGGCAGCATGTTAACAAGACCGATTCCGCCATCCGTATCACCCATATCCCCTCTGGTCTGGTGGTGGCTTGTCAGGAAGACCGCTCCCAGCACAAGAACCGCGCGCGCGCCATGGCGTTGTTGCAGGCCCGTCTACTGGAACAGGAGCAGGAGAAACAACAGAGTGCGGCGGCGCAGACCCGGCGTTTACTGGTGGGCTCCGGGGATCGCTCCGAACGCATCCGCACGTATAACTTTCCCCAGGGGCGGATTACCGATCATCGCATCAATCTGACGCTCTATCGGCTGGAGGCGGTGCTGGCGGGGGACCTCGACGCCGTTATCGAACCATTGATCAAGGAGTATCAGGCCGATCTCCTGCAGCATCTGGGTGATGAGCTCTGATTCAGCCGCGGTGCCTGATCCGCCCCGGCTTCTGCGCGACTGGCAGTATTATCTGCGTGAGCAACTGCGGATCGTGAGTGACCAACCGGAACAGGAAGCGCGTTGGTTGCTGGCGGCCGCTCTAGGGCGAGACACGGCGGCATTGGTCCGCGACGGGTTGACCCCGATTTCCTCCGGGGAGCGCGCGCGGATCGCCTCTCTGCTGGCACATCGCCGCGCCGGCGTCCCGCTGGCTTATTGCCTGGGGGAGTGGTCTTTCTATGGGATGGCCCTGCAAGTGGCTCCCGATGTACTCATCCCGCGCCCGGATACCGAAGTGCTGGTGACGTGTACCTTGGAGGGGTTGCCGGAGCGCGCGCGGGTGCTGGATCTGGGTACCGGTTCCGGTGCGATCGCCCTGGCGATCGCGGTGGCGCGACCTCACGCGGAGATTTGGGCGGTGGAGCGCAGTCCCGCCGCGTTGCGAATCGCGCGCATGAACGGGGTCACGCGCGCGCCCCAGGTGAGTTGGTTGCAAGGAGATTGGTACGCCCCACTGGACGCGGACTTGCGCTTCGACCGGATCGTGGCCAATCCCCCTTATCTCCGGGAGGACGACTCCCATCTCCCCGATTTGCGGCATGAACCGCGAGAGGCCCTGGTAGCCGGCCCCAGCGGGTTGGAATGTCTGGGCCACATCATTGCGGGCGCGTCCAGTCATCTCCTGCCGCAGGGCGTTCTGTTGCTGGAACACGGTGCGGATCAGGGCGCGGCGGTGCGCACCCTCTTTGACGGCGCCGGTTTTAGCGCCGTGCAAACGCGTCATGATTTGGCCGGGCGGGCGCGCGTGACATTGGGGGTCGGGGCGTAACCATGCCCGAGTTACCCGAAGTCGAAGTGACCCGTCTGGGTGTCGCCCCGTATCTGCTGGGACGACATCTGGAGGGGGCGATCGTGCGCGATCGGCGCCTACGTCTGCCCGTGAATGCGGATCTCGCCGAGCGGGTGACGGGGCAATGTCTGCTGAACCTGCGGCGGCGCGGTAAATACCTTCTGCTCGATCTGGAGCAGGGGAGCATCCTCATCCATCTCGGGATGAGCGGGCACCTGCGCATCCTCCCGCGCGCCGCCCCTGTGCAGAAGCACGACCATGTCGATCTGCTTTTTGCGCATGATCTGTGCCTGCGTTTCCATGACCCGCGTCGTTTTGGTGTGGTGCGCTGGCTGGTTGATGCGGACGATGATCCGCTCATCCGGTATCTGGGACCAGAGCCTTTGGGAGAGTATTTCACCGCGGAATACCTCTATCGGTGCAGTCGCGGGCGTCAAGCGGCGATTAAATCCCTGCTCATGGATGCCCGCGTGGTGGTAGGCGTCGGGAATATTTATGCCAACGAAGCGTTGTTTGCTGCTGGTATTGATCCACGCCGCAGCGCCGGGCGTATCGCACTGCCACGTTACGCCAAGCTGGTGCAAAGCGTGCGCGATGTGCTGGAGGCGGCTATCGTCCAAGGGGGAACGACGCTCCGTGACTTTACCCGGCCCGATGGCAAGAATGGTTATTTTCGACTATCTCTGGCGGTGTATGGACGGGAAAGAGAGCCATGCCCACATTGTGGCACACCATTAACGGGCGCTCGTATCGGCGGGCGGGCGACGGTCTTCTGTCCGCGATGTCAGCATTGACCAGGGGGGAGTACTTGTGAGTGAGGAGCAGTCGTTGGATACATCCCCCATTTTGCAGGGGTTGTGCGCACTGAATGGGTGGCGTCAGGAGGTTATCGCCGGCCTGCACGCGATGGCGGCGATGACGACGGATCTGGGCTTGTTGCCTAGCGGGATCATGCTGCAGATGGAGACTTTGGCCTACGAAACGGAACGAGACAGCTTACGCGTCGCTTTTGTGGGCGAATTTTCACGCGGTAAGACGGAGCTGATCAATGCCCTGTTCTTTTCGGACATGGGCACCCGTCTGCTGCCCTCCAGTTCCGGCCAGACGACCATGTGTCCGGTGGAAATCCGAGGCGCGCCCCAAGGGCGGCCCGGTCTGCAGCTGTTGCCTATCGCCAGCCGCAGTCTTGATGTCAGCATCGAAAAACTCAAAAGAGCGGGAAGCGCCTGGACGCGTTTGCCATTGTCACTGGAAGAAAAAAACGAACGGACCCAGACCCTGGCCCACCTCACGGAAACGGTCTGTGTAACGGTGGAGGAAGCCCGTCGCATCGGACTCTGTCCGCCGCTCAATCGGACGCCCAAGGATCGCGAGCGTACGGTTTGTCCTTCCTGTGGACTGGGCAAGGTGCTGATCCCGCGCTGGCGTCACGCCGTGCTCTATTTGGCGCATCCCATGCTGGACGCCGGCCTCACCGTGTTGGATACCCCCGGACTCAACGCCATCGGCGCAGAGCCGGAATTGACCTTCGGCATGCTCGCCGACGCGGATGCCATTATTTTTGTGCTGGGTGCCGATACCGGCGTCACCCAAAGTGATCTGACCATCTGGGAGCAGTACCTGATGCGTAACCCGCAGCAGAAACAGATTGTGCTCCTCAACAAGATTGATACCCTTTGGGACGAATTGCGTGACGGGTCGGAGGTGACGGCGGAGATCCGTCAGCAGGTGGAGAAAACCGCGCTACGATTGCATGTCCATCGTGAACAGGTGATCCCGGTTTCTGGCCAGAAGGGGCTCGTTGCTCGTGTCCGCCAGGACCAGGAATTGCTTGAACGCAGCGGGATGGTCGCGTTGGAGCGAGCCATCGCGGAGGTGTTATTGCCCGCGCGGCGCCGGGCCATTCGGGCAAGGTGCCGGGTCTTGGTAGAGCGCGCCGTGATGGATCAAAAAAATCTGTTGCGCGAACAAATCCATAGTATCCAGGCGCAGAGCGAAAGTGTGCGCGGCCTCAAAGACCGAACCGCCGAGAAAGTGCCGAAACTTGTGGCGCAGCACCAGCAGCTGCTCAAAAACTTTGAACGCGACCGGCAGGCTTTCGAGGGGAAAAAAGCCGTTTTTCGGCAGGCAGCCGAGGAACACTTGTTGGTTCCTCTGGCACCGAACGCCTTCGATATGGTGATCAGTAACGCCAAAGCGGAGATGCTGTCGGCGTGGACGACGGCGGGTATCGTTGACCGGTTCAAGAGCTTTTTCGGTGAGGCGATCGCCCATTTTGACAAGGCACTACAGGGCGCGCAGCAGGTCTCGGCCCTGGTGGCCGGCGAATATCAGGTGCTGCAGGACCGCTACCGTTTGCCGGCCTTGGGCGCGGTGCCTTACGCCATCATGCCGCGACGGGCGGAGC
The DNA here is from genome assembly GCF_010378095.1 of Acidithiobacillus ferrianus. Lineage (GTDB taxonomy): Bacteria > Pseudomonadota > Gammaproteobacteria > Acidithiobacillales > Acidithiobacillaceae > Acidithiobacillus > Acidithiobacillus ferrianus. The sequence continues at coordinate 128,358 of NZ_WNJL01000011.1, read as the reverse complement.
TCATGGATATGGCGGATAACTATGAACGCTTTGGCATGATGCTGGAAATCGCCGTGAATACCCAGAGCGCCGTGGTGCGCAAAGCCTTTTTGACCGTGGCCGGCCGGACGCGCGATTTCATCGTGGAAACCCGTCGCGAGGCCGAGACCTGGGTCGACGAAATCATGACGGTCATGAACCGGCAGATGGAGCTTTTCCACGACAAGGCCGAGGAAGAGTTGAGCGCACTGCAAACCATTGCCCAGACCATGGGTAGCATCGATACGCGCATTCAGCAGTTGCAACAGACCCTGCAGATCCTGCAGGCGCAAATGATGCGCCTTGACCAACAATCCGCTCCGTTGCTGAATCTGTTGGGGGAGCCCGTCAGCACTGCCCTGTGATCTGTAGAAATTTGTACCGCAAAGCTTCCGGCGTCTCCATGTGATCCGGATCACCGAAGATGCAGTCCACTGGACAGACTGCTTTGCACTGCGGGGTGTCGTAATGTCCGACACACTCGGTGCAGAGTTCGGGATCGATGACATAAATCCGTGGACCCATGCTGATGGCGTTGTTCGGGCACTCGGGCTCGCAGACATCACAGTTGATGCACTGGTCGTTGATCAGTAGGGACATCATAACCCTCCTCAAAGGGGACCCCGTATTCTACTTTTCCGCGGCCCCGGGGTCTATTCCGCCGGAAAATGCCGTTTGAGCGCCTCTGCAACCACGGGCTGAACGAACGCTCCCACATCCCCCCCCAGACGGCTGATTTCGCGCACCAGGCTGGACGACAGAAAGGTGTGTTGATCGGAGGTCATCAAAAAGAGGGTCTCAATCTGGGCATCCATGCGCCGGTTGATGGAAGCCAACTGAAATTCATGTTCAAAATCCGATATGGCACGTAGTCCCCGAAGGATGAGATGGGTACCCTCCTCCTGGAGCAAATGGATCAGCAGACCGGGAAAGGGTCGTATCCGCACTCCCGGTATCCCGTCCAGGGTCGCTTCCGCAAGGGTGACCCGCTCCGTCAGCGGAAAGATGGTCTTTTTTGCGGTTTGCGCGGCCACCGCGACCACCACTTCGTCGAAGAGCGCTGCCGCTCGTCGCACCAGATCCTCATGACCGTGGGTGATGGGGTCGAAGGTTCCCGGATAAATGATCCGGCGTTTTACGCAGGGTTCAGACATGGCGATGCTCCGGCGACGTGGTATAGAGGACATAATGCGCATCTCCACAGCGACCGCGTCGGTGCATCCGCCAGTGGGTGGGCAGCAAGGTATCATCCCATCGCTCCGTCGTGGAGGTCTCCAGGTACAGCCAGCCACCCGCAGCGAGGCTCGGACCATTCCACAAAAACGGCGCCATCCGCGCCGGCCAGCCCTGGTCAAAGGGCGGGTCCGCGAAGATGAGGTTGAATGGAGCGGTACAGCGCTGCAGATATTTGAGCGCATCGACGCCCGCCAACTGCTGTGGAGCCACCCCGCAAGCCGCCAGATTGCGGATCAGCAACTGGCGATGCCGTGGGTTTTTTTCAATGAACACCACCTCCTGAGCACCTCGGGACCAGGCCTCCAGGCCCAGCGCACCGCTGCCCGCAAAAAGATCCAGCACGCGCGCGTCGGCGACGTGCCCGCCCAGCCAGTTGAACAAGGTCTCGCGTACGGCTCCCGGTGTGGGGCGCAGGGATCGGCCCGCGGGGGTCAGTAGCCGCCGTCCGCGACATCGGCCAGCGATGATGGAGACGCTCATCGAGCGTGGTTCCGGAGACGGGCACACCGGTAACGGTGCTGGCCGGCGTCCTGTACATTGTTCCATTCCGCTCTTCGGTGGATAATGTGACGATTCATATGTGTCTGAGGTCTGCTCAACCCAATGGCGTTCGACTGGTTCAAGCGTAACAAAAGCACCCCTGCGGAGGAAACGCCCGTTCGGGAGATCGTTCCGCTCTCTGAAGCGGTTCCGCCCGTTGACGAAGAAGCGCCGGAACATCATTCCGATGCGTTCCAAAAGGGATTCTTCTCCCGCATCCGGGAGGGATTGACGCGAAGCCGGGAGCAGCTGACCGATGGGATAGGGCGTCTGGTATTCGGCAAAAAGGTCATCGATGCTGAATTGCTGGAAGACTTCGAAGCTCTGCTGCTGCAGGCCGATCTGGGATCCGCCGCCACCCGGGAGATCATGAGCCGGGTGACAGACCGGGTAAGCCGTAAAGAGCTCACCGATCCCCACGCCCTGCAGGTGGCATTGCGCGATGCTCTCCTGGATATTCTCCGTCCGTGCGCGCAGCCCTGGGCACCAGAGAAGGGCCGCTCCCAGGTGTTGCTCATGGTGGGCATCAACGGGGCCGGCAAAACCACGACCATCGGTAAGCTGGCCGCGCGCTGGAAGGGGGAGGGCTTTGGCATCGTGCTTGCCGCCGGGGACACTTTTCGGGCGGCGGCTGTCGAGCAGTTGCAGGGCTGGGGGCGCCGGGTACAGGTACCCGTGGTGGCTCAGGGGACGGGCGCCGACAGCGCTTCGGTGATCTTTGACGCCTTGGCCGCGACTCGCGCGCACGGCAGCGAACTGCTTATCGCCGACACGGCCGGACGTCTGCATACCCAGGCTCACCTGATGGAGGAGTTGAAAAAAATCAAACGGGTGCTCGGCAAACAGGATGCAGAAGCTCCGCAACAGGTTTGGCTGGTGCTGGACGCGAGCACGGGACAGAATGCCCTCAACCAAGCCCGGCAGTTTCATGAGGCGGTAGGGTTGACGGGCCTTTGTATCACCAAACTGGACGGCACCGCGAAAGGCGGCATGGTGGTTGCCATTGCCAAAGCCTTGCCGATTCCTATTCGCTATATCGGCGTCGGGGAGCAGATCGAAGATCTGCGCCCCTTCGACCCCCGGTCTTTTGTCGACGCCCTTTTTGCGGAGCCGAAGTCATGATCGAGTTCATCAATGTCACCAAGCATTATCCGGGACGGCATCATGTGCTCCGCGAGGTGAATCTGCATATGCGCAAAGGCGAAATGGCGTTGCTGACCGGACCCTCGGGAGCAGGGAAGAGCACCTTGCTCAAACTGCTGTTGCGCTTGGAGGAGGTCAGCCATGGTACGTTGAGGGTCAATGGCGTCGACGTCTCCACCTTCAAGCATCGTCATATTCCCGCCTATCGGCGTCGCATCGGTGTCGTTTTTCAAGACCACAAGCTGCTGATGGATCGTGATGTCTTCAGTAATGTGGCGCTTACCCTGCGGGTGGGTGGGCTGTCCGGGCGGCAGATACAAAGCCGGGTCCGGGCCGCACTGGAGAAGGTGGGATTGGGGAATCGGGCGCAGGATTTACCCGCGACCCTGTCCGGAGGCGAGCAGCAACGTGTCGGTATTGCTCGTGCCATTGTCCATACTCCAGAAATTTTACTCGCCGACGAGCCGACGGGTAATCTGGATGACGCGCTCAGTACGGAAATCCTGGATCTTTTCCGGGACTTCCATTACCACGGTACCACCGTGCTGGTGGCTACCCATGATCAATCTCAAGTCGATCGCCTGGGTCTGCCCGTATTCCATCTGGAACGGGGCCGTCTGCACATTCCCGAGGAGGGCAAGGCGTGAATCTCCATATGCGGTTGGAGGCGGCGCAAAACGCCCTGCATACCCTGTTGCGTCAACCGGCGGCCACGCTTATGACCGTACTGGCCCTGGCCATCGTTCTGGCACTCCCGGTGGGACTCTTCGCTGCCCTCAATAATCTCCAACAACTGCTCGGACACTGGCGGGACCAGGCACAGGTTTCCCTGTTCCTGCATCGCGATGCCTCTGCGGCGGATATCGAGAGGCTTCAGGCACTGCTGGAGCATGGCGCGGGTGTGGCGAGCGTACGTTATGTGGGCAAGACGGCTGCCCTGAGAGAGTTTGAACACAACGCCGGGATGGCGGCGGCGATTCAAACCCTGGGTGAAAACCCCCTGCCCGCTTCTTTCGTGGTCGAACTGAACCCCCTGGCGCAAAGTCCCGGCGCGTTGCGAACACTGGTGGCGCGTTGGGGTCAGGAACCGGCGGTGGCCAGCGCCCAGTCGGATCTGCGATGGGTGGCGCGTTTGCAAGCCATCCTCGCCTTGGGCAAACGCGCCGTGTGGATGCTTGCCGGCTTGTTGGCGGTGGGAGCGGTGTTGGTCATGGGGAATACGATCCGCCTGCATATCGCGCAACGGCGTGATGAAATCGATATTGCGAGTCTGGTGGGGGCCACCCGTGCCTTCATTCGCCGACCTTTCCTTTATCAGGGCCTGTTTCAAGGGGCCATCGCGGGAGTGCTCGCCTGGGTCATCATTGCCGTGACCGTATCTGTCTTGCAGGGGCCGGTGGACCACCTGGCGGGGCTCTACGGAACCCAGTTCCATTTGCTGGGACTCAGTTCCGGGCAGGGCCTGATTCTGATCGCCGCCAGCGCGCTCCTCGGTTGGTTGGGTTCACGCCTTGCAGTGGGTCGTCACCTCGACCATACTTTCTCGTGATCCGCCATTCCACGGCATGCGCTTGAAAGCGCGGACGGGGGGAGTCTCATGTACCGGACGTTATGCGGGCAGCGGGCTGTCGTGAAACGGAACGTCCGGCTATATCCAGAGTCCAATGGTGTATAACTTGGCATGAGGATTGCTATGAAAGAGCTTGCGATAGCCAGCAGGGACTTGATCAGCACCGATGGGCTGGCGGCGTACCTGCGTTTTGTGAATGCCCAACCACTTCTCGAACCGGAGGAAGAGCAGGATCTCGCCCTGCGCCTGCGTGACCACGGCGATGTGGATGCGGCCAAAAAACTGGTGCTCAGTCATCTGCGTTTCGTAGTGCGGGTGGCGCGCGGATACCGGGGTTACGGGCTGCCCGAGGCCGACTTGATCCAGGAAGGCAATATCGGGCTGATGAAGGCGGTGAAACGCTACGATCCCGATCATGGGGTGCGCCTGGTTTCCTTTGCCGTGCACTGGGTCAAGGCGGAGATGCATGAGTTTATTCTCCGCAACTGGCGCATTGTCAAAGTGGCTACCACCAAGGCGCAGCGCAAGCTGTTCTTCAACCTCCGCTCCAGCCGGAGTCATACGGGCTGGCTGAGTGGCGAGGAGAGCGCCGCCATCGCCGACGATTTGGGGGTGAGTCAGGACCAGGTGCTCGAAATGGAAGGGCGCATGTCCGGGCATGATTATTCGCTGAGTTTCGAACCCGATGAAGAGGGCGATGGCGGGCGTGTCCTGGATCTCACCGATCCCGCCGAGTCTCCCGTGGAGCAACTGGCGGAGCAGGACTGGGATCAGCATCAGCATGAGGCGTTGCACACGGCGTTGCTGGCGTTGCCGCGGCGGGATCGCTACATCATCGAAAATCGCTGGCTGAGTGAGGACCCGAAGACCCTGCAGGCCTTGGGGGATGAGTTGGGTGTGTCGGCGGAACGGGTGCGCCAGTTGGAGAAGAGTGGTATGACTAAACTGCGTCGGCAGATGTTGGCGACGACGGCGGCTTGAGCACGGTCCTGCTCTCCCCTGCCGATGCCGCCGACGACCGATCCCGCCCGTGGGTAGGGGCCGCTGGCGGCGGGGCATTGACGGTTCACAAGATATAGCGTGACAAGTCTTCATCCTGTGCCAGATCGTTCAGGCGGCTATCCACGTAAGCGGCGTTGATTTCCAGGGTGATGTCGCTGTGGTCCGGCGCGGTGAAGGCGATTTCCTCCAGTAGCCGTTCCATGACGGTATGCAGGCGCCGCGCCCCGATGTTTTCCACCCGCTCGTTGACCTGCTGGGCAATCTCCGCGATGCGTTGCACGCCACCTTGGGTAAAGTGTAATTCCACACCGTCGCTGGCCAGCAAGGCACTGTATTGCCGGACCAAGGCGTTCTCGGGCTCCCGCAGGATGCGGACCAGATCCGCGGCGCTGAGGGCCGCTAGTTCCACGCGAATGGGCAGTCGTCCCTGGAGTTCGGGGATCAGGTCTGAAGGCTTGCTGAGGTGGAAGGCGCCGGAGGCTATGAACAGGATGTGATCGGTTTTCACCACCCCGTAGCGGGTACTCACATTAGAACCCTCCACCAGTGGCAGCAGATCCCGCTGCACCCCTTCCCGGGAGACATCCGCACCCTGCTGGCTTCCGGCGCGCACCGCCACTTTGTCGATTTCGTCAATAAAGACGATGCCCCCGGACTGTACGCGATCCAGGGCGACAGCGCGGACCTCTTCCTCGTTGACCAGCTTGGCCGCTTCCTCATCGGTGAGCAGGCGCTGCGCCTCGGCCACGGTGACGCGGCGGGTGCTGGTTTTGCCGGGGGTTATGTTCGCAAACATATCGCGTAACTGGTTGGTCATTTCCTCCATGCCGGCAGGCGCCATGATCTCCACCCCCCCTTTGGGGGAATTCACCTCGATCTCGATTTCCTGCGCGTCGAGTTTGCCTTCGCGCAACATCTTGCGAAATTTCTGGCGGGTGCCTTCATCCCCGCGGGGCACGGAGCTATCGCGCGGACCGGGAATGAGGATGTCGAGGATGCGTTCCTCGGCCAGTTCTTCAGCACGTTGACGCAGCGCGGCCTGACGCTCGCTGCGTACCATCTCCACGGCGGTCTCTGTCAGATCACGGATAATGGATTCCACATCCTTGCCGACATAACCCACTTCCGTGAACTTGGTGGCCTCCACTTTGATGAAGGGCGCGTTAGCTAGCTGCGCCAGACGCCGCGCGATTTCCGTTTTGCCCACGCCCGTCGGCCCGATCATCAGGATGTTTTTAGGCGTGATTTCCTGATGCAGGGGTGGTGGCACCTGTTCACGCCGCCAACGGTTGCGCAGGGCGATGGCCACGGCGCGCTTGGCCTCGGATTGACCGATGATGTATTTGTCCAGTTCCTGGACGATCTCGCGGGGAGTCATTTCGGACATGCTCATAGTTCTTCAATCGTCTGTTGGTGGTTGGTATAGATACAGATGTCGCCGGCAATATCGAGGGCACGCTCGGCGACGGCGCGGGCGGGCAGGTCGCTGTTTTCCAGCAGGGCGCGGGCCGCGGACAGTGCGAAGGGGCCGCCGGAGCCAATGGCGATGATGCCGTATTCCGGCTCCAGCACATCGCCTTGCCCGGTGATGATCAGGCTTTGCTTGTCGTCGGCGACGGCCAGCATGGCTTCCAGACGCCGCAGTACCCGATCCGTGCGCCATTCCTTGGCGAGTTCCACGGCCGCCTTGGCCAACTGGCCAGGGTGGGCCTTGAGTTTGGCTTCGAAGCGTTCCAGCAGGGTGAAGGCATCGGCGGTGGCCCCCGCGAAGCCGGTCAGGACGCCGGGATCGATGCGCCGCACCTTGCGGGCGTTGCCCTTCATGACCGTATTGCCGAATGTCACCTGACCATCTCCGGCCATGACCACGTTGGTACCCCGTCGTACGCAAAGGATGGTCGTCCCGTGCAGTTGCGGTGAATCTGTCATATTTTTTCCCCGGAAAGGGTCGAGTCGTGGCCGCTGCGTCGAGACCGCGGATGTGTCCGATCATAAACCTGCGCCAGTTGTTGATAATCCATATGGGTATAGATGGCGGTGGTGCCGATACCCGCATGGCCCAGATATTCCTGCACGGCGCGCAGATCACCGGAAGATTGCAGCAGATGGCTGGCGGCACTGTGGCGCAGGGTATGGGGATGCAGTGCTTGTCCCAGCCGCGTCTTGCCCAGTGTCTGCACCCGTATCTGGATGCTGCGCACCGTGAGCCGTTGACCGCGCCGGTTGATAAGGAGCGCTGTTTCCCCATCCGCCGCCACGATCGAGCGGGGCACGAGATAGGCGCGGAGGGCCGTCCAGGCGGGTTGACCCACCGGCACCACACGTGCCTTGCGTCCCTTACCCAGTACCCGCAGTGTGCCGCCATGGCGATCCAGATCATCCAGGTTGAGTCCCGCCAGTTCACTGACGCGTAGCGCGCTGGAGTACAGCAGTTCCAGGATCAACTGATCGCGCAGGCGGATGAAGCCGTTGGGTGTTTCGTCTACGCCGGGTATGGAAACGGGAGCTTGCATGAGCATGCGGGCCTGGTCCACCGTCAGCCAGTCCGGCAGGCGTTGCCCCGTCTTGGGCATGGTGAGTCCCTGCACGGGATCGCGCAGATCGGGTGCTTGCTGTCGCAGGTGCCGGTAGAGGGCGCGCAGGGCCGCGAAACGCCGACGCAAACTGCGGATGGCAACTCCTCGGCTGCGCTCCGCCATGAGGTAAGCGCGCAGGCTGCCGCGCTCTATTTGCGTGATCCTCGTCTCGCCGCGTCCCTGTGAAAATCGCGACCAGGCGAGCAGGTCGCGGCGGTAGGCGTCGATTGTCGCCGGGCTGGCTCTTCCGCCTTGACGCAGGGCTTCCAGAAATGCCCCGATGGCCTCATCCATCAGCATGGTGTCAGGCAACGATCCAGCGCTGCGGTGACCAGGCGGGCAATCTGATCGAGCAGATCGGTCCCGGCATCTTCTGCATAGCGGTCGGGATCTTGACTGCCGAGGAGAATGCCCCCCTGCAGATGCTGGCCAGTCAGGGGGATCAGCGCGAAGGACGCCAGTCCCGCCCCGGCGGCGGCAAAGAGGGCGCCGCGCAGGGCTGGACTCAGGCCCAGTCCGGTGGCGGCGCGCAACAGCGGCAATCCACCCAGCACTGCCTGAAAGGTGGCTTGGTCCAGCGGCACAAACTGCGGCAGTTCCGCCACCGGCGCGCGGGCGATCAAGGCCATTTCTTCTACCTGGAACCCTTCCCTCAGGCGGGTGATGACGGCGTTGAGGGTGGCGACGCAATCGGGGGTTTGCAGTAACTCGGTGGCCAGATCGGAGAGATGTTGACCAAGTGCGGCATTCTGTTGTGCGGCACCGAGCAGCGCGGCGATACGCTGGCGCAGGCGGGCGTTTTCCTCGCGCAGCACTTGCGCCTGCCGCTCCAGCAGGGAAGATGCCGAACCGCGTCCGACATGGGGCAGGATCAGCGTGTGCAGCAGATCCTCCTGGTCCCACAGAAACTGAGGATGCTGGCGGAGGTAGCTGCGTACCAGATCCGCCTGGTCTTGGATATCGGGCTCTGTGACCAATTAGTCATCCTCCCAGTGCGTGTCGCTATAGCGTTCGGCAGCGCTGTGGATTTCCAGGGTGGCGATCAGGCGGGCCAGTGTCTCGCCTTCCTGATCATTCAACTTGTGCAGAAAATCCAATGGAGTCGCGTCGCTGTTCAAACCCTTGGCAATGGCTTTTAAGATCGTATCTTGCATATCAAGCCTCCCTCCGCGATGTGCAATCCGCTTCTGATAACGGCCAAACTCCGTCAAAAACCACTCGCGCGGGCCCGGTCATCCGCACGGCCTGCCCAAGACCCGCCCATTCGATCTGCAAGATACCGCCCGGCAAGGTCACCGCCACCGTATGATCCAACTCGCCCCAGCGAATGCCCGCTACCACGGCCGCGCAGGCGTTGCTGCCGCAGGCCAGTGTCTCTCCGGCACCGCGTTCCCAGACCCGCAGGTGGATATGGCCACGATCACGGACCTCCAGAAAACCCACGTTACAGCGCTCCGGGAAGTCAGGGTGCGTTTCAATACGGGGACCCAGGGTAGCCACCGGTGCCTCCGCCACGTTGGGTACGCGCAGCAAGGCGTGGGGATTCCCCATGCCGATGGCCGCGATGCGCAGGGTGTCGCCCCCCGTGGACAAAAGATATTCGGACGATACTTCAGAGGCGCGGAAAGGGATATCGGCCGGAGCGAGTTGAGGAATACCCATGTCGACAGTGATTTCTCCGTTGCTCCGGTGTTGCAGGGTCAGCCGTCCGGTCAGCGTCTCGACGGTGATAACCCCTTTGTCCGTGAGCCCCGCGCGGCGCACGAAGACGGCGCAGCAACGGGCACCGTTGCCACACTGTGCCACCTCGCCACCATCGGCGTTGAAGATGCGGTACCGGAAATCACTACCGGGAGAAGTGGCGGTTTCCACCAGTAAAACCTGGTCGCAGCCGACCCCGAAGTGGCGGTCGGCTATGGCGCGGATGACCTCTGGTTGCAAATCGACGGGTTGACGAATACCGTCGAAAACAACGAAGTCGTTGCCCAGACCCTGCATTTTGGTGAAGTGCAAAGCGGAGGGGGCGGAATCAGAATGGGAGCGGCTCATGGTCCGAGTTTAGCAATCTCTGTCCAGGGAGGACAGAGCCGGCAGCATGCATTTTCCTGATGAACCTATCCAACCATCCTTGGCACACCGATTCACTTCTAATAATCGCAGGTTGGCTCCGGGCGGCTATCCTCTGCCGGAGTTTTTATCCTGAGCGGTCATCAAAACGTCACATTAAAGCGCTATCTTCTTGTCTCAGCGCGTCATGCGCTTGATTCCGTGCCACGGAGGGTTTATGCCAACACGCGCCGCGCTATGGAACGACTTGCTGGATTCCTTACTCGCCCTCCGCGACCGCGCCTTGGACGGATGCCCTCAGTCAACGTCAGGCCACGCACCTCGGCATTATCGCCAAGATTGAAACCGCCCAGGCCTTCCATCGTCTACCGGAAATCCTCCTCGCCGCCATCGGTCGCCAACCATTGGGCGTCATGGTGGCTCGCGGCGATCTCGCCATGGAGGTGGGGCCAGAACGGCTCACTGAAGTGCAGGAGGAAATCCTGTGGCTTGCCGATGCCGCCCATCTGCCGGTGGTCTGGGCCACCCAGGTTTTGGAGAGCCTTGCCAAGAGGGGGATGATCTCACGTCCCGAACTGACCGATGCGGCCATGGGTGAACGGGCGGAGTGCGTGATGCTCAATAAAGGACCGTATATTGGCCAGGCCGTGCACACCCTGGATGACATCCTGACCCGCATGCAGGGCCATCAGCGTAAAAAATTTGCCCTCATGCGCGCCTTGCATTGGTCATGAACATAAAAAACAGCGGCTGATGGCGGACCATCAAGCTCGGGCGCGTCTACCTGAGCCCTACAGCAGGTGGCCTGACCTGCCATGGTAACTACCCAGAGCTGAATTCACCCTTCTTCCGGTCATTGGTGAATTTCCCATGGCCATTTTCATGCCCACCGCCAACTGTTCCTGCTCATGCTGCTCAATGACCGGGACATCATGGGAAACTATATCAATCGGCCCTGGCAGAATTGGTCGGCATTCGCCATCGTCGGCTTTCTCATTCTGGCCAATGGACTGTATGGCTATACCATAGTGTTCCCTTCTGCCTAAGGAGTTCCCATGCACCGTAAAGAAGATTTTCATTCGGCGCCAACCCAAGATTTTCTGGAGTTTTTCCAGGAGGAAGCCCATCTGGAGCCCCAACCCCTCACCCGCGCCCCGGTTCGAGGATGGATCCAGGTCGCCTTTTGGGGTTTGCGCATCTACATCGTGGTGATGCTGGTCATGGTGGCCATCGGCTTCGCACGTGGTAGCCATTGACCAGAGGGCAAGTCTGCCCTGGCTCCGCAGATTCCTGATCTGGCCTGACGGCGGCAGGCTTCCACTGGCCTTCGTCACCGACGCGCTTATCGACATCCAGCGGCAGTGGAAAGCCATTCAACACTGCGGATGGCGCGGACCATCCGTATGGTGGCCCGTGCCATTTCCGGTATCGGCTTCCTGGGCGCAGGAATATTCATCAGATGGAAAAACCCTATCGTTGGCCGTATCATCCTACGTCCGCATCATCGCCCGGTCGATGACTTGCAGGCGCATTTACTCCGGCTTGAGGAGGGACAGGTATGCAACTCGTGTTGGTACGGCACGGCAAGGCGGAAGACTCGGCGGCGCGGCCGTCTGATCTTGAACGGGAACTGACCACTACAGGACGTTCGATGGTAAAGGGCATGGCGAAAGGATTGCGACTTTGCGTGTCAGGGAAAGTCGTGATCTGGACCAGCCCTTTGCCACGTGCCCGCCAAACCGCCGATATCCTCGCCAACGCCTTTAAGGTTAAAAAGATTCGGGAGCACGACGCCATAGCGGCGGGTGATCTGGATGCCCTCGCCCGCGATTGGCAGAGCTTGGACCCCCACCAGCCCAAAGCCTTGATCCTGGTGGGCCATCAGCCCCATCTGGGAAGCTGGGCCGAACGACTCACTGGTGCCGTGCTGCCGATCAAAACCGCAGCGGCGCTGGCGGTGGATCTTGATGAGGACGGTGCTTTGAGCGGTACGCTGCGTTGGTATGCCCATGCCAAGGCGCTGGCAGGTCTTGTAGACCGTTGAGCCGGAAAGCATGACCCAACATCCTAAAGAACGCCTTTTCGCAGCAGAAACGATGTTAATTGTGTACTCTCTACTCATATTTTGAGAATGCGACAGGGCCACCCCCAACATCCGGGCGACATCTGCTTGGTGAAGTCCCAGCTCCTCGCGAAGGACTTTCACCTCCTGCCCCGTCAGAACTCCTTCCACTTCTTTCTTGAACGCCTGCATGGCTCTTTTATTGACCCGAAAGTCGTCCATGTCCGCCTGCTCACTGTTGCAACAACCTCGGACACCATTGCTATTGCCAGATATAACCACTGCATATTTCTCGTTAACTCCTTCAATGAGGTACCCTGAATCTCGTGGACGCTCTCGATTGGATATAATGGATCGAGGAGGATTTTATGGGGAAGAAAGTACAGAGCTATACGGCCGAGTTTCGGGCCGAAGCGGTCAAGTTGGTCTTGGCGCAGGGGCTCACACAGCAGGAGGCTTCGCAGCGGATTTTAGTGCCTAAGGGGACGTTGGCTAACTGGGTGGCCAAAGCCCGAGGTGGAAAGCCGGTGGGTGCCCCTGGGGCGCGTACTGTGGTCGAGCCGGAAGGAGAGAATAAACAGATCCGGAAGGAATTGAGTTTACCGGTGGTCCATCAGAAGGCAGCCGGGATAGATATCGGTTCACGATTTCATGTCATCGCCGTTCCCCCAGACCTGTGCCAGGAGCCCGTACAAACCTTTAAGGCTTTCACAACGGACCTCCAGAAGATGGCTAATTGGCTGGTTTCTCTAGGAATTGAGACAGTTGCCATGGAATCTACCGGGGTATATTGGGTTCCCGTTTTCGAAATGTTGGAGTCAGCCGGTATCGAGGTGATTCTAGCAAATGCGCGCGAGGCGCATGCAGTGCCCGGCCGCAAAAGTGATGTGAATGATGCTCAGTGGATACAACGACTCCATGCTTGTGGGCTTCTTCGCGCCAGCTTTCGGCCTGAACAGAATATTACTGCATTGCGGACATACCTGCGGCTACGTGATCGGTTTCTGGAATACGCTGCTGCCCACATCCAACATATGCAAAAAGCCCTCAATTATATGAATATTCAGTTACATCATGTAGTCAGTGACGTCACTGGTGTAACAGGCATGCAGATGATTCGTGCGATTGTTCAGGGGGAGCGTGATCCGGCGCACCTGGCCCGATTCCGAGATGTCCGTTGCAAAGCAAGTACGGAAGTTGTTATTAAGTCTTTGACTGGTAATTACCAGCCAGAGCATGTTTTTGCACTCGAACAAGCCCTAATTCTTTATGACGCTTATCAAGAGCGTATTCTCGCCTGTGACGCGCAGATCGAACGGATTCTAGCCGATCTCAACCAAAATAAGCCTCTCCCAAAGCAGCCTTTACCTCAGACACGCAAACGCAGCAAGCAGGGCAATGCCATAAATTTTGATGTCCGTACAGCATTATATCAGTTGACTGGCGTTGATTTGACGCAGATTCACGGAATAGGGCATTACCTGGCATTACGATTCATTGCCGAATGCGGTACCGATTTCAGCAAATGGCGTACAGCCAAGCACTTTACGTCATGGCTAACATTGTCCCCAGGTTGTAAAATCAGTGGTGGAAAGGTGTTGTCAGCCCACACCCGCAAGTCAGCGAATCGTCTTACCGCACATTTACGCTTAGCTGCTGTCACGGTGGGCAGGACGAGTACAGCACTGGGGGCGTTTTATCGTCGGCTCGCAGCGCGGATAGGTAAGGCTAAGGCAGTAACCGCTACTGCGCGGAAAATTGCCATCCTATTTTACAACATGATGCGATATGGGATTGCGTATGAGGATCTGGGCGCAGATCGACATGAGCTGCAATATCGAGAGAGAATTATTAAAAATTTTCATCGCCGCCGAGGTATAAAGTAACAGAAGATGGGTAAGTCGTTGTTCCAGTTTATATGAATGGATTTCTTCGAGTTCCGCCATCAGCCTGAAAACGAGGGTTGAAAACGCCTGAACCGTCATATCTCGTATCGCCGATTCAGATTCGAATAGTGTCCTGTATATTGCGCCCGGGATAACCGCCACCTGGGTTGCGGGGCCTGCTTCCACCCAGGCGGGGTACAACAAGTCGTTAAAGATGCAATTCAACACGAGGACGCAGGTTTCCCCGGGATTGATCAGGTATAGGGTGGCTTCATTGCCGTCCGGTGAAAGCGTGAAAACCCGCAGGTTTCCGCTGACCACGACATAGGTGCCCGATACACGTTGGCCTTTCTTTAATACGGGCGTCTTTTTGGGGAAGCGAACATAGCGAAGTCCATGGGCAAGCAGCGATCTGCTCATTTCGGAAAGATGCCGGAACGCACCCACTTCATCAATGCTCGCCGCGGGTCTCATGCGTTTCCCCACTCCTGCTATTGATCCAAACCTATCTTCGCAGCCACGGCTTTCGTCGCCGCCAGATGGTGCTCGAATCCGGGCAAAACATTTTTAACCAGGCCCGCGAATTCGCTGTTCTGGATCGCCGGTAACAGCGTTTTCTTTATGGCATCGATGACAGATTGATGGAAAACGATTTCATGCTGCAGATAGACTCTGTCGAATTCCGGGCCGATCGCTGATTGCAATGATGAAACCGTCTTCGCCTGATCCGCCACGCTTGTATCCCCATCAGGCGGGGTGGGGAAAATATGCAGTTTCTTTGCAAGATCGCGCCCCATCTGTTGTACGGCGACATGATCGGTCGCCACCATCTTGCCTAGCGCCCGGACCTCTTCGGTATGACCATACTTGGCGCCGAGTCGGCCGGTATAGATATCGACAGCGTTCGCTTGGTCAAAGATGGCAAAAATTGTCGCGTCGTCGAGTGTTCCACCCGCGATGGCGCCACAGCTCCATAAGCCGTTTAGTGCCGCCATACTGACAATGACTAGTAAGCGATGGTATCTCATAAATTGTCTCCTCTCGAAACGTTACAGGGATGTAACACTCGTCAGGATACCGGGTGTCCTCATGCCCGATCTGTAGCAAATGTTACAAAAGCGACGAGATCTGGAGCCTGCGGAGAAAATTGGGGCGGTTTAGTCAAAGTCGTGGGTATTAGTCTATGCTTTAGGGCTGGGTTTTGGAATTGCTGTGGTGCCATGAGAATTTCAAGGGAGGTGTCCTGTTATGTTCTCCATATCGAGAGTGTTTCATAAGAAGCTTGGGTCCGCCATGCTCACCAGTGCACTGCTGTTGTTCGCGGGTGCGGCTTGCGCGAAGGTGATCCCGCTGCATGCAGCTTTGCATCCCTGTGCTGGTGTGCAGACATCCGGCGTGAGTGCCATGAAGGGAACTTATAACACCGTCAGCCACATGGTTACTTGGGAGGTGACTTATAGCCATTTGACGAGTGATGTGATCATGGCCCATTTCCATGGTCCAATCAGTAAACCGGGGGCCTCGGCGCCCGTCCAGGTGTGGCTCACCAAAAAGCCTCCGCATCCCATGGCCCCCGCACCGATTATCGGCAAAGCCAAGATTTCGCCCGAGCAGGCGAAAGAACTCTTGGGCGGGCATTGGTATGTGACGATTCACACCGTGAAATATCACGATGGAGAAATGCGGGGGAGGATTCATACGAATTAACAAGGTAGAATCCATCACCCTGGTCCGGCACGGCATGACGGAGTGGGCGGAGAGTGGCAAGCATACCTCGGTGACCGATGTGGCATTGACGGCGGAGGGCCGTGCCGAGGCGCTGGCGCTCTGGAGATTTTTGGTGGCGCAAGGACATTTTGATGGGATTTACTCCAGTCCCATGCAGCGGGCCTACCATACCGCCATTCTTGCCGGTTTCAGTGATCCGGAACTGCATCGGGGACTCTGTGAGTGGTGCTATGGCCGCTACGAGGGCATGACGACGGCCGAGATTCACCAGAAAGATCCGGAATGGAGCGTCTTCCGGAGCGGCGGTCCGGGGGGCGAGAGCCCGGAAAACGTCCGGGATCGTTGCGATGATCTGTTGCGGGAGTGGGATGAAAAAGGCCGTCGCCACGTGCTGTGTTTTGCCCATGGGCATATCCTGCGCGCGCTGGCTATCCGCTGGCTGGGGCTGGATCTGCGCTTCGGGGATCATCTGCACCTGGACCCGGGCAGTGTCTCTCAACTGGGCTGGGAGCACGGGGTGCCCGCCCTGCATTTGTGGAATTACCGCCCGCGGCGCTTGATCAGCGGCGCGCGCGCCGGTTCACTTCGGCCCCCTCTCTGGGGGGTTCGTTCAGGGCAGTAAAAAGGCCGGGGCGACCTGCGCGGCATGGTGCATTCCCGCGTGATAGTACTGGGTACCGGTAAAGGCCTGGGCATCCGCGGCGCGGAAGGCCTCCATGGCCAGTCCTTTGCGCCCCAAGGTTCCGCTCCACCAACCGGAGGGGTAGCAGAACTGTGGGAAATACACGCTGTTGACCGCATCAAAACCGGCTTCCGTCATGCGTTGCTGGCACTGACGAATCAGTTCGGCGTGCAACAGAGGGGATTCAGACTGGGCTACCAGAACGCCGCGATCCGCCAGCGCGTGGTGACAGGCCGCATAGAAATCCATGGCGAAGAGCCCCGCCGCTGGGCCGACCGGGTCGGTAGAATCGACAATGATCACGTCATAGCGTCCCGCTTCCGCCTCCTTGACCCAGGTGATGCCGTCCGCGAAGTGAAAACGGGCGCGCGCATCGCCATTTTTCTCGCAAAGCGCCGGGAAAAATCGTTCGGCGACGCGGGTGACCCGCTCATCCAGTTCCACCTGAACCACCTCTTCCACCTCCCGGTGCCGCAACACTTCGCGCAGGGTGCCACAATCACCGCCGCCGATGATCAGTACCCGTTTGGGCGCCGGGTGGGTGAAGAGGGCCGGGTGGCTCATCATTTCGTGATAGAGGAAGTTGTCGCGATCGGTGACCATGACCAAACCATCCAGGGTCATGAGAGTGCCGAACCGTTCGGTCTCGAAGATTTCGATAGTTTGATGAGGACTCTGTTCGCGATGCAGCACTTCGCGGATTTTTAGGCTCAATGCCGCGCCGTGCTCTTCATAGCGCTCGGTGTACCACAGTTCCGTGCTCATAACCGCCTCTCTCAACGCTGGGGATGGTGGGGGGATGCTTGCGGGGAATTTTGCGGAAGAAAAGGGCAAAAGAAAAGAGCGGACCGGTTACCCCGGGTCCGCCCGTTACCGCCGTGAGTCATTTCAAGCGCAGAGAACCGGCTTGACGCGCAACTCGTGGGCGGGAACGCCCATCATATCCACTTGTCCGCGTCTCATCTCCATGGTGGAGACTTGTCCGGCGCCAAAGGCTTCCTTGAGATAGCTCAAGGCATCCTCGGGCTGGATGATATCGCCGCAGGTGAAAATATCCACCGCTGCGTATCCATATTCCGGCCAGGTATGGATGGCCAGATGCGATTCGGCGACGATAACGGCGCCGCTCACCCCGTAGGGCGAGAAGTGGTGGAAAGTTTGCGTCACGATGGTGCAGTTGGCACGCCGGGCGGCCTCGAGCATGGCATCCGTAACATAATCCACATCAGACAAGGTACTGCCGTCACAGTGATAAAAATCCGCAACGATTTGATGTCCCAATGAGCGCATAGGTGCCCCCCTTACCAAAGTTTAAAAAGGTTAAGAAGTAGCTCCCGTGCACCCCCAGACAGTACTTGGTTTTATGCCCTACCTTGCTGGAACGATGCCTTGCTCCAAGTCTCTTAAGGACTGACCCCCTTAGTAACTGCTTTCGGTGCCGTGGAAACAGAACGCGAACTATACACTTATCCGCTGGGGATGCAAGGGATTTTCACCGCTGGCGCGATCGTTTTTATCTATCCTGGCGGGTGATTCTGGCCCCATCCTGACCGTTCGGTTTATACTGTGCGCCACGATTGCGAAAGCTGAGAGTGCCTATGGCCGCCGAGGCCCTTGTCGAGTTGGAAAATGTACACTTCGCCCGGGGGCCACGTATGGTTCTGGCGGGGATCGATATGCGTGTTCCCCAAGGGGCCATTGTATCGCTCATGGGGGCGAGCGGTGGCGGCAAGACCACCCTGCTCAATCTGATGGCCGGCACGCTGATGCCGCGGTCCGGACGGGTACGGGTGGCGAGGGAGGATTTGCGAACGCTGAGTTTCGACGGTATGTACCGCTTGCGGCGGCGCATGGGCATGCTTTTTCAACACAGCGCCCTTTTTACTGATTCCAGCGTCTTTGAGAATGTCGCCTTTCCCTTGCGCCGCCATTTTCGATGGGGGGAGGACATTTTGCGCAAGTTGGTGCTGATGAAACTGGAGGCGGTGGGCTTGCGAGGCGCCGCCGGGCTGATGCCGGCGGAGCTTTCCGGCGGGATGGGCCGCCGGGTGGCGCTGGCGCGCGCAATGGTGATGGATCCGATGCTGATTTTTTATGACGAGCCCTTTACCGGTTTGGATCCCATCAGCGTCGGCATCATCGCGACCCTGATCCGCCGTCTGAATGACGCCCTGGGCGCGACCAGCATCGTCGTCAGTCATGACGTGCGGGAAACCTTCTCCATCGCGGATTATGGTTATATCCTCGCGGGGGGCAGAATCATCGCGGAAGGTACTCCGGAAGCCCTGCAGGCCAGTGATTCCGATCTGGCCCGGCAATTCCTCGGTGGGCAGCCCGATGGGCCGGTACCCTTTCATTATCCGGCGCACGAGGACTATGCCACCGCTTTGGGTGGGTCCGTGGTCGCGGGCGAGGGGATCTAGGGCGTGGCTTTTCTGGACTTCGTGCCGAATCTGGGGCGGCGGGTATCGCTGATGGTGCTCAACCTGGGGACCGCGACCCGTTTTTTGCTGTGGAGCCTGGTGGCGGTGATCAACCGTCATTTCAGTATGCAACAGCTCTTCAAGCAGGTGTATGGTTTTGGGGTGCGGTCGCTGCTCCTGATGATGGTTGCCGCCCTTTTCACGGGCATGGTGCTGGGTTTTCAGGGGTATTACGCGCTGGTGCGCTTTGGCGCCACTTCGGCATTGGGCACCTTGGTCGCCCTGTCGCTTCTGCGGGAACTGGGGCCGGTATTGACGGCACTGCTCTTCGCGGGCCGCGCGGGGTCGGCGCTGACCGCCGAAATCGGCTCCATGAAAGCGACGGAACAATTGAGCGCCATGGAAATGATGGCGGTGAATCTGTTCGCCTGGGTGGTGGCCCCCCGGCTCTGGGCGGGAATCATCGTCGTGCCGGTGCTTTGCGCTATTTTTGATCTGGTCGGCGTTTTCGGCGGTTATCTCATTTCGGTGCCGGTGCTGGGCGTGGATGGCGGTACTTTTTGGGCCCAGATGCAGTCCAATGTCACATTTTCCGGAGATATCCTGACCGGCCTGTTCAAAGCGCTGTGCTTTGGGCTGGTCGTCACCTGGATTGCCGCCTGGCAGGGGTATGCGGCACGACCCACGGCGGAAGGCGTAGGCAACGCCACGACCCGCAGCGTGGTGACGGCATCGCTGGCGGTGCTGGGTCTCGATTTCATTCTGACGGCTTTGTTATTCACCTAAGAGGTAGATGGCGCATGGAAAAACGGGCGATAGACTGGTGGGTGGGCATTTTCGTGCTCCTCGGCATCGCTGCTTTGGTGGTGCTGGCGCTGCGCGTGGGGAACCTCTCTGGTTTTGCTTATAATGACGGTTACGTGCTGCATGCGGATTTCTCCGATGTGGGCGGCCTGAAAGTACGCAGCCCGGTCAAACTGGGCGGGGTCACGATCGGTGAGGTGACTCGTATCGGCATGGATCCCAAGACTTTCATGGCGCATGTGACGATGCGCATCGAGCCGAAAGTGAAGTTGCCGACGGATACGGGGGCGTCCATCTATACCGCCGGGCTTCTGGGAGAGCAGTATGTGGCTATTCAGCCGGGTGGTATGCCTCAGGATCTGAAGCCGGGCGGCACCATTACCATGACGCAAAGTGCGGTCAATCTTGATCAGCTTATCGGCCAGATGGTCTTCAATAAGGCCTCGGGTAGCAAATAGGGAGGGTTCTGTATGCGTCAAATTTGTTGGATTTCGCTGGCATTTGTGCTGTCGGCGTGGACGTTGCCGGCGATGGCGGAGGAAGCGGCGGACACTCAGGGGGCGGTGGCCGTCGTGGAGCAGTTGACCAACCATGTGCTCAAAGTGTTACGCGCCAACGAGGGCAAGCCCATCACCCCGGCCATCAAAAAGAAGGTGGCTGACATTGTATTGCCACACATGGATTTCACCACCATGTCGCAATACGTGATGGCGCAGTACTGGCGGCAGATGGACCCTGCGCAGCAAAAGGAGTTCGTGGTGCTGTTCAAAGACCTGCTGGTACGCACCTACAGCAATTCGCTCAACCACTATCACGGACAGACGGTGAAGATCACCGGCAGTCAGCGGATTTCCCAGAATCCGCCGGTGGCCCAGGTGAATATGGTGATTCGCCAGAATGGCGGTAATCCGGAGATTCCCGTCATTTATGCCCTGCTGTATACCAACAATTCCTGGCGGATCTATAACACGTATATTGACGGCGTGAGCATGGTGCTGAATTATCGGCAGAGTTTCGGCCAGATCGCCGCGAGTCGCGGTATCCCGGCCCTGCTGCAGGATATGCGGGCCAAGGATGGCGAGCACGCTGCGCCGCCAGGCAAGACGGCGGCGGCGGCTTGAGCACAGCGGCTTTCTGGGAGCGACGGATGATCGGCGGTGCCCCTTGGCTCTTTTTGCGGGGGGACTGGCGGGTGGCGCAGATCGATTCCGCCTTGCGATCCTTCGCACGCGCGAAAGCGGCGCAGGATTGCGCCGATATCTCGATGGCGGAGCTGGAGGCGGCGGACAGCGCGATGCTCGCCGTGCTGATGGTGTGGGTCCAGCAGGCCAGGCAGCGCGGGGCCACATTGCGCATTCATGACGTCTCACCCGCACTGCTAGAGCTGGCCAATCTCTATCGGTTGCAGGATATTCTGCCTCTGCATCATGAATGATCCCCTGGCTATTCACGTCGCCGGGTTGCGCAAGGCTTATGGCAGTGGGCATCTGGCCTTGGCTGGCGTAAATCTGGATGTGCATGCGGGTGAGTTTTTTGGCCTGCTCGGACCCAATGGGGCTGGGAAGTCCTCTCTCATCAACATTCTGGCCGGCATTGTGCGGCGCACCAGCGGTGTGGCGGAAATTTTTGGCTTCGACGTGGAGCGGGATTTTTACCAGAGTCGTCAACTGCTCGGTGTCGTGCCCCAGGAATTGGCGTATGATCCCTTCTTTACCGTACGGGAATTCCTCCGTATGCAGTCCGGCTATTTCGGTTTGCGTCACAACGACGACTGGCTGGATGAGTTGATGACGGAACTGGATCTGACGGACAAGGCCAGCACCAATTTGCGCGCGCTCTCGGGCGGTATGAAACGGAGGGTGCTCATTGCGCAGGCCCTGGTGCACAAACCCCCGGTGGTGGTGCTGGATGAGCCGACGGCCGGGGTGGATGTGGAGTTGCGCCAAGGCCTGTGGCGCTTCATGCGGCGTTATAACGCGGAAGGCAACACCGTCATTCTCACCACGCATTACCTGGAGGAGGCGGAGGAACTCTGTGCGCGGATCGCTATTCTGCAGCAGGGCCGGATCATTGCGCTGGACCGTAAAGACGCATTGCTGCGTGCCTCGAACTGGCGGGTGTTGACGGTGACTTTCGATCATGACCCTGGTGCCCTGCCGCCGGACCTGGTGGAATCGATGATCGGTGCCGGAGAAAACACCAGGGTATTGCGGATCGATGCGCGGCGTCATCCCCTGGGGGCGGTGCTGGCACAATTGCAGTCCCTGCCCGCGCAAATTCTTGATTTGCACCTGCAGGAGCCGCGTCTCGAAGACGCCTTTACGGACATCCTCGGACAGGGGCGTTGAGCGTGGTGAACGCCCTGCGTCTGGATCTCTTCCTCAAAACCGCGCGTCTGATCAAGCGGCGCAGTTTGGCCAAGGAAATCTGCGACGCCGGGTGCGTGCAGATCAATGGCCGGGTGGCCAAGGCGGGCACGATGGTGCAGGTGGGTGACGCGCTGACGGTCGATATCCGGGACCGGCTGATGCGGGTGCGGGTACTCCGTATTCCGCAACGGATCGAAGGACCGGAGGGGGTGGTGGAAGTGTTGTTCAAGGAGTCTGGAGAATGATCCCGGAGCCGCGTCTGCTGGTGACGGTGGGGGAACCCGCGGGCATCGGGCCGGACGTCTGCCTGCAACTGGCCCGCCATGCCCTGCCTTCGGGAGTCCTGCTCATCGGTGATCTGCGCTGTTTGCGTAGCCGTGCCCTGACGCTGGGTTTGGCGTTGCGACTGGAACTCTGGCAGGAGGGGGATCCCTGGCCGGCTCCGCTGGACGGTGTCTTGCACGTGTTGGATGTGCCGCTGGCGCGGCCTTGCCGCCCCGGCCACCTGGACGCGGCCAATGCACCGGCGGTACTGGCCACCCTGGATAAGGCGATGCACCTGCTGCGCGCGGGCGTCGCGGATGCGCTGGTGACGGCCCCGGTGCACAAGAGCATCATCAATGATGCGGGAATCCCCTTCACCGGCCATACGGAATACCTGGCGGAAGCGTGTGGCTGTCCGGAGGTGGTCATGCTGCTGGTCGGCCGCGGTTTGCGCGTGGCCTTGGCGACCACCCATGTGCCCCTGTCGCAGGTGGCCGCGGCCATCACCCTGGAGGGACTGGAAGGCACGTTGCGCACCCTCCATCGGGTCTTGCGTGAAGATTTCGCCCTTCTCGCGCCCCGTATTCTGGTCGCTGGCCTGAATCCCCATGCCGGGGAAGACGGGTATTTGGGGCGGGAGGAGCGGGAGATCATCGCGCCGGTGATCGCCGCCTTGCGGGCGGAGGGATTGGGGATCAGCGGTCCGTGGCCGGCGGATACCCTGTTTACGCCGCGACTGCTGGAGGATGCGGACGCGGTGTTGGCCATGTACCACGACCAGGGTCTACCGGTGCTCAAGTATCATGCCTTTGGCGAAGCCGTGAATGTCACCTTGGGTTTGCCCATTGTCCGAACCAGTGTCGATCACGGCACGGCGCTGGATGTGGCGGGCACTGGTCGGGCGGAAGGGGGGAGCCTGCTCCGGGCGCTGGATGTCGCCGCGGAGATCGTTCGCAACCGGCGCGCCGCCGGCGGCTGAGGTTCAGAAGATGCGGTGGCGTCCCTCGGGGACCTGGGCGATCAGGAACTCCATCTGATCGGCGAGGATGCGGCGATTGCTGAGCAGCAGATACTCGGCCCAGGTCGGGGTGAAGGGCACGGCGAGCAGAGGCATGTGCGCCTCGTCGGGGGTGCGGTTGTCCTTGCGGCTGTTGCAGCTGCGGCACGCTGTCACCACATTGGTCCAGATATCCCGGCCTTTGCGGGAGATGGGGATGATGTGGTCGCGGGTCAGCTCGCGCACGGGGAAGTGTTTGCCGCAGTACATGCAGAGATGGCGGTCACGATGAAACAGTGTTTGATTGGACAGTGCCGGGGGACGAATTTTGCCCTGGTGGCGACCCCGCACCGCGATGACCGGGTGGATGTCGAGTTGCGAGAGGGTGCCGCTGCGCCGGCAGGTACCGCCGTGGGCCGTAAAAAAAGGATCCCCCAGCGTCCAGGCAACATTGCCTCGGACATAATGGGCGGCGGCTTCTTCCCAGGTTTCCCAGGCCATGGGGCGACCACCGACGTCAAGGCGCAGCACGAGGTGCATAGACTTTCCGTTTCTCATCGCCTGCTGGAGGCGTCGACCGAATATAGCATAAAGGACCGCTGATGGTGCAAGAGGGGTGTCTGCCACGCGCGAAAAAGCGGTTCGGGCAAAACTTTCTGGTGCAACCGCGGATCGTGGAGCGCATCGTTGCCGCCATCCGTCCCGTGTCCGGGGATGTGCTGGTGGAGATCGGGCCGGGTCCGGGTGCGCTCACCAGGGCCTTGTTGCGTGTGTTGCCGCAATTGACGGTGGTGGAGTTGGATCGGGACATGATCGCTGGTTTGCGCGGCTTGGCGACGCCGGAGCAATTGCGGGTCATCCAGGCCGATGCCCTGACAGTGGATTTTGCCGCGCTCGCTGGTGCCGGGGATGCCCTGCGGGTGGTTGGCAACTTGCCTTACAATGTGGCGACACCCCTGATATTCCATATCCTGGAGCAGGCGACGCGCGTGCAGGACATGCACTTCATGCTGCAAAAGGAGGTGGTGGACCGCATAGTGGCGGCGCCGGGAAGCAGGTCCTACGGACGGCTTTCGGTGATGGTGCAGGCGTACTGCGCCGTGGAGTCCTTATTCACGGTGGCGCCCGGTAATTTTTTCCCGGTGCCCAAGGTGGACTCGGCCTTCATGCGCTTGCAGCCGCACCGCCCGGTGCGGCTGCAAGCGCCCTTGCGGGCGCCTTTCGCGCGAATCGTGGCCACCAGTTTTGCCCAGCGCCGTAAGACACTCGCTAATAATCTGCGGGGGATTTTAAGCGTGGACGCCTTGCATGATTTGCGGATCGACCCGGGCTGCCGCGCCGAGACGCTGGACCAGGCCGCTTTTTTCCGCCTCGCCGAGGCCCTTGTTGAACGGGGGGCGGAGCATGACCCCCGCCGCTTGGATTAAGCACCGTTGCGCTACGGCCATTACGGCGCTGGGGGCTGTGACAGCGGCGCATCGAAAAGATCGGATCCGATGATCCCGCCGCCCAACAGCAGCGGGGTGATGCCCATGCCGCGGATTTTAGCGAGAGTGGGCTGTGCCGCCGCCAGGGAGTCGAAGGTGTGGGTGCGAAGGCGATAAAAGGTATGGTGATCGCGGGTTTCCACCTTTTCCATCTGGGTGCCGACCCCCAGTAGCGCGAGGCGATCGCGCAGGACGATGGCCGCGGCGCGATTGGTGAAAGCCCCCACCTGAATGGTGACCGGCTGATGCGTGGGATGATTACCGCCACTGTCGCTGCGCGCGGTTGCGGCGCTGGGGATGCCGGGACCGCTGCCGAGAATATCCGCAGGGATGTCCACATGCATGTTGGGCAGAATGCGATAGAAACTGAAATCGACACCACTGCGGGCGGCGGCGGTGGACGTCGCGGGAGCGGCCGCCGCGTTGCTGGAGGGGGTCATGGCCAGCGGGTTGCGCATCGGGGCTTGCGCCCCCGGACGGGTCACGGCCCCGGCGCTCTGTTTCCGCAACGTCATTGGTGCGGCGCCACCAGAGACCGTCATGGCCGATAGTCCGATCCGGTCGGCGATCAGACCCAGTTTCTCGGAGGAGAGGGGGAGCCGCGCTATCCACCACCAGATTCCCGCACTCGAAACGATCACGAGGAGTAGCAATACCCAAGGCCAGCGTCGCGCCGGGGCGGAGAGTGAGGATGTTTCCTCATGGTCGTCTTCCGGCTCCACGGGTCGTCGTGGCGCGATGGGCGCGCGGGGCGCCTGCAACTGCGGGCGGCTGGTCTGATTTTTATAGTCGCGCATGCGCCCTTACATCTGTTCCGGCGCGCTGACACCGAGCAGCCGCAGGCCATTGGCGATGCTTTGCGCGACGGCCGTGCAGAGGGTGAGGCGGGCGTGCCTGAGCGGTGTGTCATCCACCAGGATGCGAGTCGAGTTGTAGTAGGTGTGGAAAGCGGCGGCCAGATCCCTGAGGTAAAAGGCAATCTGGTGGGGTTCGCGGTCACGGGCCGCGGTGGCGACGACTTCCGGGAAACGCCAGAGGGTGTCGGCGAGCGCCCATTCGCGCGGGTCCTGCAGGGGTTCCAGGTCGATGCTCCCCGCGGCGGGGGGGAGACTGAGCCCCTTTTCTGTGGTCTGGCGCAGCAGGGAATATACTCGGGCGTGGGCATATTGGATATAAAAGACCGGATTCTCCTCGGAGTGCTTTTTAGCCAGTTCGAGGTCGAAGTCCAGGTGCTGGTCGGCGCGGCGTAACACATAAAAGAAACGCGCGGCATCATTGCCGACCTCCTCGCGCAGTGCGCGCAGGGTGACAAACTCGCCGGCGCGGGTGGACATGGAAACCTTTTCCGTGCCGCGATAGAGAACGGCGAACTGGACGAGAACCACCTCCAGGCATTGATCATCGAGGCCGAGGGCGCGCAGGGCGGCCTTGACTCGAGGCACATAGCCGTGATGGTCCGCACCCCACATGTCGATGATCCGGGTAAAACCGCGGGCAAATTTTTCGGCGTGGTAAGCGACGTCGGAGGCGAAATAGGTATAGGCGCCGTTATCTCGGCGGAGGACGCGATCCTTGTCGTCGCCAAAAGCGGTGGCACGGAACCAGAGGGCACCCTCGTGGATGTAACAGTGTCCAGCCGCTTCGAGAGCGGCCACGGCGGCGTCCACGGCCCCCGTATTCATCAGGCTGTGTTCGGAGTACCAGCGTTCATAGTGGACGCCGAAGCCGATGAGGTCATCGCGGATGTCGTCGAGGATCTCGTCCAGGCCCGCGCTGTGCAGGACGCGATAGTCTTCGCCGAGGGACTGCTTCAGGTGGGCGATGAGGGTGTCGATGGCGAGATCGCCGTCACCGATCTTGGGCAGGTCTGGTAACCCGGTCGCGGCGTACAGTAGCCGATTACCCACGCGTTCACGCAAGCGGGTGGCGACCGCGCGCACATATTCACCGCGATAGGTGTTGCTGGGAAAAGGCCAGGGTAGCGCTTGGGCGGCTTCGAGGTAACGCAGATAGACACTGGCGGCGAGAATGTCCATTTGCCGCCCGGCGTCGTTGACATAGTATTCGCAGAAGATGTCATAGCCGTTGAACCGGAGGATGTTGGCGAGACTGGCACCGTAGGCGGCACCGCGCCCATGGCCGACATGCAGGGGCCCGGTGGGATTGGCGGAGACGAACTCCAGCTGCAGGCGTTGGCCAGCACCGCTCCGGTTGGCGCCGAAACCTTCCCGCTCGGCGCGCACCTGGCGGATCACGGTATGAAAGGCGGCGGGTTGCAAAAAGAAGTTGATGAAGCCGGGGCCGGCAATCTCGGCGCGGGCGATCCATTCCGACGCGGGCAGGGCCGCGACGATCTCGGCGGCGAGATCGCGCGGCTTGCGCCCGGCGATCCTGGCGAGGAGCAGGGCGATGTTGCTGGCGAGATGGCCGTGCTCCCCCTGCTTGGGGCGATCCAGCTCCAGGGTGGCGGGAATCCCTGGAATGCTGCCCTGGGCGTGGAGTTGTTGAAGCGCCCCTTGCAGGGCCTGGCTGACAAATGCTTTCACAGGGCTACCTTATGCGCGAAATTTTTGCTTTAGTGTAACGCAAACTGGCGCTTTACGGCAGGGGCTGTTGTATCTTGGATACTGTGCCGGAAGTGGCGTCCAGCGTGGATCTGCGTTGGGGGATGTGGTACGGAACGGAGAAAGGGTGCGCATGATGCACAAGTATCTGGAAGGTTTCTGGCGCTGGTTCAATACCCCGTGGCCGTTACCCGGCGGTCTTGTGGTCGAACCCGTCGGTATGGTCGAGTTCCTGATCATTCTGGTCTTTCTGTGGTGGGGAGCCACCCGGGTGCGGCGGCTTACCCGCCGGGTGCTCAGTCGGCGACTGGATCATGCGACGGCCTACGCCATCTCGCGGCTCACCTATTATCTGATGATTGCTCTAGGTATTCTCATCGCCCTGCAGACGGTCGGTGTCAACCTCAGCAGTCTGGCCATTTTGGGCGGTGTGATGGGTGTCGGTCTGGGTTTCGGGCTGCAGAATATTTTCAGCAATTTTGCCTCTGGACTGATCCTGTTGTTTGAGCGGAGCATCCAGGTGGGCGACTACATCCAGATCAAGGAAAACGGTTTGCATGGCGAAGTCAAAAAACTGGGGGTGCGTTACACGCAGATCGTGACGAACGACCATATGGATATCCTGGTACCCAATTCCCAGTTTGTGAATGGTGAAGTGATCAATTGGAGTTTGGATGACTCGATCATGCGGATTCATCTCCCCTTTCGCGTACCCTACGGCACCGACCGGGAGCGATTGCGGAGTCTGGTCATAGAAACCGCGTTTTCCCTGCCCCTGACGGTACGGGATGAACGCTATCCGCCGACCTTGTGGTTGACCGCGTTCGGAGAGGCGGGCTACGACTGCGAGATGATCGTCTGGGTGGAACGCGCGGGATTGGTGCGTCCCGGCGGAACCCGCGCCCAATATAACTGGGCCCTGGCGGATGCGCTGGAGCGGGCGGGTATCGAAATACCACGACCACGTCAGGAGGTGGTGCTGGCGCCCTCCCTGGTGGTTACGGAAAACGCATCTTCCTCCTCCTCCACATAATTACGCGGACCATCGGCCCTGTGCAGGGTGCTGGGCGGGATGAGAAAACCGTAGGCGACCATGGCCGCTATCAAGCAGACCCACATGGACAGGCGCAACAGGTTGTCGATGCTCAGGGTGTCTGCCTGGGCGCTGATCAGGATGTGCAGGTGCTGGGCGGAGAGCGTGATTTGCGGATCGAATCGACTGAGAGGATCGCGCAGGCGGGCCCTGGCCAGGGCGCTGTAGCGGGTCCAGTAGACGCTGAGCAGGCTTACCCCGATGTTGGCGCTGAAGACGCGGATGAAGTTGCTGGTGGTGGCGGCCGACGGAATTTCCTCGGCACCGAGTCCGGAGAGGATGATCATGGTCAGCGGTACGAAGAGCATGCCCACCCCCACGCCGATGCACAGCACCGGCCAGAATAGATCGCTCAGGCTGCTGATGGGGCTGAGGTAAGCGCTGCCATAGGCGAAAGCAAAAATGGCGAAGCAGAGGGCTGTTAGCCGGCGCAGGCCGAGCAGTCCGCGCAGACGATCCATCAGGGTCGACAAAGGAATGGCGCCGATGCCGATGGGGATAAGCACCGCACTTCCCCAGAAACCGTTGAAGCCGAGGGTTTCTTCCGCCCAGAGAGGCAGTATGGAGGCCCAACCCATGAACATGGCCCAGCCCAGGCAGAGTAACAGCAGACCCAGCCAATAATTGCGCCGCCGCAGAAAGTGCAGTTGCAGCAAGGGATGCCGGGTCTCGCTTTCGCGCCAGGCAAAGAGCAGCAAGGATGCGAAGGCGAACAAGGCCGTTGTGAGAATGAAGGTGGAACGCCACCAGCCATACTGCTCGCCCTGATCCAACACAATCTGCAGGCTCATCAGCCCGCCATAGAGCAGGCCGAAACCCCAGGCATCGAAGGGCGGGGTTTGGAGCGAAATCGGCTCCTTGGGGATGCCCAGATTGCCGAGTAGCAGGGCGATGCCCCAAAGGGGCAGGGAAAACAGGAAAATACTGCGATAGCCGAGTTCCGTCGCCAGCAGTCCGCCGATCGCCGGCCCGAAGAAGAACGGCACCAGCATGGTGTTGCTCCAGAAAATGGTCACCAGACCGTGGTGCTGGCTGGGGCTATGGCGTAAAAAAAGGCTTTGACCCAAGGGAACGAGGAGCCCCGCGGCGATTCCTTCCAGCGCGCGGGACAGCAGCATGATCCAGAGATTCACGGTCACCATGCTGATGAGGGTCCCCACCATGGCCACGGCAACAGCCGCTTGAAAGACGCGGCGCATGCCGAAACGGGCGGTGGTCCAGGGCATGAGGGTGATACCCAGCGACCAGTGAACGATGAAGTAGGTCAGGGTCCAGAGGGCATGATCGCTGCTGGTGGAGAGACCACCCGCGAGGTACGGGAAGATACCCTGCACCGAGGCGCCATCGAAGGAGCCCATACCAAGGGCGAGGCCCACTCCCGCAAAGAGCGGCCAAGTTTTAGACAGGGACTGGGGTGTTTCCACGGTATTTGGATCCTGGGAAGTTGCCCCAATGTAACGCTCACATTAATATTCGACCAATAGATTGATTTACACAGACTCATCGGAAAAGCCAATGAGAATCCATGCGGAAGAATTGCTGACCTTTCTGGCGGTGGCGGAGGCCAACGGCGTGGGTGCAGGTGCCCAGGTGCTGAAGCGCAGTCAGCCCGCTGTTTCCGAGCGATTGCGCACCCTGCAGGCGGCGGTCGGAGAGCCCCTGTATCAGCGGGCGGGACGAGGGATCCGCTTGACCGCGGCGGGGGAGTCCTTGCTGCCCTGTGCGCGTCGTCTGCGGGAAAGTCTCGATGCGGTGGAAAACTGGTCGGCACGGCGGCATGCCCTGCAGGAAGGGAGCCTGCGTATCGCGGCCAGTAATACGGTGGCCAATTACTTTCTCATGGAACATCTGGCCCGCTTTCGCGGGCGCTATCCGGGTGTGCAATTGCAACTCAAGACCGGGCCGCTCACGGATAACCTGCCGTTGAGCGCCTGGGATTTGCTGTTTACCGAAGAACAGATAGGGGGCGGCAGCCTGCCTCAGCATATGGAGCAGACCGCTTGGCGGGAGGATGAACTGGTGGCTATTTTGCCGCGAGACCATCCCTGGGTGCGGGAAGGTCGGCAATGGGTGCGCTGGGAAGAGGTATTGGCGGAGCCCATCGTCTGGCGCGAGGTGCATTCAGGGATCCGCCGGCGGGTGGAAGCGGCCATCGCCTGCGCGGGTCTGCGGGCTCGTTACAGCGTGGAGGTTACCGGGGTAGAGGCGTTGCGGGATGCGGTAGCGGCGGGGCTGGGGATCGGCTTTGCCTCGGTGGAGGCCCTGGATAAAGTGCGCTGGCCCTTGGCCTCGCTGCGTCTGGAGCCCCCCCGGGGGCTGTTTTGGACCCTGTATCTTATCCGCCCCAGGGCCGATTTTCGGTCGCGGGCGGTACGTGCTTTTCTGGAGTTGCTGGCGGCGGACGGCTGAATCCGTGCGTGCCACCTAAAATCCGCCGCCGGCCGTCGCCACCAGGAGAAAAACCCCTGAACCGCCCGCCGGATGCTCCAGCCAGATCATGGGCAGATCGGGGCGGCGGCGAATCAGGGCTTCTTCCGCGTCGCCGGTTTCTACCACCAGGATGCCGCCAGGCCGCAGATAATGCGGAGACTGTTCCAACAGGGGGAGCAGGCAGTCCAGGCCATCGTCGCCCGCGGCCAGGGCGATGTGGGGCTCGTGCTGGTATTCCGGAGGCAGTTGCGCCATGGCCGCGGCATCCACGTAGGGCGGGTTGCTGAGGATGAGGTCATATCGTTGCCTATCCAATGCCGCAAAGAGGTCGGATTGGTGCAGATGCACGCGATCTTCCAGGCCATGGCGCCGGACATTGGCACGCGCCACAGCGAGGGCCTCCGCGGAAATGTCCACGGCGTCCACCTCCGCGTCCGGAAAGCGCAGGGCGAGGGCGACGGCCATGCAGCCGGAACCGGTGCCAATCTCTAGAATCCGTTGCACCTGCGACTCCGCCACCCAAGGCGCGAAACCTTCCTCGATAAAGGGCTCGAGCAGGCTGCGCGGGATGAGGACGCGCTCGTCGATGCCAAAACGCAGCCCGGCAAACCAAGCCTCGCCGGTGATGTAGGCGGCGGGACGGCGAAGCATCTCCCGTTGGTAGAAGTAATTGAGTGTTACCCTCTTTTCGCTGTCCAGCAGGCGGGCCGCGCCGAATTCCGCAAGGTCTTCCGGCTCCAGGTGCAGCGCCCGCGCGAGCAGCGTGTCGGCTTCGGCGCGGGGATATTGCTGGCCTTGGCTGAAATCGAGCCGGGCAGCGGCAAAACGGCTGGCTCCCCAGCGCCGGTAGTCGATTACCGTGTGCAGGGTGGAACGCGCGAGGGCGGCGTATCGTTCGAGATCCATTCAGTCCAACTCCAGCCAGACCGGGCAGTGATCGGAGCCCGTCACCTCGGTGGCGATCCCCGCACTGCGCAGGCGCGGCAGCAGGCTTTCGTGTATCCAGAAATAATCCAGGCGCCAGCCAATATTGCGGGCGCGGGCGTTGGTGCGTTGACTCCACCAGGAATAGCGCACGGTATCCGGGTACAGGTGGCGGAAGCTGTCCACCCAGCCGGCCGCCGCCCATTGGTCCAGGCAGGCGCGCTCCTCGGGGAGAAAGCCCGATATCTTCGCATTCTCTTTGGGGCGCGCCAGATCGATGGCCTGATGGGCGGTGTTGACGTCCCCGCAGAACACCACCGGTCGACCTGCGGCCACCCGGGCGTTGATCCGCTCCAGGAAGGCGCTGTAGAAATCCAGTTTGAAGGCCAGGCGTTCACGATCTTTTTTGCCGTTGGGAAAGTAGACGTTGTACAGATCGAAATCACCACAGTCGGTGACGACCACGCGTCCTTCCCGGTCGAAGCGGGGGATGCCCAATCCTGTTGCCACTGACCGGCAGGGCGCTTTGCTGAAAGTGGTCACGCCGCTGTAACCGGGGCGCTCGGCCACAGCCCAGAAGCCATCGTAGTCCGCCAGCACGGTCTCTGTAGCCGGCAGGCGGTCCGGATCGGTCTTGCTTTCCTGGACACACAGCAGATCCGGTCGCGTCGCTGCGACCCAGTCGCGCAAACCCTTGCGCCAGATGGCGCGCCAACCGTTCACATTCCAGCTAACCAGGCGCATGGTTCCGGCCGCTCAACGCATCACCCGTACCGCCAGAAAGTCACCCTCGGCCAGCACCCGCTCCAGGATGGCGCGCCCGGCATCTCCGGCGGCGCCCGCGGTGGCGAGCAGAGTCAGCCCTTCCCGGGCCGCCGTCGGGCTGATCACGCCGTAGCGCAGGGCCAATTGATAGAGTACAGCGACGCTGATCTCCTGATCCGGTTGCTTGGCCAATTCTCCCTGAAACTGTGCCGACGGGCCGCCATAGAGGAGCAGCTTACGCACATGATCGATGTTGGGAAGTGTTGAGGGATCCATGGTCAATCCTTATGGGTAAATTGTCCGATGACGTGCGTGGGGGCCATGTCTCAATCCTTGTGCTGGGCCGTCCAACCGTGACAGCGCAGGGACCACGACCCGCCACTTTGTGGTGACGCAAGCCGCGGACCCAGTTCTGTCAGCGCGGCGGCCAGGGCCTCGCGCAGACCCCAGGGCGGGTTGACCAGGATCAGCCCGCTGCCGAAAAGCTGTTCCCGACCTTCCTCCGGCATCTGCAGCGACTCGTAGACGAAGGCTGGCAGACGTTCGCGCAAAGCCTGCCACAACCGCGTGATCGTACCGCGGATTTTTACCGGGTACCAGATGAGATACACCCCTTGCGGCCAGCGTGCATAAGCGCGGATCAGGCTGTCGGCAAGGCGCTTCCATTCGTCATGGCGCTCAAAAGGGGGGTCGATGAGGACCAACCCGCGCTTTTCCGGCGGTGGGATCTGCCCGAAAAGCGCGTGATAGCCGTCCTCGGCGAGAATGCTGGTGTGCGGCCGCTTGCCGAGGGTTTTCCGTAGGCACGCCGCCACCTCCGGCTGGCGCTCGCAGAGCACCATCCGGTCTCCGGGTCGGAGCAACGCGGCGGCGAGCGCGGGGGAGCCGGGATAATGGCGCAGCAAACCGTCTGCATTTTCGTGGCCAACGACTTTCAGCCAGGTGCCGGCCTGCGGCAGGTTGCGTCGATCCGCCCACAGACGTGAAATACCTTGCAGGTGTTCGCCCTCCTTCCCCAAGACATAGCGCCCGGCCCCGGCATGGGTGTCGATATAAGCCAGCGGTGTATCCTTACGGATCAGGATGTGGAGGGTGAGACTCAGGGCCAGATGCTTGATACAGTCGGCGCTATTGCCGGCATGGTAGTGATGATCGTAATTCATGGGCTGGTTATCGTTTCGGGGTTGGCTTGGGACGATGCTTTCGTCATGATAGCAGAAAGCGGCGACATCCCTGTCAACAGGAGAACCAGAAATGCGACTCTATGCCACGCAAACCAGTCCCTACGCCCGGAAGGTGAGAATCGCCCTCCAGGAAAAAGCCATTCCCTGCACGGTGGAGTGGGTGAATCTCCGCGACCCCGATCACCCCGCGTTGACGCATAATCCGCTGGGTAAGATCCCGGTACTTTTACGGAACGACGGGTCGGCGGTGTATGATTCGGCGGTGATCATCCAGTATTTGGAAGTTCTGTATCCTGACCCTCCCCTCCTCCCGCTGGATCCGGACGCGCGCCTCGAGGCGTTGCGCATCGAGGCGCTGGCCGGTGGTATCATGGATGCGACGGTGTCCTGGGTGCTGGAGCAGCGGCGTGCGACCGACTGTCAGGATCCCGATGTATTGCAACGCGCCCGGGGCAAGGTGCTTGCCGCATTGGCGGTGTTGCAGGAGGAGACCCGCCTCTGGGTAGACGCGGCCACGGCGCCGGTGTTGTCCCTGGCGCAGATCGCGACGGTCGCCGCCGTGGGTTATGTCGACTTGCGTGCGCCCGACTGCCTGCCGCAGTTCCCTGAATTGATGACCTGGATGCACGCGATGCGCTTGCGTCCCAGTGTTCGTGACACATGGCCCCAGTAATGCCGGTGAAAGTGGCCACCTGGAATGTCAACTCCCTCAACGTCCGGTTTCCGCAGGTACTGGAGTGGCTTGCCGGTGAGCGGCCGGATATCCTCTGTCTGCAGGAAACCAAGCTGGTCGACGCGCGTTTTCCGGTGGCCGAACTGGCGGCGGCGGGCTACCAGTCATTCTATCACGGGCAGCCTACCTACAATGGCGTGGCCATACTCAGCCGGAGGGCTCCCGAAGCGGTGTGTTGCGGCTGGCCCGACGGCACGGATGGCCAGGCGCGGTTGTGCGCCGCCAGCTTCGGCGCTGTGCGTGTGGTCAATGTCTATGTCCCCAACGGCCAGTCCGTGGATAGCGACAAATATCCCTACAAATTGCAGTGGCTGGCACGTCTGCGTGCGTTCGTCGCCGAAGAGTTGCGGCGCTGGCCACAACTTTTGCTCGTAGGGGATTTCAATATCGCCCCTGACGCACGGGATGTTTACGACCCCGTTGCCTGGGGAGAAGGCATCCTCTGCTCGCCCGCCGAGCGGGCCGCCTTGGGCCATCTTCTGGACCTCGGACTGCACGATGCCTATCGCAGTCTCCATCCGGAAACGCGAGAGTGGAGTTGGTGGGATTATCGTGCGGCGGCCTTCCGCCGCAACCAGGGATTACGTATCGATCTGATCCTGGCCTCGACGCCTCTCCTGGCGCGCGCGCAGGCGGTGGTGATCGACGGCGGCGCGCGTGCGGCGGCGCGCCCCTCGGATCACGCCCCCGTCTCCATCACGCTTGGAGATGAGGTGTGATTGGTATCCTGATCGTCAATCTGGGCACGCCCGACGCGCCCACCGCGCCGGCGGTGCGCCGCTACCTGCGCGCGTTTCTCAGTGATACCCGAGTGGTAGAGCTGCCGCGCATCCTCTGGTGGCCCATATTGAATGGTCCCGTTCTGCTGACTCGCCCCACCCGCTCGGCGCGGAACTATGCCAGCATCTGGTTGCCGGAGGGCTCCCCTCTGCTGGTGTACAGCCAGCGTCAGTGTAACGCCCTGCAAGCGCGTTGGGCGCGGCGATTCCCCGATGAGGTGCGGGTTGAACTGGCCATGCGTTATGGGAATCCATCGGTGGCGCGAGGTATGGCCGCCTTGCGCGATGCGGGTTGCCATAAGATTCTGGTGGTGCCTCTCTATGCCCAATATGCCGCAGCCACCACCGCCTCCATTTTCGACGCCGTCGCTCACACCCTGCGCGGTTGGCGGGAGATCCCGGAAATCCGCATGATCCGGGATTGGCACGCTCACCCGGCCTATATTCGCGCGCTGGCGGAAAATATTCGCGCCTGGTGGCAGGAACATGGTCCGGCGGAACGTCTGTTGATTTCTTTTCATGGCCTGCCTCAGGCGTGCATTACCCGGGGGGATCCCTATCGTGCCCAGTGCGAGAAGACCACGGCCCTGCTGGTGCAGGCGCTAGGCTTGTCTGACGACCAGTGGACACAAAGCTTTCAAAGCCGTTTTGGCGCCGCCCAATGGCTGAAACCTTACACGGATAAGATGCTCATGGAACTGGGTCGCTCCGGGGTTCGTCGTGTTGACGTCGTTTGTCCCGGCTTCACGGCGGATTGCGTGGAAACGTTGCAGGAGATCGCTATGGAAGGGAAGGAAACCTTCCTGCAGGCCGGCGGCAAGGTGCTGCGTTATATTCCGGCACTCAATGACCACCCGCGGTGGATCGATGCGTTCAGTGAGATCCTGGAACCCCACTGGCGCTACTGGGAAGATCCGGAACATTTTGCCGTTTCCGCCCAGCCGGGCTAGAATCTCTCCGGCAGAGTCGCTTAGAGTTCCCCCTTCCTTTCCTACCCTCAATCTACAGGACCAGTGCCATGATGATCAGCAAAGACAAAGTAGTCACTATCGACTATTCCCTGACCGATGAAGAAGGGGAACTGATCGACAGTTCCGTGGGTGAAGAGCCCCTTATTTATCTGCACGGCCACCACGGCATCATCCCTGGTCTGGAGCAGGCCCTGGCGGGGCGCCGCGCGGGCGACAAGTTGCAGGTCTCCATCCCTCCTGAGGAGGGTTACGGCGATTGGGACGAAGACTTGGTCGAAGTGGTGGGCGTGGAGGATTTCGACGATCCCGAAGAACTGGAGATCGGTACGCAGTTTGAGACGATGACCGAAGAGGGCTCGCGTCTCGCGACGGTGATCGATATCGAGGGCGATGAGATCACCGTCGACCTGAACCATCCTCTCGCCGGGATGACCCTGAACTTCGATGTGACCGTGCTGGAGGTGCGGGATGCCAATGCCGAAGAATTGGCTCATGGTCATGTCCATGGTCATGGGACTCATGGCGAGGGGCATTGAGAGATCG
The DNA here is from genome assembly GCF_010378095.1 of Acidithiobacillus ferrianus. Taxonomy (GTDB): domain Bacteria; phylum Pseudomonadota; class Gammaproteobacteria; order Acidithiobacillales; family Acidithiobacillaceae; genus Acidithiobacillus; species Acidithiobacillus ferrianus. Next base: position 91,518 of record NZ_WNJL01000011.1, on the reverse strand, counting down.
TTCCCGTATCGACCACCCCTGCTCCGAAGAGGGTGAAGGGCCTTGCGTGGCCTGGGGTTGATGTCCGGAAGCAGCGCGGACGGTGTCGATGCCGCCGTACTGGATCTCCGGGTGGCGGGCTGTGCGGGTTACCGGGGAGTATTGAGTAAGCCCTTCGACCCGGATTTGCGGGCGGAGGTGCTGGCGGCGAACGGTCCGTTGAGTGTCGACGCCATGGCGCAACTGGATCGCCGTCTCGGTGCCTGTTACGCGGAGGTGGCACAGGAAGCCATCGTTCGTCTCGGTCCCGTGGACTTTATCGCCTTGCATGGCCAGACCATTCGCCACCAGCCGCGTGCGGTACCCGGCTTTACCCTGCAGATCGGCGCGGCGGCGGACGTTGCCGTAGCGACCGGTCTGACGGTGGTTCACGATTTCCGGCGTGCCGACGTGGCGGCTGGCGGCGAGGGCGCGCCGCTGGTGCCGCCTTTTCATCAATACTGTTTCCAGGAAGCGCAACCGCGTTTGTTGCTCAATCTCGGTGGTATGGCCAACGTGACCTGGTTACCCGGCAGCGAGGAGGATCGTCCGGTATTGGCCTTCGACTGCGGGCCGGGCAATGTGCTCCTGGACGCGGCGATGCAATTGTGCAGCGGCGGACGGCACTCCTGTGACGAGGGGGGCCGGCGGGCGGCTGCGGGACGCTGTGATATGCCGCGGCTGACGGAGTGGTTGTCCTCCCTGCCTTTTTTCCAGCAGCCCCCCCCTAAAAGCACCGGACGGGAAACCTTCGGAGCACCGCTGGTGGCGCAGTGGTGGTCGTCTTGGCAGGGGTCTGTCGAGGATTTTTTGGCTTCCCTGACGGCGTTGACGGCAGCTTCCGTGGCGCAAGCGATCACCAGTTGGACGCCTGGGGCCGCGGAGATGCTGGTGTTTGGCGGCGGGGCGGAAAACCCGGCGCTGATGCGGGCCTTGCAGGATTTTTTGCCAGCCACGCGCATCTTGCATGGTGGACGGCATAGCGGGATTCCCAGTCAGGCTCTGGAGGCCATCGCCTTTGCCTGGCTGGGCGGCCAGTGCTTGCAGGGGCGACGATTGCCGATCACCGGGATTACCGGAGCGCGGCGAGGCGTCACCCTCGGCAATATCCTGCCGGGAGATAATTGGCCCGCTCTGCTCTCCCAGTTGCTCACGACACCAGTGGAAAAGAGTTCCTGCCATGACATCCCCGTCGTCTGAGGGCGCCGCGTCTTGGCATCCCGGCGGTGGAACCGCCGTTTATGGCATCATCGGCGATCCGCTCGCCCATAGTCTTTCGCCATGGATGCACCATCTCTTTGCCGTCCAGCAGGTGCTGGACTTCGTCTATGTGCCGTTCCCGGTGCATGACGCGGAAGTCACCACGGCATTGGCCGGGCTGTCCGCGCTCGGCGTGCGTGGGGTGAATGTTACCGTTCCCCACAAGGAAGCGGTATTGTCCGGAATGCGGCGGCTCAGTCCGGCCGCGCGCGCCATCGGCGCCGTCAATACCATATGTTTCACGCCGATGGGCACAGAAGGTCACAATACCGATGCGCTGGGCTTCCAACGGGCGCTGGAACGTGCCGCAGGCGATCGCTGGCGGCGGTATCCAGCGACCGTCATCGGGGCGGGAGGCGCTGCCCGGGCGGTGATTTACGCGCTGGGTCATGCCGGATGCCCGGTCATTTATCTCGCCAATCGCCACCTTCAACGCGCCGAGGCCTTGGCCGCCCACTTTCCCGACCTGCCGGTGCATCCCCTCCCCCTGGATGGGGCGGCCTTGGCGGTGGCGCTGCCGGATACCGCCCTGCTGGTGAATACCAGCGCGCGGGGTTTGCACGGAGAAAATCACCCGGAGCTGGATTTGTCCCGCATGCCCAGAGATGGCAGTGTGTATGATATCGTCTATAACCCCCTGGACACGCCTTTGTTACGCGCGGCCCGGCAATGCGGGTTGCGCGCGATAGACGGGCTGGGCATGCTGGTGGAACAGGGCGCGGAGAGCTTCCGGTTGTGGACGGGAGCCTTGCCGCAGACTGCCGCCGTGGAGGAAACCTTACGTCAATGGCTACAAACCCGGAACACGTCCCGTTAACGCCGGTATTGCGCGCGCTGATCAGCAATGGCCTCAGTAATGAGGCGCAGTTGCGGGATCTCGCCGCCGATCCTGCGCGGGGGAAGACACCCTTGCTTTTCTACGTGGTAGAGAAGGGCGCCGTCCCGGCCGCGGCGCTGATGGCGCACCTCTCCGCGCGGTATAACGCGCCGATGCTCGACCTGGATGCCGTGGCGATCGACGAAACGCTCATTCGGACAGTGGACAAGAGCCTGATGAGCCGCTATCTGGTGCTGCCCTTGTCCAAACACCGGGACACCCTCTACCTGGCCATGGCTGATCCCACCGATTTCAAGGCGGTGGAAGACGTGAAATTCAACACGGGCCTGCAGGTAATGCCGATTCTGGTGGAGGCCAACAAGCTGGTCAAGGCGGTGAACGCCGTGGCCAACAGCATGCAGGGCGGCATCGATAATATTTTCATGGACAAGCCGCGTGATGAGGAGGAACAGGAAGCCTTCGATCTGGCGCAAAGGGACGATGCCAGTGTCGAAGATGCGCCGGTGGTGCGTTTCGTCCAACAGTTGCTGCTGGATGCCATCCAACGCGGCGTCTCGGACATTCACCTGGAACCGTACGAAAAGGATCTGCGGGTGCGTTACCGCCTCGATGGCGTGCTGCAAGATGTCTTGCATCCCCCGGCGGCGTTGCGGGATGGTGTTACCTCCCGCCTGAAGATCCTCTGTCGCCTGGATATTTCCGAGCGACGACTACCCCAGGATGGCCGTCTGCGTGTCCGGGTTCCGCCCGCCCGCGTGATTGATTTTCGCGTCTCATTTCTGCCCACCAGCTTCGGTGAGACCATAGTGCTACGCTTGCTGGATCCGGCCAGCTCCAAGGTCCCTATCGAGCATTTGGGCTTTTTGCCGGAGCAGCGCAAGGGCTTTGAGGAGGCCATCCACCGACCTTATGGGATGATTTTGGTGACCGGTCCCACCGGCTCCGGTAAAACGACCACGCTCTACACCGCCCTCAACATCCTGAACACCGGTGACAGCAACATCAGCACCGCCGAGGACCCGGTGGAAATCCCGGTGTACGGGATCAATCAAGTAAACATCAACGAGCGCATCGGGTTGACCTTCGCGGCGGCGTTGCGTTCCTTCCTGCGACAGGACCCCGATATCATCATGGTGGGGGAGGTGCGTGACCTGGAAACGGCTGAAACCGCGATCAAGGCCGCGCAGACCGGCCATTTGGTGCTCGCCACCCTGCACACCAACGACGCTCCGCAGAGTCTCACCCGGCTGGAAAACATGGGTATCCCGACCTACAACATTGCGGGTGCCGTGCACTTGGTCATGGCGCAGCGCCTGGTACGAAAACTCTGCACGCATTGTAAAAAGCCACTGCGTATCCCTGAACAGGCCCTGATCGAAGCCGGTTTTGTGGCTGAGGATCTGCAGGGCTGGCGTCCTCTGGGGCCGGTGGGTTGCGACCAATGCAACAAAACGGGATACCAGGGCCGCATGGGACTTTATCAGGTGATGCCGGTGAGCGATGCGATGCGGGAAGTGATCATGCGGGGGGGCACCTCTCTCGACCTGGCCCGGCAAGCCGCCCAGGAAGGCGTTCTGACCATGCGGCAAAGCGGATTGCGGCGCATTAAGGAAGGGGTCACCAGCCTCGAGGAAGTGCTCCGGGTGACCAACCTGTGAATGCAGTGGCCCATGACGAAATTCCGGCTGCCCTGCCGTCCGCTCCGAGGTCACGATGGACCTGGTTGGGAGCCGACGTCTCGCCGTGGTTCCCGCAGCAGCCTTGATGCGCGGCAGGACACGTCGACGAGGTGCGTAGCGTGTCTGAAATGGATGGCGACTGGCACCGGCTCTGGGGAATTTCCGCATACCGGCTGCTGATCGCCGCGGTTGTCGCCGTGCTGGTCCATCTGCCCGTCAGCGAGACGGTCATCGACCTGGGCGGTCATGTGGAGCTGCTGCGTGTCCTTACCCTCGTGGCCGCGGTGGTGAGTCTGGGTTATCTGCTGGCACTGCTGCTGCGACGCCCCACCCGTTCCCTCTACCACGCCTGGATCCAGGTGGCCACCGATACCTTGCTGGTGCTGCTGCTGCTGCACTTCGGAGGGGGGATCAGCGGCCCCTTCAGCATCCTGCCCTTCCTCTTGCTGGTATCCGCTGCCAGCCTGCTGCGCGGGCAAAGCGCCTTCATTTTTGTCTGGGTATTACTGGCGCTGCTGATTGCCGAATCCTTTTGGGGGGGCATGGCTTATGCACATTTGCCCCTCGGCCAGCTGTTCATCTACGTGCTGGCGCTGGTGGCGGTGGCGGTGCTGGCGGACAGTCTGGTGCTCAGTCTCGAGAAGGGGAACCGCCTGGCCCGGCAGCGGGACGCGGAGGTCGTTAATCTCAATGCCTTGAATCAGGAAATTGTGCAGCACATGGATGTCGGCGTGTTTGTGTTGGACCGCCAAAATCGGGTTGTGCTCAGTAATCCGATTGCCCGGACCCTTTCTGGTTATCGATTGTGGGCTTCCGCACCGGTCGGCATAGACCTGGTGCAGCCACGCCTGGCCACGGCCCTGCGCCAGTCCGCGCAAAGCGACAGTGAAGTGTTGATCTCTCTCAGTGGGCGGGATCCGTCCTTGCAGGACGGCGTACAGAGTCTTGTGGTCCGTAGAATCGACTTGCCCCAAAGTCCCTACCGTCTGTTGCTGCTGCGCGATGCCGAAATGCTGCGTGCGCGTGAGCGGGAGGCGCAACTGGCTGCCCTGGGGCGTCTGGCAGCGAACATCGCCCACGAAATCCGCAATCCACTGAGTGTGATCCGCCATGCGGGCAGTCTCTTGAGCGAAAGCGTGGAGGCTCCGGATGCACAGCACCTCTTCCAGATTTTGGAGCGCGAGACCGTGCGTATCAATACGATCATTGATTCGGTTTTGGAGATGGGCCGCCCCAGTCCCGCGCGTTCCGAGCCCATCGCGCTGGCGAGTTGGTTACCGACCCTGATTTCCCAGATTCAGTCCGATCCCATGCTGGCGGCCATGACGATCTGCATTCACGACATGCCGCCACACCTGCTCGTGTATGCCGACCCGGCGCAATTGCGCCAGGTATTCTGGAACCTGCTCCATAATAGTGCGCAGCATGGTTCGGCGGAAAATGCTACGATACGGGTCGAGATACGGTCCGAGTGGGTGGAGCGGGAAACCATGGTCATGGTGACGTTGCGGGATTTCGGGCCGGGCATAAAGGTCGAGTTGATGGAGCGCATTTTTGAACCGTTTTTCACCACGGATTCGCGAGGCACTGGGCTGGGTTTGCCCATGGTGCGCGAACTTTTGCGGATCAACGGGGGGGGTATCCATTGTGAGAACCATCCGCAAGGTGGCGCATTGTTCCAGATCTTTCTCCCCTCTTGGGGCGGGCTCACGGAGGAATGATGGCCGACCTGTCTACTTTGCCCCCCGCGCTCGTTGTCGATGACGAACCGAACATTGTCGAACTGCTGGCTATTACGCTGCAGGGCATGGGGCTCGCGGTTATCGGTGCCCACTCCATCGCAGAAGCCTACGCGCGTCTGGGCGAAGCCACCCCGTCTTTGTGCCTGACGGATCTGCGCTTGCCGGATGGTTCCGGCATTGAGCTGGTACGTCGTCTGCACGCATCACATCCCCAGGTGCCCGTCGCGGTGATCACCGCCTATTCTTCCGCGGATGGCGCGGTGGAGGCCATGCAGGCCGGGGCTTTCGACTACATGGCCAAGCCCATCGAGCTGGCGCGGTTGCGGCGGTTGGTGGCGCAGGCGGTGGCCTTGAGCTGCCCGTCCCCCACCGAGACGGATGGTACCCGGCGATTGCTGGGCGACTCCCCCGTCATGCAGCGGCTACGCGAGGATATTCGCCGGGTCGCGCGGAGCAACGCGCCGGTCCATATTACCGGCGAGTCGGGAACAGGCAAAGAACTGGCGGCGCGGGCCATCCATGCCTCGGGACCGCGTCACGACAAGCCGTTTGTTGCCGTGAATTGCGGCGCCATCCCCGATGGCCTGCTGGAGAGTGAACTTTTCGGCGCCGAAAAGGGGGCGTATTCCGGCGCGGTGCAACGCCGGGAGGGACTCTTCGTGGCGGCTAACGGCGGCACGCTTTTCCTCGATGAGATTGGCGACCTGCCCATGATGATGCAGGTGAAACTCCTGCGCGCCATTCAGGAGCGTTCCATACGACCGCTGGGATCATCCCGGGAAATCGCTCTGGACGTGCGGATCATCTCAGCCACCCACCGCGATCTACAGGAGATGGTGAACGACGGCAGCTTCCGTCAAGATCTGCGTTACCGGCTGGATGTGGTGAAGCTGCATATGCCTCCGCTGCGCGAGCGTCTGGAGGATATCCCTCAGTTGGTCGAGGCGATTCTCCAGCGTATCGGCGCTACGCCGGGTGGACCTCCGCCCCGGCTTCCCGCGGGCATGTTGGAGCGATTGCGGCTCTATACCTTTCCGGGTAACGTGCGCGAACTCGAAAACCTCCTGGAGCGTAGCCTCGCCCTACAGCACGAAACGTTCCTTCCCGAAGAAATTTTTGCTGTTCCCGGTGCCGCCCCGGCTGACAACGCGGCGCCGGCTCCGGCATCCGGGGTGGCGCCGGCCAGTATGGATACCGCCGAGGCCGTTTTGCTGCGCAAGATACTGGAGCAGGCCGGGGGCGACCGGCATCAGGCTGCGCGCTTGTTGGACATCAGCCTGCAATCCTTGGAAATGCGGTTGCACCGATTGCAGGTGAAAGAGGACGCATGATGTCGATCGGAGAGGGGGTGGTTTATATGCTGATCGCCCTGCTCGGCCTGCTCATCGGCAGTTTTCTGAATGTGGTGGTGCACCGGGTTCCGCGCCACGAATCGATCCTGTATCCCGCGTCCCACTGCCCGCAGTGCGGTCATGGTTTGCGTCCCTGGGAGAATATCCCGGTTTTGAGTTGGATATGGTTGCGGGGCCGCTGCCACGATTGCGGTAGTCCCATCGTCTGGCGTTACCCGGTGCTGGAGCTTCTGACGGCTGTGCTGAGCGTGGTGGTGGTGTGGCGACTGGGGTTCAGCGGGACACTTCTGCCTGCATTGGCGTTGACCTGGATACTGTTGGCACTGACCATGATCGACCTGGAAACCCATCTCCTGCCGGACCGGATTACCAAGCCAGGTATACTGTTCGGGCTCTTGCTGAATGGCTCGGCCCTCTTCTGGCCTGGGGTGGCGTTGACTTCCCCCGCGGACGCCCTGCTCGGGGTGTTCCTGGGTTACGGGAGTCTCTGGGTGCTGGCCGTGGCTTATTATCGAATGAGCGGGCGGGACGGGATGGGCGGGGGCGATCTCAAACTGCTCGGCATGGTGGGGGCCTGGTTGGGTTGGCAGGCCGTCTTTTTGACCCTGTTCATCGCCGCGCTGGGCGGAGGTATGGTAGCGGTGACCTACCTGCTGCGTGGCAAGGGCCGCGACTATGCCATGCCCTTTGGTCCCTATCTGGCCTTGGGGGCCTGGCTCATGCTGCTGTGGCCGCAAGCCATCCTCTCCGGTTATCTGCACCTGCTGGGCACCTGAATGACGCGGCGCATCGGTCTGACAGGCGGCATAGCCTGCGGCAAGAGCACCGTGGCGGAAATGTTCCATGCGGCGGGCGTGCATGTGCTCGACGCCGATGGCATCGCCCGTGACCTGGTGGTCCCGGGCAGCCCTGCCCTGCAGGCCATCATCGCGCATTTTGGCCCGGCGTTGCTCGGCGCTGGGGGGGATCTCGACAGGGCCGCATTGCGTGCCCGTATTTTTAGCGATCCTGAGGCGAAGCTTTGGCTGGAAGCGCTCCTCCATCCACGCATCCGCGAAACCTTTATCGCGCGTAGCGAAGAGATTGAGCGGCAGCATCCGCGGGCGTCGGTGGTTTGGGTGGTGCCGCTCCTGGTGGAAAACGGCTATCGCGCTCTGCTGGATCAAATCCTGGTGGTCGATTGTCCGCGCACCGTGCAGATCGAGCGCTTGCGCGCCCGTCCAGGTTGGACGGCGGAACAGATTACCGCCGTCATGGCGGCGCAATGTGACCGCGCGGAGCGCATCGCCGCCGCCGACTGGGTCATTCCCAACGATGGTACGCTGGCGCGACTGGAGGCGCGGGTTGCGGCCTATCTCCGCAGCCTGCAAGGAACATCAGGATTTGCCTAGGGAAAGCGCCTGTGGCACCCTGTAGGGCGTTGCCCGGAGAATGGGGACGGTGCGCCCTGCACTCTGGCGTTCCCTGATTGTCGGGGCCGCTGCGATTTGGTGCGGCGGCGGTGATTTTCGAATGAGGTACGGCATGGCCGTCTATGAACATCCACTCCATGAACGCGCGCGCCTGTTGTTGCGTCTGGAAAGTGTCTTTGCGCAACTCCAGCAAGAAGTGGCCGATACCGGTAACCTGCGTGGTGCCCTGCGCGCCTACAATGAGCTGCTTGATTTTTGCGGCCGCCCGGAGTTGCGCTTCGACCTCATCCTGGAGTTGGAACGCATCGCTCAGAGCCTCGCCGTCTGGGCGCAGAGCCCAGAGGCGGCTGAAGACCCATTGCGTGCCTGGCAATTCCGCATCGACCGGCAATTAAAGGCGCTGCGCGAGTGCCGCGAGCCTTTCGGGCAACGCTTGCGCCACCAGGAAATCCTCCAGCTCGCGCGTGGCCGGATGGGGGTCGCTGGAGGTCTCGCTGACTGTGACTTACCGGTGCTGGCCTTCTGGAACCAGCAGTCTCTCGAACGTGTCAAGGATCTCCTGCGGGACTGGCGGGAAAGTCTGGAGATGCTGTGGGAGAGCGTTTCCCTGATTCTGACATTGTTGCGCGACTCCTGCGCGTGGTCCCGGGTGGAGGCTCCGGAGGGGCGCTATGGGGCGCCCTTGGACGCCCGCCGCCCACCTTCCCTGATTCGCCTGGAATTGCCGAGCCATGCGGATTACTACCCAAAAGTCAGTGGGGGTATCCACCGTTTCCATATCCAGTGGCTGCCCTGGTTGGACCAGGGAGCGGCGCGCGCGATAGAATCCACCATAGAATTTCGCTTGGGACTCAGCGCGCTCTGAAGTATTCACCTTTGTAAGGATTCCAGCATGCATATCGGTACCACCCTCAGCCAGTTCATCATTGAAGAAACCCGTCTCTATCCCGGTGCCTCCGGCGATTTCGCCGGCCTTCTCAACGATCTCACGATCGCCTGCAAGTTTATTGGCGCACAGGTGTACAGGGGTGCGCTGGTGGGCGCATTGGGCAGTGCCGGCACCGACAATGTGCAGGGTGAGGTCCAGAAAAAGCTCGACATCATTTCCAATGAAGCCATCCTCCAGTCCATGGACTGGACCGGTCATCTGGCTGGCATGGCTTCCGAAGAAATGGACGGGCCTTACGCTATCCCCCAGGGTGTCCCGCGTGGCAAATATCTGTTGCTCTTCGATCCCCTGGACGGATCCAGCAATATTGATGTGGGTATCAGCGTGGGAACCATTTTCAGTATCCTCAAGGCACCTGTCGCCGGGCGCGACGCGGAACTCGCCGATTTTCTCCAGCCCGGCGTTGAACAGGTGTGCGCGGGCTATGCGCTGTATGGCTCCAGCAACGTGCTGGTCTATAGCACCGGCTATGGGGTGAATGGTTTCACCCTCGATCCTTCCGTCGGTGAATACATCCTGACGCACACGCAGATGCGCATTCCTGAGGATACCAGTGAATATGCCATCAATAGGAGTAATTACCGCCACTGGCAGGAACCGGTGCAGCGCTACATCGATGAACTCGATCAGGGCAGGGATGGACCCCGCAAGCGGGACTTCAACATGCGTTGGGTGGGTTCGATGGTCGCCGACGTCCATCGTATCTTGTGCCGGGGCGGTATTTTCCTGTACCCCTTCGACCGACGCGACCCGAAGAAACCGGGCAAGCTGCGCCTGCTCTACGAAGCCAACCCCATGTCCTATCTGGTCGAGCAGGCGGGCGGTGCCGCCAGTACCGGCACGACGCGCATACTGGATATCGACCCCCAGGGTCTGCACGAGCGGGTTCCCGTTATTTTGGGCGCCAAAAAGGAAGTGGAACGGGTGGTGGCTTATCACTGTGCACAGTCCTGAATGCGACCGGATCGTCGTGACCCGGTCGCGGCGGTCTGGCGCGCCTGGTCTTGGTGGAGAGTGGAGCATGTGCTCGGGGAGAGGGTGAAATGCGCAAAATCAATGCAGTCGACAAGATGCTCGACAGGGCGAAAGGCGCCCTGATGATGTCCGTGTGTGTGTGTACTCTCGTGTTGGCGTTTCCGATGACCGTTCATGCGGATGGGGCAAGTCTTCAGCAGGGTGCCGTAAGGGCTGGGCGGGATGTTGGTTCAACAGCGCACAGAATCGGTCAAGCCGGAAAGGATGCGGGGATCAGTATTGCGAAAGGGGCGGTGGAGGTCGGTCATGCAGCGAAGGCGGGAGCCATCGAGTTTTGGCATGCCCTGCGAGGGCGGAACGGTGACCGAAGAAAATAACCCGGTGCGGGCCCAGGGACGGCGAGTGGCTGGGCTGGGCAGCCGTCACGGCGTTGGCGGGATGGGTTGAAAAACACCTGGGTTCAACACCGGGGTGAAAGTGCCGCTCTGCCTCCGGAGAAGCGGCAGCCGACCATACGCACACGGTTATGGCGGGTCATCGTGCTCGTTGCTGTCCTGATCGGCTATCAGCTGCTCACTTATCTGGATGTTACAGACAGGCATCCGAGCCTCTATACGGTGATGTCCGCATGTTTGCCTGCCGTGGTTGCCCTGTCGGTGCTGTTGTGGAACCAGCGTCTCAGGTTGCTCTGGTGCTTCTCCCTGTGTATTTCCGGTATGGCGGTATGGCGGTATCACAGCAGCCTTGTGCATTGTCTGGGCTGGATCTGCGTGCTGCAGAGAAGCGCAATTTTCGTGATCCTCGCGGTGATTTTCGGCTATACTTTGCGTCCCGGAAAGACACCTTTGATCTCGCGTATCGCAGAGACGATCCACGGGCCATTGAACACTAGGCTGACGCTGTACACGCGCAAGGTCACCTTGGCATGGAGCCTGTTTTTCGCGGCACTGTCCGGTCTTCTACTGCTCCTGTTCCTGCTGATGGGTCAGCAGATATGGGCCCTGTTTTCGGGTGCTGCCAGCACCGTGTTGATCGCCTCGATGTTCATGGTTGAATACGCCGTTCGTTGTCGCTGTATCCCTGCCGGCGAGCGTTCCGGCATTATGGCGGGTGTCCGGGCGTACTTTGCCGGTTCCGGGCCGGTGGTGACAAAAACCTGAATATTCATCAGCGCCTATGATATATACCCATTAAACAGGGGGCATACCACGCATGAACGACCTCCCGATGATGACACATAGGTCACTGGATGATTTCGTGGCTATCAGGCAGGGTAGAGGCATCACTCTGCGCCAATTTTTGGCGGACGTGGCCTCTATCCGCGCGATGTTGATGCCGGGTCAATATTTGCTCAATACCTGCCAGGACCGTTACCATTTCATGGTGGGCCTCGCCGCGGCCATGATCGCCGGTAAAACCAGTCTGTTACCGTCCATGTATACCCCTGGGAGCGTTAAACAGATAGCGGAGTTCGCGCCGGAGGTTTTCTGCCTCGGTGATGACGGGAATGATGTGGGCATCCCCTATCTGCCTTTTCCCGCGGAGCTTCCGGAGGCCCCCGCCACCGCCTCGCCCGTTGTCCCGAGTCTGCCGGAAACGCTCCCGGTCGCCTACGTGTTTACCTCGGGTTCCACGGGTGTACCGGTCCCTCACCTGAAAACTTGGGGGGATTTGGTATATGCCGTGCGTGCGGAGGCGCTGTGTCTGGGTTTGCTGGATGGCCGCAGATATACCGTGATTGGCACGGTCCCCGCACAGCATATGTACGGTTTTGAGTCCACCATAGTCATGATCTGGCAGTGCGCGGGCGTTATCGCCACGGAGCGTCATTTCTTTCCTGCGGATATCTGTGCGGAAATATCCATGGTCTCCAGACCGCGTGTGTTGGTCAGCACCCCTATTCATCTGCGCGCCATATTGGCTATCGATGCGCCGTTGCCGAGTGTGGATCTGTTGCTTTCCGCCACGGCGCCCTTGGGCCGGGATCTCGCGGAGGAGGCTGAAAGGCGATTCAAAAGCAAGTTGATAGAGATCTATGGGTCCACGGAAACCGGTGTTGTCGCGACCCGGCGCAGCAGCCAAACGGACGATTGGCATTTGTTCCCGGAACTGTCGTGGACCATGAAGGATGGACGAATGTCGGTGTGTGGCGGGCACCTGCAACACGCTGTCGCAACAGCAGACCATATAGAAACATTGGGGGGGAATCGCTTTCGCCTATATGGACGCGCCGCCGATCTGGTAAATGTGGCGGGTAAACGTAGCTCGATCGGGTATCTAAATTATCAGCTCAATAATATCCCGGGTGTGCTGGATGGTGTATTTTTCATGCCCGATCCACCCGATGATGGCCGAGTGACGCGTTTGGTTGCATTTGCGGTCGCTCCAGGGTTGGATGTGCAAACGATATATACATTACTCAAGCAGCAGATTGACCCGGTATTCGTCCCTCGCCCATTAATGCTTGTGGACAAGTTGCCGAGGAATGGCACCGGAAAAATACCACGAGAGGCATTAAAAACACTGATGGCTGACTGGATCCGCGGAGAGGAGAAAGGCCCATGAAATGCCATGAACATGAATTTATGATTCCGGTGGGGCACCCGGTATTCGTTGGACACTTCCCCGGAAATCCGATGGTCCCCGGTGTGCTGTTGCTGGACACGGTTATTTATGAAATGGAAACCGCCATGGGCATGCGCATTACCGGATACCGTCTCGATACCGTGAAATTTCATAGTCCGGTGCCGCCTGGTGAGCCGCTCCGTCTCCGTGTGACGGAATTGGACGGTAAACGAGTGGCATTCGAGATGCATGCGGGGACTCGTTTGGTGGCGGGGGGTGGTTTCTCCGGCAACCTGCTGGAGTGACTCTCGCATTGACCGATCCGATAATGCCAGCGCATCCATGGAGCGACGCCGAGTGGTTACATAAACCGGAGCGCGGAAGCCGTTTTTTGCTTCGTCTGATGCTCTGGATCTCAAAACGGATGGGAAGGCGTGCCGCGCATATGGTGTTGCGCCTTATCGCGGCTTATTTCCTGTGTTTCGCTCCGGTGGCGCGGCATGGCTCCAGGCTCTACCTTGCCCGAATCCTGTGTCGTCCAGTGCGTATCCGGGATCTCTATCGCCATTTCCTGACTTTTGCGGTAACGATTCACGACAGGGTTTATCTCCTCGGTGATGAGGTGTCTTCCTTTACCATACAAACGCATCTGTCCAAGGAAATGGAACATGCGATTGTGGAGGCGCGCGGCGCGTTACTGGTCGGCGCCCACTTGGGCAGCTTTGAGGTCTTGCGATCGGTTGGACAGCAATATCCGGGATTGTCGATCGTAGCGGTCATGTATGAGGAAAACGCGAGGAAGATAAACACCGCGCTATCCCGCATAAAAGCCACCACGCCACCGCACGTTATCCCACTGGGTCGTCCGGACACCATGCTGCGTGTTCAAGAGCAGCTTGGGAAAGGGGCGTTAGTGGGTTTTCTAGGTGACCGGTCCGTGGGATCCGAGAGGAAACAGCCCATTCGGTTTCTGGGAGACATGGCATATTGGCCCAGTGGGACTTTTCGCATCGCGGCGATTCTTCAGCGGCCGTTGTTTTTTATGGTGGGACTTTATACCGGCCCGGGGAAATACGAAATGTTTTTAAAGCAGATCGCCGATTTCACCGATGTGGAACCGGCGGGTCGCGAAGAGGCTATTCGCAATGCCATGATAAATTATGTCAAGGAAGTGGAGTATCATTGTCATCTGTCACCGTATAACTGGTTCAATTTCTATGATTTCTGGAGTTAATGACCACATCATGGAGCTGCAGATGCCCGCAGGCGATATGTCCTGTAAAGAATGGGTATCTTGCCAATTTTCAATAATCACACATAATCGGCCCTTCTACCTATACATGCGGTTTATCGTACGTGCGATGTTCGCTGCACTGTTTTTGGGGTTGGTCATGACATTGCGTGCGCATGCGGCAGATTGGGATATCACCCAACTGATGCATGCATTGGCGCAGGAAAAATCCGGCCAGACCACTTTTGTGGAGCTAAAATATATTAGCTTTCTGAACCAGCCCATAAAATCCTCTGGCGACATGCGCTTCGTATCACCGGACGTACTGGAAATGCATACCCTCCAGCCGGATGACCAGACCATACGCGTGCGGGGTGACCTCCTCATCATGGATCATCACACTGTGCCGCTCGAAGATCACCCCGAATTACTGGCCTTCATCGACAGTATCCGCGGAACGCTGACCGGAAATCGAGCGCTTCTGGAACGGTTTTTTACTCTTTCGCTAAAAGGAGATAAGAATGACTGGTCGCTGATGTTGGCGCCTAGTAAAAAGGACGTAGCCAAGTTGATCCAGTCGATAACCGTGAGCGGCAGTAGAGAGAGGGTGCGCCATATCACCATTGTGAAAACCAATCATGACCGGTCGGTCATCACGCTAGGCGATACGTCAACGCCATGAGCCGCCATAGATGGCTGATCTTGGGGATATGGCTGGCGACCGTGCTGGGTGCCGTCGGTGTAATCAGCCATACCCAATTTTTGGCGACCCTGTCCGAGTTCTTCCCCCGATCGCCTAGTGTCCAGCAAACGGTGTTGAATGAGCAACTGCGCAAGGGTCCGCTGTCGCGGAACATATTGGCGGGTATCGAAGGCGGTACCGCGGCCGTAAGAACGAAAATATCTGAGCACATGGTCCAGGATCTGCGCGGAGATGATCACTTTGAAATCGTGAGCAACGGGAATTCAGGTACGCACGAAAAGGTATATCATTATCTCTTCACCCACCGCTATCTGCTGAGTCCAACCACCCGCCCGGAACTCTTTACAGTAACCGGTTTGCGTGACGCGATAGAAAAGATGCTCAATGTCCTGGCGACGCCGGGGGGCGAGGCGGTGGAGGCGCTCTTCCCTGGAGATCCTACCGGAACCATGGTGTACATCGCCAAGGAAATGAGCGGGATGCCGCAGCCGGTGCCCCATCATGGGGTATGGACGTCGCCCAGTGGGGACACGGCATTGCTGTTGTTGCAAACGCGTTTCTCCGGATCGGACACCGAGGCGCAACAACACGCCATAAACCGTGTAAGGGAAGCCTTTGCGCGCGCTAAAGCAACAACGGGACGGCCCGGTGAAAACGCGCATCTGGTGCTGACGGGTGTGGGGGTGATCTCGGTAGCTGCGCGAAACACCATCGTCCATGCCGCGGAGTTCATGTCGCTGATCAGTGGCACCATGATCGTCGTCCTGCTCTTGCTGGTTTATCGCTCCGCCGTTGCACTCCTGTTCGGCCTGATCCCGGTGATATCCGGCATAGCGGTTGGCATTGCCGCGGTGTCGTTGGGTTTTGGGAGGGTCTATGACATCACGCTGGGATTCGGCACCGCACTGATCGGAGAGGCGGTGGACTATTCGATCTATTTTCTGGTGCAAACGGGACAGACGAGTGCCGGCGCGGAACAATGGGCCAGCAAATACTGGCCGACCGTCAGACTGGGCGTGGCGACGTCGATTATCGGGTTCGCCAGCCTGCTGTTTTCCAACCTGCCGGGTTTGTCGCAGCTTGGTCTGTACGCCATCGCCGGTTTGCTCACCGCCTCGATGGTCACTCGATTCGTCTTGCCCGGGCTGCTCCCGGGCAACTTTCGCGGTCCCGATCTGAATCGGCTGGGGCGTTTTTTTCTCGGGGCCGCCCGGGGAGTGGCGTCCGCCAGATGGGTCGTGGTGTTCTTCGTTGTTCTGGCGAGTGGCATACTCATTATGCATCGCCATCACATTTGGAATCATGAATTGTCCGCGCTCAGCCCGGTTCCCAAGACCGAGCAATCGCTTTATGCGAGGCTGCGCAATGATATGGGAATTCCCGAAGCCGGATATCTCCTGGTGGTTTCTGGATCTACATTCGATGCGGCCCTTCAGGCGGCTGAGGAAGCCGGCCCACTCCTGCAACGGCTCCAGCGTGAAGGGGTTATCGGAGGTTTTCAATCACCCGTAAATTTTCTGCCGAGTGTGGCGACGCAACTGAAGCGAAAGTCCGCCATCCCTCCGGAAGATGTGCTCACCGCGCGTTTGACCGAGGCGGTACACGGATTGCCGGTAACGGCGGCGTTATTCTCTCCATTCGTCCGCGAAATGGAGCGGGAACGGGGTCTGCGGCCGCTTACCAGGGCGGATCTGCCGGCCGGCGTCAGAGAACTGGTAGAGAGCATGGTGGTACGGCAGGGCAACGGATGGCGCGTGCTGTTACCCGTTGCCGCGCCACCATCCGGCAGGATCGACCGGAAGACGGTGCAGTCCGCGTTGCTGCGGCACTCTATGGATAAGGCGATGTTTATCGATGTTTCAAATGCCACCAATACGCTCTACAGCGGCTATATGGATAACGCCATCAAGTGGTCTCTCGCGGGTGTTGTGGGCATTGTCCTGCTGCTGTGGGTGGTTTTTCGATCGATTTTTCGGGTGCTGCGAATATTGTTGCCATTGATCGCGTCCGTACTTACCGTAGCCGCGGGATTCATTGCGCTGGGTGTCGAACTGAACATGATGAACCTCATTGGTCTCATGTTGATCGTCGCGGTGGGATCAAACTACGCGCTTTTCTTCGATCGTGGCGTGCGGGCGGATGAGGAGAGTGCATCGCGCACCCTGGTATCCCTGGTCATCGCCAACATGGCGACGGTGATGGGTTTTGGGCCACTAGCGTTCTCGGGGGTTCCGGTCCTGCAGGCGATCGGCGCCACGGTTGCGCCAGGGGTTGTGTTAGCGCTATGGTTTTCTGCGAGTTTGACGGATCGAGAGATGCTGGTGGGAGGCAAGACGCGGGTCATTGGTGATGGAAGTGTTCCCTAAAGTTACGCGACCCGTTTATCCGGGTTTGTGGTTTTGTACATAGTTGCAAAGACTTCGCAGGCTGTTGAATATTTCTGTTTTATCTTCTCCGCCACTGGAGATCATCACCCCATATTTTTTGGTGATGACCATGGAAATTTCCAGAAAGTCGATGGAATCCAGGCCTAAAGGGCCGCCATAGAGGGATGCTTCAGGATCGACCTGCAAGGGGTCCATGGGCAGGTTCAAAGACTCTATGATTAAGCGGCTCAATTCTGCCTCTGCCGGGGTAAGGCCCATTCTTAACATCTCCGTTTCAATAGATCACGTCTGACCCCAGTGACGCGCGTATGATCAAGTTGCGTGAGGATCGTCGTTGCGTGTGCCGTAAGCGGCGTATTGTGGGTAGGATTGTAACCCAGAATGGGTTGCCGTCCACCCTCCCGGGCGCAGGTCCCGCGGGCCAAGATCGTATGGGGGGCGGTGAGCCGCCCGGGAGAGTTGACTTTTGGCGGCCTCGCCATCACAATGCTGAAATTATATCACATTGATTTATAATATTTATGTCTTCCTTGACGATTTCTGGCATGACGGCGACGAGTTGTATTGGACGGGGTTTGACGCAAACGTTGTCCGCGTTGCGTGCACAACGGTGTGGTCTTGTCCGCTGTGCATTTCGCGACCTTGTGCTGGACACGTGGATCGGAGAGGTGGATGTGGTTGACGATGAAGCCATCGACGCTGATCTGCGAGAGTTCAACTGCCGTAATAATCGCTTGGCGCAACTGGCGCTTGCCGAAGACGGGTTTGTGGATGCCGTGGATGCGGCCATCGAAAGATGGGGGCGGCGACGCGTAGGCATTTTTCTGGGGACCAGCACGGCCGGCATGTTGCGTACCGAATGGGCGTTCCGGCATCGCGACGCTGTAAGCGGCCAATTGCCTGCGGATTTCGTATACGCGGCTACCCATAGTCCATATTCCCTGACGGAATTCGTGCGGCGTAAACTTCGTCTCGAAGGACCCGCGCTGGCCGTTTCGTCGGCCTGTTCTTCCAGCGCGAAAGTTTTTGCCTCGGCACAGCGTATGGTGGACAGCGGTTTGATCGATGCGGCCGTAGTGGGTGGTGTGGATTCCCTATGCGCTACCACGCTCTATGGTTTTAAGTCCCTTGGTCTTTTGGCCGAGGAGTGTTGCCGCCCTTTCAGCGATGATCGCGCCGGGATTTCCATTGGGGAGGCGGCCGCTTATTTGCTCCTGGAGCGGATATCGGACCCTCTGGACGACGATTCGGTCTTGTTGCTGGGTGTGGGGGAGTCCAGCGATGCCTACCATATGTCCTCGCCACATCCGGAGGGTCTGGGAGCCCGCCTGGCGATGGAGCGCGCACTACATGCCGCAGGGCTGAATCCCCGGGATATCGATTATATCAATTTGCACGGGACGGGGACGATCGCGAATGACTCAGCGGAGGCGAATGCCATAGCGCATGTCTTTGGGACGGCAACGCCGTGCAGTTCCACGAAGGGGGCCACGGGTCATACTTTGGGCGCTGCGGGTGCTTTGGAGGCGGCCATCTGCGTGTTGGCCATTAAAAATGCCCTCATGCCGTCGGGTCCAAGCGCCGGGCGTCGGGATGACACGATGGCCATCGATTATCTCTCCCAAAATCAGCACGGAAAGGTTTCCACCGTGTTGAGCAACGCATTCGGCTTTGGTGGCAGCAACTGCAGCCTGATTTTTGGCCGCCTCACCTAGCGCGCCGGGTCTTGCCATGCTCAATGGATACATAGACGGTATTGGTGTGTTGGGGCCGGGCATAAAGAGCTGGCAGGACGCGGAGCGCATGCTGACCGGTGATGTCGCCTATGCGGCCGCAAGAACGGTATTGTCGCCGTCGGCACTCTTGCCGCCACCAGAACGGCGGCGTGCGGGCAGGGGGGTTATGGCAGCCCTCCAGGTGGGGCATGCGGCCTGTGTCATGGCGGATGTTCCACCCTCCGAGCCGGCGTCGGTATTCGCCTCTTCGGGGGGGGATGGAGATATTTGTCACGCCATCTGCTCGGCGATGGCGGCGGGCGATCACCTGATTTCGCCCACCCAGTTTCATAATTCGGTGCATAACGCGATTTCTGGCTACTGGGGCATAGCGACCGGCGCAATGACGCCCTCATCCGTGGTCAGCGCCTATGATGGCAGTTTCGCGGCCGGGTTGTTGGAGGCCTTGACGCTACTCGCGGCAGCCTGCACCCCGGTGCTTCTGGTCGCAAGCGATACCGATTATCCCCCTCCCCTGTACCGGGCTCGCCCGGTGCCCGATATTTTTGCGGTTGCCCTGTTGCTCACGGCGACCCCGCATCCGACTAAATCCGTGGCCCGGATTCGGGTAGCGGATGCAGCGCCCTTCGCCGAGACACCCAGCCAGCCGATGGGCGACACCGCATTGGAGTCATTGCGAACCTCTATTCCGGCGGCGCGTTGTCTTCCGTTGCTGCACTCCATCGCGAGACGCGATACGGGGAATGTGATCCTGGACTACTTGGATTCCCAAGGCTTGGTGATCGAGATGGTCCCGTGCGCATAGATCGTCAATGGATGTCCAGCCATCTCCCCCATCAAGGCGATATGCTTTTGCTGGACGCCGTAGAACGATGGGATGAAGACAGCATCGTCTGTGTTGCCAACAGCCACCGGTCGCCGCAAATGCCCTTGCGTTCGCACGGTCGGCTCGGTGTTGCCTGTGGCGTCGAGTATGCGGCGCAGGCCATGGCGGTACACGACATTCTCGTGCGCACCGGGGGTGGGCAGGAGCCCCTGGGGACTGGCATTGGTTATATCGCGAGTGCGCGCGGGCTGGTCGCGTCGGTAACCCGTCTGGATGATATCGACGGTCCTTTGACGATCCGTGCGACAAGGCTTGCAGGGCAACGTAACTTGCTGTATGGGTTCACCATATCTGCTGGTCCACGGAGCGTCCTGGAAGGTCGGGTGGCTATTTTTGTGGATATCGACCCACCGGAACACACGCCGCCGTCACGGCCTGAATCGAATGTCTAAGCGCGCGCTGGTCACGGGAGGTAGCGGCGGTATCGGTGCCGCCATCTGCCAAAGGCTGGCCGAGGACGGTTTCGAGGTGATTATTCATACCCATCGTAACTTCACAAAAGCTGCGGCTTTAGCCGACGCCATCCGGGCTGTGGGTGGCTGTGCAGAGGTCTCTGTTTTCGATGTCACTGATCGGGAGATGACGAATCTGGCGGTGCAGGCGTTGATGGATACAGGACCCATACAGGTTTTGGTAAATAATGCCGGAGTGCATGACGACGCGGCTTTTCCAGCGCTCGATCCGCGGCAGTGGCACGACGTCGTGGATGTTTCGTTGAACGGATTCTTTCATGTTACGCAGGCGGTTCTGATGCCCATGATTCGTACCCGTTGGGGCCGGATCATTAATATCACCTCCGTGTCCGCGCTGATGGGTAATCGTGGCCAGGTAAATTATGCCGCGGCCAAGGGCGCGCTACATTCGGCTACCAAATCACTGGCGTTGGAAGTCGCGAGTCGTGGCATCACGGTGAATGCGGTGGCGCCCGGGGTCATTGAAACGGAAATGAGTGCGCAGACTTTCGACTCCGCGCGGGTCGCCCGGATAGTTCCGATGGGGCGTGCGGGGCATCCGGCAGAGGTGGCGTATCTCGTGGGATTCCTGGCTTCAGAGCGGGCTGCGTATATCAGTGGACAGGTCATTTCTATCAATGGTGCCATGGTATGACGATCCGCGCACCCCTATGAGTATGATAGGATTTTCCGGCCAACCGTCTGAACGTGTGATATTTTTTACGCTGGCGCAGTTGTGCGTTATCATTCTGGCCGCGCGCGTTGCAGGCCACATCGCCGCCAGAGTCGGTCAAGCCGCGGTTGTCGGAGAAATCATCGCGGGAATTTTGTTGGGTCCCTCATTATTCGGCCTGGCCATGCCCGTGCCATTTCACTGGGTATTTTACTCGATTCCATCGGGATCCTTGGATATCCTCTCCCAGCTGGGTTTGATTCTACTGATGTTCCAGGTAGGTCTGGAGTTCGACTTTTCTCACCTCAAAGAAAGCACAAACCGTAGGGCCGTGCTATGGATCGCGGCGGCCAGCTTGGCACTACCATTCGTGACAGGACTTGGGGTCGGATTCATGGGGGCGCCACTACTTTCTCCATTGGCGGATCGGTGGACTTCGGCATTGTTTGTCGCCACGGCATTTTCTATTACTGCCGTACCCGTACTTGGCCGGATCATGATGGAATTGGGCATGACGAGGTCGCGGCTGGGTGTCATCGCCATCAGTGCGGCGGCAATGAATGATGTGGTGGGCTGGTTGCTGCTCGCGGTAGTGACGGCCCTGACGCTTGCACGCTTCCAGTGGTCGACATTTTTGGTGAACGTGTTGCTGGTGTTGCTGTTTGTCCTGGTGTGGCTGCTCGTCGTTCGCCCACTGACGAAATCGGTGATGCGTTATTTTAATGCCGGGCCGGAAATGTCCCCCACTCTGCTCGGGGGTATCCTGGTCAGCATATTCGTCTCTGGGATGATTACGTCCTTGCTGGGGATATTTACAATATTTGGTGGGTTTGTCATGGGGGCGATCCTGCATGATGAACGCGCTTTCGTCAAAATATGGCAAGAACATGTTGCCCCTTTCGTGCTGGTTTTCTTTTTACCAATATTCTTTACATATACAGGGTTGAGAACCGATATCGCCGGGTTGGACGGAGCGGTTCTGTGGATGTGGTGTGGCCTTATACTGGTATCGGCGACTGTGGCCAAATTTGTTGGCGCATATGCCGCGGCGCGGATTGCCGGTTTGAATCATCAGGAAGGAAAAATCATAGGGATCATGATGAATACCCGAGCCCTCATGGAGCTTATCGTCATCAATGTGGGCTATGATATGGGGGCCATATCGGAGCACATTTTCACCATGCTCGTGATCATGGCCGTTGTAAGTACTGTAATCACGACACCGCTGCTGCGTATCTGGTTACCGCGCAACCGTATGCATAGTGAGAAGAGGGCTTCTCCGTCAGAATGCTGAACGCGCGTCAGCGTATGGGTCGATGTCGGTGCCGGCGGCGTACCAATAAGGGAAGGCGTCCGACGAAGCCGAAAAAAAGACGGATGTGCATCCAAGTCAGCAAGAGGTTGTCGCGCAGATAGTGGAAGTGGGAGACGCCCCCCTCGGTGGTCTGGAAATAACGCACGGATGCCGGCACATTGATAAGGTCTATACCCATCCAGGACATGCGTACAACCGCCTCTGGATCGAAGTCGAAACGTCGCATCCAGCGGTGTGTGCGCATGAGCTGCCGCAGAGGGGCTATAGGGTAGACGCGAAACCCGAACAGGGAGTCGCCGATACCGCCGCCCAGGGTTTCGAGATTCGCCCACCAGTTAGAGATCTTCCGGCCCTGCACGCGGAGAGGGGGGGCGCCGATATCGAAAACCGGCACGCCGAGGATCATGGCGCCGGGATTCCGCATGGACGTCGCCATGAAGGAGGGAATCTCCTCGGCGGGATGTTGACCGTCGGAATCCATGGTCAACACATGGGTGTAGCCCGCCAAATGGGCCTGTTCCAGACCCAGACGAATGGCGGCGCCCTTGCCGCGGTTCCGGGAGATCTGGAGGATACGCAATCCCTTATCCCCTTGCGCCAACGCCTGAAGTCCTTCCGCGGTCCCGTCCGTGCTCCCATCCACAACCACCCATACGGGATTCCAGTGGAGACGCGCCGCAAGGACGGTTTCATATACCTTGGGTCCGGGGTTGTAGCTCGGGATGAGCAACAAGTGGGTGTCAGAAGGCCGCTCCGTCACGAACCGGATCCCGAAGACCGCTTGGACGGCAGCGGCGGTTTTGCCAGCGCGGCTTGAAAATAGGCTTCCAGATCCGCCATAAATTGGTGCGCGTCGGAGGGCGGGTTAAATCGGCGTCCAATCTCAATACGGTAGTGGATGGGCATGCCCGGTTTGCGGAAGAAGGGCCATCTTTTGCCCAGGAAATCAGAGTCTGCCGTGATCAATATGGTTTGGACGGGAACATTGGCCTGCTGAGCGATCAAACCGACGCTGCCGCGTATGGTGCCGATGGGGAAACGGTCACTGCGTGTCCCTTCGGGGAAAAAGAGTAAATGACTGCCGCCGCGCAGTTCATCGATCGCCCGCTGCAGCATGTGCCGTAAGGAGTCATTCCGTATGTAACAGGCTAAGCGGGCACCCGCACCAAAAAAAAGATTATTTACCAGCTCCGCCTTCATGACGCATGCCAAATAAGGCATTCGAGAAAGTACCATGAGCGCGTCGAGTAGTGAGGGATGATTGGGTGCAATGATCATGGGCGGCTCATTGCGGAGCGCATCCAGCGCGCCTATGTCGAAATGGCAAGCGCCGGTCAAGGACAAGATCCGTAGATACAGTCTGAAACCAAAAGAGATGACCAGGCGCCCGGTGGGTTTTTTCCATTTTTTGGGCAGCAGGATGTTCATGGGCAGTGCAAAGATGGACCACAGAAGACTGAGGCTCGCCAATAGCGCCAGCCCATTGTAGAATATCAGGTATTCTCGCGCGAGCCGTATTTTTTTAATAATCCTCATAGCCTGGTGAGGATAGATCGACTGGGCGGGATCTGCAACGTGAAGTGACGGTCATGGTTGCGTATGAGTGCTGATCAAGTCCTGCATGAAGTTCCGTGTTAAAAACCGCCAAGTAGAACTACAAACGATTAAACGATATTTTTTATAGAATCCCCTTGCCCCAGGCAGAATATCATGAGGATAAGGACGAGTCAATAATGCTCTTTTCCAATAACGCGGCTCAGGTCATCCCTGTCGTCATCGGAAGGCCGGTGAAAAGACATGGAATGGGCAACAGGAGAAAGTGGTGCTTATGGGGCGATACTATTCGCTGTAATTGCTTATATTTAAATTTCCTTTGTTGGATTGATTGATGAAAAAATTAGGTATAAACACAATGTGATGAAATTCTCGGTGTGTGATTATTGAATATCTATTTCCGATCCGGGGGTTGTGTTTTAATAGTACGGCGCATTAGTGTCCGGAGAGGCGCGCGGCGTGTGGCGCAACATACGGAGCACCAATGTGATTTCGTGGTGAACCAAATAATCGGTCCAGAAAATGGGTGGGAGGAGCGGATGGTAGGCCATAATGTAGTGGGTATTCTGGTGTTCGCTGCGGTGGTCGGGTTTGTTTTTGTGGCCTTGCTGGCCATCCGGCGGATCCTGACGATGGGGCGAACGGCCTTTACCCGCGACGGGCGGGTCAAGCTGTCGGAGTTGTTCATCTTCGCGGACTCTGATCTGTTGTGGAAACTGAATATGGCGGTGGTGCTGGTTTTGCCGATCATGGTCTGGTTGATGCTGGACGCGCCGGTGTTGGCGGTTATGACGGCCGTCGTCATGGGCGGATTACCTCGTTTTGTGCTGCGCGGGTTGCAGGCGCGGCGCTTGGATCGCCTGCATGCCCAATTGCCGGATGCCCTCATGATGCTGGCCAGCGGTTTACGCGGCGGCGCCAATGTACAGCAGACCCTGGAGGGGCTCTCCCGCGATCTGAGTCCGCCCATCAGCCAGGAGCTCACGCTGATCGTGCGGGAGCAGCGCTTGGGGGTTGCCTTCGAAGACGCCATAGATCATCTGGCGCAACGGGTGCCATCGCAGGACGTGCGATTGCTGTCTTCGGCTCTGCGCATCAGCCGGGAGGTGGGGGGGAATCTTGCCGACACGGTGGCGCGACTGGGGGACACCACGCGCAAACGCTTGATGATGGAGCAGAAAATCAGCGCATTGACCTCGCAAGGCCGCTTGCAGGGTATGGTGATGACCGCCTTGCCGGTGCTGATTGTCTTTGCGCTCTTGCACATCGAGCCGCAGGCCGTGGGTGCGCTGTTTAACACGATGCGTGGCTGGGCGGTGCTCGCTATCGCCACACTGTTTGAGGTGCTCGGCTATTTCTGGATTCGTAAAATCGTGAGCATCGAAGTATGAGTACGCCATGGATCGTGTTGTCGGCATTCGTCTCCGGGGTTTCCATCGGATTTTTCGTGTACGGGCTGGGTATGCTGACACGGCAGATCGAGCCGTCGCCGCGGGATTACATGGACCCCTTGCCCAAGGGCTTACGCCTGCTCTGGCCCCTGGTGCAATTCATTCGATCCACTTTGGTCGTCTTTATCCCGGATCGTTTCCTCCGGCGAAGCCACCAGCGATTACAAAAAGCGGGTGTCCATTATCTGCTCAGTGCCAGAGAGTTTATGGCGCTCAGGGTCATCGGTGTCCTGGCCCCTCTGGTCGTTGTCTTGTTGTTCCATATGGCATTTGGACTGTTTAATATCTGGCTGAGCCTGCTGGCCATGTTGATGGGCAGTTTTTATCCCGACCGGTGGCTGGTCGAGCAGGCCAGGCGACGGGGACGGCTTATTCTCAAGGAACTACCGGTTTATCTGGACTTTATCACCTTGATGATCGAGGGCGGACTGAATTTGATGAGCGCTATGCAGGTGGCGGTGGAGAAGGGACCGCCCGGCCCTTTGCGGAGCGAGTTGAGCATTATGATCAGCGAATTGCGTTCAGGGACGCCAAAGGCGGATATTTTTCGGCGCGTTGGGGAGCGGGTTCCGTTGCCGGAGATGCGGAGCCTGGTCAGCGCCTTGATCCAGTCGGAAGAGCGGGGCGGTGATCTAGGGCCGGTATTGCGGGCGCAAGCGGAACAACGGCGTGAAGAACGTTTTCTGCGTGCTGAAAAGCTGGCGCTGGAGTCGCCGGTCAAATTGCTGGCCCCGTTGATCATCTTCATCTTCCCCGTCACCTTTCTGATGCTGGCTTTTGTCATTTACGTGAAGTTTCTCCAGGAAGGTGGGTTTTGACACGCTTCCTTCTGGGGGACATTCCGGTGGAGGTGCGGTTCAAGGATATCCAGCAGGTTCGTCTGAGCGTGCATCCGCCGGACGGCCATGTGCGCATTTCTGCACCGCGACGCATAGACATGGACACGGTTCGCGCCTTCGCCATGAGCAAACTGGAATGGATCCGGCGGGTGCAACGCAGGCTCCGCAGTCAGGAGCGCACCATGCTCCATGCCTATCTGGATCACGAGAGTCACTTTGTCTGGGGGCAATGCTATCCGCTGGCAGTGCGGGAGCACGATGCCCCGCCACTGGTGGAGTTACAGCACAACCGGTTGCTGCTGCAACTGCGTCCGGGTAGTCGCCATGAACGCCGCCGCGCGTTGTTGGATGCGTGGTATCGACAGCAGGTGCGTCAGGCCGTGCCTCCCCTCATCGCAGCATGGGCGCCGATGATGGGGGTGCGGGTGGGGTGTCTGCTCGTGCGGCAGATGAAGACCCGCTGGGGGAGCTGCAATCCCCGCAGCCATGACATCCGCCTCAACACCGAACTGGCCAAAAGGCCGCCCAGCTGTCTGGAATACGTGTTGGTCCATGAAATGACCCACCTGCTGGAGCCTTCCCATAACCACCGTTTCAAGGCGCTGATGGATCGATTCATGCCCGACTGGCGGCAGCGCAGGCATCAACTCAATAATCCACCCGTGCGGCAGGAGGCGTGATGTCACACATTGCGCGATCGTTCCGTACGGTCCAAAATCCACCCCTACACGAAGGGGAGGGGACCCATGTTTGACAATCTGACCCAGAAACTTACTCAGACCTTCAAGAATCTGCGCGGCCAGGGGCGGCTGAGTGAGGACAATATCCGCGACGCCCTGCGCGACGTGCGGCTGGCGCTGTTGGAGGCCGATGTGGCCTTGCCGGTGGTCAAGGATTTCATCCAGAACGTGCGCGAGCAGGCCATGGGCGAAGCCGTGGTCAAGAGCCTCACACCGGGGCAGGTCTTCGTCAAGATCGTCCATGACGAACTGGTGCAACTGATGGGTGCGCGGAATGATCGTCTCGATCTCAGTGCCCGTCCCCCGGCGGTCATCCTGCTCGCGGGTTTACAGGGATCGGGTAAGACCACCACCAGTGCCAAGCTCGCCCTGTGGCTCAAGGACAAAGAAAAGAAGCGCGTCCTGATGGTCAGTACCGACGTCTATCGCCCTGCCGCCATGGAGCAGTTGGCGCACCTCGGTAAAGACATTGCGGTGGACGTATTCCCCTCCGGCACCGATCAACAGCCGGTGCGCATCGCCCAGGACGCGGTGGCGGCGGCGCAGCGTGGTGTCTACGACGTGCTGATCGTCGACACGGCGGGACGTTTGCATGTGGACGGCGAGATGATGGCCGAAGCGCAGGCCCTGACCGCGGCGACCCAACCGGTGGAACTGCTTTTTGTGGTCGACGCCATGACCGGTCAGGACGCGGTGAATACCGCCAAGGCCTTTAACGACGCCCTGCCGCTGACCGGCGTGATCCTCACCAAAGCGGATGGTGATGCCCGCGGCGGCGCGGCCCTGTCGGTGCGGGCCGTTACGGGTAAACCCATCAAGTTCATCGGTATCGGTGAGAAAATTCGCAAGGGCCTGGAACCTTTCTACCCAGATCGCATGGCTTCGCGCATTCTGGGCATGGGCGACATCGTGAGTCTGGTGGAACAGGTCCAACAGGATGTGGACGAAGAGCAGGCCCGGAAAATGACCGACAAGCTGCGCAGCGGCAAGGGCTTCGATCTGGAAGACTTTCGTGCGCAGTTGCGCCAGCTGGAGCGCATGGGTGGTATGGCCAGCATCATGGATAAGCTGCCGGGTATGGGCGAACTGCCCGCAGAGGCGCAGAACGCCATGCAGGACGGCAGGCCGATGCGCCGCCTGGAGGCCATCATCAACTCCATGACGCCGGGCGAACGGCGCCACCCCGACATCATCAAAGCCTCGCGACGGCGGCGGATTGCGGCGGGCTCCGGGACGACCGTCACCGAGGTGAACCGCCTGCTCAAGCAATTCGAGCAGATGCAAAAAATGTTCAAAAAAATGGGTAAGGGGGGGCGAGGGCTCAGCCGTTTACTGGGGATGAATCCCAAATCGATGTTGAAGGGTGGTTTACCCTTCCGTTAGCGCTTGTTTTTAGTTACGATACGCGCCTTTCTTCCGCGCGGCGGGAGAGCATCATGGTCAAGGAGAACACATGGTAGTCATTCGTATGGCCCGGGGCGGCGCCAAGAAGCGGCCTTTCTATCATATTGTCGTGGCCGATAGCCGTAGCCGTCGGGATGGTCGCTTTATTGAGCGGCTGGGATTTTACAATCCCATTGGCGCGTTGGCCGAGTTACGGATCGACAAGGAGCGCGCCGCTTACTGGCTGAGCCAGGGTGCCCGGCCATCCGATACCGTTGCCGCCTTTTTGAAGAAAGAAGGCGTGGGCAAGACAGGTGTTGCCGGCGCCTGACCCCGGGGAGTGGGTGGTGCTGGGGCGGGTCTCCGGCATCTATGGCGTGCGCGGTATGGTGAAGGTGTTTTCCTTTACCGAGGAGCGTGACGCCATCCTCGGCTACGCGCTTTGGTATCTCGGCCCGGAGCGGCGCCCTTGGGGGCTGGAGGGAGGGCGTATGCAGGGCGAGGGTGTGGTGGCCAAGCTGGCGCAGGTGGATGACCGTGAGCGAGCGCGTGCCCTTATTGGGCGGGAGATCGCCGTGCTCAAGACTGAACTGCCTACGCTGGGAGCGGGAGAATTCTACTGGAGCACGCTGGTCGGGTTACAGATCCTGAACCAGGAAGGCGTCGCTTTGGGCACCGTGTCCGCTTTCCTGGAGACCGGGGCGAATGACGTGATGGTGATCGACGACGGCAAGGGTGGTGAACTGCTCATTCCGTGGTCGGCCGAGGCGTCTGCGGGTGTGGACTTGGCCGCCGGGCGGATCGTCGTGGATTGGCAAGCCGACTGGTGATGCGTTTCGACGTCGTCACCATTTTTCCGGGGCTGATCCGCAGCTATTTGCAGGAGGGTGTTGTCGGGCGCGCGTTGACCCGTGGGTTGATTGCGGTGCAAACCTGGGATCCGCGGGATTTCAGTGACAACGCCTATCGGCGGGTGGATGATCGCCCTTTTGGCGGCGGGCCGGGCATGCTGATGATGGCGCCGCCTTTGCTGGCCGCCATCGCAGCGGCGCGGGAGGCCAATCCGGGGGCGCCGGTGATTTACCTGTCACCCCAGGGGCAACGCTTGCAGCAGCGGGCGGTGCAGGATTTCGCCGCGCTGCCGGGCTTGATTTTGCTGGCGGGCCGCTACGAAGGCATTGATGAACGGGTGTTGGCGGCGGTAGATGCGGAATGGTCCATCGGCGACTATGTGCTGGCGGGTGGCGAGTTACCGGCGCTGGTGCTGATGGAAGCGGTGGCGCGGCAGTTGCCGGGTCTGCTGGGCCATGCGGATTCGGTGACGGAGGACAGCTTTTCGGGGTCCGGCTTGTTGGACTGCCCCCATTATACCCGGCCTGAATCGGTGGCGGGGCAGAGGGTCCCGGAGGTGCTGCTTTCCGGGGATCATGCGCGTATCCGCCGCTGGCGTTTACAGCAGTCGTTGGGACGCACCGCCGAACGGCGCCCGGATTTGCTCGAGCAACGGGGGCTGCAAGCGGGTGAGGAGACATTATTGGAAGAGTATCGCCGTCAGGGCGGCGAAACGCAGTCTTAACTAGGCTTAAGGAGTAGGGAATGAACATCATTGATGAAATCAATCGGGAACAACGGAAGTCGGATCTGCCGACTTTTGGTGCGGGTGATACGGTGGCTGTTCACGTGAAGGTGAGGGAAGGCGACCGTGAACGCATTCAGGTGTTTGAAGGGATCTGTATTGCGCGGCGTAATCGCGGTCTGCATTCCGCTTTCACGGTCCGTAAAATCTCCAACGGCGAAGGCGTGGAACGTGTTTTTCCCGCCTATTCCCCACTGGTGACCAAGGTAGAGGTCAAGCGCCGTGGTGATGTACGCCGCGCCAAACTCTACTACCTGCGTGACCTCTCTGGTAAAGCGGCACGCATCAAGGAAAAATTGGGCTGACGTGGCTTGGCGCGGCCCTCGGGCATGGCCGGGTTCGGGTTGAATGGGGGAATGCTGACGCCGGGTTCGGGGGAAATTCTCGAACGCTGGCGTTCCGTTTCCCATTTCGAACGGGAGGCCCTTTGGGCCGACCCCGTGAACCGGCTGGCTTTGCGCGTCGCTTGGCAGCAGGCCCTGCTGCCAAGCTGGTGGGCCGTCGCCGCAGAGACTCGAGCCTTGCAGGACGTGGTGGACACCCTCGCCCTCCTCGCCGCAACGGAATCCTTGCCGCCCGTCTTGCTGGCGGATGCCTTGCAGACGCAGGAAGGGATGCTGGCGCGGTCGACGGGCATCCTGCCTGCCGCGCTCCGGTCGGAGGCGGCCAAACCGATGCCTCTGGACATGGAGGCGGACAGCTTCGCCAAGGCCATTGAGGGCGGTGATCTGGATACGTTGGCACCGCTACTCTTCAGTATGGCGGAGGACACGAACGCCCGGCAGATCGTCCTCAACCGCCTGGCCCAGCGTTTGGCCGATGATAACCACGCCCAGGGTTTGCGCACCCTGCTCTATGGACAGTGGCACGATGCTGCGGCCGACCTCCCTGCTCGACCTTTCTCGTTGGGGGTGATGGCGCTGTTGCAGAGCCATTGGCAATTGCCTGCCGGGGTGGCAGTGGTGGTTCCCGAGGGGCGGGCCAACCGCGATTCCGTCGTGGATAAACCCCTGTTACACGCTTTGCGGGAGCGCGATCTGCCTGCCTTCATGGGACGCGTACGTGCCCTCGGCGACCAACCCCTGGACGCCATCCGCCAGCTTTTTCTGACGATCACCTTGATGATTATCGAAGGCGGCGCTGGCAAGGATCCTCTGCCACTGACTCGGCTTTACGTCTGGCTCGGCAGTTTGCTGGCGTTACCCCACCGCAGTTTACGCCAGGCCCGGAAGGTGTTATTCAGTGCCGCTGCCACGGTTTTCAGTTTTTCCGGATGGTCGCGTCAAGACGACTGGCCGGACTTCAGCACGCTGGCGGATTATCGCGAGCGGGCGGCCAGGGAGCCGAGACCTGCGCCGTTCAGTTGGCAAGGGGCCTTGTATGCCGAGGCGACAGGCTCCGGTCCGCAGTGGTGGGTGCAGGTGGCAGAACAGGGTGCGGCAGCGTCCGGAGCGGTTGGTTTCTGGTCTTTGTGGCGCATCGCGCAACGCGCGGGTTCTTTGACGGGAGGGCCATTGGCATGGATTCATCCCCTGGTGGTCATACGCCTGTATCTGGACTGACCAGCCAGCGTTCCAACGTGTCACGTTTTTTCCGCATGCCGGATGTTCGACGGCCATGACGGTGGCGTCTACCGAGCGCCAGCGGATAGATGCCTTTCTCGACGCCCTGTGGCTGGAAAAAAACCTGGGTGAAAATACGCTGACGGCCTATCGGCAGGATCTCTTGCAGGTGGCCGTTGCGCTCGCGGAGCAAGCCCTGACCCTGACCACCGCTGATGAGGGTGCCCTGGCGCGCATACTGGGGCAGAGACTAGAATCCGGGGCGGCCCTGCGTTCCGTCGCCCGCCTGCTCTCCAGCGTGCGCCGCTTTTATGGCTACGCGGAACGGGAGGGCTGGATACCGCGAGATCCCAGCCGTAATCTGCGAAATCCCCGTCTCGGCCGGGCATTGCCTCATGTCCTCAGCGAAACGGAAATAGAGGCCCTGCTGGCGGTCCCCGACGGTACACGCCCCCTGGGATTGCGCGATGCCGCCATGCTGGAGTTGATGTACGCCTGCGGGTTGCGGGTGTCGGAGTTGGTGAATCTGGAAATGCGTCAGGTGGATCTCAGCGCCGATCTGGTGGTGGTCTTTGGCAAAGGTCGCAAGGAACGGTTGGTACCTATGGGGGAGTTGGCCGCCGAACGCACCGCGCAGTATCTGCGGAACGCTCGTCCGCAGATATTGGGTGAACGTACCAGCGCCGCCGTTTTCGTGACGGGGCGTGGCGCTGCCATGACCCGGCAGCGTTTCTGGCAAAACATCGAGCATTATGCGCGGTGCGCCGGGATTACCCGGACGGTGTCGCCGCATAGCCTGCGCCACGCCTTCGCTACCCATCTGCTGAATCACGGCGCCGACCTGCGCAGCGTGCAACTGATGCTCGGTCACGCCAACCTCTCTACCACGGAGATCTATACCCATGTGGCGCAGGCACGTTTGAAGGCGTTGCATCAGAGGCATCACCCGCGTGGGTGATGCGTGTATCGCTTGGCGGCAACACGAACGAATGTTTGGGCTTGTTGCCGCCGCGCTGCGGTGAATCGCCCGTGTGCATGTTACTTCTTGGGTAACGTCACCACCACGTAGACACTGGCCTTGCCCTGCCGTACCAGCAATGGAATGGGCTGGTTGGCGGGTAGACCGGCAACGATGCGCTCCAGTTCCGCGGGACTGTTGACGTCCCGCTGATCGATTTGCTGGATGATCATGCCCGGCATGATCCCGGCTTCCGCCGCCGCTCCTTCACCAACACCGACCACCACGACCCCGTGATGTACGTCCAACCGCTTTTCAATGATGGGGGTCAGAGACTGGACGTGGATGCCCATGCGGGACACCTTGCCCACCTTGGCGGGTGACGTGGGCACCTGGCTGCTGGTCTGCTCGGCCATGTTCTTGGGCAGGGCGGTAACCAGCACCTCTTTGGTTTCCGCTGTTCCGCGATGGAGGATGCCCACCTTGACCCGGGTACCCGGCACGGTATTGCCGACCATGGGCGGCAGTTGCCCGACGTTGTATACCGGATTGTTGTTGTAGGTGACGATCACGTCCCCCGGTCTGATGCCGGCCTTGGCGGCCGGGCTGCCGGGCATGACCGAAGCGATGAGCGCGCCGACCGGTTCCTTGAGACGCAGGGCCTGCGCCATCTGCGGCGTGACATCTTGCACTTCCACGCCCAGGTAGCCGAACTGGATCGCTTTGTGATTTTTGAAATCCTGCACCACACGCATCACGGTATTGATGGGGATGGAGAAGGACAGGCCCATGTAGCCGCCGCTATTGGTGTAAATCTGATCGTTGATGCCCACCACCTGGCCTTTCATGTTGAAGAGTGGTCCGCCGGAGTTGCCGGGATTGATGGGCACGTCGCTTTGAATGAAAGGGATGTACTCGTCGTCGGGCAACGGCCGGTTCATGGCGCTGACCACGCCCTGGGTCACGGTGTTGTAAAAACCGAAGGGCGCGCCGACGGCGAGCAGCCATTGACCGACCTTCAGATCGTCGGAGTTCCCGAGGGGTGCGGTGGGCAGGTTCTTGGCGTCTATTTTGAGCAGGGCCGTATCATATCGCACCGAAAGCCCGATCAGCTTGGCCGGATAGGCGTGGTGATTGGTGAGGGTGACGACGATATGGTTGGCGCCGCGCACGACGTGACCCGCGGTGACGATGTAGCCGTCCGGGCTGATGATGAAACCGGAGCCGAGCGACTGGATCTTTTCATGCTGCTGTGGACCTGGACCATTTTGTCCGGGGGGCATGAAGTGATGAAAAAACTGATAGAATGGCGAATTGGGTGGAAAGGGGTTGTTTTGCTGGTGGATGACCTTGTTGGTGGTGCTGCTGATGTTGACCACCGCAGGGCCGTAACGGTCGATAATCGGCGTGAAATCCGGCAAGGCGACCAGTGCCTGTTGAGGCGCCGTGTTGGTCGAGATGGACAAGGCGGGCGCGGTGGGGGAATCGGCCTGTGCCCATTCCGTCGCACCTAGTGCAAAGCCAAAACATGCCGTTATAACAGCAATTACGATCATTTTACGGCGCTTGAATATCGAATTCGGGCGATTATTCGCCATGAGGTTCTCCTTCGGGATTTTGTCTTGCCACTCGGTACGTTTCAGCTTGGACTCCGAGAAAAGGCGGAGGTTCCAGGCCAGATACCACAACATAACACTAAACTTGAACGGGAGACGACCGTGGACAAGCGCCGGTTCAGTGCAAGGCGCGGGACAGCAGGGACCGGTAGCGTTCCACCAGGGGCCCCTGATTGCCCTGCAAAGCGAATATCTTGAGGATGGTTTTGCGGGCCAGCCCGTCCTGGTAATTTTTGTGGCGCTCGACCATCTCGATGAGCTGATCCAGGGCCGCCGTTTCCTGCTTTTGTAAGAGGAGGAGCAAAGAGCGCTGATACATCGCCTGTGCACGGGCGTCGCCTTTTTCGTGGGCGATGGCGCTTTCCAGTTCCGCCATGGGCGGCGCGTTGCGGACGGTTTCGATGAATTCCAGCAGGGCCTTCAACCCCTCCACTTCGGTCTCCAGTTGGAAAGTGGGGGACATCGCGTCGATCTGAGCTTGCGCGTCGGCAGGACGATCCTGTTGGATGGCCAAGTGCGCGAGCGCCAGGCGCGCCGGGTCATTCTTGGGATTGAGACCGAGGACCCGCTGCAGTAGGGACTCCGCCTCCGCGGCCCTCCCTTGGGCGATGGCATCGAGCGCCTGTATGTGGAGGTCGTCGCCCGGCGCAGGCAGGTGTTTTTCGATGAATCGGCGGACGGCGGGTTCGGGCAAGGCCCCGGTGAATTCGTCCACGACTTTTCCACCCCTGAAGGCCTTGACGGCCGGGATGCCGCGGACCTGATACTGACGGGACAAGTCCGCGTTTTCGTCGGAATTGACCTTGGCGAGCACGAAGGCGCCGTCCATTTCTGCCGCCAGCTTTTCCAGGATTGGACCCAAGGCGCGGCAGGGTGCGCACCAGGGGGCCCAGAAGTCCACCAGTACCAGCACCTGCCGAGACCGTTCGATGACCGCCTCCTGAAAATTGCCGAGATTCACTTCGAGCATGTGTCCACTGACTGCCATACGCACTCCTGAGAAAATAGAGAACAGATCGAAATAGCCTTGTATCCACCGCTTTAGGTTTGGTCAAAACCGGATATTTTCAAGGCGCGGTTTCCGGGGCGGCTACTGTTGCTCGGTTTTGGCCAAGATATCCAGCACGGACTGGAGCAGACCGCGTCCCAGCGGTCCCATGCCGCGCTCCAGTGTGAGACGGTCGCATCGGCCCCGGGAGAGGGGGCCAAGGGCCGCGCCCATGCGCGCCATGTCGCCCCCGGCCCGTTGCATCTGACTGGCCATGCGGCCGAGCCAGGCCAGGGCTTCGGGTTCACCGCGGCGGGCGGCGAGGATGACGCTGGCGAGGCCGGGGGCGGCGAGAGTGGGGTCGGCTTGATCACCGGCTTTGGGTAAAGTTTCGGGATTCTGCAAGCCCGTGAGGATGGATTCGATGATGACGCCGTCTTCCTCGTCCAGTCCTCGGAGCAGGCCCAGCTCCCGCTGTCCGGCCAGAATCTGGCGGATGACGGCGACCAGATCGCCCCAGCCATTGGCGGCGGCGACGCGCAGGTTTTCTTCCAGCGGCGCCCGGAGATGAATATTCTGGCAGGCGGCGGCGACCTGCAGGATGAGCGCCGCGTGGGCGCTGCGGATCTGCTCTCGGCGTTCGGGGAGGACGGACATGGTTAGACTCCACGTAAACATTGCCGGCCATTTTGCGGCATCGGCTTCGTGACTGCAAAAGCCGAACTGTTCAGCGGTTGAGATGTCGCGCCAGATAACGCCCGGTGTGCGACCGGGGATCGCGCGCGATCTCGTCCGGTGTCCCGGTGGCGATGATCTGGCCGCCACCGGAGCCCCCTTCGGGGCCGAGGTCGATGACCCAGTCCGCCGTCTTGATGACGTCCAGATTGTGCTCGATAACGACGATGGTGTTGCCCGCGTCGGCCAGCTTCTGCAGCACCTCCAGGAGCAGGGCGATGTCATGAAAGTGTAGGCCGGTGGTGGGTTCGTCAAGGATGTAGAGGGTCCGCCCGGTGTCGCGACGGGAGAGTTCCCGGGAGAGCTTGACGCGCTGTGCTTCGCCGCCGGAGAGAGTGGTGGCCGACTGGCCCAGACGCAGATAACCGAGGCCCACGTCCAGCAGGGTCTGCAATTTGCGGGCGACGGAGGG
The DNA here is from genome assembly GCF_010378095.1 of Acidithiobacillus ferrianus. Lineage (GTDB taxonomy): Bacteria > Pseudomonadota > Gammaproteobacteria > Acidithiobacillales > Acidithiobacillaceae > Acidithiobacillus > Acidithiobacillus ferrianus. Next base: position 55,471 of record NZ_WNJL01000011.1, on the reverse strand, counting down.
GACGGGGTCAAAAAAGGCCCGCGCATCCTCCACCGTCATCTCCAGGACCTCATGAATGTTTTTGCCCTTGTAGTGGACATCCAGGGTCTCGCGCTTGTAGCGTTTGCCACCGCAGACGTCGCAGGGCACATAGATGTCCGGCAGAAAGTGCATTTCCACCCGGGTCACGCCGTCGCCCTCACAGGCTTCGCAGCGTCCGCCCTTGACATTGAAACTGAAGCGGCCGGGATTGTAGCCCCGGGTGCGCGCTTCGCCGGTGGCGGCGAACAACTCGCGGATGGGCGTGAAAAGACCGGTGTACGTCGCCGGATTACTGCGTGGCGTGCGGCCGATGGGGCTTTGGTCGATGGCGATGACCTTGTCCAGGTCTTCCAGCCCATGGATCTGTTTGTGGGGCGCCGGGCTCTGATGGCTGCCCATGAGGACACGGGCGCAGGCGGGGTAGAGGGTGTCGTTGATGAGGGTCGATTTACCGGAACCGCTGACCCCGGTGACGCAGGTGAAGAGACCGATGGGAATGCGGGCATCCACCGACTTCAGGTTGTTGCCGGTGGCCCCCTCCACTTCCAGCCAGCGCTGGCTGACATTGGCGCGCCGCCGCCCGGGGACGGCGATGCAGAGGTCTCCAGTCAGATAGCGTCCGGTCAGCGAGTCGGGGTTAGCGCGGATTTCCTCGGGTGTTCCCTGGGCAATGACTTCGCCGCCGTGGGTACCGGCGCCGGGACCCATGTCCACCACATAATCGGCGGCGCGGATGGCGTCTTCATCATGTTCAACGACGATGACGGTGTTGCCGAGATCGCGCAGATGCTTGAGGGTGCCGATGAGGCGGTCGTTGTCGCGCTGGTGCAGGCCGATGGAGGGCTCGTCGAGGACGTACATCACCCCCACCAGCCCCGCGCCGATCTGCGAGGCGAGACGGATGCGCTGCGCTTCCCCACCGGAGAGGGTTTCGGCGGAGCGGTCGAGGCTGAGGTAGTCGAGGCCGACATCCACCAGAAACTTCAGACGACTGCCGATTTCCTTGAGGATGCGCTCGGCGATGAGGGCTTCCTGCCCTTCCAGTTGCAGATGGGTGAAGTGTTGCAATGACGCGCGGATGGACAGCGCCGAGACTTCCTGAATGGCCAGCGGGCCAACCCTGACCATGCGCGCCTCTTCGCGCAGGCGGCTGCCGTTGCAGACGGGGCAGCGTAGACGGCCCATATAGCGCATGATTTCTTCGCGAATGAGGTTGGACTGGGTTTCCCGCAGGCGGCGCTCCAGACCGGTAATGACGCCCTCGAAGCTCAGCTTGTGGCGGTGCGTCCCTTGCTGAACGGTGATGCGTTCGGGGCTCCCATGGAGAATCTGTTCGCGGACGTCATGGGGCAAGTCCTGCCAGGGGGTGTCCAGCGAAAAGCGGAAGTGCGTGGCCAGGGCGGCGAGCAGCGGTGCATAGTGTTCCTGATGGCGCTTGGTCCAGGCGGCAATGGCGCCGTCACGCAGGCCCAGTTCCGGGTTGGGGACGATCAGATCCGGATCGAAAAAGGTGATTTCGCCGAGGCCGTCACAGCGCGGGCAGGCCCCGGCGGGATTGTTGAAGGAGAAGAGGCGCGGCTCCAAAGGCGGGAAGGAGCGTCCGCAGCTGGGACAGGCATGATGGGCGGAGAACAGGCGCTCTTCCATATGTTGTGGCCCCATGAGCACGACGATGGCCTGATCCTCGGCGAGGCCGAGGGCGGTTTCCAGCGATTCGGCCAGACGCGGCCCGCTGTCGCCGCGCAGTACCAGACGGTCGATGACGGCCTCGATGCGATGCTTGCGCTTCTTGTCCAGGGTAGGGATTTCATCCAGTTCGAGGAGTTGACCATCCACCCTGGCGCGGATCAGACCGCGGGCACGCAGGCTACCGATGATGTCCTCGTGGCTGCCTTTGCGGTCACGCAGCACCGGCGCCAGGATCATGAGCTTTTCGCCTTCGGGCAGGGCCAGGAGCTGATCGACCATCTGGCTGATGGTCTGACTCTGAATGGGCGCGCCGCAGCACCACGGGGTGCCGGCACGGGCATAGAGCAGGCGCAGATAGTCGTGAATCTCGGTGACGGTGCCGACGGTGGAACGGGGGTTATGGGAGGTGGATTTCTGCTCTATGGCGATGGCGGGGGAGAGCCCCTCAATCGCGTCCACATCGGGCTTGCCCATGAGGGAAAGAAACTGACGGGCATAGGCCGAGAGGCTTTCCACATAGCGGCGCTGACCTTCGGCGTAGAGGGTGTCGAAGGCCAGCGACGACTTGCCCGATCCGGACAGCCCGGTGATGACGATGAGGCGGTCGCGCGGTAAGGTAAGAGAAATATTCTTGAGGTTATGGGTGCGGGCGCCCCGGATATGGATGTGTTCCATGCAGCCGACATGCTCTTTTTTGGGACAATGGGTTAGTATAAAGCTTTCGGGGACACCCGTCCCCTTGACCATAAGGAGATCAGACGATGGCGGGAGTGAACAAGGTCATATTGTTGGGGCATCTGGGACGGGACCCGGAGATGCGTTATCAGCCCAGTGGCGGCGCCATCGCGAACTTCAGCATCGCGACTTCCGAGACCTTCAAGGACAAGGAAGGCAACAAGCAGGAGCGCACCGAATGGCATCGCGTCGTGCTCTTCGGACGCACCGCGGAAATCGCCGGCGAATACCTGCGCAAAGGCAGCATGGCCTATGTGGAAGGCCGCCTGCAGACGCGCAAGTGGACCGACAAGGAAGGGCAGGAGCGTTACACCACGGAGATCGTGGGAGACCGTCTGCAACTGGTGGGCGCGCGTGGGGGCGGTGGCGGCGGTGCGGCCAGCTTCGATGAGGAGGATCAGTCCCGGCCGAGTGGCGGCGGCGGCAGTGCGGGGAGCGCGCGGAAGAATGAGATGCCGCCGGCGCCGATGGAGGATTTTGATGATGATATTCCGTTTTAGGGGCTACCTAATATGAGTAGGTAAATGCCATTCCGCAGGCAAATCAACCTTACTCATTATTAAACCAAGTTATTCTGCTTGGGGATGTGCGCGTGGCGCGAGCTGCGGTGGTCTTCTCTTGCCGCATCTACCGCTGGATCGCGGCAACACCGTGGTCAAGATCGTGACCCGCTATATGGACGATGGTGATTTCCAGCGCACGGCATTCCCGATACGGGCACGCGAGATCTTTCGAGGCGGTGCATGCGACGCAAAAAGCTACGGGCGATGGTGCCTGATCATGGCACGGGCGCAACCCTATCTTACCTCCCCAACGCCCTTTCAATCTTCTTGTCCGTCTTGTACTGACTCAGCGCATACACCGCCCAGATGGCCGCGGGCACCCAGCCGATCAGCGTGATCTGCAAAATCAGGCAAATAATCCCCGCAATCGGGCGGCCAATAGTGAAAAATACCAGAAATGGCAGAAAAATAGCTAAAAACAGACGCATGTGCTCCCCCTATAGGCCTTCTCTTGTCGCCTGTCCATACTACGACCGGCGCTGTCAGCGCTTCAAGCCCTTGCCGCACTTTACCGGGCTATTGCCGCCTTCTGCTACACTCCGGGCCAAACACCCCAGGGATGCGCCCGTGCCCGCCCTCACTTACAGGAGCTGTAGTGACCGCCGTTAAACCAGATCGGACTCGAAGACTACGTGTGCTGCGCCGTTGGGCGCTGAGTTTGCTGCTGGGGGCGCTGGCGCTGTTTCTGGTGGCGGCAGCACATGACTTTGCCGGGCCTTGGGCCTGGGCAGGGGCCTTTGCAGAGGCGGCCATGGTGGGTGCTTTGGCGGACTGGTTTGCGGTAGTCGCACTCTTCCGGCATCCCCTGGGACTGCCGATTCCGCACACGGCGATCCTGCCGCGGAATAAGATGCGGCTGGCGCACCGTCTGGCGGAGTTTATCCGCGAGCATTTTCTGGAGGCCGAGGCGATCGTGCGCTTGTTGCGGCGCGCCGATCCGGCCACCTGGCTGGCGCAGTGGCTGAGTGATGCCGGGAACAGCGCGCTGCTGGCCCGGCAGATGACCTTTCTGCTTCAGCAGGGGTTGGCCCTCAGTGACGACCGCGCCCTGCGCACCGTCTTGCGTGCCGCGTTGGGGCGGCAGTTGCAGGGCATCGATGGCGCGCGCTGGGTGGGCGGCATTCTGGCGCTGCTGACCGAAGACCACCGCCATCAGACCCTGCTCGATGATGGTATCCAGCGCCTGCGCCGCTGGCTGGATGGTGAGGACACCCAAAGCCTGCTGGCGGATCAGATCGGGACGATGCTCAAACGTGCCTATCCGACCCTGTTCGCGTGGATGGGGGTGGTCATGGACCCGGCCACGCTGAGTGAGAATCTGGCCCGCAATCTGGTGAAGGCGGCGCATCAGTGGTTGCAGGAAATCGCGGATGACCCGGAGCATCCCCGCCGCCTGGCCTTTGACCGCTGGATGCAGGATGCCATTCTGCGTTTGCAGACGGATGCCGCCTTCCAGGCGCGGGTGCAGCGCTGGCAGCATGGTTTGATTGCCCATCCGGCGGTGCAGGCCTATGTGGATGGCCTGCTCCGCGATCTGCGCGTCTGGCTGGAAACCGACTTGCAGCGCCCGGATTCCCGGTTACAGGGGCAGGTGCAGCGCTTGTCGCGGCAACTGGGCTTTTTCCTGGGCGAACAGCCGGCCTTGCGCGACGCGCTCAATGGCTACCTGGAGGACAGCGCCCGCCGTCTGGCGCCGGCCCTGCGTGATGGCCTGGCCCAGCATATCGAGGCGACCATCCGCGCGTGGCCGGATGCGGACATGGTGCGGCTTCTGGAGGAGGGGGTGGGCACCGATCTGCAGTATATCCGCGTCAACGGGACGCTGGTGGGTGGTATGATCGGTCTCGCCATTCATGCCCTGGCTCTGGCGGTGCCACTGCTGATATAGCCTCCCTATGGGTCAGAGGGCCTGCGGGATACCCCCTGCTGCGGTACGAGGAATACATTCTGATCCTGATTCGAATTCATGCGCACCCCGTTTGCGGCTAGCAACTGGCGCGCCAACGGGCTTTTTACCGGGTTGTCGGTGGTGAAATACAGGGATATCCGCGCATGATCGGGCAGGGGGGGCACTACACCGGCCTCAGTGGGAACGCCCAGGCGGTGACACAGTTGACGGGCCACCCCATCGTTGCCGTCGACGATGGCTATGTCGCGACCCAGGACGTCGTGTATCAGGTCACCTATCCAGCAATAGTGGGTACAGCCCAGGACGATCGCCCGTGTATCCTGTGGCTGTGCGGGTCGGACCTGTACCTGCAGGTAGCGGCTGACCCGTTCGCGCCATTCCGCATCTTGTGTTTCGATGATTTCGGCGAGGCCGGAGCAGGCGAGAGGGCGGACGCGCTCCTGGCCGCCTTCGAGACGGTGCAACAGTTCTTGCAGCTTGACGCCCTTGACGGTAACGGCGGTGGCCAGGAGCAGTATGTCGCCCTGCGGGTGATCGATCAGCGCCTTCTTGATGGCGGGTTCGATGCCGATGACGGGTACGTCGGCGCGCTCCCGCAACGGCGCGACGGCGGCGCTGGTCGCGGTATTGCAGGCGAGCACCACCGCATCCACGCCGGCGGCGATGAACCAGGCATAGGCTGCTTGCGTCCACTGCCGCACCTGCGCGGGGCTTTTGTCGCCGTAGGGGGCGTGGGCGCTGTCACCATAAAAAAGATAGTGCGCATCGGGCAGGTAGCGCAGGCAGGCCAGCAGGGTGCTGAGACCGCCCAGACCCGAGTCGAAGATGCCGATACGCATCAGTCGTGCAGAAACGCCTGATCCGCGAGCAGCGCCGCGCCGCGCATGCCGGCGCGGTCGTCATCATTCCCGCGTTTCACTTCTACATTGCCGCGCAAGGCCGGAATCAGATCCGCATGGAGGCGCTGCAGCATGGTTGGAGCGAAATTGTCCCAGGCGGCGCTCATCCCGCCGCCGATCCTCACCACGCCGACATCGGTTATCTTGAGGATATGGGCCAGCGCCTGTCCCAGATAACTGCCAGCCATCTGAAAAGTGCTGATGGCCTCACCGTGGCCCTCGTTGGCCATGTGGGCGATGATGGCGGTGTCTGGCGCGGTACCCGTCAACTCCACATAACTGGCTTGTACCCCGCGCGCCGAGGCGTATTGTTCCAGGCAGCCCTGATTGCCGCAGCCGCAGCGCCGGCCCCCCGGCACCACGATGATATGGCCGATTTCCATGGCACTGCCGTGGTCGCCGCGCCAGGGACGGCCCTGATGTATCCAGCCACCACCGACCCCCGTACCGAGTCCGACATAGAGCAGATTTTGCAGTTCGGGCCGCCCCTGACGTTCCTCCCAGAATTCGCCGTAACCCGCTGCGTTGGCGTCGTTTTCAACCAGGACGGGGAGCTGGCAGGCGGTGCGTATGGCCGTTTGCAGGTCGACTTGAATCAGTTGCGGGATGTTGGGGGCTTGCAGCAGCATGCCGTCATCATTGACAAAACCCGGGAAGGCCACACCGACTCGGGCGATGTTGGGATACTGTCGACGCAGATCGGCGATACCGTCAGCCAAGAGCGTGGTGACCAGCGCGGTTGCGGCCTCCGGGTTTGGGGCCTGGACGCATTTTTCGCGCAGATCCACCTCACTGCGCGTGGAGTCCAGAAAATCGCTCCCCCGAAAGACGCCAAAACGCAGATTGGTGCCGCCGACGTCGATTCCGATGGTCAGGGTTTCACTCATAGGGAACGACCTCCGCCTGGATCTCTATGGCATGGGCCTTGCCCGCCTGGATGGACCACGCCAGATCCAGGCGCAAAGCCTGCATGATTTTTTCGAAGCCGGCCTCTGATTGAGAGACGGTCAGATGTGGCGCGCCTTGCCAGCATACGGGCGGGTTGAACCGCAGGATGATCTTGCCGCCCAGGACGGCGTCTTCCAGAAGGATCTCCTGGGCCGCCTCCCCCTGAATGGGATCGCCAAAGCCACCCTGCGAGCGGCCGTTGGCAAAGAACTGGCCTGCCGGACCATCGCAACTGGGCATGGCCAGAAAAAGGCGGGTGCTGAAACGGTGGGTGTCCATGTCCTTGCGGCCCGACGCGACGCGGTAGCGCACCGTCAGGCGGTTCTTCGTCAGGGCATAGCGTTTGTCGATTGCCCATTCGTCCGCCACGCTGCCGGAGAAATGCGGAGCCTCCGGCAGATCGCTCTCCCCGTAGGTAATGGGGTGATCGTCGAGCCATTCCTGAAAGCTGTGGCAGGGAGTGGCGTCGGGTATCAGATCATCGGTGCCGATGTCGGTCTTGAAGCTGATGCGGTCGTGGGCGGAGGCGATGCCCTCGCTGGGGACGGCGAGGGCGATCGCGCCGTGGCGGATTTTATCGTAGTAGGCCTCATCGCGGCGCGCCAGGGTGTCGCCGAGGTTGTGTCGCAGCGCATAGCAGTCCCACTCCACCACAGCGGCGGCGGGGGCCGGGCGGATGATCAACTGCAAGGCGTGATTGTGATAGAGCAGTTCATCCAGACCGTCCATGTCCAGATCCACCCGTTCCATGGGCGGGCGGGTCTGAACCCGGTCCAGTTGCGCTTCCAGGTGGACGATGGCGTTGAAGACGGCGCGCCGCAGATGCGGCAGATAAATCCCGCCAAAGAGTCCGTGCCAGTAGGCGTCATTGGCCTGTGCCATGTGCAAGTTCTCGCACATGGCTTTGCTTTGCTGGCGTTTGGGTAGAGTGTGAAAACGTTGGGATAGCTGGAGCATGCGCTTGTGCATCCAGTTGGATTCCGGGTAGCGGGTCAGGAAGTTTTTCCAGGTGCCCCCCCGAATCAGCGGCTTGCGCTCCTCCAGGCGTCCTGCGGATCTTTCCTGTTCGAGGAAGGCCGCATAACTGCGGGCGGCATCCGGCGACAGGGTCCACTCGTTCATCTCACTGTAGGACACCGTCGGCAAGTAGATGATCCCCTGGGGGCGATTTTGCGCCAGGTAATCCCGATACTGCATGGGCTGAATGTGCGGTGAGTCGAGGACTCCGCGCAGGAACTGCTCCAACCAGCCCTTCTCATAAACCCAGTCGTAGGTCTCGGGCCAAAGGCCGAATTTTTCGATGTCGTCGAAGTAGATGCCGGCACTGCCTGGATGCCGCTCGGAGATGCCCTCGATGTAAGACACGGCGGCTGCCGCTTCGGAGAAGGGCAGGCGATAGCGTAGCGCTTCCGAAATGGGGAAAACATCCATGCTCTGTCCATTCTCTTCCGTGCGATGGAAGCCGCCGAGCTGACCGGCCGCCGCGCCCGCACAGAGAAAGTGATAGTCATCGACCATGACGTAACGCACGCCAGCCGCATTGAGCGCGGGCACGACGCTGGGGTCCCAGACCCGTTCCGTGAGCCAAGCGCCGATCGGGCGCTGCCGGAAGCGTTTCTCCAGGCGGCTGGCCATGGCCCCCACCTGGGCGATCCGATCCGCATGGGGAATGGCGGCGAGCACCGGCTCCGTGTCACCGGCACCCACCAGTTCCACTTGATTACGGGTTACCATCTCTTGCAACAAGGCGATGGTCTTCGGATGTTGGTCGATCATGTAGGCCAGCAGCCATCCGCTGATGTGGATGGCGAAGGGAAAGTCGGGGAAGTGGTGCATCGCTTCAAGGAAAGGGTGATAGCAGCGGAGCACGGCGTCGTCGATGACCCGAGGGAAGTTGCCGACCGGCTGATGGGCATGGACGCCCAGGAGAAAGGGGGTGCTGTGGGTCATTCAGTATCCTTCCGTGTGGGTGCGGCGCATGGCACCACCGGCCTCCGTAGCGCCGCCGCCGTGGCTGATGGGCTCGTCGAGACTCTCCGGGGCGGGGATTTGCATCAAGGTATAGAGTTTGCGAAGGTTGAGGCGATACAAACGGTCGAAATCACGGACGGAATCGGCCGGGTTGTAATCGCCGAACCACCAGAACCAGTCGGAGCCTTCGCAGCGGCCGAGCTGTTCGAGGATTTCGGCCTGCTGGTCCGCGGTGCGTGCGCCGATATGCCGGTCCACATCCTGTTTAGCCGCGCAGAGCAGGTCCCAGGCGCGGTTCTTGGCGACGTCGCCAATCCAGGTGCTGAAACTGCCGTAAACCCAGCTTCCCGCGGCCAGTTGCGGTAAATCTTTCACGTCGTTTGGATGACGGCTGACGAAATCGCTGAAGGTGCACATCTGGATGTGGGGATGATTGGTCAGCGACTTGTAGAGCTCCGAGAGGAAATAATAACCATTGTAGGGATAGTACTCCCAGGCGTTCTCACCATCGAGAATGATGCTGACGATGGGATTTTTCTGCTGTTCGGTCTGCCGCCAGACCGCCTCCAGTTTGTGGATGAAGTCGGTGACGGCATCATGCCCGAACCAGGTTTTGTAGTCGAAGCCGATGGTGTCGGAGAGCGCATCGTCCCGGAAGAAGAGCGCCGGACCCTTCCCTTGGAGACGATAGGGGCGGTACAGGTACTCCGTGCGGCTGCGTGGCGTACTGTCCTCGTCACTCAGGAGCAGGCTGTGGGCGAGTACGCCTTCTCCGGAGGCCGTCCAACGTACCCCCGCGCTGCCGAGCATTTCGACGAAAGCCGTGGAGACGCCGCCTTCGGCGGGCCAAACCCCCTGTGCCTGTATCCCGAAACACAGCGGGTGACTGTCCTGCGCACGGTCGAGATGCCAACGGGCGCGGTCGGTGCCGCCGGGGTAGGACGGGCAGGCCGGCAAAGGCGCATCCGCTACCGCCTCCCGCGCCACGCTGAAATCGAGCAGCAGCGGGCTGATGGGATGGTAGTAGGGGGTGGTGGAAATTTCGATGCGTCCGGCTTCCGCCAGGGCGCGATACCGGGGGATCAGGCCGCCGACGATTTCACCGAGCAGGGCCACCAGTTGCCGGCGGTCTTTTTGGCTGAACCCACGCCCTTTGGCGAACAGCGACTGCAGTAGCGGGCTGCCGCGCCGCACGGTTTCCCCGGTCCAGGCCAGATGATACCAGACCACCAGGTCTGCGATGTATTGCACCGAGAGGTAGTCGGCCATTTCATGCACATCGCCACGCATCAACTGGTAGATGTCATGCAGGCGACGGTAGTCCGGGAACGGGTTGAGCATGTGTTCCGGGTCGAGACGGAAGCATTGTTCCAGGAGAGCGTGGCGCTGTTCACGGGACAGCGTCTTGAGATCGTCTGTGGCGAGCGCTATCAGCAGCGGATCGCGGAACTGCCCGGTCTGAAATTGCGCGGTGTAGTCCTGCAGCTGCTCCACCAGAACCGGGACGAAGTTGAAGACGCCCCGGGCGAGGGGGTTTTCCTCGTAATGCGCGATCATGTCCGCATAGTCTTTGCAGGCGTGAAGATAAGTCCACGGCAGGCTGTAGAAACCATCGGCATCGCGATAATCGGGCTGATGCATATGCCAGCAGAAAATGACATGAAGCGCGCGCGCTGGCGGCATGGGGTCACCTCACGAAATGGAGTTGTTGGCCGAGCAGTTCCGGGGTAATCAGGGTCACCCCATTGGGCGTGCGGTAAAAGCGGCGGGCATCCTCGGCGGGATCTTCACCCACCACCAGACCGTTCGGAATGATGGTGCCCTTGTCCACCACGACCTTGCGCAGGCGGGCGCCCTCCCCCATGCGCACATTGGGCAGGATGACCGAATCCTCGATGAGGGTGTGGCCGTCATTGACCCGCACGTTGGAGAACAGCAGCGAGCGGCGGACGGTGGCGCCGCTGATGATGCAACCGCCGGAGACGATACTGTCCAGCGCCATGCCGCGCCGGCCTTCGTCGTCAAAGACGAATTTGGCCGGGGGCAGCTGCTCCTGATACGTCCAGATGGGCCAGCGGCTGTCATACAGGTCGAGATTCGGGGTGACATGCACCAGGTCGATATTGGCGGACCAGTAGGCATCCACCGTGCCCACGTCCCGCCAGTAACAGCGGCCGCTGGCGCCCTCGGCGCTGGCGATGCAGCTATTGCGGAAGCGATGGGCCATCACCCGGTAGCGCGGCACCATGTAGGGAATGAGGTCATTGCCGAAATCATGGCTGGAGTCGCGGCTGTCGGCATCGCGGATCAACTGTTCATACAGGAAGTCGGTGTTGAAGACGTAAATACCCATGCTGGCCAGGGCGCGATCGGGGTAATTGGGGGTGGGCGCGGGCTCGCTGGGTTTCTCGGTGAAATCGATGACACGATCCTCGTGATCGATGGTCATCACGCCAAACCCCCGGGCTTCTTCCAGGGGCACCTCGACGCAGGCGACACTCATATCCGCCTGGCTTTGAACGTGTTCGGCGAGCATCTGCCCGTAGTCCATTTTGTAGATGTGATCGCCGGCCAGTATGATCACATAGCGCGGTTTATGGGCGCGGAGAATGTCGATATTCTGGAAGATGGCATCGGCGGTGCCTTTGTACCAGCCGGTATTCATGCGTTGTTGCGCGGGAAGAATCTCGGTGAACTCGCTGAATTCACCGCGCAGGAAGCCCCAGCCGAGCTGGATATGGCGAATCAGGCTGTGCGATTTGTACTGGGTGAGGACACCGATGCGGCGAATACCGGAGTTAAGACAATTGGAGAGACAAAAGTCGACGATGCGGAATTTGCCGCCGAAAGGGACGGCGGGTTTGGCGCGCCAATCGGTCAGCGGTCCGAGGCGGCTGCCTCGCCCTCCGGCCAGCACCAGCGCCAACGTGTTCTTGGTCAAGTTGCTAACAAAGCGAGGTGAATTGCCCGTCCCTAGACTGCCTTCTTCCGACATGACCCGCTCCTTATTTCGGCACAGACGTCTTCTCGTCCGCAGTACATAGTGAGATTTTCACGCCGCTCCTGCTTTTAAGGTACTGAACTTGACCGGTGGCGGCAAGACTCTGGTGGGAAATCATCTCAACCAGCGCGAAGGGCCCGCGTCCTCGTCCGAATGTGTTATGCTCAAAGAATGGGCGCACGATACTCAAGAAGGGTAGAAACGGTTTCGCGTCGTCGGGTGGGAAGGGAGGATGCGGTGGCGGCAATGCAAGAGCGTGCGAGTGCGGTGATCGGCGTACCTGACGACGGTGAAGACCTCCTGGCCATCCGTGGGGCGCGTCACCACGATCCCTTGGCCTGGCTGGGCCAGCACAGGGTGGGCCAGCAGGTGGTGCAGCGGGCTTTCCTGCCGGGTGCGCTCCGGGCCGAGGTGCAGACATCGGCGGGCTGGGCGGCCATGGAACTGGTCCATGGCGATGGTATCTTCGTACATTGGGGCGAAGCCTTGCCCCTGCCCTACCGCGTGCGTTGGGAGGATTGCCGTGGGACCCACGAGCGCTATGACCCCTACGTGTTCGGCCCGGTGCTGGGGGATCTGGAGATCTATCTCTTTGGCGAAGGCCGTCTGTATGAGGCCTATCGACACCTTGGTGCACACCGCCGCCATCATGAAGGGGTGGATGGTGTGCTGTTCGCCGTTTGGGCGCCCAACGCCGAGCGGGTTAGTGTGGTGGGTGACTTCAACGGCTGGGACGGTCGCGCGCATCCCATGCGTGCGCGTGGGGTAAGCGGGCTCTGGGAACTGTTCATTCCGGAACTCGGGGTGGGCGAGATCTACAAATTTGAGATGCGCCACCGTGCGTCCGGTGCCGTGTTTGTCAAGACCGATCCTTACGCCCATGCCTTTGAGCTGCGGCCCAGTACCGCGGCACGGATCGTGGAAAACAACCACGTCTGGGCGGATCAGGAGTGGATGGCGGCGCGTGCCGGCCGGGACTGGCAGCATGCCCCAATGAATCTCTACGAGGTGCACCTCGGCTCGTGGCAACGGGATGCGGCAGGCCGTTTCCTGAGTTATGAGGTGCTGGCGGAGCGCCTGACGGCCTACTGTAAAGACATGGGTTATACCCACATCGAGTTAATGCCGGTGATGGAGCACCCCCTGGATGAATCCTGGGGGTATCAGGTGAGCGGTTATTTTGCGCCCACCAGCCGTTTTGGCGCCCCCGACGACTTCCGGGCCTTCGTGGATCATTTTCATCAGGCGGGCATTGGCGTGTTGCTGGATTGGGTGCCGGGTCATTTCCCCAAGGATGACTGGGGGCTGGCACGTTTTGATGGCACCGCGCTGTATGAACATGCCGACCCGCGCGAGGGTGAGCACAGCGACTGGGGCACGTATATCTTCAACTTCGGGCGCAACGAGGTGCGCGGCTTTCTCCTGGCCAACGCCTGCTACTGGGCGGACAGTTTCCACATCGACGGGTTGCGTGTGGACGCGGTGGCGTCCCTGCTCTACCGCGATTACTCGCGCCAGGAAGGCGAATGGATTCCTAATCAGTACGGTGGCCGGGAGAATCTGGAAGCCATTGATTTTCTGCGCGAGATGAATGTGGTCCTCAATGCGCGTCATCCCGGCATTCTGACCATCGCCGAGGAGTCCACGGCGTGGCCGATGGTCTCGCGCCCCACCTATGTCGGGGGGCTGGGTTTTTCCATGAAGTGGAACATGGGCTGGATGAACGATACCCTCGCTTATCTGGCGCAGGATCCGGTCTATCGCCGCTTTCATCAGAACGACCTCACCTTCAGTCAACTGTACGCGTACTCGGAAAACTTCATTTTGCCGCTTTCCCACGACGAGGTGGTACATGGCAAGCGTTCGCTGTTGGACAAGATGCCGGGGGACGCCTGGCAACGCTTCGCCAACCTGCGCTTGCTCTTCAGTTACCAGTTCGCGCACCCCGGCAAGAAGCTGAATTTCATGGGCAACGAGTTTGGTCAGGGGGCGGAGTGGGATTGCGGGCGGGCCCTGGATTGGGACTTGCTGCGGTGGGACTGGCACCAGGGTATTCAGCGCTTGAATCGGGATCTGGCGCGATTGTATCGGGATATCCCGGCCTTGCATGCGCAGGACTTCCAGAGTGAAGGCTTCTCCTGGGTGGATTGTCACGATGCGGACCAGTCCGTGCTGAGTTTCCTGCGCTGGGATCGGGACGGAGGTTTCGTGCTCGCCGTGTTCAATTTCACGCCGGTACCGCGGCACGATTATCGTCTCGGAGTGCCTGTTGCGGGCCGCTATCGGGAGATCTTCAACAGTGACGCGGGCGCTTATCACGGCGGCGATGTCGGCAACGTGCCGCAGCCGGCTCAATCCCAGGCCTGGATGGGGTTGCCTTATTCGCTGGCGCTGGTGCTGCCGCCCCTGGGGGCGATCTATTTGCAGTTGACCGAGGCGAGTTAGTCCCGGAGGGTGACGATGCTTATGGTCTATGTCGTCATTGCCTTCGCCGCCGGACTGGCGGAGCTTTTTACGGGCACTTTCTACCTGGCGGCGGTGGCGCTGGCGGCCCTGTTTACCGCCATTACCGGTTTACTGTTGCCGGGCACCGTGCTGCATTGGGTTTTTCTGGGGTTCTGCCTGGTGCTGCTCCCCGCGGGGATGTGGGTGCGCCATCGTTTGGGCGCCAAGGCCAAGGGGCTCGGTGATTTTGATTTGGGGCAAGAGGTGGACATCATCAGCGGACCAGACAACCATCAGCGGTACAGCGTGCACTATCGCGGCAGCGAGTGGCTGGCTATCGTGGATGACGGTCCACCCCCTGCCCTGGGGGACCGCGCCGTCATCATTGCGAAGACAGATAACTTGCTACATTTAGGGGTGTTACCCCGACAAAATTCTGGCAAGGAGCCACCATGTCCTCCCTCATTGTCATCCTGATCGTTGTTGTTGCGGCTTTCTTCATTCTGCGTACCACGATCCGGGTCGTGCCCCAACAGCGCGCCTGGGTCGTGGAGCGGCTCGGCAAGTACCATACCGTGCTGGAGCCGGGACTGAATTTCATCATTCCCTTTCTGGATCGGATCGCCTTCCGTTTTGACATGCGCGAGGTGCCCATGGAGGTGCCGGCGCAAGTCTGCATCTCCTTCGACAATACCACCATGACCGTGGATGGGGTGCTCTATTTGCAGATTACCGACTCGGTAAAAGCGGCGTATGGTTCCAGCAATCCCTTCACGGCGGTGATCCAGCTGGCGCAGACCACCATGCGCTCGGAAATCGGCAAGCTGCATCTGGATGCGGCGCTATCGTCCCGGCAGTTGCTGAACACCGCTGTCGCTTCGTCGGTGGATGAAGCGGCGACTAACTGGGGCGTCAAGGTGTTGCGCTATGAAATCAAGGACATTACCCCGCCCCAGGAAATCATTCGCGCGATGGAACTGCAGATCACCGCGGAACGGGAAAAGCGGGCGTTGATTGCCAAGTCCGAGGGACAGCGGCAGCAGCAAATCAACACGTCCGAGGGACAACGGCAGCAGGACATCAATGTCGCCGATGGTCGCAAGCAGGCGGAAATATTACGCGCCCAGGGTGAGGCGGCGGCCATTCAACTGGTGGCGGAAGCCACCGCGGCAGCCATCCGGGTCATCGGCGACGCCGCGCAGGAACCCGGCGGCATCGAAGCGTTGCAGATGCAACTCGCCAAGGATTACATCGAAAAATGGGGCAATCTCGCCAAGGCGGGCACCAGTCTGGTGATTCCGGCGGATCTCGGCAACATCGGCGCTCTGGTGGGCACCGCGTTGTCCATGGTCAAACAGGTGGATGGGCGGGGCGCTGTGGCGTAGTCCGGGGCGGGCCTGCCGCGCCAGCGGGGGCAGGCCCGCCGCGACTCAGACCGGTGCGGGCGGCGTTCCCGGCCAGGCCGCGGCATCCAGCCAGATGTCGGCCGTAGTGCCCACGGTGGCGGCTGGTAGGGCCTCGCCCCGCAACCAGGCCGCGAGTGCCGGTCGTTTGCCGCTGCCAGCGGCCAGAAAGAACATTTCCCGTGTGTACCGTAATCGCCAGCCGCTCAGGCTCACCCTTTGGGGCGGGGCCTTGGCGGCGTCGAGAATGGCGATGGTGGCGGGGCTGCCTTTTTCCATGCCCCAGTCGTGGCCGGGGAACAGGCTGGCCGTGTGCCCATCCTCACCCACCCCCAGCAGCACGAGGTCGAAGGCGTGCGCCGGGAGAGCCGTGGCATAGTCGCGGGCGGCCGCCTCGGCCCCTCGTTCGGCGGGAATGTGATGAATCTGCCGCGCCGGAATGGGTACCTTGGACAGCCAGGTCTTCTCCAGCATCAGGCTGTTACGCTCTGCATCCTCGGGAGGCAGGCAGCGTTCATCTCCATGATAGATATGCCAGCACTGCCAGTCCCCGCCCCACTGGGGAAGCAGGGCATAGGCCGCCTGCGGCGTGCCCCCCCCCGCTACCACCAGATGAAAACCGCCGCGGGTGGCAATGGCCTCTCGGGCGCTGCGGGCGATGGCCACCGTCAATCTCTGGGCCAGGGTGGCGGGGTCCGGATGAATATGCCAGGTGTTACCCTGTGGGAAGGCGTGCATGTCGATGTACTCCTGAGTTAGCGTCACGGGCCGCTGCCGCTACACGGCGGCTTGCCCGAGCAGATGACCGATGAGCGCGGTCGCGGCCAAAGAGGTGGCGCCCCAGAACAATACCCGAAGCGCGCCCTTGCGTGCGGAAGAGCCCCCCGCCCGTGCGGCGACCGCCCCGAGGACGGTCAGTAGCATGAGGGTGATGACGAACAGGGCGAACAGCGCGAAGCGTCGAGGCGACAGCGCGGCAATCCAGACCGGCGGCAATGCCCCGCTGATGAAAGAGACCGCCGAGGCCAGGGCCGCCTGCACCGGCCGTGCGGCCGCCACTTCGGTCAGACCCAATTCGTCGCGGGCATGGGCGGCGAGCGCGTCGTGCTGCATGAGCTGGTGGGAAACCTGCCGCGCCAGGGATTCCTCCAACCCGCGCGCCATATAGATGCGGCATAACTCCAGTTGCTCCAGCTCCGGATTTTTGCGGATTTCCTGCGCCTCGATGTGGATCTGTGCCTTCTGGCTGTCCGCCTGGGAGCTGACGGACACGTACTCTCCCGCCGCCATGGAGAATGCCCCGGCCAGCAGTGCGGCGATGCCGGCCAGCAGTATCTGGTCATGATTCGCCTGGCCGGCGATGACGCCGCTCAGCAGGCCGGCCGTGGAGAGCAGCCCGTCGTTGGCGCCCAGCACACCGGCGCGCAGCCAGCCCGTACGTTCCTGGTGGTGGTGTTCGTGATGATCCTCTGCGGACATAGGTGTGTCTTCCCGGCGTTTGTGCCGGATAAGGATAGCCGGACTTCACGGCTTGGGTCTATGATGCGGTTATTGAATATTGCGCCAAAGGAGACAGAGATGGGTGGTCTGGAAGACTGGGTAGGCAACACGCCCCTATGTGCGCTCCGGCGCTTGTCGCCGCATGCCGGTGTGCGGATTTTCGGTAAGCTGGAGGGGAACAATCCCGCCGGCTCCGTCAAGGATCGCCCGGCCGTGAATATGATTCGCCGGGCGCTGGAACGTGGCACCATCACCACCGCCACGCGCCTGATCGAACCCACCAGCGGGAATACCGGCATCGCCCTGGCCATGGCGGCATCGCTGCGCGGATTGTCCATGACGTTGATCATGCCGGAGAATATGAGTCTCGAAAGGCGTCAGTTGATGCGTGCCTATGGCGCCGAACTCATTCTCACCCCCGCAGCCCAGAGCATTGAAGGCGCCATCGACCTTGCCCACCAGATGGTGGCGGCGGGAGAAGGCTTCATGCTGGACCAGTTTTCCAATCCCGATAATCCCGAAGCGCATTATCTCGGTACCGGGCCGGAAATCTGGCGTGACACCCGAGGGACCGTGACCCACTTCGTTTCATCCATGGGGACGACGGGGACCATCATGGGTACCTCCCGCTATCTGCGGGAAGTATCGCCCGGGATTCAGATCGTCGGCGTGCAACCGGCGGAGGGTGCCAAGATTCCCGGCATTCGCCGCTGGCCAAAAGCATATTTGCCAAGCATCTATCATCCCGAGTCCGTGGATCGTATCGTGGATGTGAGTCAGGAGGAAGCCGAGGAAATGACCCGCCGCCTGGCGCGGGAAGAAGGAATCCTGGCCGGTATTTCCTCCGGTGGCGCGGTGGCGGCGGCGATACGCGTGGCGCAAAAGCTGGAGACGGGGGTGATTGTCGTCATGATTTGTGATCGGGGTGACCGCTATCTCTCCCTGGGTGTTTTCCCGGCCTGACACGATGGTGCGCCAGCGCCGTGCGGCTACGCCGAAAATTGTCGGATGGCTGCTGGCGCTGTGCCTGGAGTTCGCCGTTTCTGGCGTGGCCGGGGCGCAGACCCTGGAAATCCGCGCGGCGCGACTCAGTGGGGCGGGCTGGACCGCGCAGCACCTGCGCGCAACGCTGACCACCACGGCGCAGGGCAACCGGCTTGACTGGGCGACGGGTACGCTGCGGGTGGGCAAACGTGTCCTTTGGCGGCATGCCCGATTGCAATGTGTGCTCCGGACCGCATCGGGCTGGTCCTGCCGGCAGGGTAGCCTGGTTGTGGGCGGTAGCCCGTGGGGTGCGCTGAATGGTCACGGACAGGTACGGTTGCAACGCGTGGGTGGTAGCGGTCAAGCCGTGCTGACGGTGCGCGGCGCGCGGTTCGGGAGCGTCCACGTGCGGGTCCGGAGCGCCGCCACAGGGCAATGGCGTCTGACGAGTGCGGGTAGCCTGCCGGTCGCGGGCCTCGCGCATGCCTTTATGCGACTGCCCGCTGCCTGGCAGGTGTCGGGCGAGGCGCGGTGGCGGCTCCAGGCCCAGGGGGCGAGTTGGGCGCGGGCGCGGCGGATCAGCCTCGTATTGAGCGGGAGCCGGTTGCAGTTCAACAGCCCGGATGGCCTGCAGGCCGCCCAGGGTGTCGCCCTGCATCTGCGCGGCGAGGGGGTGTACGCGGGTCAATGGCGTGGTGTCGCGCAGGTGCGCTGGACCCAGGGCGGGATACTCTGGAGTCCGTGGTACTGGCAGGCCCCCGTCACCCCGCTGCGGATGCGCGCGCACTGGCAACAGAAGGGCAGCGTCTGGCAACTGGCGGGAGGAACCATTCAGTGGCCGGGTCTGGGCCATGGCGGCTTCGCATTGCAGTGGCCGACCCGGAACGGGGTGCCGCACTGGCAACTGGAACGGGTGGAAGTCGCCATGGCGCCGTTGTATGCGAATTGGATCAAGCCGCTGACATCCCCCGGAGGGCTCGCCGCGCGGTTGCAAGCCTCGGGACGTTTGCGCTTTTCCGCGGAGGGAGAGGGTGGCCTGAATGCGCTGCAATGGGACCTGCGCGACGCGGCCCTTTCCAGTCCGAAGGGACTTCTCGCTGTGACCGGCGCGGAGAGCCGGGGTGCCTGGAATCGCACCCGGAAAGCGTCCGCCGCCACGGTCGGCTGGCGATCCGCGGCCCTGTATCGCATCCCCGTGGGCCCGCTGCATGCGGAACTGGCGCTTCACCCCCAGGGCTTTATGCTGCGACAGCCCTTCACCTTGGCGATGTTGGGAGGGGGGCTGGATTTTCGGCGGCTGGCGGTGCGCTGGACGGGACCGCGATCCGGTTTCGACATGAGCGGCGACCTGCACGGGGTCAGCATGACGCAATTGACGCGAACCCTGCATTGGCCGCCCTTTACCGGAACGGTCTCGGCCTCCATTCCGGATTTGCGGTACCATGCCGGGGACATCCACACGAGTGGCGAGCTTTCCGCCCACGTGTTCGGCGGCGAGGTGCGGGTGGGATACCTGCATATCGAGAATTTTCTGGGCGCTCTGCCCCTGCTGCGCGCCGATGTCGAGATTCGTGGTGTGCGGCTGAAACCGTTGACGGACGCTTTTCATTTTGGCTATATCAGCGGGGTACTGGACGGGAATGTGCGACACCTCGCGTTGCTGAACTGGTCGCCGGAGGCTTTCCAGGCCGAGTTTCATACGGTTCCCGCGCACGGTGTGTCCCAGGAAATCAGTTATGCGGCAGTCCAGAGCATCACCAAACTTGGTGGCGGCAATGGTATCGGCGGATTTTTTCAGGGATTGTTCCTGCGTATGTTCAAGACCTTCGCCTACGCCCACCTGGGCCTGGGGGTGACGCTCAAGGACGGTATGGCCGAGTTGTCCGGGGTGCGGCCGGCGGACGGCGGTTTCGTGATCCTTCAGGGGCAAGGACTGCCCAGAGTGGATATAGTGGGGTACAATCGCCGGGTAGATTGGGATGAACTGCTGGCACGTTTGCACGCCGCCATACAGAGTGGTCCCCAGATCCATACGGGAGGGTGAGGTAATGACGAAGCAGGGTGGGCTGGAAAGACGAGGCTGGCGCGGCGTGCTGGTGCTGGGTTTGCTCATGACGCTGTCGGCGTGCGTGACGGTCAATATCTATTTCCCAGCCGCTGCCGCTCAGAAGCTGGCCGATCAGGTGGTCGGCGAAGTGTACAAGGCGGCGGCCAAAGGGGCCGCGCACCTCCCCGTGGCCCCGACGACTTCCGCGCCCGCGATTTCCGCGCCCGGCACGACGGCGCCCGCGCGTTCGGCGCCCGCCATGGGTCCTCTGAGCATGGCGTCGCCCTACCATGCCGCCAGCTATTTGCTGGCCATGGGCTTCTCGGCGATCAGCGGCACCGCGGAAGCGGCGGCGAACCTCAATGCCTCCAGTCCAGGAGTGCAGTCGGCGCGGGCCCAGGTGGAAGACCTGGCGACGCAGATGCGGCCATATTTCGTGAGTGGCGCGGTGGGTTACACGGCCAGCGGCCAGGTGGCCATCCGTGACGCCGCCGCGGTGCCGCTCCCGCAGCGGGCGCCACTCAATGCCCTGGTGAACAGCTATAACCAAGCCCTCAGCAACCTGTACCAGCAGATTGCCGATGCCAATGGCCACCCGGAATGGGCGGGACAGATTCAGCAGACCTTTGCCCAGGCCTGGATCAACAAGGCGCCGCCGGGATACTGGTACCAGACGCCCAGTGGTCAGTGGCAACAAAAATAAATCCCGCCGCTTTGCAGGATATACTGGTTTTCGATATCGAGACGGTGCCGGACGTTGCTGGTGGGCGACGGGTTCACGGCATCGGGCTGGGGGATGATGCGGGTGTCGCGGAGTTGTTGCAGCACCAGCGTCGTATCGAAACCCAGGGCGCCTCGGAGTTCTTGCGCCCCTATCTGCACCGGGTGGTGGCCATTTCGGCCCTCTGGTGGCAGGGTGACCAGATCAAGCTGAGCAGCTTCGGCAAGACGGAAGATGACGAAGCCGCCCTGATTGCCGCTTTTTATCAATTTATCCAGCGTCACGCTCCGCAACTGGTATCCTGGAATGGGGCGGCGTTTGATTTGCCGGTGCTGCATTACCGCGCTCTGCTCCATGGCATCTCCGCCGCCCGTTATTGGGAGCACGGAGAGCACGACCCAAGTTATCGTTGGAATAATTACACCAGTCGGTACCACGAACGCCATCTGGATCTCATGGATCTGCTCTCGGCCTACCAGGCGCGTAACGTGGCACGGCTCCAGGAGGTGGCTTTGCTGCTCGGCCTGCCCGGCAAGTTGGGCATGAGCGGTGCCGAAGTCTGGGCGCATTACCAGGCGGGGAAACTGGCGGGCATCCGCCAGTATTGCGAGATCGATGTTCTCAACACCACCCTGATTTATTTGCGTTTCGAATTGACGCGCGGGCATCTCGACCGGGCCGGGTATGGCGTCCGTCAGCAACAATTACGCACCTATCTGCACAGCCGGGACGAGGCCCATGTCCGGGAATTTCTAACTTTGTGGCCAGAGAATTCGCATGCCGCGCCTTAAACCCATTCACGATGCCCAGCCCGAGCGGGTGTCCATCGAAAGTCTGGATACGGAAGGCCGCGGCATCGCGCGTGTCGAGGGCAAGGTGCTTTTTGTCGATGGCGCCTTGCCCGGGGAACGGGTCCGGGTCCGGCGTACCCAGGGCGCCAAAAGCTACGATTGCGCCGAAATCGTGCGGATCGACCGGGCCTCATCCCTGCGGGTGCCGCCGCCCTGCCCCCATTTCGGGGTCTGCGGGGGGTGCAGCTTGCAACATCTGGAGCCCACGGCGCAGGTGGCTATCAAGCAAAGACAACTGGAAGACAGCCTCTGGCGTATCGGCAAGGTGCGTGCCGAGCGTATCTTGCCGCCCATTCATGGACCGTCTTTAGGCTATCGCAGCAAGGCGCGACTGTCGGTGCGCACCCCGAGAACCCGGGGGGTGCTGGTGGGTTTTCGGGAGCGCAACAGCAACTTCGTGGTGGATATGGGGAAATGCCTGACCCTCGACCCACGTGTCGGAGAGCATCTCCTGCCCTTGCGTCAGCTCATCGCGCAACTGCACGCGCCGCAGGACGTTCCGCAGATCGAAGTGGCGGCCACGCCCGATGCGGTGGCCTTGGTGTTCCGTCATCTGCGTCCATTGACGGACAAGGATCTCCAGCACCTACGCGACTTCGGCCGCACCCGTGCGATGCAGATCTGGCTGCAACCGCGCGGGCCGGATACCCTGCATTCCTTATGGCCGGAGTCGCCGGAGCCCCTCCATTACGATCTGTCCGACTTCCAACTGCGCCTGCGTTTCGATCCGCTGGTCTTTACCCAGGTCAACCAGGCGGTCAATCGGATGATGGTACAGCGCGCCATGATGCTGCTGCGGCCGCAGCCGGGAGAACGGATTCTCGACCTGTTTTGCGGCCTCGGAAATTTCACGCTGCCTATCGCGCGGCTGGGGGCGCAGGTGCTCGGTATCGAGGGGGATGCCCGACTGGTGGCCTTGGCCGCGGAAAATGCGGCCGCCAACGGGTTGGCGGAATGCGCCCGTTTCGCCGTGGCCGATCTCACCCAGGTGCGGATGGAAGATTTCGCGCCAAGGGGGGGCATCGACAAAATACTGATCGACCCGCCGCGGAGCGGCGCTAGCGAGGTTCTGCGCAGCCTGGTGCCCGGGGTTCGCCGTCTGATCTACGTTTCCTGCAATCCGGCCACGCTGGCGCGCGATGCGGAATACCTCGTGCATGAACGGGGCTACCACCTGCGCGCCGCAGGCGTTGTCAATATGTTCCCCCATACCGCCCATGTCGAATCCATCGCTCTTTTCGAGCGCTGAGGCGCCAGGGTATTGGCTCTGGGTGGACGTATCCACTCAACGCCTGCGCGAGATGCGCGGTCTGGCGCCGCATGCGGAGTATGTCGTGTCCACGGCACGTAACGGACTCGGTGAGCAGCCTGGCAGTGGTTGCACGCCGCGCGGCTGGCATGTGATACGCGCGCGCATCGGCGATGGCCTGCCCCTGACCGCGATCCTGCGCGGGCGACGCTGGACCGGTGCTTGCTACCACCCGGAAGCAATGGCGGATCAACCCCGGCAGGACTGGATTCTCGGCCGCATTCTCTGGCTTTCCGGATGCGAAAGTGGCGTCAACCGGGGCGGGCGGCAGGATACCCAGCGCCGTTATATCTACATTCATGGTACCGCCGATACGGAGCACCTTGGCCAGCCCGTGTCGGCGGGCTGCGTCCGCATGGCGCCGGAAGCGATATGCGCGCTTTTTGCGCGTTGCGCCGTGGCAACCCCGGTGTTTATCGGCTCGCGGCATCCGTTGTCCTTTCCCGCTCCGAGGAGGCCCTGAATGGCCTGGCTTCGCCTACCCCGTTTCCGCCGCGCCGTAAACGTCTTCAATCCCAAGCTCTTCGAGAGCCTTTCGCTGGCGGCGTTTCTGGCCTGGGTCGGCCTCGGTTCCGACGCCCTGTCTTCCTCCGCCTACGGTCCGGCGGAAATTTATTACGCCCTCAAGGGTCATGAATATCTCTCCGTCTTTCTGGCCATTGGCATTCCGCTCTCCGTGTTCATCATCTCGGCGGGTTACAAGCAGGTGATCGCCCTGTTCCCGGACGGAGGCGGGGGATATCACACGGCATCGACCCTGCTGGGACCCAAGGCGGGCCTGGTGAGTGGCGCTGCGCTGATTGTCGATTACATCCTGACGGCGTCCATTTCGGTGGCGTCGGGCACCGAAGCCCTGCTCAGCGCCATGCCCACTTCTTGGTATGACGAGCGTATCCTCATGGATGTCGCGGTGCTGCTGTTCTTGATCTTCCTCAATCTGCGCGGCATGAAAGAATCCATCAAGATCCTGTTGCCCATCTTCTTGGCCTTTGTCATCACCCACACCATTCTTCTCGGCTGGGGGCTGATGAATCATGTGGAGGATATGCCCAAGATCGCCCGGAACACGATGGCGGGCGCCCAGCGGGATGGCATGCAGTATGGCTGGATATTCATCGTCGCCTTGATTTTCCGGGCTTTTAGTCTGGGTGGCGGCACCTATACCGGTCTCGAAGCGGTGGCCAACGGGGTGCATATCATGCGTGAGCCCCGGGTGCAGACGGGGCAGCGCACCATGACCCTGCTGGCCACTTCTCTGTCGCTGGTGGCAGGCAGCCTAATCTTTCTGTATCTGATCTATCACGTGCATGCGGTGGCGGGGCAGACCCTGAACGCCGTGCTATACGGCGATATCACCCAAGGCTGGACCTGGGACGGTCTCCCCGTGGGGTCCACGGCGACGTTGATTACGCTGCTGACGGAGGGCTTGCTGCTCTTCATCGCGGCCAACACGGGTATCATCACGGCACCCATCGTCATGGCCAACATGGCCGTAGACCGCTGGCTTCCGGAGCGCTTTTCCTATCTGTCGGATCGTTTCGTGTCCCGTAACGGGATTCTGCTGATCGGCTTTGCGGCCATCGCTATTCTCCTGGCGACGAGGGGGCATGTCAGCATTCTCGTGGTGCTTTACAGCATCAATGTATTCATCACCTTCACCCTGACCATGGCCGGACTGAGCCGACACTGGTTTTTCCAGCGATATCAGGATCCCCGCTGGCTGTCGCGTCTGACCATCAGTGTGTCGGGCTTTATCGTCACCGCGTCCATCCTCGCGATCACTATTTTTGAGAAATTTGACGCGGGTGGCTGGTTTACCCTGCTGATCACCCTGGTGGGTGTCGTGCTCGGCTACCTGATCTATCGCCACTACAAGAGCATCAGCAAAATCACAGCGGAACTGGACGAAACCATGCTGGACGTGGTGCCCGAAAATCTGGAACCCGGCCCCAACTTGCCGCTCGACCCGCGGGGTGCCACCGCGGTGTTCTTTGTCAGCCGTTTTGACGGGTTGGGGCTCCATACCCTGTTGACCGCGCATCGCATGGTCGGTGATTTCGTCAAGAATTATGTCTTTCTGCTCGCCGGCATTGTCGGTCAGGGCGAGTTCAAGGGTATCCAGGCGATGGAGGATCTCAAGATCTATGTGGAGACGGAGGCCAACCAGTACATGGCCTTCTGCCGTAACGAGGGAATGGCGTCCACTTGGTTCGCCACGTATTCCACCGATCGCATTCAGGCGATGGAGGAACTGGCCAACGTCGCCATCCGCTATTTTCCGCAAAGCATCTTTTTCGCCGGACGGGTGATCGACACCCCCTTCCAGGGATTTTTCCGGGGACTGCTGCACGATGAAGTCAGCTTCATCGTGCAGGACCGTTTGCAACACGATGGTTTCAGCATGATGATTGTACCGGTGCACGTGCATGGCATCCCGAGTCAACCGCCCAGCATCACCCTGCCTATCTCCATGCCACCGGATATGGAACTGGTGCAGAATGAAGAGAGGAATAAGGCGGAAGCCAGGGCGCGTGCCGCGGCGAAGGCCGCGAAGCAGGCTGGCGCGGAGGAGGCCACCCCCAATGCCCGTACGGATTGAATTCCAGGAACTCGATCGAGGTCCGCTCATGATCGACATCGCCGGCCCCCGGCCGACGGCCGCCGAGCGCGCGATGTTGCGCCAACCCGCGGTAGGTGGGGTCATTCTCTTCGCCCGCAACTGTATCGACGCTGCACAGGTTCAGGCCTTATGCGGTGAACTGCATGCGTTGCGTCATCCCCCGCTCATCATCGGCATCGATCAGGAAGGAGGGCGGGTGCAGCGCCTGCGCACCGGAGTGACGCGCTTCCCGCCGATGGCGACCCTGGGTCTGTTGGCGGACCGCGAGGGCCTGGAGCGGGCACGGGAGGCCGCTTGGGACTGGGGGGTACTGTTGGGTGCGGAACTGCGGGGTATCGGGCTGGATCTGGACTTTACCCCTTGCCTGGATCTGGATCGGGGGATCTCCAGCGTGATCGGCGACCGCGCCATCCACCGTGATCCGGAGTGGGTGGGCGTACTGGCCACGGCGGTGTGGGAGGGGATGGCACAGATGGGCCTGCAGGGCGTCGCCAAGCATTTTCCCGGCCATGGCGCGGTAGCCGCGGACTCTCATTGGGCCTTGCCGGTGGATACCCGCCCCCGTGCGGCGTTGCAGGAAGATCTGCAACCCTTTGCCGCCCTGATCGCCGCGGGGATTCCGGCGATCATGCCCGCGCATTGCCTGTATCCCCGGGTGGATGCCGAGCACCCCGCCGGTTTCTCATCGCGCTGGCTGCAGGATATCCTCCGTGCCGACATGGGTTTCACCGGCGTGGTGATCAGTGATGACCTCAGCATGGCGGGGGCGCACGGAATCGGCGGCATGACGGCCCGGGTCGACGGGGCGCTGGCGGCCGGTGCGGATCTGCTGCTGATCTGCAATGACCCCGTGGGTGCGGCGGCGGCCGTCGCTCATCTACAATCTGGTGGTCCGCTGCCGCGGCGCCCCCGTCTGGAGAGGCTCGCCGGTCACCAGGCCGTGTCGCCTTTGTCCTCCGCGGTGCGGGCGCGCTGTCTGCGACAGATCGAGCAATTACAGGCCCTGGCTCCGGGAGGCGCGGGTTGAGAGGGGGGTCTGAACGTCGGCTCTCGTCCGGGTGGCGCGCAGGGCCAAAGGTTAACCCCTTGTTTTTCCCGCGTCGCGTATTAGAATACGCCCTCACCTTTTACTCCTTGTCCGGGCGATAGGCGCCCGGACTCCGCAGTGAACCACAAGGAGCTTATATTTTGCGTCATTATGAAATCGTGTTTCTGGTCCATCCTGATCAGAGTGAGCAGGTCCCGCAAATGATCGAGCGCTATCGCGGCATGGTCGAGGGCGATGGTGGCCGTTTTCACCGTCTGGAGGACTGGGGCCGTCGGCAATTGGCTTATCCCATCAAAAAAGCCCACAAGGCCCACTATGTCCTGATGAACGTGGAATGTACCGGGGCTGCTCTGGCCGAGTTGGAGGACGCCTTCCGTTTCAACGACGCGGTATTGCGCCACCTGATTCTGGCTCGCGACGAAGCGATCATCGACCCCTCCTTCCTGGCTCGCGAAGAGAATGACCGTCGCGACCGCGGTGAAGAGGCCACGGATCTTGCGGAAAACGAGGGCGAACCGGAGCACAGTGATAACGAAGCCGTAAAGACGGCTTGATCGAGGAGATTCAGATGGCATTCAATCGGGACAGGGATCGGGACGGAGATGGCGACAAACGCGGCGGCGGCAACTTTACCCGCCGCCGCAAGTTTTGCCGTTTCAAGGCGGAAGGCGTCAAGGAAATCGACTACAAGGACCTGAAAACCTTGCAGGCGTATGTCGGCGAGACGGGCAAAATCGTGCCCAGTCGAATTACCGGGACGAGCAATCTTTACCAGCGGCAACTGACCACCGCCATCAAGCGCGCACGTTTCCTGGCATTGTTGCCCTACGTCGTGCGTTAAGGAGCCCCTGCCCCGGTGGCGGCGCAGCCAGAAGAGGGCGGGATCTTGCGCTGGTTTCTCAGCGGACGCTGGCAAGCCGGCGTCAGTACGGCTGTGCTTTTCAGCCTTGCGGGACGGGTACCCTTCCTCGCGGGACTGTTGCTGCTCAACTGTGTCGCGCTGGTGGCGCTGGTCACCTTGCAGGCCGGGCGCAAGGAGAGCCTGGAGGTTCTGCTGATTGCCGGTGCGGCCTCCGCGTTGTTCATGCTGAACCCGTGGTACGGTGTCGCCTTTGCCCTGGTGGCGTGGTTGCCAGGACGGTTGCTGGGGGAGGGCTTGCGGTGGGACGCTGAGTGGGATGGTGTGGTCTGGGTGATCATCGGCTTGTCCCTCGTGGTACTGGCGCTCTCCCTGTGGGTCATACCGCAGGGGGCAGGCCCAGGCTTCTGGCAGACGCAGATCGGACATCTACTGGCGCCGGCCCGTAAGGATTTGAGTTTGACGCAGCGCCAGATGCTGGGCGAAATGGCGCGTCTGATGCCGGGGATTCTCGCCACGGGGCTGACCATTCTCTGGGCCTTGGCGGCATTATTGGCCAGTCGCTGGCGTGAGCGTCTGCAAGGTGTCGCCGCGCCACAGCGGGTGTTCCGGGACTGGGTGCTGCCGGACGCCTTGATCTGGCTGCTGGCAGCGACTTTGCTGGGCGTTGGTCTGCTGCATGGCGGCGCATTGTGGCCGGTGCAGAACCTCGCCATTCTGATCGGCGGGTTTTATCTGTTGCAGGGTTTGAGTCTCGTGCATCTGTGGTTCGCGTTGCGGGGCTGGCCGCTTTTCGCGCTGGTCGCTTTTTATGTAGGAGTGATCCTGCTTTCCCAGCTTTTGCTGGTGATCAGTGTGCTGGGTGTTCTGGATCGTGTTTTTCACCTGCGCCAACGGTTTGTCAGGTCGCGGTCCTGACCGGCGGCGGTTTGGCCAAGAATTTTGGGAGGAGTTTGAAATGAAAGTGATCTTGCTGGAGCGTATCAACAGGCTGGGGCATCTGGGTGATGTGGTGGAAGTGCGGCCCGGTTACGGACGAAACTTTCTGGTACCGAAGGGCAAGGCGGTGGTCGCCAATCCACGCAATCTGGAAGACTTCGCCCAGCGCAAGGCGGCCCTGGAACAGGCCGAGTTGGAACGTCTGCAAGCCGCCCAGAAACGGGCCGCCGCGTTGGCCGATGTCGTGGTCAAAATCGCCCTGCAGGCGGGCGAGGATGGCCGTTTGTTTGGTTCGGTGGGCCTGCATGACATCGGCGGTGCGCTGGCGGCACTGGGCCATGTGGTGGCGCATTCGGAAATCCGGTTGCCGGACGGCCCGATCAAACGGGTGGGCGAATTTTCGGCTCGCGTGCGTCTGCACCCGGAAGTCGAATTGGATGTGGCGGTGCTGGTCGAGCGCGCCTGAACTCCGGCAGGGACGGAGACGGCGGCGTGTTCGAGTCTGCGGACCATGGCGGCGGGGTCAAGGCCCCGCCACATTCCATTGAGGCGGAACAGTCCGTCATCGGCGCGCTGCTGATCGATCCCGAGACGGCGGAGCAAGTGACGGAGGTCGTGGCCGCCGAGGATTTTTACGAGCGTCGCCACCGGCAGATTTTCCACGCCATTACCGTCATGCTGGGTGACGGTCGCGCCGTCGATGCGGTAACGATCTCCGAGTGGCTGCAGGACCACGAGCAACTTGTCGAAGTGGGCGGGGTGCAGTATCTCCTGATGTTGGCCAACGAGACCCCCTCGGCGGCCAACGTGCTCGCGTATGCCCGTATCGTGCGGGAGCGGGCGACCCTGCGCGATCTCATTCGCGTGGGGCGGGAAATCGCGGAGTTGGCCTATCGCCCCGAAGGGCGAGCGGCGCAAGCGCTACTGGATGAGGCGGAAAGCCGTGTCTTTCAGCTCGCCGAGGGGCAACAGCGTGGCGGCGAGGGTTTCATCCAGATCAAGGACGCCCTTCCGGCGGTCATTGACCGGATCGAAATCATTGCCCGGGATAAAAAGGGCGTCACCGGTTTGTCCACGGGCTTCACCGACCTGGATGAGAAGACTTCGGGCCTGCACCCCGGTCAACTGGTCATCGTTGCCGGTCGTCCGAGCATGGGGAAAACCTCCTTCGCCATGAACATCGCCGAGCACGTCGCCTGTGCCGAGAGCAAGCCGGTAGCGGTCTTCAGCATGGAAATGCCGACGGATGAGATCGTGTTGCGCGCCCTCTCCTCGCGGGGGCGGGTGGATCAGCACCGGTTGCGCAACGGCAGTCTGGGTAATGATGACTGGCCGCGCATCGCGCATGCCATTGGCGAGTTGAGCAACGCCCCCCTGTTCACCGACGATTCGGTCGCGCTGACACCGATGGATCTGCGGTCGCGGGCACGTCGGCTGAAACGCGAGCACGGTTTGGCGCTGATCGTGGTCGATTACCTGCAACTCATGCAGGTACCGGGTCGGGGCGATAACCGCGTTGCGGAAATTTCCGAGATCAGCCGTTCACTCAAGGCACTGGCCAAAGAGCTGGCGATTCCGGTGATTGCCTTGTCCCAGCTCAACCGCAGCTTGGAGAACCGGACAGAGAAGCGTCCGCAGATGTCCGATCTGCGGGAGTCCGGCGCCATCGAGCAGGATGCCGATCTGATTCTTTTCCTCTACCGGGAGGAGGTCTATTACCGGGATAAGGAAGAGGTGAAAGGCATTGCCGAGGTGATTATTGGCAAGCAGCGCAATGGGCCCATCGGGACGGTACGGATGAGCTTTTTCGGCGAATATACCCGTTTCGAGAATTATGCCCCGGCCGGGAACGGTTTCGCCCGCTAGCGCGGGGATTTTGTTTTTCTTTGCGGTATCATGCATCCATGACTCGCCCGATGGTTGCCGAAATCTCTGCCACCGCGCTGCGCCACAATGTGGCCGTGGTGCGTCAGAGGGCGCCTCATGCGCGGATCATGGCGGCCGTGAAGGCCAATGCCTATGGGCACGATGTCACGCTCTGTGCGCCGGTGCTGGCGGAGGCGGGGGTGGATGCCTTCGCGGTGGCTTCTCTGGAAGAGGCGGAAACCCTCCACGCGCTGCGTTTGGAACGACCTATCTGCATCCTCGGCGGCCCGTTTGCCGCGGAGGAGGTGAGAAATGCCGCTGCGCGCGATTACCTGCTGGTCATTCATGAACAGCGGCAGTTACGCTGGCTGGAAACCCACGCCGCCGACGTTGCCCTCCGATTGTTTGTCAAAGTGGATACGGGCATGCACCGGCTAGGCTTCGCACCGGACCGCCTGTCGGCCGTATTCGCCGCTTTGCGGCATTATCCGCGCTGGCGGGTGCTGGGTCTGATGAGCCATCTTGCCCGTTCCGATACTCCGGACGACCTCTTCAACCGTCAGCAGGCGGACGTTTTTGCCGAGGCCATGGCGTGCTTCGATGGCTCCACGGCGGGTCAGCACAGCCTCGCCAATTCGGGCGGGGTGCTGGCGTTGCCTTTCACGCATCATCGCTGGGTACGTCCGGGACTAATGCTCTACGGTCTTTCCCCTTTCGCGGGACGGAGCGGCAGCGAGATCGGTTTACAGCCGGTTTTGTCCTGGCGCAGTGCCGTGGTGGCCACGCGGAATCTCACTCCCGGCGACTGGCTGGGATATGGCGCCACGTGGCAAAGTCCGGCCCATTGCCGGGTGGGGGTGGTGGCGGCGGGCTACGGTGATGGTTATCCGCGTCATCTCGGTATGGGCGCGCCTATCACCGTAGCCGGCCAAGCCGCCCGGATTTTGGGACGGGTCAGCATGGATATGCTCTCCGTGGATCTGACGGAGGTGCAAGCGGAAATCGACGCCCCCGTTGTGCTGATGGGGGCCGGCGGCGCGGCTGTCGAAGTCTTGGCGGCGCGGCTTGGCACCATCCCTTACGAACTAAGCTGTCGCATACAAGCGCGCGTTCCGCGCCGATTGGTTCCATGAGCCGCGAAAAATCCCTGTTTGTCTGTCAGGACTGCGGCAGCGCCAGTAATAAATGGCTGGGCCGCTGTCCGGATTGCGGGGCCTGGAATAGCCTCGTCGAACAACGTGCGGAGAAGTCCGGGATCAAGTCGCACACGGCCTACGCCACGGCCAGTCCGCCGCAGTTTCTCCACGCCGTACCGGTCGCGGAGGTGGGGCGCAGCCCTACGGGCCTGACGGAACTCGATCGGGTGCTGGGCGGCGGGCAGGTGCCAGGGGCGGCCATTCTCCTGGGCGGGGAGCCCGGCATCGGCAAATCCACCCTCCTGCTCCAGACCGCCCATCACCTGACCCGGAGCGGCAAGGTACTCTATGTCACCGGGGAGGAGTCCGCGGCACAAGTCGCCTTGCGCGCCCAGCGTCTGGGTCTGACGCAAAGCCCGGTGCGGGTGGTCGCGGAAAACCATCTGGAGGTTATCGAGGGGTTGCTCCGAGGCGAGCAGCCTGCCCTGGTGTTGATAGATTCCATTCAGACGATTTACACCGATACCTTGCAATCGGCCCCCGGCTCCGTGGCGCAGGTGCGGGAGTGCGCGGCGCGTTTGGTGCGTTTCGCCAAAGCCACGGCCACGGCCCTCTGGCTGGTGGGTCACGTCACCAAGGAAGGGGCCATCGCGGGTCCGCGCGTACTTGAGCACATGGTGGACACGGTACTGTACTTCGAGGGCGAGGCGGGCAGTCCCTATCGCATCGTGCGCGCCATCAAAAATCGCTTTGGCGCCGCCAACGAATTGGGCGTTTTCCAGATGCAGGAAGAGGGCCTCCGGGAGATCGCCAATCCTTCGCAACTCTTTCTGTCGCAGCACGATCGGCCTGTGGCGGGGAGTGTCGTGCTGGCGACCCAGGAAGGAACCCGCCCACTCCTGGTGGAGGTGCAGGCCCTGGTGACCCCTAGTCCATTGGCCAATCCACGTCGGGTAGCCATCGGCCTGGACCCCAACCGCCTTTCCCTCCTGCTGGCGATCCTGCATCGCCATGGTGGTAGCGTGTTGTTCGACCAGGATGTGTTCGTGAACATCGCGGGCGGCATCAAGGTGAACGAGCCGGCGGCGGATCTTGCGGTGGCCCTGGCCTTGTTGAGCAGTTTCCGCAACAAACCGCTGACGGGACGTCGGATCGTCTTTGGAGAGCTGGGTCTGGCCGGAGAAGTCCGCCCCGTGGCAGGCATGGAGACAAGGATACGGGAGGCGATAAAACTGGGTTTCAAGGGGGCTATCCTCCCGCGCGGCGAGCAGGATTTAGCGACCCCCGCGTTTGCGCTGCATCCTGCCGCGCATCTCGGCGACGCCATGGAGGCGGCCTTCGAGGGAGGCTGAGGCGCATTTTTCTCTACCGTCACAGTGGCCTGACCGCCCTATGCGCGGTGCTTGCAATATTCGGTCCGAGCGGTTAGGGTGACCAGGAAGGCCGAATTAAAGAGCCGTCTTATGTATGAATGGTGCCTTATCTCGAGCATTCTTTTTCTAATAGGCGGGGAGGGGAGAGGTATGGAAGAAACTACAGTTCATCATGCTGCCCAGAATGCGGTTCATCCGACAAAGAAACCGGCTTTGCCGGGGTTTTTCGCGAAGTCGCGTCTCCAATGGGGCACCTTGTTTATTCTGGGTCTGTTTAGTCTTGGTGGCGGTGCGGCCCTGGCCGCTGGTCTGGAGCGTGCAACTCCGGGATTTTTGCGTGTGGCAGCGACTGCGGGTACGGCCTCGAATCCCACTCAAATAAAAGATTTTGCCGTCGCTGTCGGTCAAATCAAGCAACTCAACGAGCAAGTGCATACGGCGCTGAGTCAGAAAGGCCTCACCGCCGCCAAACGCGAAAACTTGAAGCAGTCTTACATGACCAAGGTGGACGGAGTCCTCGCCAGCAATCATCTGACCGCGGAACAGTACTCGAGCATGCTCAAGAAGACGCAAACCGACCCGGCTTTTGCGAAGCAGGTGGAAGCCGCCATGCAATAATAGACTCGCCCCGTCTCGCTGCGTGCGCTGTTTTTCTTAGGGGATTGACGGCGCATTTTTATGCACACGGCTCCAGCGCCTCACCCGGAACACTCTGGCGCTCTTGCGATACGGCAGGCAATATCGACACATGAACCGTACGGGAGACCTTTTATTATGACAAGACTCCATCTGCCGCGCCCTGATTATGTGGCCCGGCGTCGCCGGTTGATGCGGAAAATGCATGCCGCTGGTGTCGCCATCATCCCTACCGCCACGCCCAAGAGCCGCAACGGTGATGTGCAATATCCCTTTCGTGGCAGCAGCGATTTCCTCTACCTGACCGGCTTCGTGGAACCTGAGGCAGTACTGGTGCTCGTGCCGGGGCATGCGGACGGAGAACAGATCCTGTTTTGTCGTCCTCGCGAGCCGGAGCGGGAAATCTGGGATGGCCGCCGTGCCGGGCTGGAGGGTGCCTTGGCGCAATGCCAGGTGGATCGTTGCCTGTCCATTCATGAACTGAACGAGGCGCTGCCCAGACTGCTGGAAGACCGTGAGTTGCTGTTTTACCCCATGGGCCAGTCCACGGATTTCGATGCGCGGGTGATGCATTGGCGCAATATAGCCAAGAGCAAGGTTCGCCAAGGCGTGCGCTACCCGTTGGAGGTGGTGGATGTCGCTGACCTGATTCACGAGATGCGACTGTTCAAGGATCCGGAAGAAGTCGAGATCATGCGTGCGGCGGTGGGCATCAGCGGTGCCGGACATCGCCACGCCATGCGCCAATGCCAACCAGGCATGCTGGAATATCAATTGGCGGCCGAAATCGAGCATGTTTTTCAACGCCTCGGTGCGACCAGCGTGGCGTACCCGAGCATCGTCGGCGGCGGGATCAACGCTTGCACCCTGCATTACACCGAAAATGATGCGGAATTGCGCGACGGCGATCTGGTGCTGATCGACGCGGGTGCGGAGGTGGGCGCCTACGCCGGGGATATTACCCGGACTCTACCGGTCGGCGGAGTCTTCGGTTCGGCGCAGCGGGAGATTTATGAGATTGTCCTGGCCAGTCAGGAAGCGGCGATAAGCGCCATCCAGGTGGGACGTTCCGTGGCGGAATATCATGACGAGGCCGTCAAGGTGCTGGTTGACGGCCTGCTGGATCTGAAAATACTTTCTGGAAGTCGCGACGCGGTCATTGAGCAGGGCAGCTATAAGGCTTTTTACATGCACCGGACAGGGCATTGGCTGGGCATGGATGTGCATGACGTAGGCCATTACCGCAGCGCGGATCACTCTTGGCGGTCTTTGGAAGCGGGGATGGTGCTCACGGTCGAGCCGGGTCTGTACTTCTCTCCGGACAACCAGACGGTGCCGGAACGCTGGCGCGGCGTCGGGATCCGCATCGAGGATGACGTGTTGGTGACCGCCAACGGGCCGGATATCCTCTCCAGCGAAGTGCCTAAGCGGGTGCCGGATATTGAAGCGATGATGGCTGCGGGCCCCGCCAGCGCTGAATGAACCGTGGGTGGTCAGAGGCCGTTGGTCGAAGGTGTTTGCGAGCGCACGAAACGCAGTTGGGCTTGTTTCACCCCAAAGTCCATGGCGCGCTGGACGCTGCTCATGAGAATATCGGCGGCATTATGGTAGCGAGGGTTCATGGTATCCCAGACCACACCGTGAATCACCCGTCCAGACTGGAGAATGATATCGATGCGCTCACCGCAACGGTTGCCGCCATTCTTGAGGAAGAACAAATCCTGTGAGAGCGCTACCTGATCGGGTCGATTAGGGCCGCAAGCGGCGATATCCGGATTACTGCTGGTTTGATCGGGAAGGGCGTTGTAAGCCGTCACCCGCTGCAGGTAAAACACCTGACGCCGCATGAGGAGCGCGCCATCGCTATGCCGGGTCTGGGAGGAGCCGGTTTCCTTGGCGGTGTCCGCGACTTTCTCCGAGGAAGCATCCATCCCCTGGGAATCGGGGGTGCTTTTGGATAATGCGCTGATCAGGGGAGCTGGCAGATCCGGGGGATCGAGCGCCAGGGCGTTGGGCAGCAAAAAAGCGAACAAGGCGAGGCTTAGCCCCGCAGAGAACCGTTGTATCAAATCTATCTCCTTATTTGAGCCGGTCCTGGTGACCTGTCCCAGCGTTCGCTACGCCGATGTTATGCTCAAAATACGAAACGGAACAACATCATACAGAAAACGCGGAATAAATCAAGGAGATAAAATTAATCCATGATAAACAGTCTGTTGCGGTATATTTCTTGGGGGAGTCCGTGCATGCACCAAGACCACTAAGCGGGGTTTGCGGAGGATAGGCGCCCGTGGCGGCCCGAGGCATTCTCGGGGGAGCGGGATCGGCATATTCACCGGAAACGTGGTCCCGGTTACTGGCGTGTTGTTGTTTTTTTAGCTATGCTGTGCCTGCTCGTTATCCAACCCAACATAAAGGAGACTGCTATGAGCAAGTTTACCACCGCTTTGAAGGTAACTGCGCTGATTTTGCCCTTGGGCCTGGCCGGTTGTGCGACCACTTCGGACCTCGACAAGGTTGCTGCCAAGGCTGACGCCGCGCAGTCCACCGCCAATGAGGCGTTGGCCAAGGCCAATGCCGCGCAGAGTACCGCGACGGATGCTCTGAGCAAGGCAAGCGCTGCGCAGAGCACCGCTGATCAGGCGATGAGCACGGCCAACGCCGCCAACCAGAAGGCTGACGAAGCCAATGCGAAGGTTGAGCGGATGTTCAAAAAGGCGATGATGAAGTAAGTAGTTCGCGCGCCGGTCGTTTGTGAAGAGGCCCCGTCGAGCAATCAGCGGGGCCTCTTTGCATCGATCGGTGAGTCGCCGTCAATCCGACCCTAGCATTGTTCCCAGGGTAATCCATCGAAGCGCCAGCCATTCAGGCTGCTTCGGCAATGCCGGTCATTCAGATCTCCTTCAAAACCATGCGCCACATTGTAGATGGCGCTGAAACCATGCGCTTGTAAAAATAGGCCAGCCTCCAGAGAACGGTGGCCGCTGCGGCAAATCAACAGGGTGGGACGGTCATGGGATGTGGCCCGCCGCACGTGCGCCAGGAAGTCCGGGTTGATTTCCCAGTCCGGCTCGTCCCGCCAGGGAATGGATAATGCCTCCTTGGGATGTCCGACGAAGAGGAACTCCATTTCGCTCCTGACATCGATGAACACCGCTTGCGGGTTTTCCCGCAGGAAGTTGAAGGCATCATGGGGTGTGAGGCGCGGGATCGACTTTGCCATAGGGACCACCGAATGCCTACAAAATTCCCATAGCGAGCACCAGCCACGCGGCAATGAGCAACAAACCGCCGACCGGTGTGACAGCGCCGAGCCAACCCTTGCTGGTGATTGCCAGGAGATACAGACTACCCGAAAAGAGCACCGTCCCTGTCAGCATCAGCCCGGCCGACCACGGTATGAGCTTGGATTCCGGCCGTTGCAGCGCCATCAACCCCACCAGCATCAGCCCCAGGGCGTGATAAAGGTGGTACTGGCTGCCGGTATGGTAGATACCCACCATTTTAGGTGACAAGCGATTTTTCAAGGCGTGGGCGCCGATGGCCCCCAGGGCTACCGCGACCCCCGCGTTAAGCGCACCCAGAGCAAGGAACAGTTTGTCTATCTGCGTGGTCATCTATGGTTCCGCCGGAACAGACATTCGATTTGCCGCCCGTGCCTGGAAAAATCGGTGTGGGTGATCAAAAACAGGAATCTCCAAATCTCGCACTAGTTGCCGCTCTGGGATTGCAGGAGGGAAAGTTTGCGCGCGTTTATCAGGGCTGGCACGGCGGTGCTAAAAGGAGACATATGTTGGCCAATGAGTTGCACGGAATACCATCCCTTTCCCTGATAGGACAGCACCTTAAAGTTGAGCATGGCCATTGACAACGCGGCGGTATAGGTCTTTCCCACCACGAGCGGTCCCGTACCTTTCTCGGCACATCCCGACACGGCCATAGTCGTCGCCATCAATGCCGCCAGAATCAAATATCGCATGCGCATGCCCCGCCAACGGTCCCAAACACCCCCACCACCCATCAGGGCACATTATCGTCGTAAAGAGAGCGCTTCGGCAACCGGCACGCGATGGCGCCGCTGCCAGGCCAGCGCCGTCCAGCGTCCAGCGTCCAGCGTCCAGCGTCATTCTCGCCAAAGGCGGTCGCTAATGCTGGGCGCGCCGGTCTGTATGGGCGTCAAAGTCCGGCTGGGGGGTCCTTGATATCCTGGATGATTCTGACTATGGTTGATATCAACTGACTGGTATGCAATGTGGGTCGCAAGGAGAAGTGCATGAAAGTCGGATTTATCGGTTTAGGACGGATGGGCTCGGGTATGGCCGCGCGTCTGCTGGCGGCGGGGCAAGCGTTGATCGTCTTCAATCGTTCTGTTGAAAAAATACAACCTCTCGTCGTCCAAGGTGCGCAGGCCGCCAAAACCCTGGCGGATTTCGCCGCCGCCGACGTCGTCTTCAGCATGTTGGCGGATGATCCGGCGGTGGAACAGACCGTACTCGCCGGCGACGGTCTGCTTGAGCACCTGTCCGCGGGTGCCATACATGTTTCCTGTAGCACCATCAGCGTCGCGCTCTCCGCCCGGCTCGCGGCTGCACACGCCGCCGCGGGACAAGACTATGTTTCCTGCCCGGTATTTGGGCGTCCGGATGCGGCGGCAGCGGGTAAGTTGTTTCTTGCGGTGGCCGGCAAGCACAGTCTCATCGAGCGTCTGCAACCGCTTTTCGAGGCCATTGGCCAACGTACTTTTGTGGTCGCGGAGCAAGCCGACAAGGCCAATCTGGTAAAGCTGAGCGGCAATTTCCTGATTGCCGCCGTCATCGAATCGCTCGGCGAGGCCATGGCGCTCGTCGAAAAGGGCGGAATCGACCGCCACGCTTATCTGGAATTGCTCACCTCCAGCCTGTTTAACGTGCCGTTGTACAAGAACTATGGCGCCCTCATCGCTGACCGTAAATTTACCCCGCCGGGCTTCGCCGCACCCCTAGGGCAGAAGGATATCCGCCTCATGTTGACGGCGGCGGAAGCGCTCGCAGTACCGCTTCCCTTCGCCAGTGTCTTGCGCGACCGTTTCATTGCCCTGGCAGCGCAGGACGGCGAACCCCGTGACTGGTCGGCGGTCGGCGGCCTCGCCGCCCAAGACGCGGGTTTGATGCCCAAAAAATAAGGCGCTGTAATCGTTCCCGAGCGTCGAGGAGGATCAACCCCACTATTGATCCGGCCCCATGAAGTCTTGAGCGGCATACTTTACGCTTGCGGGGAGGGCGTTTTAGCCTGTTATAAGCAATTTCTTCATCTCTATGGCTGCACTTTGTCCTTCATCTATCAAGTTCTCAGCCAGCTTTGATAATTTTCCGTATTTTTTGTAACCTCATACCCTTGATCTAGCTTCTGATAGTACATATTCACAAGATCTCTAATTGCACAATGATCTGGTTCCGTTAAATTTGATGAATGGATTAGTATATTACCAAAAGAAAATATCAATCTTTGAATAACAAAGGTTGAATGGTATATACCAAACATATCACGTTTATCACTTCTAAGTGGGGAAGCATATATTTTCTCCCGCGAATTAAGAACCATCTCCTCATGAAGATTTATCAGAAAAAGGTAAGTATGAGCGGCTTCATGTATAAGTTTATCAATTATAAATACATGGCTATTATCCTTTTTCCCATTTATAAAAATCAATGTTTGCATCATGTCGCCTGTAAAAGAAAGAACTTGATAGTCCTTCTCTGGCTGAGTAAAAAATACTATTGCTTTCACGGAAAAATAAATCTCACTCAAAATATTATTGCGAGCGCCTTCTAGCATTATCATTCCTTGCTCAAGATTTTCTACCAGAGCGGGAACATCATTATCATTAACCCTAGTCAGATTAAGGCCATCTTCAGGCAGTTCGGATTGCGAGAAAATCATATTGAATATATCTTCGGAAACATGTTTACCGCGGGTATATCTATCTGCATAACAACAATTTCAAAATACATCCGTCATCAGCGAGATAGCCTTTTTTGTTTCATCTTTTCCTAGAAGATTAAGTACGCTATGATATGTAAAGCAGTGGAATCCATTATATTGTGATGGCTGCACATTGCTAAATGCATCCAGGAGTTCATCGGTCATTATTTCAGGCTTGTTCACTTTAATTTCTTCCAACAACTCTAAATAACCAGAGTGCAGTCTATCTATATATTGAGCATGCAAATGCTTGGCAGTATTTTTATCAGGGAAAAACGAGTAACTCACGCCATATCTCCACTGAATATGTGCTTATAAACTCGTTCGTAATACTTAACTCCTTCTTCATGGCTATCATTAAGCATGGATTTTAATGATTTTGATGAAGAAGAAATCAGCACGGCAGAAAATAAAATCCCAATGAATATAAATAAAATATATTCAATATGATTTATTTTTAAGAAATACTTTGTCATAAAAAACCCAAGAGGAATTGATGCTGTGCACAAAAACAATAAAAATCCCTCCATGTTCGGTAAATGCCTTTCCGGAATTGATAATGCTCTTTTTGTATTTGATGTCACATTAAACAAAGATAAACCAACACCTATCAATAAGGCCGAAAAAAACAAGCAGATAATGGAGTCTGAGAACATAATCAACACCAATGACACTGTGCATATTAATATGCTTAAAGAAACGATACTGTGCGGAGATAGCAGTCTGTCTGTCAATCTTAAGAGGAATGATGACGACATTAATATTCCGACACCAACAAGCACTTCTGCCAATGAAACGTCTATTATTGAGTGCCCGCCGTTTAAAATCACAACAGGAAATATAAGAAATATAACTGGAGTTATAACCATGTTTACCATCATGGAAACCGTTGCTATAACCCTTTCCGGAGGAGTGTAAAATACATATTTCGCCCCTTCTCGCAACTGATCTATCGGGTTTCTTTTTTTACTGTCAGGCTTTAATTTATTTTTTGGGTACACAATATAAAATACGAGAGATAATATAACCCCAAAAATAGAAAGCACGGAATCAACTAGTATTGCTGATCCCCCTCCATAAACGTTAATGATGAGCCCGCCAAGAAAGGTTCCTAAGATAAGATTAAGAATAAATGTATTGGATAAAATCTTTATTCTCCTTTTCATGGAAAATATGTCATTTGATGCTGTGGCTATTATTGGGGTGGATAATGGGATGAGCATGGCTGTTGCCGAAGAAAGTGTTACACCGATTATTGATAATAACATCAGAATATAATTCTGATGTTGCTTTATATGAACAAATTCAGAAAAAATTAAATATAAAATTAATGCGGATGATACAGTGACAGATATAATTTTTATAGTGTAATTATAACCATATCTTTGAGAAATAATATTCGACGCCAACAAGGATACTGTATTGGCTATCCACGAAACCATTAGCATTAGAGACAAGTCCTGACTGGAATGCGCTATTTTAATAAAATACCAAGTGCAGTATAACAAAAAATTCTTGACACCGATGTCTGTGTGATGCTTATGGTCGCGTACACGTATATAAAGTCAATAAGTTTTATGGATTTTTTAATCATTATTTATTTTTTCTTCTGTTAGTATGGAATGAAATATAGTTGCCGAATTGATTGCTCTCGCGTTTCCAGCAAAAACAGCTACTTGTATAAAAGCTTCTCTGATTTCTTCGGGTGTTATTCCTAAACTAAGAGCCGCCTTAAGCTGGAATTGCAACTGATTCTCACAGCCACCCATCGCACTAATTATTCCGATTGTTATTAAGTGCCTTGTTTTCATGCTTATATGTTTCCTGCGATATGCAGAACCATATATGTCATCTATTATCTTGTTAGCTAAATCTGGAAATATTTGGACAAATTGTTTTTCAATATCTTCCAAGGTAAGATTTGTAAATTTTTTTATCAGATTCCAATTATCTTCTGCAATAGTCATGTTGTAATCTCTAGCAACATAAAATGGCGTGGATTTTCTTGGTGACTACTCCGCGCCTCTTTTCAAGTCCCTAATTTTCTAACAGTTTGTATTAATGCTGCCTTTATTTTTTCTGAGCGTTTTCTGTTTGGAGACATGGCTACTGTAACTACAAAAGAAGTAATTGATGAAGGGCCTTTTGGTTTCATTCTATTTTCAATGCTCATATTCAAATCCTCGTATTGATGACAATAGATACTCCTGGAATACAACGGGCCAAATTTACCTTGGCCCGTTGTATTCCAGCATAATCTGTGCCAAAACGGTGCGGTAAACTGCAAGCCTCTGGGTCGTGAAAATATATATCAATAAAAATAGTAAATTGCATGCATGAACAAAAGCTGTTAATAAGGTTGCGTAAATCTCTGAGGCCATTTCGTTCTTCATAACTGCACTATTATCGCCGTTTTATTGCATCAATGTGGTGCATTTGATCCAGAATGGTGCGCTGATACCTTCTAGCCCCACTTGACGCTCATTAGATATATCTAAATAACGGCTCTTCGGCAGATCGAGTGGTATGGGGTAGAGTGCTGTGAAGCCATTGTGCCTAGGCAGGAGGTGATGGTCGGCGCGGGTTGTTTTTTGGGGTGTCCGGGGGTATTGATCCGGCGCCATGAAGCTTTAGGCGGCCTGTTATGACCCGAGGGTAATGAGGAAAAGTAGCAACAGCAGTAACCTTATACAGGGTGGGGGTAGAACCTCGCGGCGTGATGAGGATGGGAGATGCTTTCCGGGTTAAAGAAAGATAGCACAATTGCTGGTGATGTATCCGAATGATGCTTGTCCACAGGGGAATGTGCGCAATCGTCCGAATTCAAGGCTTCATCTATTGTGGGAGTCATCCTTCTTTATTTTTCCTGAAGACGGTGATAACTACTCCACCTACAATAAGCTTCACAAGAAAAACTAATATCATTAAATATATAATATATTTAAATCCAATATCTATCCCAAAAGCTTTAAATGAAAAGTATATGATTGCTCCGACTGCTGGCGTGATGCTAAAAAACAAAAAGTATTTTATTATTTTCTCTGTGTATTTTGACATTTAATATTCTCCACTAATTCTCTGTCGAGCGACTGGCGTGGCGATTGTTATCATCTATTTAATTACTGTATTAACCACTGTGAAACAACTACTGATATCTATCATTTGCGCGGCTTGGTCGCTCCTAAAAAAATCGCATGAAAGACAGGATCACCTCGTGTCTGATGAAGGATGGAAGCTGAAACATGACCAATCCAATAAATCCATGCGATATAGGAAACCTCTCTATGAACTCCGGAAAGCATGGTAAAATCGGCGGCGCCGGCTGAGGACGAAGATGCACCGCGCCCACCGGGGATTACGAGAAAAATGAGTACGCCAGTAATCGCCAAGCCGGTCATGGTGAGGACTCCAATGCCATGCCAGAATCCGGGCAGACCAACAGTGCGTCCCGCCTGCGGTAGTTTTCCTTTAAATAGAGCTAGAATGTCTGTCTTTATTAGCGACATTCCCTCACTGTTCCATGGAAAAAGAATTTTTGACTGCCCATCGGCGTAGATCCATAACCACTCTACCACGAGGATGCTTGTGGCCAAGAGACCACCCCACTCATGAATAATGAAGTACAGTCTGGTATTTGGATCGGAAACCAAAAAGCCACCGAACAATTCAAATGTCAATGTAGTAGATAGGCCGACATGTAGCCACCTTGTGCCGCCATCCCATGCGACTTTTTGCATAATGACCTCCGTTTTTCATTGTTCGCCGCATCTATGTTTGGCTTGCATACCTAATGACGGATCGCACCCGCTCGTCATCGTATATTTTGCTCTCTACCTTGCAATACACCGCGCCCTCATCC
The DNA here is from genome assembly GCF_010378095.1 of Acidithiobacillus ferrianus. GTDB lineage: Bacteria > Pseudomonadota > Gammaproteobacteria > Acidithiobacillales > Acidithiobacillaceae > Acidithiobacillus > Acidithiobacillus ferrianus. The sequence goes on along the minus strand of NZ_WNJL01000011.1, from coordinate 12,178 downwards.
GGGAAAACCGCCACTTCCACTACTCCGGGCAATTGCAGAAGTTGCCGGGTGAGTTGCGTGTTATCTTGGCTATCGGGAGGAAGAGGAAATATCCTGGTGGCGACGTAACGCGGCTGCTGCATCGTGAGCGCCACTATCAACCAGATCAAATAGATGGCCGCTATAGCCCAAAAAACATCACTGTAGTTGTGTTGATCGGGCAGATAAAGTAATCCTCCCAACAAGCCGCCACTGAAAGCCCCGAGAAACTCCGCCGTGGTATACACGCCCGTGGCCGTTCCCTTGGCGCCCGGATGGCAGAATTTGGCCACCAGGGAAGGTAAGCTTGCCTCCAGCACATTGAACCCCACAAAAAACAAGAAGAGCGCGGTGGCAATAGACCAGATACTGTGATTGGAGAGCGCCATCCAGATGACCGCGGCCAGCAAGACCGCAATCGCCAGCACAAAGACTTCTCGGAGGCGGTGCTTGGCCTCACCGACAATGATAAAGGGGACCATCGCCACGAAAGAAAGCAGCATGACCGGGAGATACAACATCCACTGATCCGCCTCTGAGAGAAGAGGATGCTGCGGATCGATGAGTACCAAGGGCAGCACTACGAAGAGCGCTGTCAGGCCCGTGTGGAGTGAGAATATGCCGAAGTCCAAACGGAGCAGGTTGGGATTCCTCAGTACGTCCTTCAGCGCAGCAGGATTCATTTCGGCATCGCGATGGAAGCGTGCCGGGACAGCCGGAATCACCTTGTAGAGCACGCCGATGGCGAGGATGGACAGCCCCGCCGTCAACCAAAAGATCCCTTGCACCCCAACCCATTGTGCTAACGGCGCGGATAGCACCAGCGACACGCTAAAGCTGATGCCAATGGTAATGCCAATGGTGGCCATAGCCTTGGTCCAGCGTTCTTCGCGCACCAGATCCGCGGTGAGCGCGATGATGGCGGCGGCTACGGCACCTGCACCCTGTATGATGCGCCCCACCAGCAGCCATTCGATGCTGGTGGCCTGTGCGGCGATGACGCTGCCAATGGCAAAAATGAGGAGCCCCGCCGCAATGACGGGTTTTCTGCCCCACTTATCTGACAATTTGCCGAAGGGAATTTGAAAAATGGCCTGGGTCAGACCGTAAGCACCCAGAGCAACGCCGATGAGTACCGGATGGCGTGTTGCCCCATGCAGTCCGTGGGCATACACGGAAAACACCGGTAATACCAGAAACAAGCCGAGCAGGCGTAAACCAAATATTCCGGCCAAGGCAATAATGGATCGACGCTCACGCACGTCCAAAGCGTTTTGCGGGGTAGTCATAATTTATCCTTTTATAGGGCTATTGGAGTCATCGTTAACGAATTATTGATTGCTTATGCATTAGATTTAAGTAGCCGTATTGTCATTGCATTCCACTGACCGCCTATCTGTAGGTAGGCTTTTTTTGCTATTGCGCAAGAATGTAAGGACATATCGGGGTTGTTCTTGGCACACCAACTGAGCTGAGTATGAAGTGCTTCAGTATTTTTTGTTCTTGAAAACCATGCCACGCTTTTATGCGGATATGGAGACTCATTAGATGTTACACCAGAGCATCCAGATAAAAACAATATGGAAAGCAAAGAAACAGTGACAATGTTGCAGTATGACATTGCTATATCCTTATCATGGTCCCATTCCAGTCTATTGACAAAAATATGATGTTGTTGGTTCCCTCATCATCTCAAGCGGGTAACTCATTTTAAAAAATGAGGCTGTGGGGTATGAGAATGCGGATCATTTGTCATCCACCTTCTCTTCGCCGATATAATGGTTTTCCAGAACGCTATGCCCCTCGCGGGGCAATGGCAGGGTATATGAATACTGTCCTGTAAAAACACACGGCGTACGGCAAAAGCGGTCATCAGGGCCGTCAAATGCCGCTCAAAACTGCGATGAAACCATACGGAAAGTTCCATTAGAATGCCCCTGTCACTGCGTCATGTGAGGGCGTAGCAAGCGCATGGGCAGGGAGGTGTAGGCCAGCACATCCTCAATCGTCACAATGGCTACGACATCTTCGTGATGTTCCGGGGGATCGATCCGGCAGAGTAGCGCGCATTCATGATGGGTGGCACGGAACCGGGCGACCAAATCATATATTTGGTAATCCACAGGAACACTAAACCAATCCGCACTGGCGAAATTTTCTATGGGGGTCGAGATTTGTCGGTGTCGCAACAGGTCACGTACGTGCGGGGCGGTCAGTACGGCACGGGGTTGCGTTCCTTCGACGACCAGGATGTGCGGTATTTCACGGCCGCGATGGAGCAGTACCGCGATATCTGCCAGCGTCCGGCCACCTTTTACACGGATCAGCGGGGTTTCAATAAACTCTCCTGCCGGAAGCATCAGGTAGAGATTACTGTGTCGCGCCTCAGGAATGAAATGACCGCGGCGGATCAGTTTGCGCGTGTAAACCGTTTCCCTCGTCATCAGTCGACGGACCCCAAAGGCCAGGGAGGCGACGATAATCAAGGGAATGATAATGTGGTAGTCGCTGGTCATTTCAAAAATCATCACGGCACCAGTAACGGCGGCACCGGTAGATGCGGCGACCATCCCGGCCATCCCCAAGGCGGCCGCGATAGTCATGCTGACCCCGATTCCCGGCAGTAAATGGTTGGCGATGACGGCATATAGCCCGCCCAGCGCCGCTCCGACATACAGCGCGGGAGAGAACACACCCCCTGACCCCCCGGAACCCAGCGTAACGGAAAAAGTCAGGATCTTCAGTAAAAGCAGGAGCAGGAGAAAACCGGGCTGCGCGATGACGCCGTCGAGGATATCCTGAACCGTCGCATAACCCACGCCTTCTACGTAGTAATGACCGGTAAAGGTGATCATGAAATAAATGACCAAGCCCACGCCCAGCATGCCCGCGGCGTGTCGTGCGTAGGGATTTTTGATCCAGTGTTCGAAGCGATCCTCGGTCCAATACAGACTGCTTGTGAACAGCAGGCCGGCCCCGCCCGCCAGAAGGCCGAGCAGAACATAGGCGGCATAGGTGTCGGCGCTTTGGCGCAAGGTCTGGTTGACAATGTGCTGAGAGATGATAAACGACGGATAATTACCCAGGAACAGACGTGATACGAAGGCGGCGGTACCTGTAGCGATCATGACCGGAACCAGCGTCCGTGCACTGACTTCCACCAGCATGAGTTCGATCGCAAACAATATGCCGCCCACCGGGGTATTGAATGTTGCGGCAATGCCGGCGCCTGCTCCCGCCGCAATCAGTCCCAATCTTTGCCATTCTTGCAACCGCAACCACTGGGCCAGGCTGGAACCGAAGGCGGCTCCGATCTGAATGATCGGCCCCTCCCGTCCTACCGATCCGCCACTGCCGATACTGATAGAAGAGGCGAGCGCCTTCACCAGAACCACCACGGGCCGAATAACGCCGCTCCCATAATAAATGGCATCCATAACTTCAGGTACGCCGTGCCCTTTGGCTTCTGGCGCAAAAGTTCTGACGAGCCAGACCACCACAAGCCCGCCGAGAACGGGGACCAGCACCACCCCCAAGCCCCAGATGCTGGCTGCGGAATGTTGCAAGTCATTAAAGCGTGAGGAAATCTGACCGAAGAAGAAGGCATTATGCATCAGACCGATGAGTCGCCGGAAAGCGACCGCACCCAAGCCCGCGACAATCCCCACGAAGAACGTCAGCATCAGATGAAAGGCCGGGTTCGTCCGAAACGCCCCCTGCCATCCTCTGACGTTGCGCTCCATAACAAGGATATCCATGTTGGCGGGCAGGGTGGAATCGTTGGCCATCAGCACACTCCGGAGACTCTTTTTAAAAATATGCTATTCTTTTACCGTGAAATCAAATCGATTTATTTGAAATAAATATCGGAGAACCCGATGACGATAGATGCCGAGCAGTTGCTCACCCTCCTCGCAGTCGCAGAAACCGGCAGTGTCAGCGAAGCCGCGCTGCGCCTGGGGCGGGGACAGCCCGCTATCTCGGAACGCTTACATAAACTGACACGGGAAATCGGCGAGCCTTTATATGTCCGTGAGGGCGGTGGCATTCAGTTGACACCCGTCGGTCAAGCATTGATTTCCGACATCCGGCAGTTGCGCGCCAAGTTACAAGACATTGAGAATCTGCTCATGCGCCAAAAATCATTGCAAGCGGGAGAACTCCGCATCGCCTCTACCAGCCTGATTGCCAATTATTTACTGCCACAATATTTGCAAAGCTTTCAAAGCCAGAATCCAGGAATCAATCTTTATATAAAAAGCGGTGTGACCTATTGGGAGGGCATCAATCTTTCCGAACTGGATGTCTTCTTCTTTGAGGGGGAAATGGATATACCGCATCTACCGGACAGTTATGAAATACAGCCATGGTTGACCGGAGAAATCGTCGCAGTCATGCCCAAAACCCATCCCCTGGCATCATTGCCGGCACTGAATCTGGAAGACGTACAATCCCTTCCTGTGGTATGGCGAGAACCATCCTCCGGAGTCCGGAGGATACTGGAAAAGGCCTTCAGAAAAAGTGATATCTTACCGGCTCATTTTATTGAAGTAGCCGATGTGGAGTCTGTGGGCGCTATGGTGAAGGCGGGTTTGGGAATAGGTTTTATGACGCGCACTGTGTTTGAGCAGAGGCCGGATTGGGGTCTGATCTCTCAGCCCATCACATCCTCGCAACTGATATGGCAGAGCTATATGGCTATTCCCAATCCGGCAAGACGTTCCCGCGCCTTATCGGTTTTTTTGGATCTTATGGGCTCGTCGACACTATCGGCCCGAGATTTTTCTGAGGCTAGACAGGGGTAGCGATTCTGAGCAACATATCCGTAGATTGGCCTGGGGAGCTCTCCTGAGACGTCGCCATCCCTTTTATGGGCGTATCCAGATGGTTTTCCTGGAAGGATGGGTCAGTTGCATCGCGGCATTGTCTGGCGTGGCGGAATTGCGGTCCCAGTAAGCGGTTTCATTTGAGGATCGTGGTCAAATTCTGCGTCAACGCTTGCAAGTCATTAGAAATGGATTGCAGTTTTTCAAACTGCAGCGATAATAAACGCATGGCCTGACCGGCTTTATCTAACTGCAGGCGAGCACTCGACTCCGCCGCTTGTATGGATTTTGCTTGACATTCAGCGGCTTCCATGTTTTCTTGGATGATCACCGTGGCATCCTGCACTTTTTTGGCTAAACTGCGCACTTCATCGGCGACCACCGCGAACCCTCGACCGTATTCACCAGCGCGGGCGGCTTCAATCGCGGCGTTTAGAGCCAGCAGGTTGGTCTGATAAGATATTCCCCGGATGGTGGTGGCGATTTCGCCAATGGTCTTTGCCTGTCGCTCTAAGGTCTGTACGGCCTTCTGATTCTCTTCCATACCACTGACGACGTCCCCAAGGGCATGTTCCATGGTGGCCACCCGCGTTTCCGAGTCGGTAACGGCTTCGCTGATCTTTTCGACAACCTGAGACAGTTCCTGGGCGGTATGCTGCCCCATTCGTCGTGCCGTTATTTCTCGCCAACTGGCGTGGAATGCGATTACTTTACCGTTATCATTCCGGACGGTTGTGAAGTTCAGCGCGAAGGTTACCGGGCCAATGGTCATTTCCGTACGGTTTTTTTTTCTGCGCCGCTGACCAGAGCGCGTAAAATCTGGCGAATTCGCTCAGGGTCTTTGTGAAATTGATGGATGGAGTGCCCATAGGCGGTACGGACATCGGCACCACGGAGTTCGGCATTGAGGCCGGCATGGGCACCCTCCATGATTTTTTGTGCCGCAGGATTCATGTAAAAAATCATGTTTTCCATCCCCTCGTCTGCCTCGGCGAGCATTTCGAGTGTGTCGAGCGGGTCAAGCAGTTCCTGAACGTAATGCAAAAATATTTGATCCATGCGATGCTTTCCTGTCATTTGAAGTTCTGTGGGTATCCTGATGTTTTCGCCGTTATATATTCTGCTTGGGTTTCAGCATCACCAGAGCCTCTATCAATGGTAATGACATACCGGTAGCTTGCGAAACGCGGTTGAGCCGGTCCTGCTCATAAGAGCGATCGATTAGAAAATGACAGGCATCCAGGAGGCGGCCTGCGATCTGGCACATCTTGGACACGTGTCTGGGGGATTGCCTTTATTTTTGGTCTTAACCATTCTCCTGCTATGCGTAAACGTTCTACTCTCAGGTCATTCAATCCAACTAATCTTCTGAATGCTTCGAAATCGCGTATGATTGGTTCATCATTCATTGGCTGCACCTGTTATTTGTTAAACTATTTTTGGCTATAAACTACGCCCACCACTTCATTCACCCGATAGGAGACCGGTCTCGTGTCTGTCCGGTTATAGTGAGCAATTCGGTTATCAACGAATGGTTCTCCTGTTCAAGGAGATTTCCGTGATGCAATGCCGCTTCGATATTCTCCACCCTCAGGAAGCCGTGCGCCGCACGGGCGAGTTGATGCACCCGGTCGTGACGGATGAGCAGTTTTGTGAATCCGGGAACAAGTCCAAAAAGTCGATCACCATCTCCGTGCAGCCATCTCCCCAGGTGGCAAATTTTTTCGGCGTGTTCTTCCAGGACATGATTAGGGAAGGGCGCTTCTTTCTCCTGCAAGGCATAAATGAATTCTTGGACGCGCAAAATATGTCCTTCCAGAATGGGCGCCAATACGCCCATTGAGGGAAGATTTTCTTCCCATTGGGAGCCGGGCGGAAAATGGTGCTTCCATGCGGGAATGTCTTCGGGGACCAACGGTTTGGAGAACAGGTATCCCTGTAACTGACCGCAGCCCATCTTGGCCAACAGAGTGGCGTGCGCCGTTGTTTCCACACCCTCAGCGATGACCTCCAGACCAAGCATGTGACTGGCGGTAATCACCGCCGCCACTATGGCCAGGTCTTTGGGATCATTCAGAATGTCACGCACAAAGCTTCGATCGATTTTGATGGACTGCGCCGGAAGTTGTTGCAGATAACTCAAAGAGGCGTTGCCGGTGCCGAAATCATCCAACGCCACCCGCACACCGAGATCATTGCAGGCGTGTAGCAACATTTGCGCTCCGGAAATGTCCGCTAAAGGCGCGGATTCGGTGATCTCGATTTCGACCTGACTGGGCGGCAGATCTGGGTATCTCGATAAGACTTCTTTGAGGTCATCCAGGAAACGGGCATCGAGTAAGTGGCGCGTACTGATGTTCACGGAGATCCGCAACGACAGGCCTTGTTTTTGCCAGAGGCTACCTTGCCGTAATGCGGCATCCAGGACGAATCGTCCAATGGGCCGAGCGAGGCTGAGGTGATCCAGGGAAGTGAAAAAAGCGGCCGGGGGCAGCAACCCTCTTTCCGGATGATGCAATCGTATCAGCGCCTCCACGCCCAATAGTGTCCCCGTACCGGAGACCATGGGCTGGTAGTGCAACAGCAAGCGGTTTTCATGGAGCGCATGCTCCAGCATGGTGCGGGTATCTTGCGCGGCCTGTATGGCTTCATCCAATGCCTGGGTATGCAGACAAAATTGGTCCCGGCCAGCGTTTTTTGCGGCATACAGCGCCATGTCCGCATGCTGTATGAGCGTGCTCGCATTATTGTCGTCGAAGGGGTAAACGGTCATCCCCAGGCTGCTTGAAACGCTGATGGATTCACCGTGAATTTCGACCGGTTCACGGATGGTATCGAGTAACCGGCTGCAGATGCCCTCCAGATCCTCCAGCCGTTCCAGTCCGAGTAACAAGAGTCCGAATTCATCGCCGCCCATGCGCGCCAGGGTATCCCCTGCACGGAGCTGTAGCTGCAGGCGCTCCACCACCACTTGCAGCAAATGGTCACCGGCGCCATGCCCCAAACGGTCATTGACCTGCTTGAAACCATCCAGATCGAGGATCCCGACGCCCAGCAACCGCTCCTGTCGCAGGGTCTGCTGTTGCGCGATGGCCAGGCGGTCCAGAAAGAGTGTGCGATTGGGCAGGTGAGTCAGCGGATCGCGCAAGGATTGGTTACGCAACAGCAGCACCAGTTCGCCGAGATGCGCGAAAGCATCGAAATATACGGACCCGACTCTGCGAAAATATCCCTTCTGCCGGGCGCCGACCAGTCCGACGCCGCGCATCTCACCCGCTCCAAAAGGAAAGATGCCAATTTCTGCCACACGATGGTGCAAGGTTTTGATCCATTCCGGTGCATCGGGATCATCCGTGGACTGGATGATGGTCTGTCCCTTTTCCAATGCTTCCCAGCAAGGGCCTCCTGACCCCTTGGGGATTTGCAGCAGCGGCAATGGAAGCCCGGCAACACATTCCAAGGATAGCGTATCTCCCATGGCGCTACTGACGAGATAGCCGGCCAGCCGTACGCTGGCACTTTTACGCGGCAAGGCTTCGCAGATTTGCTGAAGCAACCCCTCCGGACGCGGGGACTCTGTGCCGCGGGGGACGGAGAGAACACCCAGCAGTACGTCGAATAACGCTAGCCGCTCCGCATCCGTGTCGCGGGAAGCGCGAGCGTAGCCATCCAACTGGATCATGAGATCGCCGATCAAGAGCCGGAACAGGGCATCCCGCAATAGATTCCGCTCCCGTGCCGGAACCTGTTCCTGCAGTATTTTCTGCCACTGGCGCCAGTAAAGAATGTAGGCGCCGGCAACCCAGGAGGGCTCGATGCCGAGATGATGATGCATAGCGCCGATGTTGCGCATGGATTCACGCCAGCCCTTATCGAGATGACTGGCCAGGAGCCCGCGAACGTGTTCGGACTGCTTTTTGATCAAGGTGTCCAGCCGTTCAGGCGTAAAATCACGGAAAATCGCGGCGGTAACCGGATGAGAAAGCAGATAATCGTAAAAGGTATGGGCTAATGCATCTGTTTCCGCCTGTAGGATTTCCCGGTATCGATCGATGATTCGAAAGTCCTCTTCCTGTAGACCAAGGAAATTGGGCAGAGACTCTTGTCTGAATGCCTGACCATTCATGAGAGAGCATCCTTGGTTTCGATGATTGTTCGCCAAGGGTCGGTGAAGTCGATGGGCGTCATTTGCTTCTTTGAAAAAACCACGTGTTTTGCCAAGCAAAAAAAATGCCAATCATTTTGCTTCGCGATGTTGTCGAGAGATATAAAAACAACATGAAGATAGTGGATATGCCGCAGAATGAGCATCTGGAGCAGGCTGTCGCGTTTGTGACGTGACGTTAACAAAATGTTACATTATGTCAATGGGGGTTACACCAGCATTCCACGATTGCTTTTTTAAGCCTGCTGCGAGAGGTCTGATGGGTGCGGAGCGCCGCCAGCGGCGTTAGCCACACGCTGAAAGCGTCGCTCAATAACGAAGAGGTTCGAGCCAAGGCGGGCATTCCTCGACTATTTGTACTATGTATGGACACATGCATACGAACAGAACAGGGACGCAGCATTGAATCGGCCATACCCGCAGGTCCCCGGACATCATACTTACATTCCGCGCTGGCTTCATCGGCTGTGGTGGGTATTCATGCTGGTCGTTCTGCTCGCGGGAGTAGGACTGGGATGGTCCGATTGGCAACAAACCAAGGCACGGGAAACCCGCAACCTCCAGACGCTGGCGGCGTCGCTGGCCGAGGGGACACGGGTCATGCTGGATGGCGCACGGGTCTCGATGGTGCTGATCGGTCGGCAACTGGCATCGGCGCCTCCTAACTCGGTATCTGTTGCGAAAAGGCTGCTGCGGGGCTATTTGCGGTTGCGACCGGATATGTCCGCCGTGGGAATGTCCACGGCGAGCGGGCATATACTGACCGCGGGCGTTCGCCAGCGTTTCCTCAAGGATTTGTTGGCGGAGGTGGATCATCCGAATCGCACGGTTCAGCCGGAATTGAATGCCGCACAGCGGGCCGCACTGGGCCAGTGCCGACGCTCTGCCGGATTTTGCCTGGGACCCCCCGTGCGCGACATGGACCCCGGCAGTGGCCATGGCGCATGGCTGATTCCCCTGTTTCAGCCAACCTCCGGAGCGGACGGAATACGGCTTTTAGCCACCTTATTGCCACTCGTGGACGGGCGGTTGCCTTCCTGGCGCGGCCTGCCTCTGCCGCCTCAATCCGTCATTTTTCTCCTGCGGAATAACGGATTTCTGGAAAGCCAATCTCCGCATCCTATACGCGCCCGTTACGCGGCGCTTCAGGACGGCGTGGTAGCCAAACAGCTTATGGCGCATCCGGAACTACGGTCGGGAGTATTTTCCGGCGTAAGCACAGCGGTGAACGCTTGGCGTCTGTGTGCCGTACACCGGGTGATGGGGTACCCCCTTGTGGCCGGGGTGAGCATGACCCACGGCGTGTTGGTGAGTGACTGGTGGCGCAGCATGAAGGCGCCAACCGCTGGCGCGTTTGCCTTGTTGTTGCTATCCACCTTTGGTTACGGCTATCTGCGGCAAGTGGGTCGAGAGCGGGAAAAGGAGCAACGACAGGCCCAACGGGAACTATGGGAAGCGAAAGAACGGGCGGAAGTCACCCTGCACTCTATTGGCGATGCGGTGATTACCACGGATGTCCGGGGCCGAGTGCTGGATATGAATGCCGTCGCCGAAACCTTAACAGGTTATGCCCGTTCGGAAGTGATGGGCGGGTCCTTGGAAGCCATTTTTCGCATCGTTCAGGAAGGCAGTCAGATTCCGGTGGACAATCCTGTCCGGCACATCCTGGAAAAGAGCATGGAGGTCGTCGGGCCGATGGTAGGGTTGGCGCATCACGCCGTGCTCATCACCAAGGACGGGCAGGAGCGCGGCATTGAGAAGAGCGCGGCACCGATCCGGGATCGACAGGGCGTTTTGCTGGGTGCGGTCCTGGTCTTCCGGGATGTCACCGAAAAGCGACGGCTAACCACCGAACTGGCCTATCAGGCCACTCACGACGCGCTCACCGGGCTGCCCAATCGAGCGCTGTTCATGGACCGTTTGGGTCACGATCGGGCCCAAACGCTGCGTCATGAACACTTGTTGGTGGTGGGGCTTTTGGATTTGGATGGATTCAAACAGGTCAACGACCGTTTCGGACATGCCGCCGGGGATACGTTGCTGCAGGAAATGGCCCGACGATTGCGGGGCGAACTACGGTCCGGGGATACGCTGGCACGGATGGGTGGTGATGAATTTGGTCTGTTGCTCCCGGACATCGAGCGGGTTGAACAAGTGGAGGGAGTCTGCGCCCGTCTGCTAGAGGTGCTCAGCACGCCATTCCGGGTGGCCGGGGAAGATGTCCCCCTGTCAGGCAGTGTGGGGTTGACCAGCTATCCGCTGGATGACGCGCCCGCTGAGGATTTGCTGCGGCATGCGGACTTGGCCCTTTATGCCGCCAAGGCGGCAGGGAAGGATCGCTTTCAATGGTTTGAATGGCCCATGGATCAACGTCAAAAAGACCGAATGGAGGTGTACAAAATGGCGGAAGCCGCCTTGAATCAGGGGCGCTTGCTGCTCCACTACCAGCCCGTGGTGGAGATCGCCAGCGGACCTGTGGCGGTGGAAGCGTTGCTCCGCCTGAACCACCCGGAACGTGGATTACTGTCCCCCGCGGCTTTCGCCAGTGCCCTGGACGCCCCACGCCTGGCGCGGCGCATCGGCCGCTTCGTGCTGGAGTCAGCGCTGGCGCAAGCGGAAACCTGGTACCGGCAGAACCTGCCCTTGTGCGTTACGGTGAACGTGAGTGCCTATCACCTGCTGGACCAGGCTTTTCTCTCCGATCTGCGGATCGCATTGGATGCGCATGCCGATTTGCCCGCATCCGCGGTGGAAATCGAGATCACCGAAACCGCACCGCTGCAGGATTTCGAGAAGGCGCGAGAAACCCTATTGGCCTGCAACCAGATGGGGGTGCGGATCGCACTGGATGATTTTGGCACGGGGAATGCCTCACTGACCTATTTGCAGAAGCTGCCTGCGCAAACCATCAAGATCGATCAGAGTTTTGTCCGGAACATCCTTCACGATCCCAAGGATCATGCGATTGTGGCCGGCGTGGTGACAAGCGCCCACCTTCTGGGATTACAAGTGGTGGCCGAAGGGGTGGAAACCGACAGGCACGTCGCTCTGCTCACCCAACTGCAATGCCACTGTCTACAGGGCTACGCCATCGCGCGACCGATGGCGCCGGAGTGGATCCCGGATTGGGTGAAGCAATATAAACCAATGATTTATAATGATAATTACC
>NZ_WNJL01000010.1 GCF_010378095.1 Acidithiobacillus ferrianus | reverse complement strand
CCGACCGGAGCGCCGACGGACATTCCCACGGGCAAGACGCTGCTGGTGGTGGCCGGGCGCTGGGGAGCGGCGGTGATGCTCGACATCGGCCCGGCGCTACGGGCGGCGGGCAATCGCGTGCTCTATGTGGCGGCGCTGGGCCAGGCCAGCGAACTGGACCATCAGGCGGAACTGGAAGCGGCCGCGGACCAGATCATCTGGTGCACGGGCCGCGGCCCGCTGATCGACGTCCGTCGTCCCCAGGACCGCAGTGTCGAGGCCAGCGACCTGGTGGCGTTGTTGCGGGCCTATGGGGCCGGGGAGTTGCCGGGGCAAAAGGCCCCCGCGGCGGAGATCGCGCTGAACAGCGTGGATCGTCTGATGGTCATGGGATCGACGGGTCTGCTCAAGGGGTTCCAGCGGGCGCTGAAGGCGGAGCTACAACCCTATTTCCGGACCGATCTGGAGGCGACGGCGACCGTGGGCAGCCCCATGCAGTGCATGCTCAAGGGGGTCTGCGCCCAATGTCTGCAATGGCAGATCGACCCGGAGACCGGGCA
>NZ_WNJL01000001.1 GCF_010378095.1 Acidithiobacillus ferrianus | reverse complement strand
GACTCAGGGCGCGATCGTGGTCTTTTTGTCAACGGCGACCACCGCTTGGTAGTGCGGGTGTAAACGTGCCAGGGTTGCAAGATTACGCGTAGCTTGGGTATTTCCCAACGCCGCGGCCTTATGCCACCAGAAGGCGGCCTTGGCATAGTCCTGCGACACTCCCTGGCCCAAAAAATAAAGATTGCCCAGATTGTACTGGGCCGCGCTGATACCTTGCGCCGCCGCTTTCTGCCACCAATACACGGCCTTGCTTTCATCCTTGGGGACACCCTGGCCAAAGTAATACTGCATGCCCAGGTTGTATTCGGCCTTGGCGTAACCGTGCGAGGCCGCTTTCTCAAACCACCGCACCGCCAAGTCATAGTTTTGCGGAACTCCCTCACCGAGGGCGCAGCGTGTGCCAATGCTGTTCTCCAGCTTGGCCGTGGTCAGGTCGGCAGGTTGGGTAGTGGCGGTATCCTCCGAATCCCCCTTGGCGGCAGTCTGTGCTTCAGCGGCCGGAATGGCCAACACCAGCAGAGCCGCTCCGCACGCGACTCGACGGAGACTTTTATTGAAACCACGATAGTTGCGCATAGAAACTCCAAGTGGGCTCGACAAGCTCTTTCGAGAGCGGAGACTACACCAAACACCTCACGTATCGCCAGAACTTTTTCAAGCCGATTGCGCGTCGACCCAAGACTCCGCGGCGAACCAGTCCGCCTGACAATCACCACCCACAAAGCCACGCGCTTCGGCGATATAATAAGCCCGTTCGGCGATCCTGCGCTGACGCTCTTCGGCGGACAGGGTGGGCACCGCGCCGCGCTTCCGGTTACGCGGGGTTCTGGCCGGCACCCCAAAGGCGCCCTCGCCTGATTTGCGCGCACCGATTGCGTGCGTTTCAGGGGAAATGGCGGGTGTCGCCGCTGTCGCCGGGCGGCGGATACGCGGTTTTTTGGGCTCTACCGATGTTTCCTTAGTCTTTCTTACCTGCGCTTTGGGCTGCGATTCCGTCATGGCTCGACTCCTGGATGTGCCAAAGGATGACCCTATAGGTGATAGCACATGGCGTGTGATTTTTCAAAGCCCAAGCGAGTCCCCGATTCGCGGGGGAAGGGAGCGGATCCAGCGGCGCACTTTCAGCGTCCGGCCAGGGATATTTCCGCATGCCGCCACCTCTGCGCCAACTTGTCGAGCACCGCGTTCACAAAACGGTGGCCCTGTTCGGCGCCAAAATCTTTACCTAGTTCTATGGCTTCGTTGATGACCACTCGATAGGGTGTCTGCAACTGGTCGCGTAACTCGTACGCAGCCAGGCGGAGAATGGCGCGTTCTACCCCGCTGATTTCATCGGCCCAGCGGCGATCTTGAACCTCCTGGGCAATAGCCGGGTCGAGTTCGGGGATTGCCGCGCAGACACCTTGCCAAAGGCACTTGAAAAAGGCGACATCGGCACCGTGCAGGCGCTCGGGATCGGTGGTGAACTGCGCTTCGATTTCTTCACAAGAGCCGGGATTCACTTGCCACTGGTAGAGCGCCTGCACGGCGGCTTGACGCGCCAAACGGCGGCGGCTGATTTTCATGAAGGACGCATCAGATCAGGCGCAAGAGCTGCACCATCTCGAGCGCGACCATGGCGGCATCGAAACCTTTGTTCCCCGCCTTGGTGCCGGCGCGCTCGATGGCCTGCTCGATGCTGTCCGTGGTCAACACCCCAAAAATCACCGGCACACCCGTCTCCATGGAGACCTGTGCGATACCCTTGGATACCTCTGCCGCGACATAGTCAAAATGCGGGGTACCACCACGGATCACGGCCCCCAGACAAAGCACCGCATCGTAGTTGCCGCTGCGCGCCAGTTTCTGCGCTACCAAGGGCATTTCATAGGCGCCGGGGACATGGACGACATGGAGATGTTCCTCTTTCGCACCGTGGCGTCGCAAGGCGTCGATGGCACCCTGCTCTAACTGCTGGGTAATAAAGCGATTGAAACGGCCGACCAACAGGGCAAAACGATGTTCACCGGCCTGCAAGCTGCCTTCAATGTGACGAATCATGACTCATCCTCGGAGATCTCCTGAAAGGGCCGCTGGCCGACGATTTCCAGACCAAAACCGCCGATACCACGGTATTGAAACTGACTGTCACTGAGCACCACCGCCTGGCGTACCCCCAAATCGGAAAGTATCTGGGCACCGATGCCAAAGGTGCGCAAGACCCGACCGGCATCTCCCGCCTGACCGGGTCCTTTGGGCTTGTCAGGCAGTGCGGCGACTTCCCGAAGCAGTTCTTCGACACTTTCTTGATGGTGAAGGTAAACCAGCACCCCCCGGCCCTCCGCGGCGATGCGCTTCAGGGCAATGGTGTTCGGACTATGTTCCCCGGCGAAGAGTTCGCTCAGCATCTTGCCTACCTGCACCCGCACCAGCACGGGTTGATCCGCCGCCGCGATATCACCGAGAACGAGCGCGAAATGCGTTTCACGGGCTACCCAGTCGCGATAAACGTGCAGTTGGAATTCGCCATACGGGCTGCGCCATGGACCACTGGCCTCGCGCTGCACGATACGCTCGCGTTCGAGCCGATACCGGATGAGATCGGCGATGGTGCCAATTTTGAGGCCATGCTCGGCCGCATAAGGGAGCAACTCTGGCAGGCGCGCCATCTCACCATCGGCGTTGAGAATCTCGCAGATCACCCCGGCCGGTTTGCAGCCTGCCAGCCGGGCGAGATCGACGGCCGCTTCCGTATGACCAGCACGGACCAGAACACCTCCCGCTTCCGCCGCCAACGGAAAGATATGGCCGGGCATCACGATATCCTCAGGACCCGCGTCGTCGGCAATGGCCGCCAAAATGGTCGTGGCGCGATCCGCGGCGGAAATGCCGGTGGTGACCCCGCTGGCCGCTTCAATGGAAACGGTGAACGCCGTGCCCAGACTGGCGGTGTTGTGACGCACCATCTGCGGCAGACGCAACTGTTCGCAACGCTCGCGGGTGAGGGGCAGACAGACCAGACCGCGTGCTTGGGAGACCATGAAATTAATGGCGGCAGGGGTCACAAACTCAGCCGCCATCATCAGATCGCCTTCATTTTCACGGCCTTCATCGTCCATCAGGATCACCATGCGTCCGGCGGCGATGTCGGCGATGATCTCCTCTGCGGAACTGATCCTGGTACCACTCATACGGGAAACCCTTTTGCTGCCAGAAAATCGCGATCGATTCCGGATGTTAACTCGGGGCCGGGGCCTGTGACCACCCAGCGCTCCAGATAACGGGCAAGAATATCCACCTCCAAATTAACGCATTGTCCAGACCGCCACTGCGCCGCCGTGGTTTGCGTCAGTGTATGTGGGATGAGATTGAACGAGAACAGATCCTCGCGGAGCGCGTTGACCGTCAGACTGATGCCATCCACACAGATGCTGCCCTTGGCCGCTATGTAGCGCAGCAAATCTCGCGGCGCGGCGATGGTGATCCCTTGCGAGCGGCCCGAGGCCCATATCTCGCGAATAGACCCGACACCATCCACATGACCGGCAACCAGATGCCCCCCCAGACGGTCCGCCAGACGCAGGGCCTTTTCCAGGTTGACGACGCTGCCGGACTGGAGATGGGCAAGGGTAGTCTTGTCGAGCGTCTCGCGGGACACATCCACGGTGAAGGCATCGCGCTGGAGATCTACCACCGTCAGGCAGACACCGGAAACGGCAATGCTGTCGCCCAGTCGCACGTCGCTGAGATCAAGACCGCCCGCGGCTATGGTCATTCGCAGATCACCATCCTGAACCTGCATCCCGCGAATCCGCCCCAACGCCTGGATGATACCGGTGAACATCTCTCAAGACTCCCGTGGACGCAGGGTCCACTTGCCGTCGTCGCCCATCCGTTCCGTGCGGATAAGCGACCAACGGGGTATCTCCGCCAGCGTTGCATAAGGTCCGGCCGTCAGTACCGGTCGCGCATCCCGACCAAGAAGCAGGGGGGCGACATAGAGCAGCCATTCATCGATCAAGCCGGCCTTGAACAGGGCGGAGGCCAGGGTGGGACCAGATTCCACCAGTATCTCATTGACTTCCCGTCGGGCCAACACCGCCATGAGCGCCGACAAGTCCAGACGCCCTTCCGCCCCGCCGCAGGGCAGCAGTTCGGCGCCGGCGGCGCGCAGCGCCGCTTGCGCGGTCATGGGCGCATCGGGATGATGTACCACCCATGTGGGGCCGGGCGTCGCCAACAGCGCGGCGTCCGGGGGGGTGCGCAAGTGGGTGTCGAGGATGACCTTCACGGGATAACGCCGCAATCCGGTCCCCAGACGGGGCGCGAGGCGCGGATTATCCGCCAACACCGTACCGACACCCGCCAGAATGGCGCTGGCGCGGGCCCGTTCCCGCTGCACGTCAGCGCGCGCAATTTCACCCGTCAGCCATTGGCTCTGCCCATCGGCAAGCGCAACCCGGCCATCCAGGCTCATGGCCTGTTTGAGGCGTATCCACGGACGGCCATGCCGCATGCGTTGCAGATATCCGGGGTTCAGGGCCTCCGCCTCCGCCGCCATACACCCCTCCTCGACCAGGATACCTGCCGTCCGCAAGCGTTCCACTCCCCGCCCAGACACCAGCGGGTTGGGGTCGCGCATGGCGATCACCACGCGGGAAATCCCCGCGGCAACCAGAGCATCCGCGCAAGGGGGCGTGCGACCCTGATGGCTGCAGGGTTCCAAAGTGATGTAAGCGGTGGCTCCCCGCGCCGCAGCCCCCGCATCGCCCAGAGCGAAGACCTCGGCATGTGGCTCGCCGGCCAGCAAATGGGCACCACGACCGACCACCCGCCCCTCTTTGACCAGCAGAGCGCCTACCCGCGGATTGGGATGGGCGCCGTAAAGGCCCTGTTCCGCGACGGACAGCGCCTCGGCCATGAATACGGCGTCCTGGTCAGTCATCACGCGCGGAATCATCCCCATCGCTCTCTTTCATGCGCGCGATCTCGGCACTGAACGCATCGACGTCCTCAAACCGCCGATAGACCGAAGCGAAACGCACGTAGGCAACCGGATCAAGATCACGCAGGGCCTCCATCACCAGTTCACCGATAAGACGTGCCGGGATCTCCCGCTCGCCCCGTTCGCGAATCCGCCGCTGAATCACCCGAACCGCCGCATCAACCCGCGCGGTGGCCACCGCGCGCTTACTCAATGCCCGGGTTAATCCGCGCAGCAGCTTGTCTTCGTTGAAGGGTTCCCGCCGCCCATCCGTCTTGACCACCATGGGAAGAGCCAGTTCAGGCCGTTCATAGGTAGTGAAACGCTGCCC
Organism: Acidithiobacillus ferrianus; assembly: GCF_010378095.1. Taxonomy (GTDB): domain Bacteria; phylum Pseudomonadota; class Gammaproteobacteria; order Acidithiobacillales; family Acidithiobacillaceae; genus Acidithiobacillus; species Acidithiobacillus ferrianus. The sequence continues at coordinate 157,761 of NZ_WNJL01000001.1, read as the reverse complement.
GCATCCGGGGCACTCGCGCCGCCGCCGCACACTCCCACCGTCGTCCGCCAGGCGGGAATCCGCCACGCGGGTGTCCGTATAGGCGCAAAAGGGGCAACGCACGGAAGCCTAGCCGTACACCGGAAACTGACGACAAAGCGCTTTCATCTCCTCCTGAACGCGCTCCACCACCGCCGTGTCGCTGGTAGCGTCCAGCACGTCGGCGACCCCATTGCCAAGGCGGTGCATTTCCGTCTCGGTGAACCCCCGGGTCGTGATAGCGGGGGTGCCTATCCGAATACCACTGGTGATCGCGGGTGGCCGAGTATCGAAAGGCACCGCATTCTTGTTGACGGTGATGTTGGCCTTCCCCAGCACTTCCTCCGCTTCCTTTCCCGTCACCTTGTCACCCAGGTTCAGCAGGAAGAGATGGTTGTCCGTGCCACCCGACACCGCGCTATAACCGCGCCCGGCCAATACGTTGCTCAAGGTTCGGGCATTATCAATGACCTGTTGCTGATAGACCTTGAATTCGGGCCGCAGCGCCTCACGAAAAGCGACCGCCTTGGCGGCAATCACATGCATGAGCGGCCCCCCCTGCAAACCGGGGAAAATCAGCGCATTCACCTTTTTGGCATACTGTTCACGGCAGAGAATCAGACCGCCGCGAGGTCCGCGCAGGGTTTTGTGGGTGGTCGTCGTGACGAAATCAGCATGAGGCACTGGGCTGGGGTGCAAACCGACCGCCACCAGACCGGCAATGTGCGCCATGTCTACCAGCAGATAGGCACCGACACTACGGGCGATCTCGCCGATGCGGGCAAAATCGATAACCCGGGAGTAGGCGCTAGCGCCCGCCACGATCATTTTAGGGCGCTCCTGCTCCGCCTGTTCCGCCATGGCGGCATAGTCGATACGGCCGTCTTCGGCACGCACCCCGTAAGCGGCCACTTGAAAGAGCTTGCCAGACACGTTTACTTTGGCGCCATGGGTGAGATGACCACCATGGGCAAGACTCATGCCCATGATTTTATCACCGGGTTGCAATACGGAAAGATAGACCGCCTGATTCGCCTGCGATCCGGAATGCGCCTGCACGTTGGCATGTTCCGCGCCAAATAGTGTCAAGGCGCGGTCGATGGCCAACTGCTCAGCGATATCCACATATTCACATCCACCGTAGTAGCGCTTTCCCGGGTAGCCTTCCGCATATTTATTGGTAAGTGCCGAACCCTGGGCGGCCATGACCATGGGGCTGGCGTAGTTTTCGGAAGCGATAAGTTCGACATGGTCTTCCTGGCGCCGGGTTTCCTCGCACATCGCGCCCCACAGCGCCGGATCGAAATCAGCAATGGTCAGGGTTTTGGAAAACATGGCCGAACTCCTTGGGCATCTAAAAAACAGGCGTAAACACTAATGGATGCGGGATTCCACAGCAAGGGGGAAAAATTGGCGCGAGACATGAATCCTTTTCACTCCCCTCCCGCATGATCGTGAGTCAACCGTCAGATTTTGATGCGCACAGGCTGTGGATGGCCCTGTAATACCAACCTGGGCGCAGCCCTTTCTTTTCTCTTACGCCGCGGTCGTTGCTTGCCCGCAAAGATGTCCTGATAGGCCACGTAGACCACCGGCGGACCCAGTACCCATACCAGCAGTCCCAGCCAAAGCTGAGAAAAGGCGGGTATCAGAACATTGCTGATGAGGATAACCGCCCACAAGGCAATGAGGGGATCGCGCAACTCCGGCCGGAAAATCAGCGTCAGAGAGGTTTCCACCTCAGACTCCAGCCAGCCATGCCCCTTGTGCAAGGCCAGTGCGATGCCGAAAAAGGCGGGTGAGAACCAGAAATAGGGCATCAACGCGAGGTCGGAGAAACGCGCGCCGAACGCGAACCACCAGCCCCAGAAACCACGACCCAGCCCCAATCCGGCATTCCAAGGCATTTGTATGCCCGAGAGGATGGCCCCCATCACCACGGTATCCTGGCCAAATTTGAAAATCATTCCGAAAACGGCAAACACCATGCCCCACAGCACCGCCACGTGGAGCGCATGACGCGTTTGCTGGTGGGAATACGCCTCACCTTCACAACGTCCCGCGATGCGCAGCCCCATCAGCAGCCCGAGCGGCGCGAGCGCGTCCATGAGCCATCCCGGAAGAGGAATGGCCGCAAAGAGCATGGCCCCCGCCGCAAAGGCGAGCCAAGGCCGCGGATGCTCCGCTACCAGTTCGACCCCACCTTCCACCCAGGTCACCATCCGATCCAACCATTTCCAAGCCAAAGCACCACTCCAGGGGTCATCGAGGATACCCAAACCTGTGAAGAGATTCGCCTCAAGTCAAGACTTCCTTATTGATTTTAGCCAAGAATCCACTCCATGACAAAACCTCCCCGATCTGCATGATCCACAGGGCTATCTTGTAGCCCGAGGCGGGCCCGTTTAGACTCTGTGGGCGCTCCCTGACGACAAAAGTTGCACGATGCCCGCAGAAATACCCGCTGACTCCATTGGACTGGTGACCCCGCAAACCGTGGTCTTCTCGGCAGATCTGGCCCTCGAGTGCGGGCGCAGCCTACCCGGCTATGCGCTCGTTTACGAGACCTATGGCACCCTCAACGCCGGACGGAGCAACGCCATTCTGCTCTGCCATGCCCTTTCAGGAGACCATCATGCGGCGGGTTACCACAGCATGGCGGATCGCAAACCCGGCTGGTGGGAACATTTGCTAGGACCGGGCAAGGCCATGGATACCGAACGGTTCTTCTTTGTTTGCGCCAATTTCATCGGTTCTTGCAAAGGCTCCACCGGGCCGGCGAGCGCGAATCCGGAAACTGGCAAGCCCTGGGGGCTGGATTTTCCCATGGTTACGGTGCGCGATTGGGTAAAAACACAGGCGCAACTCGCCGATCACCTGGGCATCTCGCAATGGGCCGCCGTGATTGGTGGTAGCCTCGGTGGCATGCAGGTGATGCAGTGGGCTATAGATTACCCGAGCCGCCTGCGTCATGCCGTCGTGATAGCCGCCGCATCCAAACTCACGGCCCAGAACATCGCCTTCAATGAAGTTTGTCGCCAGGCCATCATGACCGATCCGGAATTTCATGGGGGACACTATCATGAACAAGGCACCAAACCACGGCGCGGACTGTCATTGGCTCGAATGATCGGCCACATCACCTATCTCTCCGACGATGCCATGCGCACCAAGTTCGGTCGCGACACCCGTGGTGGCAAGGCATTCTCCTTCGGCTTCGACGTGGACTTCGAGGTGGAAAGTTATTTACGCTATCAGGGTTCGAGCTTCGTCGAGCACTTCGATGCCAACAGCTACCTCTACATCACCAAGGCCCTGGACTACTTCGATCCGGCCAGCGCCTACGGAGGCAATCTGGCTGAGGCATTTATCTCGGCACAGGCCCGTTTCCTGGTGATCTCTTTCAGTTCGGACTGGCGCTTTTCCCCGGAGCGCTCCCGCGAAATCGTGCAAGCCCTCTATACCTGCAATCTGGATGTCAGCTACGCGGAGATCGAGGCACAGCACGGCCATGACTCCTTTCTCATGCCTATTCCCCAATATGTGAGCGTGTTGAGCGCCTATCTCGGACGTATTGCCGAGGAGGTACAGGCATGAAGTTGCGCACCGATCTCGCCATCATCGCCGAATGGATCACCCCGCAGAGCCGCATCCTCGACCTCGGCTGCGGCGAAGGTGAGTTGCTGGCCTGGCTGCGCGCTGAAAAAGGCGTACAGGGTTATGGTGTGGAGATTGAGGAGGCACGGGTAGTCGCCGCCATGCGGCGTGGTATTCCGGTCATTCAACAGGATCTCGACCAGGGGCTGCACAACTTTGGTGACCACAGTGTCGACACGGTCGTCCTCTCCCTCACCCTACAAGCCACCACCTATCCGCGCGCATTGCTGCTGGAAATGCTACGCGTCGGGCGGGAAGTGATCGTCACCTTCCCCAATATGGGACACTGGCATGCACGCTGGCAATTGGGAATACGCGGACGGATGCCCATGACAGACGCGTTACCGCATACGTGGTACGATACGCCCAACATCCATTTGTGTACCATTCGCGATTTCGAATCCTTGTGCCACGCCAACGGCATCGTGATCCACCAGCGGATTGTGCTGAACGATCAACGTCGCGAAACTTGGCTTAATCGCCTGTTACCCAATCTTTTCGGCGAGGTGGCCCTCTATCGCTGCGCCCTGAGGGCGCGCTAACCTGCGGCAGGAAAATACCATGTCCTTGGAACTCATCGGTTTTCCGCTTTGTCCCTATGTACAGCGCTCGGTCATCACGTTGTTGCATAAACAGGTGAGTTTTACCCTGACCCATATCGACCTCGCGCACAAGCCGGAGTGGCTTCTGGCGTTATCCCCCATGGGCAAGGTGCCCTGCCTGAAAATTGATGGAGGCACGGTCCTCTTTGAATCACAGGTCATCAATGAATATCTGGACGAGACCATTGCCCCCGCCCTGCATCCCACTGATCCTCTGGAGCGGGCGCAACATCGCGCTTGGATTGCCTTCGGCAGTGAAATCCTCGGGGATCAATTTCAGATGATGGTGGCACAAGGCGACGAGCGTTTCACCGCGGCCAGCCGCCAGCTTTTTGAGAAACTGGAGCGACTGGAAAGAATCCGGGGGACCGGTGCATTCTTTGCCGGTGAATCCTTCAGTCTGGTCGATGCCGCACTGGCACCGCTCTTCATGCGCATGGAAATCCTTCATGCCCTGCGTCCGTTGCCACGCTGGGAATCCCTGGACAAACTACGGCGCTGGACGGCACGACTCATGGAGTTGCCGGAGGTCGCCGGATCGGTAACGGCGGACTTTCCGAATCATTTGCACCACTATCTCAGTGATAGGGGCAGTCTGTTATTGCGCTCCGCCTAGGACAGCGCGCAACACCGGGGTTTCACCTGACACGTGAAGGAGTCATCAAATATGAGCGAGCAGCACGCGAACGGGGCGCCGGATCAGGCGCCAGCGCCAACCACCCACTTCGGTTACCAGGAGGTATCGGAGACCGATAAGGAACAACTCGTCAAAGACGTGTTCACCAGCGTCGCGCACAAATACGACCTGATGAACGACCTCATGTCTCTCGGAGTACACCGCCTATGGAAGCGTTTCACCGTCGGCCTTGCCCGTCCCCGCCCGGGGCAGCGCGTGCTCGACCTTGCGGGCGGCACGGGTGACCTCGCCGCGGCGATGTATCCGCGTGTTCAGCCTGGGGGTTCGATCGTGGTTGCCGATATCAACCCGGATATGCTCGCCGTAGGAGAAACCCGCCTGGCCGACAAGGGGATCATCGCTGGCGTCGAGTTTGTCGAGGCCAATGCCGAAGCCCTTCCCTTCCCCGATCGTGCGTTCGATCTGGTCACGCTGGCCTTCGGGATCCGCAACATGACCCATCCGGAGCGGGCACTGAGTGAGATTCATCGCGTGTTGAAGACCGGAGGCCGGGCGCTTATCCTGGAGTTTTCGCACCCGCGCTGGCCAGGGTTGCAGAGTCTTTATGACCTCTACTCCTTCAATCTGCTGCCGCGTCTTGGGGAGCTGATCGCCAAAGACCGGGAGAGTTACCAGTATCTGGTGGAATCCATCCGCCGCTTTCCCGATCAGGAAACCTTCAAAACCATGATGGAGCATGCCGGACTGGCACGGGTCGAGGTCTTCAATCTTTCCGGCGGGATTGTCGCACTGCACCGCGGATTCCGGATGGATTGATGAATCTCATTCATGACCACCCCTAAAAATTCCCTCTTGAGCCCGCTGACGCGGCAGGGCATCATGGCGGCAATTTTCACAACGGAGTAAATGCCCATGGCCTCGATTCACAGTCTCGGTTTCCCCCGCATCGGTCACAAGCGCGAACTGAAGAAGGCGCTGGAGAGTTTCTGGTCCAGGGAAATCGACGAGAAAGCATTGCAGTCGCACGCGGCGCAGTTGCGGGAGCGTCATTGGCGGATCCAACAGACCTGTGGCCTGGACCAGGTGCCCGTGGGCGACTTCAGTCTCTATGATCATATGCTCGACATGAGCTGCACCCTCGGTGCCATCCCGCCCCGTTACGAGTTCTCCGGCGACCAAGTGGGCCTCGATACCTTCTTTGCCATGGCGCGCGGCTCCAGCACCCAGCCTGCCATGGAAATGACCAAATGGTTCGATACCAACTACCATTTCATCGTTCCGGAATTCCACGCGGGTATGGATTTCCACTTGGCCAGCGACCGTATTTTCACCCAGGTGAAAGAGGCGCACGCACTGGGACTGAAGGCCAAACCGGTACTGGTCGGCCCGATCACCTATCTGTGGCTGGGCAAAGAGAAGGACCTCCAAGCCGAAGCCCGTCACGAGACCCAGCACCATCATGACGACAGCGCCTGTCATGGCCACGCTGCGCCGGCAGGCAACGCCTGTTTTGACCGTCTGACCCTGTTACCCAAGGTGCTGCCGGTTTACGCCGAAATTCTCGCGCGCCTGGCGGAACTGGACGTGGAGTGGATACAGATGGACGAACCCGCCCTCGTGCTCGACCTGCCCCAGCACTGGATCCAGGCGCTGGATACGGCATACCGGACCCTGAGCCAAAGCAAAGCGCCCAAGGTATTGTTGGCCACCTATTTCGAGTCCGTTGCCGATCACGCCAAACGGCTCAAGGCCCTGCCCGTCGCCGGTCTGCACCTGGATTTGCGCCGCGCCCCACAGCAGTTGGACGAATTCCTGCCCGAGTATCCGGCCGACAAGGTGCTCTCCCTGGGCGTGGTCGATGGCCGTAATGTGTGGCGCACCGACCTGGACGCCGCGCTGGCCCTCGTGCAGCCCGCCCACCGGCAACTCGGCCATCGTCTTTGGGTGGCGCCGTCCTGCAGTCTGCTGCACACCCCGGTGGATCTCAGCCAAGAGACGGAGTTGGACGCCGAGCTGAAATCCTGGCTGGCTTTCTCCGTGCAAAAGCTGGACGAGGTCGCCATCCTCGGCCGCGCACTGGATCGGGGCGTGGAGTCCGTGGCCACGGAACTGGCCAGCGCCCGCGCCGCCGTCGCTTCCCGCCACGGATCGCCGCGCATTCACAACCCTGCCGTCGCCCAGCGCCTGAAAGACCTGGGCCAGGACGATGGCCGGCGCAACAATCCCTTCCCGGTGCGGGAAGCGGCGCAGCGGGCGCGCTTCAAACTGCCGGCTTTCCCGACCACCAGCATCGGCAGCTTCCCCCAGACTCCGGAAATCCGTAAGGCGCGCCTGCAAAACCGCAAGGGTGAACTGAGCGGCACCGACTACCAGAAGGCCATGGAAGCGGAAATCGCGCTGGTGGTAAGGGAACAGGAACGCCTGGGTATCGATGTGCCCGTGCATGGCGAGCCGGAACGCAATGACATGGTCGAGTATTTCGGTGAACAGTTGGCGGGCTTCGCCTTCACCCGCCATGGCTGGGTGCAGAGCTACGGCTCGCGTTATGTCAAACCGCCGCTGATTTTCGGAGATGTCTCGCGTCCCGCGCCGATGACCGTGGCCTGGAGCACCTATGCCCAGTCTCTGACCAAACGCCCGATGAAGGGCATGTTGACCGGCCCGGTGACCATCTTGCAGTGGTCCTTCGTTCGGGATGACCAACCCCGCGAGCGTACCGCGCTGCAGATCGCCTTGGCCATCCGCGACGAGGTCAAAGACCTGATCGACGCCGGTATCGGTATTATCCAGATCGATGAACCCGCCTACCGCGAAGGCTTGCCCCTCAAGCGCAAGGATTGGGACTTATACTTGCACTGGGCCTCACGGGCCTTCCGCATATCGGCGCAGGTTGCCCCTGACGATGTGCAAATCCATACACACATGTGCTACTCGGAGTTCAACGATATCCTGCCCGCCATCGCCGCCATGGACGCCGACGTCATCACCATCGAGACCTCGCGTTCGCAAATGGAGTTGCTGGACGCATTCGCGACCTTCAACTACCCCAACGAAATTGGCCCCGGCGTATACGACATCCACTCCCCGCGCGTGCCCGGCGTGGAGGAAATGGTCGGCCTCCTGGAGAAGGCGGTCAGCGTGGTCCCTGCCGAGCGCTTGTGGATCAATCCCGACTGCGGCCTGAAAACCCGCAAGTGGGCGGAAGTTACTCCAGCCCTGGAGAACATGGTGGAAGCGGCCAGGCAGGTACGCGCTCGTCACGCCTGAATAGGGGTTCCATCGGCACGAAGGGCCCCCTCCGGGGGCTTTTTTGTGACCGATTCCCACCGCCATCAAATGGCTTGATGCGCGTTGAAACTTGTTGATAGAGTCCAAGTCTAACTTAAGAGCCTGAGCTGCATGTCCATCCATAACGAGGGAGTGATAACGATGCGCGACGATATGACCAACGCCATGGTCGACGGCTTCAAGGCTTTCCACCGCACCTACTACGTGGAGCGACCGGATCTTTTCGACACCTTGGTGGAGCAGGGACAAAGCCCGAGAGTCATGCTGATAGGCTGTTCCGATTCCCGGGTCACCCCGACCGCGCTGTACGGCAGCGAACCAGGCGACATTTTTGTCGTGCGCAACGTGGCCAATCTCGTCCCTCCGGCGGAGCAGGACGGTCATCTTCATGGTACCAGCGCCGCAGTGGATTTTGCGGTCGGCCACCTGGAGGTAGAGCACATCATCGTAAACGGTCACTCCCATTGCGGCGGCATAAAAGCGCTACTGAACGGCGCCGAAGGCAAGTATGTCGGCCCCTGGGTCGAAATCGCCAGGGATGCGCGCGCCGATGTGATGCGGGAATATGCCGACGCCAGCCCGGACGAACAGGCGCGGGCATTGGAGAAGGCGAGCATCCTGGTCTCTCTGGAAAACCTCCTGACTTTCGACAGTGTGCGCCGCCGGGTGATACGTGGCGCGTTGCAATTGCACGGCTGGTACTTCGACATGGAGGAAGGCGCCCTCCTGGCTTATGACGCCGGGAAACGCCAATATGAACGGCTCGCCTGAGGATCACCCATGGCAAACCGTGTGAGTACTTCGCCGCTCAAAAACCTGCGTGCCGATGTGCCCGCCGCCGTGGTCGTGGCCCTGGTGGCGATGCCGCTTTGTCTGGGCGTCGCCCTCGCTTCAGGGACACCGCTGATTGCCGGACTGATCGCGGGCATCCTGGGGGGCATGCTCGTCCCTCTGTTCAGCCGTTCGCAACTGGCCGTCAGCGGTCCGACACCCGCCATCGTCGCCACTGTGCTGGTGGCCATGCAGACCCTGAGTTTTCCCGCCTTCCTACTGGCGGTGCTCATCGCCGGCGTCATTCAGATTGGTTTGGGCATCATTCGGGCGGGGGTCATCGCGTATTTTTTTCCTTCCGCGGTCATTCAGGGCATTCTCTCAGCAATCGGCATCATCATCATTCTCAAGCAGTTTCCCTTCGCCATCGGTTTTGATCTGGGAGCGTTCGGCAGTCAGGATTTCGTCAGCGCGCACGGCGAGAACACCTTCACCGGGGTGATCGCCGCCCTAATGCATCTGGAATGGGGAGCGCTGCTGATCAGCGTCCTGGCGCTTTCCATCCTCATCACCTGGGACAACGTGGCGCTACTGCGCAAACAGGCTTGGTTATCCGGACCGCTCATGGCGGTGGTCTTCGGCACCTTGCTCAACACCCTGTTCATCCATGTCCTTCCGAGCCTGGCCGTCAGTGGCCACAACTTGGTCAATTTGCCCGTCATTCGCTCCTTCGCAGACTTCCGGGGTATGCTGCAACTGCCGGACTGGGGGATGATCGGATCGAAAACCGTTTGGGTGACCGCCATCACCCTCACCTTCATCGCCAGCTTGGAAAGCCTCTTGTCCATCGAAGCAGCGGATAAACTGGACGCCTTCAAACGTCGAACGCCACTGGACCGGGAACTGCTGGGGCAAGGCATCGCCAATGTGGCGAGCGGCTTGGTCGGCGGCCTGCCGGTGGCGGCGGTCATCGTGCGTAGCACGGCGAATGTGGCCGCCGGGGCACGCACCAAGGCCAGCGCCTTTCTGCACGGACTTTTCCTGTTGCTGGCGGTGTTGTTCCTGGCGGCCCTGATGAACCGGATTCCGCTGGCCGCCCTGGCCTCCATCCTCATTTTCGTCGGTTTCAAGCTGGCGCACCCCAGCATATTCAACCGGATGCTTCGGCTGGATAAATCTCAGTACCTGCCGTTCATGATCACCATTGTCGCCATCCTGTTTACCAGCCTCATTACAGGGGTGGTGGTTGGTCTGCTGACGGGTGTGTTCTTTGTGCTCAAGGCCAATTATCACAGCGCCATAGAAATCGGCCGGGAGGGGTCAACCTATAAAATATCCCTGAATCGGGAAGTCACCTTCGTCAACAAAGCGAAGTTGTCCCACATCCTCGAACGTCTTCCCAAAGGCGCGGAAGTCATCCTGGATGGAGAGCAGGTCGGCTTCATCGATCACGACGTACTGGAAGTGATCAGAGATTTTGAACGCTCGGCGGAACTGCGCAACATCCGTCTGCGGGAGCAAGGCTTCGATACCCCGGTGTTGATGGCGACAGTCTGACCCCGGGCCGGCGCGGCAACGGTGTCAGGGACCCCGATGACGCCCCTTGTTGCGCGCGCCCTTTTTTCTCGACTGACCTCGGGACGTAGTGGCTCACATGTTCGTCTGAACCGGTAAGGCCGCCTTCCTCCCGCGATTGCGGTGTTGACGGTCAAACTCACTTGACCTTAATACCCTAACAACGGTATCTTACCGGGCCTTTCCGGGCAGTATCGGCAAAACCCATGTTGGAGGTTTGTGATGTACGCGGTCATTGAAAATGGTGGCAAGCAGTATCGAGTGGCAGTGGGCGACAAGCTCCGGCTCGAAAAGATGGAGGCAGCACCCGGCGCCGAACTCGCATTCGACCGCGTCCTGATGCTGGGTAGTGGCGACACGGTTCAGGTCGGCCAGCCTCTGGTGGCGGGTGCATCGGTGAAGGTCACGGTACTCAGCCAGGGACGTGCCAAAAAGGTGCATATTTTCAAGATGCGTCGGCGCAAGCATTACCGCAAGCAGCAGGGCCATCGCCAGTACTTTACCGAAGTCCGTATTACCGGCATCGAAGCCTAAGGAGCACCATCATGGCACATAAGAAAGCGGGCGGTTCTTCCCGCAACGGTCGCGATTCAGAATCCAAGCGTCTGGGCGTCAAGCGCTACGCCGGGCAGGAAGTCATCAGTGGCAATATCATCATTCGTCAGCGTGGCACGCAATTCTATCCGGGCGCCAATGTCGGTATCGGCAAGGATCATACCCTCTTCGCCACGGCGGAAGGGATCGTGAAATTTGAGCGCAAGGGCCCACGCCAGGTGCGCACCGTCAGCGTCGTTTCGGCGACCTGAGCGGACAGCTTCTCGGAGGGACCCCGCCCCGTTTCCGCGGGAGCGGGGTTTTTCTATGAAATTCATTGATGAAGTACGTATTCATGTGGCCTCCGGTAACGGCGGTCATGGCTCGGTGAGCTTTCGCCGCGAGAAGTTCATTCCTTTCGGCGGCCCCGATGGCGGCGATGGCGGGCGCGGTGGCAGTGTCTATCTGGTGGCCCAAGAGAATCTGAATACCCTCATCGACTTCCGTTACCAACGCCGCTACCGGGCGGAGAACGGTCACGGTGGAGCGGGACGCCAGATGACCGGACGCGCTGGTCACGATCAGCGGATCACCGTACCGGTAGGCACGCTGGTGTATGATGACGGCATCCATGAATTACTCGGTGATCTGCGTACCCACGGAGAGCAGCTGCTCGTAGCCCAGGGCGGACGCGGTGGTCATGGCAACATGGCGTACAAGTCCAGCACCAATCGCGCGCCGCGTCAGTTCGAAAAAGGCGGTGCGGGCGAGGAACGCCACCTGCGCCTGGAACTGCGCCTGCTCGCCGACGTCGGCCTGCTGGGCCTGCCCAACGCCGGCAAGAGCACCCTGATCCGCGCCGTCAGCGCAGCCCGCCCCAAAGTGGCCGACTATCCCTTCACCACCCTATATCCACACCTCGGCGTAGTGCGTATCGCCGCCCACGAATCCTTTGTGCTGGCGGACATACCCGGCCTCATTCCCGGCGCCTCGGAAGGTGCGGGTCTCGGCACCCGCTTCCTCAAACACCTGAGTCGCACTCGCCTGCTCCTGCATCTGGTGGACATGGCGCCCGCCGATGCGAGCGATCCGGCGGCCAATGTGCGCGCGCTGGAGACGGAACTGGCGTCCTACAGCCCGGTGCTGGCGGAGCGCCCCCGCTGGCTGGTGGTCAACAAAGCGGACCTGTTTCCGATCGCGGAGGCCGAAACCCGCTTTCAACAGATATGTCGGCAACTGGCATGGGAAGGCCCGGCCTTTCTGCTTTCCGCGGCTGGCGGCGCCGGATGTGACGCGCTGATACATGCCATCTGGCACGCTCTCCCCGACCTGCCCCCCGCCCCCGAGCCCACGCAACTCGAGGACTGGGGCGACGACGCAGACGAGGATTCTTCAGACTGGCATGGCGACGACCTCACCACCGATTGGGAAGAGGATACGACATGAGCCGCGACCTGAAATCCGCCCAGCGTTGGATCGTCAAGATCGGCAGCAGTCTGCTCACCAATAACGGACAGGGCTTAGATCTGCAGGCCATTGAAGCATGGGTCAAACAAATACTGGTACTCCGTCGCAACAACACGGAGATCGTCCTTGTTTCCTCGGGGGCGGTCGCCGCGGGCATGGAACGCCTCGGTTGGCAAACACGTCCGCACGCTCTGCACCAGCTCCAGGCTGCCGCCAGCGTCGGTCAGGCGGCGCTCATTCAGGTCTATGAGAGCTTCTTGCAGCAGGGCGGCATTCACGGCAGTCAGGTGCTGCTGACACACGAAGACCTGCGGGATCGTCAACGCTACCTCAACGCCCGCGCTACCCTGCGTACCTTGCTAGAGGTGGGCGTGGTCCCCATCATCAACGAGAACGACGCCATCGCCAACGCGGAGATCCGTTTCGGCGATAATGACACGCTCGCCGCCATGGTCGCCAATCTGCTGGAGGCCGACCTGCTGGTCATCCTGACCGATCAGGCGGGTCTCTATGACCACGATCCCCGCCATCACCCCGAGGCCCGTCTGCTCACGGAAGTGGAGGCGGGTGATCCCGAACTGCTGCGGATAGCGGGGGGTGCCGGAACGGCACTGGGCAGTGGCGGAATGCTCACCAAGGTGCGGGCCGCCAGCCGGGCCGCCCAATCGGGTGCCGCCACCCTCGTCGCACCGGGCCATGCGGAAAATGTGCTGCTGCGCCTCTGGGCGGGCGAAGCGTTAGGAACCTGCTTCCGCCCGGGACTGGCCAAGCTGGCCGCGCGCAAACGCTGGCTGGCGGGGCACTTGCGTCCAACCGGAACCCTCTGGCTGGATGCAGGTGCCGCGCGAGTGCTGCGGGAAAAAGGCAGCAGCCTGCTCCCGATCGGTATCACCGCCGCGGAAGGCGGCTTCCGGCGCGGCGACCTGGTGCGCTGTGTGGATCAGGAAAATCAAGAGGTGGCCCGCGGCCTGGTGAATTTTACCCGGGATGAAGTGCTGCTGCGCCTGGGTAAAAGCAGCGAGGCGCTGCGTGCGCTCTTCGGTGATGTGGACGAAATCGAAATCATCCACCGCGATAATCTGGTACTCGGCAACGCGCCAGACTAGACCGCCCGGCGGTCGGCCAAATCCTTCTGTAGCGAGCAAACCCCGGTATCCTGCATCCCGCGGCAAGTGCCATACAGGTAAAGGCTGTGATCACTGATGGAAAAACCCTGCACGGCCGCGATCTCCCGCTGCCGCGCTTCCAGCGCCTCGTCATAAAATTCCAATACCTTGCCGCAGGCCGTGCATACCATATGATCATGGTGGCCGGTCTCGTTGAGTTCGAAGACCGCCTTATCCCCCTCAAAATGATGACGCCGTACCAACCCCGCCAACTCAAACTGGGTCAGCACCCGGTACACCGTGGCCAACCCCACCTCTTCTCCCGCCTCCAGTAATTGCCGATAGATTTCCTCAGCGGTGAGATGGCGCGTGTCGCTCCCTTCGAAGAGGCGCAGGATCTTCAATCTGGGTAAGGTCGCTTTGAGGCCGGCCCGCTTCAGTTCATCGCTGTTCATCCGTTCGTCGTTCATTCGCTCGTAGCAATGGCCATGCGGAATGGTTTAGGATAGTTCCACCCGCCGCCCAAGACAAGGACCATGAGAAGCTTCCGCCTAATTACCCTGCTTACCTTCTGTGCCCTGTTGCTCAACGCCTGCAGTATCTATCGCGTCGATGTGCAGCAAGGCAATATCGTCACCGCCAAGGAACTGGCCGCGCTGCACCCCGGCATGGATGAGATGCAGGTCCGCGCCCTTCTGGGTTCGCCGCTGCTGCATGACCCCTGGCACCGGCATCAGTGGGTGTACGCCTACAGTTTCAAACCCGCCTACGGTTCCACGGAATCCCGCAAGGTACTGGTCCTTTTTGATAAGGAAGGGAAGTTGATCGGTGTACAGAGGGACGTACACGGCACCCAGGCACCCACGGCCGCCGATGCTTCCTGAACCCTATTCCGGCAACACCCCGCCCTCCGGTTTTTGGCTCCTCAACGCGCCGGATTGACCGTAGACAGCGCGCGCACGCTGCGCGAAACGCTGCACCATGGTTTCCGCCGCTTGCTTGAAAATGGGCTCCAGGAAGGCGCCAACCAGTCGCGAAGCGAATTCAAAGCGCATATCCAGCGTCACTTTGGTGCCATGAGGCCCCGGCTCCAGTTGCCAGAGCCCCTCCAGAAAGCGGAAGGGGCCACTCACCAGCCGCACTTCGGCCAACTTGGGCCGCTGATAGCGATTCCGGGTGGTGAACGACTTGCCAAAAGCGCCATGGGAGATGGTGATCTCGGCGACCACCTCATCCCCCTGGGATTGTATAATCCGCGTCCGCCCACACCACGGCAAAAACTGCGGATAGGCGCGGACGTCCTCGATCAAGGCAAAAATCTGCGCGGCGCTGTAAGGCAGCACTGCGGTTTTGCAGATATGGTGCATGAAACCCTCTCAATAACGGCGCTGGCCCAAGGCTCGAGCCTGCACCCAACGATCAACCTGCGCCCAACACCATTCGATGGCTCGTCGCCAGCGGGGACGCCTGCGCCACGGTTCCGGATCGATCCTTCGCGCCCGGGCGAACTCGCGTAAGAACAGGGTCCGCAACAGCAACGAAGCGAGCGGAGCGCGCAATTCCACATTCAATTCGTGATTGAACCACAAGCTCAGGAAATCAAAATTGGCTGAGCCGATGGACGCCCAGGAGCCATCCACCAACAAATACTTGGCGTGCAGAAAGGCGTCTTGATATTCGTAAATATGCACCCCTCTGCGCATCAGCCTTTGATAATACGCCTGAATCCCGAATCGCAACAGTGGATGATCGGTGATCCGTCCGGCAAGGAGGAGCCTGACCTCCACCCCCCGTTGGGCGGCGCGGTAGATGGCACGCAAGACCACAGGGTCGGGATTGAAATAAGGCGTGGCGATCCAGATGCTGCGATGCGCGGCCCGGATGGCCGCCAGCAAACCGCGACGCATCGCGGAACTCCGCGGGGGCGCACCCTCCAAAAAGCGTCCGTGTCCCCACCATCCCGTGTCGCGTCCGGGGTCCATCACCATGTCCAGCAAGGGCAAGGTCTCCGGGCGATGACGGAAAAAGATCCGGCGCCCCTGCCCTGCCAGCGTCCCCCGACAGGCAAAAAGCGTTTCACGGTAAGGCGCCGTGCCGGGCGCGCCCGTCAACCAGTCATCGGAAATGGCAAAACCACCCACGGCAAGCCACTGACCATCCACCACAACCACCCGGCGGTGGCTGCGCCGGAGACGTTTTTCCAGACCCCTGAACTGCAACCGGTGATACCAATGCAAATGGACACCGGCGGCGCGCAGCTCTGCCGCCCGGACACCGGGAAAACCGCGGCTGCCCAACGCATCCAAGGTGACATAGACCTCTACCCCCGCCCTCGCCTTGTCACACAGGAGCCGTAAAATACGTTCAGGCCATTCACCTTCGGCAAAAATGTAGTTCTCAAAGAGGATTTCGACACGGGCATCGAACAAACGCCATTCCAACCATTCAGCGATGGCCGGCATCTCGGTAAGCAGCATGGCCTCGGGAATGGGCTCCCAGCGCCTTCGGCGGCGCATGAAGCGTTTGGGCAACAGCTTCGACAAGTATGCGGACTCCTGCGCAAGATATGCTGGTCACCTTCCACAGGATCGTTCACGATGTCAATTCCGTCTTCCTGCCCTGCGGTTTTTTCCCGTACAATGTCGCACACGGACGTATGGGAGTAGCGGGATGAGCAGTACCATCGCCCTCAATCGCGAGGCGAAACACGATTATTTCATCGAAGAACGCTTTGAGGCCGGCATGGTCCTGCAGGGCTGGGAGGTGAAGTCGTTGCGCGCCGGACGCCTCAACCTCAAAGACAGCTATGTCATCGTCAAAAATGGAGAACTTTGGCTGCTGGGCGCCCACCTCAGCCCCTTACTCACCGCCAGCACCCACATTCACCCGGATCCGACGCGCACCCGCAAACTGCTGATGCACAGGGAGCAGATCAATCGCATGATCGGCAGCGTCGAGCGCAAGGGATTCACCATCGTGCCACTGGCCATGTACTGGAAACAAGGCCGCGCCAAGGTGGAAATCGCCCTGGTCAAAGGCAAACAGGAGCACGACAAACGGGCCACCCTCAAGGATCGTGAATGGCAACGGGACAAGGCACGCATCATGAAGGGCGGAGCGCGGGATGTCTGAACGGCATCGAGGCGTCTTTCTCTTTCAGGCGTTCGTCCTTTTTCTCTTTGCCTTCTACCTGTTTGCTTTCCATACCGGGGACACCAGCCTCTGGGACGCCGATGAACCCAACAACGCCCAGGCCCTGAAAGAAATGATGGTGTACCACAACCTGGTGGTGCCCGTTTTCAATGCAGGACTGCGCCCGGACAAGCCCATCCTCAACTATTGGTTGATGTGGGCCGGAGTGCGCTTACTGGGGTTGAATAGTTGGGGTCTGCGCATCGGCTCCGTGGCGATGGGCGCACTGCTGGTGCTCTATCTGGCACTGGCCCTACGCCGCCTTTACGGGGAGCAGACCGCGCTGCTGACCGGCCTGTTGGCCGCCACCGCCCTGCACAGTCAGATCATTTTCCGCGCCGCCGTACCGGATCCCCTGCTGATTCTTTTTGTCACCATCGCCCTGATTTCCTATCTGCGGGGTTATCTCTACCCCCAAGAGGAGCGCCGCGATGCCCTGGTAGCCTATGGGGCAATGGCTTTGGCAACCCTGGCCAAGGGTCCGATCGGTTTCCTCCTGCCCGGTCTCATCATCGTGATTTTTTTACTGCTGAGGCGGGATTTGCCGAGCCTCTGGCGCCGGGGACACCTCGCCTGGGGAGTTCCGCTTTTTTTGCTCCTCACGCTGCCCTGGTACCTAGCGGTGGGGATCGAGACACACTGGGTCTGGGATCGGTTATTTATCGACCAACAGAATATTGATCGCTACGCCGTTGCCATGCAGGGGCATCGGGGCCCGACCTTTTATTATCTGTTCACCATTGCCCTCGCTTTGCTGCCGTGGACGATTTTCTTGCCACAAACCTTCGCGGAGCTTTGGCAACGGCGGGATGCCCTGATGCAAAAGGCACCCGCCGATGCGTTCATGCTCGTCTGGGCCATCGCCTGGGTCACCTTTTTCAGTCTCGGCGCCACCAAACTCCCCAACTACGTCTGGGAGGCCTACCCGCCCCTCTTCAGCCTCATTGCGGCGCGTCTCTACGCCGCGCTCAGCCAAACGCGGCCGCTCGACCGGCGGGGCGTGTTGCTCTCCCTCGGCACGCTGCTGCTGGTGGGCGTGGCGTTGGCGATACTGGGCGGTTGGCTGGCCCCCCAGCAACTGCCTCCCCTGGGCTCCGTAGCCTATCTGGGGCTGCCGTATATCGCCGCCGCCTTACTCGCGCTGGCCTTCGCCTGGCGCGGCCTGTTGCTGCCGGTCATCAGCAGTCTGGGTGCGGGCGCCGTCACCCTCACCGCCTGCCTGGTACTCCTCGCCATGCCCACTCTGAACACGCTCAAACCTTCCGTGATCATGGGTCGCATGATTCGCGCCAGTGAGGGGACTCGACCCTATGCCATCGCCACCTGGCAATGGTTTGAGCCCAGCTTCCTCTTTTATGCTGGACGTGGCGCCATGCATAACCACCCGCTTAAAAATCTGCAGGAACTTCCACACATCGTTGCGGATGGTCAGGGCACCGCGTACCTGGCGTTGCCAACCCGCGATATTCCAGCCTTACGCGCGCGATTACCCGGGATACTGCGCGCTCGGGAGATCTACTCAGGCTACGAACTCTATAGCCGGGAACACATCGCCCTGCTGCGCGTACAATCGTCCCTTCTGGAGCAATCGGCACCATGACCCCCATGCGTCATCTTCTACGATGGACCCGGTCATCGACCTGGGGCATGGTCATTTCAGCCGTGACCCTCGGCGCCGCCCATGCGGCACCCGCCGCCGCGGATCACGACCTCCGTTACTGGCAGGCGCTCGGCCATACCCACTATATCCAGGAGGGCAGCAAGGGGGCGGTGATTTACGATTTTATCGACCCCAACTGCCCCTACTGCCACCAGATCTATACCTGGCTCAGAAATCCCATCGACAATGGCGGGTTACGGGTACGTTTCATTATCGTTGGTTTCCTGACACCCAGCAGCGAAGGGAAGGCCGCCGCCATTCTCTCCGCCGCCGACCCGGTGCAGGCACTCCAAAAAAACGAGGTCCAATTCAGCATGCAGCGCAGCGGACCGCAGGGCGGCATCGCCCCCGCCAGCCCGCAACACGTGAAAAAAATGCGGGGCGTTCTGCACTTCAACAAGTCCCTGTTGGAAGGCAAGGAATTTCAGCTCGAAGGCGCCCCCGCCGTCAGCGTCCCGCTGCTGGTATATCGCCAGGGGAACACCATCCACTACCTTTCCGGTCTGCCCGATAACGCCCAATGGAAGGCCTTGCTCGACGCCTCATGAATGCGCCGCGACTGATCGCCGGACTGGTGGCACTCTCCGCGGCGGGGGCCCTCGCGCTCGTGCTGTGGCTGCAATTTGCGCGTGGCTATACGCCCTGCAGTCTCTGCGTATACCAGCGGGCGGCCGACTTCGCCATGTTCACCGCGGTGCTTCCGGGATTATTTTGGACGGGATGGGTACGGCGCGGATTATGGTTGACCGCCACCGCCACCGCCTTGACCGGCGCCGCCCTCGCGGGATGGCAATGGCATCTCGCCACCCGGGCGGCCCACACCGTGGAAAGCTGCACGGCGGTCAACCTCTTTCCAGCGGCCCAAGGATCCGGGCCTTGGGGACACGGCCTGGCATCGGCGCTTTCCGGGCACGGCTCCTGTGCCGTCGCCGGAGCCCGCAGTCTGGCGGGATGGCCCATGACCCACTGGAGCATCGCCTTTTTCCTAATCTGCGCGGCATTACTGGGACTGGCGCAGTGGCTTGCAGGACGGTCCGCATCCCGCTGAGTGTTCCGCGTCGGGAAAACCCATCCCCGCTTCGCGCGGGCGGCGCCCATCGCCGCGCAGGGCGTCCAGCACGGCCATGGCCTGCCGGATGTCGGGAGCGAGCACATTGACATGCCCCATTTTGCGCCCGGGCCTGGCGACTTTCTTGCCATACAGGTGCAGCTTGAGCTGCGGGTGGCGTAACAGCGTGCTCCAGTCAGGCTCGTCATTTTCCCACAGATCGCCCAACAGATTCATCATCACGACCGGACTCAACAAGCGCGTCTCTCCCAGCGGCAGGCCGCAAAGCGCGCGGACCTGCTGATCGAATTGACTGTGAACGCAGGCGTCTATCGTAAAGTGGCCACTGTTGTGGGGGCGCGGCGCCATTTCGCTGACCAACAAGCGGCCAGCACCATCGACAAAAAATTCGATGGCCAGCACCCCCACATAATCCAATGCGTCGGCGATACGCGCGGCGCTGCGCCGCGCCTGATCCTGGAGAGATTCGGCACAACGGGCGGGAACCACGCTGAAATCGAGAATACCCTGGTGATGCCGATTTTCGACCACGGGATAAAAGGCCATCATGCCATCGGCAGCGCGCACCATCACCACCGAAAGCTCCTGTGTCAAGGCGATGCGTTCTTCCAGGATCGCCTCCGGCTTCCCCATGCCCGCCCAGACATGCGCCAGGTCCGCGGCCGAGGCGACCCGGCCCTGCCCCTTCCCGTCATAACCCCAACGCGCGGTCTTAAGGATGGCCGGAAAAGAGACACTGGCCACCGCCACAGGCAGGTCGGCGGCGGTGCGTACCGCCGCGAAGGGGGCCGTGTCCATCTCCAGACCGAGGAAAAACGCCTTTTCCTGTAAGCGATCCTGGGCAACGGCCACCGCCGCGGCGTGTGGACGCACGGGAACATGGCGGGCAGCGCGCTCCAGAGCCCGCAGGGGCACATTCTCAAACTCCGTGCTGATTGCAGCGCAGGTGGCCGTCATTTCCTGCAGACTGGCGGAATCTTCGTAGGGAGCACAGAGATGACGATCGGCGACAGCCGCCGCCGGACAATCCGGATCGGGGTCGAGCACCCACACCGCATAACCCATACGCCGGGCCGCCAGGGTGAACATCTGCCCCAACTGTCCGCCGCCCAGCATGCCCAGGGTAGCGCCGGGCAGAATCAAAGGGGGGTCTCCGGCAGGGTCATGGCCAGGACGGCGGCTTCCTGACGCGCTCGGAAATCCCGCAAACGCTGGGCCAGCACCGGGTCCTCCCCGGCCAGCATCGCAGCCGCGAAGAGACCGGCATTGGCTGCCCCCGCCGTGCCGATCGCAAAAGTAGCCACCGGCACCCCCTTGGGCATCTGCACGATGGACAACAGGGAATCCATGCCCTGCAGATGCTTGGAGGGTACCGGCACCCCCAACACCGGCACCACGGTCTTGGCCGCCAGCATGCCGGGTAGATGCGCCGCTCCCCCCGCACCGGCGATGATGCAGCGCAGTCCCCGCGTTACGGCACTGGCGGCGTATTCGAACAGCAGATCGGGGGTGCGGTGCGCGGACACCACGCGCCGTTCATGGGGAATGGCTAGCGCTTGGAGTTGCCCCACCGCGGCACGCATCACTTCCCAGTCACTCTCGCTGCCCATGACTACGCCGACCAACGGGTGTTTCATGCCGCTCTCCTCTCTAGGCGGTAGCACCAGACCGGCTATAATGCCCGTCATGGAAGAAGCCCTCAAGACCAGTTACCGTCCCATCCGCAGTTTCGTCCTGCGTCAGGGCCGCATCACCGTTGCGCAGGCCCGCGCGCTCGACGAATATCTACCCAGATGGCAAATCGATAGCCGCACGCCCTGGCAGGACCCCTGGAAGGGCGTGCGGCCCCTGCTGCTGGAAATCGGCTTTGGCAACGGCGAGCATCTGGCCGCGCTGGCGACGCATCGACCAGACTGGGGCTGCATCGGTGCGGAGGTCCATGCGCCGGGGGTCGGCGCCCTGCTGCTCCGGCTGATGGAAACCAACACGGACAACGTCCGCATCGTTCACGGCGACGTGGTCACCTGGCTGAACACCCTGCCCGACGCGCTCCTGCACTGCATCATCATCCAGTTCCCCGACCCCTGGCCGAAAAAGCGCCAGCAAAAACGGCGCATGATCCAGGCGGAGTTTGCGCTGCTACTGAGCCGTCTGCTGCAACCCGGCGGTGCACTACAACTGGCCACGGACTGGGCCCACTACGCAGAGCAGATGCGTGCCGTCCTCAATGCCACCCCGGGTCTGGAGAATGTCGATCCCGATGGAGGCTACGTTCCTCCTCCCGATAATCGCATCCTCACCAGGTTCGAACGCCGCGGGCAGCGGCTGGGGCACCCCGTTTTCGACCTCTGTTACCGGCGCGGGCCGTGAGCGACACTCACTCCACCGTTCAGCAAGGGCGCAGGTGCCGCGCATTCGTTCATCCCTCCTCCCCTTCCGCGGCACCATAGTGGCGCCCCTTCCATGCGCCGCCCCGCCCCACATAATGGCGCCGGGCCGAATCCAGGGTCATCACGGTATAGAGCAGCGCCGCGACCGGCAAGCTCAAGACCCAGCCGGCAGGAAGCGCGTAGAGACGCAGACTGGGCAGATAGGCCCTGGCCATCAGCAACAGGGCCAGCAGGCCCGGAAGCGCCAGCCACGCGGATCCCGTAAACAGTCCCGCCAGGAGGGCCAGAGGGGGCACCACATAAAGAAACATCATCCCCAGCACCGCCACCAGCAAACGCGCGGGGCTGAACCGTAGTTGCACATAAGCGGAACGAGCCACCATCCGCCAGATTTCACGGAGCCGGTGGTAGTCGCGCAGACTATGACTTTCCGTTCCCAACCCCAGCCAGATGGCCCCGTGCGGTTTTATCCGCGCCGCCAGCGTGCAGTCATCGATCAGCGCTGCGCGCATCGCGGCGAAACCACCCGCCTTTTCCAGACACTCCCGACGCAGCAACATGCAGCCGCCCGCCGCGCCCGCGAGCTTCCGACGTGGATTGTTCACCCAGGGAAAGGGATAGAGCATCTGGAAAAAGAAAATGAACGGCGGAATCAACAGGCGCTCCCAGAAACGGTCGCAGGCCAGCATCACCATCAAGGAAACCAGAGACAGATCCCGGCCTTCCGCCTGTACCATCAAACGCCTGAGAACCTCCGGCCCGTGGACGATATCGCCATCGGTAAACCACAGATAAGGCACCGGGCCCGCCGCAGCCACCCCCTGCGCCATAGCCCAGACCTTGCCCGCCCAGCCTTGCGGCAAGGGCGCTCCCGACAGCACCCGCACCTCGGCCCCCATGCGATGGGCCGTCTCCCGGGCAATCGCCGCCGTGTCATCAACACTCTGGTCATCCACGACCAGCACCCGCAGTTCGCCCGGATAATTCTGCTGCAGGAGCGCGCGCACACAACGACCGATCCCCTCTGCCTCATTGCGCGCCGGCACCACGGCAGTGACCGCGGGCCAGTTCCGCCGTGCATCGCCCCTCACCATCGGCAGACGCTGGTTTGTCCGCCAGAAAGCACCTCGGCCAAAGACCAGCACCAGCCAGGCCGCCACCGTTGACCAGGCCACCAGTACGGCCGGCCACCCGCTCAAGATTGAATGCGCCACTGCCCTTCGTCCGCGCCCTTGGCCCCCGGATCTCCAACGCCCCGTCGCATGGATTCCATCTTGATGGACAGACGCAGATCATTCTGTGAATCGGCGGCGCGCAGGACATCGTCGTACTCGACGATACCCTCCATGAACAGATGCAGCAGGCTTTGATCAAAGGTCTGCATGCCGACATCGTTGGTGCGCGCCATCGCCTCCTTCAGCAAGCCCACCTCACCTTTATGGATCAGGTCGGCGATGGCGGGCGTATTGATCAACACTTCCATGGCGGCAACGCGCCCCCCTTGCCCTTTGATGGGCAGGAGGCGCTGCGATATCACGGCGCGTAGGTTGAGTGACAGATCCATCAGCAGCTGTCTTTTACGGTCTTCCGGAAAAAAGTTGATGATCCGCTCGATGGCCTGGTTCGCATTATTGGCATGCAGGGTCGACATGCACAAATGTCCGGTTTCGGCGTAGGCGATGGCGTGATCCATGGTGCTGCGACTCCGGACCTCGCCGATGAGGATCACGTCAGGGGCTTCTCGCAGGGCATTTTCCAGAGCCCGTTCGTAACTCAGCGTGTCGATACCGACTTCACGCTGATTAACGATGGATTTGGCATTCTTGTGAAGGAACTCGATGGGGTCCTCGATGGTGAGGATGTGTCCCGCCGAATTCTGGTTGCGATACTGGATCATGGAAGCGAGCGAAGTGCTCTTGCCCGACCCGGTGGCGCCCACAAAAAGCACCAGACCCCGCGAGGTCATGGCCAATTCCTTGAGTACAGGCGGTAGCCTGAGTTGTTCCAGACTGGGAATTTGCGTCTTGATGGCACGCAAAACGAAGCTCAGTTCGCCGCGCTGAAAAAAACCATTCACCCGGAAACGCCCGATCCCTGGCGCGGAAATGGCCATATTGATTTCTTTTTCATGCTGAAATTCCTGCAACCGTTCGATCCCGAGGATTTCCTTGGCCAGGGCCAGGATCTGGCCGGACTTGAGTATTTCATTACCGATGGAGACTGCCCGTCCGTCAATTTTTATGGCGGGCGGCGAACCGACGGTCAGATAAAGGTCAGAGGCGTTCTTTTCCACCATCAGGGCGAGCAGATCATCCAATACAGACATGTATTTTCCTTACGCAACACTCAAGAAGCTGTCTTTATTCTGCACCCGACGCAGGGCCTCCTCACGGGTAACCTTGTGGGCGCGCACCAGGTCGGTCAAACATTGGTCGAGGGTCTGCATGCCCTGATTCTGTCCGGTCTGGATCACCGAGTACATCTGCGCGACCTTGTTCTCCCGGATCAGATTACGGATCGCGGGATTGGCAATCATGATCTCATGAGCGGCCACCCGGCCCTTGCCGTCCGCCGTCTTCAGCAAGGTCTGCGAAATCACCGCACGCAGGGATTCGGAAAGCATCGCCCGCACCATGTCTTTTTCCCCGCCGGGGAAGGAATCGACAATACGGTCTATGGTTTTTGGCGCGGAGCTCGTATGCAGGGTGGCGAAAACGATGTGGCCGGTCTCCGCCGCGGTCAGGGCCAGACGCATGGTTTCCAGGTCGCGCAATTCCCCCACCAGAATGATATCCGGATCCTCACGCAGGGCCGAGCGCAACGCATTGGCGAAGGAATGCGTATTTGGACCGACCTCGCGCTGATTGACGAGACACTTCTTCGCGGTGTGCACGAATTCGATCGGGTCTTCGATGGTAATGATGTGATCCGCGCGATGGGTGTTGATATTGTCCACCATCGCGGCAAGCGTGGTGGACTTTCCCGATCCGGTGGGTCCGGTGACCAATACGAGTCCTCGTGGCACCTCAATGATTTCCTTGAAGGATTTAGGTGCGTTCAGATCTTCCAGGCTCAGCACCTTCGCGGGAATGGTCCGGAAAGCCGCGGCGGGGCCGCGATCCTGATTAAACGCGTTGACGCGGAAACGCGCCACCCCGGCCAGATCAATGGCGAAGTCGATCTCGAGATTTTCTTCG
Organism: Acidithiobacillus ferrianus; assembly: GCF_010378095.1. GTDB lineage: Bacteria > Pseudomonadota > Gammaproteobacteria > Acidithiobacillales > Acidithiobacillaceae > Acidithiobacillus > Acidithiobacillus ferrianus. The sequence goes on along the minus strand of NZ_WNJL01000001.1, from coordinate 132,598 downwards.
AACCATTTGCGCTGGGAGTCGTTCATGATGTCGTAGATCATGCTATGCACGGCTTTGCTGTCCAACGATTCGACATTGAGCGGGCGAATATCACCGTTGATCCGCAACATGGGCGGCAGGCCCGCCGATACATGGGTGTCCGAGGCGTTGTTTTTCACCGCGAAGGTGAGCAGTTCAGAAATGTCCATCATCCACCTCCCGAAACAGGCGGCCCGTAATTTGGGCGAAAGGGTAATGAGCGTTACTATAGTCGACCTTGGTCATTTCGCCCAGGTCAACCAGAGATCCATGCCACTCGCCGAACGCCTCGCCCAAGTGCAACACGACCTTGCCGACTATCCGCCACCACGCCTGACCGCCGTCAGCAAACAGGTTCCGGCGGAGGATCTGCGTCGCGCCCATGCGCTGGGGCTCCGTCATTTCGGCGAAAACTACCTGCAGGAGGCCCTACGGAAACAAGCCGCTCTGAACGATCTGAATGACATCGTCTGGCATTTCATCGGCCGCATCCAGCGCAACAAAACGAAGAATATCGCCCGATATTTCACCTGGGTGGAAGGTGTGGACCATCTGCTGATCGCCGAACGTCTGAACACCGCGCGCGCGGGAATGCCCCCCCTGAATGTCCTTATCGAAGTCGCGATCAGTGGAGAAGCCCGCAAGGGGGGGTGCTTGCCGGAGCAGGTTCCTGAACTCGCGCTGGCCATTTCCCGACTTCCTCACTTGCGGTTACGCGGCCTGATGGCCCTGGTTTCTCCAGATCGGCAACAGGCAAACACGGATTTCCGTCGCATGGCCGTCCTCTTCTCCACCCTGCAGCACACCCTACCCCATCCCGCTATCGACACCCTTTCCATGGGTACTTCGGCGGATTACCTTCAAGCCCTGGAACACGGTGCCACCGAGATCCGTCTGGGCACCCTCCTGTTCGGGCATCGTACCCGGGAGTCCCTATGATTACGCAGCATATCATCTTTATCGGCGCCGGCCATATGGCGCGCGCCCTCATTGCCGGCCTGCGGCGTCAGGGGGTGATGGGCGACCAGATTCAAGTGCACGCCCCCAGCGCCCCCCGTCGCGACGCCCTCGCCGCGGAATTCGGCATCCGCAGTCTGCCCGCCACAGCGCAGAAACTACCCGCCCATGGCGTGGTTATCTACGCCGCCAAGCCCAAACAGATGCCGTCGGTGCTCACCGAGTGGCGGCACTCCTTCACCGATGCCGGCGTGCTTTTCCTCTCGGTCGCCGCGGGTATCAGCAGTACGCGCATCGCCGCCGAACTGGACGCCGGGACGGCCATCGTGCGCAGCATGCCGAATACGCCGACACAGATCGGCGTCGGGGCAACGGCGCTTTACGCCCGTGACACCACCAGCGCCGAACAGCGGCAGATCGCCGAGTCGATCATGGCCGCCGTGGGCAAAGTGTACTGGCTGAGCGATGAATCCCTGATGGATGCCGTCACCGCGCTTTCCGGCAGCGGCCCCGCCTACGTCCTACTGTTCCTGGAAGCGCTCGAAGATGCCGCGGTCCTGCAGGGATTGGACCGTCCCACCGCGCGCGCGCTCGCCGTGCAGACGGTGCTCGGCACCGCGCAGATGGCCGCTGCGAGCGTGTCAAGCCCAACCGAACTGCGCCACCAGGTAACCAGTCCCGGCGGCACGACGGCGGCCGGACTGGCTGCCTGGGAGGAGCATCTGCGGCCCCTGGCCCAGCGGGCGCTGGCTGCCGCCGCCGAACGCAGTCGTGCGCTCGGCGACATTAAAGGGAACACGCCATGAATGAACTCAGTATCACCGCAGCGCGCTTCACCAGCCTCATTTTAACTCTGCTATTCTGGGCCATTCTCATCCGCGCCATACTCTCGTGGGTACAGCCCGATCCGCGCCACCCCGTTGTTCAGCTTCTCGACCGGGTAACCGGACCCATCCTCTACCCGCTCCAACGGATCATTCCGCCGCTGGGGGGCATAGATCTCAGCCCATTGGCCGCCATGCTGCTCATCGAGTTGCTCAAAGGGTTGTTGGCTCATGCCATCCTGAACCTAGGCGGATAGTATGGATGCGGAAATTCCACGGCGAATGATGGCGGCAGACACCATGCTCCCCCCTTACCTGCGCCTGCAAGGAGATGGCCTCTACCTGCGCGTCCACGTTCAGCCCGGCGCCAAGGCCGACGAAATCACCGGATGTCACGGTGACGCCCTCAAGATCCGCCTGCGCGCCCGCGCCATGGAGGGTGCCGCCAACACCGCCCTCTCCGCTTTTCTGTGCGCCACCCTGCATCTCAGGAATTCACAGATCACTCTGGTGCAGGGCGAATCGGCGCGGACCAAGGTGCTTTGGATCCGCGCCGCATCCACCCGCACCCGATCACAACTCGCCGAGTATGCGACGCCTTCTTACCCGAATCCCGTCCACAGGAAAATCCGATGAACACCACGCCAGCCCATACGCTCGATGCCATCCTTGAAATCTATGCACGCCCCTTCAACGACCTGATTTTCCAGGCTCAGCAAACACAGCGGTTACACTTCGATCCGAATGCCATCCAGTGCTCCACCCTTCTTTCCATCAAAACGGGGGGGTGCCCTGAAGATTGTGGCTATTGCTCGCAAAGTATTCACCACCACACGACGCTGAAGACGGAAGCGCTGATGGATATCGAGCGGGTGCGCAGCGCCGCTCAGGAGGCAAAAGCCAACGGCGCCCAACGGCTCTGCATGGGCGCCGCCTGGCGCTCCCCCCACGACAGGGACATCGAGAAGGTCGCCGCCATGATCGGCGTGGTCAAGGAATACGGCCTGGAAACCTGCGTTACCCTGGGCATGCTCAGACCTGGTCAAGCAATGCGTCTGCGGAATGCCGGTCTCGACTACTACAACCACAACCTCGACACCTCGCCCGAATTTTATGGCGAAGTGGTTCATACCCGCAGCTATCAAGATCGTCTCGACACCCTGGAAGCCGTGCGCAACGCCGGCATCAAGATCTGTAGTGGCGGCATCCTCGGTATGGGGGAATCCCGCCGCGACCGGGCTCGCATGCTGCAAGTGCTGGCGCAGTTACCGCAGGCACCGGAAAGCCTCCCCATCAACGCTCTCGTCCCCATCCCCGGGACTCCCCTGGAGTCCGCCGAACCCCTGGATGGCATTGAATTCGTGCGCACCATCGCCGTCGCCCGCATCCTTTTCCCCAAAACCTACGTGCGCTTGTCCGCCGGTCGCGAGGGCATGAGTGACGAATTACAGGCACTCGCCTTCCTGGCCGGTGCCAACAGTATTTTTTGGGGTGATCGCTTACTCACCACGGAAAATGCGAGTAGCGGTCACGACCGGGCCCTGTTCGACCGGCTGGGACTATACGCCAGCGCAAACTGATCGCCACCGCCGGTCGACCGGTGTGCAGCGCCCGCCTCTCAGGAATGATCCCCAAAAGAGAGGGGAATGGAGTAGTTCAACATGATCTCGTCTTCACCGGGGTCTTCCTGGACGATATAGGCATTGGAGATGTGGGCGATTTTAACGCCCAGACGCGACTGGTCCGCAAACTGGTAATCCAGACTCAACTCCAGACGGAACTGGAAGACGCCATCCAGATATTTGCCACGGCCCTGGTGATATCCGCCGAAGCCCAGCACCGGTGTGAGCACCCAGTGATTCCAGACAACGTCCGAATAGATGCCGGTATAACCCATGAAGCCGCCGTCGGTATTGGCGACCAGCCCCCAAAGCGCACCGATACCAAATAATTTGGACGCGGACTGATACTCCAGATTAAGCTCTGGCAGGGTGGCATTACCCCGATGACCGGGACCGGGCTGGACCCCCGCCGCATTGAAAGCGCCGATGCCCGCACTGAAATAAGCCGGTCCGCCTTGTATCACATGCACTCCCCCATCACCCGCCTGCGCCAGCGCCGGCGCCGCCACCAGCAAACCCAGCGCGGCGCCACCCATCATCCCGGCCCGCCTCATACCCTGTTTCATGACCACTCCTTGTAGATATATTCCGGTCACCTTGCCGACCGGAAACGATTGCGTTATGGTATCAACCGAACGGTCAGTATGCGTTTGCTCAGGATTGCTGTCAAAATTTTCCGCCGGCTCGTTATGGGTATCACCCACTCATGGAGCCGTTATAATCCTGGTCCGCGCAGAAAACCGCCGTCAGAAACAGGCCCGGCGAGTTGCCCCGGCCACTTGGATGGCAACACAGGAACACTTATGCGCTGGCTCAAACGCCTTTCGGTTTTGATCATCATCGTCGTGGCAGCCTTCGGCGCCTACGCCTACTTCCAGATTGCCAATTATTATCCCAGCACGGATGACGCGTACATACATGCCCACGTCGTCAACATCGCGCCGCGGGTCACCGGGCACATAGTCGATATCTATGTGCATGATAATCAGGTCGTGCAGGCTGGGCAGCCCCTGGTCAAGGTAGATCCGCGAGCCTATGTGTATGACCTGCAGAAAGCCAGAGCGGAACTGCTGCAGGCAGAACGACAGACCGTGGCCATCCAGGCTAATGTGGCCGGAGCACGGGCCAACATCCACGCCGACCGGATCGACTACCAGAATGACCGGCGCAACGCGCAACGCGCCATCACGTTGGCCGCCCAAAAGTATCTGTCCGTACAGCAGGCGGACAACCAGATGACCATCGCTCAAAGCGCCGGCGCGCGGCTGAAAGCGGAACAGGCGGTCCTGGCAGAGGCGCTGGCTCAGCAGGGCCTCAATGCGGCACGCATTGCGGCGGCCCGAGCCGCCGTGAACATGGCCAAACTTTACCTTTCAGAGACGACGCTCTACGCGCCCATCACCGGAGTGGTCAGCAAGGTCGACAAAATCCATGTGGGCGACGTAGTCAGTGTCAATCAGGATCTCTTTCCCCTGATTGGTAATGCGGAGTACTGGGTGGCGGCCAACTACAAGGAAACCGATCTGAGCCGCGTGCATTCGGGTCTGCCTGCGGACATCACCGTGGACATGTATCCGAACTATGATTTCAAGGGAAAAGTAGAGAGCATCAGCGGTGGCGCGGGCAACGCGTTCTCTCTGTTGCCTCCGGAAAACGCTACGGGTAACTGGGTCAAAGTGACGCAGCGGGTACCTGTGCGCGTCCTCATCACCAATCCAAACCCCAGGTTTCCGCTGAGTATTGGTACCAGTGCATCAGTGACCGTGGATACAGGCGGGGCACCGCGCTGGGTCAGGATGCTACGACCGGTCCTCTAGGGCGGGTCCGACCAGTCGATCGGTCGCGAGAATCAAGATGAGACCAAGCCAACAGATGGCGCACCCGCCAGTGCACGCTACGGGTACCCCGCCTCGGCCCGCTGATATGCACCGTTTGCATGCCCAGCCAACGCGCTGCCCGCAAGTTGGCCAAGGTGTCGTCGAAAAAAATGCACCGCCAAGCAGGTACCCGTAACGCCCTCAATACCCGGCGATAGGCTATCCCATGCGGTTTCCCCTGGTAGGCGGCAGTCTCCATATCGAAGATGCCCTGGAAGCGATCCGCCACGCCCAGGCGTTCCAGGACACGCCAGGCATGACTCGCCACGCTGTTGGTAAAGACGTAGGCGGGCCCTGGCAGAGCGGCGAGCCAGCGCCGCAAATCGGGAGCGGCGGGTACCCGCTCGGACAGAGCGGACGGGTGTATGGCTTCCAGGAAAAATTGGGGGTCGACGCGATGATGGCGCATCAGACCCGCGAGGGTGGTCCCATAGGCACGCCAATAATGGCGGCGCAACGCGTCCGCGGCGCCGGCCTCCAAATCCAGTTCCCGCATCAGGTAGGTGTTGATGTGCTCATGCATCCACGGAAAGCAGTAGCAATCGGCATCGTACAGGGTGTTGTCGAGATCAAAAAGAAACACGGGCAGCGGGCGCCGACGCCAGCCGATAGGCGCGCGCCGCTGCCGCCTTCGGGGCTCGGTGCGCAAGACGGCGCGCGCGCGAAAATCGCCCGCCTTCTTCACGGACTTTCAGAAATCAGGGTGCCTACCCCCGCGTCGGTGAATATCTCCAGCAACAGCGCATGAGGCACCCGGCCATCCACAATATGCGACGCCTTCACTCCGGCCGCCACCGCGTCGAGACAGCACTGCACCTTGGGCAGCATGCCGCCATGAATGCGGCCATCGGTCATCATCCGGTTCGCCTCGGCCGCCTCCAAGTGGGCGCGCAACTGCCCATCCTGATCCAGCACTCCGGCCACATTCGTCATCAGGATCAGCTTCTCCGCCTTCAGCGTCGCCGCCAGCGCGCCCGCCACCAGATCCGCGTTGATATTGTAAGACTCGCCCAGGGAGCCCACACCGATCGGTGCCACCACCGGGATGAAATCGCCTTGATCCAGCAGACGGATCACATCCGGATCCACCCACGTCACCTCGCCCACCAAGCCGAGATCGACACCATCCCGGTGCAAAGGTCGGGCGCGGAGCAGGCCGCCATCCTTACCGGTCAGCCCTACCGCCCGCCCACCCGCGCGGTTGATCGCCTGCACAATCTCCTTGTTGACGCGCCCGCCCAAGACCATCTCCACCACTTCCATGGTGACGGCATCGGTCACCCGCATCCCACCCTCGAAGCGGGACGGCACCCCGAGCCGCTCCAGCATGATGCCGATCTGCGGCCCGCCGCCATGCACTACCACCGGATTCATGCCCACCTGTTTCATCAGGGTCACGTCGTGAGCGAACTGTTCCTGCAGCCGGGCTTCGACCATGGCATTACCCCCATATTTGATCACGATGGTGCGGCCATGAAAGCGCTGCATGTACGGCAGGGCTTCCACCAAAATGCGCGCCTGCAAATGGGGATCCTTGTGCATGGAATTCACCGTATGTGCGAAGTATCGACCGAGGATTCAGGCACCAGCCCGCGGAGAAGGATCTCCACCACTCCGGCGTCATAACCCGCCGGATCATCCGCAAAAGTGATCGGGGGGTAATGCCGCAGGATATCCCGGGACTGGAAGAAGAACACATTGGCACCCAGCAACAGGGTCGCCACCAGGGCCGGATCAAAATCACCACGCAGTTCACCTCGGGACTGTCCGGTTTTTAGCACCGCCACCAAAGCGGTAAACATGTCGGCAAAACCTTGCTCAGCGAATTCTTGCGCCCTGGGCGCGCCCTTTTCGAGGATTTCACGCCAGACCAGGCGCACCAGTTGCGGCCGGTCCAACAACGCCTGGAGATGGCGCCGCGCAAAATGGCGAAGCACATCCACTATGGTTCCATGCGCATGGACCGCGTCATGCAGCAACGCCCGCAAGTTTTGACTGGCATCCCGCAGGACCGCCAGGTAAAGCGCATCCTTGTTAGGAAAATAATGGTAGATATTGGCTTTACTGATACCTGCCTGCAAGGCGATGGCGTTCATGGACACGGCGTCAAAAGCCTTATCCGAAAAAAGGTCCTCGGCAGCGGCCAGAATTCGCTGTCGCCCTTCACATTCAATTACCGGTAGCAAATCCGCCATGAAACTCTCCTCAGAACCAAAACCCGGTACTGGCGACGGTGGTGGCGCGCGCCCGACCATTCGGTCAATACCAGCAGTGTAGCACCGCCCAGGGCGGTTGTCCCTCTGCAGGGGATGCGCCATACGTCGTCGAATATCCGGCCGCGATTTGCTATTCTACGCGCCAAAGATGATGGCAAAGGAACCATGCATGTTTACCCACACGCCCAGCCAGGGAGACCTGTCCTTTTCTTTATTGTTACGGGCACTACGCGGCATTACCTTATGGCAACCCATTCTGGTGTACGTTATCGCGGTGTTCCTGGGAATGGCCGGACTGGAATTACTGACTCAATGGCCAGGAGGATGGGCAGGCACCATCATCGGAGGCATTATTTTGCTCGCCAGTTTTGGGATCGGTTACCTGGGCGCGGGGGGGGTGTTGCTCCATGAAGCGCGCGGCGACGCCTTGCCGGGGATGGCCAAAAGCCTCCGGTTCGGCATACGGGCGCTGCCGCGCCTGCTGGGCCTGTTGCTCATCGAAGGCCTCCTGCTCTTTGGTATTTTTGTCGTTGAGCTTTTGGGATTCCTCGCCTGCAAGATACCAGGAATAGGCGCGATCCTCTTCGTCCCGCTCTTCCCAGCCGCCATGCTGATAAACGCGGTCGTTTTCGTGCTCACCATCATTGTCTTCAATCTTTCCGGCCCCGCCTTGTGGCATGGCGAAAGTGTGGGCAACTCGCTGCGCCACACCCTCTCCATCGCGCGCAACAAACCAGGATCCATTCTTCTGATGATGTTGCTGCTGGCCGCACTGGCAACAGGCATGGGCATTATCATTGCGGTGATCCTCTATACCGGGTATAGCATGGCACTGACCGCCGCCGCCCCCGTGCTGGCCGAAGAAATCAGTCGTAGTGCGGATATGTTCTGGCAAATGCTGAGCACCCTCTCCGACAATGGATTCGTCACCGGCAACATGCTCGCGCAACCCGTAACCACGACCGTCTCCTTATATGGCACGGGACTCAGCATGGGCATCGGCCTCGCTGGCGCGCTGATATTCATTCTCCCCAATGTGGTTTTCCTGTTGGGGATGGCCCACATTTATATCGAAGCGCTTGAACTGATAGCACCGGAAGATGTCTAACCCCGCCATGAAGACCTGGGTACGCCAACTGGAACTCGAGAAAAACCGCTGCCAGAGTTGCGGCATGCCCCTGCAGTTCGACCCCCAGGGCGGGGGCAGCGAGGCCGATGGTAGCCATAGTACCCGCTACTGCAGTTATTGCTATGCCGCAGGCCAATTCAGGGAGCCGGAGTTGACACTGGACGGCATGCAGCAACGGGTTCGCCAACTGATGCGTAAGCGCGAGGCGCCCTGGTATGCGCGTGCCTACATGGCGCACCGGATACCTACCCTAGCCCGCTGGCGGGGATGTAAAAAGCGTTAAAACGCGCATGCAGGAAAGGCCTCCGAAGCGGTGCACGCCTGCGGAGGCTTTGTACCCGGGCAATCGCCCAGGTCAGACTTTAAATCGCAGAGCGGGGACGCCGGCCACGCCGTGGCTTCAGTTCCTGCATCAACGCATTTCCGCGGGCTCCCAATTCACCCAACTGGTGATGGTTATCGCCCACCCGATCGCGCACTTCAGCGACGGCGGCAAGAATTTGCGCAGGCTCCCACTCAGGCACCAAACGAGAAATACGGTCCATCAACGACCGTCGCTGGGTCTCACGCTCACGACGCGCGCGCGGGTTTTCCTGCAGGGTTCGCTTCTGCTGTTCGATCTTAGCTAACTGCTCACGTAGCCGCATTTCCGTCTGACGTTGCTTCTCTTCCAAATCCGCCAAACGCTCTTCTGCACTACGCCGGTGACGTTTTTTGACTTGTGCTTCCATACTCGCTCACTCCTGAATAAATAGGTCGACTTGGTGGAAAAATCACCAACGCGAAGATTATGTCAGCTTGTTTTTGTTTTGGCAAATACAAATGCATCGGCAAAGATATGTTCCGGACTCAGCCCTGCCTCCTGTAAAGCGGCGGATAAAGAAAACACCATGTCAGGATGCCCACAGATATAGGCATCAAAAGCGCTCACATCCGGAAAGTCACGCATTATGTGTTCCGTGACATAGCCTGTGGCGCCTGACCATGAAGATTCCGGGCGGGATACCACCTGAATAACCCGAAAGTGGGCATAGCGCGAATGCCATTCATTCAGCAAATCCTGATAATAAAAATCCTCGGCATGACGTACCCCCCAATAAAAATGGACAGGGCGTATGGAGTCCTGGGCAAAAAGCGACTCCAGCATGCTCTTGATGGGCGCAAAGCCCGTGCCCGTGGCCACCATAAGCAGAGGGCGGGTGGATTCCTGACGGATAAAGAAGGTACCCAGAGGTCCCTCGAAACGCAAAATATCTTTCTCTTTCAATGTGCTGAACACATGGTCCGTAAACATCCCTCCCGGCACCCTTTTAATGTGCAGTTCCAACAAGGCGTCATCACCAGGGGCGTTGGCCAGCGAGAAACTCCGCCGACCCCCTTCTTTCAAAAGGACGTCGATATATTGTCCAGGCAGAAACTGTAAACGCTCGGTAGCGGGGATTTTCAGAAAAATGGCGCGCACATCAGGTGCCATGTCCATTACTTTAGAGACCCGTGATGGCAGGGTTTTAATTTGGATATCTTTGGCTGCACCGATCTCACGTACTTCGATAGCCACATCGGACAACGGAATGGCTTGACAGAAGAGGGCCAGTCCCGCGTTCCTCTCCGCGGTGGACAAAATTTTCTCTTCCGTGTCTCCATAATCCACCGTCCCATTGAGAAGGCGTCCCTTACAGGTCGCGCAAGTGCCATTGCGGCAACTATAGGGGATGTTAAAACCATGCCGTAAGGCGGCTTCCAGGATGGTTTCATCGCTATCACAATCCAGCTCATGGCCACTGGGTTCAATACGTAGGCGGTAAGACATAAACGCGTCCTCTCATAACGATTCAAACAAGTGTCTCAGGACATACTAACAGATACACATCATGATGGCCGTGACTCAGGAGTACTCCTGATGGAGATCGAAGCGATTCACAATCCGGCAGAATAATTCTGCCGTCTGATGCGCGTCATAGAGGGCGGAGTGGGCTTGTGCGTGGTCCCAATCCAGACCAGCAGCCAGAGCGGCTTTGGCCAGTACCGTCTCGCCATAGGCCAGACCGGCCAGACTGACGGTGTCAAAGGTGCTGAACCGGTGAAACGGATTATTTTTCACCCCCGTCCGCTTTTCTGCCGCCTTGATGAAAGACAGATCAAAGGCCGCATTGTGGCCCACGAGGATGGCGCGCCGACAATGCGCCGCTTTAACGGCGCTACGCACCGGCCTGAAAATGCCGCGCAAGGCGTCTTCTTCGGGGATCGCGCCGCGCAGCGGCTGAAAAGGATCAATGCCGGTAAAAGCCAAGGCCGCCGGGTCGAGCACCGCGCCCGCAAAGGGCTGCACATGAAAGTGATGGGTGCTCACCGGTCGCAACTGACCGACCTCCCCACCGATGATGATCGCGGCCATTTCCAGCAGGGCATGGCGGTCAGGTTCAAAACCTGACGTTTCGACATCGACGACCACCGGCAAAAAGCCGCGAAAACGTCCGCACAGAGCCGTCACCGGGGTGTCACTCCTCAATACGCCGAGCAAAGATCAGGGCGCGCGGTGCCGCGAGCAGTACCGCCGTGGAGACGCTCAAGGTTACCGATGCGGTCAGCATCACCATCACCACCAACTGCATGGATACCGCGGCGAGCGGTGCCATGCCCGCTAGAATCATCCCTGCCGTGATGCCCGGGATGTGAATCATACCGACACTCTTCAAGCTGTCTATCGTCGGGATCAACGCACTGCGGACCACCATACCGTACAGGCTGCGCATGGCCTGGCGATGCTGGGCACCGAGCGCCAGCATCGCCAGTAACATATCCTCGCGCTGATCCACCTCGCTGCGCAGGCGATTGAGCGCCAGCGATACCGCATTCATCGCATTGCCAATGATCATGCCGCCAACGGGGACCAGGGATTCGCCGCGCCAAAAAACCAGTCCGGCGATGAGCATCCAACTCAGGGTGACGGCCGTGGCCACCGTGATACTGACCACCCCAATCCAGTAGGCGTGGGGGACACCGGCACCACGTTTACGGTTGAAGAGACCGGCCATCAGAATCATGAGCATCAGGAAGAACACCAGCAAAAACGATTGGCGCTGGTGGAACAGCCAGCCCAACAAAAGCCCCATGACCCCCAATTGGATGGTCGCCCGAGCCGCGGACCAAAGCAGTTCCTTGCCTATCCCGAGACGCTGCCAAACGGACAAAGCCCAGGCACTGCCCAAGAGGCCCACGACCCCCGCCATGGTCCACGGCGAGAAACTGCTGAACATGTCCGGTGCGGCGTGGTTCATTCGCGTTTACATGCCTCTGGCAGAAGGCGCCAGTCCCCCGCCACGAAACCCTCCAGAGGCCGAAAGCGCTTTTTATAGTCCATTTTTCGGCTATTGGCGACCCAATAACCAAGATAGAGATACGGCAAACCCTGCTCCCGTGTCCATTCAATCTGGCGGAGAATGGTAAAAATACCTAGACCGTGTTGCGGTAAATCCGGCGTGTAAAAGGTGTAGACCGCGGACACGCCGCTGCGCAGCACATCCACCAGCGCCACCACCAGCGGGCGTCCATCCTGCTCAAACACCAAGAGGCGAGCATCCACACCGCCGGTTTCGACGATCATCTCCCGGTACAGACGATCCGCCTGTTCGTCCATACCACCCCCTGGGTGTCGCCAACGCTGATAGCTGGCAAAAAGGCGGGCATGTGCAGCATCCCATCGCGGATTCTGCTCACACAGACGGACATCCCGATTCCGCGCCCAGGTGCGGCGCTGACTACGGCTCGGCTGGAAATCGGCGACGGGAATGCGCACCGAGATACAGGCATCACACTGAGGGCACATGGGCCGGTAGGCGACTGGTCCGTTACGCCTGAACCCCTTCTGCAGGAGTTGGTCATATTCCATACCGCCTATTTTCTCCCGGGGATCACTCAGAACCAGCAATTCTTCCTGATCGGGTAAATAGGGGCAATGCTGCAATGCGGAGAGATAAAAGGCCATGCCTAGAACATTTCGTACAGGGACAGCGAAATCCTCCAGTCGGCTTGCGGCTGCTGCATGCGCAGGCGAATCAGCGCTTGCAGGAAATCGCTGCGGGAAATTTCGCATGCGCCCATACTTTGCAGGTGCGGCGTGATGAACTGCGTATCGATCAGGCCAAAACCCCAATGCTGGAGATGGCGCGCCAGAAGAACGAGGGCCAATTTGGAGGCATTGGGCACCCGGCTGAACATGGATTCACCAAAAAAGAGCCCCCCAAGGGCCACACCATAAAGCCCGCCCACCAGCCGATCCTGCTGATACACCTCCACGGAATGAGCCGCTCCGGCAACAAAGAGGTCGCAATAAGCCGCACGCACCTCGGGCGTAATCCAGATACCGCCCTGCGCGTCGCGGGGTGCCGCACAAGCACCGATGACGCCGATAAAGTCCCGGTCCATGTGGTATTGCCAAGCGCCCGTACGCGCCGACTTGCGCAAACTGCGACTGATATGCACAGCGTCAGGCCGGAGGATGCCGCGCGGGTCAGGAGACCACCAGAGAATGGGATCCGCCGCCCCAAACCAAGGGAAAATGCCCTGCGCGTAAGCCCGGAGCAAGCGCTCCCGGGATAAATCCCCACCGATGGCGATCAGATTGCCGTCGGCCTGTTCCGGATCGGGGAAAGGGGCTGACCGGTCGTGGCCGCGCAGAAGCACCGGACGTACGCCTTCAGGGCGCAACTGCACTGCCTCCCGCCTGTTTCAAAGACCAACCCTCCCATTCTGCGGTATCCCACTATCGGTAACTATACCCGTTTTGAAGCGTCTGCAAAGCGGCCACTCGCGCTTCCAGGCTGGGGTGCGTAGCAAACCAGCCGCGCCAGCTTCCGGAAATGTAGGCGGTCGCCATGGGGTCACGCACCACATCATGCACCACCGGCACAGCCTCTGCCCGCTGATGCAGCTTTTGCAGCGCCGAGATCATCGGCGCCACACCCACCTGTTCGGCCGCGAAGCGATCCGCAGCGAACTCGCGGCGGCGCGAAAACCAGGTAATCGGGATGAGCGCCAGGAAAGACAGGCCGATCTGCAGAACCACGGACACCACGAAAGCGATCATCGGCCGATCGTCAAACTGTCGCGCGGCCAGCATGGACAGCCAGAACACGAACGTATTCATCAAACCTTGCAGCAAGGTGGTACTCACCATGTCGCCATTGTATACATGCCCCATCTCATGGGCCAGCACCGCCTGCACCTCATGGTCGTCGAGCAGGTTGACCAGACCGCTGCTCACCGCGATCATGCTATGGTTGCGGCCCGGCCCGGTGGCGAAGGCATTGGGCTCATCGTTCCAGTACACCCAGACTTCCGGCATGCGGACGCCCAGTCGGTTGGCGAGCTGCGCGACCGACTCGTAGACCAGATGCTCCTTGGCCGACTGCGGCGCATCGATGCGTTGCATCTGCATCCCCGCCCGCGCCAGATGCTTCGACATCAACAGTGAAATGAAAGCGCCGCCAAAGCCGATCACCAACGCCCAAAGCAGATCCGCGCTGCGCACCGAAGCACGCAGGTCGACACCGAAAAACGGCAAAACAACATTGATCAGGATGGTAAAACTGATCGACAGGGTGACGAATATCAGCAGGTTCGCCACCACCAACAGCAATAGGCTCTTGAATGATTTCATGACACACGCGCTCCATCAGAATATCTGCAATCCTTAACCACGATGAATGCACTTTCACCTCAACATCGCGGCTGCTTGCCTTTTGTTTTTTATGGCAGTACCGGGTCAGTCTAACATCAATACCAAGCCTCCGGAAGAGACAGATAGGGGCTCAGGAGGGCGGTGGACCAAAGCGGGATATGTGGCAGCACACCCAGACAAGGCGCTGGCAAACGCTGCCGCAAGGTTTCCAATGTACCCTCCGCAACCTCGGGATTCGGGGTGTTCGCCACCCATCCCGCGAAGGGTAGGCCCCGGGCGCGAATGGCCTCGACACTCAGCAGGGCGTGGTTGATGGCTCCCAGACGCAGGCCCACCACCAACAACACCGGGAAACGCAGTTCCTCGGCCAATTCGGCCAAACCCCAGCCATCTCCCAGAGGCGCGAGAAGGCCACCCGCCCCTTCCACCAGCAGATGGTCCACCCCCTCGCCTTGCGCCCGGACGAAGGCCACGACGCGCCCACGATCCACGGCGACGTCCGCCCGCCGCGCCGCCCAGTGGGGAGCCAGCGGCGGGTCGAAGGCGTAAAGATTGGTTTCGGCAATGCTGCGCGGAGGCTGGCTGGCGGCGCGCAAAATTTCCACATCCGCCCAGGTACCGTCGGCCTCGACCCCCGAGACAATGGGTTTGAGGGCCGCAACCCGCATGCCGCGACCGGCGCAGAGCCGGGCCAGCGCCGCCGTGACAGCGGTTTTGCCGACACCCGTGTCGGTGCCGGTGATCCATATTCCGCGGGTCTGAATCCTGGGGTGATCCGGCGATTTTTGTGCCCGGTTCATGCGTGACGATGCAGTCGGGTCAGGGGGACGGCGACGCTGCCGTCCTCCCGCGGAAGGGCGCGCGGGCCACTGCCCCAGGCATGTCCATATACCACCTCGTAGGTGGCGGGCAGACGCGCATCCCGCCGAAAACCCTCGTAGGCCTGCCGCAACACCTGCAAACGGCGGGGGGTGAGCAGGCCACGGGCGCGCCCCGCGGCGGCGTTAGTCGCGCCGATGTGACGCAGATCCCGCAGGAGATCATCTACCGCCGCATAGGTGAGCTGATAATGTTCCACATCTAGGACCGGCATTTCGTAGCCCTGACGCACCAAGGCATCGCCAATATCGTGCATGTCGATGAAATGACTGACGTGGGGGCGGTCATTCACCGCCGCGAAGGCCTGACGCAGTTCTTTGAGGGTGTCCGGACCGAGGGTGCTGAACATCAGCAGACCGCCGGGACGCAGCACCCGCGCAAACTCGTGCAGCACCTGATCCAGATCATTGCACCACTGAATGGACATATTGGCGTAGAGCAGGTCGATGCTGGCCGTCGCCAGTGGCAAGCTTTCCGCATCACCCTGGCAAAAATGTTGGCGCTGCCGCCAGCCCCTGCGACGCCGGGCCTGCTGTAACATGTTCGACGCCAGATCCAGGGCGAGCAGCCGCGCCTTGGGATAGCGGCGATTGAGACGGCGGCTTTGCAGGCCGGTACCGCTGCCCACGTCGAGTATCCACTGGGGTTCCAGCTTGACGAGTTCCAGCCGCTCGATGAGCTGCGCGCCGACCTGATCCTGCAAGACGGCACTGGTTTCATACACGGCCGCGGCCTGTTCAAAAGCCCGCCGCACGGCGCGCTTTTCCATGTGGAAGGAGGGATCTTCGGAACTCATCCCCAGGCCTCCAGCAGCGCGTGGGCACAGGCTTGCGGCCGCGACAGAAAGGGGGCGTGACCGCTCCGCTCCAAAATGGTGAGTCGACTGCCGATCAGGCGCTCGTGGAGATATTCGCCGGCGCCGACGGGCACGATCCGGTCCTGTCGCCCATGCACGAGACGCACCGGCATGGGCAATGCCGTCAGTTGTGCGCGCAAATCCACTTCCCGCAACAGCCCCAGCCCATCGGCAAGACAGGTCTGATCCGGCATGGGCCAGACGCTGAGGCCCTCCAGGGCGCGACGTCCCTGCGGATCGTTCAAGACTTGCAGGGCGAGGAAACGCCGCCGGGTGCCCTGGGGGTCTTCGCGCAGGTGTTGCGCGAAATCCTCCAGCGTCGCGGCAGGGATGGCCGGAGACCAGTCGGGGCGCTGGCAAAACGCGGGGGAACTGGAGATCAGCACCAGTCCCGCCAATAATCCGGGGTGCTGCAAGGCGATGCCGAGGGCCAATAAGCCCCCGAGGGACCAGCCGAGCAACAGGGGCTTGGGGACCTCCTGAGCAAGCATCCGGCGGAGACCCTCCAGACTGGCCGACCAAGCCAGGCCGGAGGGCGCACAGGGCGTCTGCCCGTGACCGGGGAGGTCGTAGCTGATACAGGTGAAATGGGCCTCCAGAAGGGGTCTCCAGGAAGCGAAGACCCGGCTTTCCATCCCCCAGCCGTGGAGCAGCACCAGCGGGCGTCCCCGACCACTGACCTGACGCGCCCAGCTCATAAGACCTCCCGGAGCGCGCGAACCAGATGTTCGATATCCTCATGACGGTGTGCCGCACTGAGGGTGATGCGCAGACGGGCACTACCGGCAGGCACCGTCGGCGGCCGCACCGCTGGACAGTAGAGGCCGGCACGGCGCAATCGGGCGCTGACGGTCAGCGCCCGCCGCGCATCGCCCAGCAGGAGTCCCTGAATGGGTGTCTCGCTGACCAGCCAGGGGGCGTCGGGCACCTGCGCACGCAAATGCTGCCGGTGCTGCGTCAGGCGCTCGCGCCGGGCATCCCCATGCCGTAAAAGGTCCAGCGCGACGAGGGCGGCAGCCGCCAAGGCGGAGGGCAGGGCGGTATGGTAGAGGAAGCTGCGGGCGCGATTGCGCAGGAGATCCACCAGGTCCCGACTGCCGGCCACGAAAGCGCCGTAAACACCGAAGGCCTTACCCAGGGTGCCCATGATGACGTCTACCCCATGGATATCCATGTTCCAGTGCGCCGCCGTGCCTTGCCCCTCCGTCCCCAGCACGCCACAGGCATGAGCCTCGTCGAGAATGATCCCGGCGCCATGCCGCTGTGCCAGGGTGGCGAGTTCAGGGAGCGGGGCGATATCGCCATCCATGCTGAACACCCCGTCGGTGATGATCCAGGCCCGCCCCCGGCCGCCGCGTTCCAACCAGTGCGCCAGATGCGTCATATCGCCATGCCGGTAGCGATGCAGACGCGCGCCGGAGAGGCGCACCCCATCCACCAGCGAGGCATGGTTGAGGCGGTCGGCGTAGACACGGTCACCGCGCCCGACCAGCGTGGAGATCACCCCCAGATTGGCCAGATAACCGCTACCGAAGAGCAGCGCCGCCTCCGCCCCCAGCCAGCCGGCCAGGGCATCCGCCAACGCCGCATGGGCGGCCCGCTCGCCACCGAGCAGCGGCGCCGCACCGGCGCCCACCCCGTTCTGCCGGATCTCGGCGATGGCGGCGTCACGCAGGGCCGGTTCCGCGCTCAGGCCCAGATAATCATTGCTGGCAAAAGACAGGAGCGGTTCGCCTTGCGCCCCCATAAAAGCGGGCGGCCCCCGCTCTGGCGCGGGTTGCAGGACCTGCAACTCCCGCCAGAGGTCGTGCGCACGCAAGGCGGACAATTCCCCTCGCCATTGTTCTTCCCGTTCCGTATGCATAGCTTCTTATAGGGAGGGGTCTGTGCCTTGTCAATGGAGGGCGGGGGCGCGAGAATCAGATCCGCTGACAACGACTGGCGTTGCCAAGCGACCTTTTAAAAAGCAAAGGAACTTCTTGCAACGGATCCTTCCCCATCTGTCCCGGCTACACGACGCAGCGGGGCGCTTCAGCCACTGGCTGTTTCCGGAACGCTGCCGTGCCTGCGCCGCGCCCGGCGCCCCGCTCTGCGCCGGCTGTTTCGGCGACTGGCCGCGCCTGCCCGCCGAGCGTTGCAGTTATTGCGCGTTACCCGTGCTGGACAACGGGGACTGCCCGGTCTGCGCGGTGGAATCCCCCGCCTATGACCACGTCTATACCCCATTTATCTATGCCGAACCCCTGAACACCGCCATCCTCGCGTGGAAATTTCAGCAGAGTCTGGACTGGACCAGACCACTGGCCGATGCCTGGGCCAGTGCCTGGGGCGAGCATCCGCCGTCCCACCCGGACGCGCTGCTGCCCGTGCCGCTGCATCGCCAGCGCCTGCGCGAACGCGGTTACAACCAATCCCTGCTGCTGGCCCGCCACTGGGGCAAACGCTGGAGCATCCCGGTCATCCCCGGCGTGCTGCGGCGTCGCCGCCATACCGGCCACCAACTCGGACTGAGCGCGGCGGCCCGGCGGGACAATCTGGATGCGGCCTTTGCCCTGCGCGGACGTGTTCCGGATCATGTCGCCGTCGTCGATGATGTACTCACGACCGGAACCACCGCCGCGCAGATCGCCCGCACCCTGCGGGATGCCGGTGTACAACGCATTGACATCTGGGTGCTCGCCCGTGCCCTCTGAGCATCCATTGGCGCCTGAGCCCTTTTTGCACGTCATCCTGTATGAGCCGGAGATCCCCCCCAATACCGGCAATGTCATCCGCCTCTGCGCCAATACCGGAGCCGCCCTGCATCTCGTGGAGCCTCTGGGTTTTGCCTGGGATGACCATCGCCTGCGCCGCGCCGGGCTGGATTACCACGAATTCGCGCAGGTGCATCGCCATACGGACTGGGCGGCCTGCCGGGCGTTTTTGGGGGATGCGCGCATATTCGCCTTCAGCACCAAAGGCACTCAATCTTATCAGCACGTCGCTTATCAGCCCGGCGATGCGCTGCTTTTCGGCCCGGAAACCCGCGGCTTGCCTGCCCGCCTCCTGGACAGTCTGCCCGCCACGCAGGTACTGCGCCTGCCCATGCGCCCCGGCCAGCGCAGCCTGAATCTGTCCAACGCCTGTGCCATCGCGGTCTTCGAGGCTTGGCGGCAGATGGACTATTGCGGTGGCGAAGGCCCGCTCCCGGACATCCGACCGAACGGTATCTTGTGTTAAACTGACTCTCCAAGATACCAAGGACGTACAGAAGGGGAATCTATGGCGCGTACACGTATCGCAACGCCCCGTCTCGACGGCGCGCATGCAGAGCAGAAGCGGGAAGAGATTCGCAGGATCTTCCATGAGACTTTTTCGCTGTATGAACAGCTTTTTGATCATCTGGCGGAACCGGCGGCATGGTACGAGAAAGCCATTCCCCTGCGTCATCCCTTGATCTTTTATTTCGGCCATAGCGCCACCTTTTATGTAAACAAACTCCAGGTGGCCGGACTGGTCGGACAGCGTCTCGACTCACGTTTGGAATCCGTCTTTGCGGTCGGCGTCGATGAAATGTCCTGGGACGACCTGGACGAAACCCACTACGACTGGCCCGCCGTCGACGACGTCCGTCAGTATCGGCAGCGAGTGCGGGAACTGGTGGACGGTCTGATCCGCGAGATGCCCCTGTCCCTGCCCATCACCTGGGATTCGCCGTGGTGGGTGATCCTCATGGGAATCGAGCATGAAAACATCCATCTGGAGACCAGTTCGGTGCTCATGCGGCAATTGCCCCTGTCCCGCGTCCGCCCTGTGGAAGCCTTCCGTCCCTGGACCTCCGCAGGGGCCGCGCCGGATAATATCCTGCAGGCCGTGGCCGGCGGCGCCGTCCGTCTGGGCAAAGCGCGCGCGGATCCCCGGTATGGCTGGGACAATGAATATGGTCTTCATCAGGTGGTGCTGCAGCCCTTTCACGCCTCCCGCTTCTTGGTGAGCCATCAGGAATTCCTGGCTTTCGTGGAGCAGGGTGGCTACAGCGAGAGCCGCTGGTGGACCGCGGAGGGAGATCGCTGGCGCCGCTTCAGCCAGGCCCGGCATCCGACTTTCTGGGTTCCGGATCAGGACACCTGGCGGCTGCGCCTGATCGCGGAGGAGCGCCCCATGCCGTGGAACTGGCCGGTGGAGGTGAATGCGCTGGAAGCCGATGCCTTCTGCCGCTGGAAATCGGACCGGATCGGTCAGCGCCTGCGCCTGCCCAGCGAGGATGAATGGCGACACCTGCGTGATCTCTCTGTGCTGGCCGACAGCGATGCCTGGGACGACGCGGTGCCCGGCAATATCGGACTCGCCGCGGACTGTTCGCCCTGCCCCGTCGACCAGTTCAGGCAGGGGGACTTCTACGATGTGGTCGGCAACGTCTGGCAATGGACCGCGACGCCCATCTATCCCTTTCCCGGTTTCGAGGTGCATCCGGTTTATGATGACTTCACGGTGCCCACCTTCGACCAGCAGCACAATCTCATCAAGGGCGGCTCATTCATCAGTCTCGGCAACGAAACGCAGCGGGAGGCCCGCTATGCCTTCCGCCGCCATTTCTTCCAGCATGCGGGATTCCGTTATGTGGCCTCGCCCAATGCGCTGCCTGAGATACCGGTCTATGAGAGTGACGCTCTGGTCTCCCAGTATGCGGAATTTCATTATGGGCGCCCATATTATGGGGTGGCCAACTTTGCGGCGGAAGTCGTGGGGATCGCAGTGGCGGCCATGACCGGCAGGCCCTTACGTCGCGCTCTGGACATCGGCTGTGCCGTGGGCCGCGGTAGTTTTGAACTGGCAAGGCACTGCCCCGAGGTCACCGGCCTCGATTTCTCGGCGCGCTTCATCAGCGTCGGCGTGCAACTGCGCGAGCGCGGGCACTTCTCCTACACGCTGACCGAAGAGGGTGAACTGCAAAGTTATCGTACAGCGGATCTTGCCGCCCTGGGCCTGGCCGAAACGGCGGACCGGGTCCACTTCTTCCAGGCCGACGCCTGCAATCTGAAGCCTTTGTATCGGGATTATGATCTGGTCGTGGCGGCCAATCTCATCGACCGCCTGCACCATCCCCGCAAATTTCTGGAAGACATCGCCGGCCGCATCCTGCCCGGCGGCTTGCTGGTCATCACTTCGCCCTACACCTGGCTGGAAGAACATACCGCGCGGGCGGAATGGCTCGGCGGTTTCAAACGGGATGGGGAGAATCTGGGCACCTTTGACGCCCTGCGTGAAATTTTGTCCGGACCGTTCCGTCTGCGCGATGACAGTCCGCGGGATTTGCCTTTTGTCATCCGCGAAACCGCCCGGAAATACCAGCACAGCATAGCGCAGGTCAGTCTCTGGGAACGTGTATGAACATGGCGTACGATGACACGGACTTCGACAAAGTCATCCCCCGACAAGGTACCGGATCACTCAAATGGGATGGCGCCCATGCCCATTTTGGCGGTGAGGTGCTGCCCATGTGGGTCGCGGATATGGACTTCGCCGTGCCCAGAATCGTCATCGCGGATTTGCAGAAGCGCCTGGAACACCCCATTTTCGGCTATCCCAGTAATGGTCCGGATATGTTACAAGCTGCGGACGACTGGATGGCGAAGCGTCATGGGTGGCGGCCGGAGCCTGGCGTCACCGGCATGGTCAGCGGGGTCGTCCCCGCGCTTTTTGCCGCAGTACGCGCCTTCACACAGCCCGGTGACCCGGTCATCGTCATGCCCCCCGTTTATCCGCCATTCATGACGGCGGTGCGCAAAAATGCCCGGGAGCTGCTGTTGGTGCCCCTGCAAAATAACGGCGCCGGCGTTTACGAAATGCACTGGGCAGCCCTTGAAAACGCCGTCCGCAATGCGAAACTGCTACTGCTCTGCTCTCCCCACAATCCGACAGGCCGGGTATGGACCGCGAGCGAATTGCAACGCCTGGGTGCTCTCTGCGCCTCCGCGGGCTGTGTGGTGGTCAGCGATGAAATTCATGCGGATCTCAGCCATGCCGAACATACACCCTTCCCTGCGCTGTTCCCGCGATCGGTTTTACTGACATCGGCGGGCAAGAGCTTCAACATTGCGGGCATGGGCGGCGGGATCGCCATTCTCCCCGACCCGGAGCTACGGCAGAGGTTCCACGACGAGATCCATCGCAGCCAGATTCACCAGATCAATACCTGCGCCCTGACGGCAATGACCAGCGCCTGGCGCCATGGCGCGGAATGGCAGACCGCGTTGCGCGGCTATCTGGCCGACAACGCCTCCTTCATGGGCGAATACCTGACGCATGCACTCCCCGCAGTCGTCTACCGGCGCCCGGAGTTCGGCTACCTGGCCTGGCTGGACGTGCATCGTTACGGGAGCGACGAAACCCTTGCCCGGCGTCTGCGCCAGACCCGGCTCGGCCTCAATCCCGGCCCGAGCTTCGGACCGGGCGGCGAGGGCTTTGTGCGACTGAACTTTGCCACGCCGCGAAGCGTGCTGGAACGAGGCCTCGAACGCCTGCAACAAACCTTACTCGGGTAATCCTCGACGCGCATCCAAGGTATCCATCAGGGCCAGTGTACGACCCAGCGCGCCGCGCTGCCGCTGTAACAGCAGCAACCCACGCGCCCCCAGTTCCGCGGCCGCTTCCGGTGCGGCCAGCCAGGCGCCCAGCTGCGCCGCCAGCACCACCGAATCCGGTACCTGAACGGCCGCCCCGGCGGTCAGCAAATCCCGGGTGATACCGCGAAAATTTTCCATATGCGGACCCCAGACAACCGGACAGGCGAGGGCCGCCGCTTCCAATGGATTATGCCCCCCCACCGGAACAAAGCTGCCGCCAATGGTGACCACGTCAGCCGCGGCGTAAAAGTCCATGACCTCACCCAGGGTATCGACCAAGAAAATGGCCTTCCCGCTCACCGCCTCATCGCGTGAGCGCAAGACATGGGACACCCCTCTGGCCTGCATGCGCGCGACCACTTCCGGGCGCCGGGAGGGGTGGCGGGGGATCAGGACCAACAACAAGTCAGGCCATTGCCGCTGCAAAGCGTCCAGCACCGCCAACGCCATCTCTTCCTCCCCCGCATGGGTCGATGCAAAAACCCAGACCGGTCGCCCGCCAAAGCGTTGCCGCCACTGCCGGCCCCGTTCGCGCGCTGCGACCGGTTCTGGCAAGTCGTATTTGATGTTGCCGGTCACCGTCACCCGCTGTGCGCCCAACCTTTGGAAGGCCGCCGCCTCCTCGGCGCTCTGGGCGGCGACAGCAGAAATGCTCGCCAGCGCCGGGGCGAAAAGGCCACGGAAACGTCCGTAGCCCCGCAATGACCGTGCGGATAAACGGGCGTTGGCCAGCATCAATGGTACCCCTTCGCGGCGCGCCGCGTGACAAAGATTGGGCCAGATCTCTGTCTCCATGAGAATCCCCAAACGCGGTCGCTGGCGGCGCAGAAAGCGCGTGACCGCCCCGGAGAGGTCATAAGGCATGTAATGTTGCCGCACTTCCGTGCCCAAACGCTGGCTGACGATCGCCGCCCCGGTGGGCGTTGTGCTGGTGACCAGGATGGGCACCCCTGGATAGCGTGCCTGCAGCGCATGAACGAGCGGCACAGCCGCGATCGTCTCCCCCACACTCACCGCGTGCACCCAGATGGGCCGATCCCGATGCCGCGCGCCCCAACCGAAACGCTCCCGCCAGCGCTCCCGGTATGCGGGACGCCGCCAGGCCCGCCACAACGCAAAGCCCAGGATGACGGGGCTCAGAAGCCACAGCAAAAAAGCGTAGAGTCGACGGTTCATCACTCGCGGCGCAGCAGGCGATCGGTCAGCCAGTCCAGGCGGTACCAGGGACGGAAGCTTTTCAACACCGTCTCGCGGTCATAGTCCTGCGCAATCCAATCGCGCAGAGTCAAGCCAGGCCGAGCCACGGTGGCGTGCCGATAACAAGTGAAAAACCAATCGAGAATACCGGTATTGGCATGACGAATATGGCCAAAGGGCCACAAACGCAATTGCCGTTGCGCCTCGCCGATGGGCACCTCCAGCACCAGATGCAGATACAGCACGCTGATAAAACCGGCGCGGTCGGCACCGGACTTGCAGTGCAGTAAAAAAGGTTGGGGTAATTGGTCCAGCACCTCTATGCCCGCCAGCAACTTGTCGCGCTTCGGCAGATCCCGGGAGCCAAAGCCGTGCAGGGTCAGGTGCGTCATGCCCAGGGCATCGCATGTCTCCTGCTCCAGGCGGTAATGGGGTTCGTGGGGTGCCGGAGCACGCAGGTTCAATACCGTGCAGAGACCATGCTTCCGCTGCCAGTGCCGTAACTGGACCGGCGACGGTTGGGCCGAGCGAAACACCCCTGGCGCAATCTCGTGAAAGTTCGCATAAAACAGCTCACGGAAAATACCGTGATCCGTCCAGAACTGGTGCCGCCGATAACGGCGGCGCTCTTCCGGCAGGAGCACCAGGGAGTGTTTCATGATCGGTGCTCCAGCAAAGGGGATAAGGCCGTCCAGACCTGCTCCGGGCGTAAGGCCTGCTGGCAGAGTATCAGGCCATTTTTCGCTTCCGGCAACGGGCATTGGGATTTACCGCACGGCGAACATACCTCCGGACTCTGCAGGCTGATCTGCGCGGTACCAAAAGCCGCAAGCTGCGTATGCGCCGTTGGTCCATACAGGGTGACGCCCGCGAGTCCCAAAGCGCTGGCCAGATAGGAAAGCCCCGTATCCATCCCGACAAAGGCCTTGGCCCGGACGATGAGCGCCGCGATGTCCAGTAATGTCGCGGCGGGTAACGCGGTCACATTATCGCTCTGCGCCGCGATGCGCTGCGCCCGCGCCACCTCGCGGGCATTGCCCGAGGGCAGCAGCAGACGCACGCCCACCCGCTGCAACATATCGGCCAGCACCGGCCAATAGTCTTCCCGCCATTCCTTGCTCTCCCAGGAGGTACCATGGAAACCTAGCACAAAGGGTTGTTGCACCAGTCCCCCCCAAGGCGTCGCCAGTGGCTCCGCACCGAGGCGCGCCGATGCCGCTTGCAGCGCATAGTCGGGCGGCGTTTCGGGCAGAGAATAGTCCAAGGCCTGTGCAAACAATTGACGGTTCCGGCCAATGGCAGACTGCCCCCACGCCACCGGAAACCGCTGATGATAAAGCCGGGTCGCGCCGCCTTCACGGGCACTGGCCGCATCCAGGCCCCAGAGCGGCGCACCACCCAGACGGCCCAACAAGGCGCTCTTATAGAGTCCTTGGGCATCAAGCACTCGATCATAACCTTCCGCCCGCAAATCCCGTCGCAAATCCCACAAGGCAGCGGGCAGATCCCGCCACTGTTTCCTATATCGGCGTAACGGAAAAGGGATCGTCCGCGCCACACCCGGATGCAGCAGAGTGATGGCGGCAAAGGACGGCTCCACCAGCCAATGCAACTCCACGTCCGGCCGGGTCCGCCGCAAATCCGTTACCGCCGGCAGGGTATGCAGCACATCGCCCATGGAACTCAGGCGCAACAAAAGCACCTTCATTGCGGATCATGATCCGTTTCGCGTTCGCGACATTCAAGTTCATACAAGTATGCTTGTTTCATAAACGAGGAAAAAGCACCCGCGTACGCGATCATAATCCCGCGATACCCCTCCTTCCATGCACTTTTGAGTACCATATCGCGAAGAAAACGAAGCCATGGTGACCACAATAGTTTAAAAGGGTTCATCCGAACACCTTTTGAATATTTAACCGCAGAGGTTGTCCGAGCATAGGAGATCAGCTTGGCAAACTGATCATCCAGATCCCGATAGGTATAATGCAGCAGGTCGCCATTCAGCTTGCACACCGGACCCGAAACCTCTAGGTGACCATGCGGATCCGGACCAACCCACTTTGAAGACTCCCGGCGCACCAGCCGGAGTCGCCGCTCTGGATACCAAACATGCCACATCCAACGTCCTAAATATCGAGTACGACGATTTATAAGCCATCCGTCACAACCATCCTGGGGGGCAGCCATTACCTGTCGAATGGAGTCACACAGCGTTGCACTAAGCGCTTCGTCAGCATCGATCGACAATACCCACGGCTGCTTACACTGATCGAATGAAAACTGATTCTGCGCAACGTTACCCAGCCACTGTTTACTAAAGAAGCGAGCGCCATAGCGCCTCGCGATTTCTTCAGTCGCGTCGCTGGATCCTGAGTCTACAACGACGATTTCCGAAGCCAGATCAGCCACTGACCGCAGACAGCGTTCGAGATTACGCTCTTCATTCAACGTTATAATAGACACAGACAGTGGAATTTCCATGAAATATCCTATTCTGTTAGCAACATTAATACATTAACACCAAGGGCCTCATACCCATGAGGTTAATCAATCTGACCGGTTTAACTCCATCTCCGGAATCCGTCACACTCTGGGACAATGACTTCATCAAAATCCACTCAGGATAAATCACCGGCAGGTGGGCGCGCATTATGGAACACTCAGAATGGGGCGCTCGGGTCTGAAGGCTCGATCACAGACTTTTGGTATAAGGGTAAGCCAGCCATCAGCGCGATAGTGATCGCATCCGCGTATCCCCAACTCAAACCATCGAAAAGCCCGCCGACGAGATAGATGGAAATATAGGTCAGCGCAAACCATCCCTGTGGCCGTGTCCGCGACCGCCATGCCTCGCGCGTCAACGCCCACAAAAACCATAGGAACAGTCCCAGACCCACAACGCCCAATACCGCGGCCTCACTGATGTAGCTGTTCGCTGCCGTGTTCATGACAAACAAAGGGGTCGCCGGGAGCGTATGGCTGGCCTGCATGGCCAGGATGCTCGGGTAAAAGTCGCCGGTTCCGACCCCGAAGAGCGGATGGGCCAGGAACATTTTCACGCCACCGATCATCGCGATCAGACGCAACCCCCAGCTAGAATTCGTATCGGCGGCATGTAAATTAAAATGGGTGAGTTGATGAATCCCCAGGGCGAAAAGGGCATGCACGGAGGGAATGAACAGCATTCCTGTCGCCAGACCGGCGATGCTCAGGGATATCCAATAACGCCAGCGCCCTTCATACAATATCCACACCGCAACAGGGAGCAGCAGCACGAACAATACCTGCCCGGACCGTCCCGGTGCCAGAACCAGTTGTGCAAAAAATGCCAAAGCGATCAGGCCATTCACCCATTTATTGAAGTTCCACCCGTATTTGAAGTCCCACAGCATCCACAGGAAAACATGGATGATGACCAGGGAAATAAATATATGATCCGCAAATCCCGTATAGGCGATACCATCCTCATTCCGCCAAGGCAGGACATGCCAAGTCATCAGAAAAGCCAGCGCTTCATTGATCAGGGCTCCCGCTATGAACATCCGGATCAAGAGTTTCAGCCAGCGCTCCTTCCACGGCAGCGTGGCGCCGATAAAGGCGAACATACCGTAGCTGGTGGCTTCCGCGACTTTTATGCCAAAGGCCATATTGGACGTCCAGAGCAAACCCAGGAGCGTCCAGCCCATCAGCAGGGCAAGGGGGATGGCCCAAGGCCGTTCGCCGGCACGTCGCCACTCCCGCCAATGACCACTAGCAGCGTAAGACACCAGCAGCAGGCCCGTTGATATGCCCGCGCCTGCCGTACTCAGCGGAAAACAGAACAGTGGCAAGGCATAAGTCGTAAACATCCACCCATCTGGAACCCGCCACTTCATAAGTCAGACCACCTCCCCATTCGGGCCATATGCTCTAAAACGGCAGCCATGGATGCGGCCGCATCACGATCTTCCATTACGATGGTAGCGGCCCCGTCATGATAATGTTCCGGGCTGGCGAAATTGAATAACGCCACCGTGGGCACCCCCATCGCGACAGCCATGTGGTATGGCCCGGAGTCGCTGGACACGAAAATATCACAAATCGCCAACGCCCCCGTCAAATCGCTGGGTGTCGTTTGACCGGCAATATCCAGAATGTGTTCGCCTCCTCCCCAGCGCGCGGCATATCGCCTTAGATAGTGCTGATTGATTCCGCGCTCGTTGAGAGCGCCGGTCAACAGGAGGGTATGGGGAGAAGCGGCTGCGACCCGCCCCATCATTTCCACCAGAAATCCGATGGCAGGGCGTTTTCGTTCCGCATCCCGCGTACCACAACCGATATTCAGACCGATAACCGGCCTGTCCGCAAGCAACCGGGGCCGCAACGTCTCACGGAACGTGCGCCCCGCCTTTGTTTCCTGCAACACGATCCGCTGGCCATCCCGCGCCAGTCCCAAGCCCGCTAGTGCCGCGAAGTCCCGTTCCGTATAGTCCATGGGCCAGGACAAGCCCCGCCGCAGGGCATAGCTCCGCAAACTTGGCCCCGCATGATCGTAGAGCCACCCCCGTCCCGGCACCTGATTCACCCCGACCGTGGGCGCCATGCAGAAACGCCGCATCCAGCGGGCGGCGATGCTCGTCTCTATGCCGAAAGGTTCGTGGTCGACAATCAGGTCCGGTTGCAGGTCCTGCGCGACGCGTCGCAACTCGGGTAGCAAACGTCGCCACGTACTCGGGCCAACGCCCCGTATACCGGCAAAGCGCCCCTCTTGCATGGGCAGAAAATGCGCGCCGGACAGCAGGTAGTGCTCCCGGATCAGCGTCTCACTCGGATAACCTGGCCAGCGGGTCAGAAACACCAGATGCAGTTCCGCATCCGGCCAGCGCTTTTTGAGCACCGCCCAGGCCGCCGAGCTACGCAGGATGTCACCGATACCGGCGCTGTGCGATTTGATCAGCAATATGCGGTGCGGATTTCCGGGTAAAGGACGGGGCATCAGCGCGGCATTCAATCCGCCTGTGGGGCCAAAGACAGATCGACGCCGGCATAGACGTCCTCTACAGAAAGCGCCAGATCGACACATCGAAAGCGCAAACGGTCGTTTTCAGGGTCATTCAGCAACTCGTACCACCAACCTTCAGGATGCCGGCGGAATGTCTCGATTTGACAGACAAAGGCCGTAACATGGCTACCTGCATGACCTTTCCCCCGCCTCGGCGAATACACTGCCCCTATCATAAGGCGCAGAAGCATTTATGTCATTACAGCAGGGCGGCCAGAAAATCGCGGGCAACGATGCTGGCGTCAAAGTGCCGGACGTAATCCGGTCCGGCCGCCGCCAGACGCGCGCGCAAGGGAACATCCGCCACCAGTCGCAGAATGGCGTCCCGCCAGTCCGCCCGCTCCCCGGCGGGCAATAAGAAGCCGCTCCGATCCACGGCAAAACTCTCCGGGATTCCACCTATGGCCGCACCCAGCACCGGCGTCGCGCAAGCCTGTGCCTCTAGGCAAACCCGGCCGAAGGTATCGGGTTCGATGGACGGCAAGGCAAGGATGTCCATAACGCTATACCAGGGGGTCACCGGGTCCTGCCAACCCAGCGGATGATGCCAGGGCCTGTCGCGCAACCGCGCGCGCAGTTCCGCCTCATGCCCTCCCCCTCCCAGCCACAAGCCATGCACTCGAGGGTCTGCCGCATGCGCCGCGTCGAGGGCATCGGCGAGCAGGAACACCCCCTTGCCGCGATGCCAGGCGCCGACAAAACCCACCAGAAAATCAGCATCCGCCAAACCCAAAGCCCGGCGCCGCGTTACCCGCTCCGCCGGATCGGACTGGAAATCGGCCAAGCGCAGCGGATTCGCCAACACTTCGACGCGCCCCCGGGGCACCCCCTGCAAGATCAGCCGTTCCCGCAGGTAATCGGAAATGGCGAACAACCGTAACGGCGCGTGCGACAGCAGCCAGCGGGTGCTGAGTTTGAGACGCAGATCCATGTGCCGGAAGAGCGCCAGAGGCAACCCCTCATTGCGGCTGATCAGCGCCAGCGGCCAGTACTCCTTGCTGAAGCTGCCGATCATCCAGTCCGGCCGCACGCTGCGGATAGCCCGGCGCAAGGCGCGGACGCCACCCAGATCGGCGCTGTTACGAAAGACGCCGTAATGCCGGGCGACTGGCGTATTCGCCAGCGCCTGCGCGATCCGGCCCTGCGGATGCACCAGAACATGCACCGTTGCCCCCTGCTCCGCCAGGGCGCGGCTCAAAGTGATCATATGCGTTTCCGTACCACCCCCGCCGGGGTTGGTGCCCACCCAGAGCAAACGCGGGGCCGCGGTCAATGACGATCCTCATGCCGGGTCAACAATTGCAGGGGAAACACATGGGGCGCATGGTGTCCGCCGACCATCACCCGTGGCAAATCGAAGAGATCCCCGCCGGGCAGGGCGCGGCCCCGCCGCACCGTCACCGCCGCCGCGAAACCGGCCCGGCGCGCCGCCTCCCGTTCGCGCGCTCCCGCCGCGCCATAAGGATAACAGAATTGGGTCACCGGCACCGCAAAAACCCCTTCCAGGTCATGCTTGGCCCCCGCCACTTCCTCGTCCAATCCGGACTCATCCAACTCCGGCAAACAGGGATGATGACGACTGTGCGCTCCAATCTCCATTCCGGCATCCCGCCAGCACCGCAGCTCATCCCGGTCCATCAATGGTTTATGCACGCCCAACCGCTGTGCGTCCCAGCGATTGTCGGCGCCGATGGCGCCGCTCACCACGTAGCAGGTGGCCGTAAAACCATGGTGCCGCAGTACCGGCAAGGCGAATTCGAGGTTGTCCCGGTAACCATCATCCAGCGTGATCACCACCACTTTATCCTCCCGCTCCCCGCGCAGATAGGGCATCGCCGCGGACATGGACAAGCCGCGGTAACCCAACCACCGCAGCAACGCCATCTGCCGTGCAAAACGCCGGGGCGAGACATACAGCCCGCGCAGTCGCACCCCTTTCGGGGCCACCGCGATATTGTGATACATCAGAATGGGGACCGGTTTCACGCGGGCGGATCGAGATGTACCGTGTGACGCACCACGTAGGTCTTCTTATCCTGAGACTCATGATAGATGCGCGCCAGCATTTCGCCGACAATGCCGGTGTTGAGGAACTGTAGTCCGGCGAGGAAAAACAGCACGCCCGCGATCAGCATGGGACGGCCCGAGATTTCGGCGCCATAACCAAATTTATCGACGAACAGATACAGCAGCATGGCCGAACCGATGCTGAGCAACGCCAATCCGATCACCCCGAAGAAGTGCATGGGCCGTTGACTGTAACCGAGAAAAAACTTCACCAGCAGCAAGTCCACCAGCACCCGGAAGGTGCGGGTGATACCGTACTTGCTTTGTCCCGTCCGACGCGGATGGTGCCGCACCGGCACCTCGACGATACGGTCCGTGTAAGTGAGTGTAGACAGCCAGGCCGGTATGAAGCGGTGCATCTCGCCATAGAGGCGCACGCCTTTGATCACGGAAGCCCGATAGGCCCTGAGGGTACAGCCATAGTCATGCAGATAGACGCCGGTCAGGCGACGGATCAAACGATTGGCGATGCGCGACGGTATCTTGCGCAGGAGCATGCCATCCTGACGATTCTTCCGCCAGCCCGCCACGACATCCAGATTCTCCGCCAGCACGCGCTGCGCCAGCGGCAGGACGTCTTCGGGATCATTTTGCAGATCGGCGTCGAGCGTGACGATCACTTCCCCTCGAGCGGCGTCGATCCCCGCCTGCATGGCGGCCGTCTGCCCGAAATTGCGTTGCAAATGAATGATTTTGAAACGCTCGCCCCGCGCCGCCGCCTCCCGGTCCAATGCGGCGGCGCTTCCGTCGCGACTGCCATCATCGACGATGATGATCTCCGTATCGCTCTCCCCCAGGGCATCGCTCAGGGCAGTGCAAAGCGGCGCAACATTGTCAATTTCGTTATACAGCGGAATCACGACGGAAATACGCGCCATTTATCCGTTCCAGTGCTGGAGAAAAGCATGGGTGGCCGCGGCGGGCTCTTCCGCTTCGAGGATACCCGAGAGCACCGCCACGCCGCGCGCGCCGGCGGCCAGTGCCTCGGGTAGCCGCCTCGTTGTCATCCCGCCGAGCGCGATGAGGGGCAAAGAGGTTTCGGCGGCCATCGCCGCAAAAGCCTGCGTGCCCAGCGCTTCGGCTCCCGGATGACTCCGCGTGGGGAACAGCGGCGAGAGAAAGGCGTAACGCGCGCCGGCACGAGCGGCCCGCCGCAAGCCTTCAGCATCATGGCAGGATACCCCGAAGGCCTCGCCGGGTCGCACGCCCGCGTCCATCTGGGCTTGCGTCAGATGACGGCCGGATCGTGGCCAGTCGGGTAGAGGATCCGGATGATTGAGATAGACTTGGACGCCTCGTGTCCGTGCCTCCGCGCATAGCGCCGGCAACACGGCGGCGGCGGGGGCATCCGGCAGCGTTTTGCAACGCAGCACCAGCCAGCGCAATCCGGCACCGACCGCGCCTTCCAGCGCCTTCCGGAAATCGGGCAAGGGCAGCTTGCCCGGGTCCGCAATCAAACACAGGGGCGGCTGCGGCAGCGCCTCCGCCAATAGGGCCGCGGTCATGCGGAGATTCGCGGGGAGGCACTCCAGCGCGGGGATCTCCCAGGGATAAAGCCAGCGTACCTCCTGACCTTCCCGTCCGTGGGCGCTGCCGGTCCAATGCCGCACCCGGTAAAAATGCAGCCGTACGGTACGTTCCGGGTAGGTGTAGTCCAACACCCGGAACGGCGCCGGCGCCGTTACCGTGATCCCCAGTTCTTCCCAAAGCTCCCGGATCAGGGCGGCTTCCGGGGTTTCGCCCGGATCGACCTTACCGCCGGGAAATTCCCAGAATCCCGGCCAGGGCTTGCCCTCGGGACGCAGTGAAATCAACACCCGCCCGGAGGCGTCCTCAATGATTCCCGAGGCAACAGGAACGGTCGGCATCAGCTGCGATAATCCGCGTTGATACGCACGTAATCGTAGGACAGGTCGCAGGTCCAGATTTGCGCCTCGGCGCTACCCCGGCCCAGGTCCACCCGTACCGGGATCTCTGCCTGCGCCATCACGGCCCGTCCAGCCGCCTCTGTATACTCGGGGTCGCGGGCACCGTCACGGACGATACGGGTCTCGCCCAGCCAGACCTGCACACCGTCCACTGCCAGATCGTCCACGCCCGCTGACCCGATGGCGGCCAGTAAACGGCCCCAATTCGGATCAGAAGCAAAGAAGGCGGTCTTGATCAAAGGGCTGTGGGCCATTCGGTAGGCCACTCGCAGACACTCGCCTTCGTCACGCCCGCCGCAAATCTGTATGGGGATGAATTTGGTGGCCCCTTCACCGTCACGGACGATAGCTTGCGCCAGCCACTGCGCCACGGCGGTGACGGCGTCGCGCAATCCCGCATAGCGGGGATCCGTCACGGCAGCAATGGGCGACAACGCCGCGTGCCCCGTCGCCATCAGGATGCACGCGTCGTTCGTCGAGGTATCCCCATCCACCGTGATGCGGTTGAAGGACTGCGCCACGGCCTCTTGCAGGCACCGCTGCAGTGCCACGCCCTGCAGCGGTGCGTCCGTGGCGATGTAGGCCAGCAGTGTCGCCATGTCCGGACGGATCATCCCCGATCCCTTGGCCATACCGGTGACCGTGATCGTGACTCCATCAATGTCCACTTGGCGGGAACAGGCCTTGGCGATGGTGTCTGTGGTCATGATCGCCGCCGCCGCCTCCTCCCAGCGGGTTTCCGCGAGTTGCTCGACACAGTCTGGCAACACGGCCGCGATCTTTTCGGCCAGCGCCGTGGACTCGCCGATCACGCCCGTGGAGAAAGGCAGCACGGCCTCCGGCAAACAACCCAGGTACTGCGCCACCACCCGGCAACTGGCCTCGGCCGCCTGCAGCCCTGCCCTACCCGTCCCCGCGTTGGCATTGCCGGTATTGATGATCAGCGCACGCACCCCCCTCGCCATCGTCAAATGACGCCGCGCCACCAGCACGGGCGCGGCACAGAAACGATTGCGGGTGAACACGCCCGTCACCTGGGTTTCCGCCGCCAGGTGGATCAGGGTGAGATCGCGGCGATTCGCGTAACGGATGCCCGCTTCGGCAACGCCGAGACGCACTCCCGCGACGGGCAGAATATGTCGAGGTGCCTGGAGACCGACGGCCATGGCTTACGCTTCCCTTATTGCAACCGCCCGTGACAATGCTTGTATTTTTTACCGGAACCGCAGGGACAGGGCTGATTACGTCCCACCTTGTCCTCCATGACCATGGGGCCGTTGTGCGTCAACCCCTGTTCACCGGCGACCCCCAAACCGGCCGCCGCGAGACCGGCATCTTCCACCATCGGTCCTGCCGCCCCCGCAAAATCGGGGTGGGAGAACTGCAGATGCCGGGGCTGCGCGGCGCGGGCGATCGCCTCCCAGTCCACGGACTCCTCCGGGGCCGGACTCACGTGCATCCGGGAGAGGGCGCTGACCACTTCTTCCCGTACCCGTTCCAGCATCGCATTAAACATGGCCAGCGACTCCCGCTTGTATTCCTGTTTGGGGTTCTTCTGGGCATAACCGCGCAGATGGATGCCTTCACGCAAATGATCCATGCTCGCCAGATGATCCTTCCATTGGCTGTCCAGCACCTGCAGCATAATGGATTTCTCGAAGTGGCGGATCATTTCGCCGCCCATGATCGCTTCCTTGGCCGCGTAACTATCCAGCACCAGGGTCATGATCCGTTCACGCAGGGCCGCATAGGCCAAACGCTTGTCCTCCTCCAGCCACTGCCCTACCGGTATCCGCAGACCAAACACCCGCTCCAGCGCTGTTTCCAGACCAGGCAGATCCCACTGTTCCTCCATGACGCCTTCAGGCGCATAGCCCGCGAGCACGGCGTCAAGGACATCTTCACGCAGGACCGCGATCTCGCTGCTGACATCATCGGCATCCATGAAGGCATTGCGCTGCTGGTAGATGATCTTGCGCTGCTCGTTGGCCACATCATCATATTCCAGCAGTTGTTTGCGGATATCGAAGTTGCGGCTTTCCACCTTGCGCTGGGCATTCTCGATGGACCTGGTCACCCAGCTATGCTCAATGGCCTCGCCCGGCTTCATCCCCAGCTTCTGCATCAGACCACCCAGGCGGTCACTGCCGAAGATGCGCATCAGCGGATCCTCCAGAGAAAGGTAGAAACGGGTCGTGCCTGGATCGCCCTGACGACCGGCACGCCCCCGCAACTGGTTATCGATTCGCCGCGATTCATGCCGCTCCGTGCCGATGATGTGCAAGCCACCCGCCGCCACCGCCGCATCATGCAGACCCTGCCAACTACTCTTGAGGGATGCTATCCGCCGGGTTTTTTCTTCTTCTTCCAAATCCGGATCGGCGAGCACCATGCCTACCTGATGCCCGACATTACCGCCCAGCACGATGTCGGTACCGCGTCCGGCCATATTGGTGGCGATGGTGACCATCCCCGGTTTACCCGCCTGGGCGATGATCTCGGCCTCTCGCTGATGCTGTTTGGCATTGAGCAGTTCGTGCGCAATTCGCGCCTGGGTCAAC
The DNA here is from genome assembly GCF_010378095.1 of Acidithiobacillus ferrianus. Lineage (GTDB taxonomy): Bacteria > Pseudomonadota > Gammaproteobacteria > Acidithiobacillales > Acidithiobacillaceae > Acidithiobacillus > Acidithiobacillus ferrianus. The sequence goes on along the minus strand of NZ_WNJL01000001.1, from coordinate 97,138 downwards.
TGATGCGACAGAAATTCGTTGTGTTCTATGGAGGTCGTACCTACCAGCACCGGCTGCCCCCGCTCCTGGCAATCCCGAATATCGGCGACGATGGCCGCCCACTTCTCTTGCCCCGTGCGGTAGATGAGGTCGGCAAAATCCTTGCGCTGTACCGAGCGATGGGTAGGGATCACCACCACTTCCAGCCCATAAATCTGGTTCAGCTCAAAGGCTTCGGTGTCGGCCGTACCCGTCATGCCGGAGAGCTTGTCATACATGCGGAAGTAATTCTGGAAGGTGATGGAGGCGAGCGTCTGGTTCTCGTTTTGCACCTCGACCCCCTCCTTAGCCTCCACCGCCTGATGCAGACCGTCGGACCAACGCCGCCCGGACATCATGCGCCCGGTAAATTCATCGATGATGCAGACTTCGCCATCACGGACGATATAGTCCGTCTCCCGCCGGTAGATCAGGTGAGCACGCAAAGCCTGGTTGAGGTGATGGACGAGCGTCACGTTGCCGATGTCGTAGAGATTACCCTCTTTGAGCAGGCCGCTTTCCCGCATCAAACGCTCCGCCTTTTCGATGCCCTCTTCCGAAAGCATCACCTGCTTGCCCTTTTCATCCACGGTGTAATCCGCATCGGGCACGAAAAATCCGACGAGTTGGTCTACCCGGTAGTAGAGATCGGTATTTTCCTCCGTAGGCCCACTGATGATCAGCGGCGTGCGCGCCTCATCAATGAGAATGGAATCCACCTCGTCAATGATGGCATAGTGCAAGCTGCGCTGTACCCGATCAGCGGGCGAGAACGCCATGTTGTCGCGTAGATAGTCAAAACCGAACTCGTTATTGGTGCCGTAAGTAATGTCGGCAGCGTAAGCGGCTCGACGATCTTCGCTGGACAGATCAGAAATAATGGTGCCCACGCTCAGGCCCAGAAAGCTATGTATCACGCCCACCCATTGGGCATCGCGACTCGCCAGGTAATCATTGACCGTCACCACATGCACCCCCTTACCCAACAGTGCATTCAGATAGGCGGGCAAAGTCGCGACCAGGGTTTTACCTTCACCAGTGCGCATTTCCGCAATCTTGCCCGCGTGCAGCATATAACCGCCGATCAGCTGCACGTCGTAATGACGCATACCCATCACCCGTCCGGCCGCTTCGCGTACCACGGCGAAGGCTTCGGGAAGCACGGCGTCGAGGGATTCCCCCCGTGCCACCCGCTCCTTGAAAAGGGCCGTCTGCCCCGCGAGAGTGGCATCGTCCATGGCCTTGTAGCGATCCTCCAGGGCGTTGACTTGTGCCACGACGGCGCGGGCTTTCTTGATCAGGCGGTCGTTGCGACTGCCGACGACATGGCGGATGATGGTTCCAAACATGAGCACACGAGCCTAGGTGAAAAATATTGAGCAGGGTAGCATGAAAGCCTATGGATGATAAGCGACACCACACGGCCTGGCGCACTGTGCGCCAGGTTCCCTCCGGGCAAATCGGGCAAATCTACCGGCACGCGCGGATGCTGCGCGAGCGTCAGCCAGCTTGGAACGCGCTGCTGCCGCTGGAAGCCCAGGACCGCACCTGGCTGGTCGACTGGTCCAAAGGCACGCTGAAGGTGCTCTGTCAGAGTTCGGTGTGGATTTCCTGGCTGCGGCGCCATGAGAAAACCCTGCTGAAACAGTGGAACGACCGTTTTCCGGAAGCTCCGGCAATCCGCATTGACGCCTCAGTCAGGCCCTGGCCGCAATGGTCGCAGCCGCCCTCCAAATTGCGGAAGACCCCGCACATCGCCCCCACAGCTCCTCAGTCCTTGCTGGCCGTCACGCAGCAGGTGCCGGAACCAGTCGCCGCAGCGCTCCGCCGCTGGGCGGCCACGCTAGACATGCTTCAGGCCGAAACGCTCGCCAACGCCTCGGCGAAAGAGAACGGCGCGCGATTCTCGGAATAATCCACGAACTCCCAGGCATCCTGTCGCTCCAGCAAAGTGCGGAGCAAACTGTTGTTGAGGGCGTGCCCGGCCTTATAACCGGAAAAATGACCCACCAACGGATGGCCGAGCAGATAAAGGTCGCCAATGGAATCGAGTACCTTATGACGCACAAATTCATTGGTATAACGCAGTCCTTCTTCATTGAGGATACGATAGTCGTCCACGACGATAGCGTTATCCAGATTACCGCCCAGCGCCAGGCCCATGCTCCTCAGGGTCTCCACCTCCCGCATGAAACCGAAGGTACGCGCGCGCGCCACCTCCTTGAGGTAGGAAGTCCGCGCAAAGTCCACCGTCACTTCCTGACTCCCGTTTTTCATCACCGGATGGTCGAAATCAATGGTAAAACTGACTTTGAAGCCCTCAAAAGGCTCCAACTTCACCCAGCGATCCCCGTCCTCCGTCTTCAGCGGCTTGGTGATGCGGATAAACCGCTTGGGCACTTTCTGCTCTTCGATTCCCGCGCATTGGATCAAAAAAACGAAAGGCGCCGCGCTGCCGTCCATGATCGGCACTTCCGGTCCATCCAGATCCACATACGCATTATCTATACCCAGACCAGCCAGTGCCGACATCAGGTGCTCGATAGTCCCTACCCGCATCCGCCCATCGCCGATATTGGTGGAAAGGCGGGTGTCCACCACGTGCAACGGATCCGCTTTAATCCATGCCCCTCCTTCCACATCGCTGCGATGGAAGACGATACCCGTGTTGACCGGTGCCGGACGCAGACCGATGTACACCTTCCTGCCGCTATGCAGACCGATACCTGTGCCCCAAATCATGTTTTTGAGTGTGCGCTGACGGATCATGGTACGTGGCATCCCGCGATCTCGAAGATCGCCCTCCCGTTGAGTGTTATAGCCCACTTTACAACGTCTGTTGTCTATATACAACCAATCGGCTGAGGGCATACCTTCCGGGATGGCGCCCGAAACACATCCCCCAAGCCATGGCCGGTTATGTATAATACCAGAGACGCGACCGCCGCAGGGCGGTTGCGCCAGAGCGGACCCTTTTAAAGACAAGGACGTAAATCATGGCAACCCCCAGCAGCAAAAAAACCCTGATGACCCTCTACTCCAGCAGCGATTGCGTCTTCGCGCACCGCGTGCGCTTCGTTCTGGAAGAGAAGGCCATGGAATATCAGACCATCGATGTCGACCTCGCCAGCAAACCCGAGGATCTTGCCGAACTCAACCCCTACAACCAAGTGCCCACCCTTGTGGATCGTGATCTGGCCGTCCACGAATCGGTACTCATCATGGAGTATCTGGACGAGCGGTTTCCCCACCCGCCACTGATTCCCGTGGATCCCATCTCCCGTGCCAAAGTGCGCCTGGGTCTCTTGCGTTTCGACCGCGACTGGTTCGCACCGCTCTTTCAGGCCGGCTACAGCGCCGAACACGGTAAAACCGCCAAAGAGCAGATCCGCAGCACGCTCGCCGGACTCAGCAGTATTTTCAGCCAGCAACGTTTCCTGTTCGGCGACGAACTCTCGGTGCTCGACTGCGCCATCGCTCCGCTGTTGTGGCGACTGCCGGTCCTGGAGATAAGCCTGCCCGCCGCGGCGCGCGCCACACGGGATTACATGGATCGTCTCTTCCACATGGAGAGTTTCAAGCGCAGCCTGACTCCCGCCGAGAAGTCCCTCCGTTAACATGGACCTCGACCTCGCCCGCTTTCGAAGTTTACCAGAAGGCCTCTTTGCGCGCTGCGCCCGTGACCCGGAAGGAACGATCGCCTTGCAACGGCAGGAAGACATTTTCCGGCCGTTAACGGCAGGCGCCTTCGCCAACCGGGTGAGGGCACGGGCACGGGGGCTCCTGTCTCTGGGCATACGCCAAGGCGAGCGGGTCATTCTGATGGCACCCAATTCACTGGATTGGGCGATCATGGATTTCGCCATCCTCGGCATAGGCGCCATCACCGTCCCGCTCTACCCGACCTTCAGCCCACGCGAGATTCACTATGTGCTGGGCGACAGCGGCGCCGGACTGATACTCCTCGAAGGCACCAGCGAGTGGCAGCGCATGTCGGGCGAAGACTGGGGTGTACCCCACGATCGCATCCTGCTGCGCGACGCGGCGGCCGCGCAGGAAGCCGGTCTGCGGCGCTGGGCCACCCTCGAAAACGAGGGTTCAGAGGTGCCCGACAGCGCGCTGGATGCGCGTTTGGCGGCGCTGCAGCGCGGACAGACGGCCACCATCGTATACACCTCCGGAACGACAGGCTGGCCGAAGGGAGTGATGCTCAGTCACGGTAATATCCTCAGCAATATCGAAGGCTTCGTACCGCTCGTGCCGCTGCGTGCCAGGCAGCGGTTGCTCTCCATTCTACCCCTCTCCCATGTGTTCGAGCGCGGCACCGGACACTTCGGTGCCTACCTGCTGGGGCTGGAGGTCGCTTACGCGGAGCGTCCGGATACGCTGCTGCGCGACATGGCGGCCGCCCATCCGGACATCGTCGTCGCCGTGCCACGGGTGTTCCAATTGCTCTATGGCCGGGTGCGGCGAGGTATTGAAGAACGAACCGGACTGCTCGGCCGCTTCCTGCGCCGGGGGGCCGGCCTTGAATCGCAGCGCCCGCCCGCGCCACGCTGGCAGCGCGCCATTACGCGACGTCTGCTGGTCCGCAATCTGCGCAAGAAGCTCGGTGGACGCTTAGGCTTCTTTGTCTCCGGCGGCGCCCCGCTGGATGCCGAAATCACCCGATTCTTCATTGACCTGGGACTGCCCATTGTCGAGGGCTACGGCATGACCGAGGCGAGCCCGGTGATCGCCGCCAATCCACTGGCCGCCATTCGCCCCGGAACCGTTGGGCGTTTCCTCCCCAACCTGGAAGGGCGGGTCGCGGCGGATGGCGAGATACTGGTGCGCGGTCCCTCCGTCATGCAGGGCTACTGGAACAACGAGAGCGCCACCCGCGAGACGCTCATGGAGGACGGCTGGCTACATACCGGCGACGTGGGCAGCCTGGACCACGACGGTTACCTGAGCATCATTGACCGCAAAAAGGAACTGATCATCAATTCCGCGGGCGAGAACATCCCCCCGCAAAAGATCGAGAGGCGACTGATGGCGCAAGCGCTCATTGAGCAGGCCGTCATTTTCGGTGATCGCATGCCCTATCTCATGGCGCTGATCTTTCCCAATCAGGAGCTTCTGCAAAAGCAGATAGGCGCCGACGCGGAGGCCGCCATGGCACGCAAGGCTATCCGCGCGACCATCTCGGCCGCCCTCACTGATTTGCCTGCCCATGAACAGGTGCGACGTTTTGCGCTGCTGCCGGCGGCACTGACGGAAGCCAGCGGAGAACTGACCCCCACCCTCAAGGTGAAACGGCGTGTCGTCGCCGAACATTACGCGGATCTGCTGGCGCAAATGCACAAGGACTGACCCCTTTGCCGCTCTTGCCGCTCTCGCCACCCATCGCCCTGGTCCCCGTTCTAGCGGCCCTGCAAAGGGCAGGGGGGCGAGTATTGGTGGTGGGGGGCGCGCCACGGGATGCCCTGCTCGGTATTCCCGCGCACGACTGGGATCTGGAAGTTCACGGACTGAGCGAGGCGCGCCTGGCCGAATGTCTGATTCCCTGTAACGCCCAACGAATAGGGGGGCACCGCGCGGTCTGGGTGGTGACCGGCGCCGAGATTTCCCTGCCACAAGGTCCGGGCGGACGGGTCGACCCGCATTTACCCTGGGCCATCGCCGCGCAGCGGCGGGATTTTTCGGTCAACGCCCTCGCCTGGGACTGGGGGGCGCAACGCCTTCTGGACAGTGTCGGCGGCGTGACCGACCTGCACGCCCGACGACTACGCATGGTGGGGGCGGACACCTTCGCGGAAGACCCCTTGCGCGTCTTCCGCGCCGCGCGACTCGCAGGACAACTGGGCTTTTCTATTGAAACGCGGAGCGCCGCGCTCTGCCGCCAGCTGGCGCCGCGACTGCAAGGCATTCCCGGGGAGCGGCTGCGCAAAGAATGGGAAGCCCTGCTCTTGCGCGGCGGGCACCTGATCCGGGCCTGGGATGGTCTGGCCCTCACCGGGACCATCACCCAATTTCCGGAATTGCGCGCCCTGCAGGCCGTGCCCCAACGCCCCGATGCCCATCCGGAAGGCGACGTGTGGATTCATACCGGCCGCGTGCTCGCGGCGGCGGGGCAACTGCGCCGCGGTGATCGGGCGCATGACCTGCCCCTGATGCTGGGTGCCTTGCTGCACGACCTGGGCAAGGCCAGTACGACGCGTCGCGATCCTCAAGGCCGCTGGCGGGCTTTCGGACACGAGCAGACATTGGCCACCGCTCGCGCCTTCCTGAGCCGCTACTTTCCCGGTAACCGCGTCAGCCGCCAAGTCCTGCCGCTGATCCGCTGGCATGGCGCGCCCTATGCCCTGCACCGCGACGGCGCCGGACGCGCCGCCTACGCGCGCCTGGCCCTGCGGCTCCCTGACCGTCCCTTGTTGCTGGATGTCGCACTGGCGGATGCGCGCGGCGCGGGCACGGAACACCCCCCGGCCCTTGCGCACACGCGCAAGGTCTGGCAGGAAATGGACCTTTGGTCCAGCCTCCCGGAACCGCTACTGAAGGGGTCGGACCTCATGGCCTCGGGAATGGTCCCCGGTCCGACACTGGGCAAGGCACTGACACTGGCCCACGAAATACAGGTGACCATGGGCATAAAAGACCGCCCACGGCTGCTCGCCGCACTACGCCAACGCCTACCGGAAGTCAATCCCCGAGACGGCCGCGCTTGTTCACCGCCGCCGCATTCCCCCACTGACTGAGGTCCCGCACCTGCACCCCCACCCACCAGTATGGGGCGACGCTGTCCCGGCCATGCCCGCCGACGAGGCCTTGTCCCGGCGCCAGATACACATGTTCCAGCAGATGGCGCGCGTCCTCGCGACTCCGGAAGACCGACCAGGCCACCACCCGCTCCATGGGTGCGATCGAAGGCACCTCCCGTGCTTCATCCAGAAAATGATCATCGGTCATGACTTTTCGCTCCTTCCTGTGGATACCGGCCCCACCGCGGCGCTTCGTATCTCCGCGCCTCACAGTATAATGCGCGGAGTCCAAGTCTGCATGTTTCTCTGACAGGGTGTCGCAAAACGGGTATCATCGGCGGCGGAGTGGGCCAGACGACCGCCGCGGAGCAATCCGGGGAGGAAAGTCCGGGCTCCATAGGGCAAGGCGCCGGCTAACGGCCGGGAGGCGTGAGCCTACGGAAAGTGCCACAGAAAATATACCGCCAAGCGCGCGAGCGCCGGTAAGGGTGAAAAGGTGCGGTAAGAGCGCACCGCATTTCCGGTAACGGAAATGGCAGGGAAAACCCCGCCCGGAGCAAGACCAAATAGGCATGCGATACCGTGGCCCGCGGTGCATGCGGGTAGGTTGCTGGAGCCAGTGCGCAAGTGCTGGCCTAGAGGAATGGTCGTCCACGACAGAACCCGGCTTATCGGCCCACTCCACCTCTGTACGCTTTGCCCCACGACTTCGGGCCAATCTCGGCCACCGTCGCTTGAGCGCCGATCAACATCAATAAAAATCAATCAGATGAAAAAATCGTCGGCGTCGCCCATCACCCCTCCATTTCTCGAAGCTTTTTACGGTATTCTATTTTCCATCATATAATTAGGTGATTGCGAATAACCCTTCAAGTATTTTATTTACTCTTCATAAACATGATCTAACATGCCGTAATTATTCGTTTTTTCTCCTTGACAGCAGGCCCGCTTCCCTTTAACCTTCAAATTGTGGGGAGAAGTGGGGCAAAGTGGAAGATTTTGGAGGGATGCGCAGGCATGTTTAGGGGAACCCATCGGCACAGCCTGGATAGCAAAGGACGCATGAACGTCCCGGCGCGATTCCGCGACTGGCTGAGTGCCCACTGCGACGGACAACTGGTGGTCACCATCGACGTTCAGAGCCAGGAAGGTGAACGCTGCCTGGTCGCCTACCCTCTGCCCACTTGGGAAAAAGTGGAACACCGTATCGCCGAACTTCCCAGTAACAATCCCACGGCTCGCCGGTTTCAGCGGCTGTTTGTCGGCCAGTCGGAAGAATTGCGGTTGGACGCCCAGGCCCGCATCCTCTTGTCTCCCAACCTGCGCAAATTTGCGGGATTGGACAAGGAACTGATACTGGTCGGTCAGATCGAAAAATTTGAAATCTGGGATGCCACCCGCTGGGATACCTGCCAGGAAAATTGGCTGGCCAATGCGGACGATTTCGCGAGCCTGGATGATCTGGTCCTGTGAGAGGTGCACATGAGCCAAGTACAGCGCACATTGCGGTTCTTCTGGCAGAAACCATGGCCGTTCTGCGCCCGGCGCTACAAACCGGCGCCGCGGTCCGCTGTGTGGATGCGACAGGCGGACGTGGTGGCCACAGCGCGGCCTTGCTGGCGGAACTGGGCGCGGCAGATGCCTTACTCGTGCTGGATCGCGACCCTACCGCCATTGCCGCGCTCCGCGCCCGTTTTGCGCAAGACCCCCGCGTCCGCGTCCGCCAGGCGCGCTTCAGTGCATTGGCCAATGTCCTCGGTACGCTGGGTTGGAACGCCGTGGACGCCGTCCTCGCCGACCTTGGCGTCTCTTCACCCCAACTGGATGAGGCGGTGCGCGGTTTCAGCTTCTTGCGCGACGGACCCCTCGACATGCGCATGGACCCGGAGGCCGGCGTGAGCGCGGCGGACTGGCTGGCAGCGGCACCCGAAAGGGAAATCGCCCAGGTGTTACGGGAATATGGCGAGGAACGTTTCGCCCGCCCCATCGCCCGCGCCATTCTGCGTGCCCGCGAACAAGCTCCGATTACCCGCACCCTGCAGCTCGCGGAGTTGATCGCCCGGACACTCCCCCGTCAAGAAGCCGGACAGCATCCGGCCACGCGCAGCTTTCAGGGGATTCGCATTTTCATCAACCACGAACTGGAAGAACTGAACGCTTTTCTGCCCCAAGCGATGCACGCCCTGCGCGCAGGCGGCAGACTGGCCGTGATCAGCTTCCACTCCCTCGAGGATCGGCTGGTAAAACGCTTTTTCCGCGCCGACGATTATCGCGTCAGCGTCGATGTGCCTCTGCGCGCCAACGAACTCCCGCCCCTGCCCTGGCAGCCCGTAGGCAAAGCGCTGCGGGCAAGCCCACAGGAGATCCGCGCCAACCCCCGTTCCCGCTCCGCCGTGTTGCGGGTCGCCGAAAGGAGCCCTCGTCATGCGGCGTAGCACCATCCTTCTCGCTCTGCTCATTACCGCCACCTTGCTCGGCATCGTTGCCGCCCGGGAAAATACGCGCGGCCAGTTCATTGCCTTGCAGGAGGCCCAAGCCAAGCATTTTGCCCTCGACAATCGCTGGGGTCAGCTCCAACTGGAACAGGCCACCCTCGCCTCCAATGCCCGGGTCGGGGATATAGCGCGCCAGAAGTTAGGGCTGGAAGCGCCCAAGAACGATCAGATCGTCATGGTCAAGACGCCATGACCCAACCCCGTGCAAAATTTCGCGCCCCGTCCCCTGTCCCGCTCCCCGCGTGGCGGGCTACGGCATTGTGGGCGGTGGTCACGCTGGGTTTGGTGGTAATGATGGCGCAAGCCTGGCGCGCACAGGTGGAACGCGGCCCATTTCTGCGGGATCAGGGCGCACTACGATACTTGCGCCACTTTGCATTGCCGGCTCAGCGTGGTCCCATTCTGGATCGTTCCGGGAAGGCGCTGGCCTTGTCCGTCCCCGTGCAGACCCTGTGGGTGGACCCGCGCCTATTCGATGCGCAACAGGCACGCTGGGCGCAGATCGCGACCGCCCTCGGTATCAGCGCGGCCACCCTCGCGGCACGGGTGCGTGGCGGTGGCAGCCAATTCGCCTTCCTTGCCCGCCAGCGCGCGCCGGAACGCGCCGCCGCCGTTCTCGCCCTGCACGTACCCGGCCTGTACAGCCTCCATGAAGACCGGCGCTACTACCCATCCGGCAGCATCGCCGCGCCATTACTCGGTTTCACCAATGTGGATGGGCGCGGGATCGAAGGTCTTGAACTGGCCTATAACGCCTGGCTGCAGGGGAAAGCGGGAGAAGAGACCGGTCTGCGCGACAATCTCGGACATCCACTGGCTCTTTTGGGCGCCGCCAGACCGGCGCAGGCTGGCCGGACCCTGACCCTCAGTATCGACCGCAACATTCAGTATGTGGCCTATACCGCCCTGGCCTCCGCTGTGCAGCGTTTTCAGGCCCGCTCGGGAGCGGCGGTCCTCATGAATGCGCGTACCGGCGAAATCCTCGCCATGGTCAGCTATCCCTCTTTCAACCCCAATGATCGCGCGGATTATCGACCCGGCCTCTATAACAATCGCGCCGTGGCCGATACCTTCGAGCCGGGCTCGGTCATGAAACCCTTCACCATTGCGGCCGCCCTGGATGATGGCAGCATCCGGCCCGATACCACTTTCAACGTAAACACGAACTGCTTTCGGGTGGCGCACTATTGCATTCGGGACGATGTTCGTCACGACATCCTCGACCTTGCCCAGGTACTCAAGTACTCCAGCAACATTGGCGCCGCCAAGATTTCCCTGCGAACGCCTCCCGCCGACCTCTACCAGATGCTGCGCAGCGTAGGCTTCGGACAGGTGAGCGGGCTGGGTCTGCCAGGAGAAACCGGTGGCGCCGTCCCTGGTTGGCAAGGATGGGATGTGGCCCGCCGCGCGGCCATGGCCTACGGTTATGGTTTATCCGTCACGCCGTTGCAGCTCGCCGCAGCGTACGCCGCCATCGCCAATAATGGCATTTATGTCCAACCTACCCTGCTGCGCAGGGATAGCGGCACCCCCCTGCATAGTCAGCGGATCATGCCCGCCGCGACCGCCGCGCGGTTGCGCGACTGGCTCACTGGAGTGACCCGCCGTGGCGGAACGGGTTTTCTCGCCGCCATACCCGGCTATACGGTAGCGGGTAAAACTGGCACATCCATCATGGCGAATGGCAAGGGCGGGTTCCGCAAGCACCAGGTCAATACCACTTTCGTCGGTTTCGCGCCTGCCAAAGACCCGCAACTGGTCATGGCCGTGGTCGTGCGCGAGCCGACGCAAGGCTGGCGTTATGGCGGTGTGGTCGCCGCTCCCGTATTCCGGGTGACCATGAGCGCTGCCCTGCATCGGATGGGTGTGCAACCGGACACCAGTGCTCAAACCTGGACGGCAACCACCGCCGAACACCTCACGGCGGACCAGGAACGGCGTTGGGCCGAAGGGGCGGGCGATGCCGCGCACTGAGATCCTCGCCACCCTGCTGCCCGACATCCCGGCACCCCTGCGCGGGATTACCGCGCAGGGGATCGAAACCGATACCCGCCGCTTGCAACCGGGCATGCTGTATGTCGGCCTGGACACCGCACACGGCGACGGTCGCCGTTTCCTGGCAGAGGCCTGGGCGGGGGGCGCGGTCGCCGCCCTGGTGGAAGGCGATGCGGAGACCACCCGCACAGAGGACGGCCATCCCGTCTGGCAGAGTCCGCGGGCGCGAGACCACCTGGGGGCCGCCCTACGTCGCTGGTACCAATGGGATGCCGGCCGGGCACCGATGCTCATTGGTATCACCGGCACCAATGGCAAGAGCAGCGTCGCCCACCTCATCGCCAAACTGGCGCCACAACCCGCCATGATCATCGGCACCCTGGGTCACGGTCCCGTGGACGCTCTCGTCGCTCACCCCAACACCACCCCGGATCCCGTCCCCCTGTGGCGGACGCTGGCCACCCTGCGCGATCAGGGCGCCACCGTCATTATCCTGGAGGTTTCTTCCCACGCCCTTACGCTGGGCCGTGTCGCGGCGGTGCCTTTTGCCGCCGCCGTCTTCACCAATCTCAGCCGGGATCATCTGGATTTCCACGGCGACATGGCGCGCTATGGCGCCGCCAAGGCCATCCTGTTCCAGACACCGGGACTGCAACTTGCGGTTTGGAACCATGACGATGCCTTCGCCGGGCAGATCGCCGCCGCCGTGGCGCCGACGGTCCGGCCCCTGAGCTTCGGGATGCGCCAGGGGGATTATCGCCCCATCGAGATCCATCCCGGCGCCAGCGGCACCCTGCTCGATCTGCACACCCCCGCGGGTCCACGCCGTCTGCGCAGCCCCCTCATCGGCCACGGCAATATCCAGAATATGCTGGCGGCGCTAGCCACCGTGGAGGGTATGGGCTGGCCGGTCAGCGATGCCGCCATCGCCGGACTCGACCTGCCGGAGGGCCGCTACCAGCGCCTGGCGCCGGTCCCTGGCAAGGCCCAGGTCATGATCGACTATGCCCACACCCCCGACGCGCTGGCGCGGGTGCTCACCGACCTGCGTGCGGTAGCCAAGGGCACGGTGACCGTTGTCTTTGGTTGCGGCGGTGATCGGGATCGGGGCAAACGTCCGGAAATGGGGCGCATCGCCGAGTGTCTCGCCGACCAGGTCATTCTCACCGATGACAACCCGCGCAGTGAAGCCCCGGAGATCATCATCGCCGACATCCGCAGCGGCATGCGGCACGCGGAACGGAGCACCGTCATTCATGATCGCGCAACCGCCATCCGTAGGGCCATCCTGGCGGCGGGCGCAAAAGATTGGGTGCTTATCGCTGGCAAAGGACACGAGCGCGTCCAGGAGATACAGGGACAGTGTTTGCCCTTTCAGGACAGTGCCGTCGCGGCGGAGATACTACGCTCATGATTCGCCATACCCTCGCGGAAATCGCCCAGATCACCCAAGGGACACTCCTGCCGGGTAGCGATGCCGCGACGGTCATCCAGGGGATCGCCACGGACAGCCGTCAGCCGATGCTCGGACAACTCTTCGTGGGCCTGCGCGGCGCCCGCTTCCAAGGGGAGGACTTCGTGCCCGAGGCCATCGCGCATCATGCCGGGGCTGTACTGGTCGGGCGCCCCGTGGCCGCGCCAGGTGTGCTGGTGGAGGACACCCTCGCCGCATTGCAGGCCCTGGCCGCCCGGTGGCGGCAGCGCTTCAGCCTGCCGCTGCTGACGATCACCGGCTCGTGCGGTAAGACCACCGTAAAGGAAGTGCTCACCGCCATTCTCAACGAGTCGGGTTCGGTACTGGCCACCCGCGGGAACCAGAACAACCAGATCGGCGTGCCGCTGACCCTGGCCCGGCTCGGGGTGGAACACCGGTATGCGGTACTGGAAATGGGCATGAACCACCCCGGCGAACTGACCCTCCTCAGCGGAATGGCGCGACCCACCCTGGCCCTGATCAACAACGCGGCCCCGGCGCACCTGGAAGGTCTGGGAACCCTTGCCGCGGTGGCGGCCGCCAAGGGCGAGATCCTCTCCGGCCTGGACCATCGCGGCATCACGATCCTCAACGGGGATGATCCCTTCGCCGATTTCTGGGCGGAGTTGGCGCCGGGCGAGGTCTGGCGCTTCAGTTTACAGCATCGTCCGACACGGGTACGCGGACACTGGCGGGGTCACGAACACGGCGGAGTGATGGAAGTGCGTGCGCCGCAGGGGGAGTTCACCCTGGAAATCCCCTTGCCCGGTCAACATAACGGCGCCAATGTCCTCGCCGCCAGCACAGCGGCACTGTCCCTCGATATCCCCATCGCCCAGATCCAGCGGGCCGTGGCAGGACTGAAGGCGATCCCCGGACGTTTGCAGTGGCGCGCCGGGCTGCACGGCAGCCGCCTGCTCGACGACACTTACAACGCCAACCCGGCTTCCCTGGAAGCCGCCCTGCGGGTACTGGCCGGGCAACATGGCCAACGCATTCTGATACTCGGCGACATGGGCGAACTGGGTCCCGAAGCAGCATTGTACCATCGGCAGGCTGGAACCCTGGCGCGGCAATTGGGCATAGAACGCATATACGCCCTGGGCGTCTTGGCCGCGGAAGCCGTGGACGCCTTCGGCCTCAGGGCCGAGGCGTTCTCCGAACTTCCCGCACTGCTCGCCGCCGTCCAGCGCCAACTCGACGGGGAAACGGTCGTGCTGGTCAAAGGCTCCCGCGCCGCGCACATGGAGCGTGTCGTCCAGGCGCTCACTGTGGGAGACGCCTGATGCTGTACGCCCTCTTCATGCAACTCGGCCAGTTGTATCACGGCTTCTATGTCTTTCAATATCTCACCCTGCGCGGCGTACTGGCCATCCTGACAGCGCTGGTGCTGTCCCTGCTGATCGGGCCGCTGTTCATCGCTCGCTTGCGCCAATACAAGATCGGTCAGATCATCCGCAATGATGGTCCTGAAACCCATCTCAGCAAGCAAGGCACGCCGACCATGGGGGGTGCCCTGATTCTCCTGGTGGTGATCCTGACCACCTTGATCTGGTCGGATCTCGGCAATCCCCTGGTCTGGATCGCCGTGATCACCACCTTGGCCTTCGGCGCCATCGGCTTTGTGGATGACTGGCGCAAGCTGCGCCGTAAAAACACCAGGGGCCTGTCGGCACGGACCAAGTACGGCCTCCAGTCGCTGGTGGCTTTTGCCGCGGCGAGCGTGCTCTATGGCATCGCCAGCAGACCCGTGGAGACCAGCCTGATTCTCCCCTTCGTGCCACACGTCCTGATCCCGATGGGTATCGGATTCATTCTATTCAGTTATTTCGTGATTGTCGGCACCTCCAACGCGGTCAATCTCACGGATGGACTGGATGGACTGGCTATCGTACCCACCGTTATGGTGGCGGCGGCGTTGGGCATATTCGCCTACGTCTCCGGGAATGCCGTCTTCGCACGCTACCTGGATGTGCCGTGGGTGCCGGGATCCGGACAAATGCTGATTTTCTGCGGTGCGCTGGTGGGTGCGGGACTGGGGTTTCTCTGGTTCAACACCTACCCCGCCGAAGTCTTCATGGGAGATACCGGCGCTCTGGCGCTGGGCGCCGCTCTGGCCATCGTCGCTATCATCGCTCGCCAAGAACTGGTGCTGGTGATCATGGGCGGCGTTTTCGTGGTGGAGACGTTGTCCGTGATGATCCAGGTGACTTCCTTCCGTCTCACTGGCAAGCGGGTGTTTCGCATGGCGCCTTTGCACCATCATTTTGAGAAAAAAGGCTGGCCGGAACCCCGGGTGGCGGTCCGCTTCTGGATCATCACCGTGATTTTGGTTCTCGTCGGCCTTTCCAGCCTGAAGATACGCTGACATGGACCTGAACGGCAAAAAAGTATGCATCGCGGGCCTCGGTAAAACCGGCCGCACGCTTCTGCACACCGCATTGCGCCTGGGTGCCGTTTGTCGTGCCGCGGATACCCGCCGGCTGCCCGATGCCGATGACCTGCGTCATCGTTATCCTCAGGTAAGTTTCCATTTCGGCGAGATGCCCGATGATCTGTTCGAAGCGGCGGACCTCATTCTGCTCAGCCCAGGGCTCGCGCCGGCACTGCCCGCCTTGCGGCAAGCCGCACGGGCGGGCACCGAAATGATCGGGGACATCGAACTTTTCGGCCGCCTCGCCCAAGCGCCCATCGTCGCCATCACCGGCAGCAATGGCAAAAGCACCGTTACCACACTGGTCGGCGCAATGGCTCAGGCTGCCGGGCTACGGGTAGCCGTAGGCGGCAATCTCGGCACCCCCGCCCTCGATCTTTTGCCTTCCACCGGCCCTGAACCGGATCTCTATGTACTGGAGGTCTCCAGCTTTCAGCTCGCTGCCTGTCAGTGTTTTCGACCGCGGGCGGCGGCCTTCCTCAACCTGAGTCCCGATCACCTGGACTGGCACGGTGGTTACGTCGCCTATGCCGCCGCCAAAACGCGTATTTTTCGGGCCATGGGCGCGGGGGATACCCTGGTGCTGAATGCCGACGACGCCTTTACGGCCGCCTTGCCCGCGCAGGTGCCCGCAGATGTGCTGGTGCAGTTCTTCGGCAGAGAGGGCGGGAGCGACGCCTATGTCGCGGAGCAGCGGATCTGCCTCCGTGCCAGCGGACCGCTGCTGGCCCTGGATGAAATGCCACTGCGCGGTGGCCACCATCAGGAGAACGCGCTGGCGGCGGCCCTGCTCGCCCGTGCGGTGGGGATCCCGCGCGCCGCCATTCAGGAGGTATTGCGTACTTTCCCAGGACTGCCCCATCGTCTCGCCCGGGTAGCCGAAATCGATGGCGTGGGTTATTACGATGATTCCAAGGGCACCAACCCGGGCGCGACCCTCAAGGCCATCTCCAGCCTGCCGGGCCCGTTGGTCCTGATTCTCGGCGGCGATGCCAAGGGCGCGGATTTGACCCCGCTCCGGGCAGTCTGCCAGGGCCAGCGCGCCGCCGTCGTCCTCGGCAAGGATGGTCCGCGGATCGGCGCGCTGCTCGCGGATGTGTTACCGGTGCAATCCGTCGAGACCATGGCGGCGGCGGTGCAGGCGGCCGCTCGAATGGCCCGCCGGGGCGACCAGGTATTGCTCTCGCCGGCTTGCGCCAGCACGGATATGTTCACCGACTATCAGGACCGCGGCCGCCAGTTCGCCGCGGCCGTCGGGATGTTGACGGGGAGGGGAACATGACCAAACCGGCTTGGTGGCTGGCCGAAGATGGGCCCGCGGATACGGTCCTGTGGTGGATCATCCTGATCCTGCTCGGCTTCGGCTTGGTGATGGTGTACTCCGCCAGCGCGCCCATCGCCCAGCACGAAACCGGCAACCCCTTCTTTTTCGCCGAACGGCAGGGTATCTACGTCCTCCTTGCCATCATCGTGCTCTACTATTTCAGCCGGGTGGATCTGGATTTCTGGGAACGCATCACCTTTCCGCTGATGGGGGTGTCACTGATTGCGCTCGTTATCGTTTTCGTGCCGGTGATCGGGATCTCGGTCAACGGTTCTCATCGCTGGATCAACTTCCTCGTCGTTCGCCTGCAACCTTCCGAACTGCTGAAGTTTTCTCTCCTGCTCTTTCTCGCGCGCTATGTCGTGCGCAAGGGCGAGTTGCTGGGGCGCTTCAAGGAGGGGCTCTGGCCGATTTTCGTAGTGCTCGGCCTGCTCGGTGTGCTGTTGTTGCTGCAACCGGATTTTGGCTCTTACGCCATGGTGGTGCTGCTCACCGGTGTATTGCTCTTTCTCGGCGGTCTGCCCATGCGCTTCGTGATCCTTGCGGGCGCCGTCTCCGGCACTGCCCTCAGCGTTTTGGCGGTATCCGCGCCCTATCGCCTAGCGCGTATCACCGCTTTCCAAAATCCCTGGGCGGACCCTTACGGTGCGGGCTTCCAACTGGTGCAATCCCTCATCGCCTTCGGCCGCGGTGGCATCTTCGGCGTCGGTCTGGGTGACGGCGTGATGAAATATTTTTACTTGCCCGAATCCTATACCGACTTCATCCTCGCGGTGATCGGCGAAGAACTGGGCATGATCGGGGTCTGGGCGCTGGCCACCCTTTACGGAGTGGCCTGCTGGCGGATTTATCGCAGCGGACGCCGTGCGGCGGCCGCTGGTGACGCTTTTTTCGCCCTCTTCTGCTACGGCACCCTCACCTGGTTCGGCGGTGAGGCGGTGCTTTCCATGGGGGTCAATCTCGGCGCCCTGCCGACCAAAGGCTTCGCCTTGCCGTTGATCAGTTACGGCGGCAGCGCGCTGGTCTTCCTGTGCGCGGCGCTGGGCGTCGTGCTCGGTGTGAGCCGGCGCTACCCGGCGCTGCGCCCAGACAGGCCGGTGACACGGGAGGGATTCCAGAGTGGCGGATAGCGTCCTGATCGCGGCAGGTGGTACCGGCGGCCACGTCTTCCCGGCCCTGGCCGTTGCCGATGCGCTGCGCGCGCGCGGTGTCGAGGTCGCCTTTGCCGGAACCGTCACCGGGATGGAAGCGCGCCTGGTGCCAGAGCGCGGCTATGCCCTGCATACCCTGGATATCCAGGGACTGCGCGGTCACGGCGCCGGCCGCTGGTTGCGAGCCCCCTGGCGGGTGGGTATGGCGGTTTTACGGGCGCGGCGGATACTCCGTCAGACCCGGAGCAGCGCGGTGCTGGGCATGGGTGGTTATGTCGCGGCCCCCGTCGGCATCGCCGCATGGAGCCTCGGACGACCACTGTGTCTCCATGAGCAGAATGCGATCGCCGGCCTCAGCAACCGCCTGCTGGCTCCCCTGGCCCAGCGCATTTTTCTCGGTTTCCCCGGCGCGGGATTGGCCCGCGGCGAATGGGTAGGCAATCCGGTACGGGATACCATTCGTGCCCTCCCCGCACCACGGAACCGCTTCGGCAGTCATACGGGGCCGGTACGCCTGCTGATCATGGGCGGCAGTCAAGGCGCAAAAATCCTCAACGAAATCAGCATATCGTCACTGGCCGGGATGCCCCCCGCCGAGCGCCCCGCCATCTGGCACCAAAGCGGCAAGGATCATGTGGAAACCACGCGGGCGGCCTACGCGCAGGCGGACGTCGACGCCCGCGTAGAGCCCTTCATAGACGATATGGCGGCGGCCCTGGGTTGGGCCGACCTCGCCCTCTGCCGTGCCGGAGCCGCCACCATCGCGGAACTTGCGGCGGCTGGCCTGGGCGCCATCCTCATCCCCTTTCCCTATGCCGTGGACGACCATCAGGCCGCCAATGCCCGTTTCCTGGAGGAAGCCGGCGCGGCGCGGATGCTGCGCCAAGAGGGACTGGATGGGGTTCGGCTCCGCGAAGCGCTCACGCCCTTGCTGGAAAACCCCGCACTGCGCCTGCAGTGGGCGGAGGCGGCACGCCGTCAGGACAAAGGTGATGCCGCCGCGGCAATCGCCGCGGCGTGCGCGGCCCGCGCGGGAGGCAAAGATGCGTAACTGGGTACGGCAAATCCACATGGTCGGCATTGGCGGCAGCGGCATGCGCGGCATAGCCGAGGTATTGCTCAATCTTGGCTACGCCGTCTCCGGCTCCGATCTGCACCTCGGTGGTTCCACTCTGCGCCTGACGGATTTGGGTGCACGGATTTTCAGCGGTCATGAAGCCGCCAATGTTCGTGGTGCCGATGTGGTGGTCATCTCTTCGGCCATTCCCGAAAGCAATCCCGAGGTGCAGGCCGCCCGCGAACTGCGTATCCCCGTCATTCGCCGCGCCGAGATGCTGGCGGAATTGATGCGCTTCAAGCAGGGGATCGCCATTGCCGGCACCCACGGCAAAACCACCACCACCAGTCTCGTTGCCAGCATCCTCGGTACGGCCGGGCTCGACCCCACCTTCGTCATCGGTGGCCGCCTGAAGAGCGTCGGCAGCCACGCGGCCTTGGGCGGCGGCGAATACCTGGTGGCCGAGGCCGACGAGTCCGATGCCTCTTTTCTTTATCTGTCACCGGTCATGGCGGTCGTCACCAACATCGACGCCGATCACATGGAGACTTACGGCGACAGCCTCGACAATCTGCGCGGCGCCTTCCTGCAGTTTCTCCAGCGCCTGCCTTTCTACGGTCTCGCCGTTCTCTGCACGGATGATCCGATGGTCGCCGGGCTCATTCCCGAATTGCACACGCCGGTGCTGCGTTACGGTTTTGGAGAAGAGGCCGATTTACAGGCGCGCGACGTGCGGGTACAGGGCCTGAGCAGCCGCTTCGCCGTGTGGCGGCGGGTGGATGGCGACTCCGTCCACTGGCTGGACGTGGAACTGGGCATCCCCGGTCACCACAACGTCCTCAACGCCCTTGCCGCCATCGGTATCGCCAGCAAGGTCGGCGTGCAGGAACATACCATCGTCGCGGCCCTGGCGGATTTCCGCGGCGTCGGCCGCCGCTTTGAATTGGTCGGCGACTTTGCTGGGATCACCATAGTGGACGATTACGGTCACCACCCGCGCGAAATCACCGCCACCATCGCCGCCGCGCGGGCCGTATGGCCGGAGCGGCCGTTGGTGGTGGCTTTCCAACCGCATCGCTACAGCCGCACCCAGGCACTCTTCGGTGATTTCGTCGCTAGTCTGGCCGCCGCCGATCGGGTGATTCTGACGGACATTTACAGCGCCGGCGAAAAACCCCTCCCCGACGTCAGCAGCAGGGCGCTCACCGAAGCGCTGGTGACCCAGGGCGTCTCCGCCCACTTTCTGCCGGACTTACTCCACGCGCCGCAGCAAATTCGCGCCCGGCTCCCCGCTGGCGCGGTGCTGCTGACGCTGGGGGCAGGCAGCATCGCCAGCCTTGCCGCACGATGGCCCCAGGTCTTCGCGGAGGGGCGGCCATGACGGGCTTCATTGGTGGCCGTCTGCGCCTGGGCGAACCGATGAGTCGCCATTGCAGTTGGCGTGTCGGCGGCCCGGCAGATCGCTTCTATCTGCCGGGCACCCTGGAAGATTTGCAAGATTTTCTGCGCCGCTTCGCCATCGCGCCCATTACCTGGATCGGACTGGGCAGCAATCTGTTGATCCGGGATGGCGGCATTCGCGGCACCGTGGTCTGCCTCAGCAACGCTCTGGACGAAATCGCCCTCGCGGAGGCCAGTCTGATTCGCGCCGGCGCGGGTGCCGGCGCGGTCAAAATCGCCCATTTCGCCGCGAAGGCGGGGCTGGCCGGCGCCGAATTTCTCGCCGGCATTCCCGGCACTCTGGGCGGTTGCCTCGCCATGAATGCCGGCGCTCACGGCGGGGATACCTGGGGTCTGGTGGAGTGGGTCGACGTGCTCCATCCCGACGGCCAGTCGCAACGTCTGTCCCGGACAGCGTTCCAGATCGGTTACCGCGAGGTGCGCGGGCATGGCGACGCCTGCTTCGTGGCCGCCGGATTGCGGCTGACGCCGGCAGACCGCGACAGCGTGATGCATCGCCTGCGTGCCTGGCAGGAACACCGCGCCGCAACTCAGCCTCTGGAATGGCCGAGTTGCGGCTCCGTCTTTCGCAACCCGCCGGGCGATCACGCCGCCCGCCTCATCGAGGCGGCGGAACTCAAGGGCATGCGCTTCGGTGACGCGGAAATCAGCACCCAACACGCCAACTTCATCATCAATCGCGGCACCGCCCGCGCTGAAGAGATCGAAGCGCTGGTCGCCACCGCACGGCACGAAGTGCACCGCCGCTTCGCCGTGGATTTACAGCCGGAGATGCGCACCCTTGGGGAGGTGGCCGATGTCTGAACTACCCCGCATAGCGGTACTCTACGGGGGCCCCTCGGGTGAGCGTGAAGTCTCTCTCGACAGCGGCGGTGCCGTCTTGCGGGCATTACAGGGTTTGGGCCTGGATGCCGTCGGTATCGACATCCAGCCCGCCCGCCTTCAGCAACAGGTGGTGGACAGCCGGGCGGAGATCGCCTTCAACGTCTGCCATGGCGCCGTGGGCGAAGACGGTCTGCTGCAAGCCTGTCTGGAGACTCAGGGGATCCCCTATACCGGTAGCGGAGTGCTCGCCACCGCCCTGGCCATGGACAAATGGCGCTGCAAACAACTCTGGCGAGCGGCCGGGTTGCCGGTGACCGACGGCATCCTGCTGCGCCGCGGCGCAAGTGTTCCGGATCTCGGTGCGCGTTTCGGCTGGCCTCTGTACATCAAGCCGAACCACGGCGGCTCCAGCCTCGGCGTCAGCAAAGTGACTGGCCCGGCGGAACTGGATATGGCCCTGCAAACCGCTTTTGCCATCGAGGACGAAGTCCTCTGCGAAGATGCCATCATCGGCCACGAGGCCACCGTCGGCATCCTCGACCACCGCGCCCTGCCCCCCATCGTCATCGAAACACCCCGCGCCTTCTACGACTACACCGCCAAATATCTGGCCGACGACACCCGTTACCTGCTGCCTTCCGGGCTCGGCGGCACGCTCGACCAACAATTGCAGGAGCTTGCGTTAAAAGCCTTTGCCGAACTCGGTGGCCGCGATTGGGGACGGGTGGATTTCATGGTCAGCGCCGAGGGTCGACCTTATCTGCTGGAGGTCAACAGCGTACCCGGCATGACCAGCCACAGCCTGATCCCCATGGCCGCCAAAGCCGTTGGTCTGGACTTTCCGGAATTGTGCGACACCATACTGCGCATCGCGCAGAGGAGAGTGAAACATGGTTAGCGTCATGCGTGATTACCGCCATGGGCAACAGCCGCAACAGCCCGCCGCCACCATCCGGAAACCACCCAGACACAGCAAAGCCGCAGCGGCTCCCGCTAAAGTGCACACATCCATTCCGTGGCGACTGTACGGGCGCGCTTTGATTTGGGGCATCGGCATCAGCGCCATCGCCTGGGGCGGCTGGATGGGCTGGAATTGGGTGCGCGAACCCCAGATCATGCCCATCAACACCCTGAGGATTACCGGAACCTCCGCCAGAATTCCCCTGTCAGTGGTCAATGCCGCGCTCCGCCCCTATGTGGCGCAGGGTTTTCTCTGGATGGATCCCGAACAGTTGCGCCGCCGCCTCGATACCCTGCCGTGGGTCGCCAACGCCGAGGTCAGGCGCGTCTGGCCCGACCGTCTGGATGTGACACTCCAGCCCTATGTGCCGGTGGCTCGTTGGTTAGGTAGCACCGGGCAGATGGTGGACGCGCAGGGCAAACTCTTCAGCGTCCCACCCAGCCAGGTACCGGACAATCTCCCTAATCTCGAAGGTCCGGCAGACAGCAGTGCCCAGTTGATTCAGCAACTTACCCTCTTCAACCAAATCCTGGCCCCCCTTGGTGCCACGGTGGTCGACCTGCAGGAGGATCGGCGCGGCGGCTGGCGCTGCGTCCTCAGCAATGGGGTGCGCCTGCTGTTGGGCAGTGAAGACCTCTTGCCCGCCATGAAACGCTGGGTGGCCGTTGCCCCCCAGATCAAAGAATATCTCGTGTCAGGGGCTACCATGGACCTGCGCTACACCAACGGTTTTGCGGTCGCCATGCCCACGGCGGCCACGGTCAGCAGTCAGTAACGGATCACGCATCCGAAGGAGTGGAATGAAATGAAACGTAGCAACCCGGAACTCATCGTCGGCCTGGACATCGGTACTTCCAAGGTCGCCTGCATTGTCGCTCAATCCAGAAGCGGCCGTGAGGCGGAAATCATCGGCGTCGGCCAGCATCCCTCCCGCGGTCTCAAAAAGGGCGTGGTGGTCGACATCGAATCCACCGTTCAAGCCATCACCCGCGCGGTGCAAGAAGCGGAGTTGATGGCCGGCGTACAGATTCATGGCGCCGTGGTCGGCATCGCCGGTGGCCACATTCGCGGCTACAATAGTCACGGTATCGTCGCCATCAAGAACAAAGAAGTCAGCAACGAGGATGTCGGACGCGTCATGGACGCGGCGCGCGCCATCGTCATTCCGCAGGATCAGAACGTCATTCATATCCTGCCTCAGGAGTTCATGATCGACAGTCAGGAAGGGGTTCATGAGCCTGTGGGAATGTCTGGCGTGCGTCTCGAGGCGCGGGTGCACATCGTCACTGGCGCGGTCAGCGCCGCCCAGAACATCACCAAATGTGTGGAGCGCTGCGGCTTGCACGTGCAGGATCTGGTCCTCGAACAGCTCGCTTCCGCGGACGCCGTCCTCACCACCGATGAGAAAGAACTGGGGGTCTGCCTGGTGGACATCGGCGGCGGCACCACCGATATCGCCATTTTCCGCGATGGAGCGGTCCGCCACACCGCCGTCATCCCCATTGCCGGCGATCAAGTCACCAATGACATTGCCCTCGGCCTGCGCACCCCACCCATCGAAGCGGAACAGATCAAGAAGCTCTACGGTTGCGCCCTCGGCGATCTCATCGAACAGGATGACGAGATCCCCGTTCCCAGCGTCGGCACCCGTCCCCCGCGCACCATTTCCCGGCGCATTCTCGGCGATATCATTGAACCTCGCATCAAGGAGCTCTTTGAATTGATCCAGGCCGAACTGCGACGCACCGGCTATGAAGACCTGGTTGCGGCCGGCGTGGTCATCACCGGCGGTTCCAGCAAGCTGGAAGGGATCGCCGAGTTGGCCGAAGAGATTCTCCACCTGCCGGTGCGCATCGGTGAACCCATGCATTTGCCGGGCATGGAAACCGTCGTGCGTACCCCGGGGCATGCCACCGGCGTCGGCCTGGTCATGTACGGGCTCCACAACCAGGTGACAGGACAGGCAGAACCTTCACAGGTTCCGGCAGCGGCCTATGAAAAACACATGGACACCGGCTTTGGGGGCATCTTCAACAAGATGCGCTCTTGGGTACAGACGAGCTTCGGCTGAGCCCACACAAGGGCTGAACGAGATCATTAACTGAAGAGGAAAATACCATGTTTGAACTCAATGAATGTGAACAGGATGGCGCCATCATCAAGGTCATCGGTGTCGGCGGTGGAGGGGGTAACGCCATCAACAATATGTGCGACGCCGGTCTGGAGGGGGTGGAATTCATCACCGCCAACACGGATGCGCAGGCCCTGCGCCACTCGCGCTCGAATCATACCATTCAACTCGGTGCTCAGATCACCCGCGGCCTTGGTGCCGGTGCCGACCCGGAAGTCGGTCGTAAGGCCGCCGAGGAGGGTCGCGATGAAATCCGCGCGGCACTGGAAAAGGCCGACATGGTCTTTATCACCACAGGCATGGGTGGTGGTACCGGCACCGGCGCCGCTCCCGTGGTCGCCGCCATCGCCAGCGACATGGGCATCCTCACCGTCGGCGTGGTCACCAAGCCCTTCAACTTTGAAGGCAAGAAGCGTCAGCAACACGCGCTCTCCGGTATCGACGAACTCTCCCAGCATGTCGACTCGCTGGTCATCATTCCCAACGAGAAACTGCTGACCGTGCTGGGCAAAAATATCAGCCTCAAGGACGCGTATCAGGCTGCCGACAACATCCTGCTCGGCGCCATCCAGGGGATCTCCGAGCTGGTTACCCGCCCCGGCCTGATGAATCTCGATTTCGCCGATGTCCGTACCGTCATGTCAGGCATGGGCCTAGCCATGATGGGTGCGGCCAGCGGTCGCGGTGAAAATCGTGCCAAGGACGCCGCCATCCGCGCGGCTTCCAGCCCGCTGCTGGACGATATCAATCTCTCCGGCGCCCGTGGCATCCTGGTCAACATCACCGCGGGCCTGGATCTGACCCTGGGTGAGTTCGAAGAGGTCGGTGAACTGATCCGGAGCTATGCGGCGGATGACGCCAACGTCAAAGTCGGTACCGTGCTCGATCCGGAACTGGAGGGAGAACTACGGGTCACCGTGGTAGCCACGGGCTTGCAACGGGAGCCCGTACGGCTGGCGGTCGAAAACATTCGCACCCGTCCGGCGGTCACCCCCGCCACCGCGGCAGACTGGCGCAATCTCGACAAGCCCACGGGCATGCGTCAGTCCGAACGCCCGGTGGCCAGCGGGGCGAATGCCCGCAACGGGAGCCATGCCCCGGACTACACCGACCTGGACATCCCGGCCTTCCTGCGCCGCCAGGCGGACTAGACCGGAAAAACCATGGGGGTCACGCGGTAATGGCGTGCAAGCCGGACAGTAGCGCTCCTTGCTCGGCCGCGGCCCTTTGGCGGTAGTGTTGCCGTAACAACGCGTCTGCACCCATGGCTCCCACAGCCCGGACCGATACGCCCCGGGCGATTCCGGAAACTCAGCGTTCAACGCAAACGGGCGTCCAGAGAGAAGGGGCACCACGCCGCTTCCATCGTGGTGCCCTGGTGGTCATCCCGCCGCCAGATGCCCGGTGGCGTCGTGACCCGCGATGCTCATCGCCTTACGATACCGGCTGAGATCCTTGACATTTTGGATCGGTGTTTCGAGCAGGGCGGAAAGATTGCGCAGAATGCCGTTGATCACCTTGCCTTCCCAGATGGCGTCGAAACGAATCTGGGTATCCAGCCACTGTTCCAGCCAGCCTGGGTCCGGCAAATGACTTTGCACACTATCCTCGGGGTACATGGCCTTGTTCACGTGCAAGTTGGTGGGATGCAAGGCTTTGGCCGTCTTGGTATTGGCCATGAGCACACCGATTCTGGCGAACGCCAAGCGCGCCGTATCCCCCAAACGGTCAATCGCCCGCCGCATGTATTTCAGATAAATACCCGCATGCCGCGCTTCGTCCTTGGAGAGCGTCTCGTAAATCGCGCGGATCACCGGCTCGCTATGCCACTGCGCCGCGCATTTGTACCAATGCGTCAGGCGGATCTCGCCACAAAAATGAAGCATGAGGGTCTCCATCGCCGGGGCCGGGTCGAATTCAAAACGCACATTATGCAATTCCTCTTCCGTCGGCAGGTATTCCGGCGCAAAGCGGCGCAGATATTCCATGAGTACCAGGGCGTGCTTCTGCTCCTCGTAAAACCAGATGGACATGAAGGCGGAAAAATCGGAGTCATTCCGGTTGTCGCGCAAGAACATTTCCGTCGCCGGGAGCGCCGACCACTCGGTGACCGCGTTCATCTTGATGGTGCGCAATTGTTCCTTGCTCACCAGGCTACGGTCGAACTGCTCCCAAGGAATATCCGTGGCCATGTTCCAGCGCGCGGCTTCCAGCGATTTGAACAACTCAGGATATAACATGGCAAAATGACCTCTCTTTCGCGATCTCGGTACGGGTACCCACGAAGTCTTGTCGGCAACTTCGCCCTATTCTACGCCAAATCCACGCCTTGAGCGATGGTCTGGCAACGCCCCGCAACATAGGCCCGGGAACCGTCATAAGACAGTCATGACCTAGATTTATGCGGCTATTTGCGGCAGACTCCATGCCTATACTCGATGTTACGCGGAATCTATGGTTGCATCTCCTCCTCATATCCTCGCGCTGCATGGTCCCAATCTGAACCTGCTGGGCAGCCGCGAGCCCGGTCACTACGGCCCGGCAACTCTCGCAGAGATCGATGCCGAGATGCAATCGCGCGCGCAGGAATGGGGCTGGACATTGCGCAGCCTGCAAAGCAATGCCGAGCATCTGCTGATCGATGCTGTGCAGGCGGCCGGTACGCAGGGGGTATCTGACATTATCATCAATCCGGCCGCCTTTACGCACACCAGCATCGCCTTGCGCGATGCCCTGGCGGCTGTCCGGATTCCTTTCATTGAAGTGCATTTGTCCAACATCCATGCCCGGGAACCTTTCCGTCGTCACTCCTATTTTTCCGATCTCGCCCAGGGCGTCATTGCGGGATTAGGCGCAGATGGATACCTCCTGGCACTGGATGCCATTCACCGGCGTCGGAAACGTCACAACCCATAATTGATCTGAAGGAAAGAGCATGGATATCCAATTCATCCGTCGCCTGGCCGAGTTGCTGGAAAAGAGCGCCATCGATGAAATAGAGGTGGTGGAAGGCGAAAGCAAAGTCCGCATCACCCGCCACGCCGCCCCTGCCCACGCGGCGCCGGCCGCCGCTTACATCCACCCCGCACCGGCAATGGCGGCCGCCGCCCCAGCCACGGCTCCGGCGGTGGCACCCCCCATCGAGCCACCGCCCCAAGGCTACGTGATCAAATCCCCCATGGTCGGCACCTTTTATCGCGCGGCCTCCCCGGAGGCCGCGCCCTTCGTGGAGGAAGGCAGCGCCATCAAAGCCGGACAAACCCTCTGCATCATCGAAGCCATGAAACTGCTGAACGAAATCGAAGCCGATGTCTCCGGCAAAGTGATCAAGGTGCTTGCCAGCAACGGTCAACCCGTCGAATATGGTGAGCCCTTGTTCATCATTGCTCCCGAGGATTGAGATGTTCGAAAAAATTCTCATCGCGAACCGGGGCGAAATTGCGTTGCGCATTCAGCGCGCCTGCCGCGAACTAGGCATCCGCACCGTCGCCGTCCACTCCGAGCCCGATCGGGACCTCCTGCACGTCAAACTCGCCGATGAGTCGGTATGCATTGGACCGGCCGCCAGCGACAAAAGCTACCTGAACATCCCCGCCGTCATCGCCGCCGCCGAAGTCACCGATGCCGAAGCCATCCATCCTGGTTACGGATTCCTTTCAGAAAACGCCGACTTCGCCGAACGCGTGGAAAACAGCGGCTTCGCCTTCATCGGCCCGCGCGCCGAAACCATTCGACTGATGGGTGATAAGATTGCCGCCAAGGCCGCCATGAAAAAAGCGGGGGTGCCCTGCGTGCCTGGCTCCGACGGTCCACTTCCCGAAGACAACGAAGCACTCAAGGCGCTTGCCCGGGAGGTCGGTTATCCAGTGATTCTCAAGGCATCCGGCGGCGGCGGCGGTCGCGGTATGCGCGTGGTACATACGGAGGCACATCTCCTCAACGCCGCCAACCTTACCCGCGCCGAGGCGGACAAAGCCTTCGGCAACCCCACCCTGTATATGGAAAAGTTTCTGGAAACGCCGCGCCACATCGAGTTTCAAATACTCTGCGACAGCCACGGTCACTGCGTGCATCTGGGTGAACGCGACTGTTCGGTACAGCGCCGCCATCAAAAGGTGATCGAGGAGGCCCCCGCCCCCGGGATCACCGCCGCCCAGCGCGCCGAAATCGGTGCGGCCGTGGTCAAGGCGTGCGAGGACATGGGTTACCGGGGTGCGGGCACCATCGAATTTCTCTACGATCCGGGCAGTCGCACTTTCTACTTCATTGAAATGAATACGCGGATACAGGTCGAGCACCCGGTCACCGAGCTGATCACCGGAATCGATATTGTCAAGGCCCAAATTCACATCGCGGCGGGCCAACCCCTCGGATTCCGGCAGGGGGACATCGCCTTCCAAGGCCACGCCATAGAGTGCCGCATCAACGCCGAAGATCCGGAACACTTCGTGCCTTCACCAGGACAGATCACGGCCTGGCACCCGCCCGGTGGCCCGGGTATTCGGGTCGACAGCCACATCTACGCCGGTTATCGGGTGCCGCCCTTCTACGATTCCATGATCGGCAAGATCATTGCCTTTGGCCGGGATCGGGAGGAGGCCGACATGCGCATGCGCAGCGCCTTGCGCGAAACGACCATCGAGGGCATCCAGACCAACCTCCTCCTACACCGACGTATTCTTGAAGAAGCCCAATATACGGCTGGGGGAGTCCACATCCACTATCTGGAGGCTCTGCTCGCCCTATGAAAATCGCCTGGTGGCGGCTCGATATGCGGGTGCCCGCGGCGGCGGCGGAAGCTATCGAAGCGCGGTTGCTGGATGCTGGCGCAGAGGCTGTCACCCTTCTCGAAGGAGAGGACAGCGCAGCGGTATTTGTCGAGGGTGAGATCTGGCAGAACAGTCGGTGCCAGGCCCTCTTCGCCGCCGCCGACCACAGTGAAGCCACCCTGCACACTTTGGTCAGCACGTCGAACTGGCAGCAATTCGCCGCGCGCATCACGGCGCTGGAGGAACAAGACTGGGTAGCGGCGACACAAGCCGCCTTCCCCGCTCGCCACTTTGGTCGGCTCTGGGTAGTCCCCAGTTGGGACACGGCGCCGGCCAATGCCCGCCACGTCCTGCACCTAGACCCTGGCCAAGCTTTCGGCACGGGTGCCCACGCCACCACGGCCCTCTGCCTCCATTTTCTGGAGGCGCATGTTCGCGGCGGGGAATACCTGATCGATTACGGTTGTGGCTCGGGCATCCTCGCCATCGCCGGACTGTTGCTCGGTGCCAGCCAGGCTTTCGGCGTCGATACCGACCCCACCGCACTCCAGGTGGCCGCCGTCAATGCCGAGCGCAATGGCGTCAGCAGCAACCTGCACCTCACACTACCGGAAAATGCCGATCTGCCCCTGGCGCATCTGCTGATCGCCAACATTCTCGCTGCCCCGTTGCTCGCCCTCGCACCCATCCTCGCCGCCCTGGTTCGCCCTGGCGGCTGGATTGCGCTGTCGGGCATCCTGCATCGCCAGGAGGCGGAGTTGAGCGCCGCCTACGCCCCTTATTTTGATCTCGCCGTCGCACAACACGAAGCAGACTGGTCGCTCATCTACGGCCAGCGCAAACCCGGAGTATGAGCCATGGAAATCACCTGCCCCCGCTGTGAATCCACCTTTGCCGCCGACAGCAAAGCCCTGCGCGACCATCGCTACCAGGCGAAGTGCGGCGTCTGTCAATATGTATTCCAGGTTGATGTGGCTGCGGAAGAGGTGCGCGCGGGGAATGGCCTGGGCTACCGCCTGGGCCGTTTCTCGCTGATCCTGATGATCGTCCTTCTGTTTATCGCCCTGATCGGGCAGGTGCTTTGGTGGACACGCAGCTATAGTTATGCCGCCACCAGTACCCCGGTGCGCCGCGCCTTGCTCGCGGGCGCAGCGCAATTGGGGATCCGCATCCCCTGGCCGGGCCCCAACAAGAAAATACGCATTATCCGCAGTGCCGTCACTCCGCTGGGCGACCACTTGGCGCGCATTAGCGGCAGCATCGAAAACGTGGCCCACCATGTCCAGGCCTATCCGGTGATCGAAGTCACCTTAAGCAACGTTTATGGCGCACCCATTGCCCACCTGCATTTCACCCCAGAGCAATATTTGAACGCCCACTTTCCTCCCGATGCCGGATTCGTCCCGGAGACGGCCGTACCGTTCATCCTCAGCAGCCCGGCCCTGACAACGGCTGCCGGTTACCAAGTCACCCTTCTCAGCCGTTCCTGAGGAGGTGGCCATGGAAACCACGAACCTCTCCCTGAGTGATTGCGTGATGCTCGTCATGGATCGCTATTTGGCGGATTTGCAAGACGAAGCGCCCAGCAACCTGCACGCGCTGATCATGGACGAAGTGGAGCGCGCCCTGCTCGCCAACACACTGCAGCACTGCAGCGGACAACGCGGCATGGCGGCCCAGTGGCTGGGCATCAATCGCAATACCCTGCGCAAAAAACTGCAGGCCTATGGATTGGATATCTGAATCAGTTGCGGAGCGGCATTCACCACCGGCCGCGGGGCCACATCCGCCGCGTTGCCGCTGTCCCCCAGGTATTTTTGGTAATAGGCAAGTACCCGCGGAACGTAAGCCCGCGTTTCCGCAAAGGGCGGAATGTGATAGCCCGCCTGAATCACCGCCTTCGAACCCGCGTTGTAGGCCGCTACGGCGAGTTTCAGGTCACCGCTGAATACCCGCAGCAAATGGGCCAGATACGCCGTGCCCCCATTGATGTTGTCGACCGGACTGAACGAATCGGCCACCCCGAAGCGATCCGCCGTTGCCGGAATGAGTTGCATGAGCCCAATCGCCCCCTTGGGTGAAACCGCCCCGGCGTTATAACCGGATTCGGCGCTAATCACGGCGTTGATCAGCGCCGAACTCACCCCGTAACGGCTGGCCGCCGTCTGAATCAACCGCTGATAACGCGCCCGGGCCATCCGGTTAAAGTCCGCGCGCGCCACGGCCACCGGCATTTTCGGCGTTCGCATCACCATCCGGTACCGGTCATTTCCAGCAGGCACATTGGTCAGATGCACCACTCCATTATTATCGGTATAGGCATAGATATCGGCTTCCGCCACGCCTCCGCAAAGGAGCAGCGCCGCACCGAGAATCAGGCCGAATCTCACTTCACCACTCGCAGTGAAGGGCGTTCTGGCTTACTTGGCGTATCGGTATCCTCAACACCGCCTCCTTCCGGGGACGCGGGGGGCGTGGTCGGAATCTCGGGATCGGCGAAGCCCATCCCTTCCTGCGTTTCCGCGGCGTAAATCGCCGTCACGGCTGCCATCGGCACATCCACCGTCCGCGCGATCCCCCCAAAGCGGGCATTGAAGGAAATCCAATCGTCCACCATGCTGAGGCCGTGGCAAGCCCGTGGCGAGACATCGAGAATCATCCGTCCATCCTTTTCATAGCCGCTTGGGACGGATACCCCCGGATAAGCCACGACCACCAGGATATAGGGCGTATATCCCTGATCCACGCACCACTGATAGACGGCATTGAGCAGATAAGGCTTAGCACTCTCAGGTAACAATTTTCACTCTCCATCATCGTCAGCGCCCATCCATTGAAAAACCGCCCGGAAGAGAAAAGGTCAGCCACCCCGGTGGGACAGACCAGAAACGTGCGGCCCCACCCTGTCGCCACGGCCTCCAAACGCAATCCTTAAAGCGGTTATAGACGATTTTTCGGAATTCTCAAGACAGCCATAAAAACCTCTTGTCCCCGGTGGCGTACTCCCAAGCGGAACGGAGACGTGACACATGCACTTCCATGGTCGCCACGAAAACCTTGTGCCATAATCACCGCCCATCTGCACGGCAGGGAATAGCAAGGGGCCGATATCGCTCCACAGATCGGCGACGTCCGGCATTGACCATCTTACCGGGCATATATCATTTCCGCCGTCAACCGGGTTAACATGGAGAAAAGTATTGACGCAACCCCTCATGTTCTATCACCAGGCCATCCCCAGGCCCATAGCGTAACGTGTATCTCCCCATGCCAGGAACCGTCCTCTCGTATATTTTCGCAGGTATCATATTCAGCCAGATCATTGTGACCCTGCTGGTGCTTTGTCCCCGTTGCACATTGATCAGCCCGAATATGGTCCGCCTGCCTCCGGCCGCCATTGCACGCCGCGAAATTGCGCTCACCTTCGATGACGGACCACATGAAGAAGTAACCCCGCAAATACTGGATCACCTGGATCTGTACAACGCCAAAGCCACTTTTTTTTGCATTGGCGAAAAAGTTGCCGCGCACCCGGAGTTAGTCGCCGAGATAGTGCGTCGAGGCCATAGTGTGGAGAATCATAGTTATCACCATCGCACGCTCTTCGCGTTCAACGGCCCGAAACGGCTGAAGCGTGACATTATGAATGCGCAAAAAGCCATCCAAGACGCGGCATTCGGGGTGGCGCCACGCTTCTTTCGCGCACCTTTCGGATTCCGCAGTCCATTCCTGGGAGCGATATTGCGAAAACTGGCCTTGCAACACGTTGCCTGGACCCGACGCGGTTACGACACCACATGTGGAAATCCGGACACCGTGCTCAATCGCCTCAGCCGCAACCTGGCCGCCGGCGACATCCTGCTATTACATGACAGCAACACCCGGCGCACGGTCACTGGCCACCTGCTGGTGTTGGAGGTACTCCCCAGATTGCTCGCGCTGTGCGAGCACAAACAGTTGCATAGCGTGTCTTTATCGATGATATTTCATGACCGATCCACCGCGACCACCTCCACGGTTTACAGGCCAAAAGAGGATACTTTGAGTTAGCCCGTCCGCGTAGTTACCATGAAACCGATCCACTGAAGGACCGTATATGATCAAAGAACAGCAACCATCCGGTGAAAATACCGCGGCACAGGCGTGTGATGTCCTCGTCATAGGAGGCGGACCGGCCGGCTCGACGGTCGGCGCACGCCTGGCGGAACGCGGCTATCAGGTCACCATCCTTGAAAAAGCGAATCATCCAAGATTTCACATAGGGGAATCGCTGCTGCCCGCCAACCTGCCGCTGTTGCGCCAGTTGGGTGTGGCTGAGGAAGTAGATCGCATTGGGATGAAAAAATGGGGGGCAGAATTCAACTCGCCCTACCACGCGGAAAAAACGCAAACCTTTTTATTTGCCGACGCCTGGGATAAATCCATGCCCATGGCTTATCAGGTACGGCGTGCGGACTTCGACCATATCCTATTCCGCAACGCCATCCGAAAGGGAGCGAAAACCGTCGAGGGCTGCCGCGCTCACGCGGTAGATTTTTTACCCGGCAATGGCGGGGTGTTAGTACATTCACAAGGAAATGACGGACGCAAGGAGACGTGGCATGCCCGTTTCCTCGTGGATGCATCAGGCCGGGACACCTTCCTGGGAACACGCCTCAAAACCAAACGCAGCAATCCGAAACATAACAGTTCCGCTCTTTATGCGCATTTTCGCGGGGCACATCGCCTCACCAGCAACGAGGAGGGACACATTTCGCTGTTCTGGTTTGAACACGGCTGGTTTTGGTTTATTCCGCTCGCGGATGGCACGACCAGTATCGGAGCGGTGGTCTGGCCTTACTATCTCAAAACACGAAAGAAATCCATAGAAGACTTCTTTGATGACACGATCGCCATGTCTCCGGCTTTGGCCGCGCGCCTGACTGATGCGCAGCGTATTACCGACGTCGAAGCCACCGGCAACTACTCCTATGTCTGCGACCAGACCCATGGATCGAACTACCTCATGCTCGGAGATGCCTTCGCGTTTTACGATCCGGTATTTTCATCCGGCGTCATGCTCGCCATGCAAAGTGCTTTCTTCGGTGCGGAGGCTATTGACGCGTGTCTTCGTGAGCCGGAGAACGCAGCGGCGATACTTAAATGGTTCGACAAAAAAGTCCGGCACGGCGGTAGCGTTTTCTCCTGGTATATTTACCGCATCAGCCAACCCACCATGCGCGATATGTTTATGCGCCCGCGTAACATGGTGCGGACCAAAGAAGCGGTGCTCTCGGTCCTTGCCGGAGATATCTTTGGAAAGACACCCATTTGGCCTGCCCTTCAGTTCTTCAAATTCCTCTACTATCTCACCTCCGCCCGACACATAGGCCGTTCCTGGGCGGCACACAGAAAGCGGAAAAATGACATAAAAGTATAACCATGAGGGCAGATGACATGAGAGCAAGCCGACGCGCGCCACTTTCCGTTTCTTATGCGCCAACCGCGGAAGCGATGGAGCATTTCGCGCTCCGGCGAGAACACATTCTCAGCATCGTCACGTTCAATCCCCTTCCGACCTCAGAAGCGCGTCCGGAAGCACCGCGCGGAATCGCCGAAATTCCCCTGCCCCTCTCGGGACCGGACAATTGCGAAATATGGAGCACGGATCAACCCGTAGTTTCAGCGGACTTTTTCGACATCACCTATCGCCGTAGCCCGGATTTTATTTTTGGCAGTATTACCCAAGCCATCGCTTGCCCAGCAGGACAAAACGGCGACCACGGGCCATCATCGCTACAGGTACGCACAGAAGAAGCCTATCGGCAAATATTCACACTTCTTGAAGACATCGAACATCACCGCCTGCTGCGCGTCTGGAACTGGATACCAGACATCAATTCCAATACCCGGGAACTGGAACACTATCGTCAGTTTAACATTGGACGGCAGAATGCCTTTATCGCGCACAACCGCCTTTCAGACACCGGCAGCATTCCCGCAGCCACGGCCGTAGGTACCCGTGCGGAGGCGCTGATCGTGCATTTTCTCGCCGGGCGATGCATCCCCGTGGCCCTGGAAAACCCGAGACAGGTCGAGGCGTATCGCTACCCCGAAAAATACGGCCCACGCAGCCCGACATTTTCTCGTGGCGGATGGATCGACCTGGGACCGCAAAATATCCTTTTCATCTCTGGAACCGCCAGCATCGTTGGGCATTCAACCATGCACGCCGGCGATGCAGCGGCCCAGACACGGGAAAGCATACACAACATTGCAGCGATCGTTGCCGAAGCGAACCGGGTGGCGAGAAGTGATGTATATGATCTCAATCTACTGAGCTATCGGGTTTACTTCCGCAACAAGCAAGACTTGGCCAAGATACGGGCTGAACTGGATCGTCTCATCCAGCCATTTGCCACCACCCTGTACCTTCAGGCAGACATTTGCAGGGCGGATCTCCTGGTGGAGATCGAGGCTACCGCAGGTCTTCTGAGCCGCGATGACGGCCACCGCTAGTAGCGCAGTGGTGAATCGCTACTCCGTGACGATTCGACCCCTTCCGCTGGTTTTAACCCGGTACATACGGTCGTCGGCCAGTTTCACCAGATCGTCCCAACTGTTACCGCTTTCAGCCTGCAGTTCGGCAATGCCCCCACTCATCCCGATGGCTTGTCCATCCGGTCCCCGCACGGCACGCTCACCCAGAATCGTCTGTAGACGCGCCTGGGCCTGTACAGAATTCACGTAGGGCATCACCACCACGAACTCTTCACCACCCCATCGTATCACGGCGTCCCCCATCCGTACCCCGGTGCGTAGTAATTGCGCCACGTCCTGAAGCACCCGATCGCCCGCCTTGTGACCCCACTGGTCATTGATCCTCTTGAAATTATCCACGTCCAACAGGGCGATGGAAAGCGCGTGGGGGTGGCGTTGGGCCTGGGCAAACAGCAGGGTCAACAAATTTTCACCGGCGCGCCGGTTAAACAACCCGGTCAAGGGGTCCGTGGTGGATTGCACGAAGAGTCTGTTCATGCCTTGAAGCTGGCTCATGGCGGCCAGGGTGGCCACACTGGCTACCAGCACCAGATCAACAAGCTCCGGTAGGATGCGCGGGTCCTCCCACAACCATAAGGGAAGCGCAAACACCACAAGAAGGGAAAAGGTGAACGCCAGGGTTTCCAGCAGGACCATGGGGAACACCCCGATGCTCGCCATGAGTATGAAGGGCAGATAAGTGTACCGGTCGAAGTATTCCGCCGCGCCCTGCAGCGGGGTCCGGGCGAGTAAGACGTGTGAAAAGAGAAAGAAGAGGGCGGGGATCAGAAAGAGTATGACCATCGCCAACCGGGCGTGCCGCTGTGTTGGGCTGCACTTGCAAAAGAAAGCCAATATGACGAACGCCGCGGCCACGAGGACCCGTCCGCTGTCAATCAGGATGAAAAGGGGATGGGGAAGCAGCAATTCATCCACAGCAATCCGGAATGGGGCGAGAATGGCCAGCAGGGCGGCCATGATATGGACGCGGGAGAGGATGAAGCGCGCCCGTTCGTGCTGGAAAAGGGAGGGGTGGTGGAGACTGGAAACGAGATCCCGCCATTCCCCTGGGGCCAGGAGGAGAAACGATTCCATGGAGCGCGACACGGCCGCCGCCCTGGGGTTCCCAGGCGTGCGCAGGGTCTGGGGGTATAGAAACCTCATCATACAGCGCCCTCCGGGTGACTGGATACGGTCGAACTGAATGGCCCACACCGGCCCGGCACACGATTTCTGATGATTTCCTCCCATGCGGAACCCGCCCCGGATTCAACGCGGGATCGGTAGCCTATCGGCAGCAGTATAGGAAGATTTGAATGCATGGGCCAAGCAACGCTCCTATGATTTCGAATCCTCGGCCTCTTCCGCGGGTCCGATGGGCGTGAACACTCCGTCTTTGACACGATAAGCGCGGCCAAATCCGATCACCAATCGTCCGCTTAGCGGAGCAAGACGGAACATGCGGAAATCTGGCAAGGCCGCCAGGGTGGCCACTATGGCACCGAAACGGTCATTCAAGCGATCCAGCCTGTTTCGCCATTCGGAAGTGTCTCGAAGCAGTTCCGCCACGGCGCAGACATAACTCATCCGCTTGCGGGCAAACACGTCCAGGGCGTCATGTTCGTCCTCGATCAGCAGGACCCCCGTCGGTTTCAGGGCGGCCAAGTGCGCGGTATGCGGCGCGAGGGCACTCACCAAAACATAGAATCGGTTCTCTTCATCACGGACGAACGGTGCCGGGGAGGATTGAGGGATACCATGTGTATCCATCGTGGCCAAGGTCAAGGTGCGGCAGTGTTCAAACAAAGCGGCGACCTCGATTTCCGGATTGGGCAGGTTTTTCATATAAGCGACTCCCAAGTCAAAAACAACCTCATGAATTTGCCGTACGCGCTGAAAGCGTGGTGCAAGCGGATAATATGCTCCTCGATACGCCCGGTCCGGGACGTGCCCGATAGAGGGAAGTTATCCCTGCCGCGCTCCCCAGGCAAGGTCGACAAAGCAACCGGTGGAGCGGGCGCTACAGTCCGAGATGGCCGAGCACCCGGACTGCTCAGCATGAATCCGTGGCCCATTCCCCTTATGGCATGGTTACGGCCTCTTGAATGGGTTCAGTCATGGCTCTTTTTATCCGCATTTGATCAAAACTTAATGTGTGGTGCCGTGGCAAACTTATATGGATGCCCCCGTTTGTGCAAGCCGACTTTTGATCGTTGGCGGTTGAGGTCGAGTTACTGCCTTATATCCGGCCTGTAGCGCAGATTATCTCTGCTGGCCTTGATGAAATCCGCTGGAAGGGTCCTCATCTCTGTCGCGTCCTTAAAGGACTGGAGTTTGCCAGGTTCTCCCTTCCCCGGTCTGACCTATTCTGCCATCAATCGTCTTTCTGCCTGCGCAACTCTTTACTGCGGAACTCTGCTACTACCCCTCTGGGATCAGGCGGCTGTTACGCTCCTCTGGTGCAGAGGATCGTAGCTCCGGTCCCTGGTCAGCAATGCCCAGATCGTTCGGGCCATCTTGTTGGCCAGAGCCACAACGGCCACATTGTGCGGCCGGCGACTGAGTAACCGGTCGATCCAGGGATTGCGGTTATGGATCTGTCGATTCACTACCGCCCGCGCCCCATGGGTCAGCAAGGACCGAAGATAGGTGTCTCCCCGTTTGCTGATCCCTAGTAACCGGACCCGGCCACCTGTGCCACTCTGTCGAGGGACCAAGCCCAGGAAGGACGCAAACTCCCGACCAGAACGAAAGGTCTTCATGTCGCCCACGGTAGCCACAATCGCCGTTGCCGTCAGCAAGCCCACGCCGGGGATGGCCATCAGTCGGGATACAGCTTCCTGATCCTTTTTCCAGAAGGTCAGCGATTTCTCAATGTCGGCAATATTCTGATCCAGCGCTTTCAGTCGCTCCAGCTGCCCGCGCATCGCGTCCAACGTCATCTTGGAGATTTGCTCTTCCAGTTGCTCCAAGACCTGGGGAATCGTCTGTTCCCCCTTCTGGCGCCCTTGGGGAATATCGGCACCGAACTCGTACAAAAGTCCCCGAATCGCGTTGATCTGCATGGTGCGGATCTTGACCAACTGCTCCCGCATTCGGTGCAGGGCCAAGACGGATTGCTGCTCTACGCTCTTGACGGTCACGAAGCGCATGTCTGGCCGCTGGGCTGCCTCCCAGATCGCCGCCGCGTCCGCCGCGTCGGTTTTGTTGGTCTTGACGAAGGGCCGCACAAACTGCGCGGCGATCAAGCGGACCTCGTGCCCCAGCTTGCGCAGCTCCCGGGCCCAGTGGTGCGCACTGCCGCAGGCTTCCATAGCAACGATGCCAGGTTCCCGGTTGGCAAAAAACTCCAGGAGCGCCCGCCGCTGTAATTGCTTGCGGTGGATTTCACCGGTACCCATGTCCACCCAGTGTAGTTGCATCACCCGCTTTGCCAAATCCAAACCGTAAATTGTAGAATCCATGGTGAGTCCTCCTTGACCTATTCGTGGATGAAATGTCCACCTTGGCACTTCGATGCCGTCCGGTTCAAGCGAGGACTCCCTTTTCTAGGAGCACTCCCCGCTGTGTCCGTCCTACCATAGGAGGAGGCATCCATTACATCTCTGTTCCATGCCTGTGGACATGGGATTGCTGAAATCAGATCAAGCATGATACTGTTTATTGGTCATTTTACGGAAGGAGAGATATGTCCGTAGAAAAAAGACGCCACATCCATCAATTCGATGCGATTCGAGGAATCGCCGCGTTGGCTGTGATGTTATCACATTATGTTCTTATATTTGCCAATTCATCGTCGTCATATTACAAAAATTTATCTTCAATTATAGCTAGTTTATCATATAGCCCATTGGGCATATTCTGGGCGGGAAGATCCGCTGTGCTATTGTTCTTCGTGTTGAGTGGCTACGTGTTGTTTGTTATGATCAACAACGCAAGTGTAAACTACATACAGTTTCTCCTGAAGCGTGGCCTGCGTTTGTATATACCATATTTATTTGCGGTATTTTTGGGAATCGTTGGAGAATACCTCCTATATCACGGAAAGCTATCCGGACTAAATCCATGGGTAAACCAGTTTTGGTCTGGTTCAATAACGACAAAATCAATATTTGATCTTCTACTATTTATAGATGCGTTCGACACTAATCGCTATGATTTTACCATATGGACACTAGTGCAGGAGATGAGAATATCTATATTATTTCCTGCCATTTTATTGTTTATGCGCGGCAAAAAGTGGTGGATTTCAATCGTTATATTCTTTACAGTTAGCACGTTATCCATGGCAATCCGCATTCTTGCTCTGTCCGGTTGGAAATTGCTGCCTTGGCTAACTCTCTCTGGATCATTCACTGCCTATATTTTTACGCCATACTACATATTCGCTTTCGTCCTTGGTGCTACACTGGCAAGCCAGCGTAAGCCATTACAAAAATGGTATAGCCGACTCAACACACAAGGTCGGATAAGCATGTTTATCATCGGGTTTTCTCTTTATTACTATGGACCCCACTTCATTAGCAGCATAGGGATTCACCATTTGGTGGTTCGCGACTGGCCAGCCGTAGCGGGCGCGGCCATTTTACTGGTTGTATCGGCTTACGACATGGTCGCGATCAAAACTCTTACGAGACCTGTTTTTTTATATTTTGGAAAAATTTCTTATAGTTTATATTTATTGCACGCGGTGGTTTTGCTGGCCATGTTACATGCTTTCTACGGCGTAATCCCTTTACCAGTCCTGCTGCCACTATCCATCGGTGTTACATTTTTACTTTCTGACCTTGTATACCGGTTTGTGGAAAGTCCGGCTATAAATATCTCCAGAACCCTATCACGATAAAGATTATAAAAAAACAACTCATGCACCATAATACTTATGATATAATTATAATAACTAACCTCTGCCTCAGCAGAGGTCAAGAGCGCGGCTTTCGACCATCCGATTCAGCTCTCGCGGAGTCCCGTGGCAGGACCCTCAGCCTTGACACCTCCTGAATGCCTCCCTACCCTCAGTCGGACATGAACACAATTTGGGATCAGGGAGTCACAGATGACCGCCGCGGAACGCACCGCCCATTATCCCTTATGATCTGCTTGGCACCGCCGGGAGTGAGATCGCCAGCGGCCTCCCGATGGGCTAGACCCATGCGCCGCCCCCTGCCCAAGGCATCGGCGTGACCGGTCGCGCTGTGCCGACACCCGAGACTGAGACGTCGGAAAGCCCCAAGCGCGGGCCCGGCATTGGGCGATCGACACTCATCAACCTCCTTGGCCTACTGGTGCCCACCGTCGTCGGCCTCGCCACGGTCCCCCTCTACCTGCACCAGATTGGAGAAATCCGCTACGGCGTCCTGCTGCTCGCCTTCACCTTCCTCGGCTATTTCGGTGCATTCGACCTCGGCCTGGGTCGCGCCGTCGCACAACGGGTAGCACGTCAGGACGGTGTCAAAGACCGCAATCACACCTTCTGGACAGCCTTTCTCCTCTCCACCGGCATGGGAATCATCGGCGCGATCCTCCTATATTTTCTTGGACAATGGATCTTCGCCGCCATCTTCCGCATCCCCGCCGACCTCCGCCCGGAAATGGAAAACGCCGTCCCCTGGCTGGCCGCCATCGTCCCGCTCACCGCCGTCATCTCAGTGCTCGCGGGCGCATTGGAAGCCCGGCAGTCCTTCGTCGCCCTCAATCTCAGTCAGATGACCGGTGTCATCGGCCTGCAAATCCTGCCCCTGGCCGCCGCCATGCTTGGTCATAGCTCCATGCCCGTCTTGCTGGCCGCCGCCCTTGCCGGACGCCTGCTCGGCGTCGCCGTGATGATTGCGGCCACGGCACGCGCGCTACCCTTTTATGGATTGCCCCGCATACACCGACCAGAAATCGGGCCGCTGTTGCGCTTTGGCGGATGGGTCAGCGTATCCGGGCTGGTAACGCCGTTACTGACCATTGTGGACCGGTTTTTCATTGGCACGATGCTTGGTGCGGCCGCCGTGACCGCCTATGCGGTGCCTTACAACCTCACTCAGCGTTTCACTTATCTGCCCGCAGCCCTCAGCACCGCACTCTTTCCGCGTTTTGCCCGTGATGGAAACAGTGAGAGCGCGCAACAGATCCTGAATGACGGTATTCGCGGATTGGTGGCCATCCAAACACCTTTTATCGTTTTGGGTATCCTGCTGATTTATCCCTTCTTCAATCTTTGGGTTGGCCTCGACCTCACCAGACGCGCCGCGCCGGTGGCCGTTGTGCTACTCGTCGGGATATGGATTAATGGCCCTGCCTATCTACCCCATAACTGGATGCCCGCCCAGGGCCGACCAGACCTGATGGCCAGATTCTATCTTGCGGAATTGCTCCCTTTCCTTGCATTGCTTTGGTGGCTGGTGGATCTATGGGGTATCATGGGCGCGGCGTTGGCATGGGTCATACGCAGTACCGCAGATGCTGTTTTCTGCTTCGTAGCTACAGGCACTACGCGTACCTATGGCATTGCTTCAGGGATCACCTTGTTACCCATTGCGATAGCCACCATAACGGCCTTTACCCAGAAACCATCTTATGGATATATCCCTGTAGCATTCATCACCGTACTTATCGCCATTGCCTTGTCGTTCTATTTGCTACCAAAACCAATAAAGCAACGCATCCATTCCTGGCGAGATCATTCTGCAAAACCCGTTTTGGAGCCATGAAGTGATCCCATCCAGAAAGCAACTAAAATCTGCACTTCATAAAACACCATTCTTCAAGCCACTGAAATATATTGCAGCCATATTTGGTCGCAGTACCTATCCATTGCCTTTCAGTCATATCGAACCCGCAGCACCCTTCTTGAACCGTGCCATAGCACGCATTGGCAACCTACCCATCACTGAAAGGAATACCAATAACTTCTATAGCTACTTTAGTGAAATATGGGACCAAGGCTACGAATCCGAACTTAACGAGCAATACAGTTCCTATCTTCCGTTTCTCAGAACGCTACCAGAAGGACAGTTTCTCGATATAGGCTGTGGTGCGGGGGAGTTTATCTACTATCTGAACCAAAACCATATTTGCGCCGAAGGTGTTGACCAGGATACCCAGGAAGTCGAACGCGCCACACGAAGAGGACTATCAGTCTGTTGTGCCAGCGCCGAAAGCCACTTAAGAGAAAGCAGAAAAAAATACTCTGGCATTTCACTGTTGGAGGTTATTGAGCATATTTCCCCAGACATAGTATCCCCTCTGCTATCGATAATATTTGAAAAACTCATGCCGGGCGGCGCAGTGCTCATTGAAACCATAAACATCAAACATCCATTGGCGTTTCATTCATTTTATACTGATCCCACGCACCAGCGCCCTGTACCATCTGATTTATTGGTATTCATGCTTCAGTGGCATGGGTTCGTGGATGCACAGGTTATCTATACCAATCCGCTGGCATTCAGCCTCTCCGAAGCCAAAGACCCCACACGAGCCTATTTCAACTATGCGGTCTTTGCAAAAAAGCCGGGGCATTAAACTGGAATAAAATGACAATGGCACTCAAAAAATACCTACGGCGCAAGATGCATGGTATTCTTTACAACCAAGAAGCGATCGCCAGCGTTCGGAATCTGTTACGCCCGTTCCCAGGACTGGAAGAAGAAGTTCGAGTCTTAGCATATCGGCTCAAGCAATCAACAAAACAACCTATCGCCTGGTCACAAACACGCCAGATCAGCCAGGTGAAGCCACCTGAAGGCTATGTGCCACAATTACTTTTTGATGTTTCCGAATTAGCCATAAGAGACATCCACACGGGCATTCAACGGGTCGTGCGGGCCCTACTGCTGGAAATGCTACAGCATCCTCCAGCAGGTTACCGACTACATGTAGTGCGTGCCGATGCCGGGGGTAGCCTGTTTTATGCGCAGAAGTATGCTGCCACCATATCTGGACAGATCAATTCGAATATGCTGGAAGAGCCCGTACAAATCACACCTGGCGATGTTTTTCTAAGCGCCGATTTATACCTCACCTTCCCCTTTTCTACATTAGAACTGTTACGCGATCAAGGACTAAGGATAATATTTATAGTCTACGATCTGCTGGCCATGAAACTTGACGCAATGCTCCCTAAAGCCTATAGGCTGGCTTTTGACGACTGGTTGACCGGCACGTTGACCATAACTGACGCCATAATCTGCGACTCCCGATCCGTGGCTGACGAAGTGCATGATTGGCTGCGGCAGCACCCCGAGGCCCGCCAGTCTCCCCTCCCCATCGGCTATTTCCATCTGGGCGCCGATCTGGAATCCAGCAAACCCACCGAAGGCACCAGTCAGGACGAAGCGTCCATGCTCGCGGTGTTGCGCGAGCGCCCCACCCTCCTCATGGTCGGTACCGTAGAGCCGCGCAAAGGCCACGCTCAGGCGCTCGATGCGCTGGAAGCGCTCTGGAAAGATGGCACGGACATCAACCTCGTCATCGTCGGCAAGGAAGGCTGGCGCAGCCACGCTCTGGCCCGCCGCCTGCGCCGCCATCCCCGGCGCAACAAGCAACTCTTCTGGCTGGAAAAGGCCAGTGACGCCCTGCTCATGCAGCTTTATGCCCAATCGACGGCCTTACTGGCCGCCTCTTACGCCGAAGGTTTCGGCCTGCCTCTCATCGAAGCGGCCCATTACGGCCTGCCCGTCATCGCCCGCGATATCCCGGTTTTTCATGAGGTGGCGGGCGATTTCGCCTTTTACTTTCCCAACACCGATAGCGCCGCCTTGACCGACAGCCTCCGCCACTGGCTCCAGCTCCACGCCGAGGGCCAAGCCCCCCGCTCCGCCGACATGCCCTACCTCACCTGGGCGCAAAGCACCCAGCAGCTCCTCAAAGTAATTTTGGAAAACCGCTGGTACACCACCTATCAGCCCGCGGATGCGCGGGTCGCTCCCGACCCTGAATAGTGGCCGCCCGGCCACCCCGTAGCGAACCCGCACCGGACTGGGTTATTCTGACCCCATTCTTGTTGG
This sequence comes from Acidithiobacillus ferrianus, assembly GCF_010378095.1. Taxonomy (GTDB): domain Bacteria; phylum Pseudomonadota; class Gammaproteobacteria; order Acidithiobacillales; family Acidithiobacillaceae; genus Acidithiobacillus; species Acidithiobacillus ferrianus. The sequence goes on along the minus strand of NZ_WNJL01000001.1, from coordinate 52,785 downwards.
ATTCCGGATTGGGGAGCCTCGCGAACGATGCAACGATTTTTTGTGCTGGCCGTCCTGATCCTGCTGGGCTGGCTGACGTATCGGCTCTCCCCCATTCTCAGTCCCTTTCTGGTCGCCGGTATCCTCGCCTATCTCGGGAATCCGCTGGTGACCCGCCTGCAACGATACCGCATTCCCCGCACCTGGGGCACCACACTGGTTTTCATCAGCGTCCTTTTGCTCCTGGCGGGCGTCACCATGGCCTTGCTTCCCGTCATCCGCCACCAGTCCCTGCTCTTCGTGGAATATCTGCGCCAATATCTGGAACTCCTGCAAACCCGGATCATCCCGCAACTCTCCGCGCGGATCGGCATCCACCTCGACAGCCAGAGCATCACCCATTATGCCACCGCCAACGCGCAGAAGCTGGCGGGATGGCTGGGACGCAGCCTGCAGGTGGCCCTGAGTTCAGGCTCTGGCCTGATCAGCAGTGTCCTCGATGTAATTTTGGTGCCCGTCCTCGGTTTCTATCTGCTGCGCGACTGGCCGTACCTCTTAAATCGCATTGCCGCATTGATTCCTCAGCACTATCTGCCCATCTCCCAGCGCCTGGCCAGCGATGCCGACGCCATGCTCATGGCCTTCTTGCGGGGACAGTTGCTGGTCATGCTGGCCCTGGGCACCAGCTACGCGATCGGTCTCAGCATCGTCGGCCTGCAAACGGCCATTCTTATCGGCCTGGTCGCCGGTTTGCTCAGTTTCGTGCCCTATCTCGGCGTCGTGAGCGGGGTGACCATGGCCAGTCTCGCCATGTATGTGCAGACGGGGGCCTTTTTGCCGATTCTCTGGGTGTTGATGGTTTTTGCGATCGGCCAGATCTTGGAAAGCATGGTATTCACGCCTTATCTGGTGGGAGATCGTATCGGCCTGCATCCCGTTGCGGTCATTTTTGCGGTGCTGGCGGGGGGTGAACTCTTTGGCTTCGCCGGCCTGTTGCTGGCTTTACCGATCACCGCCGTCCTCATCGCCCTGCTGCGTCACGTTCATGGCTGGTATCTGCAAAGCCCCCACTACCTGGATAAAGAGCCGTAGACCATGGAAGAAGTCCTCATCATCGGCGGCGGAATCTCCGGCCTGGCCACCGCCTATTTCCTCCGCGAACGCGGTTGGTCACCGTTGCTGCTGGAGGCTGCCGCCACGCCCGGCGGCAACCTCCAGAGCCGGCGAGAAAGCGGTTTTCTGCGTGATCTGGGTCCCAACTCGCTCATGCTCAAAGGCCGGATCGTCCCCGAATGGCTCCGCGCACTGCGGTTGGAGAGCGCCATCGTCGAGGCCAATCCGCTCGCCAAACGCCGTTATATCCTCAATCGGCATCGGCAACCGGTCGCCCTGGGACCGGGGACGCTGCTCGGCGGCCGTTTACTGAGTCTGCGCGGGCGGTTACGCCTCCTGGGAGAACCCTTTCAGGCGCGCCGGGCGGCGGATGGAGCGGAAAGCATTGCCAACTTCGTGCGGCGGCGTCTTGGGAATGAAGCCCTCACCTGGCTGGTAGACCCCTTCGTCTCCGGGGTTTTTGCCGGCGACTCGGCGCGCCTCTCGGTACAGGCCACCCTCCCGCGTCTGGTCGCACTGGAGCGGGAGGGTGGGTCGCTCCTGCGCGGCGCCTGGCGCGCCCGGAAAAGAAAAACCCCCGGCGCCGCTGCAACACGCCTGATTTCTTTCCGCGACGGCCTGCAAACCCTGCCGCTCACCGTCGCCAACAGGCTCGGCGACAGCGTGCGCTGCAACACGCCCATCGATCAGTTGTCGTATGACGACGGCGTCTGGCAGGTGCGCAGCGGCGACAGCGCGTGGCGGAGCAAACGGCTGATTCTCGCCCTGCCGGCGGGCGCCGCCGGCGATCTGCTCGCCCCTTTGGACACCGCGCTCGCCGAAGATCTGCGGAGCATTCCCTATCCGCCGGTCGGCACCCTTTCCCTCGGCTTGCGGCGCACCCAAGTCCAGCACCCGCTGGACGGTTTCGGCATGCTGATTCCGCGCGTCATGGGTCTGGAGACCCTGGGGGTGCTCTTTTCTTCCACGCTGTTCCCCGAACGCGCGCCGGCCAATCAGGTCTTGCTGACGGCGTTCATCGGCGGCAGCCAGAACGACATCGGCGGACGCGACGCAAGTGACCTGCTGGAAACGGCACTCCGTGAAATCAGTCCGTTGCTGGGCATCAGCGGTGCTCCCGTTTTCACCCGCGCGCGGATCTGGCCGCGCGCCATCCCGCAGTACGACCTGGAACATCTGGATCGGGTGCGGCGTATCGACACCCGCCGCGCGCGACACCCCGGACTTTATTTCCGCGCCAACTGGCGGGATGGCGTAGCGCTGGGGGATTGTATCGAACAGGCTTACCAGTTCAGTCAGGGCGAGGACTGGCGGCACTAAGCCGCGTCCCCACCGGCGATCAATGCACCGGCCCGGCACTCCATCCGGGCACCCCGATATCCATCGACACCACTTTCGGCGTCACCGTGATCTTGGGCCCGGCAACGGACGCGCGCCGATAACCGGGGATATCCCCAACGATCTCCACGGGCGTCCCCACCCGGACCATCGCGGCGACCTGCTGCGCGTCCCAGTTGGACAAGGCCACGCAGCCCGCCGTCCAGCGCCCCGGAAACACCGTGCTCCGCGGATCGTCGTTGAACAGTGGACCCATGCCATGAATGCCGATGGCGCCGCCCAGGGGGGTGTTCTGCGGTGGCGTCCGGCCCGCGTCGATGGCATCGACGATCGCGCGATACTGCGCCTTGGTGATGATGCCTTCGCGCAATCCCCATTCGGCATTCTCCCGATTGGGGTAGGTGAGCCCCATGAAAGGGCCGTAGCGTGTGTTCCGGCTGATCCAGCCGATGTGATAGCGTCCCACCGGGGTGATGTCGTCCCCGCGCGTCCGTTTGGGGGCCGCGCCATGGAAACCGATGGCCACCGGGTAAGTGGCCAGTACCGTGTTCCCCTTGTAGACCTCCAGGCGATGCGCGGTGGTCGAAATGACCAGACGCAACCGATGGGCTACGGGCGCGGGGGGTGGCGCGGGAGATACCACGGGGACCACCGGCGGAATGACCGGCGGGGGGATTTGCGCGGCGTAGTAGGCTACCGAGTGCACCGATGTTATGGGCAGGTGTGTCGTACACCCCCCCAATCCCGTGGCCCCCAGCATCGCCCCCAAAAACCACCTCCCCCGCGCTTTGCCCATCGTTCCCTTTCTCCTGAAAACTTCCACCCCCACACTCTCCTAATATACCCGAAGCCTCGGCGCGGGATCTATGATCCTGCCCGATCAGGATGTCAACCCACCTGCCCGTAATCCAGCCTGTTCCCCAGCCAGCGCTGCACGACGGCCCGCGCCGCATCGGGGTCTTCCCGCAGCAAACGCTCCGCCAGCGCCGGGATCTTGTCCAACAGGGATTCATCACGAAGGAGGTCGGCGACGCGCATCTGCAGGATGCCGGTCTGTCGCGTGCCCAGATATTCGCCCGGACCGCGCAACTCCAGATCCTTGCGCGCGATGACAAAACCATCATGGGTTTCGCGCATCACCCGCAGGCGCGTCCGGGCCTTGGCGCTCAGGGGCGGATGATACAACAGGATGCAACTGCTCTGCTGCATACCCCGTCCAACCCGTCCGCGCAACTGGTGGAGTTGCGCCAGACCCAGGCGCTCCGCGTGCTCGATGACCATGAGGCTGGCATTGGGCACATCCACCCCCACTTCGATCACCGTCGTCGCCACCAGAATCCGTACCGCGCCCGACTGGAAGGCGTCCATGGCTTCCGCCTTCTCCGCCGCCCGCATCCGCCCATGCACCAGACCGATGGCCACGCCGGGCAAGGCCGCCCGCAGATCCGTGAAACTCGCCTCCGCCGCCTGCAGTTCGAGTATTTCCGACTCCTCGATCAGCGGACACACCCAATAGATTTGCCGCCCTTCCTCCAGCACATGCTGCATCCGTCCGATCAATTCGGGCCTGCGGCTGTCGGGCATCACCAGGGTTTCTACGGGGGTGCGCCCCGGTGGCAGCGCATCGATCACCGACACCTCCAGATCCGCGTGCACCGTCATCGCCAGAGTGCGCGGGATCGGCGTGGCGGTCATCACCAGCAGGTGCGGCATGCCGCCCTTCTCCAGCAATTGGCGCCGTTGCTCAACGCCGAAGCGATGCTGCTCGTCAATGATGACCAGCCCGAGGCGGGCGAAGGTCACGCCTTCCTGAAACAACGCCTGCGTCCCCGTCACCAGCCCGAGGCGACCGCTGGCGAGCGCCTCCAGGGTCTCCCGGCGCGCCCGCGGCGAACGGCTGCCCACCAGATAACCGACATCCCGGTCCAGAGGCTCCAGCCACTGCCGGAAGCGCATATAGAGTTGTTCCGCAAGGATCTCGGTCGGGGCCATGAGCGCCACCTGATACCCGGATTCCAGGGCGGTCAGCGCCGCCGCCGCCGCGACCAGAGTCTTGCCGGAGCCCACATCCCCTTGCAACAACCGCCGCATGGGCAGGTGGCGCGCGAGATCGGCTTTGATCTCGGCGATCACCCGTTCCTGGGCACCCGTGGGCGCAAAGGGTAAGCGTGCCCGGAACCGCTCCCACAATGACGTGCCGCCGTGCAGGGCCGGCGCGCTCTGCGGGATTCCCGACTGTCGCGTCTGCCGCACCGCCAGGTGATGCGCCAGCAACTCTTCCAGCGCCAGCCGCTGCCAGGCGGGATGCCGCGGCGAGGGTATTTCATCGGCGCTTTCGTGCAGCAGGCGCAAACCCGCGCGCAAACCGGGCCATTGCGGAGGAAGACGGTGTTCGAGGTAGTCCGGCAGCGCATCGAGCAGGGTCAGGGCCTGCGCCACCCAACGCCGCCACTGGGCCTGGGTGATGCCATCACAACTGGGATAAAAGGGGGTGAGGTGGCGCGGGGCCTGGAATTGGGGGAGATCCGCCATCTGCCATTCCGGGTGTACCATTTCCAGACCGTGGAAGCCGCTGCGCAGTTCCCCGAAACACCAGAGGCGGCGACCAGTCTGCCATTGTCCGCGCTGGGCCGCCGCCATGTGAAACAACCGGATTTGCAGCCGGCCGCCGCCATCACTCAGGGCAACCAGCCATTGTTCGCGCCGCCCGCGTTGATGCTCGACGCTGATAATCTCGCCCAGCACCGCGCACTCCTGCCCCGGCTGCACAGCCGCCAGGGGGACGATATGGCGGCGATCCTGGTAACGGCTGGGCAGATGAAACAGGATATCCTGTACCCGCCACAAGTCCATGCGCTGCAGGCGTTGAACGAGCGCGGGACCCACCCCGCGCAATGCTGAAACGGAACTTTGCAGATACAGCCCCGTCTTCGTGACCGCCATCGCTAATCAGCGCGCGACAGGGCCTCGCGCCGCGCCCATTCCGCGAGGAGCTCATCCAGATCGACGCGGTGCATGGTGGCCACCTCCGCCAGCGTCTCCCGATCCGCGATAAAGCACTCCCCGCAGTGAATGCCGCGTTCTTCCAGCAAGGAGACCAATGCCGGATGCGCCTGCAACAGCATGCGCATGGGCTGGGCCAGCGCTTCCGCGCGCTCCATGTCAGCCCGCCCCATCCAAGGCGACGATACCGTCGATTTCCACGGGCGCGCCGCGCGGGAGCGCCGCCACCTGGACCACGGCCCGGGCCGGATAAGGGGGCGCGAACGCCGCCTCCATGGCTTGATTCACCTCCGCGAAGTGACCGAGATCCGTGAGGTAAATCTGTAACTTGATGGCATCCTGCAAACGTCCGCCCGCCCCCTCGCACACCGCTTGCAGGTTATCCAGCACCCGTCGAATCTGTAGCGCGAAGCTGCCCTCCACCATTTGCCCGGTAGCGGGGTCCAGAGGGATCTGGCCCGAAAGATAGAGCAGGCCGTTATGCACCATCCCCTGACTGTAGGCCCCGATGGCCTGGGGTGCTGCATCGCTGTGTACTGGAACCGGCATGGGGCACTCCTTCAGTTAGCCTTTGACGCGCTGTACCCGCGATACCATGGACAGGCTGCGCAAACTGCGCATGATTTTGGCCAGGTGATCGCGGTGATGCGCCTGTATGGTAAAGGTAATACCCGTATAGAGTCCATCCTGGGGCTCGATGTCCACGTGATCGATATTGGAATCCTCGTCGGATATGAGAGTGGCGATGCGGGCCAGCACGCCTCGCGCGCTCTCCGCCACCACCCGGATCGTCACCGGAAACTCGCCCTGCGTCTCGGGGTCCCACTGCACATCCACCCAACGGTCGCGCCGCTTACGCCATTCGCGGATGTTGTGGCAGTCATGGGTATGCACCACCACGCCCTTGCCGGCGCTGATGAACCCCAGAATAGGATCGCCGGGAATGGGCCGGCAACAGCGCGCCAGCGTCACTGGCATGCCTTCCGTCCCCCGGATCAGCAGCGGCTTTTTCGTGGTTTCTTCCCGGTTGAGGCGGCTCGGCAACAGGTGGCTCACCGCCTGCCCCAGACGGCGCGCCGTCTGCACCAGCTTCCCGCGGTCTTCTTCCTCGGGAAGCAGTTTATGGGCCACCACCAGCGGGAAGACCTCGCCCATGCCGATGGCGGCCAGCAGTTGCCCCTCGTTCTGCGCATTGAACGTCGCCAGCACCCGCCGGAAATCCGCGGGCTCCACCTGTTTCAGGTCCGTACCCAGGCTGTTCAGTGCCTTCTCCAGCAAATTGCGGCCCAGCAACTCGGCGTCACCCCGCTGCATGGTCTTCAGATAAGCGCGCACGCTGCTGCGCGCCTTCGCCGTGACCACCACGTCCAGCCAACCCGGCTGTGGGTGCGCCGAGGCCGCCATGATAATCTCCACCTTGTCCCCGTTATTCAGGAGACTGCGCAAAGGCACGTAGATGTCGTTGACCTTGGCCGCCACGGCCTGATCCCCCACGTCCGTATGCACGGCATAGGCGAAATCCACCGCCGTCGCCCCGCGCGGCAGGCTGAGAATCTTGCCCTTGGGGGTGAAGACATAGACCTCGTCGGGAAAGAGATCGAGTTTGACGCTCTCCAGAAACTCCTGGGAATCTCCGCCCTGCATCTGGAGTTCCAGTAAACGCTGCAACCAGGCGCGCGCCTGGACTTCGGCATGCGCGTTATTGGTGCCCGTCTTGTAGAGCCAGTGGGCCGCCACTCCCGCCTCGGCCACCCGGTGCATGTCCTCCGTGCGGATCTGGACTTCGACGGGGTGTCCGAAAGGACCCAGCAGCACCGTATGCAGCGATTGGTAACCGTTGGATTTGGGGATGGCGATATAATCCTTGAATCGCCCCGGAATCGGCCGATACAGACTGTGAATGATGCCGAGAACGCGGTAACAGGTATCCACGTCGGCGACGATGATCCGAAAGGCGTGCAGATCGTGGATGTCGCCGAAAGACATGCCCTTCTTCTGCATCTTGCGATAGATGCTGTAGACATGCTTCTCACGTCCGCTGACCTGCGCGGCGAAGCCTTCCTGGCGGAGGCGATCCTCCAGGGCGTGCTCGATCTTCTGGACGGCCTCCTTGCGGTTACCCCGCGCCGCCTTTACCGCCTCATTGAGGGTATGCCAGCGTTTCGGATACAGATGGGAGAAGGCCATCTCCTCCAGCTCGATGCGGATGGCGTGAATCCCCAGACGTTGGGCGATGGGGGCGTAGATATCCAGCGTCTCGCGGGAAATGCGCCGCCGTTTCTCCGGTTTCATCACGCCCATGGTGCGCATGTTGTGCAAACGGTCGGCCAGCTTGATCAGCACCACCCGGATATCGCGCGACATGGCCAGGAACATCTTGCGGAAATTCTCCGCCTGCGCCTCTTCGCGGGTCTCAAAGCGCACCTGGCCGAGTTTGCTAACCCCGTCCACCATCTCCGCCACTTCCGGCCCGAAACGTTCCACCAGCGTTTCCTTGCTGATGTTGCAGTCTTCGATGACATCGTGGAGCAACGCCGCCTGAATAGTGAAGATATCCAGTTGCAGTTCGGCCAGGATGCAGGCCACCGCCACGGGGTGATGGATGTAGGGCTCGCCGCTGCGTCTGAACTGCTCTTCATGCGCACTGGCCGCCAATGCATACGCCTCGCGCGCGCGCTCCACCTCGGCGGGGCTCATGTACTGCTGCAGCAGGGCCCGCAATGGCGCGCAAGGGTCCTCCAGCGCCGGAGGCACCGGCGGCAGGCGCAGCACCTCACCAACCTCCGCTCCCAGAGGCAACTGAGGCACGAGCGCGCCTAGTTCGCTTTCACTCGCCAGCGACATCCTCGACTCCAGCCGTTTCCCGGTGGATCGCGCCGGGGAAGTTCGGCAACGGCGGCGGCATTTGCTGATCGAGAATCGTGCGGCCCACCTTGCCCGCCGCCACCTCGCGCAATGCGATCACCGTATTTTTATCGCGCCCCGGCTCCACTTCCGGAACCGCGCCGGAAGCCAGTTGCCGCGCGCGCCGCGCCGCCACCAGGGTCAATTCGAACCGATTATCCACATGATCCAGACAATCTTCCACCGTTACTCGTGCCATCGTGTTTTCACCTTATCCATCAGACTAGCCAATACCCAAAAGACCTCGTAACCGCTCATGCTGCGCGTGCTGCTGCCGACCACACCGGAGATGCTCCGCATGAACGATGCTCTGCAAATCGCTCAACGCCTCTTCAAAATGGTCATTCACCACCAAATAATCAAACTCATCATAATGCAACAACTCCTCGCGCGCCGCCGCCAGCCGCCTTTCGATCACCGCCTCCGTATCCTGACCACGATCACGCAGGCGCGTCTCCAGCGCCGCCACCGAAGGAGGCAGGATGAAGATACTGATCATCTGCCCCCGCAAACGTTCCCGCACCTGCCGCGCACCTTGCCAATCGATCTCCAGCAGACAGTCGTCTCCGGCAAATAACTGGTTCTTGACCCACGCTTCACTGGTGCCATAGCCGTTGCCGTGGACCCGCGCGTATTCCAGAAATTCGCCCCGCTCCGCCATCGCGGAGAAGGTTTCCATGCCGACGAAGTGGTAATCTTCCCCCTCCGTTTCACCGGGCCGCGGCGGGCGCGTCGTGTAGGACACCGAGGTGCGCAGTCGCGGGGTCGTCTGGACCAGCGCCCGCGCCAGGCTGGTTTTGCCCGCCCCGCTCGGCGCCGAGATCACCCACAGGACACCGTGCTCACTCCCGCCGCTCATAGCGGCTTCCCGGCGCGATCCGCACGCAAGAGGCTATTCCACATTCTGCGCCTGCTCCCGCATCTGCTCGATCAGCACCTTCAACTCCACGGCCGCGAGGGTGATCTGGCTGTCAGCGGCCTTGGAGGCCAGGGTATTCGCCTCTCGATTGAGTTCCTGGATCAGAAAGTCGAGACGCCGGCCCACCGCTTCCCGACGCCGCAAGATCTGTCGCAATTCCGTCAGGTGGGTATCCAGCCGATCCAACTCTTCCGCCACATCCTGACGCTGCAGATAGAACAACAGTTCCTGCTCCCAGCGCGCCGCGTCCACCTGCAGCGCCAGGTCCTGCAGACGCGCCTGCAAGCGCTCGCGCAGCGCGGTTTCCAGCGCGGGCAGTTGGGCGCGTACCGCACTGGTCTGCCCGGCGATGGCGTCCAGTCGAGCCAGGAGGTGTTGCGCCAGGGCAGCGCCTTCCCGCTCTCGGGCGGCCTGCAGCTCGGCCAGCGCCTGATCCAGCAACCGGAGCACCTCCGTCTCCAGCGTTTCCATATCGCTGCCCGCAACCTGCACCATCCCCGGCCAGCGCAGGGCTTCCAGCGCATTGAATGCCGAGTCCGGCACCTCCCACATGTCCGCCAACTCCGTGTAGAGCCCGCGCAAGTCCATGGCCAGAGCCGTATTCAGACGCAACGACCCGCCCGCCGACGGCTGAAAGCGCAACCACGCATCGACCCGCCCGCGCGTCAGCAGTTTCTGGATGCGAGCGCGCACCGGCGTCTCCAAGGCCCCCATGCCCTCCGGCAAGCGCAGTCCAAGCTCCAGAAAACGATGATTCACCGTACGCAGTTCCCAAGTCAGTCCTCCCCAAGGACCATGACTCTCGCCGCGCGCAAACCCGGTCATACTGCGTATCATGTTGTTTGCTCCCAAGCCCGCCCCGACCTGCGGGGATCGCAGGCACCATCCGGGCAATTTAGCATAAGGCCGGTCATCCGGCGACCTCTGCGCAGGGGCGCGAAACCACCGCGCCAAACCGCTTCCTTGACACCGCCGATCTCCCGAACTAAACCTAAAGGGCTGCGTAAAAAAAGGGGCTGCCGACCCCTATCACCGACTGGACAAACCAGGCCATACAGCATAACTGCGGGAGAGTGTCACATGATAACGACTCAGGAACTACTGTTCGAGTGGGATGTGTGGAAAGCGCAGGCGCGGGCATCGGGGGTTGCGGAGGATCTCGCCGAATTGGGCAGGAAAATCATGCGCGACGCCTACATGCAACGCTGGCCGGAAGAGGTGCTTGGCGACTGCGGCTGGAACGATGACGGCTTCGGGATGCTGGCCTTGGCGCGGGGCAAACCCGCCGAGGCGCGCCGCGATTGGGAGCGGTTATACGCACGCTATCATCGGCGGCCCGTTTGCTCCATTGACCCCACCACGCAGCAGCGTGCGCGTGCCCTGGTGAAGGCCTCTGCGCCGAACCTTGCGCGCGGCGGCCGGGAGCGGGGGGACGCCAGGCCCTGAGCGTAAGCCGTCCCGGGAGCGCCCGGCCAAGTCAGCGGCGGGAGGTCGCATTCGGTATCACGCCCGGCGGTAGAGCGGGGTCTCCCCGCAGTTGGTGCGCGTCCGCCGGGACCCGTCCCCGCGCTACTGGGTCAACCCCGCGTACAGCATGGGCAAACGTTCCGGCAAGCGTTCCACATGATCGATCACCTGATAGTTGCGCGCCCCGAAGATCCGCGACACATATTCGTCCGCGTGCGGGTCCAGACTCAGGCAATAGGTGATCACACCATCCCGCCCCAATTCCTCCACCGCCCGTTTGGCATCGTAACGCAGATACTGGGGATCCCGCACATCGATATCCGCCGGCTCACCATCGGTGATGACCAGCAGCAGCTTCTTGCTCTGCCGCTGCTGGCGAAGATAGTGTCCCGCGTGGCGCAGCGCCGCCCCCATGCGAGTGGAGAGCTTGCCCGTCATGCCGGCGATACGGCCCATGGCCACATCGCCATACGCCTCGTCAAAGTCTTTGAAGCGGTAGTAAGCCACGTCATGCCGCCCGTCGGAGTGGAAACCATGGATGGCGAAGGGATCGCCGATACGGTGCATGGCATCCGCGAGCAGCGATGTCGCATCCCGGGTGAGCTGGAGAACCGTATCTTCCGAACCATAGACCGTGTCGTTGGTGGACTCCGATAAATCCATCAATACCAGCACACCCAGGTCACGCACCTTACGCAGGTTGCGCAGGTGGATGCGGGTGTCCGGGGCCAATCCCATGCGAATGTCGACCAGAGCGCGCACCGCCGCTTCCAGATCGATCTCATCGCCATCTTCCTGTTTGCGCAGCCGCTGCACCCCTTGCGGCTGCAAAGCCTCGATCAGGTATTTGAGGCGGCTGGAGACCGGTTTGTACTTGTCCAGCACCTCACGCACGACGCCCCTGTCGCCGACCCTGGGTCGACGCTCCAGCACCGTTGCCCAGTGGGGGCGACTGGTCTGAATCTGATAATCCCACTCCGGATAGTGGTAGGGGTCGGAAACCGGCTCCTTGCCTTCCGTCTGGTTGTAACTCAGTCCCATATCCTCATAGGGGAAAAGCTCGGATTGCAGCACCCAGACCTCCTGGGCGTCGTCACCGGCCAATTCGGTATCCACCTCATTGACCATTTCCATGACGTTGACGTATTTCCGCACCTGGGCGCCGGGGAGGATCGTCGCTTCATTTTCCCAGTCCACCTCTTCAAACTCCCAGATATAGCGGTTGTCATCCCGATAGGGGATGTCCGGGATATCCGTGCGGACATGGAAAGGTATCCCCTCTTTCCGCAAGCTGTGCGCGAGACGCACGCCCAAATCCCAGGAGAGTTGCGGGTCTTCCCAGCGCTCCTCGGCCTCCAGAAAGGCTTGCCGCCCTTCCCGCACCCACGGGTGGTCATCCTGATAAGCCGGATCGATCATCGCGCGCGCCAAGCGGGAGAACAGATGGCCGAGGCTGGCCACCGGCCCCGCGATGGCCGTGTGAAAAGGTAGCCAGATGGCCCGAATCCCCGGAAAGGCGCGCATCGCCAGCGCCTCGACCCGGGCGTCTTCCAGCAGACCGATGACCGCCATCTGCTCGGGATTGAGCGCCTCCGCGGAAATGGCCCTCGGCAGGTAAGCGACGTGCGCTGCCGCGTGGGCGGCGACGGCGCGATAGCGGGTCATGCCATCGATGCCTTCCCAGTCGTCATAGGCATCGGGGATATGGATGAAGATGCCTTCGATGAAGGGCCGGTAACCTTCGCGGTCTTCAAAATCGCCACTGGTGGGGCGCAGAAAGAAATCCCGCCCCCACAAGGCCCGCAAATACATCCGCAGACGGCGCTGGATGTCGACGAAGAGGGTCCCTTTACGCTCCTGCTGGAGCATGGCCAGCGCTTCCGGACTTTTCAGGGAAAAGTAGGCGATCTGCGCCTCGAAATCCGTGCGGTGCGCGTGCGCGCCCCACAACGCCCAGCGGCGCAACCCCCCCAGGGTCAGATAACCGAAGAGCTGATCGATATGTTCCAGCATCGGCCGCACCGCCCGGGGCACCTGGGCCAGCAGGCGGTCCAGCAGGCCGAGGTAGCTTTTGAAGAGTTCCAGATCGGCCAGACGACTGGCCGCCGTCGGGCTGGTGGACACGACCGCCTCCAACACCGCGCCACTGGTCTTGGACGCCATTTTCATGACGGCGCTCACCAGTTCCCAGACCGCGTCCTCGCCCACCTCGCGAGCGACCTGCGGCGCCGAATCGAGGTAACTGCTCACCAGCCCGTCACCCTTCCCCAGAGAGCGCATCCCCATGGCGCCATCCAGGTATTGGTCCAGGCCCAAGGGGCTGAAAACCCGGGCGGCCTCCTGCCAGTTGCTCCGCAGAACAGCCTGGCTGTCTTCACCAAAGGCTTCCAGCAATTCCGCGTAATCTTCCAGACGTTTCATGCGTCCTCCGGGATCGCTACGATCTCTCCACTGCGGGGCGAACGTGAGCACTCAGAAATAAGTGGTCACCGCCGCATCCAACGCGTCGCGCATGTCGGGGTCGTCCGTGATCGGACGCACCAGCGTCACCCGGCAGGCGGCCTTCGCTTCGACACCCTTGCTGATCAGCGAGCCCGCGTAAACCAGCATACGGGTGGAGATGCCCTCATCCAGACCATGTCCCTTCAGGTTACGGGCACGCTCGGCGATGGATACCAGCTTGCTGGCGACGTCCTTGCTGACGCCGGTCTCGTGCGAGACGATTTCCGTCTCTGTCTCGTGATCGGGGTAGTTGAAATCCAGGGCGCCGAAACGCTGCTTGGTGGATTGCTTCAGGTCCTTCATGAGACTCTGATAACCCGGATTATACGAGATCACCAATTGGAAATCGGGATGGGCCCGCACGAGTTCGCCCTTCTTTTCCAGCGGCAGTACCCGGCGATTATCGGTCAGCGGATGGATGACCACGGTGGTGTCCTGGCGGGCCTCCACGACTTCGTCCAGATAGCAAATGGCACCCAAACGCGCCGCCAGAGTCAGCGGACCATCCTGCCAGCGGGTCCCTTGCGGATCGAGCAGGAACCGCCCGACCAGGTCGGAGGCGGTCATATCTTCATTGCAGGCCACCGTAATCAACGGCTTATCCAACTTATAGGCCATGTATTCCACGAAGCGGGTCTTGCCGCAACCCGTGGGACCCTTGAGCATCATCGGCATGCGCACGCCGTAGGCGGCGTCATACAGCTCCACTTCGTCACCGGTGGCGCGGTAGTAGGGTTCTTTCTGGATACGATATTCGGCCAACTGGTCGCTCATGAGATGATTCTCCTCGGACAAATATTCTTGGACAGGGAAATACGGCGCTTGACGGGAGCATTCACGCTATCGGCCACCCGAAGGGTTGGCAGGGAACGTTCTCGACAAGCGCCGCACCCGCCCGGCGCGAGACGCCTTGCGGATACGGCACGGGATTTATACGGTCTTGCCCCGATAAACCACCAGAGCGGCGCCCTGGGATTGCTTGTAGTTGTCATAACCGACCAGACGGACGTGGTTATGGGGATTGGCCTTGTGACAGGCCTCCGCCTCTTTCAGGATGCGGTCCACGTCGGTTTCACCGAACATGGGCAGCTTCCACATATACCAGTAGTGATCAAAGGCATTTTCCGGCTCGGTGTGCTCAATAGCCGGGTTCCAGCCCTTGGAGACGATGTATTCGACCTGGTGACGGATCTGCGCCGCGGTCAGGGCGGGCAGATAGGACAAGGTCTCGAACTTCCGGCTCGCCGGGTCGGAGAGACGGGATTGGTAATCCTGCACTTCACTCATAAAAAGCTCCTAGGCATGACGTGCCCGCCGGAGCGAGGATCAAGGCGTCCCCGCCGGGGTACACGATAAACGTGCTTACTTGTGGGAGACGTCCAGCTTGTCGACCGTATCGAACTCGAACTTGATCTCTTTCCAGGTTTCCATGGCGATCTTGAGTTCGGGGGAGTGCTTGGCCGCCTCGGTGAGGATCGCCTTGCCTTCCTTCTCGACGGGGACGCCGCGATTGCGGGCTTCCACGCAGGCTTCCAACGCGACACGGTTGGCCGCGGCACCCGCCGCGTTGCCCCAGGGATGGCCCAGCGTGCCACCGCCGAACTGCAACACCGAGTCATCCCCAAAGATGGTGACCAGCGCCGGCATGTGCCAGACGTGAATACCCCCGGAAGCGACCGGCATGACGCCCGGCATGGAGCCCCAGTCCTGGTCGAAGAAGATGCCGCGGCTGCGATCTTCCTTGATGAATCTATCCCGCATGATGTCGATCCAGCCCAGGGTCGCCTCGCGGTCGCCTTCGAGCTTGCCCACCACCGTACCGGAGTGCAGGTGGTCGCCGCCGGACAGGCGGAGGATCTTGGTCAGCACGCGGAAGTGGATACCGTGGTGCGGGTTACGGTCGAGCACCGCGTGCATGGCGCGGTGGATGTGCAACAACAGGCCGTTATCGCGGCACCAGTTGGCCAGACCCGTGTTGGCGCAGAAACCGCCGGTGATATAGTCGTGCATGATGATGGGCGCGCCGATTTCCTTGGCGTATTCCGCGCGCTTGTACATCTCTTCCGGGGTCGGCGCGGTGACGTTCAGGTAATGCCCCTTGCGCTCGCCCGTCTCCCGTTCCGCCTTTTCGATCGCTTCCATGACGAAATCGAAACGCTGCTTCCAGCGCATGAAGGGCTGGCTGTTGACGTTTTCGTCGTCCTTGGTGAAATCCAGGCCGCCACGCAATCCCTCATAGCAGGCGCGGCCGTAATTTTTGGCCGACAGCCCCAGCTTGGGCTTGATGGTGCAGCCCAGCAGCGGACGACCATACTTGTTCATGATGTCGCGCTCGACCTGAATGCCGTGGGGTGGGCCACCGCAGGTCTTGACGTACGCGATCGGGAAACGCACGTCTTCCAGACGTAAGGCGCGCACGGCCTTGAAGCCGAACACGTTGCCGACCAGCGAAGTGAAGACATTGACCACGGAACCTTCCTCGAACAGGTCGATGGGGTAGGCGATGAACGCATAGAAACAGGTGTCATCCCCGGGAACGTCCTCGATCTTATACGCACGTCCCTTGTAGTAGTCGAGATCGGTGAGGAGATCGGTCCACACCGTGGTCCAGGTGCCGGTGGAGGATTCGGCGGCAACCGCGGCAGCGGCTTCCTCACGATCCACACCCGCCTGGGGAGTAATCTTGAACACGGCCAGGATATCGGTATCCTTGACGTCGTAATCCGGTTCCCAATAGGTGTTCCGGTATTCCTTCACACCCGCGTTATAGGTCTTAACGGCCATTTGCCACCTCCATGCAGTTGCCCGACGCCGGCACCTCCGGCGCAATCGCTACGTCTGTAGCGATCGTCTGACTATAGTGCGGCGTAATCATAAACACTAATCAGTATTTATGATTCTTTTCATAAGCTATAGCGAATACCAACATTGCCCCGCCGGACAGGATTTCTATCATCAATTGGATATTCACCATGAAGGAGGCGCATGGCACAGCATCCGGTTATCGACTATATATCCGTCGCGTCGACAACCCGCGTGACTGGCGCTGGCGCGTGATTCACTGCTTAACAAGAAAAACTTTGCAGCGACCTGAACCTTGATGGCGATCCGATAAGGAGAAACGCGATGCCTAGGTTTTTTCGTATACAACTAATATTGTTGGGTATATTCATGGGTATCGCCACAGCTTTCGCCAATCCGTCGGTAGGTTTTTATTATGGCAACGGTCCGCTCCCTTCCGGTTTTCAGGATTTCGACTGGGTGATTGTCAACCCCGGACCTGAGCGGCTACCCGGCACGTTCAAGAGGCATCAGACTCCTTTCGCTTACATCAGCGTCGGAGAAACGGTGCCCGGCAACGAGGCCTATCACGATCTGCCCAGCCACTGTAGTATGGGTACGGACTCCCATTGGGGTGGAAAAATCATCAATCTGGGCGACGCCAGATGCCGCGCTTACCTGCTCCACAATGTGGTCGACCCTGTCTGGCAAAAGGGGTATCACGCCTTTTTTCTGGACACCCTGGACGCCTACGAACTGGTCAGCAAGACCCCGGGGGCGCTGAGTGCACAACGTCTTGGATTGATCGCTTTCATCAAGGCGTTGAAAACGGCACACCCCACGGCGCAACTCATCACCAATCGCGGCTTTTCCGTGTTCCCGAAGATCAGAAAAGATATTGTCGCAGTCGCGGCCGAATCACTCTTCGATGCATGGGATCAGGCCACTCGGCAATATCAGCCGGTGAAGAAAGACACCCGTGAAGCGCTTCTGAAGGAGCTGGACAGGGTCAAGGCTGCTGGCACTCCGGTCATCGTCATCGATTATCTACCCGTCAGGATAGGGCGCGCCGACTGGTGGAAAGCGGCGCAAAAGATAACACATCTGGGATTTATCCCTTATGTCACCAACAGCGATCTGACAGCCGTCGGCGCCGGGCTGCGGGAACCCATGCCGCGCCACGTCTTGATGCTTTATGACCGCGGCCAGAAAGAAGAGGATAGTTCCGCTTTCAGCGCAGGGGTTATGCCTCTGGAATATTTGGGTTACATACCCGACCTGCGGCCCTTCAGTAAGCCGGTACCCCCCGCGCCGCATGCCGGTGAGTTTGCGGGTGTAATCGTCTGGAGTGACGGCAAACCGGTCAAAAATCTGCGTGCTTACCATCAGTGGCTGCAAAAATGCCGTGCCGCGGGAATTCCCGTGCTGTTCGTCGGAAACTTTGCGACCAGCGGTAACGACACCCTGTACAGGGGCTTCGATATGACCACACCCGGCGACACACTACCGGCCAATGTACAGATCCAACACCAATCTCCATACCTTGGCTACGAAATGCCCATCCGGGCGCGTGCGCATGATTTTATCAGCTTGCGGGCGCCCGCGAACAGCCGGGTATGGCTGTCACTTACCGGCGATGGTGCCACCGAGGACGCAGCCGCCATTACCCCCTGGGGGGGTTACGTTCTGGCGCCTTACGTTTTGGAAACCCTGCCTAATCAAGATAGCCGCTGGCTGGTGGATCCCTTCGCGCTCTATCGCAAGGCTTTGCGGCTTCCGCAAATGCCCGTTCCGGACACGACTACCGAAAGTGGCCGACGCTTATTCATGGCGCATATCGACGGTGACGGTTTCGTGAGCCGTGCCGACTTCCCTCCCTATCATATTGCGGGGGAGGTCTATATGCACAGAATCCTGGAGCGCTATAGGCTGCCTGTCACCGGATCCATCATTGTCGGCGATCTCCTGCCCGGTGACCGAGGGCTTTACCCGGCGATGGCGCCACTCGGGGTTGAAATCGCTCGGGCGATATTCAAGTTACCCTATGTCGAAATCGGCTCGCACATGTGGTCCCACCCCTTCGACTGGTCGGCTCTGGAGGCCGGTAAAGACTATCCGGACATTAATCTGCCGGTACCCGGCTATCACTTCAGCCCCTACATGGAAGCGGTGGGCGCCGCGAAATGGATCAACAAACACCTGGCGCCCCCGGATAAAGAGGTAGTGATTGACCAGTGGTCGGGGGACTGTGAGCCCGATGCCCAGGTGGTAAGTTTGGCTTATGAGGCCGGACTGATGAACATCAATGGTGCGCCTAGTTATATCAGCAAAAAAGACCCCAGCGTCACCGCAGTGCCTCCGATTGGCATTCATCGGGGGCCGTACCTGCAAGTATTCGCGCCGGATGCCAATGAAGATTATTTCACCAACCAGTGGCTCGGCCCATTCTGGGGCTATGAGAACGTCATCCAGACCTTCGAGATGACCAATACGCCGCATCGGCTAAAACCCATCGATATATACACCCACTGGTACACCGCAACCAAGCTGGCTTCGCTCGCGGCGCTGGAAAAAGTGTACGCATGGGTGTTGCGGCAACCCATTACGCCGGTTTATGTCGACGACTACGCGCGCATCGCGCTTAATTTCTTCACCATCCATGTGGCGCGTCAGGCGGATGGTTTCTGGATCGGCGATGCCGATGCCTTGCGCGAAATGCGTATGCCCCCGGCGCTCGGTAGACCCAATATCGCTGCCAGCTCTGGCGTGGCGGGTTACAACAGGAGTCCCAATGGTAATTGGTACGTACATTTGGATGGGCGGGGATCGGCCTATCTATCATTGGCTCCGGGGACTGGCGATCAGTCTTATATAGAGAGCGCCAATGCGCCCATCGTTGGGTTTGACCCGATGGGCCGCGGTTTCACGGCGCGGCTTAAAGGATACGTACCCATCCGGATACAACTCAAAAATGCCCAGGGCTGCAGCACCACTGTCAATGGCAAGAGCATCGTGGCAAGTGTCCCGGGAAATATCAGTGTGGCCAACCAAAATGCGAACCTGCGTGTCCGTTGTGACAAATCATAACCGTATTGAATCGCCACGACTGGCTGGACCGCTGCCATTGCTGCTGTTCTTTGTCGTGGTCTGCACCCTCGCCTTGGCGGTTGCCATCCATTACGGCTGGCGGCCGCAAGGCCGGAACACAACAGTGGCCGTAACCCTGTCACCGCGACTGCAGACCGCACAGATACTCGCTGACAGCGGTCAGTTTGCCGCCGCTCAGGCACAGTTGGCGCCACTGTTGAAAAATTCTCGGAGCGCCACCTTCCGGCGGGTGCGCTGGCTGTCCTGGCAATTCCACTGGGAACAAACCATGAGTCTGCCCACAGGGAGCGCGGCGCGGATCGCGGCATGGAAAGCCCTGCGACGGCGCACCCAGGACATTGTTTCTCTGGGCGGCTGGACGGCGCAGGAATGGCAGACTAT
Source organism: Acidithiobacillus ferrianus (assembly GCF_010378095.1). Classification (GTDB taxonomy): domain Bacteria; phylum Pseudomonadota; class Gammaproteobacteria; order Acidithiobacillales; family Acidithiobacillaceae; genus Acidithiobacillus; species Acidithiobacillus ferrianus. The sequence goes on along the minus strand of NZ_WNJL01000001.1, from coordinate 33,290 downwards.
CGCCACCCGTTCCGCCGCACTGGGCGATCTCCAATTATCGGCGGACGCTTGGGAGGCGGCGGCGCGATCGCACCCTGAACAGGCCCTCTATCTTCGCCAACAGGCGGCCAGCACGCTGGCCGCCGCTGGAGAGGGTGCGAAGGCCGGAATGATCTATCTCACACTGGCACTCGTCGAGAAAGATCCCGCGCGACAAAGTCATTTTTTTCTAACCGGGCTGAATCTCATTGAAAGTGCAGCGGGAGCCAAGGCCGCATTAAAACGGGGTCAAAACGCGCTACGCCAGTTGCCGCAACTGGCCAAGGAACGAAATATCGTGCTGCGTATGGCTTCATTGGCCATGGCGGCGGATGAACCGAAGATCGCGGCGAATATTTTATTCTCCGCGTTGTCCGGTGGAACGGTTTCTCCATGAAACTTCTGAAGATATATGGCGTGGCCACACTCCTATTCAGCAGTCTGCTGCCCCTCCTCAGCTTTGCTACCGACTGGTGGGATGCTCCAGGCAGTTTGTCGAAAGATGCCGCGGGATGGTTACGGACACATCGGGTGCGTAATGAGATTGGTAATGCTTTTGCCGCAAATCTGCAGCGAAGTCTCAAGAGTGGAAAGGGCTTGTCTTATCTGGATCAAGGGGGGATCTCGCCGAACTGGTATCATCCCCCTCTCGCCGTAGAGCCCTTTCCCGGCGCCTATCACGCAAAACTCTATGATCTCGCTTATCAGGCCTTCTTGCAGAGTCACCAGCTTGAAAATGCCTATCGCGTGGCATGGACCGCGGTGCACAAGAACCCGGACAGTCCCCACTGGCGGAAGCGGCTCATCCGGGTGGCGGCCTGGCTCGGTCAGCGCGAGGAGGAGCTTCGTCAATGGCGCTGGCTGGCGGCCCACGGGGACGCGACCGCGCAAGCCGCTACCGTCACCCTGGCCGTCGCCCTGGCGCGCCCGGATGTCATCGTCGGGATGCTGTCCCCAGCCGCGCGCGACGGAACCCTGAGCGATGCGGACTGGAAAACGCTGATCTTTGCCTATGGCGAACTGGGCCAGCCGAATAAAGCGGTGGCTGACATCAACGCCGCCTTGCGCCACCGCCAGAGCCACTTTCTACTCGAGCAAAAAGCCTACCTGACTTATCAGATGGGTCGGATCGGGCAAAGTCTTGCCGCACTGCAACAGTCCGACCGAATATATGGATCCATGCCAGCCACCGCGCTGAGAGAAGCCCAATTGCTCGCCATGAAAGGACAGTTTTCAGCGGCGATGGCGGCCATGCGGGCCGCCGAGCCTAAGGCCACACTGGGCGATGTGGACTTCTGGCGTCTTTACGCGGTGCTGGCGTGGACGCTGAACGAACATAAGGCCGCACTGGCTGCGGAAAAACGGCTGTACCTCTTGGGCGCGGCGAACCGATATGATGTGCAGCGCCTGATCATGCTTACCCAGAACAACCAGCCGCAAGCGGCCTTCGCCATAGCCCGGCAGGGCTGGCGCCAATTTCGGTCACCCCTCTTCTTTTTTGAAAGTATTTCTCTGGCCGCCAACCAGGCGCATTGGCGCGCGCTCGCCAGGCTACTGAAAACGATCCCCCGTGGGGACCCTTTAAGACTAAGGCGGCATCCGGCTTATTGGATCGCTGAGGCCCAACTGGCCATAGCGCGAAAAGATTTACCCAGAGCATTAGCCGACTATGCTCAGGCCCTGGACATCCGTCCGGGAGATACGGCCATTCAAGCCGATTTGATCTGGTTGTTGATCGACCAAAAAGACGAGGCGCTCCTACGGGCGTTATTGATCGGCAACCTTGACCATCCGGGCAATCTCCGCAACGCGCTCATCAATGCCGCTCAGGTGATGCATCGTCCGCAACTCGCGCTTTATCTGCAGCAGGAGAAGGCCAGCGGTCCCGATGCCATCTTGAACCAGGCTGACATTCTGAGTGACAACGATTTGCGCGGAAGGGCGTGGAGCCTGCGACGTCAGGTCGCCGTTGATATGACGCAACACCTCCATCTGCTCGCTCGCGCCCTCGCGGCCGCGCCAACGGGTGGGAACGGCACGCTGCGCGTTATGCTGGCCGCCGCTCGGAAGGGCGACTATCTCCCTGCCATTTCCTGGAGCATGGCCCAAGGACACTGGGATCTCGCCCGGGCGCTCATGCGGACCGACCCCCAACCCGTGCCCGACTGGGTCCGCCTCAGTCTCGCCCTGCGGAGCCATGATCTCGATGCGCTGGCTACACTGGTGGCGCACCCGCACAGGTTATCCCCCCATGACCTGATCAGGGCCTATGTCATGCTTGGAGATTATGCCCGGGCACAATACTGGGCTTTTCAGCGTTTGCAGGATAATCCGCGAGATCAACACTTACGCCAGCAATATCTGGAGGTGGTGTCCCACAATGCCAGTGTCGTCACCTTGGGAACCCGTTGGCTCTCTTTCAGTGGATTACAACGTTATGCCACCATCCTCCATGGGAAGTTGTTCATTGGACCAAACTGGGGACTTCTCTTACGAAGCGCCTATCATTGGCAAACCGCTGACACCGCATCGTTCCTGACGGGCATCCCGGCCAGAGAGCAATCGGCGGAAACCGGCTTTTTTCTGCAAAATCCTTTGTGGCGAGTTCAGGCATACGCGGGCCAGCGTGACGCAATGCGTCATTTCCTCACCGGAGATTTCTCCGGAGAATACGCCCTAGGTGACGGACTCAGTATCCACGGCAGATTAGGCCTTCATCGGCGTGCCACCCAAAGTCCTGCCCTGGCCGTTGCGGGCATGAAAAATGACGCGCAAATACAGATCGATCACAACCATGCGGACTGGTCTGAAAGTCTTTATGCGGGCTGGACACGGTACGAAGGACAGGATGGTACACCCGTAGGTAGCAGTCGTTTTGGCGGCATTTCCGTAACCTGGCATCATCACTGGGGGGCCTGGGGTTATGCGCTTGGGCCGTTTGCCAATATGTACGATATACATCGCGCCGCGAACGTGACGGGTCTGCTTGCTCAGACTTTGCTCCCAACTGGCCGTGACGTTTCCAATGTGCTGGCGGGTAGTTACGCAGACTATGGTCTCCACTTTTCCCTAGGCTCGGCGGAACCCGCCTTAAACTTTCGCTGGACGCCCTATCTAGCCGTCAGCGTATACAATAACACACTATTCGGCTTCCAATATCTATTCAGCGCCGGTATGCATACCCCCCTATGGGGGCCCGATGAACTGAGCCTGTCTTACAGTCAAGGGCAAGGTGGTAACGCGCTTGCACTGAATCAGCGGGAAGTCCATTTAAGTTACACCTATTATTTCTCGCCATAGAGAGGGCCTGATATGAAAAAGCTGCTGCTGTCGATTCCCTTGGTTTTAATGCTAGTCGGGTGCGCTAATCTGGACATCAAAAGTGCCAAACACCCCAAATTGGATAAACAGGCCTCCTGGAGCGTACTGCCCTTCGCCAACAACACCGAAACTCCCATGGCCAATGATCGTGCGGCGTCCATGGCGGCCGCGGTCCTCCAGGCCGATGGCGAAACCGTCATTGGCAACCTGCCCAATGACACGCGCACCCAAGAACTGTTGGGCGGAAACTGGAAAAAACGCTATGCAGCGGCGCTGCGCAACGCACACCGCACAGGAGCAAATTATGCGCTCAGCGGTTCCGTGGACGAATGGAATTATCGGGCAGGCATCAACGCCAAGGCCGCCGTAAGCCTGACTCTCTGGATTGTGGATGTACACAGTGACAAAATCATATGGCGCGGTGTCGCCAACGCAAGCGGGGGTGATTTCTCGCAGGCCAGCACCAGTAACCTGGCGCAGCGGATCATAAATCGTCTCATAGACCGCGCGCTCGATCGATGATGACCACGCGCCGGCACTGGATGCCTTGGATAGAGGCGGTTGCCATTCCTATGACGGCACTGGCCCTGTCGTTCGTGTGGCACTCGCGGAATCCGCTTTTTCTCGATGAGTCGTTTCCTTGGCTATGGCTCGCGCCGACACTGGTGGCATTGCGCTATGGGGTCACTCCGGGATTGCTTGCGGTGCTGACGCTCATGACCAGCCTCTTCTGGAGGCCAGAGCCTTCCACAGAATGGCTTCCGGCATTTACCGGCCTGATCCTCCTTACCCTGATATGCGGAGAATATTCGGATGTCTGGACTTCTCGCCGGCGCCGCAGCGAAGCACGGTCAGAGGTTCTCGAAGAACGCATGACGCGATTGACAGACGATTTATATGTTGCACGCATTTCGCAAGAGCGACTGGAACAAAATCTGATTTATAAACCGATTTCTCTGCGCTCCGCGCTGCAGGAGATTAAACACAGCGCCATCATTTCCGGTGGTACGCTTACCAAGGATCTCGGTGAGCAGTTTCTGTATCTGCTCAACCAGACCTGCGGTGTACAGTCCGCCGGAATCTATGTGAAAAGCCATCATCGCACGCCACTAGAAGTGGCGAGATTTGGCGATCTGGGGCCATTCCAACCCACAGACCCCGTGTACCTAAGCGCGATCGAACACCAGGAAAGTCGTTCGCTGGTCGATTTGGATCCCGCACAAATGAGACATTACCTAGCGATCTATCTTTTCGACAATGTCCAGCATGGCCATGAGATTGTACTTGCCGTATCGGACATATCATTTTTCTCTTTGAACGAAGATAATATTCGAGTCATAGGGGTCATCTTTCGTTATTTCTGTAACCACAATATGGCTATAGAAAAGGGTCTGGATGTCCTTCGCGAATGGCCGGACTGTCCGGATGATTTCGCCGTTGAACTCACCGTATTGGCAGAATTAAATAGGCAGTACCAGGTAACGAGCACGCTCCTGGTTTACACGCTCCATCCCGATGAACACTCAGAGTCACTCTCCAGACATCTCTGCACGTTGCGCCGGGGTCTCGATATCGTATGGCGATACACTACGGAGAAATCGGTACGGATCATCTTCCTGCTGCCCTTCTCCGGTGCGGCAAGCATTGACGGTCATATGGCACGGGTGAGCCTGGAAATGAACGATCGCTTCGGTGAAAGTTGGCAGACACACTGTACCTCCATCCATGATTACACCGTTGGCGGTCAAAGTCCGGCCGCGCTTCTCCACACGATCCTGCCAGCAGAGCGTGTCCCATGAGCTTGCACTTTGATGTTTTGTATTCCATACCTTATATCATATATCTCATTACTGGATCCTTAATTGCTTTCATCATATATCCACGACATGAGAAAAGACAGAATTATTTTGTCATAATGATCACGATCGTTCTCAGTGTTTTCATTCCATTTTTCGGTCCAGTTATTGCCATGATTTACGCCCTATATTTTAGAATAGTAGAGCATAGGATAATACGACCGGCCACCCAGGCGGTGGTTATTCCAGAATATCTTGGTGAACTACCGTTGGAATTTTCGGGTACCGCGATGGGCAGCATACCGGCACGTTTACGTTTTTCGATCAATGACAGTGAGCGTATCCATGCCATATCTCAAATTACGGAAGCTCAGTACAGTGAGCAATATCGGTTGTTGCGCAGCGCACTCAGCGACCCAGCGGAGGAGGTCCGTCTACTGGCCTATAGTGCGCTAGATCTACGCGAACATAAAAACACCATGCTGCTGATCAATCTGGAAAATCGGCTGAAAGAAAACAACAACCCCACCGTCCGCCAAACCCTGCTTGAACACCAAGCTTGGATCGAGTGGAATATTGCCCATCAGCAATCACAGGAGATCGGAGTCAGCACGTTTTCTGCCCAGCAAAACATTTCTCCTGTGGACCCCAGCACCCCATCCGAGCATGGCAGCGCGTCAATGACTTTTCTGCACGGTTTGCGCGCTCTGGAATGGGGGCAACTCCAATTCGCTGCCGCGCTCTTTCTGTTGGCACAAAAAAGGGGGATTCCGGAAATTGTTATTGCCCCATATCTCGCGATAGCGCGGTACCGGCAAGGTGAGTTTACTGAAGTAAGCACTATATTTAATCGCCTCGGGGCACTCCGCCTTTCACCACGCTATGGAGCCAGTGCCCTGTTCTGGCAGGGTGCCCAGAAATGAAAGACGATCCATCGTCCATGCCCCTCGATGTACTGTTGCTCCTCGAAGGAACTTACCCCTATGTGCAAGGCGGTGTTTCTTCATGGGTGAATCGACTTTTACATGGTTTTCCAAACCTACGCTTTGGGGTGATCTTTCTGGGCAGCGCCCGCAGTGATTATGACGGCAAAAAATACGTCATAGCGGATAACGTGTTGCACTACGAGGAGCACTTTCTGTATGACGTGCAATATATGCGTGCTCCCCGGCAGCCATCGCACGTGGCGCCCGACATAGAGAGAATCCGCGCCGCCCATGCGAGTTTCCGGCAGGATTCCCTGTCGGAAGCTTCCGGCATAGACATACAAAGTCTTGTCGATGGCATGGGTACCACTGAAAAACAGTTTATGCACAACCGCGCCATCTGGGACTTCTTCCTGGAATCCTACCAAGCCATCGAGAACAAACCCGCCTTTATCGATTACTTCTGGACACTACGCGGGATGCACTCCCCACTATGGTTACTGAAAAAAATTGTTGAAAATGCTCCGATCGCAAAGGTTTATCATAGTGCATCCACGGGCTATTCCGGTTATTTGGGTGCCTTGCTCGCATATAGCCAGAAGGGAACTTTGATTGTTTCCGAGCATGGTATTTACACCAAAGAAAGGCGTATCGATCTTATGCTTGCACAATGGATCCACGATAAAGGCAGATTTCTTGAAAGAGGAGATGCTGTCAGTTACATCCGAGAGCTCTGGATTCGCTTTTTTGAGATTTTAGCGCGAGCCGCCTATCAGGAAGCCCATCATATTGTCAGCCTATACACCGGCGCGCGCGATCTGCAAATCAAGGACGGCGCCCCGCTCGCCAAGCTTTCCACGATCCCCAATGGCGTTTCCGTTTCCACTTTCTCCCCTGCCCGCCACGCATTCGCTGATACCGGGAACATTATCGCCTTCATCGGTCGTGTCGTACCCATCAAGGACATCAAAACTTACATTCGTGCCGTCAGACTGCTGACCGATCGCGATCCCGACATACGCGCTTGGATCGTCGGCCCTGAAGAAGAAGATCCAGAGTATTTCCGGGAGTGTCAATTACTCATCCGACACTTGCGATTAGACACACAAGTGCAGTTTCTTGGTTACCGATCCACCGTGGAGATCCTTCGCGGTATCCGTCTGAGCGTCCTGAGTTCGATCAGCGAAAGTTTACCTCTCGCGGTGCTCGAAAGCTTTGCCGCCGGCATACCCGTCATCGCCACGGATGTCGGCTCATGTCGTGAACTGATTCTGGGCAAATCACCTGAGGACCGGAACATAGGTGCGGCAGGAGAGGTCGTCGCAATCGCCAATCCGAATGCGCTGGCGGTCTCCATTGAAAAGGTACTGTATCATCGTGAGATCTGGACAAAGATGAGTTCCGCCGCGATCGCGCGCGTCGAACGATTCTACCAGGAAAATCACATGTTCGCCGCGTATCAGGCGCTGTACGGACTGAAGGGAAAGGACAAGACATGGCAGGAATAGGCTTCGAACTGCGCAAAATTCTACGTCATGACAGTTATTTCGACCTGCTTCAAGGGTACGCCTATGCGGGAGTGATTGCCTCCGGACCATGGATATTATCCATTGTCGGGGTTTTACTGATGGGCGTTCTTTCCTTCACCATGACCTCCAATCATCTGCCAGTCATTCAATTTCAGGTATCCGTCACCTACTTGATTGCTTTTTCTCTGATTCTTACGGGGTTTGGTCAGTTGATCTTTACGCGATTCATGGCTGATATTCTTTTTGCGCGTCACCAGACGCTGATTATCGGTGTGCTGATGACCATGCTGACGCTTACCACTCTAGTGGCCACACTATTCGCGTCAATCGTTGGTATATTATTTTTCAAAAATGTGCATGAGAGTTATCTCATTCTCATGGAGACTGGCTTCGTTGAGCTTTGCAATATCTGGATACTGACCATCATGGCCAGCAGTATAAAAAACTATAAAGGGCTACTGATTTCCTATTTTATCGCCTACGCAAGCGTGATTGGTACCGGCATCCTACTACGACACTACGGTCTTGACGGATACCTGCTGGCTTTTGATATTGGGCAATCGCTCCTGCTCCTGTCGCTGGGTGCATTAGTGATCCTCCAATATCCGGGGCCAGCGGATTTGTCTCCTACATTATTCCGTCATCGAAAACTATTTTGGTCACTCGTACCTATCGGCTTTGTTTTTAATCTGGGCATCTGGGCAGACAAAATCATGTTTTGGTTTTATCCGGATACCAGTGGTCCCATTATTGGTCCGCTGCGGGCGTCCCCCGTGTATGATGTTCCTATTTTTCTCTCTTATCTTCTCATCGTTCCAGGGCTTGCGGTTTTTCTCATGCGGCTGGAAACGGACTTTGTCGAGGCTTACGACAACTTCTATGGCGCCATTCGCGATGGGGCCGTTTATGCGGAAATCACCCTTGCCAAACAGGCCATGATTGAGGCTGCGCGACGTGGATTTCTAGATATCGCCAAAGTCCAAGGCGTGGTAGTCCTTTTGGGTATCGCCTTCTCGGCGCAAATTTTAACCACTCTGGGATATTCTCAAGACTATGTCAGAATATTTGAATTTGACATTATCGGAACCAGTCTGCAACTTTTGCTTATGAGCATTCTTAATGTTTATTTTTACCTCGATCGACGTGGAAGAATATTTTTTCTCGTCAGTGCTTTTTTAATAGGAAACGTGATACTCACTGGACTGACTCTTTGGATAGGACCGTTTTTGTATGGAGCAGGGTTTATGTTCTCTCTTCTCATCACCGACATGATCGGTCTGGGACTACTGGACCGTGATTTCGCAGAAATAGAATATGAAACCTTTATGAAAAATGATTATAGTTAACATTTATGAACACCATTAAAAAATCTAAGAGGTACCTGAATGATGGCATCCAATCTTGGATCTGCACCAATTCTTATCACTGGTGGCGCCGGGTTTATTGGCTCGCATACCGTGGATCTATTACTCGAATCCGGTTGTCAAGTGCGTGTACTGGATAACCTTTCCTCAGGAAGCCGGGGCAACTTACCCAGGAGCAGCCGACTGCAGCTCATTCATGGTGATATCCTCGATCGAAAAACCGTGCAGATTGCCACCGAAGGCGTCAACCATGTGCTCCATCTCGCAGCGCAGGTGTCTGTGCAAAAAAGCGTCGACAATCCCATTCAGTCCTGCCAACAGAATATTTTGGGATTTCTGACCATTTTAGATGCCGCGCACAAGGTCGGTGCGCGTCTGGTTTATGCGTCATCCGCAGCCGTATATGGCGAACCCATCGAACTACCGATCAAAGAGACCAATCCGATCAGACCCATTTCTCCCTATGGGTTGGAGAAAGTCACCAATGAACAATACGCATCCCTCTATACCCGCCTGCACGGCACATCGCAGCTTGGGCTGCGTTACTTCAATGTTTACGGTCCCCGACAGGATCCCACCTCTCCCTACAGCGGGGTAATTACAAAGTTTATTCATATGCTTCTCGCGGGCCGGTCTCTGACAGTGCGTGGCGATGGCTTGCAGGAACGGGATTTCATTCATGTCCGCGATGTCGCACGGGCGAATGTTGCCGCATTGTCGAGTGATTACGTCGGGGTACTCAATATCGCCGGGGGGCAGGCTATCACGATCCGACAACTGACGGAGGTCATGACACGGATCCTTGGAAGCGCAATCGTACTGAGTCACACACCCAATATTCCCGGCGACATCCGCCGCTCGGTCGCGCAAAATGGGGCGATGATTAAACACCTGGGGAAACCGCAAGTCACTCTGGCGGAGGGGCTTGCGGAACTTATGCAGGAGGCGATCCAACCCCAGCAACCCCAGACCACCGGGTGAAATATCGTTGTTTCGCGGAGCGCCGCGATGCGCTCTTGGCGCTGCCCGGACAGCGTGCCATCATCAGCACGATGAGCCCTCCTCTCCATTTGACGGTTGTCGCGCTGTGACCATCCACCATCCTCTGCGCAGCGTGCTCAAGGTGGGCAGCAATACCATGGTGTCGCGGTTGCTGGGCTTTGCCCGCGACGTGATACTGGCGCGGCTCTTCGGGGCGGGCGAAATGGCCGATGCGTTTTTCGTCGCCTTCCGGGTCCCGAACTTGTTCCGGCGCTTGTTCGGTGAGGGGGCGTTTTCTCAGTCATTCGTCCCGGTGCTGGGCGAGTATCGGGTCACCCGTTCCGTCGAGGAAACCAGAGCTTTTGTCGCGGACGTGGCGGGCTGGCTGGCCCTTACCCTGGCGGTCGTCACCCTCGTCGGCATACTGGGGGCGAGCGTCGTGGTCTATGCCATCGCGCCCGGTTTCGTGGACAGTCCGGACAAGTTTCACCTCACCGTGGAATTGCTGCGTATCACCTTCCCCTACCTTTTCTTTGTCTCGCTGGTGGCGCTGGCGGGCGGCGTGCTCAATACCTACGGGCATTTTACCGTACCCGCCTTCACCCCGGTTTTCCTGAATCTCAGCATCATCGCGGCCGCTCTCTTCTGGGCGCCGCATCTGCACCAACCTGCCCTCGCCGTGGCCTGGGGCGTGTTTATCGGCGGGGTGGTGCAGCTCTGTTTTCAACTGCCGGCACTGAAGCGGGTCGGGCATCTGCACTGGCCCCGCCTGCGCCGCCGCGATCCCGGCGTGAACAAAGTGCTGCGACTCATGGGACCCGCGGCCTTTGGCGCGTCCGTAGCACAGATCAATCTGTTTCTAAACACCATTCTCGCTTCCTTGGTGGGGGCGAACGTGGTGTCTTATCTGTATTATTCCGATCGTCTGGTGGAGTTTCCGCTGGGTGTCTTTGGAGTGGCGCTGGGAACCGTGGTACTACCGCTGCTCTCCCGGCAGGCCGCGGAACGCTCACCGCAATTCTCGAACACTCTGGACTGGGCGTTGCGTCTCACGTGGCTCATCGGCCTGCCCGCCACCGTTGGCCTGCTCATCCTGGCCCAACCCTTACTGATCAGCCTGTTCCGTTATGGCGCCTATACGGCGGAGGATGCCCGGCAAAGCGCCCTCAGCCTGATGGGCTACGGCCTCGGCATCTTGCCGATCATCGCGGCACGGGTGCTCGCACCGGCCTTTTATGCCCACCAAAATACCCGGACGCCGGTGCGTTTCGGCATGATCAGCATCGCGGTCAACATGGGTATCAGTCTTATTCTGGCGTGGCCGCTGCAACAACTGGGCTTGGCCCTCGCGACGAGCAGCGCCGCGCTGGTCAACACCCTGTTGCTCTGGCAGCGCCTGCGCCGCGACGGACTCTATCAGCCGCAGCCCGGCTGGCCGGCGCTTCTGCTCAAATCCGCCGGATTAGCCGTGATCATGGGCATGATCCTGCTCTCGTTGCGGGGCGATACGGCCTTCTGGCTATCGCTGTCGTTTTGGGCGCGGCTGGTGCACGTGCTGGGCCTGGTGCTCCTCGCCGCCACAGTGTACTTGACCGGCGCCTGGTGGCTGGACATTCATGAACTGCGCGCGCTCTATCGACGGGGGCCATCTCGTGGCTGAGCCCGACGGACCGCATAGACACGGTGATGCGGTCTTCGCCATTCAGCGGCCCGGTAAAGTCAGGATTTTTACCCTGCACGAGGCCGAGACGCTCTTGCCCCTGGTCCGTTTCATCACGGCACAGGCCCATGACACGCTGGCCCCCGTACTGGAATCCATGCAAGCCCGCATGCACCATCATGAAGCCCTGAGCCAGCAGGAAAAACGCTATGAAGCCATCGTCCAGCGCTGGATCAACAAGATGGAAAGGCTGGGGGTGGTGGTTTCCGGACTGTGGCTGCTGGATTTCGATACCGGCGACGGCTATCTCTGCTGGCGCCACCCGGAAATGGCGCTCGGCTTTTACCATGGCTACAACCAAGGCTTTGGCCAACGGCGTCCTTTGCCGGAGATATTGCGGGAGCGCCAGCCCGGCTGGGCCACCTCCGACGAAGGAAAGGCACCGTAAAGAATGATGCACTGTGGCGCAATCTAGGGTAATCCGCATTTTTACGCTAAGATGTCGGCGTTTTTGCGAATCCGGACCGATCGAAGCGCATGCATTCCTCCCCCATCCTCCATCGTCGCAGCCGCTGCCCCGCCGACGCGCCACAGGCCGTCACCATTGGCAATTTCGACGGAGTGCATCGGGGTCATCAGGCGTTGCTGAACACCCTGCGGCGGAGCGGCCTGCCGACGACGGTACTCACCTTCGAGCCGCTGCCCCGCGAGTTTTTCCTGGGGACGGATGCGCCGCCCCGATTGAGCAGCCTGCGTGAAAAAGTGGTGGCCCTGCACCAGGCGGGGGTGCGGAGGATACATTGTCTGCCTTTCAACCAATCGCTGGCCAGGCTGTCCGCCGAGGATTTCATCGCCCGGATACTGGTGCGGCAGCTGCGTACCGCCCTGCTCAGTGTCGGCCACGATTTTCGCTTTGGAGCCGAACGTCGCGGCGATCTCGACATGCTCCGCCACTATGGGAAACGCTATGGTTATAGCGTGCAGGAGCAGGCGCCCTTTCTGATAGATGGGGAGCGCGTGAGCAGCACCGGGATTCGCGCCTTTCTGCAACGCGGCGACCTGGTGCGGGCCGAGACCTGGCTGGGACGCCCCTATGCGCTCTGCGGACGCGTCGTGCATGGCGACCATCTCGGTCGCACACTGGGTTTTCCGACCGCAAACATTTCACTGAACCGCCGCCCAGTGCCGGTACAGGGGATTTTTGCGGGACGCCTCTCGAGTGCGCGGGGGATCTGGCTTGCGGCGATCAGTATCGGCCTGCGCCCTACCATAGGCGGCAAGCAACCCGTTCTGGAGGCGCACTGTCTCGATGGCAGCCCCGATCTCTACGGACAGCGGGTATCCGTAGAGTTGCGCCACAAGCTGCGGGATGAAGAAAAATATGCGAACCTGGATACGCTCAAGGCCGCCATTGATCGCGACGTCGCAAACACCCGAAAATTTTTCGCCGAACACCCCCAGGATGCTGAATAATCATGGACTACAAGCAGACCCTTCACCTTCCCAGGACCGATTTCCCCATGCAGGGCAAGCTGCCGGAACGCGAGCCCGCCATCCTCGCGCACTGGCAAGAGCATGATCTCTACGGCGCGTTGCAGAAAGCCCGCGCGGAATGCCCTGTGTTCATCCTGCACGATGGCCCACCCTACGCCAACGGAAAGATTCACATTGGCCATGCCGTCAACAAAGTGCTCAAGGACATCATCAACAAGAGCAAGCTGAGCGAAGGCTATCGGGTGCCCTATGTACCGGGCTGGGACTGCCATGGCCTGCCCATCGAGATTCAGGTGGAAAAGGAATTGGGGCGACCCGGCGAGCGGGTCAGCGCCCAGGCTTTTCGGAATGCTTGCCGCACCTATGCCGAAGGACAAATCATCGCTCAGCGGCAGGATTTTGAGCGTCTCGGTCTCCTCGGGGACTGGGACAAACCTTATCTGACGATGCACTTTCAGGCCGAGGCGAGTATCCTTCGTGAACTGGGCCGCCTGACCGTCAATGGCCAGGTGGTGCGCGGCGCCAAGCCGGTGCACTGGTGCGTGGATTGCGGCAGCGCTCTGGCCGAAGCGGAGGTCGAGTATCAGGATCGCACGAGTCCGTCCATGGATGTCGCCTTTGCGGTGGCGAACCCCGCGGACCTCCGTCAGCGCCTGGGACTCACCACCACGGTGACCGCCGAAGTGGTGATCTGGACCACGACACCGTGGACCCTGCCAGCGAATCAGGCCGTTGCCCTGCACCCCGAGTACACCTACCGCCTGCTGCGGGCGGGTCATCGCCACCTGATTCTCGCCGCGGCACTGGCGGAGACGGCGCTCGCCCGCTACGGACACCCTGAGGAGGCCATCCTCGCCGAGTTTCCCGGAGCAGCACTGGAAGGGCTGCTGCTCCAGCACCCCTTCCTGGAGCGCCAGGTGCCGGTCATTCTCGGTCAACATGTCACCCTGGAAACCGGCACCGGCTGCGTACACACCGCCCCCGCCCATGGCGTGGACGACTATGAGGCGGCCCGCCATTATCGTCTGCCAGTGGACAGCCCTCTGCTCGGCAGTGGCCGTCTGAAGGACGATCTGCCTTTGGGCTTGGGCGGCCTCACCGTACGGGAGGCCGATGAGCGAGTGCCCGCCCTGCTGCGCGAACGCGGGGTCCTGCTCCACGTCGAGAAAATTCGCCACAGCTATCCCCACTGTTGGCGTCATAAGACCCCCCTGCTCTTCCGCGCCACACCGCAGTGGTTTATCAGCATGAGCAATCATCATCTGCGTCAACGGGCCACAGAGGCCATCGACGCGACCCGCTGGATTCCGGAATGGGGCAAGGAACGCATTGCGGGCATGATCGCGCAACGACCGGACTGGTGCATTTCCCGGCAACGCGCCTGGGGCGTACCCGTCGCGCTCTTCTCCTGTGCCCAGTGCGGTGAGCCCCTGCGCGACGCCGACACCTTCGAGCGCATCGCCCAGGCGGTGGAGGCGGGCGGGGTGGATGCCTGGTTCAACCAGCCCGACCAGGATTTCCTGCCCGCCAACGCCCGCTGCGGCGCGTGCGGCCATGGCCATTTCCACAAAGTCACGGACATCCTCGATGTCTGGTTCGACTCTGGCTGCACGCACGCCTTCGTGCTGGAGCAAAGGCCGGAACTACACAGTCCGGCGGATCTTTATCTGGAAGGCTCCGATCAACATCGCGGCTGGTTCCAGTCTTCCCTGCTGGAGTCCGTGGCCAGTCGCGGGCGGGCGCCCTACAAGGCGGTGCTCACCCATGGCTTCACCGTCGATGGCGAAGGCCGCAAGATGAGCAAATCGATCGGCAACGTCATAGCACCGCAGACAATCATCGATCGCCATGGCGCGGACCTCCTGCGCCTGTGGGTGGCCTCGGAGGATTATCGCGGCGAAATCCCCATCTCCGAAGCCATCCTCAAACAACTCGGTGACGGTTACCGCCGGATCCGTAATACGGCACGTTACATGCTGGGCAACACGAATGATTTCAACCCTGCCAGCGATGCCCTGTCCACCGCGGAATTGCTGGAAATGGATCGGTGGATGCTGGCACGCACGGCCCTGCTGCAGGAGGAGATCCGCGCGGACTACGCGGAGTACCAGTTCCTCCGTGTGCAACAACGCTTGCATCACTTTTGCTCGGTGGAGTTGGGCGGTCTCTACCTGGATGTCCTCAAGGATCGCCTCTATACCACCCCCCAGGCTTCACGGGCGCGACGCTCGGCGCAAACCGTGCTCCGGCAGATGCTCGAGGCGATGGTCGTGTGGATGGCGCCCATCCTCAGCTTTACCGCCGAGGAGATCTGGACCGAGATGGGCGGACGGACGGCACCCAGCGTCTTTTTCGCGCAATATCCAGAAATCGCACCGCCCGCTGACAGCGACGCGCTCATGACGCACTGGGGACGGCTAGGCCAATTGCGCGATGCCGTGAACGCGGCCCTCGAACCCCTGCGCCAGGAAAAAAGGATCGGTTCCGGCCTGGACGCGCGAATCACCTTGTACGCCGACAACGACTGGCAGAATTTTCTCGCCCCGCGCGCGGAAGAACTCCGCTTTCTCCTGCTCAGTTCGGACTGCATCCTGCGCCCCTACGCGGAGCGTCCGGAAGGATGCGATGAGGCCTTCCCCGGCATTGTCATTCAGGCCGCCAGCAGCGATGCCCGAAAGTGCGTGCGCTGCTGGCATCGCCGTCCCGACGTCGGGGTGCATCCCGCGCATCCGGAGATTTGCGGGCGCTGCGTCAAAAATCTCACCCTGCCCGGCGAAACGCGGGAGTGCTGCTGATGCTACGTTATTTATGGCTGTCGCTCGGAGTGATTCTGCTGGATCAGGGCGTCAAACTCTGGTTGAGCCATATCTGGCGGGTGGGGCAAGGAATCGTCGTCATCCCCGGATTGCTCAATTTTCGTCTCGTCCACAATACCGGCGCCGCCTTCAGCTTCCTGGCCGGGGCCGGAGGCTGGCAACGCTGGCTGCTCATCGGCGTCGCGTTCCTGGTGGGGGTGGTCATCGTCGCCATCTTGCGGCGCCTCAAGCCGGGTTCCACCTGGACCGCCCTGTCGCTCGCCCTCATTCTGGGCGGCGCCGTCGGCAACCTCATTGACCGCATCCGTCTCGGTTATGTGGTGGATTTCATCGGCGCCCATTGGGGCAGCCTCTATTGGCCCTACTTCAACATCGCTGACAGCGCCATCAGCATCGGCGCCGTACTGCTCGTCCTCGACGCGTTCCGGCGCCATTGACCGGGGAAACGGTGGCCCCCCCAACAATTCATGACATCTCGCCAGCGGTACGGAGAATTGTCGCTCAAATACGACAAATTCGGTCTCACCGAGACAGGCATCGCTTCCCGATGGTTGTTTTCACGACCATTATTTTTTTGGCACGCGCTTTGCTTACTCTTGCCATATTCCTCAAAACACCGGAGACCGATATGGACAGCACCGCAAATCTTCTGGCTGCATTGCGCCGGGTGCGCAGCTTCCCCACCTATACTTCCTTCATGGCGGGCCACGAGCGGCAACGCATCAAGCGTGAATTGCAGAAGCGATTGCTGCGCTTGCGCCGGCAACGGCAAAACCAGCATCTGTCGAATGCTGTAGCAAAACGGCAACAGTCGGCCAGTGGTTTTTTGCATACCATCTTCCACTAATTTTAGGAGCCTCGACCTGGGGACACACTCCTGCCGGTGCGTAGAAATCAAACCGCCGCGCGTTGCACGTCCCTGCCACAATCCTGCAAAAGCTGCCAACGGGCCGCCCACTCCTGCGCCGGATACAGCGAGGCACCCGCCAGGGCCTGTCGAAAAACCACAAAATCCTTCTCCACTTGCTGCAAGACACTCAACCAGCGTCGCAGACGGCCAAGGTCACCCTTGCGTTTGGCGGTCTCAACGGCCTCCTGCGCGATGGCCAGAGCCCGCGGAAAGTCCATGGACTGACGCAACGCGGCCTCCCGGCGCTTCCGCTCTCCGCCTCCCTCCCGGTCGGGGATACGGGGCACACGCTGCTGCCACTCTTTGAGCAACTCCAAAACCTGCTTGTCTAAGTCGGCGCGGAGTTTTTCCACTATGCCGCCCAGCATTCGCGCGCTTTTGGCGCGCCGATCCTCGTGCCGCAGACGCGCCTGATGACTGAGGGTATAGGCCAGATCCCGCTCACCCACCAGACCGTCGGCGATGAGCAATTTACCCAGGCGCTCCCCATCAACGCTTTGCCGCATGACGGCGCGCTCCAACTGCTCTGGTGAAATAAATCCTCGCTGCAGCAGGACCTGCCCGATACGCCGCGTTTCTTCCTGAGGGGTCACGTCGCTTCCATCCTTCGCTCACCGGCATCAGTGCCGGTGGACCATACCCACCCGCGCCTGATCCCGGGGCTTGATGATGATTTCGTCGATGTTGACATGCGCAGGCCGGGTAACCGCCCAGAGGATGGCATCCGCCACATCCATGGCGGTCAGAGGTTCCATACCCGCATACACCGCTGCCGCACGCTCGGCGTCTCCGGCAAAACGCACCAGACTGAATTCCGTCTCCACGAGACCCGGATCGACCTCGGTCACCCGCAACGGCTGGCCCAACCACTCCACCCGCATCGTCTCGGAAATGGCCTTTACCGCATGTTTACAGGCCGTGTAACCGCCGCCGCCCGCATAGGTTTCGTGGGCGGCGACACTTCCGATATTCACGACGTGGCCCAGTCCTGTGGGGGCCCGCAGCAAGTGCGGATATAGCGCCTTGCTCACGCGCACGAGGCCAAGGACGTTGCTCTGCCACATCCCACTCCAGTGTGTCTCGTCCATTTCCGCGAGCGGTTCCAAGCCCAGCGCGCCCCCGGCGTTATTGACCAGTATGTCTATCCCGGCCGGCAAATGCGCGGCGAATGCGGCGATACTGCCGGTATCCGTCACGTCCAGGGGGGCCGCCACGCCCCCCACTTCCGCAGCCAATGCCTGCAAACGCTCCAACCGGCGCGCACCGAGAATGACGCGATATCCCTGTGCCGCCAGCACCCGCGCGGTCGCGGCGCCGATGCCGGAAGAGGCGCCGGTCACCACCGCGCAGCGTTGCGCTGCGCTCATATCCCATCCTCCGGCGCATTGCCCGGCCGCCATTTGATGCTGCATCCCATACAAGGCAAAACCTTCATCGGCGGTTCGGCACCCGCCATCACACCCGCCACGGCTGCCGCCAAGTCGGCGCCGGTCACCGGCAGCGCATTTTTGGGGCGGCTGTCGTCGAACTGCCCGTGATAGAAGAGTTTACCGCTACCATCGAAGAGAAAGATATCCGGCGTACAGACCGCGTTAAACGCTTTGGCCACCTGCTGATCCGCATCGAAAAGATAGGGAAAATGATAGCCGGCGCGTTGGGCCTCCGCAGGCATCTTCTCGGGGGCGTCGTCGGGGTAGGTTACCGGATCGTTGGCATTGATACCCACAACCTTCAACCCCTGCTGCTGCCACAGGGTGGTGAGTTCACCCAGGCGCTTGCTGATATGCAACACGTAGGGGCAGTGGTTACAGATAAAGAGCACCAGCAAAGGCTTGCCCAGCGCCTGGGTGCTGCACCACTGTTCCGACCGGCCCCCATGGGGCAAACAAAACGCCGGCATCGCCCCACCCACCGGTAAATCCTTAGCCGTCATCGCCATATCGGGTCTCCTCTCTCATTGGGCATAGACACAAGCAAACGGGGAACGTGCCCCGATCCGGATCATCAGACGGACGCTGGCTGATGGTTTCCCGAGACCGCATGGGTAATGGTCTCCATCTGCCAGCGCCCGCCCCCTTGCAAACGCAAACACTGCTGATGATGCTGAAACAGACTGGAACGGTGGCCGACACTGATGATGGCCGTATCGGGCAGCGCTTCGGTCAACGTGCCGTAAAGCGCATCCTCGGCCGGCTCATCCAGCGATGAAGTAGCCTCGTCCAGAAACACCCACTGCGGTTTCTGCAGTAGAATACGGGCAAAGGCCAAACGCTGCTGCTCACCCAGGGACAGCACATGAGACCACAAACGCGCGTCCTCCAGTTTGTCCGCCAGCGCCCCCATACCGACCAAATGCAGCACTCCCTGCAGTCCGGCATCACTGACATCCGGCACACCAAACGGGTACACCAGCGTATCGCGGAGCGTGCCCAAGGGCAGATAAGGCTTCTGCGGCAAAAAGAGCGGACGATCCCCATCCGGCATTTCCACCACCCCTTCGCCAAAAGGCCAGATACCGGCCAAGGCGCGCACCAGCGTGCTCTTACCCCCCCCTGATGGTCCCATGATCAGCAGACGCTCTCCGCGACGCATGTCCAGCTCCAACCGATGAATCAACTCCCGACCATCCGGCAGGCGCACATTGAGGTCTCGCACGATAAGCCGCGGGCCATCCTTGCGTTCGATCTGATAGTGCGTTTCGCGGATGACACGCACCTCATCCATGGACTGCTCAAAGAAACGGAGACGGTCGACGACGGCATGCCAATTGGCGAGGCTGCTATAACTGCTGACGATAAAGGACAATGCGCCCTGCACCTGGGAAAAGGCCGACATGATCTGCTGTAACCCGCCTATTCCTATGGCTTTGTTGACAAAGTACGCCGGCAGGCTCACCACCAGCGGGAAGATGATGGCCGCCTGGCCATAACCCGACACCCACCAGTTCAGGCGCATGGATCGCCAGATGATCCGCCAGTAATTCGCGTAGACTTCGGCGAATCGCTGCAGGAAATGATGGCGTTCTTCGGTCTCACCGCCGTACAGGGCGATACTCTCGCTGTTCTCGCGCAGCCGCATCATGCTGAAACGGAAATCCGCTTGATAGCGCTCCTGATTAAAGTTCAGATTGATCAGCGGTCGCCCGATGAGCGCCGTCAGAATGGTTCCGAAGACCGCATAGATGACCGCCGCCCAGACCAGATAGCCCGGAATCGTGTAGAGACTGCCCTGCCAAGGAATGGTGACCATTGCCGACAATTCCCAAAGCATGAAGATGAAGGCGGCAAGGGTGGTCACGGAACTCAGCAGGCCGATGACGATACCCAGGGTCTGGCTGGTGAAGCTGGCCAAATCCTCACTGATACGCTGATCCGGGTTATCGGTGCCATCACCCAGAACCTGCATATGGTAGAAAGTCCCCTTGGCCAGCCAGGCATCCAGATAATGTCGCGTCAGCCAGCGTCGCCAGCGAATCTCCAACATCTGGGTGAAAAAAATCTGGGAAACGCCAGCCACCACATAAAGCGTGGCCAGCCCCAAAAAAATCAGCATCTGATGCCAAGCGGAGTCCACCGCGAAATGCTGCAGGGCGTTCCAGAATACGGCGTACCATTCGGTAATACGGTAGGAAATGAAGACCATGAACAGATTAAGGAGGAGGATGAGGGCGAAAGCCCCACGCGCCACCCAGCGTTCCTCGGAATGCCACCAGTAGGGCTTGGTTATCCGCCACAGGTCACGGAAAAATTCGCGGTTAAACTGCTTCATGCGCGATCTCCGAAAAACGCCGGTTTATCATTCACTCACCTTCTCCTCATATACCCACCCCGCATCGGCGCAAATTTTGCTAAGATCGAGGGAGTTTCCGCAACCCGTCAAAGTCGAGGAGGATAGCATGGCTCAAGCCAAAAACCATTCCCGCCGCCGGTTCATGGGCGGTCTCGCTACCGTGGCTGGTATCGGTGCGCTGGCCATCGCCGGTCCAAGCCCGGCGGAGGGTATGATGGGCCCGACCAAAAACAAGGTGGTTTTCCAGCTCAACAAATCCGACCCAGCCTATATCCGCGACATCCTGCACAGTGCCGCCGTGATCCTGCAACATTTCAACAATGACGCGGACATCGTCATAGCATGTTTCGGACCCGGCATCTGGTTGTTGGTCAAGCCGGAAAAGAACCGTAAGCACTATGGAAAATTCATCATGGAACAGGTGCAAAGCCTGTCCATGTATGGTGTGGTCTTCAACGCCTGCGAACAGACCATGAAGACCGTCCACATCGACGAAACCCATCTGATTTCCGAGGCGAAACCGGTCTTTAGCGGGGCGGTGGACCTCGTCGTCCTGCAACAGAAGGGTTATGCGTACATCGCGTGGTAAGGCCGTCGCGTGGTTAGCGGCGATGTTGCAGGGCGGGCAAGCTGCCGCGGCAACGCTGCAGGAAGGCCATGTCGATCTGGGCCAATGCGACCCCCTCCCCCTGGTCCAAGCGGGCCAGCACCTGGCCCCAGGGGTCGATGACCATGCTGTGGCCGAAGGTCCGGCGACCGTTCTGGTGCCGCCCCCCCTGGTCCGCGGCGAGCACATAGGCCTGATTCTCGATAGCTCGGGCCCGCAACAGACATTCCCAGTGCGCTTCGCCCGTCTGCTGGGTGAAGGCACTGGGGACGACCAGCAATTCCGCCCCCGCGTAGCGGCGGTACAGTTCCGGGAAACGCAGGTCATAGCAAATGGAGAGGCCGAGCCGGCCCCATGGGGTAGCCACGCTCACCGGAATACCGCCCGGGGCGATGGTGCGGGATTCGCGGTAGCTCTCGCCGCCCGCCAGATCGACATCGAAGAGGTGTACCTTGTCGTAACGCGCCTGGCACTGGCCCTCTGGGTCGAAGACCAGACAAGCGGCATAACAACGCCCATCCGGGGCGGCCAGAGGAATGCTCCCGCCCACCAACCACAGGCCATGACGCCGTGCCTGCGCCGCCAACCAGGACTGGATCGGTCCGTCCCCCTCTGCCTCCATGATCGTCAGCTTGGCTTTTTCGTCGCGTCCCATCAAGGCAAAATTTTCCGGCAGAAGCGCCAGACGCGCGCCCTCCGCCGCCGCCTGTCCCAGCAGGGACCCGGCACGGGCGAGGTTCTCCGCCAGCACATCCGAGGACACCATTTGCACCACGGCCATTTGGGTTTTCATCCTAATCAGCCCTCCCCGGTCCGAGCGGGCAGGCTGACCTGGCGCACCATAGGATGCTTCCAAGAGCCCTCTACCCGATAGTTCAATTCTAGCACCTTGCCTGATTTTCCGAAGAGGGCGCGACCCAACACCGGAAAATGTCCGAGCAGCAAATCCATGCTTTGGAGAGGATAGACCCGCAGCGCCATATTCAGGGTGCGATCCACCAGGTTGGCGGCACCGCTGCCGCGCATCTCCAATGCGCTGGACTGGAGCAGCAGATCGCGGGTATGGGCCAGCCCGTCCCGGAACTGAACGTCGGCGGAAAGTTTGGAAAAGAACAGTCCACTGCCAAAAAGCGGACGGTAGTCAAAGGTGAGGAGATCCTCAAGCAACGTGGTGGGGTTCAGAAAAACCAGCCAGGAGATATCGGTGCCGAGTTTCCCGAGGCGACCCCGCCACAGGGTCGACTGTACGCGCCCACCGAGATGTCTCGGCGAAAAATCCCAGGGCGCGCCGGGCCAGGACAACATACCCCGGTAGTCGGCACGGCCATATTCCAGGCTGTCCATACCGATATCATGCAGCGCCGGGGCGATGTTCCTGCTGTGTACGCTCCCCTGAAAGGTCGATCGTCCCGCCCCGGCACCCTGCCAGATCCCCTTGAGACGCCATCGACTACCCGCCCAGTCGCCCTTGAGCGTGGGAAAATCCCAGCCGGTGGCCGATCGCACCCCTTCCAGCAGCACGTCATGCACCTGATGTCCATGCCAATCGAGTTGCGCGACGCGGGTCCCAAGTATCAGCGGATCACCTCCTGCCCCTCCCAACACTTGCGAGAGAACCGGAGCGGATGACACGCCCGGTGACGGCGCGGCGATACGCAATTTCTGGATATCCAGGCGCAAGCGGGCGGGGTTCTCCGGTGACATCGCGCGTTGATAGCGCAAAACGCCCACCAACTGCGGGCTGGTCAGTCGCATGTGTAGTTTCCGCGCCGCCAACATGCCGTGCATCCGCACATCCGGCCAGTTCTGCGCCAGGAAAAGCAGGTGTTGCCAGCGCAGGTCGAAACGGATTTCCGGCCACGCTCCAGAACCCTGATCCCCTTTCAACAGGGTCAGCCACCGGGCCACTGGGAGTCTATTCCCGCTCCCTTGGATGGTGAATCCGTTACGCGGTAACGGTGGAGGAACCCCTCCTCCCAGATGGACGGCTCCGGCCTGCCAGCGCCAAGCCGAGCCCTCCCGGCGCCACGCCAGGACACCGGACCCCGGGGGCAGCCTGAAATCCACTTGCAGGCTGCGTGCAAGGTCGCCTTGACCCTGCACGTTCAGGTTGACGCTCTGGCCTGGCGCCCATCCCAAGGGCGCGGGTAACGCGCTGTGGACTTGTCGCAGGTCGGCATTCGCCTCGAAATGCAGAACGTCGTTCCACAGGGTGGCGCTTCCCTGATACGGCGCCATACCGCTCAGCGCGGCTCGCCAGCGCTCCGCTACCGGCAGTTCCGCAGCCTGCGCATCTCCCTGCAACGCCACCGCCAGGCGCGGTTGTGTTTCCAAATGACTGGCCTGCAAACTCACCTGCAGGGGGCCACCGGCAAAAACACCTTTCAGCGTGCTGGCCCGGATCTCATCCCGTTGGAAATAGAGCGGCCCCCGTACATTCGTCGCTTGCCAGGCGTTCCAGCCGATGCCAGCCCGATTCAGGACGAGATTACCCGTCACCTGGGTCTTTTCATCCCCGAGGGGAATACTCAGGGCCAGATGCAGTTGTCCCTGGCCGGACAGGCGCAGAGGCGCTTTCGCCATGGCCTTGCCCCGTAACACCGGTGTTTTCCGCAAAAAGGGCAGCAGCTTGTCCAGTGGTACCGGGGTCTCCAGTTTTACCTGGAGAGGCGGGGTATGTTGCGCAAAGGGCGCGTCGATCTCGGCGCTGGCGGAGGCTACCGGCACACCGAGAATGTCGCCCTCGTGGCTACGAACGGAAAGTCTCCGCCCTGTCCAGAGCAATTGCGCATTTACCCGCGTAGCCACCGGCCAGCGTGGCGCATAACGCAGCGTCACCCCGCGGAAATCCGCGTCCAGGGAGAAGTGTTCGCCTGGCACATCACGCGGAAGGTGCTGCCACGATCCTTGCCAATCGAGTTGCGCACGGTGCAGGGTTCCCGCCTGAAAAGCCTGGAGCAACCAGTGTCGCAAAGCCGGATTGATCCCTGTCTGTGGCACGAAGTCGGCAAGGGTGGTCGCGGGCATGCCGGCGAGTTGCGCTTGTAGCCGCATTTGCCGACCCCGCACGGCCAAGGTTGCGCGGACATGGTCCGGCCCCTGCAACGAAATCTGATCGGCCTGGAGAGACCAGCCGGCACCGATTTTTTGGGCGTGGATCTGTGCCGACACGCCCTGCAGATTCAGGGGCGCGGCGAAACGCTGCGGCCAATCCAGAATCAGCCGGGGACTGGCCAGATGCAAGCGCAGATCGTCCGGGCGTAGCACGAGATCGCCGCTGAGGCCCCGCATCCCCAACCATGGACCATGGGGCGAAACACCGATGCCTTGAAGCCTGGTCTGCAACCGCCACACCGCCGGTTGGTTTCCCGCACTCCGCCAACGGAAGTGCAGATTCCGGAGGGTCCCCCGCCACGTTTGCCCAGGTATCCAACGAAGCCGCTCGGGCAACGCCTGCGCTGGCAGGTTCCGCAGCAGGACGGCCGGGAGACGCGGTGATCGTATCTGCCAGCGCAGGCGTTGCCCCCAGTTCAACCCCAGATTTACAGCCAGCGGACGGGCCGACGCCCCCCGCATGTCCGCGAGCCGCAAGATCCCGGAAGATCCCGTTCCACGCCAATCCAGACGACCCTGGAGTTGCGTCCACCGCGCACCATCCAACTCGGGCGCGTGCATGGTGAACCGTCCGACCGCGACACGCGGCAAACCGTACCACCACTGCAAACGTCCATGGCTATCCAGGCTGCCCCTCAGCGCCGGCAAACGCGGATCAACACGGTGCAACCAGGCCAGGGGCAACCCCTGCGCCACCCAGTGACCACTGCCCGAAGAGCGTCCTGGTGCAGTAAAGATGCCGCGTGCCGCACCCGTATAGCGCAAGACGCCCTGGGGGGACCAACGTAACCGCGCCCGCATGTGCGGACGCAAACCGCCGCTGCTCTGCCAGCGCACCTGCAGCGGAATGGGGGCGGCATGCGGCCGGGACCACCATTGCAGAACGAAGTGCCGGACATCCACATGCGCCCAATCCAGATCCAGGGGCAGCGCCATCTTGGCTCGTCCCAACGTCTGCCCGGCCACCCGCCAGCCACCTTCCGCCGCCGGTGTGACCGACACCTCCCCCCGCGCCACGCGAAAATCCTGCGCGATCAACCTTCCCCACAGCAGGGGCAAGGCGAAGAGGCGCAGATGCACTCCCTGTAACACCAGTTCCGGATGTGCTGGCGTGCCCACCCGCAGGGCGGCCAGTTCCAGAGACGGTCCCCAGTCCCAACCCAGATGCATTCCTTCCATCCGCACCGGCGCCCGCAAAGCGTGCGATAAGGCCTGAGCGACATAGGGACGCAGTCCATCCAAACGAGGCACCAGGAAGAGGTAGAAAGCCACCGCCAGCAACACCAGTACGGTCGGCACGATGGCCAGCGACCATCCACCGACCCGGCGGAAAACAGCGAAAATCACGCGCAAACGCGGCACGACACGTTTCCCTTGAAGGCCAAGGACATCAGCCAACCCGTCCGGTCAATACCGGTAAACGCCATGAAGTAATGTAATTGTGCTCCCTGCTCTGGTGATCTCTGCGAACCGCCTTGCCATGAAACCCGCCCAACATCCGGCAAAATCCTAGCACAGGAAGGTCATCGCCGTCTTATACGCCCGACACTCGGGATAAGTTACACTCACTCGTAACCGCCAGAGGCAACCACCGCAAGGAGCGCAGCATGTCGGAATCTGAGCTGCCCACAGAGATCCTGCAGGCCATCCATCAGTTACCTGTCGATGCGGAAACCATCGGCGGATCGCTCGCCGCCACCTGGGCCGCCCTCAGCACCGAAGCCCGGGCCGAACTCCGCGCCCAGGGGGCGCCTTTTGCGAAACACTGGGTACACATTGCCTGTGCCAGCCCTTTCACGCGCCGGTTCCTGCAGCAGCACCCCCATCGGTTGCCGGGTCTCGCGCGCGGGAAGCGCAGCGTGCTGGGCGACATCCACGCACTTTCCAGCGACGCCTTCCTCGCCGCGCTCCGCCAATACCGCAATGCCCGCATGACGGAAATCATCTGGCAGGATCGTCAATCCGCGGAACACTATCCGGATACCGTCGCCGCCTTGAGTGAATTGGCTGAAGTCTGCCTGCAACAGGCCCTCGACCATGGCACGGGAACCCTGCGCCGGCGCCACGGGATTCCCCGTAATGATGCGGGTCAAGAGGTGCCCTTCACCATCCTCGGTATGGGCAAGTTGGGTGGACGCGAACTGAACCTCTCCTCCGACATCGATCTCATTTTCTGTTCCGGTGAGGAAGGGGAGAGCGATGGTCCCATCCCGCTCGACAACGGTGAATATTTCCAGCGCCTGGGCCGTTGGTTGATCCGGGCCCTCGACCAGCGCACCGCCGACGGCTTCTGTTTCCGCGTCGACATGCGCCTGCGCCCCTTCGGGGATGCCGGCCCTCTCTGCATCTCCGCCGCCGCCATGGAGCAATATTATCAGGTCCACGGCCGCGGCTGGGAACGTTATGCCTTCATCAAGGCGCGTCCCGTGGCGGGTGACCTCTCCTTTGGCCGGACCCTTCTCGACACGCTGCGGCCGTTCGTCTACCGGCGCTATCTGGACTACACCGCGCTCACCGAACTGCGCGAAGTGAAAATCCGCATGGATACGGAACAGGGTGGCCGCCATGACGACATCAAGAAAGGCCGTGGCGGCATTCGCGAAATCGAGTTCATCTGTCAATCCCTGCAGATCATCCACGGTGGCCGCCAACCCGCCCTGCGCAGCGCGAACACCCTGGACACCATCGCCGCCATCGCGCACGCCAAACTCCTGCCCACCGCCGATACCGACCTGCTGCGCCGCGCCTATCTCGTTTTGCGCGACACCGAGCATTGCCTGCAGATGGTCGACGATCAGCAGACCCAGCAATTGCCGCACACCGCACAGGAATGGCGACGCCTCGCCTGCAGCATGGGCTTCGCCGAGGTGTCGGCACTGCGCGATACCCTGGACAGCCTCCGCACGCAAGTGCACGCCATCTTCCGGCGCATCCTGCTGACCACCCAGGATGCGGGGGCCAGGCCAGCGGACAGCAACGGTCAAAGGCTCTGGCAAAGCGCCCAGACGGGCGTTTTGGAAACGGTGCCCACCGATCTGCTCCGCGGTTTCACCGACCCGCCAACCGCATGGACCCGCCTCTGGCGCTTCGCGCATAGCCGCGATGTGGCCAGCCGCCTCTCCACGGAGGGACAGCGACGTTTGCACCGCTTGCTCCCCCGCATACTCGATTTGTGCTCCGCTCAACCATCCGCGGACACCCTGCTGCAGCGTTTCCTGACCCTCATCGAGGCTATTCTTGGACGTGCCAACTACCTCGCCCTGCTCGCGGAGAATCCGCCCCAACTCGTCCGCATCGCGCAACTGCTGCACAGCCCCTGGCTGGCGCAGAGACTAGCCCGCTTCCCCATGCTCTTGGATGACCTCATTGGTGATCCCGCCGTCGACCCCACGCAGTGGCCGCAAGTCCTCGCCGCACAACTGCAGTTGGCGGAGGACATGGAGGAACGCATGGATGCCCTGCGCCGTTTCAAGAACGCCGAAATGATCCGCCTTGCCACCGCCTTCTGGATCGGCGACCTCTCCGTAGGCGGTCTGCTCCCCCCACTCAGCGACCTCGCCCAACTCACCCTGCAAACCGCGCTGGCCTGGGCCAAGGCCGAGATGCAGCGCCGCCACGGCGAGGTCCGCGGCACGGATGGGCAAGCCGCTCCTTTCACGGTCATCGCCTTCGGCAAACTGGGCGGGCGGGAAATGGGTTTCGCCTCCGATCTCGATCTGGTCTATCTCTACGATGCCTTCATCGACGCCGAAAGTGACGGTTCCACGCCTCTCCCGGCCCCCACCTGGTTTGCGCGGCTGGGTCAGCGGCTCATCCACATCCTCAGCACCCTCACCCGCGCCGGATCGTTGTATCAGATCGACATGCGCCTGCGTCCCAGCGGGCAATCCGGTCCTCTGGTCACCACACTGGATGCGTTCGGCCGCTATCAGCGCGAGTCCGCCTGGACCTGGGAACATCAGGCCCTCACCCGCGCCCGCTGGGTGGCGGGCGACAGGACTCTCGGCGCGCGTTTTACCGCCTTGCGCGCGGAAATCCTCCGTCAGCCGCGAGATCCGGCACAACTGGCGGCCGATGTCCGACACATGCGCCAACGCCTGTACCAGGCCAAAATCATTCCCCAAGACGTCTTTCACCTCAAACTCAGTCCCGGCGGCCTCACAGATATCGAGTTTCTCGTGCAATTTGCTATGCTAGGGGCTTGCTCACAGCAACCGTTCCTCTGCGAGGGCACGGGCACCGCTGCGGGAATCACCGCGCTGACGGAAGCGGGGGTCTGGGACAAGGCGCAAGCCGATGCCCTTTTGCATGCCTGGCAACTGTATCGCCGGGAGGAAAGCCGGCGTTGGTTGAACCTGCAAGACAACGACATTCCCGTCACGGAGGCCCCGCGTCAGAATGCGTTGCAGGATGCGGCCCGCGCGGTGCGGGCAATGTGGCAAACACTCATTGGCAGCTATACCGATTAAGTTAAGGAGATGTGACGATGTCCATGGCGGAACGCGACGGTTTTATCTGGTTTGACGGCAAAATGGTCCCCTGGCGGGAGGCCACCGTCCATGGACTGACCCATAGCCTGCACTATGGCATGGGTTGTTTTGAGGGCGAACGCGCCTATGCCACCCCTCAGGGCGCCGCTATTTTCCGTCTGCCGGAACACACCAAACGGCTCTTCAACAGCGCCAAGATCCTGCAGATGGAAGTTCCCTTCACCCAGGACGAGATCAATGAGGCCACCAAGGAAATCATCCGCGTCAATCGCTTGGAATCCGCCTACATCCGTCCCCTTCTCTTCTACGGTGCGGAAGGCATGGGCCTGTCGGCCAAAGGCCTCAAGGTTCACGCCCTGATCGCCGCCTGGAACTGGGGCAGCTACCTGGGTCAGGAAGCCCTGGAAAGGGGCATCCGCGTCAAAGTCAGTTCCTTCAGCCGGCATCATGTCAACATACATCTGTGCAAGGCCAAGGCCACCGGCAACTACATGAACTCCATGCTCGCCCAGCGTGAAGCCTCCGCCTGCGGCTATGACGAAGCCTTGTTGCTGGACCGTGAAGGCTATGTCGCCGAAGGTTCCGGGGAAAACATTTTCATGGTCCGCGACGGCATACTCTACACCCCGACCCTGACCAGCGCCCTCGAAGGCATCACCCGCGACACCATCCTGGGTTTCGCCCGCGACGCCGGTCTCCCCATCGTCGAGAAGCCACTGACCCGGGATGAGTTCTACATCGCCGACGAAGCCTTCTTTACCGGCACCGCCGCCGAAGTCACACCCATCCGCGAGATCGACAACCGGATCATCGGCGCGGGTCGCCGTGGCCCGGTTACCGAAATGCTGCAAAACCGCTACTTCGACACGGTGGCCGGCCGCCACGACGACCACCCGGAATGGCTGCATCACGTAGACTGAAACCATGACCGAAAAAATAACCTGCTGCGACAAAAACTATACCGAGGTGACGGCCAAGGACCTCCCCCTCTACTGTCCCATGCCCGGCATGAGCCGCTGGAACGGACATCCCCGCGTCTTCCTCAAGATTGAAGCGGCGGGAGAGGCGCGCTGTCCGTATTGTGGGACGCTCTATGTGTTGCGGGGTGGGGCGGCGCGACAGGCGGCGGGGCACTGAGCCACTCCATGTCATGCTCCGCGGAAGGATCCTTGCGCCGCCGACAACCACCGCAAAAAGGCTTCCGGCCCCAAATAGCCTTCTTGTTGCGCCACCGTTTTGCCACCGGCGTTCACGGCCATGAAGGCGGGGGGTCCGACCAGATGGTAACGCTTCAACAAGGCACGGCTGACGGCATCATTCTGCGTCACGTCCACGCGGATCAGCCTCCATCCCCGTAAAGCGGCTTCGACCCGCGGGTTGGCGAAGGTGACCTTATCCATGCGCACACACTCCACACACCAACTGGCCCAATAATCCACCAATACCGGCTGGCCTTTGGCCTGTTCCAGCGCGGCCTGCAACGCCTCCGGGGTTTTCACCACGGAAAAACGCAAGGCCGCATCGGGGGTTTGCACGCCCACCGTCCTAGACGCGGTGAAGGGGGCCAAGGGTTTCAGCGGATCAGCGGCACCGCCCAGCGCCCCCGCGCCCATGGCCAACCCATAGGCCAGCACCAGCACACCGCACCCTTTCCAGAAACGGCGCCAACCCGAAGTCTCCGCGGAGATCGCATCCAGTGCGCCGAGATAAAGGGCGCTGATCACCGCCAACGCCGCCCACAAGGCGAGAGTGACCGGTCCGGGCAGAACACGCGACAGCAGCCAGATGGCCACCCCCAGCATCAACACGCCAAAGACCGTCTTGACCGCATCCATCCACGCACCCGCCCGCGGCAGCAGATGCCCGCCCACGGTGCCAATGATCAACAGAGGCAATCCCATCCCCAGGCTCAGGACAAACAGCGACAGACCGCCCAGGAAGACATCCCCCGTCTGCGAAATAAAAAGCAGCCCCCCCGCCAAGGGAGCGGCCACACAAGGCCCGACAATCAACGCCGAGAGCGCGCCCATAATGAAGCTGCTGAACAGATGCCCGCCTCGCCCCGTACCGGCAAGACGGCTTTGGATGGCGCTCGGCATTTGCAGCGCATAAAAATCGAACATGGACAAGGCCAGCAGCACAAAGAGCAGCGCAAAAGCGCCCAACACCCAGGGGTTCTGAAAGGCCGCCTGCATATAGGCACCCGTCACCGCCGCGAGCACCCCGGCGATACTGTAGGTCAGCGACATGCCCAGAACATAGGCACTCGAGAGCCCAAAGGCCCGCGAGCGCCGGTGACCATGCCCCGCCGCCTGACCGACGATCAAGGCCGACAGAATGGGGATCATGGGGAAGACACACGGAGTGAACGCCAGCCCTAACCCGGAAAGAAAAAACAGTCCCAAAGTCAGCCAGAAACGATCCTGCAAGGCGCCCGCCAAGACCCCCGCGTTGCTGGTCGGACTGGCAGTGCCCGAGGGCGCGCCGCCCCCCGGCGGCGGCGCGGCGGGCGGCGCGGAAGGCGCGGCGGTCTGCGGGTCTAACGCCAGCCTGACCGTTTTGGCCTGTTCCGGATAACAGACGCCCGCATTCGCACACCCCTGATAAGTACTCTTCAACACCAGAAAGGCCGGGGCGGGTCCATGGACTGTAAATGGCACCGTGAGGACGTTTTTCCCCTCCAGCACCCGCACCTTGCCGAAAGCGGGATCGTCCAGCATCACCCCTTCAGGCAGGGTATAGTGACCAAGAACGACACTTGCGGGAGACACGGAGAATTTAATCCGATCCCGATACAGGTGGTATCCCGGTGCCACATCCCAGCGCAGTTGCAGTTGACCGTGGCGAGGCACGCTCGCTTCAAAGTGAAAGGCCTGATCGGGCGTCAGAAACGAATTGGCGGACGCCCAGGGTAGCCAGAACCACAGCAGAAAACCACAAACGGCACTCCACGTCAGCGCATTTCTGGCCCAAATGGTCCTACGCCCTGCCCCGTCTCTCATACCCGCATCGCTCCTCACCATTTCCACATCACCATGGAGACCCTCTCCGCGGTTCGTTCGTTCCATGAGGAGAGCAAGAACCGCGCCACAGCGCTGAGAATACGCGGTCGCAAAAAGAAATCACAGTCGCGTGGAACTTTCCATCGCGCCCACTCTCTAATCCCTTGCAAGCAGCTGTGATGGTTGCGAGCGCATGTTTCTTCCTCCTTTGGTGGTTTTGGGCGGTCCTTGAAGGCTCCGCCCATCTTTTTTCCAACCGCCCGGAAGGCCGCTTGTCAACATCCCCGCCTTTTGACTAGTATCCCTGACAGCCGTGGGCGATCGCAGCCCCGGTTTTTTCCCCTTTGATGGAGCAGCCAGTGTCCCCCTCCGCGGAAAGACCCTTTACCCTGGTCCACCCCGGCGGCGAGCGCATCGCCGGACTCATGCATGAAACCCATACCGATCCCGTGGGCCTCTTCTTGCCCGGTTTTGCCGCCCACATGGAAGGCTCCAAATCGCAGCGTCTCGCCCGTTACGCCCAGACCCAGGGCTGGTCCTGGGTGCGTTTCGATCCGCGTGGCGTGGGGCGTTCGGACGGCCTCTTCGAGGCCCTGACGCTATCGCGCTATCTGGCGGATCTGCAATTGATCCTGCAGATGCTGGGAAAGCGTCCGGTGTTACTGGTGGGCTCCAGCATGGGCGGCTGGCTGGGGACCATCGCCGCCGCCCGCTGGCCGGAGCGCATCCGCGCCCTGCTGCTGATCGCCCCCGCCTACAACTTCATCCAGGAAATCTTCCAGCGCCTGCCCGTCGACGAACAACGCGCCTGGCGGGACAACAATCTGCGCTGCTGGGAAGACACCTACGGACTCGGTACGCTGAGGATGCGGTTCGATCTGGTAACGGATAGCTGGAACCATGACTTGCTGCGCTTCCCGCCGTGCCTGCATGGCCCCGTGGAAATTCTGCACGGCAGCGCGGACGAGGCGGTGCCCTTGTCCTCCAGCTATCAGTTTGCCGCCCGCGCCCATGCGCCACAACTGGCCATTCGTCCGCTGCCGGGTATCAACCACCGCCTGCAGGGGGCCGACACCGTCCTCCTGCGCAGCCTGCACGCCCTCTGGACCCACATTTCCTGACCCCTGGCGCGCATCGAGATTCCCCCTTGACATCGCTTTCTCAGCGCCTATCATTAGCACTCGATGGGTGTGACTGCTAACAGCACCCAGGATGGGTCCATCCACTAACCTGTTAAAACGAGGAAATGCTCAATGAAACTGCGTCCTTTGCATGATCGTGTTGTCATCCGTCGCCTGGAAGAAGAGCAGAAGACCGCGGGCGGGATCATCATTCCCGACACCGCTAAAGAAAAACCCGTGCAGGGTGAGGTCGTTGCCGTGGGCCATGGCAAAATTCTGGAAGACGGCAAGGTTCGCCCCTTGGATCTCAAGGCGGGTGATCGTGTCCTCTTCGCCAAATACGCCGGCACCG